>JAXMDZ010000012.1:0-88932 GCA_046348585.1 Alphaproteobacteria bacterium
AGATCACCTGGTGCAGGCCGAAGGTTGCGGGCGAGTTGCGGCGATAGGACGAATCGAACTCGCGCCCGTCGATGAACGTGCCCTTGTAGTGCACCGTCACATTGCTGCGCGCGCCCGGCTTCTTGCCGCCGTCCGCGCCTTCGCTGACGACCCGGTAGCGCAGCCCGCTGGCGGTCTTCGAAACGCCCGGCTGGGCGTCGTAATCGGCGAGGAAGGCCGCGTTGGCTTCGTCGGTCAGAGACATGATCGTTCCTTTCAGCCGCGCTCGCGGCGCTGGATTTCCTCGTGGTGGCGGATGACTTCCTTCACGATGAAGTTGAGGAACTTCTCCGCGAATTCCGGATCGAGATTGGCGCTGACGGCGAGGCTGCGCAGGCGCGCGATCTGGCGCTGCTCGCGCGCCGGATCGGCCGGCGGCAGGCCGTGCTTCGCCTTGAACTCGCCCACGCGCTGCGTGCACTTGAATCGCTCGGCGAGCATATGGATCAGCGCCGCGTCGATATTGTCGATGCTCTCGCGCAGCGCCAGCAGCTCGGGCGCGATATCGGCGCCGCCGCTCACTGGTCGGCCTTGATGAGTTCGATCTTGAAGACCAGCGTCTGACGCGGCGGGATGCCGGGGGGACGGCCGGCCGCGCCATAGCCCAGCTCATAAGGCAACACGACTTCCCAGGTGTCGCCCTCCTTCATCAGCGGCAGGGCCTCGACCCAGCCGGGAATGAGCTGGGCCAGCGGGAATTTGACCGGCTCGCCGGCGGCGTAGGACGAGTCGAACTCGGTGTCGTCGATGAAGGCGCCGCGATAGTTGATGGTGACGATGCTGGTGGGCGTCGGGTGCTTGCCGCCGGCCGGGCCGTCCTTGATCACCCGGTACATCAACCCGCTCGGCAGCTTGGTGACGCCGTCCTGCTTGGCATATTGCTCCAGGAACGCGGCGTTCTTTTCGTCCGTCAGATTGGTCGTATCGACGTGGGGCTGCGCGGCCGCCTGCTCGCGGATCATCTCCTGCATCAGCCCGGTCAGGGATTTCTGGGTCTCGCCCAGCGTCCGGGTGAGCGTCTCGACCTTCTGGTTCAGCGCCTGGATCTCGCCGCGCTGGCGGTCGGTCGTCACATAGGCATAGGCGCCCACGCCGATGGCGGCGACAAGAGCGAGAATCGAGAGGATGCGTTCCATCGAGGCGGCGTGTCCCATTGTTGCGCGACCCGCCTTTAAGCATGGCGGCGGAGCGAATGCACCCCTTGGCTGACGCCCCGGCCTGACGCAGAGAAAGCCCATGACCGACGCGCCCTCCCCCCTCCCCGCCCCCCGCCCCGGCATCGGCGCGGGCGCCGTCGTGTGGCGCGGCGAGGAGGTGCTGCTGATCCGGCGCGGCAAGGCCCCGCGCCTCGGCCAGTGGTCGATTCCGGGCGGCCATGTCGAGTGGGGCGAGGCGGCGGCGGACGCGGCGGTGCGCGAAGTGCTGGAGGAAACCGGCTGCGCCGTCGAGATCGCCTGCCTGTGCGATGTCGTCGACTGGATCGACGGCGGCCATCACTTGATTCTGATCGACTTCACCGCCCGCTGGCTCGCGGGCGAACCGGCCCCCGGCGACGACGCGGCCGAGGCGCGCTTCGTGCCGTTCGATGAGATCGGCGCGTTCGGGCTCTGGCCGGAAACGGAGCGGGTCATCGCGCTGAGCCGCGCGCAGAGGAACCCAAATGGCTGAGCCAAATGGCTGAGATCGTCACGCTCGAAACCGAACGCCTCATCCTGCGCCCCTGGCGCGAGAGCGACCGCGAACCCTTCGCCGCGCTCAACGCCGACGCCGAGTCGATGCGCTTCTTTCCCGCGCCGCTGAGCCGCGCCCAGTCGGACGATCTGATCGATGCGCTCGCAGAGCGCATGGCCGTGGCGGGATGGGGCTTCTTCGCGCTGGAGCGTAAGGCGGACGGGGCCTTCGCCGGCATGACCGGCCTCAACCGCCCGCGCTTCGAGGCGCATTTCACGCCCTGCATCGAGGTCGGCTGGCGGCTGCCGCGCGCGATGTGGGGCCAGGGCTATGCCAGCGAGGCGGCCAAGGCCTGCCTCGACTTCGCGTTTGGAACGTTGGGCGAGAAGCGCATCGTCGCCTTCACGACGGTTGCGAACCTCCCCTCGCGCCGCGTGATGGAGCGCATCGGCATGACCCGCGTCGAAAACGGCGACTTCGATCACCCCAATGTCGCCGAGGGGCATCCGCTCCGCCGCCATGTGCTCTACGAGATCGCGCGTACGGCGTGAGGCGGATACGGCAAAGCCGGGCGCGATCTGCGGCCCGGCCATTCAATATCCGCACCCAGCATAGAGGCAAAAAAACAGTCTGGCGAGAGGGGTTTTTCCCGCATAACTGGGCGGCTCCGGTTTGATAAGGAGCCTCCCCATGACCATCGCCTGCGGCCTCGACTTCGGCACTTCCAACTCCGCCATCGGCACGGTGCGGGACGGCGCGCCCCACCTCGCCGCGCTGGAGCGCGGCGGCGCGCTCTTCCCCAGCGCCATCTTTTTCGACTTCGAACAGAACCGGCCGCTGTTCGGGGCGGAGGCGATCGAGACCTACATGATGCAGGTCGAGGGCCGCCTGATGCGGGCGCTGAAATCGATCCTGGCGACGAAGCTCGTCAAGGACTCGACCTTCCTGAAGACCCAGCGCATCACCTTCGAGGCGGTCATCGGCCTCTTCGTCGCCGAGATGAAGGCGCGCGCCGAGGCGGCGACCGGCCAGCCGCTCGACGCCGTGGTGCATGGGCGGCCGGTGCATTTCGTCGACGGCGACGAGGCCGCCGACCGCTTCGCCGAGGACACGCTGAAGGTGATCGCCGAGCGCGCGGGTTTTCGCCATGTCAGCTTCCAGTACGAACCGCTGGCCGCCGCCCGCGCCTACGAGGCGAAGGTGAACGCCGAGACCCTGGCGCTGATCTGCGACATCGGCGGCGGCACCTCGGACTTCTCGGTCATCCGCCTCGCCCCGGAACGCCGCGCCGCGCCCGACCGCAAGGACGACATCCTCGCCAATTTCGGCATCCGCCTCGGCGGCACCGACCTCGACCGCCATCTGTCGCTCGAAGCGGCGATGCCGATGCTGGGGCTCGGCTCGCGCCTCCACACCAAGAACCTGCCGATGCCGCGCCAGCTCTTCGCCGACCTCGCCCACTGGCCGACCATCAACCTGCTCTACACGCCCGAATCCCGGCGCATCGTGCGCGAGCTGCATGCCGACGCCGTCGAGCCGGAAAAGACCGCGCGGCTGAAGACCGTCGCCGAGAAGCATCTCGGCCACCGCCTGGCGATCGCCGTCGAGGACGCCAAGATCGCGCTCTCGGCGGCCCCAGAGACGGCGATCGAGATGGGCTTCATCGAACCTGGCCTCGCCGCCCCCGCCGACCGCGACCGCTTCGACGACGCGGTCGCCGGCGAGCGGGCGCGCATGGCGGCGGCGGTGCGCGAGACGCTGAAGCGCGCTGGCATCGCCGCGGACGAGATCGGCACCGTGTTCCTGACCGGCGGCTCCAGCCGCGTCCCGGCGCTGCGCAAGGCCATCGCCAGCGTCGTCAGTCCGTCCAAATTCGCCGGCGGCGACGACATGCTGTCGGTGGCGCTCGGCCTCACCGAGGAAGCGCGCCTGCGTTACCGCTGACGCAAACGGAAGGATGACCCGGTTGAACGCCGCGCCGTCCCCTGCCAGTTTCGCCGGACACAACATTCGGGAGGAACACCATGGCCTACAAACCCTTCGACCTGACCGGCAAGACGGCGCTGGTGACCGGCGGCAATGGCGGCATCGGCCTCGGCTTCGCGGACGCGCTGGCGCAGGCGGGCGCGAGCGTCGCCATCTGGGGCACCAACGCCGCCAAGAACGATGCGGCGGTCAAGCAGCTGCGCGCCCACGGCACCCGCGTCGAGGCCTGGACCATCGACGTCGCCGACGAGGCGGCGGTGATCAAGGGCATCACCGAAGGCGTGCAGGCCTTCGGCGCGATCCACGCGATCTACGCCAATGCCGGCATCGGACGCGGGGCGCGCTCGTTCCTCGACATCACGACCGAGGACTACCGCAAGGTGCTTTCGGTCAATCTCGACGGCGTGTTCTTCACGCTGCGCGAGGGCGCGCGGCACATGGTGGAGCGGCACAAGGCGGGCGACCGCTCGGGCGGCTCGCTGGTCGGCGTCGCCTCGCTGGCGGCGATCCACGGCGCGGCGCGCAACCAGCATTATGCGGCGACCAAGGGCGCGGTGATCTCGATGATCCGCGCGACGGCGGTGGAGATGGCGCGCTACGGCATCCGCGCCAACGCGGTGCTGCCGGGCTGGATCGCCACCGACATGACGGCGGGCGGCCAGGCCAATCCCAAATTCGTCGAGAACGTCATCAGCCGCGTGCCGATGAAGCGCTGGGGCGAGCCCCAGGATTTCGGCGGCATCGCGGTCTATCTGGCGAGCGACGCCTCGTCGTTCCACACCGGCGACAGCTTCCTGATCGACGGCGCCTACGCGATCTACTAGGGCTGGGTCCTGCGCGCCGGAACGGGACATAATTCCTATGACCGGCGCGCAAGGGCGGCGTCTCTAGCTTAACCGTGCTGCGCTTTCAAGCTGGACGGGCGAGAATTCATGCCTATGAAGGCCGCCATGTCCGAGATCGACGACAAGCACATCGCCCGCACCGCCCGCTCGCTGGTCCGCGCCTATGGCGCGCGGGCGCGGGCCGAGGCCCGGGCCTGGACCCGCCATTTCGCCGAAACCGGCGCGCGCCACGAACGCACCGTCTGGGCCCGCGTCGGGCTGGAGCTGCGCCGCCTCACCCGCGAACGCGGCGAGGAAGCGGCCTGATCGGCCTCAGCCGGCGGCCTTCTTCTTCACCAGCGCGATGATGTTCGCGGGGCCTTTGAGCGTCACCCCGGTCGCCGTGGGAATGACGCTGAAGCGATCGCCGAGGAGCCCCGCGCCGCGCTCGTAGAGCACCACGCCGCCGTCCGGACGGCTGCGGAAGGCCCGTAAAGCCCAGGCGCCGCGCACCGCCGCTTCGACCGATTCCGGCGTCGCCGCCGCGACGTCGAGCGCGGAGTCGCGCATCAGATAGCCGAAGACGCCGCCGCCCAGCACCGCGCCGACGCCCGCCCCCGCGAGCGCCGCCTCGAAGCGCAGGCCGCCGCCCAGCGCGAGGCCGGCCAGGAGGCCGCCGAACAGCGCGACGCCGTAGAGGAGCGCCTTCTGAATCGAAAAGGCCATGCGCTTACCCAATCGCCGATCCGATCTGACAGTGAGACCGAAGCGCGGCTGGCGGAACGCGCCATTCCGCCGCGAAGCCTGCGGCGGATAAGCGCATCCGGATGGATCAGGGCAGCGCGTCGGCGAGGAACTGGGCGACGAGCGCCTGCGCCATCGGGTTGGAGCCGATGGTGGTGTGCCCCGCGCCCGGCAGGTCGATCGCCCGCACGTTCTCGCCCGGCGGCGGCACACAGGCCTGCCACTGCACGATGCCGTCGTCGCGGGAATAGACCGCGAGCATCGGCTGCGTCGGCATCACCGGCTCGCCGGAGGCAGCGGCCACCAGGTCGTCGTCGAACCAGCGCTGCAGCGCCCAGACGAACGGCGCGAGCGGCGTCGGCACCGGCAGGCGCACGGGCGAGCACAACGTCACCACCGCGCCGACCTTGTCGGGCATCATCTTGGCGATCTCGCGCGCGAAGACGCCGCCGAGGCTGACGCCCGCGACCGCGATCTTGCCGCCGGTCGCGTCGGCCAGCGCCGCGACGCGCTCCTTCAGATTGTCGATCGCCTTGGTGCGCGGGCCGAGATTGGGGCCGCCGCGCCAGCCCTCGGCGCGATAGCCGAGCGCATCGAGGCTGCGGCGCAGCCGCGCCGTCGTCATGTCGCTGGTCAGGAAGCCGGGCACGACGAGCACGCCCTGCCCGTGGCCGTGCGGCAGACCGCCGGGCAACGGCACCGGGCGGTTGCGGAACGCCGACAGGCGGGCAAAGCGCGCCGTCTCGGTCAATGCGCTGCGCATGCCGAGGCCGGACTCGCGCTGCGGCCAGACGGCGAGCGAATGCTGAACGGACCGGGACATGATGGGGGCGGACTCCTGCAGGATCGGCGACGCTCGCCGAACCGGCTCATCAATCTACATCAAAATGTCACCAAGATGAAGAAAAACGGCAATCATGTGGCCGTCGATACGATGCGACTCGGCGAGTCTAATCGCCGCGCACCGTGTACATCACGTCGCGCGGCTCGGCTCTCAGGCTCTGTCCGCCGTCGACATGGATCGTCTGGCCGGTCGTCGCTTCCGCCGCAATTAGGAATCGCAGCGCCGCCACCAGATCCTCCGGCGTCGCGCCGTAGCCGAGCGGCGCGAGCCTCTGGGCGGCGTGGAATTCCGCTTGCGTCTGGTCGGCGCTCGGCAGCGTTATGCCGGGCGCGATGGCGTTGACCCGCAGGCGGGGCGCGAAAGCCTGCGCCATCAGCGTCGTCGCCGTGGCGAGCGTCGCCTTGGACAGCGTGTAGGCGAAGAAATCCGGATTGGGATGGGCGAGCTTCTGGTCGAGCAGATTGACCGCGAGGCCGCGCGCCTCCCCCGGCAGCTGCGCGGCGAGCGCCTGGGTCAGGAGGACCGGTGCGGCGGCGTTGATCGCCTGATTGCGCGCCAGCCGGGCGGCGGTCGTCGTCGCCGGCGTGTCGTAGTCGAAGATCGAGGCGCTGTTGACGAGCAGCGCGGCGAAGGCCGGGCCGCCCGCGGGCGGCGTCAGCAGCGCGGGCAGAGCCTCCGCATCGGCAAGATCGGCGCGGACGAGATCGCAGCGCCCGCCTTCGGCGCGGATCGCGGCCGCGTTCGCTTCGGCCTCCGCGGCCGAGCCGTTGTAGTGGAGGCGCACGAACCAGCCATCGGCGGCCAGCGCCCGCGCGAAGGCGGCGCCGAGACGCCGCGCCGCGCCGGTGACGAGCGCGAAACCGGCGCGATCGGGTGAAGCCGGGCGCATGGTCAGCCGCCCTCGCCGCGCCGCCGATAGACCTCGACGCCCGCCCCGCCGGTCTCGTTGAAGATATCGGGCTTGAGGATCGAGACCCGGCAGGCCTCGACCCGCGCGTCGGCGAAGCAGAGCGCGACCAGTTCCTCCAGCAGCGTCTCGATCAGGTCGGTGTGGCCGCGCAGCGGCCAGGCGCGCACCGCGTCGCGGATGCGGTCGTAGTCGAGCACCGCCTCGACGCCGCCGCCCGCGAACGGCCCGCTCTGGCGGGCGAACAGTTCGACATTGACGACCACACGCTGCGGCCGCTCGGGATGACGCTCCCAGGGATGCAGGCCGAGCCGCACCTCGACCACCATGTCGCGCAGGATCACGCGCTGGTAGGACTGCCCCGGATCCCAAAGGGCCGCATCGCCCATGCCCGCCGCCGCCTTCATGTCGCGCTCCGTTTCCGCCAGGGGCGATCTTGAACCATAGCCCGCTCCATGCAACGACGCGGCGGTGAAGACAATGCCGACCGTTCAGCCCCTGAAGATCGCCGACGCCGCGCGGGCGATCCGGCACGTCTTCGTGCGCGACCTGACGCTCGACGCCCATATCGGCGTCCACCGCCACGAGGAGGACGCCCCCCAGCCGATCCGGGTCAATATCGACCTGACCGTCGCCGAGGACGCCGCCCCGGTCGGGGACCGGCTGGAGAACGTGGTCGACTACGAGCACGTCATCAACGGCGTCCGGGCCATCGTCGCCAAGGGTCATGTGCGGCTGGTGGAGACCCTCGCCGAGGCGGTCGCCGCCTTCGCCCTGACCGACCGGCGGGTGCGCGCCGTCCGTGTACGGATCGAAAAACTCCAGATCATTCCTGACGCTGCGAGCGTCGGCGTCGAGATCGAGCGTCTGGCCGCCGGATCGTGAGGCAGGAATATCGTCTGCCGATGGTCCGCACGCGGACTTTCGCACAGGCCGCCGCGGGGCGGATTTGGCGCTGAATCGTGCTCTTGCAGCACTTTCTTTCCTAAATCCGGCCAGGCAATCTACAATTTATGCAGCAATATCAGTCGGTTATATCGTTCATCATCCGGTCATGCTAATGTTACGGCGGTGTTGCCGATCTGTCGCCGTCAAGGCGGCGAAATTACAACCACAGAGTTATCCACAGGCGCGGTAGGCCTTTGACAGCGACAGACAATCCGCCTTCGGAGGCCCCCCAGACCGGCGCCGCGCTGATCGCCGAGAAGGTGCGGAGCCTGCCCAACGCGCCCGGTGTCTACCGGATGATCGACCGCGACGGCGAGGTCATCTATGTCGGCAAGGCGCGCGACCTGAAGAAGCGCGTTTCGGCCTACGCCAAGGGCCAGGGCCACACCGCCCGGATCGCCCGGATGATCATGGCGACCGCCGATATGGCCTTCGTCCAGACCGCCTCGGAAACCGAGGCGCTGCTGCTCGAAGCCAACCTCATCAAGCGCTTCCGGCCGCGCTACAACGTCTTGATGCGGGACGACAAATCGTTCCCCTACATCCTGCTGACCGGCGACCACCCCTTCCCGCAGATCGTCAAGCATCGCGGCGCGCGCAACCGCAAGGGCCTCTATTTCGGCCCCTTCGCCTCGGCCGGCGCGGTCGGCGGCACGCTGAACGCCCTCCAGCGCGCCTTCCTGCTGCGCTCGTGCACGGACTCGGTGTTCGAAGCGCGCACCCGCCCCTGCCTGCTCTTCCAGATCAAACGTTGCAGCGCGCCTTGCGCCGGGCGCATCGACGAAGCGGGCTACGCCGCGCTGGTGAAGGACGCCGAGGCCTTCCTGACGGGACGCAGCCGCGCCGTCACCGAGGCTCTGGGAGGTCAGATGGAGCAGGCGGCGGCCGGGCTCGACTTCGAGACGGCGGCGCGGCTGCGCGACCGCATCCGCGCCCTCGCCCATGTCCAGCAGACCCAGGGCATCAACCCGCAGACCTTCCAGGAAGCCGACGTCTTCGCCATCCACGCCGCGCATGGCGAGACCTGCATCCAGGTCTTCTTCTTCCGCGGCGGCCAGAACTGGGGCAACCGCGCCTATTTTCCGCGCCACGACCGCAGCGCCCCGCCGTCCGAGGTGCTCGATGCCTTCCTCGCCCAGTTCTACGATGGCCGCGAAGCGCCGCGCCTGATCCTCCTGTCGGAGGACGTGCCCGGCCGCGAGCTGCTCGCCGAGGCGCTGACGCTGCGCCAGGAACGCAAGGTCGAGGTTCTCTGCCCCCAGCGCGGCGAGAAGCGCGAGATCGCCGCCGCCGCCGTGCTGAACGCCCGCGAGGCGCTGATGCGCCGCCAGGCCGAAAGCGCCGCCGAGACCGAATTGCTGCTGGGCGTCGCCGAAGTGTTCGGCCTCGACTCCCCGCCGCAGCGCATCGAGGTCTATGACAACTCGCACATCCAGGGCTCGAAGCCGGTCGGCGGCATGATCGTCGCCGGACCGCGCGGCCTGGAAAAAAGCCAGTACCGCAAGTTCAACATCAAGAGCGCCGCCGGCAACGACGACTTCGCCATGATGCGCGAGGTGCTGACCCGGCGCTTCGCCCGCCTCGCCGACGCGCCCGCCAAGGAAACCGGCGACGACGCCCACGCCCCGATCTTCGACGAAAGCGCCGCCGACGAAACGCCCGAGCGGCCCGATCTCATCCTGATCGACGGCGGGCCTGGGCAATTGTCGTCGGCGCTCGAAGCGATGCGGGCGGCGGGCGTCGAAGGCATCGTCATCGCCGGCATCTCCAAGGGCCCGGACCGCGACGCGGGGCGCGAGAACTTCCACCTGCCCGGAAGGCCCGCCTTCATGCTGGAGCCGAACCACCCGGTGCTCTTCTACCTCCAGCGCCTGCGCGACGAGGCGCACCGCTTCGCCATCGGCAGCCATCGGGCGCGCCGCTCCAAGGCCATCGCCGACAACCCGCTCGACGCCATTGACGGCATCGGCGCGCGGCGCAAGCGGGCGTTGCTGCTGCATTTCGGCTCAGCCAAGGCGATCCGCAACGCCAGCGCCGCCGATCTCGCCGCCGTGGAGGGCATCAGCGCCGCGCTCGCCCGTCGCATTTACGATCACTTCCGGGCATAAGAGAGCCGACTCCGCACGCCACTTTCACCGACCCATGCGCATCACCTGGCCGACCGTCCTGACCCTGCTGCGCATCGTGCTGATCCCGGTGATGGTGGCGCTGTTCTATGCCGGCGGCGACACGGCCCGCTGGGCGGCGCTGGCGGTCTTCATCCTCGCGGCCCTGACCGACTGGTTCGACGGCTATCTGGCGCGCGTCACCAATACCTCATCGCGCCTCGGCGAGATGCTGGACCCCATCGCCGACAAGCTGATCGTCTGCGCCGCGCTGGTGATGCTGGTGAAGGACGGGACCATCCACGACACCACCGTGATCGCCGCCATCGTGATCGTCAGCCGCGAGATCCTCTTGTCGGGCCTGCGCGAATACCTCGCCGCCGCCCAGGTCAAGGTGCGCGTCTCGCGCATCGCCAAGGTCAAGACGGCGATCCAGATGATCGCCATCTGCGTGCTGATCGGCGCGCCGCCGGTGATGGCCGCCTGGCCCGCCATCGACGAAATCGGCTCTGCCGGCCTGTGGATCGCCGCGGCGCTCACGCTCTACACCGGCTGGGGCTACATGGTCGCCAGCCTTAAGCATATGGAAGACTGATGCGAATCCTCTATTTCGCCTGGGTGCGAGAACGCATCGGCCGCGCCTCGGAAGATGTGACGCCGGCGGCGTCCGTCGCCACCGTCGCCGACCTCGCCGCCTGGCTCGCCACGAGAGGCCCCGGCTACGAAGCCGCCTTCGCCGACCTTGGAAAATTGCGCGTCGCCCTCAACAAGGACCAAGCCGACTTCACGTCCCTCATCGCCGCCAACGACGAGATCGCCTTCTTCCCCCCCATGACCGGCGGTTGAGATGGCCGTCCGCGTGCAGCCCGATACGTTTGACGCCGCTGCCGAGATCGCGGCGCTCACTGCCGGGCGCGAGGACATCGGCGCTGTGACGAGCTTCACCGGCCTCGTGCGCGGCGGCGAGATCAGGGCGATGACGCTGGAGCACTATCCTGGCATGACCGAACGGGCGCTGGAGGCGATCGAAGCCGAGGCGCGGCGGCGCTGGCCCTTGAAGGCGAGCCTCATCGTCCACCGCGTCGGCCGCCTTCTGCCGGGCGAGCCCATCGTGCTGGTCGTGGCGGCGAGCGAAAATCGCCACGCGGCCTTCGAGGCGGCGTCGTTCCTGATGGACTATCTCAAGACCGACGCGCCGTTCTGGAAGTGCGAGGAACGCGCCGACGGCTCGTCGGCCTGGGTCGACGCGCGCGAAAGCGACGATACCGCGAAGGCGCGCTGGGGCTGACGCCCTAGACGCCCGCGCCGCGAACCATCGCCGAGTAGTCGCCCATCAGCCGCTCGCTCATCGCCGCCGGCGTGAAGCGATAGGGGCCGATCTCGCTGACCGGCGTCACCTCGGCGGCGGTGCCGGTGATGAAGCACTCGGTGAAGGTCGCCAGTTCCTCGGGCATGATATGGCGCTCGATCACCTCGATCTGCAGCGAGCGGGCGAGCGCGATGACCGACTGGCGCGTGATGCCGTTGAGGAAGCAGTCGGGCAGCGGCGTGTGGATGCGCCCGTCCTTGACGAAGAACATGTTGGCGCCGGTCGCTTCCGACACATAGCCGCGATAGTCGTACATCATCGCGTCCTGATAGCCCTTGGCCTCGGCCGCGTGCTTGGAGAGCGTGCAGATCATGTAGAGGCCGGCCGCCTTGGCGTGGCACGGCGCGCTCTCCGGGCTCGGGCGCTTCCAGTCGGAGATGTCGAGGCGGATACCCTTCATCTTGACCGCCGGGTCGAACATCGAGGGCCACACCCACGAGGCGATGGCGACATGGATAGTCGAATGCTGGGCGCTCACCGCCATCATCTCGCTGCCGCGCCAGGCGACCGGGCGGACATAGGCGTCGGCGGCGCCGTTGGCTTTGACCACCGCGTCCTTAGCCGCGGTGATCTCGGCCTCGGTGAAGGGAATGGCGAACCCCATCAGCTCGGCCGACTTGAAGAGGCGGCTGGTGTGCTCGGCGGTCTTATAGATCGCCCCGCCATAGGCGCGCTCGCCCTCGAACACGCACGAGCCGTAATGCAGGCCGTGGGTCAGGACGTGGATCTTCGCCTCGCGCCACGGCACCAGCTTGCCGTCGAACCAGATGAAGCCATCGCGGTCGTCGAAAGGCAGTATGGCGGCGGACATGGCGCTCTCCTGCGGCCTCCCGGCCGCGTCACGGGACTTGCCGTTTGCTAATATTCGCGCCTAGATATGTCAACATGACTGACTTAAAATCCGTCGACAGCCGGCCCGGCAGCGCCCTGCTCTATCTGCGCGAGGATGAACTTCGCCGCGGCATCGAGCTGCTGTTCTTCGGCTATCGCGACTTCCTGTCGGACTCCGACGCGGAACTGGCGACGATGAATCTCGGCCGCGCCCATCACCGCGCGCTGCACTTCATCGGCCGCAAGCCGGACCTGGCGGTCAACGACCTGCTCCAGATCCTCAAGATCACCAAGCAGAGCCTCGGGCGCGTGCTGAAGGACCTGCTGGCGCGCGGCCTTATCGAGCAGCAGCCCGGCCGCCGCGACCGCCGCCAGCGCCTGCTGCGCCTCACCCCGGCCGGCGAGGCGCTGCACGCGCAATTGCTGACTCGACAGCGCAGCCGCATCGCCCGCGCCTTCCGCGAGGCGGGACCCGAAGCGGTCGCCGGCTTCCGCAAGGTGCTCGCCGGCCTGATCGCCGAGGACGAACGGGGGCGGGTGCTTGGGATGATTGGTTCGGGGAATTGAGATGAGCGAGGCGATTCAGTCCGTTCCCGTGGAAGGCGACGACCGCCACATCCTGGTCGTCGACGACGACACGCGGATCCGGACGCTGCTGCAGCGCTTTCTGGCGGCCAACGGCTACCGCGTGACGACGGCGGGCGACGCCGCCGAGGCGCGCCAGCATCTGAAGAACTTCACCTTCGACCTGATCGTGCTCGACGTGATGATGCCGGGCGAGGACGGCCTCGGCCTCACCGCCTCGCTGCGCAAGACGAGCGACGTGCCGGTGCTGCTGCTGACCGCGCGCGGCGAGGCGGCCGACCGCATCGCGGGCCTGGAAAGCGGCGCCGACGACTATCTCGCCAAGCCGTTCGAGCCGCGCGAATTGCTGCTGCGCATCGCGGCGATCGGACGGCGCGCGCGCGCCGAACGCGCGGCGCTGAAGGAGATCCGTCTCGGCGCGTTCCGCTTCGATCCCGAACGCGGCGAGATGACGCGCGACGGCCAGCAGGTGAAATTGACGGGCGCGGAAACCGCATTGCTGCGCCTTCTCGCGGCGAACGCGGGCAAGCCGATCAGCCGGCAGGAACTGGCGCAGCGCACCGGCGCCGGACTCGAACGGTCGATCGACGTGCAGGTGACGCGCCTGCGCCGGAAGATCGAAGACGATCCCAAGATGCCGCTCTATCTTCAGACGGTGCGCAGCGTCGGCTATGTGCTGATCCCGGACGGGGTGTCCTGATCGCGGCGCGCAACCCTGCGTCGGTTTACAGAACTTCAAGCTCCCTCGGCGATCTTCCCGCACGTCCATCTTGGGGGCGTTTCGTGGCAGTACGGAGCTATCGCGATCTCGCCGCCCTGGCGACGACGGCGGCGTCGAGCCGTGTTCTCAACCTTGCAATGCTCAACGAAATGCACGCGGAGGATGCGGAACATCGCGCGCGTCCGCTGTTCCGCAATCGTCAGCTCAACACGGCGATTCTCATCAAGCACAGGTTGCGTCCGAACGAGCGCACGCCCGCGCTGGCGACGCGCCTCAACGCGACCAAGGTCGTGCTGCCGTTCGACATCCGCAACCTCAAGCTCGGCGGCCAGACCTTCTTCGTCGGCGAGGAAGCGCAGGAAGACAAGCTGCGCCAGGTGGCGGGACTGAGCGCCGACGAGCTGCGCTCGGACCTGCGCACGCTGACGCTGATCGACATGCTGCCCTCGCTCGATCCGTTCCTGCTGCGCGAGCAATTGCGCCGCAACGGCAGCACCGCCGCGAGTTCGTATTTCTACATCTCGCCCGGCGATCTGAGGCGGATGCTGGGATTCGTCACCGACGAGATCAAACAGCTCGTCTCGCTCGCCTTCGGCATGGGGGGCGCGGGCGAATCGGCGGGCCGCCTCGCCGAGGCGCTGCTCTCCACCCATCTCGACGAGCGGCTGGAGCCGCTGCGCCTGACGCTTCGGCTCGAAGGCGACGCCTTCCGCGAAGGCGTGTTCTGCTGGAAAGGCTTCCTCTACTACAAATGGATGCGCGGCGAGCTGATGCCCGACGTCGCCCGCGCCATGCGCGAACTCGACAGACTGCGCATCATGGGACCGCGCGACCGGCCCTCGATGGACTATATCGGCTCGGCGCAGGTGAAGATCCGCGAGAACCTCAATCTCGAAATGGCCTCCACCAAGGAGACCATCGACGACTACGACCGCATGTTCGACGATCTCGTCTCGCGCTCGAAGGCGAACGCCTTCCGCGACTTCCTGCTGTCGGCGCCCGAGAAATTCGTCCGCCTCGGCGAACGGCTGGGCAACACCTCGCATGTCGCCACGTTCTGGAAGTTCCGCTTTCCTGACCCGCAGCGCCTCGCCTGCTCCATCGAGGAGGCGCTCGACATCATGCAGGACTTCGAAGCCGGCCTCGGCGTCAACTGACGCCTAGAGCAGCGTCGCCACCTTTTCGGCCGGACGGCAGAGCGCGACGCCCTTCGCCGTCTCGACGATCGGCCGCTCCACCAGGATCGGATAAGCCGCCATCGCCTTGAGGATCACCTCGTCGGGCACGTCCGGGCCGGTGAGACGCAGATCCTCGGCCGGGGTGCCGCGCAGCCGCAGCCAGTCGTGCGGCCGGACCCCGGCCCGCGCCATCAGCCGGGCAAGCTCCGCCTCGTCCCAGCCGGTTTCCAGGTAGAGCACCACGTCCGGCGCAACGCCCGCCGCTTCGATCAGCCCCAGCACGGTGCGCGAGGTGCCGCATTTCGGGTTGTGATAGATCGTGACGCCGCCGCTCATGGTCCTGCCTGCCGCCTGTTGCCCCGCCGGTTTCGCACCGGGACGCGGATCGGTCTAGACTAGGGCCATGACGCTCGCCACCGACCGGCCCGAAGCCCGGACGCCCGCCGCGCCCCGTTCCGGCGGGCCGGGCGACACGCTGCGCCGCTTCCTGCCGCGGCGGCTGTTCGCGCGCTCGCTGCTGATCGTCGTGGTGCCGATGGTGCTGTTGCAGGGCGTCGTCACTTATCTGTTCCTCGCCGACCACGAGGCGCGCACGACCGCCAATCTGACGCGCGGCGTCGTCAACCAGATGGCGCTGGTGACGAAACTCGTCCAGGCCGAGCCGGGAACGGCCGCCCGTCAGGATCTGGCCGCGAAGGCGTCGGGCGAGTTCGACCTGTCGGTCGCCTATCTGCCGGGCGAGAGCCTGCCTTCCGAACCCGGCACCACCGACACCCAGGTCGGCGAGCAGATCGGCAAGGAGCTGGATTCGCGCTTCAGCGAACCCCATTGGTACGACGCCAAACGTTTCGGCGAGTTCGTCGATCTGCGCATCCTGGTCGACGGCGGCGGGGTGCTGCGCTTCCTCATCGAGCGCAAGCGCTTCATCAACATCAACATGCACCTGTTCCCGATCTGGGTCGGCGTCTTCTCGCTGATCCTCCTGGGCGTCGCGATCCTCTTCCTGCGCAACCAGATCCGCCCGATCCAGCGCCTCGCCATGGCCGCCGAGGCCTTCGGGCGCGGCCGCGACGTGCCCGACTTCAAGCCGGCCGGGGCGATCGAGGTGCGCCGCGCCGCCATCGCCTTCATCGCCATGAAGCAGCGCATCGCCCGCCAGATGGCCCAGCGCACCGAGATGCTGGCCGGGGTGAGCCACGACCTGCGCACGCCGCTGACCCGCATGAAGCTGGAACTCGCCATGATGGGCGACGACCCGGCGACCGCCGATCTGCGCAGCGACGTCGCCGAGATGGAGCGGATGCTGAACGAATATCTCGCCTTCGCGCGCGGCGAGGGCGGCGAGCAATCCGCCCCCGCCGACATCGCCGAGCTGATGCGCGAAATCGCCGACGAGGCGCGGCGCAAGGGCGACGCGCGCATCGACGTGAGCGCCGAGGCCGGGCTGACCGTTCCGGTCAAGCGCCAGGCGCTGAAGCGCTGCGTCGTCAATCTGGTGGAGAACGCGCTGAAATACGGCAAGCGGACCGAACTGTCCGCGCGGCGCGAGGGCGATTACCTGGTCGTCGAAGTCGACGACGACGGCCCCGGCATCCCGCCCGAACGGCGGCAGGAAGCGTTCCGCCCGTTCCGCCGCCTCGACGAAGGCCGCAACCTGGAGGCCGGCGGCGTCGGCCTTGGCCTCGCCATCGCCCGCGACATCGCGCGCGGCCATGGCGGCGACGTGCGCCTCGCCGACAGCCGCCTCGGCGGCCTCAGGGCGATCGTGCGGATTCCGGTTTAGCGCCCCAGCCGAACCGCTTCGCCCAGCCTTCGGCTTCGCGCAGGCGCGTGTCGAGCGCCGCCATCGTGCGCGACAGGCCCTCGTCGTCGCCGCCGAAGACCTGGAGCACCAGCCAGAGCGAGCGCGACAGCGCCGCGATCCGGGCCGCCCCGGCCGCGCCCCCGGCGCCGATGCCGGCCCGCTCCAGCGCCACGCGGGCGAAGCGGGCGAGCGCCCCCAGAACCAGCGCGCCCGCGAGCGGACGGAACCGATAGGCGGCGAGCATCGCCCCCAGCGCCGCGCGGCGATCCTTCAGCGCGTCGAGCACGTTCATCGCCGCGTCGAACAGACGGTCCTTGGGGCTGAGCGAGGTTTCGGGCGGCGGCGCGTCCATCGAAGCCGCCACCGCCGAAGCGAGGATCGCCGCCGCGACATGCGCCGGGGTTTCGAACAGCGCATAGACCTCGCTGACCGGGAGCGCCGCTTCCTTTGCGAGGTCGTCCAGCGAGAGGCCGCGCCAGCGCCCTTCGGCAGCGAGGCGGAGCGCGGTTTCCACAATCGCCGCGCGCGGATCGGCGGGTTTCGTCTTTCGGGCCATGACCGATCCTAGCGGGATGGCGGCCCCGCTTCCACGCCGATTCGCGGCGCAGCATCGCCGAAAGGCGGATGCCGTCGCGCATGTTGCGGCCGAGCAGCATCATGTTGAGCGCCCCGGCGACGAACTCCGCGCCCTGGAGCACGGCGAACCAGATGTCGAAATCGCCCGCCGCCGCCTTCGCCTGAAGCAGCACTGCGCAGGGCACAAGAACCAGCAGGCCGTTGGCCGCCGCCCGCCGCGTCCGGCGGATCTTGAGCCCGGCGAGCCCCATCGTCTTCCCCCCGGCGAGAAGCGAGCCGCTGATGCCGGTCGCCGCCAGGGCCGGAACGAGGACGGCGAGGCCCCAGAGGATCGCCGTCTTGACGGTGAGGATCAGCGCCTCGCCGCCGGCCGCCTCGGCGGCGGCGCTGGCGGCGAAGAACGAGGCGATGGTGGCGAGCGCGAGCCCGCCGCAGATCGCGTGGGCGAGGCGCAGGATGGAGGAGCCGGGCATGGTGGGCGTTCCTTCGGGGGCCAAGGCTTGTGCGGAAGCCGTTCGCGGCGTTAAATAGCATACGATCTTTTTACATAGCAAGCGATTTAATATGCTCGACCGCACGCTCTCCGCCGGCTATCTCACCAACTGGGCGGCGCGGCTGTTCGCCCGCGCCATCGACCGCAGGCTGAAGCCGCTCGGCCTCGCGTCCGGTCAGATGCCGATCCTGTTCGCGCTGGCGGGCGGCGGCGCGCTGACCCAGAAGCGCCTCGCCGCCATCGCCGCGATCGAACAGCCGACCATGGCGGCGACGCTCGCCCGCATGGAGCGCGACGGGTTGGTGAAGCGCACGCCTGACCCCAACGACCGCCGCAGCGCGCTGGTCGCGCTGACCCCGGCGGCCGAGCGCAAGGCGGCGGCGGTGCGCGAAGCGGTGGAGGAGGTGAATGCGGCGGCCCTGTCGCGCCTGGGGACGCGCGAGCGGGCGGCGTTCCTCAAAGCGTTGCAGACCGTGACGGGCGCGCTGGAGGAAGACCTCGGCGGCGGGGCCTAACGGCCGAGTTCGCGCGCCCGCTTCACGGCGGCTTTGACCGCCTTCGCCATCAGCGGCGCGAGGCCCTTCGCGGCCATCAGCACGCCGAGCGCGGCTTCGGTCGTGCCGCCGGGGCTGGTGACGTCGCGGCGCAGCTTCTCCGCCGCCTGATCGGGCAGCGCCGAAAGCAGCGCCCCGGAGCCGACGATCGTCCGCCGCGCGAGGCGCATGGCGAGATCCGGCGCGAGACCGGCCTCGACGCCCGCCGCCGCGAGGGTTTCGACCAGCAGAAAGACATAGGCGGGGCCGGACCCGGACACCGCCGTCACCGCATCGATGGGCGTCTCGTCCTCCAGCCATTCCAGATCGCCCGCCGCCGTGAGCAGCGCGCCCGCGAGGCGGCGCTGGGCCTTGGTCGCGAGGCCGTTGGCGGCGGCGACCGTGACGCCCGCGCCGATCGAGGCCGGAAGATTGGGCATGGCGCGCACGATGGCGGCCGTATCGCCGAGGAAGGATTGCAGGCGCGCGAGCGAAACCCCGGCGGCGATGGAGACGAAGACCGGCTTCGCGGCGGCGAAGCGCGCGGCCTCGCGCGCCACGCCTTCCAGCATCTGCGGCTTCACCGCCAGCACCACGGCGGCGGGCGTCGCGATGGCGGCCGGCTTCGGGTTCAGCCTGCCCCCCGCCTTCTTCAACGCGCGCGCGAAGGCCGGATCGGGATGCGGCTCGACGACGGCGATCTCGGGGCCGCGCCCTTCGGCGATCCAGCCGCGGGCGAGCGCCGCCCCCATGCGGCCCGCGCCGATCAGAAGGATCGCGCTCACGCCTCGCCGCGGCAGTCGAGGATCGCGGCGGCGATCGCGTCCTCGGCCGATTTGCCGCCCCACAGGACGAACTGGAAGGCGGGATAGAAACGCTCGCAGGAATCGATCGCCGCGCGCAGCATCTGCTCGCACTGGTCGGCGGTCGCCCGCGCCTGGCCGCCGAGCGGCACGCCAAGGCGATAGAGGATCGTCCCGTCCTCGGCGGAGAGGTCGAAATGCCCGAGCCACAGCCGCTCGTTCAGCAGCGCCAGCAGCACGCAGAGTTCGCCCCGGCGCGGGCGGGGCGCGCGGAAGTCGAAGGTCGCGGCGAGAGTCAGCGCCTCGTGTCCCTCGCTCAGCGTGAAGGCGAGATTGTAGTCGCACCACGAGCCACTGACGCAGACCGCGAGATCGCCGTCGCCGCAGCGTTCGAACGGCCAGTCGTGATCGGCGACGAGCTGTTCGATGAGGTCGATGGGGTTTTCGTGCGCGGGCTCGATCGCCGTCAGAATGGCGGTCATCGGCGGCCTCGCATGGTGAATCGGACGCTGGGCATGATCCGAGCAAGACGCAGCCCTGCCGGACGAGTCAACGATTCGCGGGGGCGTCGCGAAAACGAATCGTGGATAAGGCTCACGCGCGTCCGCGCGCCGGGCGGATCAGCGCGCCTTGAGCGCCGCGATCTCGGCCTCCAGCGCGGCGATCCGCGCCGACAGCGCCTCGTTCTCCTCGCGCGCCTTGGCGGCCATCGCCTTCACCGCTTCGAAGGCGTCGCGGTTGACGAGGTCCATCTGGCCGAGCAGGCGTTCGGCCTGGCCGCGCACGATCGCCTCGACCTCCTGCTGGAGGCCGCGGGCGGCGCCCGCCGCGTTGGTCGCCATCTTGGCGATTTCGTCGAGGAAGCGATTGGAGCTTTGCATGGCCACCTTATAGCGCAGGCCACGAAGCCGTGAAACCGCCGCGCTTGACTTGGCCCCGGCCCCGCAACACACCCTCATCCGTCCCAAGAAACCGGTCCGACGATGCAGATTCTGCCCGCGCTGCTGATCGCCTATCCCCGGATCGATCCGGTCCTCATCGAAATCGGACCGTTCGCGCTGCGCTGGTATGCGCTCGCCTATGTCGCGGGCATCCTGCTGGGCTGGTGGTATGCGGTGCGGCTGGTGCGCACCGAGCGGCTGTGGCGGGCCTGGGGCGCGCCGCCCGCGACGCCGCCGCAGGTCGACGATTTCATCCTGTGGGTGACGCTCGGCATCATCCTGGGCGGACGGCTCGGCTATATTTTCTTCTACGGGCTCATCTATCAGCCGGAGCTCTACGCCAATCCGATGCAATGGCTGAAGATCTGGGAGGGCGGGATGTCCTTCCATGGCGGGCTGATCGGGGTCATCGCGGCGATCGTCATCTTCGCGCTCTATTGTCGGCTCGACATGGTGCGGCTGGGCGATCTGGTGGCGAGCGTCGTGCCCATCGGGCTCTTCACCGGACGCATCGCCAATTTCGTCAACGGAGAATTGTGGGGCAAGGTGACGGACGTGCCCTGGGCGATGGTCTTTCCGGGAACCGACGGCATGCCGCGCCACCCCAGCCAGATCTACGAGGCGCTGCTGGAGGGCGTCGTGCTGTTCGTCATCCTGCGCCTGATGGCGACGCGGCTGCGCGCCTTCGACCGGCCGGGGGCGATCGTCGCGGCGTTTCTGTTCTTCTATGGCCTTTTCCGCATCATCGCCGAGGTCTACCGCGACAGCGACCAGCTGATCGCCGGCGGCGCGATCTCGATGGGTCAGGCGCTGAGCGCCCTGATGTGGCTGGGCGCGGCGTTCTTCGCCTGGTGGGCGGCGACCCACCGGCCCCGGCCCGCATGACGGCGTTCGCCCGTCATCTGGCGGGCCTGATCCGTGCCGACGGGCCGCTGCGGCTCGACCGCTTCATGGGCCTCGCCAACGCCCAGTACTACGCGACGCGCGATCCGCTGGGCGCGGCGGGCGATTTCACGACCGCGCCGGAGGTGAGCCAGATCTTCGGCGAGATGATCGCCCTCGCCCTGGTCGATCACTGGGAGCGGAGCGGCGCGCCGGACCGCATCCGCCTGGTCGAGCTTGGCCCCGGACGCGGCACGCTGATGGCCGATCTGCTGCGCGCCGCCCGCGTCCGCCCCGGCTTCCTCGCGGCGGCCCATGTGACGCTGGTCGAAACCAGTCCGGCGCTGCGCGCCCGGCAGGCGGCGGCGCTTGCCGGCGCGGAGCGGCTGGACTGGACCGAAGCCTTCGAATCGGTCGCCGCCGATGCGCCGCTCTATCTCGTCGCCAACGAGTTCTTCGACGCGCTGCCCATCCGCCAGTTCGCGCGGGTGGAGGGACGCTGGCACGAACGCTTCGTCGGCCTCGATGACGGCGGCGCCTTCCGCTTCCTGCTGTCACCCGCCCTCGCCCCGGCGGAAAGCGCGGGCGGCGACGGCATCGTCGAGGTCAACGAGGCGGCACGCGCCGTCGCCGCGGCAATCGGCGCGCGCCTGAACAGCCACGGCGGCCTCGCGCTCGCCATCGACTACGGCCATGCACGCAGCGCCCCCGGCGACACGCTTCAGGCGGTGAAGGCCCATCGCTTCGCCGATCCGCTGGCCGAACCGGGCGAGGCGGACCTCACCGCCCATGTCGATTTCAAGGCGCTCGCCCGCGCCGCCGGCGCGACCGCGCATGGCCCGCTCACGCAGGGCGACTGGCTCCGCGCCCTCGGCATCGAGGCCCGCGCCGCCGCCCTCGCCCGCGCCCGGCCGGACAGGGCCGAAACGCTGGCCTCGGGCCTCGCGCGGCTGATCGATCCCTCCGGGATGGGAACGCTCTTCAAGGCGATGGCGCTCACTGGACCCGGCGGGCCTCTTCCCGCAGGCTTCGGGCCATGAACTTTCGGCGCGCCGCCTCGCTCACCGGCCTTCCCGGTATCGTCCACGGCTATTTCGGGCGCGAAGGCGGCGTGTCCGAAGGTCTCTACGAGAGCCTCAATTGCGGCCTCGGTTCGCGCGATTCGCGCGCCAACGTCGTCGAGAACCGCGCCCGCGCCGCCGCCGCGCTGGGCGTCGCGCCGCAGAACCTGCTGACCCTCTATCAGATCCACTCGCCCGAAGTGGTGACGGTGCGCGAAGCCTGGAGCGGACAGGCGCCGGAGGCCGATGGCATGGTGACGCGCGCCAGAGGCATCGCGCTCGGCGTGCTCGCCGCCGACTGCACGCCGATCCTCTTCGCCGACGCCGCCGCCGGCGTGATCGGGGCCTGCCATGCCGGATGGAAGGGCGCGCTCGCCGGGATCGCCGAGGCGACCGTCGCGGCGATGCGGCGCGAGGGCGCGACCGAGATCGCGGCGGCGATCGGACCGACGATCCGCCAGCCATCCTACGAAGTCGGCGCGGAGTTCCGCGACGCCTTCACGGCCCGCGACGGCGGCCATGGGCGCTGGTTCGCGCCGGGGAAGGCGGCGGACAAGTTCCAGTTCGACCTGCCCGGCTTTCTGACCGCGCGCCTCAATGAAGCGGGCGTCACCCGAATCGAGGATTTGGCCGTCTGCACCTATGCCGATGCCGGCTATTTCAGCTATCGACGGACGACCCATCGCGGCGAACCCGATTACGGCCGCAACCTGTCCGCCATCGCCCTCGCGCCGGAACCCGCGCCATGATCCGCGCCGCCCTCCTCGCCCTCGCCGCCCTCGTCCTCGCCTCGTGCGGCGGACTGGAGGAGGCGACCGGCATGCGCGACCCCTTCGGCACGCCGCAGCCGTTTCGCGGTTCCGGCGACCCGGGCATAATCGGCGGGGTGATGGGCGAGCGCCCGGTCTATGTCGGCGCGATCGCCGGATTGACGCCTGAGGACGAGGCGGCGCTGCGCAAGGCCATCGCCACCAATGCGGCGGCGCTGGACGTGCTCGCTTCGGCGGAGATGGAAACGGCGGGCAGCCTGACGCTGACCGGCACGGCCTCGCCCGGCCGGGCCGACTTCACGCTGAGCGACGGCGAAGCGCCGCTCGGCCGTTTCGGCGCGGAGGGCGATCTTTCGCTCATCGCGGTCGGCGCGGCACGCGCGCTCGCCGATGCGCTCGGCCGTCTGGGCGCGCCGCCGCCGCAGCAGGCGGCGGAGGGCGCGGCGTCGCGGCCGACGCCCGCCGCCTATGTCCGCGAGATCAAGACGCCCGAGAAGGGCCAGGCCGAGCCGCTGCGCCGCGCCGTCAGCGAGGGCCTCGCCCGGCTCGGCGTGCGCATGAAGGACGCGGCGGCCGAGGACACCTACGCCATCACCGGGGCGCTGACCCTCGGTCCCGACCAGGGCGGGCGCATGGAGGTCATCATCGTCTGGACGGTTTTCGCCCCGGACGGGCGCAATCTCGGCATGGCGACGCAGGAAAACGCGCTGGCGACCGCCGCCGTGCGCAAGACCTGGGCCGAACAGGCGGCGCTGGCCGGCGGTGCGGCCGCCAACTCCATCGCCCAGATCATGGCCAGCGATTTCGGCAAGGCGCATTAAGGCCGCGCTTCCATTGCGGCCCCGCGCCCGCTAAAAGCCGCTCGCGTCATCTTACCGTCATCTCTCATCAGGGGCGCGCCGTCCGCTGGCGGCGCGTGGGGGCATGAAACTTCTCGCGGGCAATTCCAACCGTACGCTCGCCGAAGGCATCGCCAAGGTGCTGGGCCATTCCCTGGTCAAGGCCAACGTCAAGCGCTTCGCCGACAACGAGGTCTTCGTCGAGATTCTGGAGAACGTGCGCGGCCAGGACGTGTTCGTGATCCAGTCCACGTCGTTCCCGGCGAACGACAATCTGATGGAACTGCTGATCATCATGGACGCGCTGCGCCGCGCCTCGGCCAAGCGCATCACCGCCGTGCTGCCCTATTTCGGCTATGCCCGTCAGGACCGCAAATCGGGCGGCCGCACGCCGATCTCGGCCAAGCTGGTCGCCAACCTGATCACCGAGGCGGGCGCCAACCGCGTCCTCACCGTCGATCTGCACGCCGGACAGATCCAGGGCTTCTTCGACATCCCGACCGACAATCTCTTCTCGGCCCCGGTCTTCGACCGCGACATCGCGCTGAAGATCGGCGTGCAGAATCTGACCATGGTCTCGCCGGATGTCGGCGGCGTGGTCCGCACGAGGGCGCTCGCCAAGCGCGTCAACGCCGACCTCGCCATCATCGACAAGCGCCGCGAGCGGGCGGGCGAATCGGAAGTGATGAACGTCATCGGCGACGTCGCCGGGCGCACCTGCATCCTGGTCGACGATATCGTCGATTCGGCCGGCACGCTGTGCAACGCCGCCGAGGCGCTGATGAAGAAGGGCGCCGAGCGGGTGTTCGCCTATGCGACCCACGCGGTCCTTTCGGGCGGCGCGGTGGAGCGCGTGTCGAAATCGGCGCTGGAAAGCCTGGTCGTCACCAATTCGATCGCCCCGACGGCCGACATGACCGCCTGCGCCAAGATCCGCATCCTCGACATCGCCCCGCTGCTGGGCGAGGCGATGCGGCGCATCACCAATGAGGAATCGGTCTCCAGCCTGTTCGACTGACGGCGGCGGCGGAGATTCATGGAATGTTCCGGCCGCCGCGCCCTTATCCGGGCCGCGCGGAAGAGGGAAATCCCAAGGCTTTGCGGAACCGTCACCTTCGGGTTGCGCGGCCCCATCGCGTGCTGTAAAGAGCCCCACTTTCCGGGCTGCCCGTGCGGCCCGGTCCGGCATTCAAGACGTTGATGCGCGGCCAGCGCCCGTCCGTTCCAAACGGATCAGAGGCGGCGTTCGCGTGTGAAAGGTAAGTTAGCGAGATGGCTCAGGTTCGTCCCCTCAAGATCCAGTCGCGCGAGCGCACCGGCACCGGCGGCGCCCGCGCGACGCGCCGCGCCGGCCTCGTGCCCGGCGTCGTCTATGGCGGCAAGGGCGCCCCGGCGGCCATCGCGATCGAGACCCGCGAGCTGGAGAAGGCCATCACCACCGGCGGCCGCTTCACCTCGTCGCTGTTCGAGGTCGAGCTCGACGGCGCCAAGACCCGCGTCGTGCCGCGCGCCGTGCAGTTCGACCCGGTGACCGACCGCCCCGTGCATTTCGACCTGTTCCGCCTCGAAAGCGGCACCAAGGTTTCGCTCTTCATCCCCGTGCGCTTCATCAACCACGACGCCTCGCCCGGCCTGAAGCGCGCCGGCGTGCTGAACATCGTGCGCCACGAAGTCGAGCTGATCTGTCCGGCCGACAACATCCCGTCCGAACTGGTCGGCGACCTGACCGGCCTCAACTTCAACGACTCGCTGCACATCTCGGCCTTCAAGCTGCCCGAAGGCGTGACCCCGGCGATCCGCAACCGCGACTTCACCATCGCCTCGATCGCCCCGCCGTCGGTGAAGGGCCTCGACGAGGAAGCCCCGGCCGCCGAAGGCGAGGCCGCGCCCGCCGCCGGCGCCAAGGCGCCCGCCGGCAAGGCCGCCGCCCCCGCCGCGAAGGCCGCCGCCCCGGCCGCCCCCGCCAAGAAGAAGTAAGGCCGCCGCGGACGGTCGTCCGCGCCGCCCGCCGGGGGCTGACCCATGCTGCTGCTCGTCGGTCTCGGCAATCCCGGCCGCGACTATGCCGGGCATCGCCACAATGTCGGCTTCATGGCGGTGGACGCCATCGCCCAGCGTCACCGCTTCGCGCCCTGGAAGAAGCAGTTCAAGGCCGAAACCGCCGAGGGCTTTCTCGATTCGCCCAAGGGCCGCGTGAAGGTGCTGGCGCTGAAGCCCCAGACCTACATGAACCTCTCCGGCGAGGCCGTGCAGGCGGCGGCGCATTTCTATCGCATCGATCCGGCCGACATCGCCGTGCTCTATGACGAGCTGGACCTCGCGGCCGGCAAGATCCGCGTCAAGACCGGCGGCGGCGCGGCCGGCCATAACGGCATCCGCTCCATCGCCGGGGCGCTGGGGCCGGACTTCCGCCGCATCCGCATCGGCATCGCCCATCCCGGCGACAAGGCCCGCGTCACCGGCCATGTGCTGGGCAATTTCACCAAGGACGATCAGGCCTGGCTCGTTCCCCTGCTCGACGCCATCGCCGAGGCCGCGCCCTTCATCGCGGCGGGCGACGATATCGGCTTCATGAACAAGGTCGCGGTGCTGCGCGGCGAGCCGCCCGAGAAGGCCAAGGCCGAAACGTCAAAGGCGGACAACACGTCCGCGCCCTCCCCCTCCGGCCCCAAGGGCCGCCTCCCCCGCGAACGGGGGAGCCAAGACGAAAGCTGAAGCGCCATGGGTTTCAAATGCGGCATCGTCGGTCTGCCCAATGTCGGCAAGTCGACGCTCTTCAACGCGCTGACGCAGACCGCCGCGGCGCAGGCGGCGAACTATCCCTTCTGCACCATCGAGCCGAATGTCGGCGAGGTCGCGGTGCCCGACCCGCGCCTTGAGACGCTGGCCCGCATCGCCAAGTCGCAGAACGTGGTGCCGACCCGCATCTCGTTCGTCGACATCGCGGGGCTGGTGCGCGGCGCCTCGAAGGGCGAGGGCCTCGGCAACCAGTTCCTCGGCAATATCCGCGAGGTCGATGCGATCGTGCATGTCCTGCGCTGCTTCGAGGACGGCGACGTCACCCATGTCGAAGGCCGCATCGATCCGATCGCCGACGCCGAAACGATCGACACCGAGCTGATGCTCGCCGACCTCGACAGCCTGGAGAAGCGCATCGTTCCGCTGGAGAAGAAGGCGAAGGGCGGCGACAAGGAAGCGATCGCCCTCGCCGCGCTGATGACCAAGGCGCTGGTGCTGCTGCGCGAGGGCCGTCCGGCGCGCGAGGCGAAGCTGGAGCCGGAGGAGGCGGCGCCCTTCTCGCAGCTCGGCCTCATCACCTCCAAGCCGGTGCTCTATGTCTGCAATGTCGACGAGGCCTCGGCCGCGGCCGGCAACGCCTTCTCGGCCCGCGTCGAGGCGATGGCGAAGGCTCAGGGCGCCGAATGCGTCGTCTTCTCCGCCAAGATCGAATCGGAGATCGCGGTGCTGCCCTTCGAGGAGCGCGGCGACTATCTGGAGGCGGCGGGCCTGCCCGAAGCCGGCCTCGACCGCATGATCCGCGCCGGCTACCACCTGCTCGGCCTCATCACCTATTTCACGGTGGGTCCGAAGGAGGCGCGCGCCTGGACGATCGTGAAGGGCACCAAGGCGCCCAAGGCCGCCGGCGTCATCCACACCGATTTCGAGAAGGGCTTCATCCGCGCCGAAACCACCGCCTTCGACGATTTCGTCGCGGCCGGCGGCGAAGCGGGCGCCAAGGAAGCCGGCAAGATGCGCCTGGAAGGCAAGGACTACGTCGTCAAGGACGGCGACATCCTGATGTTTCGCTTCAACACCTGACGCTTCGCGCACGCCTTAAGGCGTGCGGCGATAGGTCAGGTCGAAATTGGTCGTCCAGGTCTTGCCGCCGTCGGCCGACCGTTCGCCGTGCTGGCGCACCGAGCCGTCGGGATTGGGCGTCCAGGTGATGCGCTGGAGCCCCGGCGTGTCGTCGCCCCACGAGGTCGGCTCCGTCGTCTGCATGCGCATCGCGCCGCCCTCGATGCCGCCGGTCATCTGAAGCAGGCCGCCGGACGAATCGGTCCAGATCTGGTGCCAGGCGCCGTCCGCGAAGATGTTCTGGCTCATGCCCGTCAGGCCGCTGGCCCCGGTCCAGTTCTCGACGAGGACGCAGCCGCCATGCGCGAGAGCGATGTGGTTGACGCCGGCCGCATTCGCCGGATCGCCGGTCGCCGTGACGGTCCAGTCGCCGACCCAGAAGTCGAAGGCGCGGTGCTCGGGGGTATCGCACGGCCCGGCGGGCGCCTCGGCCGCCGGGGCCGCGCCGGCGAGCGCGGCAAGCGTCAGTGCGGACAATGCGGTCTTCATGGCGTCCTCTCCCATCCTGGCGGTCTGCCGCCTCCAGGGGCGCAGATTGTCCGCCTGGCCCGGTTTACGCAACGGCGGCGGCAGGGGGCGCGGCGGCGGGCCGCCTTGCGCCCGGCGTCCGGCTTGCCGAAACTCCCCCGGGAAACGCCTTCACATCAGACCGGACACCGCGCATGGGCCACTTCATCGACTTGACCGCAGCCGACGGCTTCACCTTCGCCGCCTATCACGTCGAGCCCAAGGGCAAGCGGCGCGGCGGGCTGATCGTCGTGCAGGAGATCTTCGGCGTGAACGCCGACATCCGCGCGACGGCGGAGGATTTCGCGGCGCTCGGCTACGAGGTGCTGGCGCCCTCGATGTATGACCGCGTGAAGAAGGGCCTCCAGATCGACAGCCACAGCCAGGAGGCGCTGGCCGAGGCGGTGCCGATCGCCCAGGCGAACGGGCTGGAGAAGCCGGTCATCGACCTTCAGGCCTGCGTGAACTACCTGAAAAGCCGCGGCCCGGTCTTCGTCACCGGCTTCTGCTATGGCGGCTCGGCCTCGTGGATCGCCGCGACCCAGGTCGAGGGCGTTACGGCGGCGAGCTGCTACTACGGCTCGCTGCTGCCCAATCTCGCGCACCTGAAGCCTAAATGCCCGGTCATCGCCCATTTCGGCGCGACCGACCCGTTCATCCCCAAGGAGAACGTCGACCGCTTCAAGGCGGAGCAGCCCCAGGTGCCGGTCTATCTCTACGACGCCGGGCACGGCTTCTTCACGCGCGGCGGCATGGCCTATGACGAGGCGGCGATGAAGCTGTCGCTGGAGCGCACGCTCGCCCTCTTCGACGGGGCCGCGGCGGCATGATCGAAGTCTGGTTCGAGGACCTTCCCGAGGGCAAGACGCTCGACCTCGGCGAGCGGCTGGTGACCCGCGAGGAGATCGTCGCCTTCGCGTCCGAGTTCGATCCGCAGCCCCATCACCTCGACGACGAGGCGGCGGCGAAGTCGATTCTCGGCGGGCTGTCGGCGAGCGGCTGGCACACCTGCGCGCTGATGATGCGCCTGCTGGCCGACGGTCTCGCCAACCGCGCCGCCTCGATGGGCTCGCCCGGCATCGAGGAGGTGCGCTGGATGCGCCCCGTCCGCCCCGGCGACGTGCTGCGCCTGCGCGGCGAGGTGAAATCGGCCCGCGTGTCGAAGTCGCGCCCCGAGATGGGCATCGTCGATATCGAGTGGACGCTGCACAACCAGCGCGAACAGGTCGCCTGGATGAAGGCGACCGGCCTCTACGGCGTGCGCAACGCCGCGGCGGGAGGGCCCGCGTGATGTGGTGGGAAGACATCGAACTCGGCGTCACGACGCCGCTCGGCGCCTACACCTTCACCGAGGAGGAAATGATCCGCTTCTCGCGCGCCTACGATCCCCAGCCCTTCCACATCGACCCCGAAGCGGCGAAGGCCTCGTTCTATGGCGGCATCATCGCCAGCGGCTGGCACGTCGCGGCGGTGTGGATGAAGCTGATGATCGCCAGCTCGCAGAAGCGCGCCGCGGAACTCGGCGACCGGCGCGCCGGCGGCGTCTCGCCGGGCTTCCTGAACCTGCGCTGGATCAAGCCGACGCGGCCCGGCATGACGCTGCACTACGACACGACCACGCACGAGAAGATCGCGCTGAAGTCGCGGCCGGAACTCGGCCTGCTGCGCTCGCTCAACCTGGCGGTGGACGAGAACGGCGAAACGGTGATGAGCTTCGTCGGCCAGGGCTTCTGGCCGCGCCGCCCGAAGGAATAGCCCATGCCGATGATCCTGGTGCGTTCGGTCAAGGACGGTTTCGCGTTTCGCGCCTATCACGTGCCGGCGAAAGGCGCGCGCAAGGGCGGCCTGGTGCTGGTCCAGGAGATTTTCGGCGTCACCGATCACATCCGCCAGCTCTGCGACGAATACGCCGCCGACGGCTACGAGGTGCTCTCGCCCTCGCTCTACGACCGTCAGGAGCGCGGCTTCGAGGCCGACTACACGCCGGACGGGATCGCCGCCGCGATGAAGCTGCGCGACGGCCACGACATGGCCGATTCCATCGGCGACGTGCAGTCCTGCATCGACCGCTTCCGCGAGGCGTCGAGCGATCCGGTCTATATCACCGGCTATTGCTATGGCGGCTCGGTCGCCTGGGTCGCCGCCTGCCGCTGCAAATATCTGGCGGCGGCGTCCGGCTATTACGGCCGCGCCATCGTCGACTATCTGGACGAGACGCCGCGCTGCCCGGTGATGCTGCATTTCGGCAAGACCGACGCCTCGATCCCGCTGGAGTTCGTGGACCGCATCGAGGCGGCGCACCCGCAGGCGCAGGTCTTCCGCTACGACGCCGGGCACGGTTTCAATTCGGACCGCCGCAAGGACTACGACATGGCGAGCGCGGAACTCGCTCGCGCGCGGACGCTGGCGCATTTCGCCGCCCACCGCACGACGCCGCCGCCCCGGCGCGACCAGTTCGGCAACCCGGTCTGACGATATTGAGGAGAGCGCCATGCGGTGGATCGCGGTTCTGGGTTTCGCCCTTCTCGGCGCGGCGGCGTCCGCCGCCCAGGCCGCCGAGAACTGCGCCGCCAAATGGCAGGCCGCCTTTCAGGCCCCGATTCCGTGCGAGCCCTACACGCCGGGCGCGGCCGCCGATGGCGCGGGCTTCTTCTACGAGACCGGCGGCGCCGTTTCCGACGACGTGAAGAAGGCGGTGCTCGACATCGCCGCCGACGCCTTCGCCGCCTCCAAGGCCAAATACGGCGAGTTCGGAACGCTGAATGCCGTCACCTTCGTCGCCCTGAAGGACAACCACCCCAACTACAACCCCGCCAGCTTCGCCATCTGGGGCGAGGCGGAAGTGGACAAGCGCCGGGCGGGCGAATCCTGCCCGGTCGTGCTCTTCCCCGCCCTCGCCGACGCCGGGGCCGACAAGGCGCGCCAGCTGATCGCCCACGAATTGTGGCACTGCTTCCAGTTCGACAACCTGCCCGGACAGCTCAACGGCGATCCCCTGCCCGCCGACGCGCTCGGCCGTCAGCTCTGGTTCGAGCGCACCGAATGGTGGGTCGAAGGGTCGGCCCATTATTTCTCGAACCTCGTCTATCCCGGCGCCAATCTGGAGGCGGGGTCGCAGGAGCTGTTCGACCAGAAGGCGCGCGTCTTCGACCAGCACGGCAAGGGCGCCTATGGCGCGTCGCTGTTCTTCCAGTCGCTCGGCAATTACAGCGGCCCGGCCGCCGTCATGGAGTTGCTGAAAGGCCTGCCGACCGCCGGCAACGCCAACGCGCAGCGCGCCGGGCTCGCCGCCTATGGCGCGATCGGCGGCGACTTCCACAATTACGCGCGCGAACTGATCGTGACGTCGATCATGGATTCGTCCGGCGGCCCGATCATGGTGCCCTTCAAGGGCGAGGAGCGCGCGACGACGCTCGCCGAGGGCGAAACCGAGATCGCGCTGAACGTGAAGCCGTTCACGGTCGTCAAGTACGTCTTCAATCTGGAGGAAGGCTATCTCTACACCTTCCCGTCCTTCGCCAAGCTGGGCATGGTCGACGGCATGAAGCTGTCCTACCTGGTGGACGGCAAGTGGATCGAGGCGCTGGCGGACATCAAGATCGACACGCGCTGCAAGGGATCGAGCGCCGCCCCGATCGCCATGCTGTTCACGCGCACCGACGATTCCGACGGCGAGACGGCGGCCGGTCAGGCCGCCGCGACCTTGACCATGAGCGCCCATAAGGGCGACTGCCCCTGCGACGCGCTGGAGGCGATCCCGGTCTGCTATGTCGGCAACTGGCTGCTCGACAACAACGCCGCCGGCGTCGCGATGAGCAAGAGCAACGACAAGATGGACCTCCAGAGCCTCGACGGCACGATCCGCGTCAATATCGGCGCGGACGGGCGCACGACGCTGAAGCTGAACGGCTGGGGCCCGAAATGGACGAAGAAGTCGAAGTTCGAGAACGACGACACGGTGCCGAAGTCGATGACCATCACCCTCAACGGCGAGTTCGAGGGCCTGATTGGCAAGGCCAAGAGCGGCAAGATGTGCGTGATCCCGCTCGCCGACCGCACGACACTCGCCTATGAGGCCATGATCTCGTACTGGGGCGTGGCCGACGAGATGCCCTATGCGCTGACCAATCCGATGGGCGATCCGCTGGCCGGGCAGGAAGCGGACATCAACTGCGCCGGCGACGAAATCTTCTACGCCATCCCGCTGCCCGGCAATACGGGCGAAGGCGCGTCGTCGGGCCGCCTGACGCGCGAGCCTTAGGCGCGCCGCTCGGGATAGAGCGTCAGCAGACCCGCTTCGCTCGCCGGGGCGTTGCCGCGTTCGGTGATGAAGCCGGTGACGAGACGGGCCGGCGTCACGTCAAAGCCGGGATTGGCGGCCGGGCTGCCGGGCGCTGCGATCTCGACCGTCGCCAGCGAGCCGTCGGGCAGGCGGCCGGTCATCTTCAGCACCTCGTCGGCCGAACGTTCCTCGATGGGGATCGCGCCAACGCCGGTCTTCATCGACCAGTCGATGGTCGAATAGGGCAGCGCGACATGGAACGGCACGCCGTTGTCCTTCGCGGCGAGCGCCTTCAGATAGGTGCCGATCTTGTTGGCGACGTCGCCATTGGCGGTCACCCGGTCGGTGCCGACGATGCAGAGATCGACGAGGCCGGCCTGCATCAGATGGCCGCCGGCATTGTCGGCGACGATGGTGTGCGGCACGCCGTGCGCGCCCAGCTCGAACGCCGTCAGCGAGGCGCCCTGATTGCGCGGGCGCGTCTCGTCCACCCAGACATGGAGCTTCAGGCCCTTGTCGTGCGCCATGTAGATGGGCGCGAGCGCCGTGCCCCAGTCGACGCAGCCGAGCCAGCCGGCGTTGCAGTGGGTGAGGATGTTGACGGTCGCGCCCGCTTCCTTCACCCCGGCCGCCGCCTCGATCAGCTTCAGCCCGTTCTCGCCGATGCGGCGGCAGGTCTCGACGTCGTCCTCGCAGAGCCTGGCGGCGCGCGCATAGGCGGCGGCGGCGCGTTCCGCGGGCGGCAGATCGCGCACGGCGGCGGCGACTTCGCCGAGCGCCCAGCGCAGATTGATCGCGGTCGGCCGCGTCTCGGCGAGCAGCGCGCTCGCCGCCGCCAGCGAGGCGTCGGACGGATCGGCCCTCAGCGCCATGGCGAGGCCGTAGGCCGCCGTCGCGCCGATCAGCGGCGCGCCGCGCACCACCATCGCGCGGATCGCCTGCGCGCAGTCCCCGGCCGATTGCAGCGTCATCGTCTCGAAGCGGTGCGGCAGCGCCGTCTGGTCGATCACCGTGACCGACCAGCCGTCCGCGTTCGGCCAGATCGTGCGATAGGGCGTGCCGCCGATCTTCATCGGCTCAGTGTCCTTCGAAATCGATCAGCGTCAGGACGGTCTTGCCCATCGCCTCGATGCGCTGGCGGCCGCCGAGTTCGGGCAGGTCCACGATGAACGAGCAGCCGATCACCTTGCCGCCGGCCCGCTCGATCAGCTTGATGCCCGCCTCGCAGGTGCCGCCGGTGGCGATCAGATCGTCGACGATCAGCACGTTCTCGCCCGGCTTCACCGCGTCCTCGTGGATCTCCACCGTATCCTGGCCGTATTCGAGGTCGTAGGACTGGCCGATCGTCTTCCAGGGCAGCTTGCCCTTCTTGCGGATCGGCACGAAGCCGATCGAAAGCTGGTGGGCGATCGCCCCGCCGATGATGAAGCCGCGCGCCTCGATGCCCGCCACCTTGTCGATGCGCACGCCCGCGAAGGGCTGCACCATCAGGTCGATGGTCGTGCGGAAGGCGCGCGCGTCGCCCATCAGCGTCGTCACGTCGCGGAACATGATGCCCGGCTTGGGGTAGTCCGGAATCGTGCGGATGGCGCCGCGCAGGTCGAACATGAGGCTTCTCCGGTTCAGGCCTTGAGGACGCGCCCGGCGACCGCGTCGAGCTTGGCGAAAAGCTCCGGGTCGCGCTTCTCGGGCGCGGTGATGAAAGCGGTGTCGAGCGTGTGCTCGATGCCGGCGGGCGACGGCGTGCGGTGCGGCCCCAGCTTGGGCGCGACGCGCTTCACCAGCGCGCGGGCGTTGTCGGCGTTCTGGCCGAGGATCTTCACCACCTGATCGACCGTGACGTGATCGTGGCCGGGGTGCCAGCAATCGTAGTCGGTGACCATGGCGACCAGCGCATAGGGAAGCTCCGCCTCGCGCGCCAGCTTCGCCTCCGGCATGCCGGTCATGCCGATCACCGAACAGCCCCACGACTTGTAGAGCAGCGACTCGGCGAGGGTGGAGAATTGCGGCCCCTCCATCGCCAGATAGGTGCCGCCCTTGGTCACCGCCAGGCCGACTTCGCCCGCCGCCTCAAAGAGCGCCGCGTCGAGGCGCTTGCAGGTCGGGTGGGCGAGGCTGACATGGGCGACGAAGCCGGGCCCGAAGAACGATTTCTCGCGCGCGAAGGTGCGGTCGATGAACTGGTCGACCACGACGAAATGGCCGGGCGGCAGCTCCTCGCGGAACGAGCCGCAGGCCGAGACCGAGATGAGGTCCGTCACCCCTGCCCGCTTCATCGCGTCGATATTGGCGCGGTAGTTGATGGAGGTCGGCGAATGGACGTGGCCGCGGCCGTGGCGCGGCAGGAAGCGCATCTCGACGCCGTCCAGCGAGCCGAACAGGATGTCGTCCGAGGCTTCGCCCCAGGGGGTCGCCACGCGCTGCCACTCGGCGTCCTTCAGCCCGTCGATCTGATAGACGCCGCTGCCGCCGATGATGCCGAGTACCGTCTGCGCCATCGCATGTGTTCCACGATTTTCAGGAGAGGGCGCGTTTTATCACGCGCCGCCCCCCGCGCAAGAAAAACGGCGGCCCGAAGGCCGCCGTTCCAAAGCGTCGCGCGGAGACCTCCGCTCAATGCTCGACGTCGCGCCAGACGCGGCGATAGGACAGGTAGAGCAGGCCCGTCAGGATGCCGAGGAAGAGCAGCACGCCGAAGCCGAGGCGGTGGCGCGCTTCCAGCTTGGGTTCGGCCGCCCACATCAGGAAGGCGGCGACGTCCTTGGCGTACTGGTCGACGGTGCGCGGCACGTCCTTCTCGGCGTACTCGACCTGGCCGTCGACGATCGGCGGCGGCATGGCGATGACGCCGCCGGGGAAATACGGGTTGTAGTTGCCGCCCTCCGGCATCGTCATGCCGTGCGGGGGTTCCTCGCCGTAGCCGGTCAGCAGGGCGTGGATGTAGTCCGCGCCGCCCTCGCGCCCCTTGGCGACCAGCGAAAGGTCCGGCGGCAGAAGGCCGTAGGCGCTTTTCAGCGTCGCCTTCTGGTCCGGCTGGGTCTGGTATGGGAAATGGTCCGCCAGCGTGCCCTTGCGGGTCGCGGGCTGGCCGGCGTCGTCGAGGATGGGGATCTCGACTTCCGCCGCGAGCGCCTTGGCCTCGGCCTCGGTGAACTCGGGCCCGCCCGGGTCCTTGAGGTTGCGATAGGCGACGAGGCTCAGCGAATGGCAGGAGGAGCAGACCTCCTTATAGACCTGGAAGCCGCGCTTGAGCTGGTTGCGGTCGAAGGTGCCGAAGACGCCTTCGAAGCTGAAACCGACGGACTCCGGATGCTTGACGCTCGCCGAGGCCAGCGCCGAAGGCGCTGAAGCGGCCGCGGCGAGGGCGAGCGAGGCGGCGAGAACGATCTTTCTCATGGGATCCATCGCTCCTTACGCGCCGCTCGCGGACGCCGAAGCGCCCTTCTTGGCGAGAACCGCCTTGGCGATGCTCTCGGGCAGCGCGCGGGGCGTCTCGAACAGGCCGAGCAGCGGCATGATGATGATGAAGAAGGCGAAGTAGAACGCCGTTCCGATCTGCGACAAATGGGTGATGCTGAAGCCCGTGGCGGCGCCCTCGGCGTCCACGCCGGTCTGGAGCAGGATCACGCCCGCGGGCTGCAACCCGGCCCAGCTGAGGACCGCGTAGTTCGCCACGAAGATCCAGAAGCACCACCAATAGACCGGGCGGTAGCTCGCCGAACGCACCTTCGAGGTGTCGAGCCAGGGCACGATGAACAGGATCGCGATCGCGCCCAGCATGGTCAGCACGCCGAGCAGCTTGGAGTCGAGGAACAGGACGTTGAAGTCCATCGCCCGCAGCATCGCGTAGAAGGCGCCGAGATACCATTCGGGCGAGATGTGGGCCGGCGTCTTCAGCGGATTGCCTTCCACGTAGTGGTCGGCGTGGCCCATCAGATTGGGCGCGTAGAAGACGACGATGGCGAAGGCGATCGTGAACAGGGCGATCACGAAATAGTACTTCGCCGTGTAGTAGGGCATCAGCGGGACGGTGTCCTGCGGACCCTTGGGGTCGATGCCGGTCGGGTTGTTGTTGCCGACATGATGCAGCGCCCAGACGTGCAGCACCGAGACGCCGAGGATCACGAACGGCAGCAGGTAGTGCAGCGAGAAGAAGCGCTGGAGCGTCGGGTTGTCGACCGAATAGCCGCCCCACAGCCACTGCGTGAAGTCGGGGCCGAGCAGCGCGCCGAGCAGGTTGGTGATGACGTTGGCGCCCCACAGCGACATCTGCGACCAGGGCAGCGTGTAGCCGAGGAAGCCGGTCGCCATCATCAGGAGGAAGATGATGACGCCGAGGATCCACAGCACCTCGCGCGGGTCCTTGTACGAGCCGTAATAGAGGCCGCGGAAGATGTGGACATAGACGGCGATGAAGAAGAACGACGCGCCGTTCATGTGGATGTAGCGCAGCAGCCAGCCGTAGTTCACGTCGCGCATGATGTACTCGACGCTGTTGAAGGCCAGCGCCGCGTTCGGCACGAAGTGCATCGCCAGCACGATGCCGGTGACGATCTGGATCACCAGGCAGTAAAAGAGGATCGCGCCGAACGTGTAGGAGTAGTTGAGGTTCTTGGGCGTCGGGAACGAGAGCAGATTCTCGTTCGCGAACCGCAGGATCGGCAGGCGCGCGTCGAGCCAGCGCGTCAGGCCGTTCGAGGGGGTGTAGGTGGAATGACCCGAGGCCATGTTCGGAACCCTTCGCTTAGCCGATGCTGATGAGCGTGTCGGAGACGAACTTGTACGGCGGAACCTCGAGGTTCAGCGGCGCAGGTCCCCGCAGGATGCGGCCGGAGGCGTCGTAGACCGAGCCGTGGCAGGCGCACAGATAGCCGCCCTGCTGGCCGGCATTGTCGCGGTTGGGGATGCAGCCCAGATGGGTGCAGATGCCGATCACCACCAGCCATTCGGCCTTCTGGACGCGCGCCTCGTCGGGCTGCGGATCCTTGAGCGCCGAGTTCGGCATGGAACGGACCTGCTCCACCTCTTCCGGCGTGCGGCGGCGCACCCAGGTGGGCTTGCCCTGCCACATGACGGTGATCTGCTGGCCCGGCTGGATCGGCGCCAGATCGACCTCGGTGGTCGCCAGCGCCTGAGTCGCCGCGCTCGGGTTCATCTGGTCGATGAACGGCCAGGCGGTCACCGCGACGCCGGCGGCGGCCGCAGTCCCCGAAAAGACATAGAGAAAGTCACGGCGCGTCGCGTCGTCGTGCTGTGGTGCTGACACGGGCAAGGACCCCTAATTCTCACTACCCCGGCGAGGGGCATACATCGCGGCAAAACGGATTTCGACTGAAATCTGTAGGGCGGCCGCGCTTCTCGCCCGGCGGAGGCGCTAACGCAACGGCAAGCGGCGGCCCGGCGCAACGGCGCTTCGACAGGGCGATCCGATTGGGGTATGGGCGGAGCCGCATGGGGGCGAATCCCCCGGAACGGTCCCCGCCCCCTTCTTTGGCGGATTCCGGCCCGATTTCGCCCCGATTCCGCCGCCGGAGGCCGTCATGCGGGCGGTCTCGCTGCACGAGGATGTCCCGATGACCCTTTCCCGCCTGATCGCACGCGGCGCGCTCTGCGCGCTCCTGCTGACCGGGGCCGCCGCTGCCGAAGGAGCGACGATCGCCGATTTCGCCGGCCAGTGGGTCGGAAAGGTGACGGTCGAAACGCTCGGCCCCACGGAATTTCCGACCTCGGTGCGCGATTCGGGGGTGACGGTGACGCCCGGCGCGGACGGCGGCTTCACCCTGGAGTGGTCGACCGCCAAGCGCGAGAAGGGCGACCCGGAAGACCCGACAGAGACCGTTCAGGACACCCAGGTCGTGTTCGTGCCCGCCGGAACCGAAGGCCGCTGGCGCGCCGAAGGCGGCGACCCCGCGAACGGCCAGCCGCTCTGGCTCGCCCGGCTCGACGAGAACACGCTGATCGTCAGCGGCCTGACGGTCACCAAGGACGGCGAGGCCGAACTCCAGACCTATCGCCGCACGCTGGAGAACGGGGCGCTCGGCCTCAGCTATACGCGCGTCGTGGACGGCGTGACGACGCGGCGCGCCTCGGGCGCGCTCATCCGGTTCGCGCAGTAACCTCAGGACGTCCATGTTCGATTTTCTGTCCGGTCCGGAACTCGCCGCCCTTTGGCAGGTGCTGGTCATCGACCTCGTGCTCGCCGGCGACAACGCCATCGTGGTCGGCCTCGCCGCCGCGAGCGTCGCGCCGGAACTGCGCCGCAAGGTCATCGTCCTCGGCATCGGCGTCGCGGTCGTCATGCGCATCGCCTTCGCGGTGCTCACCGTTCAGCTTCTCGAAGTGCCCGGCGTCAAGCTGGCGGGCGGCGCGCTGCTGCTGTGGGTGTGCTGGCGCTTCCTCGACGACCTGCTGAAGCCGCCGCACCGCGTCCCCGATCTCGACGCGCCGGAAGCGGCCGGCCATCACGGCGAGCACCGGCTCGGCCGGGCGATCCTCCAGATCGCAGTGGCCGACCTCTCGATGTCGCTCGACAACGTGCTGGCGGTCGCCAGCGCGGCGGGCGGTCACGAATGGGTGCTGGTGCTCGGCCTCGTCGTCTCGATCGTGCTGATGGCGATCGCCGCCTCGCTGATCGCCAGCCTCCTGGAGAAGCACCGCTGGATCGCCTGGATCGGCCTTGCGGTCATCGTCTATGTGGCGATCAAGATGGTGTGGGAAGGCTTCGCCGATTTCGGCTGGGTCGGCCACTGGCCGATCTGAACCCGGCGCGTCCGAACGTGGCGCGGGAAGCGAGCTAGAGCTTCTCCCACTCCACCTCGATGAAGCCCGGATCGGCGGCGTCGACCAGCACCTGCAGATACTGGCCGCGCCGCATCCGCGCGATCTGTTCGTGCGGCACCGGCAGCGTCACGCTCATGCGATAGGAATCGCGCGCCTTGGGCGACACGAAGAGATCGACGTCGTAGGTGCCGTCCGGATTGGGCTGAAGCGCCTCGATCCGGGCGCGCGCGCCTTCCCGCTCGGCGGCGGGCGGCGGCGCGATCTCGCGGCGGGCTTGCGGCGCGGCGGACGCGGCTTGCGCATCGGAGCCGCCGCCGCTCATCGTTGCGGCCGTCTGCACCCCGGCGAGACCCGCCATGCCGAGCCCCATCTCGACCAGGCGGCGCAGCTCGGGCGAAAGCTGAGAAAGATCGGCCGGCTGGCCGCCGACCGTCAGCGCGACGCCACCCATCGCCGCCGGCCCGGCGCCGCCATGCGCCTCGTCCCAGGCGATGAAGAGATTGCTCTCGTTCGCAGGATCGACATAGACCGGCACGCGCGCGCCCTGCAGCGGCGTCATGTCGAACAGCGAGGCGACGCGCGTCGCATCGTGCTCGCGCGCCGGACGGCCGGGCTCCTCGATTCGCAGCCGCACCTTGATGATCCGCGACGGCAGGCCGCCGCCCATCCGCACCGTCATCGAGGAGGGCGTCGCGGCGATCACCGTCGCCTCGGCCCGCCGCCCGGTCTGGCGCAGCGCCGTGTCGCCGCCCTGCGCCGCCCGCCGCACGTTGCGGATCGTCATGACGATGGTGGTGACGAGGATGACCGGGAACAGAACGACATAGCCGCCGATCAGCCACGGGAAATAGGGACTGAACGGGGTCAGTACGTTCATGCCGACCGCGAAGCCGATCGCCAGGATGATGATGAGCGGAATGCCGATCGACAGGGGCCGCAACATGGAAGCCTCGCAGGGCAGGAAACGAGGCCGCTACGATTCACCGCGCCCCGCCGAAACGCCACCCCTTTCGCGCATTCGACGCACGCGGCACATAGTATCGCCGCGACGAGGGAGACGACCGCCATGAAGACCGCACCGATCCTGCTGCCCGCGCTGGCCGCGCTGACGCTCGCGGGCTGCGCCTCGACCGGACCGCAGACCGCGGCTTCGGGGCCGCGCAGCTGCTTCGATCCGCGCCAGGTCTCGAATTACGCGGTGGCGGACCGCGAGACGGTCAATCTGCGCGTCGGGGCGAACGAGTTCTACCAGATCAAGCTGCTGGGCGTTTGCCCCGACATCAAATGGTCGGACGCCATCGTGCTGGAATCGGTCGGCAGCGTGCAGGTCTGCACCGGGCTGGAGCTGACCGTCCACGCCCCCGGCCCGACCGGCCCGCAGCAATGCGCCGCCGATTCGATCCGCCGCCTCAGCGCCGACGAAGTGGCGGCGCTGCCGGCCGGTCAGAAGCCGTAAGGCTCACGCCGCCTCCGGCATCGCGCCGTCATAGAGCGCCTCGGGCCGGATCAGCCGTCCGGCGCGGGCGTGATGCTCCATCGCGTGCGCCGTCCAGCCCGCCACCCGCCCCACCGCAAAGAGCGGCGTGAAAAGGAGTCGCGGCAGGCCGAGCGCATCGAGCAGGAGCGCGGTGTAGAACTCGACATTGGTGTCGAGCGGCCGCTCGGGATGGCGGGCCTTCAGCTGCGCCCGCGCCTCGCGCTCGACCTCCAGCGCGAAGGCGAGGCGCGGCGTCGCCGGGGCGAGACGCTCCAGCGCCGCCTTCAGCACGTCGGCGCGCGGATCGCGGGTGCGATAGATGCGATGGCCGAAGCCCATCAGCCGCTCGCCGCGCGACAGCGCCGCCGCGATCCACGGCGCGATGGCCGTCCGCTCGCCGATCTCGTCCAGCATGTCGAGCACCGGTCCCGGCGCGCCGCCATGAAGCGGCCCGGTGAGCGCACCATAGGCGGCCGTCACCGCCGAGACGAGGCTCGCCCGGGTCGCCGTCACCACCCGGCAGGCGAAGGTCGAGGCGTTCATGCCGTGATCGCTGACCGTCGTCAGATAGGCGTCGAGCGCCCGCGCCTCGGCCGGCGACGGCGGCGCGCCGCGCAGCATCCGCAGCGTGTCGGCGGCATGGCCGAGCGCCGGATCGGGGGCGAGCGGCGTGCGCCCGGCGCGCAGCGCCTCCAGCGTGGCGAGAAGAACCGGCACGGCCGCCACGATCGCCGCCGCCGCGCCGGGTCCGTCGGGGATATCGAGCGCGGCGAGCGCGGCGCGCAGGCCCTCGACCGGCCCGAGCCGGACGAGCGAGGGGCAGATCTGCAGCGCCTCGGCGAAGGCGGCGGCGCGCAGGCGTCCGAATGCGGCCGCCTCCACGGCTTCGGCGCGCGGATCGGCGATGCGCCACAGGCGCGCCGCCACGGCCTCGAAGCGGAGGCTCTCCGCCAGGCGCTCGACGGGGAGGCCGGCGATCACCAGCACGCCGTTCTCGCCGTCCACCAGGCTGAGCGCCGTGACGGCGGCGGGGATTCCGTCGAGGCCGATGGGGCGGCCGGTGAGGGGCATGTTCATGGGCTTTCTCCTTGCAGCGCGTCGAGACTCGCGCGATGCTGGAAAGCACTCAATATTGACGAGCATGATCAATATGAACGACGGCCCGTCCGCCCTCTACATGACCGCCCAGGAGGCGGCCGCGACCCTCTCCGTCTCGCCGGCCACCATCTACGCCTATGTGAGCCGCGGCATGATCCGCTCCGAGGCCTCGTCCGACGGGCGCGCCAAACGCTACCGCGCCGACGACGTGCGCGCCCTGAAGGACCGCCGCGCGCCGCCCGAAGCCCGCCAGCCCATCGAGTCGGCGAGTCCCCTCGCCCTCGACTCGGCGATCTGCCTGATCGCCCCGGACGGTCCCTTCTATCGCGGCGCATCGGCGGTGGAGCTGTCGGCCAGGGCGAGCTTCGAGCATGTCGCGACGCTGCTCTGGGACAGCGCCGATGACGATCCCTTCGCGGCGCGCGGGCTGGAGACGTTGTGGGCGGCGCTCGCCGGTCCCGCCGCCGCGCTGGAGGGGCGGCCCTTCATCGACCGCGCTGCGGCGCTGATGGCGCTGGCGGCGAGCGGCGATCCGGCCTCGGTCAACGGCACGGTCGCGGGCGGCGCGGCGATCGGCGCGCGCGCGGTGCGGGTGCTCGCCGCCCTCGCCGCCGGACGCACGCCGTCGCGCGATCCCGTCCACCGCACGCTCGCCGAGGCCTGGGCGCCCGGCCATCGTCATGCCGCCGATCTCATCCGCCGCGCGCTGGTGCTGATCGCCGACCACGAACTCAACGCCTCGACCTTCGCGGCCCGGGTCGCGGTTTCGACCGGCGCGTCGGTCTATGACGGCCTCGTCGCCGCGCTGGCGACGCTGAAGGGCCCGCGCCATGGCGGCGCTTCGGCCCGCGCCGCGCGCTTCGTCGCCCAGATCGACGCCGACGCGCCCGAACGCGCGATCAAGGATCTGCGCAGCGGCGGCGAGCGCCTGCCCGGATTCGGCCATCCGCTCTACCGCGCCGCCGATCCGCGCGCCGTGGCGCTGCTGACGGCGCTGGGCGCGGCGGGCGCCGACCGGCGGCTGACCGAGGGCGTCGTGCGCGCCGCGCACGAGGTCGCGGGCGTCGATCCCAATATCGACTACGCCTTCGCGGTGCTGTCGCATCATCTCGGCCTGCCGCCGGAAACGGGCCTGACGCTCTTCGCCATCGGACGCACCGCCGGGTGGACCGCCCATGCGATCGAGCAGCGCGCGACCGGCCGCCTGATCCGCCCGCGCGCCCGCTACACCGGCCCCGCGCCGCGCGCCGCCTCCACAAACGCGCCATAATACCGGGCGACAAGGACGCCCATGCTCGGCCGGCTCGCCTTCTTTCTGCTGCTTGCGACGCTCGGCCTCGGTGCGGCGGCTCTGGCGTTCGACTGGCGCGTGACGCTGCCGTCGGCGCTGGCCGACGCGATCGGCTGGCGCGCGGGGATGAGCGACGAGGAGATCGTCGATGCCGATACGCGCTGGTATCTGACCGACGCCAGGGCGGCGCGTCTCGTCTCCGACGCGGTGGCGCGCGAGGATGCGGGCGACGCCACGCTCTATCTCGACATCGCGCGCAAGCTCGACATCCCGCTCGCGGGCGGACTTGAGGCCGCCGCGCTGGCGCTGGAAGCGCGCGAGGACAGCCTGGAGACGCAGTTCGCCGACTATCTCGCCGGCTTCGTCACCGGAGAGGGCGACACGCTCGCCGGGCTCGGCGGCGCGATCACCTCCGACCTCACGGTCTATGGCGACATCCGCGACATCGTCGTGGAGGGCGGCAAGATGATCGCCGGCGAGGAATATTCCGAACTCATCCTCGGCCTCTCCGCCGTCGGCCTCGCGGCGACCGTCGGCACGGTGGCGACCGGCGGCGGCGGCATCGTCGTCAAGGCCGGATTGTCGTTCGTCAAATTCGCCAAGCGCACCGGACACCTCACCGCCGCCTTCGCCGCGCGCCTTCTGCATCTTGCGGACGAGGCGGTCGACATGCCGGCCTTCAAGCGGGCGCTGCGCGAAATCAACCTCGCCGATCCCGTCGGCTCGTGGGCGGCGCTGACGAAATACGCCCGCACCGTGAAGGGCGCGCGCATCTTCGACCTGCTCGGCAAGATGGAGGACATCCGCGCCGCCGTCGGCACGACCGAGGCGCTGCGCATCCTCAAGCGCGTCGAGACCGTGGAGGAGATCGACGACCTGCACGGCCTCGCCAAGGTCGCCGGCAAGCGCACGCGCGGCGTGATGGAGCTGACCGGCAAGTCCTCGCTGCGCGCGATCAAATACACCGCCAACGTGCTCCAGATCCTCGTCGAATATGTCTGGGCGCTCGTTCTCTGGATCGCCGGCCTGTTGGCGGCGATCGTCCTGCGCGTGACGATCTCCGCCTGGCGTCTGGGCCGCGCGCTCTGGCGCGCCGTCCAGCGGCGGCGGGCGACGCGGCTTGCCGCCGCGGCGAGGTTGTGACACGCTCCGTGCCATAATAAGCCAAAGGGCACGGGGGGAACGGCGATGACGGGTCTTTGGGTGTGGGGCGCGGCGCTCGCCGCCTATGCGCTCTTCCTCGCCTGGTACCAGAACTGGCGCGGCGCCATCGCCCCCGCCGAGGTGGACGGCCTCATCGGCGCGATCAAGGCCGCCAATCCCGAGGCCGGCGAGCGCAACGAGATGGGCGCGCTGCGCCGGTTCCTGGAAACCGACGACGGCCGCGAGTTCTTCATGCTGAACCTCGTCAAGCTCGCCGACGGCGAAGTGCCGGACCCCGCGACCGGCAAGCCCCGCACCGCCCGCGCGGTGATGGAGGGCTACACCAAGATGTTCCTGCCCGCGCTGCTGCGCAAAGGCGGCCACCCCGCCATCGCGGCGCGCAAGATCGGACCCTATTTCGACGCCTGGGGCGTGCCGCCCGATCCCGGCTGGTCGATCGTCGGCTATATGCGCTACCGCAGCCGCCGCGACCTGGCGAAGCTTGTCGCCAATCCGCGCTTCGGCGGCGCGCACGATTTCAAGTTCGCGGCGATGCCGCAGACCTTCTCGTTCCCGACGCGGCCGATGATCATGACGCTGGCGAGCCCGCGCATCACTGTCGGCCTCGCGCTCGGCTGCCTCGCGGGCCTGACGCAGAACGCCATCGCCCTGCTCGCCTGAGCGCCTCTTCATCATGGTTAAGCCGGCGTTAACCGCGCCGGCGCAGTCTTTGCGCATGGCGTCGCCGAACTGACGAAAAATCTTTGCGGCGGTGCAGCGTCCCTCGGCTAATTTCGAAGGACGAGTTGATTCGGATCCATCGGGTCGGGTCCGAGCTTACGAGGGGAGACGCCCCAGGGTGACGGAACGCGCCGGCGGCCTTGCCGAGCTTCCATCCTACCGGTTCCCGGCCGACGGCCGTGCGGACCCTGGCGTCCTTCACCGCACCATCACCCCTTTCCGTCCGCGGCAGAGCATCGCCGCGCGCGGCTTGTTGCGTCTGTTCTCACCCATGAAAGGACGACACGATGGCGAAGCGGGCAACGCGTGAAAAGACGCGGAGCTATGAAGACCGGTCCAAGTCCAAGGTCAGGGCGCTGTTTCCCGAAAAGCCCGCCTGGTCCCCGCTCGATCGCGAAGGCACGGAAGCCCGCGACAAATCCTATGTCCGCAACATCCGCCCGTGCAGCGACAACCAGCGCCTGCTGCTGGAGGCCATCGACAAGAAGAACGTCGTCGTGGCGCTCGGTCCGGCCGGCACCGGCAAGACCTATCTGGCCATCGCCAAGGCGGTGGAGGCGTTCGAGGCGGGCCGCATCGGCCGCATCATCCTGACCCGTCCGGCGGTCGAGGCGGGCGAGAATCTCGGCTTCCTGCCCGGCGCGCTGGAGGACAAGCTCGCGCCCTATCTGCGCCCGCTCTACGACGCGCTCTCCGACCGCCTCGGGGCCAAGCGGCTGAAGCAGCTTCTCTCCGACGGCTCCATCGAGATCGCGCCCATCGCCTATATGCGCGGCCGCACGCTCAACAACGCCTTCATCGTCATCGACGAGGTGCAGAACTGCACCTACGGCCAGATCAAGATGATGCTGACCCGGCTCGGCTGGCACTCGACCATGGTGCTGACCGGCGATCCCGATCAGAGCGACCTGCTGCCGGGCCTTTCGGGCCTCGCCACGGTCGGCGAGAAGCTCTCGACGCTGGAAGATGTCGGCGTCATCCGCCTCGGCGACCGCGACATCGTCCGCCACCCGCTGGTCGCGGGGATGCTGACCGTCCTCTGACCGCCCTCTGTCGCCGCAAATGGAAACGGGCAGCCGCAGGGCTGCCCGTTCGCTTTGGTGCGCCCCGGCTTCGTGGCCGATCTTGGGCGGCGGACGGCAACCAGAGCGGGAAATTGTGCGCTGGCGCACATCTTGACCATGATTGTGATATGGGTCACATTAATTTCCGGACGATTCAGGCTTTCTCCTCCTGCGACTGTGATTTGGCTCACGGTCGAGGGGAGAGGGCGGACACATGCTGGATTCGAACACGATGGCGCGGCACGAGGCGGACCACACCGATCACGTCGCCTATGACACCTCGCACAGCCACGAGGGCCGGGCGGCGCTGGCCGAGTTCCCGCTGTTCCGCGGCGCCGCCGCGGCGACCCACGACATGATCTTCCGGCACGCCAATCTGCGCCGCTGCAATGCGGACGAGGAAATCCTCAGCCGCGACGAGCAGGCGGGCGACGTCTATTTCGTCCTCAAGGGCGAGGTGCGGATCGTCAACTACTCGGCCTCGGGCCGCGAGGTCGCCTACGCGATCGTCCCGGCCGGCGGCTATTTCGGCGAATTGTCAGCGATCGACGGCCGCCCCCGCTCGGCCAACGTGCTGGCGGTGGACGACTGCCTGCTGGCGACGCTGACGCCGGGCGCCTTCAAGGACGTGCTCGCCTCCGATCCGGCCATCGCGGCGCGGGTGATGGAGAAGCTGGTGCGGATCATCCGCTCGGCCGACGACCGCATCCTCGATCTGGCGACGCTGTCGGCCTATCAGCGCGTCTATGTCGAGCTGCTGCGGATGAAGAAGCCCGATCCGGTGCGCCCCAATTCGTGGCTGATCTATCCGCTGCCGACCCAGGCGCAGATCGCGGCGCTCGCCTCGACGACGCGCGAGACGGTCGCCCGCGTGCTCTCGCAGCTCAACCACGACCACATCGCCGAGCGCAAATCGAAGACGCTCTATATCCGCGAACTGGCCAAGCTCCAGGCGCTCGCCGCCAAGAGCCAGCCCGAATCCGGCAAGCCGAACTGACGCCCCCCGCTCGTCGGCTTTGCTGATCCCCGGCGCATTCCCCCATGCGCCGGGGATTTCTTTTGTGCCGCGTGTTCACAGGGCGGCGCGCGATGCCTTAAGACTCGCGCCATGACCCTCGCCCCCTTCCCCGCCCAGCCCACCGAAACGCCCTGGCCCGAACGCGACTGGCCGCGCGGCGAGCTGCCGGCCTCTGCCGACGCCGCCCGCCTGACCGCCTTGCTCGACAAGGCCTTCGACCCCGCCGCGCACGACGCGATGGGCGAAACCCACGCCTTCCTCGCCGTCCAGCGCGGGCGCATCGTCGCCGAACGCTATGCCGGGGGCGAACATACCGCCGCCTCGACCTATCCCTCCTGGTCGATGGCCAAGAGCATCACGCAATTGCTGATCGGCTTCCTCGCCGCCGAGGGCGCGATCGACGTCGCCGCGCCGCTCGCCGCGCCCGAATGGCGGGGCGCGGGCGACCCGCGCGCGAAACTCACCTGGACGCAGCTCCTGCACATGTCGAGCGGCCTCGAATTCCGCGAGGACTACGTGGACGGCTCGATCAGCGACACGCTGGAAATGCTGTTCGCGGGCGGCAAGGACGACGTGGCCGCCTATGCCGCGAACAAACCGCTCGCCCACTGGCCGGACACCGTCTTCAACTACGCCAGCGGCACCAGCAACATCCTCGCCCGCGCGCTGGGTCAGGTCGTCGGCGGCGGCGCGGCGGGAATGCGCGCCTTCATGGAGAAGCGCCTCTTCGGCCCGCTTGGCGTCCAGCACGCCGTTCCCAAGTTCGACGCGGCGGGCACTTTCATCGGCTCGTCCTATTGCTTCATGCGGGCCGAGGATTTCGCCCGCATCGGCCTCCTGGCGCTGCGCGGCGGCGTCTGGAACGGCGCCCGGCTGCTGCCCGAAAGCTGGATCGACTTCGCCCGCACGCCCGGCCCGGCGCAGCCGGACGACGGGCGCGGCTATGGCGCGCATTGGTGGCTGGAGATGTTCTCGCCCGGCGGCTTCTCGATGAACGGCTATGCCGGGCAATGGGTCGCCTGCTGTCCGCACCGCGATCTCGTCGTCGTGCGCCACGGCAATTCGGTGAACGCGGCCGAGGCGCTGCGTCAGGACGCGGCGCGCGACTGGCTGATCGAGGCGGTCGCCTGCTTCGGCGCGTGAGGCGGCTCAGGCCGCCTTCGCCTTGGAACGGCCCCGGATGCGCGCCCCCAGACGGCTGATGCGGCTCGGCTTCTTCGGCGCCGGCGCGGTGTGGCCCGCCGTGTCGCGCTCATAGACGACGGTGTTCCAGAAGCGCGCGCGGTGCGCGCCCGACACTTTGCGCCAGCCGCGCAGGCCGAGCGTCCGCCCCAATATGGCGTTGAAATAGCCGTGCGCGACCAGCACCGCGATGCCGTCGCGCTCCGCCGCCCCGGCCAGCATGTCGGCGGCCTTGCGCGCCCGGTGCTTCGACTGGCCGTAGCTCTCGATGCCCGGCTTGAAGCCGCCATGCCAGGCGACGCGCGCCACCACCGCCCAGGCGGGGGCCTTCATCCGCAGCGCCGGCAGCTTGGGCGAGGCGAGCGGGGATTCGGTGAAGAGCGGCGTCGAGATCAGCTCGGCCGCCGGCAGCAGCGTGCGGGCGCTGTCGATCGAACGCTGCAATTCGCTGGCGAAGACGCGCTTCGCGCCCGCGACCAGCGCGACCAGCTCGTCGGGCGGCGCGCTGCCCTGTTCGAGCCCCGCCGCCTGATAGTCGTCGATATAGCGCGCGAAGGCGGCGTGGCCGATCCAGCGGCTTCGGCCCATCGCGGGACGGCCGTGACGGATAAGGACGATTCTCATCGCCCGCACCATACTGACGCGCGCCGCCGACGCCAGCCCGCCGCGCGGGCAGGCCGGGCCGGTTCAGGCGGAAGCGATCAATCCGGCCCGCCGTCCGGGCCGCCGCCGTGATGGCCGCGCCCGTGGCCGAACTTCTCGCGGATCGCCTCGCGCTCGGCCTTGGTGATCTTGCCGTCGCCGTCGGCGTCGGCCCGCTTGAAGCGCGCCTCGGCCATCGCGGCGAGTTCGGCGGCGGTGATCTTGCCGTCGCCGTCGGCGTCCGGGCGGTCGAACAGGCGCGGCGTCTCGTCGGGGGTGAGGACGCCGTCGCCGTTCTTGTCCATGACCTTCAGCCGCTCGGCCGATGCGGCGCGCGCCGCATCGAGGGTGAGGTTGCCGTCCGCGTCGAGTTCGGGACGGCCGGGGCCGCGGCCCTCGCCATGCTCGTGCGCGACGGCCACCGCCGGCACCGCAATCAGAACGGCCGCCAGGGCCCAGTAGCGAATTTTCATCGTATTCTCCTTGGGGTCTCAAGCCCGCATCGTGACCTTCAAACGCGGGGCGGCGGAAACTCCGTCGCCGCCGCTTGACGCCCCGCGCCGGCGGCGGTCTCACTCAGGCCGGAAAATCATTCAGGGAGTGCGACCCATGCGGCTGGACGGCAAGGTGGCGATCGTCACCGGATCGGCGACGGGAATCGGCGCGGCGGTCGCCGAGAAGCTGGCGGCGCGCGGCGCCAGCGTCATCATCAACTACACCAAGAGCCGGGCCGAGGCCGAAGCGACCCAGGAGGCCGTGCAGAAGATCGGCGCCCAGTCGCGCATCGTCCAGGCCGACGTCTCCAGGGACGAGGATTGCCGCCGCCTGGCGCGCGAAACGCTCGACGCCTTCGGCCGCATCGACATCCTCGTCAACAATGCCGGCACGACCAAGATCGTCGATCACGCCGACCTCGAAGGCCTGACCGCCGAGGACTGGCACTGGATCTACGGCGTCAACGTCGTCGGCGCGTTCCAGATGATCCGCGCCTGCGCCCCGGCGATGAAGGCGCAAGGCTATGGCGCGGTGGTGAACGTCTCCTCGATCGCCGGGGTCGCGGGGATCGGCTCCTCGGTCGCCTACGCCGCCTCGAAGGGCGCGATGAACACCATGACCATCGACCTCGCCCGCGCCCTCGCGCCCGAGATCCGCGTCAACGCCGTCTGCCCCGGCTTCGTCGGCACGCGCTGGTTCAAGGACGCGCTCGGCCAGGACGTGCACGACAAGATGGTCGCCGTGCAGCAGAAGATCACCCCGCTGCGCCGCGCCGGGATGCCCGACGATGTCGCCGACGCGGTCGTCTTCTTCTGCGCCGAGGGGGCGCAGCACATCACCGGCGAGTTCCTGATGACCGACGCCGGCCTGCACCTTTCGCTGACTCCGCTGAGCCAGCGCTGATCACCGACTGCCCAACAATTAGGCAAAGACACAATTTGTCTGATATTTGGGCATAACTGTCACTGAAAGGACACATTTTTCCGCATCGCAGCAATTGTGTTTTCCTGAAATCCGCCAAAACTCGACGGGCTGACACTGCAGTGCAGCGCGGCCTTGGGTGCGGTAGCGAAATCCTCGCAAGCCTCCGAGGGCAGCGTCTTCAGGAAGCCGGCGGCCCGAAACGGCGTCGGGAACAACAGAGGTGATGCGATGAAGAAGATCCTTTTGTCGGCTGCCGGCGCTGCGGCGCTGCTGATGGGAACCGCCGCGGCGGAAGACCCCTGGACGATCTCCGGATCGATCGCGGCGACCAGCAACTATGTGTGGCGCGGCATTACGCAGACCCTGGACGACCCGGCGGTGCAGGCCGGCGTCACCTTCGCCCATGAGAGCGGCTTCTATGCCGGCTTCTGGGGCTCCAACATCAATTTCGGCGACGCCGAAGCCGATCTGGAGATGGACCTGTTCCTGGGCTACGGCGGCTCGATCACCGAGGGCCTGACCTACGACCTCAACTACACCTACTACGCCTATCCCGGCACGCCCGGCTCGTGGAACTACGACTTCATGGAGTTCGCCGCGAGCCTCAAATACAGCTTCGACGCCGGTTCGGTCGGCGCCAAGGCCGCCTACTCGCCGGCCTTCTTCGGCGACACGGGCGACGCCTTCTACCTGGGCGGCAACGTGACCTTCGCGCTGGTCGACTGGCTGTCCGTCAGCGGCAATGTCGGCAAGCAGTGGCTGGACGACGACACGCTCAACTACGTCCACTACGATTTCGGCCTGACCGCGACGGTCGAGAACGTCTCGTTCGACCTGCGCTGGATCGCCACCGATATCGACGGCGACGACGACGAAGTGGTCGGCACGATCTCCTTCGCGTTCTGATCGGGGGGCTCCCCATTCACCCTGGGGGGCGCGCGGCCCGGACTTCGGTCCGGGCCGTGTCCGTTTGTGAGGCATTGACGCAACGGCGACCTGCTCAAGGCCGCCCGATGTGACGGAAACGACACAGTCTTTACGCCGGTTCCGTTTGATTTCCGCGGGAAAAGACCGGAACACTCCCTGTGCTGAAATTGCCGCCTGACGGGGCGCGAGATTCGTAAGGCTCGATTAACCGTCTTGGCGTTTCTGGGCATGTGGCTGTCCGCGACCTGCCGGCGCGGCGGCATGAAAAACAGGAGTGAAACGATGAAGCGCCTTCTCTTGTCGGCTGCCTGCGCGGCCTCTCTGACCGCCGGCGTCGCCGCCGCCGAGTCGCCGTGGTCGATCGCCGGTTCGTTCGGCATCGTCAGCGACTACATCTTCCGCGGCCAGACCCAGACCAACCACGACGCGGCCCTGCAGGCCGGCGTCACCGTCAGCCACGAGAGCGGCTTCTACGCCGGCCTCTGGGGCTCGAACGTCGATTTCGGCAACGACACCGATTTCGAGCTCGACATCCTGGGCGGCTACACGGGTTCGCTCAACGACAACACGACCTTCGACGTGGGCGTCGCCTACTACGCCTACCCGAACGCGCCGGACGGCACCGACTACGACTACCTGGAGCTGCTGGCGACCGTCACCTATTCGATGGACGCCTTCTCGATCTACGGGAAGATGGCCTACTCGCCGCAGTTCTTCGGCGACACCGGCACGGCCTTCTGGCTCGGCTCGGGCGTCGGCTACCAGATCTCGGAAGACTTCAAGGCGACCGCGAACATCGGTTACCAGTGGATCGAGGACAACGCCTTCGCCGGCATCGACGACTACTTCCACTACGACCTCGGCGTCACGGCGACCTACGGCATCCTGTCGATCGACCTGCGCTATTTCGGCACCGACGTGGACGAGCTCGCCTGCTATGGCGGCACGGACCTCTGCGACGAGCGTTTCGTCGGTTCGGCGATCCTGAACTTCTGATCCGCCTCATCGCGGAAATGCGGCAAGGCCCGGCGCAAGCCGGGCCTTCGTCGTTTGGGCCTTGCCCCTAAAGCCGGTCCTTCAGCGCATACCAGGCCATGCCGAGCGCGAGCAGCGGCGCGCGCAACATCCGCCCTCCGGGGAACGAGCGGTGCTTCACCCGCGCGAAGACGTCGAAGCGCTCCAGCGTGCCCCGCGCCGCCTCGGCCAGAAGCTGCCCCGCCAGCGTCGCGGTCGCCACGCCCTGCCCCGAGAAGCCGTGCGCGAAAAGGACATCCGGCCCGCTCCAGCCGAAATGCGGCATGCGCGAGATCGTGACGCCGACCGGCCCGCCCCAGGCATAGTCGATGGCGACATCCTTCAGCTGCGGAAAGACCCGGTGGATCGGCCGCGCGGTGAAGGCCTTGAGGTCGCGCGGATAGCGCGCCGTGTAGGTCTCGCCGCCGCCGAACAACAGCCGGTGGTCGGCAGTGACGCGGTAATAGTCGACCGCGAACTTGGTGTCGGCGACCGCCGCGCCCGAGGGGATCAGCGCCCGCGCCGCCGCCTCGCCCAGCGGCGCGGTCACCCCGATGAAGGAATTGATCGGCAGCGCCTTGGCCCCCGCCGCACGGTCGAGATCGCCGAGCCAGGTGTCGCAGGCGAGAACGACATGGCGCGCCGTCACCGTTCCCGCCGCCGTGCGCACGCTTACCCGCCCCGGCGCGCGCTCCACCGCGACGGCCCGCGTCGCCTCGTGGATCGTCGCCCCCGCCCGCTCGGCCGCCGCGGCGAGGCCGCGCGCATAGTTCAGCGCATGAAGATGGCCGCCGCCCGGATCGAAGATCGCGCCGTGATAGCGCGTCGTGGCGATCCAGCGCGCCGTCTCGGCCTTGTCCAGCCAGGTCGTCTCGTAGCCATAGGCGTCGCGCATGTGCTCGACATGGGCCTTCAGCGCCGGGGCGTCGCGCGGCTTCCAGGCGGCATGGATGAGGCCGTCCTTGAGGTCGCAGCCGATGGCGTGTTCGGCGACGAGACGGCGCACCAGTCCCTTCGCCTCTTCGGCCAGCGTCCAGAACCGCCCCGCCTCCGCCCGGCCGAAGCGCTGCTCCAGCCAGTCCTGATCCTGGCGCTGGCCGGAATGGATCTGCCCGCCATTGCGGCCTGAGGCCCCCGCCCCGACGCCGGAGGCTTCCAGCAGAACGGTCGTGAGGCCCGCCTGCGCCGCATGAAGCGCGGCGGAGAGTCCGGCATAGCCGCCGCCGACGACGCAGATATCGGCGGCCGCGTCGCCCATGAGGGGCGGCCTTTGGGGAGCGGAATGGGCAGTCGCTTCGTACCAGGTCATGGACGCCACTCTTGACCGGAACCCCGGCGCGCTTCAAATGCCCCGGCAATCCAAGGTCCGCAACGGGCCGCCCCCGGAACGACAAGGAAACAAGGCGATGGACCGCAAGGACATGATGCGCGTGGAGACCTATCTGCGCGACACGTTCCGCAACGAGGCGATCAATCTGCGCCCGCGCGCCAATCTGAAGGACTCGGTCGAGGTCTATCTCGGCTCCGACTTCCTCGGCGTCGTCTCGGAGGACATCGAGGACGGCGAGACCTCGTACCAGTTCAACATGGCGATCCTCGACATCGACCTGCCGGAAAAGAAATAGGCCGGCAGCCGCGCCTCAGCCCGGCGGCGCTTCCAGCCGGGCGAGCAGTTCCTTCACCGCGTCGTCGATCTCCTTCCAGTCGCGCAGCCGTCCGCCGCGGAAGCTGTAGATCGCCGTCAGCCCCTCGCCCCACGCCATCTCGCGCATACAGAGCCCGCCGATGTCGTGGTCCTTGTCGTCGGGCGAACAGATCACCACCGCGAACTCGCCGCCGTCCAGTTCGCGCGTGAAGACGTGCTGGGCGGCATAGCCGGAGGTCTCGGCCATCTGAAAGACGGTGAGGCCGAAATACTCGTAAGGCGGCTTCAGCGGATCGGCGTTGCGCTGGTAGATGCGCTCGAAGCGCTCGCGCTCGGAGAGGTCGGGCGCGCCGGCCTTGAGGATCAGCGCGACCACCGGCGAATGGCGCGAGACGTCGCGCTGGCCTTCGGCGTCGGCCTCGCTGTAGCCGTGCATGTCGGGCAGGAAGGCCTCCAGCTCGATCTCCGACGCGGCGCCGGCCCGGCGCTGGGCCGGCAGGCGGATATAGTTGCCCGGAATGGCGAAGCGCCGCGCCCCCAGCGTCACCGCGATCGGGGCCTGTTCGCTGGTCGGCCGCACCGCCGCGCCGGTCAGTTCGTCGAGGCCGGGGCCGACATAGAGATAGAGGATCACCGCCCCGATCGCCGCCGTGATGGCCAGGAGGATCAGAGGATAGAGCCAGCCCGGCCGTTCTTCAGGTTCGTTGGCGGCGCGGCGATCGTCCGTCATGGGTCGTCGGGGTCCCTGGCGCGTTTCAAACCGGGACGCGGCCGGTGGTCCCCGCCTTGCACCGCCCGCGCCGGAACGCCTTTTGCCCCAAGGAGACGGCCATGCGCAAATCCGCCGCCCTGACCGCCGTGCTGGTGCTGACCGTGCCGACGGTCTTCGCCGCCGTCGACAAGTCCGGCGGGCAGCCCTCGGTCAATCCCTGCGACGTCCGCGCCGACGCCTGCGGCGGGGCCGCCCCCAGGACCGAAGAGGAATTGCAGGGGATGTCCGAGCCGATGGTCATCTTCCTCGACGCGGAGGGCAACACGCTGGTCCGCATGCCGCTCTCCAAGTTCCGCAAGGCCGAGCCCGACGCCAAGCTGCCGCCCGGTCTGGAATCGCTGCGCTGAGGGGTTTGTGCCGTTTCGGCACGCGCCCGCCCGGCGCGGGGCGTGCATCGAACGGCCCTGAAGGCACAAGCGCGGGTGGGGACGGATGCGCGAGGCACTGCTGTTTCTGATGCTGATCGCCACCGGCTTCGTGGCGTCCGGCCTGATCGCCAGCCTCTACATGCTGCTGAGCGGCCAGCGCGAATATTCGCCCAAGGCCGAAACCGACGCCGGACGGCTGGCGGCGGTCGGCCTCACCATCTTCACCGGCCCCTCGGTGCTGGCGCTCGGGGCCTTCCGCCGGCAGGACGAACCGCCGCCGCCCGGCTACCGCGTCGTCATCCTGATGCTGGTGGCGCTGTGGAGCTATGTGCTCGGCCTGCTCGTCGTCTCCATCGCGCTGAAGCTGCCCTCGCCGTTCTGAGCGCCCCTGTCGGGCGCTGCGCGGGCGCGCTATGCTGCGCCGCGAGAGGCCGCCCGTTCATGGGTGCGCGGCCCGAGGCGGAGACGAGACGACATGACGGCGCTGACCACCAACCAGCTTGAAGCGTTCTGGCTGCCCTTCACGCCGAACAGCGAGTTCAAGCGCCGCCCCCGCATCGTCTCGCGCGCCGAGGGCATGTACTATTTCGATCAGGACGGCCGGCGCATTCTCGACTCGGCCGCCGGGCTGTGGTGCGCCAATGCCGGCCATTGCCGCGCCCCCATCGTGAAGGCGATCCAGGACGCCGCCGCGACGCTCGACTTCGCGCCGTCCTTCCAGTTCGGCCACCCCAAGGCGTTCGAGGCGGCGGCCAAGATCGCGGCGCTCGCGCCCGGCGATCTCAACCACGTCTTCTTCACGAACTCAGGCTCGGAATCGACCGACACGGCGGTCAAGATCGCCGTCGCCTGGCACCGGGCGCGCGGCGAGGGCACGCGCACCCGCATCATCGGCCGCGAGCGCGCCTATCACGGCGTCGGCATGGCCGGCATTTCGGCCGGCGGCATGGTCAACAACAAGCGCTGGTTCAACGCCCTCGCCTTCCAGGCCGACCACCTGCCCGCCACCTATAATCGCGCCGAGCAGGCCTTCACCAATGGCCAGCCCGAATGGGGCGCGCATCTGGCGGACGAACTGGAGAAGCTGGTCGCCCTGCACGACGCCTCGACCATCGCCGCGGTCATCGTCGAGCCGATGGCGGGTTCGACCGGCGTGCTGCCGCCGCCCAAGGGCTATCTCGACCGCCTGCGCGCCATCACGAAGAAGCACGGCATCCTGCTGATCTTCGACGAGGTCATCACCGGCTTCGGCCGTCTCGGCGCCGCCTTCGCGGCCGAGCGTTTCGGCGTGACGCCCGACATGATCACCTTCGCCAAGGGCGTGACCTCGGGCGCGGTGCCGATGGGCGGCGTCGTCATCGACAAGAAGATCTACGAGCAGTTCATGACCGGCCCGGACCATGCGATCGACATGTTCCACGGCTACACTTACTCGGGCCATCCGCTCGCCGCCGCCGCCGCCTGCGCCACCATCGACCTCTACCGCGACGAGGGCCTGTTCCAGCGCGCGGCCGAGCTTGAGCCCTATTTCGGCGCGGCGGTGCACAGCCTCAAGGGCGTGCGCCACGTCGCCGACATCCGCAATGTCGGCCTCGCGGCGGCGATCGACCTCGACCCCATCGAGGGCGCGCCGGGCAAGCGCGGTTTCGAGACGATGAAGACCATGTTCTTCGACAAGGACGTGATGTTCCGCGTCTCGGGCGACACGCTCGCCTTCTCGCCGCCGCTGATCGCCGAAAAGAGCCATGTCGACGAGATGTTCGGCCGCCTCGCCGAGGCCCTCGCTGCGGCATGACGCCCGGCCGCCGGGCGTGGGAATCGGCCGCGCCCGCATGCTAGGTTGAGCCCAAACGCGGCGCGCCCGCGGCGCGCCCTCTTCAGGAGTTTTCCATGCTCATCGGCGTCCCCAAGGAGATCAAGGTCCACGAGTACCGCATCGGCATGACCCCTTCGGCGGTGCGCGAACTCATCGTGCACGGCCACAAGGTGATGGTGCAGAAGGGCGGCGGCGCGGCGATCGGCCTGACCGACGAGATGTACAAGGCCGTCGGCGCGGAAATCGTCGAGGGCCCGGCCGAAATCTTCGCCCGCGCCGACATGATCGTGAAGGTCAAGGAGCCGCAGCCTTCCGAGACCGCGATGCTGCGCGAGGGCCAGGTGCTCTTCACCTATCTCCACCTCGCGCCCGACGAGGAGCAGACAAAGGCGCTGCTGAAATCCGGCTGCATCGCCATCGCCTACGAGACGGTGACCGACGCGCGCGGCGGCCTGCCGCTGCTCGCGCCGATGTCGGAAGTCGCGGGCCGGATGTCGATCCAGGCGGGCGCGCACTGCCTTGAGGTGACGCAGGGCGGGCGCGGCATGCTGCTCGGCGGCGTGCCCGGCGTGCCGGCCGCCAAGGTCGTCATCATCGGCGGCGGCGTCGTCGGGGCCAACGCGGCCCGCATGGCGATGGGCCTCGAAGCCCATGTCACGGTCATCGACAAGTCGCTGCCGCGTCTCGCCGAGCTCGACCAGCAGTTCGGCGCCAAGCTGAACACGATCTATTCGACCTATGACGCCATCGAGGAGCACGTCCTCGCCGCCGACCTCGTGGTCGGCGCGGTGCTGGTGCCGGGGGCCGAAGCGCCCAAGCTCATCACCCGCGACATGGTGCGCCAGATGAAGCCCGGCTCGGTCATCGTCGATGTCGCCATCGACCAGGGCGGCTGCGCCGAGACCGCGCACGCGACCACCCATGCCGAGCCGACCTATGTGGTGGACGGCGTGGTCCATTACTGCGTCGCCAACATGCCGGGCGGGGTCGCGCGCACCTCGACCTTCGCGCTCAACAACGCGACGCTGCCCTTCACCGTGCAGCTCGCCGACAAGGGCTATGCCAAGGCGATGAAGGACAACCCGCACCTCAAGGCTGGCCTAAACGTCCATCGCGGCAAGCTGACCTACGCCGCCGTCGGCGAAGCGCAGAACCTGCCCACCATCACCGCCGACGCGGCGCTGGCGGGCTAAGTGGCCCGGCAGGAGCGAAAGCCCGATCTCGACATGTACGGCCGGCCCATCGTCCGCGAGGGCGCGGGCGAGGTGCCTGCCGGCATCGGGGGCTGGCTCGTGCTGCCGCTGATCGGCCTGGTCGGTACGCTTCTCTTGACGCTGGTCAATCTGGTTCTGCCGATGCTGGAGATGGACGCGGCCCTCGTCGAGGCCCTTGTCAACGCCGAAGAACCCCCGCTCACCACGCTGCGCACCGCCCTCATCATCTCGCTCCTCGCGGGGTTCGCGATCATCGGCACAGCGGCCTCGGCGCTCTACCAGTTCCTGCGCAAGAAGCGGACATTGCCCGGTGCGATGACCGTGCACTATCTGGCGCTCATCGCCGCCTGCGCATGCGACTACTATGCGTCCGGCCTGATCGAGAGCATCGCGCCCGGCCAGGGCGATGTCGAAGAGAGCCAGAAATGGCTGATCCGCGCGATGGTCGGCGGCGCCATCTGGACCGCCTATTTCTGGCGGTCGGAGCGCGTTCGCAAGACCTTCGTCAACTGATCAGGGCGCGGCCTCCAGCGTCTCCGCCAGCAGCGCCAGCGCCGCTTCGGCGAAGCGCCACATGTTCTCCACCCGGTCGTCGAGCCCGGTGCGCAGCGTGCGCACGGCGCAGACCGGCCCGGCGACCGCCATGCAGGTGTGCCCCGACGGATCGCCATAAGGGTTGCCGCCCGGCCCCGCCGCGCCGGTCTCCGACAGGCCCCAAGTGACGCCGCCATGCTTGCGCCGGATCGTCTCAGCGAGGATCTCGGCATAGGGCTCGGAGCTGGAGCGGACGCCGCGCCCGCGCAACTCGTCGAACGAAAGATCGAGCAGCCCCCTGACGGCGCGCGCCGAATAGGTGACCGCCCCGCCCGCGAAATAGGCCGACGCCCCCGGCACGGCGAGCAGCGCGGCGGAGATGAGCCCGCCCGCCGAGGTCTCGCCGACCGCGATCTTCTCGCCGCGCGCCTTCAGCAGGGCACCGGCGCGCGCCCCCATGGCCATGAGATCGCGCATGCCTCAGCCCGGAAAGGTCTGGACGCCGAGCTTGAAGAAGCCGCCGTTCTCGGCGTCCTTCACGATGCAGGCCATGCTCTCCATGCCCTGCACGTAGCAGAAGATCGGCGCCTTGGAGTCGCGCACCTTGGTGTAGGTCGCGCGGTCGATGCCTTCCTCGGGATAGAACGCGAAATCGCCGAGCACCGGATATTCCGCGCCCTCCGCCCAGGCCGGCAGGTCGGCGGTCGAGGCAAATTGCGGCTGCGAAGTGTCGATCCACGACTTCAGCGCCGCTTCCAGATCCTTCGCCGTCGCCATGCCGGCCAGCACCATCACGAACTCGGCCGGATAGACCTCGTAGAACGCGGCCGTGCCGGTCTCGTCGCGGATCACCAGCGCCGCCATCGCCGTCTCGCACTTGGAGCCGCTGGCGAAGGCCTCGATGGTCACGCCCTTGCCGGCGCTGTCCCACGCGCTGTCGGCGCTGGCGGTGCACTTCTCCGCCGCGAGGGCGGACGCCGCGAAAAGCGCTGCGCCGGTCAGCGCGGCGGCGATGGTCTTGAGCATGAACGGTCTCCCCGGATTGTCCGCCGCAAGGCTCCCGCGGCGCGGCCCGAGAAGACCGTGATCGCCATGGCTTTTCAATGGCGACGCGCGGGTCAGAGCGCGTGGGCGGCCGGACGCGCCGTCGCAGCCCGCTTCAGCGCCGCCAGCGTCGCCAGATCTTCGACCCGCTCGGTCCGGTACTCGCCCTCGCCCATCCAGCGCCGGACGATCAGGGCGAAGCGTTCGCCGTAGCGTTCGCCCGTCGTCAGATCGCTTTGCGGCGTCGCCTGCAAAGGATCGATGTCGGAAAGGCTCTGGCTCATCGGGCCGAGGAACGAGCCCAGCCGGTTGTGGTCGCGCTCGCTGCCGCCGCTCCAGTTGGCGCCGGGATGGTCGCCCATCGGCACCCAGATCATGCCCATCTGCGCCGCGAAGACCAAAAGCTGGATCAGCGTGTTGGTCTTGTCGCCGTTGAGCGAGGCGGAGTTGGTGAAGCCGCCGGCGAACTTGTCCTTCCAGCCCTGCTGGAACCAGGCGGCGAAGGCGCCTTCCATGAAGGCCTTGAAGGGCGTGCTCGGCATGCCCATCAGGGTCGGACAGCCGAAGACGATCCCGTCGGCGGCCGCCACCGCCTCGGCGATCGCCTGATCGTGCCAGCGGGCGCGCTCGTCCATCTGGGCGGCGGTGATCTGCAACAGGCTCGCTTCGACGCCCGGAACCGAGGCGGCCCCCCGGCAGACGGCCTCGGCCAGCCGGCCCGTCCGGCCGCTTCCCGAGTGATAGACGACGGCGATCTTGGTCATGGTCGCTTCCCTTTCTGCCCTGTCCGGCATTTAATCATGATGATCATCATCATTGATATTCATGATATACATCATGAAAGAAGTCAAGCGCCATGGGAGTTCGCTCATGAAGGTGGATCGCAAGACCGCGGATCTGCACCGCAGACAGATCGTCGATGCGGCCGGACGGCTGTATCGCAGGCACGGCCCGGCGGGCGTGAGCCTCGCGGAAGTGATGCGCGAGGCGGGCCTCACCCATGGCGGGTTCTACGGGCACTTCGACTCGAAGGACGAGCTGGTCGGCACGGCGGCCGAGACGGCGCTGGACGCCGCGACCGCGCGTCTAAACGCCGCCGCGGACGCCGCCGGACCGGCGGCCTGGAACGCCGTCGCCGCGGCGTATCTTTCGCCCGAACACCGCGAGGACTGCGAGCGCGGCTGCGCGATCGCGGCGCTGGCGGGCGACGTCGCGCGGATGCCTGAGAGCGTGCAGGCGCGCTTCGTGAGCGGCCTCGGCCGCTATCTGCACGCTGCCGAACGGCTGACGGGCAGCCGCGACCAGGCGCTGGCCGACGTCGCCCTGATGGCGGGCGCGATCGCCATGGCGCGCGCGGTCGGGAAGGCGGACAGCGCACTCGGCGACGAGATACTGGCCGCCGCGCGCAAGACGATCGCCAAGCGCGGCCGATAGGCTTCGGCGCAGCGGCGCGGAAGGCTTTTCAAGGACGAACGGATGACTAGTCTCGCCGCCATGTCCCTCCCCAACCCGACTCTCCGCCGCCGCGCGGTCCTCGCCGGCCTCGCCGCCGCTCCGCTCGCCGCCGCGTTCGGCGGCCGCGCCCGCGCCGCCGAAGACGGCCTCGTCGCCGCCGCTGTCGCCGAAAGCGGCGCGCCGGCCATCGCCGCCGCCGTGTTCGATGCGGAGAAGACGCTGTTCCTTGAGGCCGCCGGGGTGCGCGCCGCCGGGGCCGAGGCCGCCGTCACGACCGGCGATCTTTGGCATCTGGGCTCCAACACCAAGGCGATGACCGCCCTGCTCTATGCGCGGCTGGTCGATCAGGGCCGCATTCCGGCCGGGGCGAGCCTTGCGGACCTGCTGCCCGGCATCGCGCTCGACCCCGCTTATGCCGGCCTCCGGCCGGAAGACCTGATGTCCCATGCCGCCGGCCTCGGCGACGAGACCGCGATGGGCCGGGACTGGCTATTCGCCGCCCGCCTCGACCAGCGGCCGCTGCCGGAGCAGCGCCTGGCGCTGGCCGTCGCCACGCTCGGCGCGCCGCCGGCCTTTCCGGAGCGCGGCTTTCATTATGCCAACATCAATTTCGTCATCCTGGGCGCGATCTTCGAACAGGCGACGGGGCGCCCGTGGGAAGACCTCATGCGCGACGAGCTATTCGGCCCGCTCGGCATGGCCTCGGCCGGCTTCGGCGCGCCGCAGGGCGACCAGCCCTGGGGCCATCTGTTCGGCGTGGCGGTCGAGCCGCGCATGTTGGGGGCCGACAATCCGCCCGCGCTCGGCCCGGCCGGCACGGTGCACGTGGCGCTGGAGGACTATGCGAAGTTCCTGCGCCTCTTCATGACCGAAGGCGGCGGTCTCGTCTCGCCCGAAGCGATGGCCCGCATTGCGGCCGCGCCGGTCGACGGCGACAGCGCCTATCGCTGGGGCTGGATGGTCTATGGCCAGCGTCCCTGGGCGACCGGTCCGGCGCTCGCCCACGAAGGCTCCAACACGATGTGGCACGCCGTCGCGCTGGTCGCGCCGCTGCGCCGGATCGCCATCGTCGCGGTCAGCAACGACCACGACAAGGGCGGCCCGGCGGTCCAGAAACTGGCGCTGGAGCTGATCCGGCGCTTCGCCCCGGCCTGAGCGTCTAGCCCTGCCAGCGCGTGACCAGCGCGGCGAGATCGGGCCGCGGACGGTCCTCCAGCGGCGCGGCGGGCATGCCCAGATAGACGAAACCGGCGACGCGCTCGTGAGGCTGCAGGCCGAGCAATGGCCGCACCCGCGCGTCATAGGCCGGCCATTCGGTCAGCCACGAGGCGGCGAGGCCCTGCGCGTGGGTCGCCAGCAGCAGCGCCATGCACGAGGCCCCCGCCGACAGCACCTGCTCCCATTCGGGAACCTTGGCGTTGCCCTCGGCCCGGCTGATCGCCGCCACCACGACCGGGGCGCGCAGGAAGCGGCGGCGCTCGGCCTCGACCAGTTCCTCGATCGCCCCCGGGTTGGCCTCCCGGAACAGCGCCGCCAGCCTCTCGCCGAAGGCCGCTCGCGCCTCGCCCTCGAAGACGACGAAGCGCCAGGGGGCGAGCTTGCCGTGATCGGGCACCCGCATCGCGGCGGTCAGGATGAGGCCGAGCTGGGCCGCCGTGGGGCCGGGGCCGGTCATCGCCTTGGCCGAGCCCGAGCGGCGGGTCAGCAGGAGGTCGAGCGGGCCGCGATCGGCGACATTGAGGGGCGAGGTCATGGGGCGCATCCGTCGTTCGTCGGGGCGGATGTGGCATCCCGGAAGCAAAAAACCAAATTTATCGAAACTGTCATCGTGTTCTTTGTGGATTTGTCAGGAGTCTGGCGTAACGTTGTCATGCAGCAAATCACTGGGGCGGGGGCGCTCGATGGGCTGGATTGCGGTAGGTCTGTTCCTGGTCGCGGTGTTCGCGGTGGTCTCCACCGGCACGCATCGGGCCTCGTGGTCGCGGCGGCAGGACCGCCTGGAGACGGCCTTTTTCCGGGCACGCGGCCATCGCATGACCACCAACGGCATCCGGGGCGACCGCTTCTGACGCTCCCCCGGCGTTCGCCATGACCGCCCGGCGCGGTCCCTTCGTCGTCCACGGCGCGCGGACGATCTACGAAAATCCCTGGATCACGCTGACCGATCACGACGTTTCGGTCGCTTCGGGGCGTCGCTTTTCCTACACCGTCGTCGGCTTCCGCAGGCGCGCCGCCGGGGTCATTCCCCTGCATGACGACGGAACCGTCACGCTGGTCGGCCAGCACCGCTTTCCGCTCGACGCCTATTCCTGGGAACTGCCCGAAGGCGGGGTCGAGCCGGACGAGACGCCGCTTCAGGCGATGCAGCGCGAACTCGCCGAGGAGGCGAGCCTCGCCGGGGCCGAATGGCGGCAGATCCTGCGCCTGCACCTCTCCAATTCGGTGACCGACGAGGAGGCTTTCGTCTTCCTGGCGCTCGGCCTCACCCCGGCCACGGCCGAGCCGGACGACACCGAGGAACTTGAGGTCCGCCGCCTGCCCTTCGCCGAGGCGCTGGCGATGGTCGCCGACGGGCGGATCACCGACTCCATCTCGGTCGCCGGGCTGCTGCGGGTCCATCACATGGCCGTCAACGGCGAGCTGCCGGGCGCTCTTAACGATCTTCTGGCCGCCCCGCGCTAGGATCGGCGGCAATTCGCCCCTTTTCGCGGGGGGCCGGGCTGCCTACATCCCCTTTGGGCATCACGCGAAAACGCGGATGGGGAGAGAAACCATGACCGTCGCCGCCGAACGCATCGCCAGCCTCGACCCCGTCTGGTCGGGCCTGCGCACCGAGGCCGAAGCCATCGCCGCGGGCGAACCGCTGCTGGCCAGCTTCGTCCACGCCTCGATCCTCGCCCATGCGCGGCTTGAGGACGCCCTCTCCTTCCATCTCGCGAACAAGCTGGCCGACGCCGACATGGGCGCGATGAAGATCCGCGACACTTTCCAGGCCGCCTTCGCCGCCGCGCCCGAGATCGGCCAGGCGGTGCGCGCCGACCTCGCGGCGATCCGCGAGCGCGACCCCGCCTCGCGCGGCTTCGTGCAGCCCTTCCTCTTCTTCAAGGGCTTCCAGGCCCTTCAGGCCTATCGCATCGCCCACTGGCTCTGGCACGCCAACCGGGTCTGGATGGCGCTCTATTTCCAGAGCCGCATTTCCGAAACCTTCGGGGCCGACATCCATCCCGCCGCCCGTATCGGGCGCGGCGTCTTCATCGACCATGCGACCGGCATCGTGATCGGCGAGACCGCCGTCGTGGAAGACGACGTCTCGATGCTGCACGGCGTGACGCTGGGCGGCACCGGCAAGGAACGCGGCGACCGTCACCCCAAGGTGCGCCAGGGCGTGATGATCGGGGCCAACGCCTCGATCATCGGCAATATCGAGATCGGCGCGCACAGCCGGGTCGGCGCGGGCAGCGTCGTGCTCCAGGGCGTGCCGGAGAACTGCACCGTCGCGGGCGTGCCCGCCAAGGTCGTCGGCTGCGCCGGCTGCGGCAATCCCAGCCACGTCATGAACCAGAACTTCCTCGACCAGATCGTCTCCGACTTCGACATCTGACGGCGCGCCTCAGCGCGCGAGGAAGTCCAGCACCGCCTCCTTCGTGCCCCGGTCGCCGACCGCGCTCAAATGATCGCGGCCGGGGATGATGCGCATGACCGATCCGGGGATCGCCGCCGCCAGCGCATCCGGCGGGCCGGTGACCGCATCGTTCTCGCCGCAGACGACGAGCACCGGGCGGGCGATCGCCGCCAGCGCCGCCGGATCGAACGCCGTGCGCGGCCGCCGCCAGCAGGCGGCGAGCGCCTTGCGGTCCTGCTTCTGCTGGTCGGCGAACAGGCGGAACGCCTTGGCCCCCGCATCGGCGATGCTTTCCGGATCGTCGGTCAGCAGCGCATCGGGGACCGCCGGGGCGAAGTCCGGCGGCTCCAGATAGTTCCGGCCGAGCCCCGCGAGCACCGCCCGCTCCACCCGGCCCGGCGCGTCGATCAGCAGCCGGATTGCGACCATCGCCCCCATCGAATAGCCGACCACATCGGCCCGGGCGACGCCGCACGCCTCCAGCACCTGAACGCAGTCGCGGGCCAGCAGGCCCTCGTCGTAGTCGGCCGGGGCGTGGCTGCGCTCGCTCTCGCCATGTCCGCGATGGTCGAAGGCGACGACGCGCCGCCCCGCCTCGGCGAAGGCGCGATACCAGCCGGTCGCCTTCCAGTTGGTCTCGCGGCTGGAGGCGAAGCCGTGCACCAGCAGCACCGGCGGCCCCCGTTCCGGCCCGGCGGCGGGAATGTCGTCATAGGCGAGCGCCAGCGTCCCGCCATGTGCCCGCGCCACTTCCAGCGATCTCGTCATCTCTCCTCCGCTCCGGGGCTGAGAATACCGCGCTTCGCGCCGCCGCACCCCTTTTCAGCGCCCGTTCGCGGGGCGAAGATGACCGCTCCGACGGAGGATGACGGCATGGACGTGGAAGCCCTCAAACGCGACGCCTGCGCCGCCATCGACGCGATGGCAGGCGATCTGGTCGCGGTCTCGCACTACATCCACGCCAACCCCGAACTCGCCTTCAAGGAAGAAAAGGCCGCCGCCCGCCTCACCGCCGAGGTCGAGCGCGCCGGCCTCGCCGTCGAGCGCGGGGCCTACGGCGTCGGCACCGCCTTCGCCAGCGCCTTCGGCAAGCCGGGCGCGCCGGAGGTCGGCATCCTGTCGGAATACGACGCCCTGCCCGGCATCGGCCATTCCTGCGGCCACAACGTCATCGCGACGATCGGCCTCGGCGCGGCGCTCGGCCTGGCGAAGCTGGGGGCGCGGCTGCCGGGGCGCGTGCGCTATCTCGGCACCCCGGCCGAGGAAGCGGGCGGCGGCAAGGAGTTCATGGCCCAGAACGGCGCGTTCGACGGCCTCGACGCCGCGATGATGGTCCATTCGGCCGGCTTCGACATCGAAACCATGCCCTGCATCTGCGTGGCGACCGTCGATGTCGTCTATGAAGGCGTGCCTGCGCACGCTTCGGCGATGCCGCACAAAGGCGTTAACGCCTTGGACGCGCTCGTCATCGCCTACCAAGGCATAGCCGCCCTCCGCCAACACATCCCCCAGAGCGAGCGGCTGCACGGGATCATCACCGATGGCGGACAGGCGGCCAACATCGTGCCCGCCCGCGCCGCCGGACAGTGGTTCGTCCGGGCGCCGGACGCCGCCTCGCTCGCCCGGTTGAAGAAGCGGGTCGAAGGCTGTTTCCAGGCCGGGGCTTTCGCCACCGGGGCCAAGGCCGACATCAAATGGGCGGCGGTCGATTATCTCGACCTCAAGACCAGCTGGCCACTCGCCAAGTCCTATCGCCGCAACGCCGAGGCGCTGGGCCGGACCTTCCTCGATCTCGACACGTTGCCGGCCGGGATGGCCGGGTCCACCGACATGGGGAATGTCAGCCACCGCGTCCCCTCGATCCATCCGATGATCGCGGTCGGCCCGGCCAATGTCGTCATCCACCACCCGGATTTCGCCGCCCATGCCATCAGTCCCAAGGGCGACCGGGCGGCGATCGACGGCGCCAAGGCCCTGGCCATGACCTCGATCGACCTGTTCTGCGACCCCGCCCTGCGGGCCGAAACCCGGGCCGGCTTCGAGGCGAGCGCCGGGGAAAGCCGGGCGGCCCTCGCCACCGCCTTCAACGCCGCCGGACGGATGGAGGCGGTCGGGGGCTGCGGCTGCTGCTGAGCCGCCATTTCCGCCGCCAAGTCCTTGCCGGACGGCGGAAATGGGGTCCGGGCCGCCCCCAAAAAGACACAACTCGCCCCTTGTCTTCGCGTTCGCGTAAAGACATCTTGCGCCGCAAACGGCCACAGGCGTTTCGGTCCACCCGTATCGGGTCCGGGCCCGGGGGATTTTTCTGAATGTCGCAGCTGATCATGACACAGCTGAGCACCGGTTCGGCGCTCTGGTCGCAGGTCAACGACCTGCTGGTGATGGCGGCCTGGTTCTGCTTCGTGGTCTCGCTGATCGTGGTGTGCGGCCTCGGTGTGCACCTCCTGACCCTCACCGCCATGTTCGCGATGAACCGCGGCAAGGGCGCGGCGCTCCAGGCGCAGTACGCCGCCCTGCCGCTGCCGGCCGAGCTGCCTCGCGTCCTCATCCAGCTGCCGACCTTCAACGAGTCCGGCGTCGTGGAACGGGCGCTTGAATCGGCCGCCGCCATCGACTGGCCGCGCGAGCGGCTGCGCATCCAGCTGCTCGACGATTCCACCGACGGCACGGTCGACATCGCCCGCGCCAAGGTCGAGGAACTGAAGGCCCGCGGCGTCGACGCCGAGGTCATCCACCGCACCAACCGCGAGGGCTTCAAGGCCGGCGCGCTGAAGAACGGCCTCACCCATGACGACTGCGAGTTCGTCGCCATCTTCGACGCCGACTTCATTCCCCCCGCCGACATCCTGAAGCGCACGATCCCGACGCTCGCGAACGACACGAATCTCGCCTATGTGCAGACCCGCTGGGATCACATCAACGAGGGCGCCAACCTTCTCACCCGCGCCCAGTCGCTGATGCTAGACGCGCATTTCGCGGTAGAGCAGGCGGCGCGCAACTGGTCGGGCCTCTTCATGCCGTTCAACGGCACCGGCGGCGTCTGGCGGCGCAAGGCGATCGACGATGCGGGCGGCTGGGAAGGCGACACGCTGACCGAAGACATCGACCTGGCGATCCGCGCCGCGATGAAGGGCTGGACGACCGCCTTCCTGCCGTCGGTCGCTATCCCCGGCGAACTGCCCGAGAACGTGCCCGCCTGGCGTCAGCAGCAATTCCGCTGGACCAAGGGCTTCACCCAGGTCGCGCTCAAGCTGCTGCCGCAGGTCTATCGCTCCGACCGGCTGACCTTCTGGCAGAAATTCGCGATGACCTTCCAGCTCTTCCAGGGCTGGGCCTATCCGGCCGGCGCGCTGGCGCTGTTCTCGGCCCTCGCCGCGATGGTTCTCACCTCGACGCAGCCCTGGGGCATCTTCTTCCTCGGCGTGTTCTCGACCGCCTTCGGCGGCGTCTCCGTCTTCGCGATGACGATGGCCGGCCAGCTTCAGCTGAAGCGCCGCCTCGGCCTGCGCACGCTGGTCTCGTTCTTCACCATGCTGGCGCTGAACGGCGGCCTGACGCTCTCCAACACCCGCTCGATCTGGGAAGCGGTGCGCGGCACGCCCTCGGCCTTCGTGCGCACACCCAAGGGCCGCGACGCCGAACTCGACAAGGCCCGTCCGACCAAGGGTCACAGCGGCCTCGGCGAGCTCGTCCTCGCGGTCGGGGCGACCGCGGTGGCGATCTGGGACGAGGCCTGGTACTCGCCCTTCTTCGCGCTCACCGTGTTCGGCCTCGCCCTCGTCGGCTCGGCGACGCTGACGGCGCGGCTCGCCCGCCAGGCGTGAGAGCGAGGCCCCTCGCGTCTCTGTGAAGCTTTTGTGAAATCTGGAATCCGCTAAGCGCGCATTCACCGCGCTGACGGATCGTCTGCCGCATTCAAGCGAGCGGGCGGGGCACGCATGTATTCGGTTGCCGGATCGGGCGAGCGGACTCTTGGGCTGGACGATTTCGCAGACCGGATCGAGCCGGTCGGCCCTCGCCTTCTATGCCAGGATCTCTATCGCCGCTTCTCCGCCGACCCCGATCTTCTGTCGGTGCCGGTCGTCGAGGACGGCGCGCCGCTTGGCCTCGTCCATCGCGGCGACTTCATGATGCGGCTCGCCCATCATTTCGGGCGCGCGCTCTACGCCAAGAAGCCCGTCACAGTGCTGATGGACCCCGATCCGCTGACCCTCGACCGCGCGCTGGCGCTGGAGAGCGTCAAGGCGACGATCACCGGCACCCGGCCTTGCGCCCTCGTGAAGGGCTTCATCATTACCGATGGCGGGCGCTATGCGGCGCTGGGCACGGCGCTGTCGCTGATCCGCCATTCGCTGGTGCAGGCCGAGGAGCGCACGGCCGAACTCGCCGCCGCCCTCGATGCGGCCCGGCGGGCGGGCGCGGCGAAGTCGGCCTTCCTCGCCACCATGAGCCACGAACTGCGAACGCCGCTGAACGCGGTGATCGGCTTCTCCGACCTGATCGTCGAACAGGCGCTCGGCACCGTCGACGAGGGCTATGTCGGCTATGCCCGCGCCATCCGCGAGGGCGGTGAGCACCTGCTGTCCATCGTCACCGACGTGCTCGACTTCGCCAAGACCGAGAGCGGCCAGGTCGAACTCCACGAAGAGGTCTTCGATCTGCGCGAGGAAATCGAGCGCACCGCCCGCATTCTCGCCACCCAGGCTGCGCGGCGGCAGGTTACGCTCGACGTCCTGCCCGGCGGCCCGGCGATGCTGACCGCCGATCCGCGCCTCACCCGCCAGATGATGCTGAACCTCGCCGGCAATGCGGTGAAGTTCACGCCCGCCGGCGGCCATGTCCGCCTCTCCTGCGGGCTGGAGGCGGACGGCGCAGCCTTCTTCGCCGTCGCCGACGAAGGCTGCGGCATGGACGAGGCCGAGATCGAAATCGCCATCCAGCCCTTCCGCCAGATCGACAACGGCCTCACCCGCCGCCACGAGGGCACCGGCCTCGGCCTACCGCTGGTCAAGGCCTATGCCGAAGCGCATGGCGGCGCGCTGACGCTGACCAGCCGCAAGGGTGCAGGCACGTGCGCCGAGGTGCGCTATCCCGCGCATCGCTCCGCGGCAGCCGCGCGCGCGGCCTAGAACGACGTTTCATCGGCGCCGTACGCACGCGCCGGCCGGTTGCCGGAATGCAAAAAGGGCGGCCGCAAGGCCGCCCTTCCGCGTTTGGCTCATGAGTTCCTTAGAACTCGTAGCGGATGCCGACCTGGATCTGCCAGTAGGAGCTGTCGGCGACGGATTCGCGCGCGCCGACCGCCGGCAGGTTGGAGATGTTGTAGCTGTAGCAGCTCGTCGCCTGGGTGCAGCCGCCGACGCCGGAGCCGACGATGCTGGTGTTCAGCACGTTCGCCGTCGGCGGGAAGCTGATGCTGGTGAACCGGCCCCAGTTCTTATTGAGCAGGTTCGTCAGGTTGAAGATATCGAGCTCCAGCGTGACCTTGTGGTCTTCCCAGATCGTGATGTCCTGCTCGACGCTCATGTCGATGCGGCTCGACCAGGGCCCGAAGAACTCGTTACGGGGCGCGATCTTGCCGGCGTGCTCGATGAGGCCGGTGCGCTGCAGGTAGGACTGGAAGTTGGACAGCTGCGCACCCGTCGTGCCCGCCGCGTAGACGATGCGCGGATCCGACGTGGCCGTGATGTTGCCCGAGCTGTCGACCTGCGGCACGTAGAACAGGTTGCCGCCGTTCTGCTGGTTGGTGCCGAAGCCGGAAGCGCCGGAAGCGCCGCTGGCGAAGGTGTAGCTGAAGGGCTGACCCGACATGCGCACCGCGAAGAAATTCAGCCGCGTCTCGTACCCGTCGAAGAACGAGTAGTTGAGGCCGAGATTCATCGTGTAGCGATGACGGCGCTCGAAGTCCGAACGAGCCAGTTCCGGGTCGTTCAGGTTCGTATAGGCGCGATTGGTGAGGTTCGAGTTGGCGACCGACGAGGTGCCGCCGCCGATATCCTTCACGTCCGACCACGTGTAGCCCAGCGACAGGTCGATGCCGCCGTCGCCTTCGAAGATATCCCAGTCCTTCTTGGCGGCCAGCACGATGTACTGCGCTTCGCCCTCATCGACATTGGTCAGCACGATGTCGCGGAAGCCGCTGCCGGTGCCCGACGGACGGCCAGTCATGAGGTCGTAGCGCTTGCGGCCGAGATCGGCGTCCGGAGCCGGCGTGTCGAACGTATTGACCGCCGCCGTGTTGGCCGGATCGGTCTGACGCAGATCGCGCCAGAACAGCTGGTCGAGACCGCGCATGTAGAGGTATTCGACCGTGAACTGGTAACCCGCCCAGTCGGCGTCCAGACCCAGATTGAAGCGCCAGGTCGAGGGCATCTTGAAGTTCGGGTCGAGCGCGTTGACCGTGCCGCCGCCGGCGCGGGTGGCGAGCGCGTCCTGAAGCGCCTGAGGAACCGGGTACGGATCGAAATTCACCGGCGCCGAACCGAGGAAGTTCGCGGCCGGGAAGTTGATCGGGCTGCCCGAAGCGATCGGGCCGCCGGGCAGACCCTGGATCACCGAGATCATGTTGCCGGAGTTCGAGTAGTTGTTCGAAATCCAGACGTTCGGCGCGCCGCCCGAGTAGCGGCCGACGCCGCCGCGGGCGACCAGCGAGAGGTCCTCTTCCTCGGGAATCTCGAAATCGTAGGAGAACGAGAAGCGCGGCAGGAAGATCGACTTGCCGTCGAGGTCCGACGTGTTGTCGAAGCCGTAGGTCGTCTCGAAGCCGGTATTGACCGGGATGAAGCCGTGCGACGAGAACCAGTCGTAGCGGACGCCCGCCATGACCGAGAACTGGTCGTTCACGTCCCAGTCGTCCTGGATGTAGACCGAGTGCAGGTCATAGCCCCAGATCGCCGCGGCGTCGTCCGGGTTGTTGGTGACGGCGTTCTGGTACTGGATCGACCAGGTGCCGGGCGTGACGTTCGTGCGGCTGTCCGCCGCCGAGGCGACGATGCCGTTCTGGAAGTCGGCGAGCGAATTGAAGCGATAGGTGCCGTTCGCGCCCTGGACGAAGGCGTTGTAGATGTCGAGCTGCTTCATCTCGAAGCCCGCCTTGATGACGTGGGCGTCGAGATCGTAGGTCGCCGTCAGTTTGTACTGATCGAGCGTGTAGTCCATGAAGTTGTAGTGGCGCGAGAAGTCGGGACCGAAGACGACATAGCTGTCGTCGGCGTTGTTCGCGATGTTGTCGACGCCGTCCGTGCGGATCCACATTTCGGGGAACTGGTTGCCGCCCAGCGGGGTCTGGTTGCCCTTCACCTTGACGTGGCCATAGCGGAACTCGGTCGAGAGCCGGTCGGTCCAGTCGGAGAAGAACTGGAAGGTGTAGGTATCGAGATCCTCGGCGTCCTTGTACCAGTTCGACGCGAGATAGAGCACGCCCGCGCCCGAGGACGACGAGACTGCCGGCGCGCGCTGCGTCGTGACCGACAGCGTGCCGCCGCGCACCCGCTGATAGGACAGCTGGGCGCGGTGCTTGTCGTTGATGGTCCAGTTCAGCTTGGCGAACCAGCGCTCGTTCTCTTCAGTGTAGCCGCTGGCGAGACCCATCGGGTCGAAGCCCCACACCGAATTGGCGATCGAGGTGACGCTGTCGATGTCCGCCTGGGTTACGCCGGGAACCTGAAAGGTGAACGTGTTGGCGGCGGTGCCTTCGCCCGGCCCGATGGAGATCGGCGTCACGCGCTCGATCTTGTCGTAGCCGAGGAAGAAGAACAGCGTGTCCTCGACGATCGCGCCGCCGAAGGTCGCGCCGTAGGTCTTTTCCTCGAACACCGGAGCGGTCGTCAGCTCCTTGCTCTTGGTGCCGCGCAGGCTGTCGTCCTTGAAGTAGTAATAGGCCGAGCCGTGGAAATCGTTTTCGCCCGACTTGGTGACGACGTTGATCACGCCACCGCAGAAGTCGTTGTATTCGGTGTCATAGGGCGACACCGCGACCTGCACCTGCTTCGACCAGTCGAACGGCAGCGGCGAGCGCGCCGTGGGATAGCCGCCGCGGTTGAGGCCGAAGCTGTCGTTCTGGGGCACGCCGTCGACGAGGAAGGCGTTGCAGCGCGGGTTCGCGCCGGCGATCGACAGGGGCGAGTCGGTGTCGCCGAAATCGATATAGGCGAGCGGGCTCTGCTGGACGACTTCCTTGATGTCGCGAGTGACGGTGGGAAGGTTTTTGATGCTTGCAGCGTCGAACTGGGCGCCGACGCCGCGATTGTCGATCGCCGGGTTGGCGTCGCGCACGCCGACGACGGTGATGGACTCTTCGGCCGAGACCTCGCCCGAGGAAACCGTGATGTCCAGACGCAGCGGCTCGCCCAGCGTCAGATAGACGTCCTTGACCTCGGTCGGCTTATAGCCGGCCGCCGTCACCGTCACCGTGTAGGGGCCGCCGACCGGCAGGCCGGAGGCGTTGAAGAAGCCGCCGTCCGACGAGGTCGTGGTGTTGGTCTGGCCGGTGCCTTCGTTCTTGATGGCGATCGACGCGCCGGGCACCGCGAAACCGTCGGCGTCGATCACCGTGCCGCGGATGCTGGACGAAACGGACTGCGCCATCGCGGGCACGGCCATCGCCAGAGCGAGAACGGGCAGCGCAACGCCGCCGAATAGGCTGGAAAACTTCATCGATAGACCCCCACCGGTTTCGAGCCGGACGCGCAAACGGCGATCGGCGCCTTTGATTGGCGCTCACCGCGTGCCACCCCATTGCCAACGGTCTCTAACGGATATGTGACAGTTGTGTGAAACAGAACACCCGAGTCTGTGGATAACCGGATTCAGGACCGGGTGTGTCTTTCGCGCCGCAACATGATCCGATTCGCGCCTGCGAAATGCCTGCCGCTCCAGTGGCCGGACCGATCGGAACGGCCTTGTGAGGCCGTCCGCGGCCGAATCGGCCACCAACCGATTCTCTCGGCATCGCGCATCTTTCCCCGCCCGGCCGGAACCCGCTATGACACCGGCCGAGACGCGGACCGCCAAGATGTCCGCGCCGGATCCAAGGGGACGAAACGCCGGTGCATTACGCGGAACTGAATGCGGCTTGGGCCGAATTGACGGCGCCGGGCGCGCCTTTCGAAATCGGCGAAACGATGGTGCGCGGCGCCAGCCTGCGCGGCTTCAGGAACGCTCCGCCGACGGTGCGCGAGGTCTGGCTCTCCACCCTCCCCTTCGCGGCGCGCGACTACCTCGTCTATGAGGGCGATCGCCTGACCTATGCCGAAGCGCACGATCTGGTCGGCCGGATCGCCGCCTGGATGTCCGCGCAGGGCGTCCGCCATGGCGACCGGATCGCCATCGCGATGCGCAACTATCCCGAATGGATGCTGATCTACTGGGCCGCCGTCAGTTCCGGGATCGCCGTCGTCGGCATGAACGCCTGGTGGACCGCCGCGGAGATGGCCTACGCCTTCAAGGACTCTGCCCCGAAGATCGTCTTCGCCGACGCCGAGCGTCTGGCGCGCATCGCCGAGCTGCCGGGTATGGCGGGCGAGGCGCTGGTGGTCGGCGTGCGCGCGCCCGCCCTCACGGCGGGCGTCATCCCGTGGTCCGATGTCGTCGCCCACCCCGGCGCTTTGCCGGACGTCGCGATCGACCCCGACGACGACGCCTGCATCTTCTATACGTCGGGCACCACCGGCTTTCCGAAAGGTGCGCAGCTCACCCATCGCGGCTGCGTCAACAATCTGATGAACATGGTCTTCGCCGGACAGGTGACGGCCCTCGCCACCCAGCGCGCGACCGGCGTCGCCGTCGATCCCGATGCGCCGCCGCCGGTGCCGGTATCGCTGATCACCACCCCGCTCTTCCACGTCACCGCCAACAATTGCGGCGCCTACGCGACCACGGCCGCCGGCGGCAAGATGGTGCTGATGTATCGCTGGGACCCCGCCGAGGCGCTCAAGCTGATCGAGCGCGAGAGGGTGACGGCGGCGAGCGGCGTGCCGGTGATGGCGCGCGAACTCGTCACCCACCCCGATTTCGGCAAGTACGACACCTCCAGTCTGCTGACTGTCGGCGGCGGCGGCGCGCAGCTTCAGCCCGATCTCGTCGCCAAGATCGACCAGACCGTCGCCACCGCCCGCCCCAACACCGGCTACGGCATGACCGAAACCTGTGGCATCATCACCTCGATCTCGGGCGACTTCTTCGTCGACAAGCCGGCGAGCTGCGGCCGCGCCATGCCGAGCTTCGAAGCCAAGGTCGTGGACGATCTGGGCGAGGAGGTTCCTCCCGGCCAGCCCGGCGAACTCCTGGTGCGGGGCGCCTCGGTCATCAAGGGCTATATCAACCGCCCGGAGGCGACGGCCGACTCCATCCGCGACGGCTGGCTGCGCACCGGCGATGTCGCCCGCCTCGACGAGGACGGCTTCATTTTCCTGGTCGACCGCAAGAAGGACATGGTCCTGCGCGGCGGCGAGAACGTCTATTGCGTCGAGGTCGAAGCGGCGATCCACCAGAACCACGCCGTCGCCGAGTGCTGCGTCTTCGGCGTGCCGGACGACCGGCTGGGCGAGGAAGTCGGCGCCGCCGTCGTTCTGCGCCCCGGCGAGGAATTGACGCCGGACGAGCTGCGCGCCCACTGCGCCGCCCGCATCGCCCGCCACAAGATCCCGCGCTACATCTGGATTCTCGGCGAGCCGCTGCCGCGCAACGCCAGCGGCAAGTTCCTCAAGCGCGAATTGCGCGACACGCTGAAACTCGATGACGCGGCCTGAGGCCGGAACGGGCGCGCTGGTGACCCCTGCCGGACTCGAACCGGCACGCCCTCTCGGACAGCAGATTTTAAGTCTGCGGCGTCTACCGGTTCCGCCAAGGGGTCGCGCGGCCCATGTCCGGCCATGGCAGGGGCGGCGTCAAGCCGTCCACCCGCACGCGACATCCGACCATGCGCCCGCCCCAAACGAAAACGGCGGCCCGAAGGCCGCCGCGCCGTTTGCCGTGAAGGGTTGGATCAGACCTTGCCCTGCCACACCGGCCAGCAATTGGCCTTGCCGCCGGCCTTCAGCGATTCGTACAGCTTCAGCTGCGCGTCTTCGGCGGTCGAGCCGTCCTGCGTCGCCGTGGTACCGGCTTCGCCGCCCGTGCACCAGACGTAGAACTGATGGGTGCCGGCGGTCAGGTACACCTCGCGCGAGGAGTCCAGCGCCAGCGCGCCGGCCGTACCGGCGGCCATCGCGGCGACCAGGGCCGCACCGGCGAGCGTCTTCTTCATGAGCGTCATCCTAAGTCTCCCGTTCGTTTTGGTTGGCTGCGCCGTTGACCGGCTGCTGTTCTGTTGCGCTTCCGTATGCCCGGTTTCGCGCCCGTTCGGGGCGTCCCGCGGCTACCCCGCGCATGAGTCTCTCGAAAGCAGCGCATTTTCAGCAGATTTCGGCGGGCGAAACAAGAGAGCCGCCTGTCCGGCAGGGCCGATTCAGGCGCTCTCTTCGTCGAACGGCTCGCCGCCGATGCCGATCAGCATCACCCGCACCGCCTCTGCCGCCGCGTCAAGGCGGGGGGGGTGGGGGGAGCGGAGGACGAGGCTGGCGCCGTACTTGCCGTCGCGGGCAAAGGGATAGGAGCCGATGGCGACGTCGGCGAAGCGGGTTTGAAGCTCCGCCAAAGCGGTTCCGAAGCGTCCCTCGGGCAGAAAAACGCCGATCGAGCGCGACAGCATCCGTTCGCCGCCTTCGAGCAGCGGCAGCGCCCCTTCGAGCATGACGTGCATGACCCGCGGGATGCCCGCCATGACGAAGACGTTGTCCATCCGGAATCCTGGCGCCTTGGAGACCGGATTGGGGATGAGGCTCGCCCCCACCGGGGTCCGCGCCATGCGCTTGCGCGCCTCGGTGAACTCGCCCGGCGGATAGGTCGCCTCCATCATCGCATAGGCTTCGGGATGATAGTCGCAGGCGACGCCGAAGGCCGCCGCGATGCTGTCGGCGGTGATGTCGTCATGGGTCGGCCCGATCCCGCCGGTCGTAAAGACATAGGCGTAGCGGGCCCGCAGCGCGTCCACCGCCGCGACGATCTCGGCTTCGATGTCCGGCACCACGCGGGCTTCGCGCACCTGCACGCCCACCTCGTTCAGCTTCCTGGAGATGTAGGCGAGGTTGGCGTCCTGGGTGCGGCCCGAGAGAATCTCGTCGCCGATCAGCAGGATGGCGGCGGTATGGGGTTCCCGAGTGCTCATGGTCTCGCCTGTTCCGTTCTGGGCGCGGCGAGACTATATGTCGGGAAAGGACGACCGCCATGGCCTATATCGACGCCGCCGAGAACCCCACCCGCGCCACCCATGCCGTGAAACTCCACGGCCCGGAGGGCTTCGCCGGCATGCGCAAGGCGGGCCGGCTCGCCGCCGAATGCCTCGACATGCTGTGCGCCCATGTGAAGCCCGGCGTGACGACCAACGAACTCGACCGCCTCGCCTACGATTTCGGCCGCGCCCACGGCGCGCAGCCGGCGACGCTGTTCTATCGCGGCTATTCCAAGTCGCTCTGCACCTCGATCAACCACGTCGTCTGCCACGGCATCCCCAGCGACAAGCCGCTGAAGGACGGCGACATCGTGAATATCGACGTGACGCTGCTGGTCGACGGCTGGCACGGCGACACGAGCCGCATGTATCTGGTGGGCGAGGTGCCTCTCAAAGCCCGCCGCCTGGTCGATGTGACCTATGAATCGCTGATGCTCGGCGTCGCCGCAGCCAAGCCCGGCGCGACGCTGGGCGACATCGGCGCGGCGATCCAGGACCACGCCGAGGCGGCGCGCTTTTCGGTGGTGCGCGATTTCTGCGGCCACGGCATCGGGCGCGTCTTCCACGATTCCCCCAACATCGTGCACTACGGCCGCCGCGGTCAGGGCCTGGCGCTGAAGCCCGGCATGATCTTCACCATCGAGCCGATGATCAACGCCGGCCGCTGGGAGGTGAAGCTGCTGTCCGACGGCTGGACGGCGGTGACCCGCGACAAATCGCTGTCGGCGCAGTTCGAGCACTCGATCGGCATCACCGAGGACGGCTGCGAGATCTTCACCAAGTCGCCGGCCGGCCTCGACAAGCCGCCCTATGGCGGCTGAGGACGGCGCGCCGGACAAGCCCGCCTCGCCCCATGCCGGGCACCGGTCGCGTCTGCGCGAGCGCTTCCTGAAAGCCGGGGCCGAGGCGCTGGCCGACCACGAGCTGATCGAATTGCTGCTGTTCGGCGCCTTGCCCCGCATCGACACGAAGCCGCTCGCCAAGCAGATCATCGACCGCTTCGGCTCCTACGAGGAGGCGCTGGCCGCCCCGGCCGAGCGGCTGCGCGCCATGAAGGGCATGAGCGACGGCGCGGTGGCGCTGCTGAAAGCGGTGGAGGCCGCCGCCATCCGCCTCGCCCGCAAGCAGGTGCACCGCAAGCCGGTGCTTTCGTCGTGGTCGGCGCTGCTCGACTATTGCAAGACGGCGATCGCCCGCGCCCCGGTGGAGCAGTTCCGCCTGCTGCTGCTCGACCGCAAGAACCGGCTGATCGAGGACGCGGTGATGGCCGAAGGGACGGTCGATCACACGCCGGTTTACCCGCGCGAGATCGTCAAGCGGGCGCTGGAGGCGGGGGCGAGCGCCATCATCCTGGTGCACAACCACCCGAGCGGCGACCCGGCCCCCAGCCGCGCCGACATCGAGATGACCAAGGCGATCGCCGCCGCCGCCAAGCCGCTGGGCGTCGCCATCCACGACCACCTCGTCATCGGCCGCACCGGCCACGCCAGCTTCCGCGAACTGGGGCTGCTGTAGGGGGGCGCCGCGCCGGCCGGAAGAAGCTTTCCGGCGCCGGTTCGGTGCACACCCAATCCGGGTATCGCCACCGCCTGGAGCCCAATTCGAGAACTCGCTAAGCTAGCGGAGGCGCTCTACCGACTTTGAGAAGTAGATAACAGGCACGCCTCTGCGAGGTTCAGTGACAACTTGCCATCTCATCCTCTGTACTCCAAACTCGAATGTCCCCCCGATCGAACCAATTAGAGCCTTGATTGTGGTGTTCAACATTCAACGTTCCAAACTGAGCGATGGTCACCACAGGATCAAGTATTGAAGACATCATCGAAATCACACCCATCTCGCACCTGGGAAAGCATAGACTCGGATCCACGCTGGTTCAAGACGATAACTCCCCAAGTTTTCGAATGTTTCTAGCTTGTGCGTCCCTCCAATGGGACAAATCTGTGCCAGATTCCCACACCACGAGATCTACTTCAGCTATCAAGATGGGGTGCTTTCCTCGTGTCTCGTACGATCAAAGATGACGCTCCATCCGCTGCATTGTCAGCTGGAAGAAATAGTGAATCCACGCGGAGCTTCCACGATTTCTCGACTACATCTCTTAGATTCCATGGTCACTGGTCCAACTTGATACCTGGGAACTCGCAACCCAGCCTCGACAGCACGCAGTGCGATCCAAATTCTCCTGACGCTTCGAATGATTATTAATAACGGTACCCTTCCGCTGAACACGGAGATCTGCTTTGCGCGCCACCCCGCCTACCTCTTGTCGATCAGATTGAGCTCGGTTACGTGAATGTCTCGGCCAATAATTGCGACAACCGCGAATGTGTTATACGTATCCATCACACTCACATGCCAATGTTGAAATTAATTCCGACAGAACGCTTCTCAATAAACCCCTCGGAATTGTATGAAATCAAAACAAATCTAGCATTTACATTTTTGACCGCATCTAAAGCGGCCTCGGATGGGCGCTTGTAAGATGAGCGATTCCCCAGGGACCTGATCAATGCTTATTTCCTTAGGTCGTCGAAATCACACGCAGATTTAGCATGTAGTTTGATCCATAAGGGTGGATTAATGGAGGGTCAATGCGATATCCACAATATCAATTTCACGAACAGTCTATTTGAATCACATTATCAACGAACATCACACGAAATTGCTGAGGGAAGCGGACCAAGTCTGCTTTATGCCTTGAGAGCGTCCTTTCCAGAACCACAAACTGCCCAACGCTCTCTGGAGACCCTGAACCGCGAGTATTCGCGTACATGGAAGCGCGAGATAACCGGTGCCAACACAAAGGGACACTGCCTCGGGTGTTGTGGCAATTACTCGTAAAAAAGTGTCCGGCGCGGCTCGACGCGTAAAAACGCGCTCGCCGTGAATATCTTCATCGTCATGCGGCGCATAGAGTTCGCAGAGCCTGGCGAAGTCTCTCTAACCTCGCACCTGACTCACGATTCACCTACGGGCTAGAGCGGCGTGGTCGACGTCCTCGGCGTTAGCCGGTAGCATGAATTGAAATGGTGACGTAGGTTCGAGATCAGCGTGGAGGACGCGACTGGCTGTCGAGCCTGCGCGCGACGACCCCAAATCAGCAGACGAGGAAGTCGATGCGGGACTTTAGCTCGCTTGCTTCGCGGATCCCGGATCGATGGCACAGCGAGCGCTTGTTGCCAATGTCGTGATAGCGAGCCAAGGAGATTCGCGCAATCTCGAGTTCGCCAAAATTCTGAGCTGCACCCGCCATGATCGTGACCTTCCCATGGTTGGTCGATATGGCACCAGAGCGGCGGTCGGCGCGTCCTATCAGGATGATTGTGAGCTTGGGATCCGATCCCGCGAGGGGCGCTGCCCTGTCTAGTCGGCCGAGACCAAGATCCGGACTCGAGTCGGACAGAGCAGATCAGGCGGAGCAGTTGCCGTGCCCAACCCCTGCGTTGACGGCAGCCCGGCGAAGTAGCGGGGGTGCCGGAAGTGCTGACCCATGTCTTCCGCGATTCACCTTCGTCGGTCGGCCGCACCGGCCACGCCAGCTTCCGCGAACTGGGGCTGCTGTAGGCCGCTTGCCTCGCGGGCTCGAGGGATTATGAGTCGGGGGGCGTTTGCATCCCGCCGGTTCCGGAGAGCCCCATGCGTTCGACCCTTGCCTTCTGCGCGCTCGCGCTGACCGCCGCCTCGCTCGCCGCCTGCGGGGGCGGGCATCGGCCGCCAGGCCCGGGGGCCTCGGGGGCAGACGCTTCGGGCGTCTGCCTGCTCGGGGCGTTCTCGCGCCAGGCCGACGGCTCGGTCACCCGCGCCGATCTCGACGCCGGCATCAAGGCCGGCTTCGCCAGCGCCGACACCAACGCCGACGGCGCGCTGGACCATGGCGAAACCGCCCGCCTCAACGACGCCAAGACCAATACCTGCGACGTCACGCCCTTCATCGACTGGAGCGGCACCGGCCTCATCGGGCTCGACAATTACGGCGCCCGCTATCTCACCGCCTTCGATCAGGCGGACACCAACGAGGACGGCGTCGTGACGGTCATCGAGATGCAGACCTCGGTCCGCAAGCCGCCCAAGCCGCATCGCGAGATCACGCCCGACCCGTCCGTTTGAGGGCCGCGCGGTTGACCATGCTCAACGCCGCCTGAGCGGCCGGGTGGCAGGGAGAGCGCGCCGATGACACGCTCCCCCGTTCTGCTGCGCGCCCTCATCCTCGCCGCGCTCTCGCTGCTCGCGGCCGGATGCCAGGCCCTGCTGCCGGCCGATGCCGGGCTGGAGCGCCGCCTCGCGGCGTTCGGCGGCGTGGCGGCGCCGCTGGCCGCGCCGGTCGATGCGCCGGTCGAGATCCTGTGGGACGCGCACCAGATTCCCTACGTGATCGCCGCGACCGATCACGACGCCGCCTTCGCGCTGGGCATGATCCAGGCGCACCTGCGGGGCGGCGAACTGGCGCTCGCCCGCCATGTGGTGCGCGGGCGGCTGTCGGAGCTGGGCGGCCCCGGCCTCAACGACATCGATCACGCGCTGCGCATTCTCGATTTCGGCCGCGCCGCCGATGCGGCGATCGCCGCCATGCCGCCCGAAACGCGCGCCTGGCTTCAGGCCTTCGTCGATGGCGTCAACTGGTTCGAGGCGACGCACGGCCTCGCCTTCCCCGAGGCCGGCCTTCTGGGCCTGGAGGTCGAGCCCTATAGCGCCGCCGACATGATCGCCATCGGCCGCCTGGGCGGGCAGGACGTGAACTGGCCGGTCTATCGCGACCTCGCGGCGCTGTGGGGGACGCCGGACTTCGCGCGCGCCTTCGCCCGCGTCGCCGAGGCGGGGTCGGACGGGATGCGCGAGAATTCCCCCGCCCATGCGCGGCTGGAGGCGCTGGAGGCGCTGTTCGGGCGCACCGGCTCCAACGCCTGGGCGGTGGCGCCGTCGCGCAGCGCCAGCGGCGGGGCGCTGCTCGCCGCCGATCCGCATCTGTCGCTGTCGCTGCCGGGCGTGTGGATCGCCGCCGGGGTGCGCGCGCCGGGGTTGAACGCGGTCGGCCTGATGCCGATGGGCGTGCCGGTCCTCGCCATCGGGCGCAGCGCCGATATGGCCTGGGCGGGCACCAATCTGCACGCCGCGGTGAGCGACCTCTACGACGTCTCGAACCTGCAGCCGGAGGCGATTGCCTCGACGCCGACGCGCATCCGCACGCGATTCTGGTTCGACACCGTGCGCACCGTCCGCATGGCGCCGCAGGGGCCGATCGTCTCCGACGCGGCGGAGCTGGAGCTGCCGGGCCGGACGCTGGCGCTGCGCTGGGCGGGGCATCTGCCGACCGACGAGATCTCGGCCCTGCTGGGGGTCGCCCGCGCGAAGACGCCGGACGAATTCCGCGCCGCGCTGGAGACCTTCGGCCAGCCGCCGCAGACCATGATCTTCGCCGGCGCGGGCGGCCACATCGGCGCGGCGCTGGCGACCGCGCAGCCCGACCGCGCGGGGTTTTCTGCCGCGACCTTCATCAAGGACGGCGCCAAGCCCGACCCCGACTGGGACCGGCTGCTGACCGCGAGCCGCCTGCCCTTCACGCTCGATCCGCCGGGCGGCGTGCTGGTTTCGGCCAACCAGAACCCGGAGGCCGACGGCGCGGCGCTCGGCTTCACCTTCGCCGGAACGGCGCGGGCGCGGCGCATCGCCGAACTGCTCAACCATGCGCAGATCCTCACCCTCGACGATCTCGCCCGCGCCCAGCGCGACACGCTGAGCCGCGAGGCGGGGGCGCTCGCGCATCTTCTGGCGCGCGAGATCCGCGCCGCCGGGCTGGCCCGTTCGGGACCGGCGGTGCTGGCGCGGCTGGAGGCCTGGGACGGCGACTACGGCGCGGACTCGGCCGGTGCGCCCGCCTTCGAGGCGCTGCTCTACTGGCTGCTGCCGCCGCTGCACGGCGCGGCGGACGCCGACGATCTCGATCCCATCGAGGCCGAATGGGAGGTGATCGTCCGCTTCCTGCCAGGCGACCTCGCGGCGCTGACGCCCGAAGCGCGCAGGGACATGCTGCACGCCGCGCTGCGCCATGCCGAGCGCGACATCGAGCGCGCGCCCACTTGGGGCGACATTCACCGCATGCCGGTCGCCCATATCCTGTCGGCGGTGCCGGTGCTCGGCCGCTTCTTCGATTACGGCTCCTATCCGGCCGGCGGCTCGCGCCAGACCGCGTCCAAGGCGGCGCACGGGCTGCTGCGCCGCCGCACCGAGGCGGAGTTCGGGGCCTCGGCGCGCTTCCTCGCCGACCTCGCCGATCCCGACGAGAACTGGGTGGTGCTGTTCGGCGGCGAGGACGGCTGGTTGGGATCGAACACGGCGCGCGACCAGATCGCGCTGTGGCGGGCGGGCGCCTATATCCGCCTGCCGATGACCGACGCGGCGATCCGCGCCGCCTTCACGCGGCGGACCGTGCTGGCCCCCGCCGCCACGCAGTAGGGCCAGGGCCAAAAAGGAACGGGGCGGCGAACCATTCGGTCCGCCGCCCCGCCGATCCTTCGTGCGCCGCCGATCAGGCGTTGATGCGCACCGGCAGGTGGTCGTAGCCCTTCACGAAGCTGGAGAAGACGTGGGTCGGTTCGCCCATCACCTGCAGGTCGAGCTTGCGGTTCAGGATGGTCTCCCAGACGATGCGCAGCTGCATCTCCGCGAGGCGGTTGCCGACGCAGCGATGGATGCCGAAGCCGAACGAGAGGTGGTGACGCGCGTTCTTGCGGTCGATGATGAACTTGTCGGCGTCCGGGATCACTTCGCTGTCGCGGTTGCCCGAGACGTACCACATGACGACCTTGTCGCCCTTCTTGATCTGCTTGCCGCCGAGGATGACGTCCTCGACCGCCGTGCGGCGCATGTGGGCGAGCGGGGTCTGCCAGCGGATGATCTCAGACACCGCGTTCTCGACGAGGCTGGGATCGGCCTTGAGCTTGGCCCACTGCTCGGGGTTCTTCGACAGCGCGTAGAGGCCGCCGGTGAGCGAGTTGCGGGTCGTGTCATTGCCGCCGACGATGAGCAGCAGGAGGTTCCCGAGGAACTCCATGCGGTCCATGTTGCGGGTCGACTCGCCGTGCGCCAGCATCGAGATGAGGTCGCCGCCGGGGTTCGGGTTGTTGACGCGCTCGTTCCACAGATTGGTGAAATAGTCGGCGCACTCGAACAGCTCGGCGATGCGGGCTTCCTTGGACTCGATGAGGCCCGAGTCTTCCTCGGCCGTCGCCACGTCCGACCAGCGGGTCAGCTTGCGGCGCTCTTCCCAGGGGAAGTCGAACAGCGTCGCCAGCATCTGCGTCGTCAGCTCGATCGAGACGAGGTCGACCCAGTTGAAGACTTCGTTGCGCGGCAGGCTGTCGAAGATCTTGCCGACGCGCTCGCGGATCAGGCCTTCCAGCTTCGCCAGATTGTCCGGCGCGACGATCGGGCTGACGACCTTGCGCTGGGCGTCGTGCTTGGGCGGGTCCATGGCGATGAACATGGGCAGCCGCAGATCGTCGGTCGGATCGGGATCGCGGATCGTGATGCCGCCATAGGTCCAGTCGGACGAGAACTGCTTGTGGTTGGTGTCGACCGCCATGATGTCCTTGAACTTGGTCACCGACCAGTACGGACCGAAGCGGCTCTCCGAGCACCAGTGCACGGGGTCTTCCTTGCGCAGCCGCTCGAAATACGGCCAGAAGGCGTCGTCGCGGAACAGCGCGGGCTGCGACACGTCGATCTTGTCCAGCGGGATCGACCAGGGATCCTGCGGGTGGGCGTAGGACGGCTCTTCCTTCAGGACGGCTTGACTCATGGCGATCTCCCGGACGCGCGTGTGGTCTCTAAGCGCTTGACGATGACAGCTTGTCAAAGCCGGGGCCGACACTCAAGCCCCTCGCGTAGTGCGGCTACGCATTTTGTGCGGCGCGGCAGGCTCCAGACCCGCCGCGCCGCGCAAATCCGCTATTTCGAGGCCCGGTCGAGCAGCCAGGCATAGATCTTGGCCCGGTCGGCGACCGGCCCGGTGCGGCCCGAATTGCCCGAATGGCCCGCCCCCATATTGGTCGCAAACAGCAATTGATTCTGGTCGGTCTTGGTGGCGCGCAGCTTGGCGACCCACTTGGCCGGCTCGAAATAGCCGACCTGGCTGTCGTTGAGCCCGGCCAGAACCAGCATCGCCGGATAGGCCTTGGCCGCCACGTTGTCGTAGGGGCTGTAGGCCTTCATCCACTCGTACTGCTCGGGGATATTGGGGTTGCCCCATTCCTCGTATTCGAAGGTGGTGAGCGGGATCGTGTCGTCGAGCATGGTGGTCAGCACGTCGACGAACGGCACCTGCGCGACCACGCCGTCATAGAGATCGGGGCGCAGATTGAGCACCGCCCCCATCAGCAGACCGCCCGCCGAGCCGCCGACCGCGTAGAGCTTCTTCGGGTCGGCATAGCCCGCCGCGACCACGCCTTCGCTCGCCGCGATGAAGTCGGTGAAGGTGTTCATCTTGGTCGCCATGCGGCCGCCCTGATACCAGGCGTCGCCGAGATCGCGGCTGCCGCGCACATGGGCGATGGCGATGACGAAGCCGCGATCCTCCAGGCTGACGAAGTTGCGGTAGAAGCCGGGCTCGCTGGTGATGCCGTAAGCGCCGTAGCCGTAGACCAGCGTCGGATTGCCGCCGGCGAGCTTCTTGTCCTTGCGCCAGATCAGCGTCACCGGCACCGACTGTCCGTCCTTCGCGGGGGCCATGATGCGCGCCGCCTCGTAGAGCGTCGGGTCGTACCAGGTCCAGGCCGGGTTCTTCTTCAGTTCGGTCTTCGCGCCGGTCGCCAGATCGACCTGATAGAGCACCGGCGGCAGCGTCGCGCTTTCGAAGGTCACGCGCAGGAACGGCAGCGCCGCATCCTCGTTCTGCTCCAGCGCCGTCACGCCGAGCGGGCCGAAATCGAGCGTGCCGCGATCGGCCCCGTCGGTGCGCCCGACCAGACGCACCGTCGAGGTCGCGTCATGCACCTCCTGCACCGCGATCACGCCGTCGAACAGCGCGAAGCCTTCGATGTAGTGGCCGGGTGTTTCGGCGACCACCGTCGCCGCCGTGTCGAGATCGGGATGGTCCTGGTCGAGCGCGACGATCCGCAGGTCCGGCGCGCCGTCATTGGTGAGGATGTAGTACTTGCCGTCGAAATGGTCGCCGAAGGCGCGCACGTTGCGGGTGCGCGGCACCAGCATCACCGGCTTGGGATCGGGCGAGGTCAGCGAGACCGCCAGAAGCTCGGTGCGCTGGAGGTGATAGACGGTGACGATCGCCACTTCGCCCGACTTGGCGGCGGCGATCGACAGATCGAAGGTCGTATCGGGCTCGGCGACGATCACCGTATCGCTCGCCGGGTCCGCGCCCAGCACATGGCGCTTGATCTCGCCGGTGCGCACCGTCTCGTCGACGCGGCCGTAGAAGATCGCCGTGCCGTCCGCCGACCAGGCGATCTCGGCCGAGGCGTCCTTGATGCCGGTCGAGACGACGGCCCCGGTGGCGATGTCGCGCACGAAGATCTCGTTGATGCGGTCGCCCTTGAAGTCGACGGCGAAGGCGACCTTCGCGTTGTCCGGGCTCACCTCCCAGCCGCGCAGGAAATACTGCTCGTGACCTTTGGCGAGTTCAGGGACGTTGAGGACGATCTCCTCCGCCCCCTGCGGCGACCCGGCGCGGCGGGCGATCACCGGGTAGTCGGCGCCGGCCTCGTAGCGCTCCTGGTAGTAATAGCCGTCCTTGGCGTAGGGCACGTCCTCGTCGGGCAGGTTGGAGCGCTGCTCCAGCTCCTTGTAGAGCGCCTCCTGCGAGGCCTTCAGCGGGACGAGCTGGGCGTCGGCATAGGCGTTCTCCGCCTCCAGATAGGCGATGACCTCGGGATTTTCCTTCTCGTTCAGCCAGTAATAGGGGTCGTTGCGGCTGGCCCCGAACTTGGTGGTGACGGTGTGGTCCTTCTTGGCCGCGACCGGCGGCTTCACAGACTCCGCCGGGGTCCAGGCGCCGCCTTCCGCCGCAGCTGGCGCGGCATCGGCCGACGCCGCATGGCGCGGCAGCACGTCGGCGACCGAGATCACCCCGGCCGCGATGAAGGCGGCGGCGCTGACGCCGACGAAAAATCCATAGGTTCCGCGCATGTTCGATCCTCGATTGCGGGCCGCGACCCGCGCAATTATCTGTCCCATGGACGGCGGCCGGTCTGCTACGACTGCGGCCCGAAGGAGCCCTGCCCATGAAACTCTCGGACCCCACTCTTCTCAAAAGCCTGGCCTATGTCGATGGGGCGTTCGTCACAGCCGATCACGGCGGCGTGTTCGCGGTCGCCAACAAGGCGACGGGCGCGCTGCTCGCCGAAGTGCCCGACATGGGCGCGGCGGAGACCCGGCGGGCGATCGAGGCAGCGCACGCGGCCCTGCCCGCCTGGCGCGGCCTTCTGGCGAAGGAGCGCGCCGTGCTGCTGCGCCGCTGGTTCGACCTGATGATGGCGAACCAGGAGGATCTGGCGATCATCATGACCGCCGAGCAGGGCAAGCCGCTGTCGGAGTCGCGCGGCGAGGTCGCCTATGGCGCGAGCTTCATCGAGTGGTTCGCCGAGGAGGGCAAGCGCGTCTATGGCGACGTCATCCCGACCTTCGCCCATAGCCGCCGCCTGATCGTCATCAAGCAGGGCATCGGCGTCGTCGGCGCGGTGACCCCCTGGAACTTCCCGAACGCGATGATCACCCGCAAGGCCGGCCCGGCGCTCGCCGCCGGCTGCCCGGTGGTGCTGAAGCCCGCCGCGCTGACCCCGCTGTCGGCGCTGGCGCTGGCCGAACTCGCGCACCGCGCCGGGATTCCGAAGGGCGTCTTCAACGTCGTCACGTCCAAGCGCGCTTCCGAGGTCGGGGCCGAACTGACCGGCAGCCCGCTCGTCGCCAAGTTCTCGTTCACCGGCTCCACTGAGATCGGCAAGGAGCTGATCCGCCAGTGCGCCTCGACGGTGAAGAAGGTCTCGATGGAGCTGGGCGGCAACGCGCCCTTCATCGTCTTCGACGACGCCGATCTCGACGCCGCGGTCGCCGGCGCCATGGCCTCGAAATATCGCAACATGGGACAGACCTGCGTCTGCGCGAACCGCCTGCTCGTGCAGGACGGCGTGTTCGACGCCTTCGCCGCCAAGCTCGCCGCCGCCGCCTCGGCGCTGAAGGTCGGCGACGGGCTGGAGGACGGCGTGCAGCAGGGGCCGCTGGTCGAACCCAAGGCGGTCGCCAAGGTCGAAGCGCTCGTCGCCGACGCGCTCGCCAAGGGCGCGAAAGTGGTGACCGGCGGCCAGCGCCACGCGCGCGGCGGCAATTTCTACGAGCCGACGGTGCTGAGCGGCGTCACGCCCGACATGGAGATCGCCCGCGAGGAGATCTTCGGCCCCGTGGCGACGCTCTTCCGCTTCAAGGACGAGGCCGAGGCGATCCGCCTCGCCAACGACACGCCCTTCGGCCTCGCCTCGTATTTCTACGCCCGCGACATCGGCCGCGTCTGGCGCGTCGCCGAGGCGCTGGAATACGGCATCGTCGGCATCAACGAGGGGATCATCTCCACCGAGGTCGCGCCGTTCGGCGGCGTGAAGGAATCGGGCCTCGGCCGCGAAGGCTCCAAGTACGGAATCGACGACTTCCTGGAGATCAAATACCTCTCGATGGGCGGCATCTGAGACGCCATCCGGCGGCGGAGGCTGGCGGGCCGCCCGGCGCAGCCCGTCAGACCCAGCGCGGCACGCGGGTCAGGTAGGCCCGATAGTCCGCGCCCAGCGTCGATGCGAGATGCGCTTCCTCCAGCCGAACCTGCACGGCGATCAGCGCCTCGCCGAGAAGCAGGATCGCCAGCGTGACCCCGCACGGCACGAGCAGGAACAGACCGGCCACGTTGAGCCGCATCCCCAGAAAGATCGGGTTGCGCGACCGGGCGAAGATGCCCTCCATGACCAGCGCGGTCGGCCGCTGCGCGTCGATTCCCATGCGCCACGAGCGCCCCATCTGCGCCTGGGCGAGGACGATCACCACGAGGCCGACGCCGAGCAGGGCCCAGCCCGCCAGCCGCGCCGCTTCATGCTCGGCCCAGCGCAGCCTGCCCAGCAGCTCGACATCCAGTCCGAAGCCGAGCGCCAGCACCAGGACATACATCCCGGCCATCAGCCCCTTGAACCACCGCCCGATCACCCCGTGGGCGCTGTCGTCGCGCGGCAGCACCAGCGCGTTGATCCGTTCCCGCCGCCAGAGCCGCCAGGTCGGCCAGACAATGACGATGGCGAAGAAGGCCAG
>JAXMDZ010000013.1:0-82187 GCA_046348585.1 Alphaproteobacteria bacterium
CATGCGCGACAAGATGCGCCCCGCCGGCTCCGCCGAGGAAGCCCGCCCCGCCCCGCCGGGCCGCCCGCCCGGCGTCCCGGCCGGTTCGGTCAAGCTGAAGCGCGTCGTCATCGGCCTGCCGCCCAACATGTCGAAGGCCGACGAGCAGCGCGTGCTCCAGGCCGCGGCCGGTCTGCGCGAACAGATCAAGGGCTGCCAGGGCCTCGAACAGTTCGCGGGCCAGCTTCAGGGCGTCGCCGTGGTCGATCTGCCGGTGCTGCCCATGAGCGACCTCGCGCCGGAAGTGCGCCAGGTGATCCAGGGCCTCAACCCCTCCGACGTGTCGCCGCCCTATTTCAGCAAGGAAGGCGACATGAACCTGATGAACATGCTCGTCGTCTGCGGCGACCGCCCGCGCGTCGACTACGTGGCGACCCGCGCCTTCGAGATGCCGACCCGCGAGGAAGTCGGCAACCGCATGTTCAACCAGGAACTGACGGTCATGGCCCGCCGCTACATGCGCGATTTGCGCCGCGACGCCTCCATCGAAATCCGCGACGCGGCGGTCCTGAACACCGTCTCGAACTGATATGGCCGGGCCGCGCCCGATCGCTCTGACGATGGGCGATCCGGCCGGCATCGGGCCGGAGATCGCCGCGCACGCCATGGCGGCGCTCGAAGGGCGCATCAAGGTGCGCTACGTCGCCAGCCGCGCGGCGATGGCCGCCGCGATCCCCGGCCGGCCTGAAACGACGGACCCTCAGGCGGTCATCGACTCCATCTCCCGGGCCGTCGAACTCGTCCGCTCGGGCGAGTGCGCGGCGGTCGTCACCTGCCCCATCGCCAAGAAGACGCTGACCGATGCGGGCTTCGCCTTTCCCGGCCACACCGAATACCTCGCCCATCTGACCGGCGCGCCGCATCCGGTGATGATGCTGGCGGTCGAGGGCCTGCGCGTGGTGCCGGTGACCGTCCACCTGCCGCTCTCGAAAGTGCCCACGGCGCTCAGCGAAGCCCTCATCGTCGAAACCGGGCGGATCGTCGCGGCGGCGCTCAAGCGCGATTTCGGCATCGCCGCACCGCGCCTCGCGGTCGCCGGACTCAATCCGCACGCCGGCGAAGGCGGCACGATGGGGACCGAGGAAGCCGCGATCGTCGCCCCCGCCATCGCCCGCCTCCAGGCGGAAGGGATCGCCGTCACCGGACCGCATCCGGCCGACACGCTGTTCCACGCCGCCGCCCGCGCCCGCTACGACGCGGCGCTCTGCATGTATCACGACCAGGCGCTGATCCCGCTCAAGACCATCGACTTCGAGCGCGGCGTCAACGTGACGCTCGGCCTGCCGATCGTGCGCACCTCGCCCGACCACGGCACCGCGTTCGACATCGCGGGCAAGGGGATCGCCAGCCCGTCGAGCCTCATCGCCGCCATCGAGCTCGCCGCCGCCATGGCCGCCGCGCGGACCCCATGAGCGGGCTCGACGCGCTGCCGCCGCTGCGCGAGGTGATCGGCGCGCAGAACCTCACCGCGAAGAAGTCGCTCGGGCAGAACTTCCTGCTCGATCTCAACCTCACCGGGCGCATCGCCCGCGAGGCCGGGCCGCTCGCCGGGCGCGACGTGCTGGAGATCGGCCCCGGTCCCGGCGGCCTCACCCGCGCGCTGCTGGCCGAGGGCGCGGCCCACGTCCTCGCCATCGAGCGCGACGACCGCTTCCTGCCCGCCCTTGCGGACATCAATGCGGCGAGCGGCGGGCGGCTGATCGTCGAACCGGCCGACGCGCTCGCCGCCGACGAGCCCGCCCTCCTCGCCCGCCACGGCCTGACGCCGCCCGTCACGATCGTCGCGAACCTGCCCTACAATGTCGGCACCGCGCTGCTGGTGAAGTGGCTGACCGAGCCGCACTGGCCCGCCTGGTTCTCCTCGATGACGCTGATGTTCCAGCGCGAGGTGGCGGAGCGCATCGTCGCAGGTCCAGGGGCCGATTTCGGGCGGCTCTCGGTGCTCGCCCAGTGGCGCACCCGGCCGCGCATCCTCTTCGACGTCAACCCGCGCGCCTTCCTGCCGCCGCCCAGCATCGTCTCGTCGGTGGTGCGGCTCGACGTCATCCCCGATCCCGCCCCTGCCCCGGTCAAGGCGCTGGAGGCGGTCACCGCCGCCGCCTTCGGCCAGCGCCGCAAGATGCTGCGGGCCAGCCTCAAGACGCTCGGCCGCGACCCGCTGCCGATCCTCGCCGCCTGCGGCATCGAGCCGACGCTGCGCGCCGAACAGCTCCCGGTCGAAGGCTTCCTCGCCCTCGCCAACGCCTATGCGGCCTGAAGCCGCCGCTGACGCTGCGTCGGCTTGACGGCCCCTCTCCGCCCCATCACTTTGCCGCCGACAAAAAGTCAGGAAACGGAGCGCCCCCATGTTTTGCGAAGCCATCGTCGCCTATGGCGAAAAGCTGGAGCGCGTCGAACTGGAAACCCCCGTGCCGCAGGGCGGCGAGGTTCTGGTCCAGGTGACCGAGTGCGGCGTCTGCCACAGCGACGTGCACATCCATGACGGCTATTTCGGCCTCGGGGGCGAGGCCAAGCTCGACGTCCGCGCCGGCCGCAAGCTGCCCTTCGCGCTCGGGCATGAGATCGGCGGCCGCGTCGTCGCCGTCGGGCCGGACGTCAAGGGCGTGAAGATCGGCGATCGCCGCGTCGTCTATCCCTGGATCGGCTGCGGCGACTGCCCGGCCTGCGCCCGCGACGAGGAGCAGCTCTGCAACAAGCCGCGCAATCTCGGCATCCAGGTGAACGGCGGCTATGCCAGCCACGTCCTCGTGCCGGACGCGAAATACCTGATCGACTTCGGCAACGCCGATCCCGCCCTCGCCGCCGCCTATATGTGCTCGGGCCTCACCGCGTTCGGCGCGATGAAGAAGCTCGGTGCGGTCGGCAAGCAGGACCCCATCGTCATCGTCGGCCTCGGCGGCGTCGGCATGATGGGGCTTCAGTTCGCCCGCGCCATGTTCGACGCGCCGATCATCGGCGTCGACGTCGACCAGACCAAGCTCGACGCGGCGCTGAAGGCCGGGGCCAGCTCGGTCGTCAATTCGCGCGAGGACGGCGCGCTGAAGAAGCTGCTCGGCGCGACCGGCGGCGCCTATGCCGCCATCGACTTCGTCGGCTCGGAGGCCTCCTTCGCCTTCGCGCAGGGCTCGGTGCGCAAGGGCGGCAAGGTGGTGGTGGTCGGCCTCTTCGGCGGCGCGTTCTCGATGCCGATCCCGATGCTGCCGATGCGCGCCATCTCGATCGGCGGCTCCTATGTCGGCTCGCTGCCCGAGACGTTGGAGATGATGGCGCTGGTGAAAGCCGGCAAGATCGACCCGATCCCGGTCACCCGCCGCAAGCTCGCCGCGGCCACCGCCACGCTCGACGACCTGCGCCACGGCACGATCGTCGGCCGCGTCGTCCTCGACCCCGCGCTCTAGATCGTCTCTCGGCCGGAAGCTCGGAAAAATCCCATCCTCATGGCCGGGCCTGACCCGGCCATCCAGCATCGCGCCCACCGCGCCGGATGGCCGCCTCAAGGGCGGCCATGAGGAACAGGAGCGCGATCCTCTACGGAGTCAGATCGCCCTAAAGGCGGAACACCCGGCGCGCATTCCCCTCCAGGAACGCCGCCGTCTGCGCATCGCTAAGGCCCAGCCCGCCAAGACCCGCCAGGCACCGCGCCGGCGAGAGCATCGGCGCGTTGGTGCCGAACATGACCCGCGACTGGCCGATCCCCTTCATCCAGTCCACGAAGGCGGGCGGCAGGCGGTGCAGCGCATAGGCCGAGGTGTCGACGTGGAAGTTGGGGAACTTCACCGTCATCGTGGTCAGCTCGTCCAGCCACGGAAACCCGACATGGCCGCCGACCACGACCAGCTCGGGAAACTCCAGCATGACCTCCTCCAGATAGGGGATCATGCGCCCGGTCTCCGAACGCCGCAGCGGTCCGGTATGGCCGATCTGCGTGCAGAACGGCACGCCCGCGTCGATGCAGGCGGCATAGACCGGATAATAGCGCCGGTCGTTCGGCGGCAGGCCCCACAGCCAGGGCACCACGCGCACGCCGACGAAGCGCCGCCCGTCCACCACCCGGCGGACGGTGCGCACCGCCTCCATCGGCCGGTCGAGATCGACCGAGGCGAGACCGCGCAGCCGCTCCGGGGCCTCGGCGATCTGCGCCGCCACCTGCTCGTTGGAGATCAGTGCGCCCTCCGGCCCGTGCCAGGCAGAGAGGATGGTGATCTCCACCCCCGCCTCGTCCATCGCCGCCAGCGTCGAGGCGACGCTGGGCAGCGCGCCCGCCGCGCGGTTCGTCCAGCGCAGCAGCGTCTCCATCCAGGGCCGCGCGGCCATTTCCGGCGTGGTGATCTGCGCCCAGACGTCGATCGCCCCCATGGCGTCCTCCATATACTTTACTAATAAAGTATATGGAGCGTCCCCGATCCCGTCAATCGCGGCGGGTTTCGGAGATCAGCAACCTGCGGGGTCGAGCCACCAGCCGAGCAGCTTGCCGTCGGCGTCCTTCACCTCGGGAGCGTCGTAGCATTCGCCGCCGGGGTTCTTGCCCGGACCGCGCACGAAGATTTCCGCGTTCGTCCCGGCGGGCTGCTCGCTTTCGGGCGGATAGGGCGAAACCGCCGCCTGGCCCGCGGTCACGACGCAGCCCAGCAGCGGCTCCTCGTCGCTCCCGGCGAGCAGGGCGAAGCCGGCATTGGGCGCGGTCACGGCCGCATAGACGACCGGCGGCTGCCCGCCCGAAGCCTTCAGGCAGGCGTCGATGACCGGCATGGCCGCGAGAATGTCCTCGCCCCACGGCCGATAGGCGCAGCCCTTCAGGGCGCTGCCGTCCTTGCCGGTCAGCCCCACCTCGACGCTGTAGGGATAGGTGGTGTCGCTCATGCCGTCCGAGCATTCCCCGGCCGAGACCGTCACGGTCAGCGGACCCGAAGTCCAGACATGCGCGTCCGCCCCGGCCTGTGCGGTGTATTCGACCTTGTATTCGGTGACCTTGTCGCCCTCGTCGCCCGGCTCGGTGAGGGTGATGGCCGCGCCGTCGATCTCGATGCCCCAGAACGGCTCGGTGCCGACGCCCCTGAGCCTGCCCTTCGCCGCCTCTTCCAGCTTCATCGCGGGCGGCCAGGGATGGGCGGGCGCGGCCTCGGCAGGCGTCGCGGACACGACGACGGAGGACATCACGAACACGAGCAACATGGCCAATCTCCTCTTTGGAGACCATCATACCGGCAGGCCGCGCCGCCGGGGCTGCGACTCCTTGGCCGCGCGGCCGCCGCCTTCAGAACTCCGCCATCATCTTCTGCACGAACGGCACCAGCCCCGGCTGGCGGTGGCGGCGCAGCCGCTCGGCGGCGATGATCTCGCGCGCTTCCTGAAGCGCCCGCTCCAGGAAATCGTTGACGATGACGTAGTCGTATTCGGCCCAGTGGCTGATCTCGTCATTGGCCTCGGCCATGCGGCGCGCGACGGTCGCCTCGTCGTCCTGGGCGCGGCGGCGCAGGCGCTCTTCCAGGTGCGACTTCGAGGGCGGCAGGATGAAGATCGACACCACGTCGTCCGGCATCCGGGCGCGGATCTGCTGCGCCCCCTTCCAGTCGATGTCGAACAGGATGTCGTGACCCTCGGCCAGCGACTCATCCACATAGTCGCGCGGCGTGCCGTAGGATTTCCCGAACACCCCGGCGTGCTCCAGAAACCCGTCCGCCGCGACCTTGGCGTCGAAGGTCGGCTGATCGACGAAGGTGTAGTCCTGCCCGTCGATCTCGCCCGGCCGGATCGGCCGCGTCGTCCATGAAACCGACAGGCGCAGCTGATCGTCCAGGCCCAGAAGGCGGCGGGTGATGGAGGTCTTTCCCGCGCCGCTGGGCGAAGAAAAGCAGATCAGCATGGGGCGGCGTTCGATGGTCAGCATGGAATCCCGTTACTCGACGTTCTGAACCTGCTCGCGGAATTGTTCAATCACCGCCTTCAGGTCGAGACCGAGCCGGGTCAGCTTGATGTCGAACGACTTGGAGCAGAGCGTGTTCGCTTCGCGCGTGAATTCCTGACAGAGAAAATCGAGCCGCCGCCCGGACGGCTCGCCCGAGGCGAGCAGCTCGCGGGCCTGCGCCACATGGGCGTCGAGCCGGTCGAGTTCCTCGGTCACGTCGGCCTTGGCGGCGAGCAGCGCCGCCTCCAGATGCAGCCTCTCGGGGCTGAGGGCGGACGAGGCCTCGACGAGCTTCGCCACCTGGTCGGCGAGGCGCTGCTTGACCGCATCGGGGGCGAGGCTGGCGAGGCTGCGCGCCTCGGCGGCGATGGCTGCGACGCGGCCGAGCTGCGCGGCCAGCACCTCGCCGATGCGCGCGCCCTCCTCGGCCCGCGCCCGCACCAGCGCCTCGATCGCCTGGAGCAGCGAGTGCAGCAGCGCCGCGTCGCGCGCCTCCATGTCGGCGCTCTCGGCGCGGTCTTCCTCGACCACGCCCTTGATGCGGAACAGCCCGTCGGCGCTCGGCGGCTGCATCGGCAGCACGTTCTCCATCGCCCGGATGGCTTCCGAAATCGCCAGCAGCGCCTCGCGGTTGATGCGCAGATTGGGCGTCTGCGCCTGCTCGGCGAGGCTGAGCGAGACCTGCACCGAGCCGCGCTTCAGCTTCGCCTGGATCGCCTGGCGGGCCTGCACCTCCAGCCCGTCGAGCCCCGGCGGCAGGCGGAAGCGCAGCTCCAGCCCCTTGCCGTTGACGCTCTTCAGCTCCCAGGTCCATTCCAGCGTTCCGTGGACGCCGCGGGCGCGGGCGAAGCCGGTCATGCTGACGACGCTCATGGGTTCGCCCCTTCCGCCGCCTTGGCGCGCTCGCGTTCGATCTCGCGCCATCTGGCGACGTTCTTGTTGTGCTCCTCCAGCGTCGCCGCGAAGGCGTGGCCGCCGGTGCCGTCGGCGACGAAATAGAGATAATCCGTATCCGGAGGATTGATCACGGCCTCCAGCGAGGCGCGGCCGGGATTGCAGATCGGCCCCGGCGGCAGGCCGTCGATCTGATAGGTATTGTAGGGGTTGGGCTGGTCCAGCTCGCTCTGGCGGATGCCGCGGCCCAGCGGCTCGCCGCCGGTCAGGCCGTAAATGATGGTCGGATCGGACTGGAGCCGCATCCCCTTGCGCAGCCGGTTGACGAAGACCGAGGCGACCTGCGGACGCTCGGCGGCGAGGCCCGTCTCCTTCTCGACGATCGAGGCGAGGATGATCGCCTCCTCCAGCGTGTCGTAGGGCAGGTCCGGCTTGCGCTTCGCCCACAGCGCGGCGGCGAGGTCGGCGTGATCCTTCGCCATGCGGCGCAGCAGGTCGGCGCGGGTCGTGCCGCGCGTGAAGAGATACGTCTCGGGCAGCAGCGTGCCCTCGGCCGGCGCGGCGCGCACTTCGCCGGTCAGCACCGGATCGGCGGCGACGAGGCGCAGGATCATCTGGCTGGTCAGTCCCTCGGCGGCGGTCAGGCGGTACTGGATCACCTTGCCCGCGACCATCAGGTCCATGATCTCGGCCATGCTGGCATGGGCCGGGATCGCGTATTCGCCGAATTTCAGCTTGTTGTGGTTCTCGCGGTAGCGCACGCCCAGTTTGAAGATCGCCGTATCGTCCAGCAGGCCGAGCCCGAACAGATCCTCCGACGAGATCGCCCCGGCGGTCTTCAGCTTGGCGGCGATGGTGTTCAGCCCGTCGCCGGGATCGAGCATGACGGTCGTCTCGGCGGCGAGCGGCCCCGGCGCGTTGAAGCGCTGCCAGGCCCACCAGGCCGCGCCCCCGGCCGCGACGATGGCGAGGATCGCCAGCGAGAACAGCGCGGCGAAGATGCGAAGAAGGACGGATCGCCGCCGGCGAGGCCTGGGCGCGTCTTCGCCGGCCATGGCGGCCTAGACCGGCGGCGCGGTCAGGATCAGCGCCGCGTTGGTGCCGCCGAAGCCGAACGAGTTCGACAGCGCGGCGCGCACCTGGCGCTTGCGCGGACGGTGCGGCACCAGGTCGATGGCGGTCGTCACGTCCGGATTGTCGAGATTGATCGTCGGCGGCACGATCTGGTCGCGGAGGGCGAGGATCGAGAAGATCGCCTCCACCGCCCCGGCCGCGCCCAGAAGATGGCCGATCGAGGATTTGGTCGAGGACATCGACAGCGTCTTCGCCGCCTCGCCGAACAGCCGCTCGACCGCGCCCAGCTCGATGCCGTCGGCCATCGTCGAGGTGCCGTGGGCGTTCACGTAGTCGATGTCGGCGGGGGTCAGCCCGGCGCGCTTCAGCGCCATCACCATGGCGCGATAGCCGCCGTCGCCGTCCTCGGACGGGGCGGTGATGTGATAGGCGTCGCCCGACAGACCGTATCCCGAAACCTCGGCGTAGATCTTCGCGCCGCGGCGTCTGGCGTGCTCCAGCTCCTCCAGCACCACGACGCCCGCGCCCTCGCCCATCAGGAAGCCGTCGCGGTCCTTGTCGTAGGGACGCGAGGCCTTCTCGGGAGTGTCGTTATAGGCGGTCGAAAGCGCCCGGCAGGCGTTGAAGCCGGCGATGCCGATGCGGCAGATCGAACCTTCCGCGCCGCCCGCGATCATCACGTCGGCGTCGTCGAAGGCGATCAGCCGGGCGGCGTCGCCGATGGCGTGCGCGCCGGTCGCGCAGGCGGTGACGACCGCGTGGTTCGGCCCCTTGGCGCCGAAGCGGATCGAGACCTGGCCGGAGACCAGATTGATCAGGCGGCCGGGAATGAAGAACGGACTGATCCGGCGCGGGCCCTTCTCGTGCAGGACGATCGAGGCTTCCTCGATGCCCGGCAGGCCGCCGATGCCCGAACCGATGAGGACGCCGGTGCGATAGCGGTCCTCCTCGGTCTCCAGCTTGATGCCGGCATCGTCCCACGCCTGCTGCGCGGCGGCGATGCCGAAGATGATGAAGTCGTCGAGCTTGCGCTGCTCTTTCGGCTCCAGATAATCGTCCGGATTGAACAGCCCATCGGCCGTCGCGCCGCGCGGCACGCCGGCGGCGATGCGCGTCGCCAGATCGTCCACCTTGAAGGCGGTGATCGGCCGGGCGCCGGACTTGCCGTCCAGCAGCCGCGACCACGTCGCCTCCACGCCGCTTGCCAGCGGCGTGACGGCGCCAAGACCCGTGACGACGACGCGCCTCATGGGCGATGCTCCGCGCTTACTTCGCCGCGCGTTCCGAGATGAACTTCACGGCGTCGCCGACCGTCTGGATCGACTCGGCCGCGTCGTCCGGAATCTCGATGCCGAACTCTTCCTCGAACGCCATGACCAGCTCGACCGTGTCGAGGCTGTCCGCGCCGAGATCGTCGATGAAGCTCGCCTTTTCGCCGACCTTGTCGGCCTCGACGCCGAGGTGATCGACGACGATCTTCTTAACGCGCTCCGCGATATCGCTCATTTGAATCCGGTCCTTCGTTTGTAGGTTTCTGCGGCGGTTGGGATCGCGTCAGAAAGCCGGGCTTACTATCACGGAGCCCGACGCGATGTCACCCCCGGAAATCCGCCGTTTTCCGGGCTGTTTTCCAGGCGTTCCGGCGAATCAGACCATCGCCATGCCGCCATTGACGTGAATCGTGGCGCCGGTGACGTAGGCCGCCTCTTCGCTCGCCAGATAGACGACGGCCGCCGCGATCTCCTCCGGCGTGCCCATGCGCCCGGCCGGGATGCGGGCGGCGATCTGCGCCTTCTGCTCGTCGGTCAGCGCCCCGGTCATGGGCGTCGCGATGAAGCCGGGGGCGACGCAATTGACGGTGATGTTGCGGCTGGCGACCTCGGCGGCGAGCGATTTCGACATGCCGATGAGGCCCGCCTTGGCGGCGGCGTAATTGCCCTGTCCCGGATTGCCGGTGACCCCGACGACCGAGGTGATCGAGACGATGCGGCCCCAGCGTTTCTTCATCATGCCGCGCAGCGAGGCGCGGGCGAGGCGGAAGGCGCCGGTCAGGTTGATGCGCAGGATGTCGTCCCACTCGGCGTCCTTCATGCGCATGAACAGGTTGTCGCGCGTGATGCCGGCGTTGTTGACGAGGATGTCAAGGCCGCCGAGGCCCTTCTCGACCGCCGGCACCAGGGCGTCGACCGAGGCGGCGTCGGCAAGATCGGCGGGGAAGATTTCCGCCCGCTCGCCCAGCTCCGCCTTCAGCGCCTCAAGCTGCTCGATCCGGCGGCCGGACAGCGCCACCGTCGCGCCCTGCCCGTGCAGCGCCTTGGCGATCGCCAGCCCGATCCCGCCCGTCGCGCCGGTCACCAGCGCCGTCTTGCCCGTCAGATTGAACATGGGAACTCTCCATCGGGGGCTCGTTGTTTCGGTCCTCATGGCCGGGCCCGACCCGGCCATCCAGCGATGACGCCCACCACCGTCCGGGCGGCCGCCTCATGGGCGGCCGCGAGGCTTGAGTACTCGATCACACGCTCTTCAGGAACGCCTCGATCTCGTCCGGCGTCTCCAGCGACAGCGGCTCGACATCCTTGGTGATGCGCTTGGCCATGCCGGTCAGCACCTTGCCGGCCCCCGCCTCGACCGCCCTGGTGACGCCGAGCGAGGGCAGCTTCTCGATGGTCTCGCGCCAGCGCACGCGCCCCGTCACCTGCTCGACCAGCAGGCGGCGGATCTCGTCCGGCTCGACGACCGGCATGACCGAGACGTTCGAGATGACCGGCAGCGACGGCGCGTCGATCGTCGTGCGGGCCAGGGTCTCCTCCATCTCGCGGGCGGCCGGGGCCATCAGCGGCGAGTGGAAGGGGGCGCTGACCGGCAGCATCATCGCCCGCTTGATGCCGTGCGCCTTGACCAGCTCGGCGGCCCGCTCGATCGCCGCCTTGTGGCCGCTGATCACCACCTGGCCCGGCGCGTTGTCGTTGGCGACGGCGGCGATCTCGGTCGCGGTCGAGGCCTCCTTGCACAGCGCTTCGGCCTGCGCGATCTCGGCGCCCAGCAGGGCGGCCATCGCGCCGAGGCCGACCGGCACGGCGCGCTGCATCGCCTGGCCGCGGGCTTTCAGCAGCCGCGCCGCATCGCTCAGCGAGAACGCCCCGGCGGCGGCCAGCGCCGAATACTCGCCCAGCGAGTGCCCGGCGACATGGCTGCACCGGCGGGCCAGCACGAAGCCGCCCTCGCGCTCCAGCACGCGGACGATCGCCATCGACACCGCCATCAGCGCCGGCTGGGCGTTCTCGGTCAGCGTCAGGTCGCCTTCCGGCCCCTCCCACATCAGGCGCGAGAGCTTCTGCGACAGCGCCTCGTCGACTTCCGCGAACACGTCCCGCGCCGCGCCGAAGGCGTCTGCCAGGGCCTTGCCCATGCCGACGGCCTGGCTGCCCTGGCCGGGGAAAGTGAATGCGATCGTCATGCGGAAATCCTGCCCGTTGCGCGGGGGCGGTTGAGCATTGCGGGACGGCGCGAGTCAAGAATGGCCTCGGCCCGGCCCTGTGCACTGCACAATGCCACAGACCCCGTTCGGTCATTGGCGGTTCACCTCCGGGCCGCTAGGCTCCGCCCAATCGTCGTCACGGAGCCGGGAGAGCCGTCCCCATGAAATCGCTTCGCCGCCTTGCCGCCATCGCCGCCGCGTTCGGATTTTTCGCCCTCGCGCCGGCCGCCCATGCCGAGTTCCTTGAGGCGGGCCACGCGCCCGGCCTCTGCCTCGACTTCTCCAGCGGCCAGGGCGCGATCTATCGCTGCAACGGCTCGGACGCCCAGGACATCGGCCTGCCGCAGCGCGGCTCCGGCTCGCTCAACGTCTCGGACAGCTGCGTGGTCGCCGGCGGACAGGGCCAGCCGCTCTACCTCGCCCGCTGCCGCAACCGCGACGAGCAGCGCTGGTACTACGACGCCAGCGGCGCGCTGGTGAACAAGAACGGCCTCTGCGCCGACGTCGAGGGCGGCCGCCGCCGCGAAGGCACGCGGGTCATCGCCTATGCCTGCAACAACCATTCGAACCAGCTCTGGCGGATCACCGACGGCTATGACGGCGGCTATCCGCCGGACGGCGGCTATCCCGGCGGCGGCTCCGGATATCCGGGCGGCGGCGGCGACTACGACACCGCCCTGCTCAGCCCGATGCACGCGCCGGGCATGTGCCTCGACGTCGATGCGGGCAGCAATCTGATGATCATCTTCAACTGCCACGGCCGCTCGAACCAGCGCTTCTCGTTCACGACCTATGGCGAGACCGAGATCCAGGTCGGCCGCAACTGCGTGACCGCGCCGTCCTCGGCCGGGCGGCAGCTCTATGTCGCGCGCTGCACCGGGGCCTATTCGCAGCGCTGGAATTTCCAGTCCGACGGCACGGTGCGCAGCGCCTCGGGCTACTGCATGGATGTGGACGGCGCCAGCCGCCAGCCCTCCGCGCAGGTGCAGATCTTCCGCTGCTCGGGCAAGACGAACCAGCGCTGGCTCCAGATCTCCCGCTAGGGGGCGATCCGGCGCGGCGCGTGCGAATTTGAGGGGGGACGCTCGTTGAGCGCAGTCGAAGTCCATGGACGGTGCGATCCGCGCTTCGCGGTGGTGCGCGCCGCGTTCGAGGCCAATCTGAAATCGGGGGCCGATGTCGGGGCCTCGTTCGCCGCGACGGTGGACGGCGAAACGGTGGTCGATCTCTGGGGCGGCTTCAAGGACGCGGCCGGCACGCAGCCCTGGGAGGAGGACACGATCGTCAACGTCTATTCGACGACCAAGACGATGTGCGCCCTCACCGCCCTCCTCTGCGCCGATCGCGGCCTCTTCGCCTTCGACGACAAGGTCTCGAAGCTCTGGCCGGAATTCGCCGCGAACGGCAAGGGCGACATCACCATCGGCCAGTTGATGAGCCACTCCTCCGGCCTCTCCGGCTTCGAGCAGAAGATCGCGCCCGAGGAACTCTACGACTGGGACCGGGTCTGCGCCCTGCTGGCGGCGCAGACGCCGTGGTGGGAGCCGGGCACGCGCTCGGGCTACCACGCGATCACCCAGGGCTATCTGGTCGGCGAGGTGGTGCGCCGCGCCGCCGGCAAGACGATGGGGACGATCTTCCGCGAGGAGATCGCCGGGCCGCTCGGGGCCGATTTCCACATCGGCCTTCCGGCGGAAGCCGACGCCCGCGCGGGCGAACTGATCCCGCCCGAGAAGGGCCTGCTCGCCGCGACGCCCGGCGGCGACATCGCCAAACGCACGCTCGGCAATCCGGCGCTCACCGCGCTGGAGCCGCGCACGACGGCCTGGCGGCGGGCCGAAATCCCGGCGGCCGGCGGCTTCGGCAATGCCCGCTCGGTGGCGAGGGTTCAGGCGATCCTCGCCAATGGCGGCCTGGCGGCGGGCAAGCGCTTCCTCAGCGAGGCGGGCGTGCGCAAGGCCCTCGAACTCCAGATCGACAACACCGACCTCGTGCTCGGCATCCCGGTCCGCTTCGGCCTCGGCTACGGCAAGCCCAGCCCGGTCGTGCCGTTCCCGAACGCCGACACCGTCTTCTGGGGCGGCTGGGGCGGCTCGCTGATCGTCGTCGATTTCGACGCGCGCCTGACCTTCTCCTATGTGATGAACCGCATGAACTCGACGACCACGGGCGACGCCCGCGTCGCCGGCATGATCATGGGCATGTACGCCGGCCTCGCGGCATGATCGCAGCATTCGCGGCGGCGCTCTGGGCCGTCGCCGGCGGCGCGATGGCCGGCACGCTGGAGCCGGAGAACCTGCCCGGCATGTGCCTTACGCTGCCCGCTGGCGCGACCGAGGCGGTCAGCGCCGCCTGCACCGGCAAGCCCGACCAGATTTTCAGCTTCCCCGGCCCGGACGGCGGCGTGCTGCGCCACGACGGCGCGTGCATGGGGATCGAGCCGGACGGCGTCTATCCGGCGCTGGTGCCGATGGCCTGCGACGACAGCCCCTTCATCTATTTCATCGTCGATCATGCGCGCCGCCTCGCCAACAATGACGGGCGCTGCCTCGCGGTGCTCGGCGGCTCCAGCCGCGAAGGCGAGCGCGTCTATGGCGCGCCGTGCGAGTCGGCGACGCAGGTGTGGATCTTTTCCGACCCGGCCGAGGAAGGCTACGACCCGGCCTCGGCGCGGATCGCGGTGACGGCGCGCCCCGGCCACTGCCTCGCGCTTCAGGACGGCAATTACTTCGCCCCCGCGCCCTGCGACACCGGCGACACGCAGGTCTTCCGCCTCGACCGCACCCGCGCGGCGCAATTGCGCATGAAGAGCGGCTGCCTCGTCGCGGCGGCGACCGGCGCGCCGGCCGGCATCCACGACTGCACCGCGACCGATCTGTGGATGTTCGGCGGCGACGGCAAGGTGCGGAGCGGCCGCGACTGCGCCGTGCTCGACGCGGAAGGCGTGCTGCGTACCGCCGACTGCGCCGCCGCGCCCAAAGACGCGCTGCGTCTCGACGTGCTGCCGTGACGAAGAAAATGCTGCGCGTCACCTTTCTGGAACGCATCGAGAGCGCCTTCGGCGACATCACCATCGCGATGGTCGCCAAGACCGGCGGCATCATCTACGCGCAGGGCGGCGTCCATCAGAGCGAGTCCGACGGGCGCGGCGTTTCGCTCTCGTCCTACATCCACGCGATCCACAGCCTGGTGCGCCAGTCGCAAGCGCGCAGCGTGCTGATGATCGGCTGCGGCGGCGGCGTGCTCGGCACGATGCTCTCGGCCGACGGCGTCGCGCTGACCATGGTGGACGTCAATCCGGTCTCGCCCTATGTCGCGCGGCGCTATTTCGGCCTGCCCGACAGCGTGCCCTTCCACATCGAGGACGGCGCGGGCTTTCTCGGCCGCACCAAGGCGAAATACGACGCCATCGTGCTCGACGCCTACCACGCCTCCGAGATTCCGGCGCACCTGACCGGGCTCTCCTTCTTCCGGAGCATCGCGGACCATCTGACGAAGAAGGGCGCGCTCTTGATCAACGTCTTCCTGCAGAACGACGAAGACAACGACGTGCGCCGCATCGCCCGCACGCTGAAGGAGGTCTTCCCCGAAGTGCGCCTGCTCGACGAGCCGGGGGCGCGCGAGCGCAACGCGATCCTCATGGCCGGCGACGTCGCCGCCCTCGACCGGCCCTGGCTGACCATGCGCCCCCGCACCGGCGCGGAAGACATCCGCGCCGATCTCAAACGCCTGGCCTTCCAACCCCTCCCCTGAACCCCGCGCCCCTTCTCAAACGGTCCTCATCCTGAGGAGCAGCCAAAGGCCGCGTCTCGAAGGACGCAAAGCGCCCCAGCTCAAACGGTCCTCATCCTGAGGAGGGCGCGAAGCGCCCGTCCCGAAGAACGCCCCGCGCCACTCTCAAACGGTCCTCATCCTGAGGAGGGCGCAAAGCGCCCGTCTCGAAGGACGCACAGCCCCCGCACCTAGCCCCAGTGCCAGTTGGTGAAGCTCTCCACCGGCTCGCGTTCGGCGACCAGCGTATTCACCGGATCGCTCTCGTCGGCATAGCCGAGCGAGAGGCCGCAGACGATGTAGTCCTCTTCGGGCACGTTCAGCACCCGCCGCGTCACCGTCCAGAAATTGTTCCACGCGCCCTGGGCGCAGGTCGAAAGCCCGCGCTCCGAGGCCGCCAGCATGAAGCTCTGCATGAAAAGGCCGATATCGAGGAACCCCATCGGTCCCAGGTCGCGGTCGATGGTGAAGATGAGGCCGACCGGCGCGTCGAAGAATTTGTAGTTGCGGCCCCACTGCGCCCAGTTCGCCGCCTCGTCGCCCTTGGGGATGCCGATCAGCCCGTACATCGCCTTGCCGAGCGTGCGCATCCGCGTGACATAGGGCTCCTTGCGCTTGGACGGGCGGGCGAACTCCGGCGCCGCGTCGGCGGGCTTCGTCTCGCGGTGCGCCATCACCTCGGCGACCAGCCGGTCGCGCGTCGCCCCGGCGACGACATGCACCTTCCAGGGCTGAACATTGGTGCCGGAGGGGGCCAGCGCCGCCTCGGCGAGCAGCGCCTCGACGGTCTCGCGCGGCACGGGATCGGGCCTGAAGGCGCGCACCGAACGGCGGGCGCGCAGGGCGTCGGACAGCTCCATGAGGGTCTCCGATAGGAAATGGCGGCGGGCGATCCTTAGCAGGCCCGCCCCGTCCCCGGCCATGCCTGGTGCATGTCGCCGCCCCTCGCCTTCCCCCGTCGGGGGAAGGTGCCCGAAGGGCGGAAGGGGGCCTTTGACGTGGAGCGCCGCCGCCGCAGACCTAGCCCTTCAGCAGCCCCAGCAGCGTGGAGCGCGCCGCGACGCGGCCGATATTCGCCTTGACGATCTCGTCCAGCCGTCCGCCCTCGGCGTAATTGGCCGGCACCGCGCAATGCACCCGCCCGTCCTTCAGATAGCGCGTCGCCTTGCTGCGCGCGCCCTTGGCGTTGGGCTGGAAGACGGCGATCGACAGCCCGCCCTGGTCCTTCACCATGCGGAACGAGGGCACGTCGGTCTCGCCGTCGCCGATGAAGATCATGTTCTCGAACGGCACCGGGCGGCTGCGCTGCTCGACGACCTCGTTGACCTTGGCGTTGTCGGTGATGTCGTGCGCGCCCTTGTTGATGCGGAACAGGAACTGCGTCTTGGTGGTGTAGTTGATCGCCAGCGCCGGCCACACCGCCTCGCCGTTCTCGTCGTAGAGGAATTTCGAGGCATAGACCCGCGTGAAGCGGTCGGCGATCGAGGTTCCGGCCACGATCTCCTCGTTGCCCGACGAGACGATGTAGTGCTCGACATTGACGCCGCGCGCCTTGCCGTAGGCGTTGATGCGGCCGAACCAGCCCTCGACGCCCTCGAACAGCGGCAGGCCGTGGCCGTGGCGCTGGAAGTCCTCGCGGCGCACCGGAATGCCCTTCGCGCGCGCCCGCATCAGCATCAGGTTCATATAGGCGAGGATCGGATCGGCCTGATGCTGCTTGGCGTGGGCGACGACCTCGCCCCAGAAGGCCTTGGGCTTCACGCCCAGCGCCGGGATGAAATTGTGCTCCTGCATGTTGCCGGGAGCGAGCGTGCCATCGAAATCGTAGGCGATGGCCATCGTGTAGGGTTTGCGGGACACGGGGGCGCGGCTCTCCGGATGCGTCCCCCGTCTATGCGCCCGATTTCTAACCCGCGGCTTAATGCGGCCATCTGCCCGGTTGACCGCGGCGGCCCCAGCCTGTCGCCTGCGTCATCTTTCAAAGAGACCGGGGCTCCATCATGTCGCGCATTCGCATCCTCACCGCCGCACTGGCGCTCGCCGCCGCGCCGGCCGCCTTCGCGGGCGAAACCTGTCCGAGCGACGCGCTCAAGGTGACCGGCACGGCCGACGCGCCCTTCGCCTGCACCTGCGCGCCGAACGTCAGCACCTCGGGCTGGGTCTACGGCACCGACCGCTACACCGCCGACTCCTCGATCTGCACCTCGGCGGTCCATGCCGGCGTGATCCAGGCCGCGCCCGGCGGCGACGTGAAGATCTACACCGGCGAGGGCTGCGGCTCGTTCGTCTCGACCACGAAGAACGGCATCACCTCGGCCTCGTGGGGCAGCTACGGCGCGACCTTCGCCTTCGTGACGCCGCTCCCGGCCTGCGCGACGGCCGCCGCCGCGACGCCCGCCCCGACCCCGGCCGCGACGCCCGCCCCGGGCGGCACGCCGGCCGCCACCCCGCCGGCCGGCGCCGCCGCCGACGGCCCCGCCGCCTGGCAGGCGCGCGGCGACAAATACGCCGCCGTCCTGCCCGATCCGCTGCCCGGCTGGGAGGCGACCACCGCCGAAGGGTTCTGGGAAAACTCGGCGATGACCCAGCGGATCGTCGAGGGCCACCGCACCTACAAGAAGGGCGGCGGCATGCAGTCCGACGTCTTCGTCGCCATCTTCAACAACCCGGACGGCACGCCGCACGAGCGCACCGAGGCTCTGTGGAACGACGAGGCCGCCCGCACGGCCGACGGCTGCACCATGGGCGAAGCGGCCGGACGCAAGGCGATGACCTGCGACCGCAGCGGCGACATCCGCGTCGTCTTCCGCATGGAGAGCGGCCTCTTCGCCTCGGTCAGCATTCTCGGCTCGCACGACACCACCCGCGAGGACATCGACGCCTACGTCGCCAAGCTCGATTTCGCGGCGATCGAAAAGCTGCCGATGCAGTAACCGGCCCCGGACGGCGCCGCTCCGGCCGGGGCGGCGCCGTTTTCCGGGCTTGTATATAACTGACCAGTCAGTTATATACTCCCCATGGCCCGGCCCAAAGCCTCTCCCCCGCCGCCCGCGCCCGCCCCGGCCGCCGCCCAGGGCGAGCAGGTCCGCTGGCGCCGCCGCGCCCGCCAGCGCCCGGACGAAATCCTCGACGCCGCCCTCGCCGCCTTCCTCGCCCGCGGCTTCGACGCCGCCCGCATGGAGGACATCGCCGCCCGCGCCGGCATCTCCAAGGCCGGCGTCTATCTCTATTTCGACAGCAAGATCGCCCTGCTCCAGGCGCTGATCGACCGCGAGGTGAAGCCGATCGCCCGCCGCGCCGAGGCGCTGATGCGGGTCGGCCACGCCGATCCGGCGGCGACGCTGCGCCAGCTTGCGACCTTCGCCCGCCGCATCCTCACCCAGCCGCGCCTCGTCGAGGTGCCCCGCCTCGTGCTCTCGCTGGCCGGACGCTTCCCCGAGATCGCCGAGCGCTATCGGCGCGAAGTGGTGGAGCGCGCCCTCGGCGCCCTCAAGGGGCTGATCGCCGCCGGCGTCCGCCAGGGCGTCTTCCGCGCCGCCGATCCCGACGTCACGGCGCGCCAGATGATCGGCCCGCTGCTGCTCGAAGGACTGTGGCTCCACGTTCTCGGCGGCCCTCTTCTCAGCCCCGACCCCGACGCCGCCGCCGAGCGGCAGATCGACCTCCTGCTCAACGGCCTCAAGGCCCGGACCGCATCATGAAACGCCTCGCGCTCATCGCCCTCCTCCCGCTCGCCGCCTGCGACGCCGCCCCGGACTCGACGCTGCAAGGTTATGGCGAGGCGCAATATCTCTATGTCGCCTCGCAGGACGGCGGCCCGCTCGCCGAGCTTCTGGTCGCCGAGGGCGATACCGTCGCCGCCGGAACCGTGCTCTTCCGCACCGACGCCTCGCGCCTGCAAATGGCGCTCGACGGGGCCGAGGCGACCGCCGCCGCGGCCCGCGCCCGCACCGACCCGGGCGGCGCGCTCGCCGAAGCGGTGCGCCAGGCGGAGGCCAACGCCGAACTCGCCCGCCGCAACCTCAAGCGCACCGAACAGCTCGTCGCCGACGGCAACGCCCCGCGCTCGCGGCTCGACGCCGACCGCGCCGCGCTGAAATCCGCCGAGGCCGCCGTCGCCGGGGCCAAGGCCGAGCGCGACTCGGCTCAGCGAGATGTCGGGGCCGCCGAGGCCGCCGCCGCCCTCGCCCGCCGCCGCGTCGCCGACGCCGCCGTCGCGGCCCCCGCCGCCGGCACGGTCGAGCGCATCTATCGCCGGCCGGGCGAAATGCTGAACCCCGGCGCGCCGGTCCTCGCTTTGCTGCCGCCGGAGGCCATGAAGATCCGCTTCTTCGTCCCCGAGCCTTCGCTCGCCGCCTTCGCGGTGGGGCGTCAGGTGGCGCTCTCCTGCGACGGCTGCCCGGACGGCCTCACCGCGACGATCACCTATGTCGCCGCCGAGCCGCAATTCACCCCGCCGGTCATCTACAGCCTCGAAGAGCGCGCCAAGCTCGTCTTCCTCGCCGAGGCGCGGCCCGACCGGCCCGAGGCGATCCGTCCCGGCCTTCCCGTCGACGTGGAGGCGCGGCCATGAACGGCGAGGCGGTCATCGACGTCACCGGCCTCACCAAGAAGTTCGGCGGCCGCACGGTGGTGGACGATCTGGCGCTGCGTGTGCCGCGCGGGGCGATCTACGGCTTTCTCGGCCCCAACGGCTCGGGCAAGACGACGACCATCCGCATGGTCTGCGGCCTCCTGCGCCCGGACGGCGGCTCGGGCACCGCGCTCGGCTACGACGTGCTGAAGGACAGCGCCCGCATCAAGACCCGCACCGGCTACATGACGCAGAAATTCTCGCTCTACGAGGATCTCTCGATCCGCGAAAATCTCGATTTCGTCTGCCGCCTCTACGCCATGGACCGCCGCAAGGCGCGCGTCGCCGAGGCGCTTGAGGATCTCGGCCTCGCCGAGCGCCAGCAGCAGCTCGCGGGCACGCTCTCGGGCGGCTGGAAGCAGCGCCTGGCGCTCGCCGCCTGCATGATCCACGAGCCCGACCTGCTGCTGCTCGACGAGCCGACCGCCGGCGTCGATCCCAAGGCCCGGCGCGATTTCTGGGACCAGATCCGCCGCTACGCCGCGCGCGGCGTCACCACGCTGGTCTCGACCCACTACATGGACGAGGCGGTGCAGTGCGACTACATCGCCTACATCGCCTATGGCCGGAAGCTGATCGACGCGCCGACCCGCGACATCCCGCGCACCGTCGGCCTCAAGGCCTGGCGCATCGAGGCGGCGAACCTCCAGCGCCTGCACGAGCGGCTGGAGGGCAAGCCGGGGGTCGATCTCATCGCCCGCTTCGGGGCCGAGCTGCACGCCTGCGGCATGGACGAGGCCGCCCTCGCCGCCTCGGTGCGCGCCGTCGCGGACGAGCCGGGCTACGCCGCCGAAGACATCGACGCCGGCCTTGAGGAGATCTTCATCCACCTCATGGCCCAGAGCCCGGACAACATGGCATGACCGCCGCGCCGCTCCGCCGCTTCGCCTGGGCGCGCGTCGCCGCCGTGTTCCTGAAGGAACTGGTGCAGATGCGGCGCGACCGCTTCACCTTCGCCATCATGATCGCCATGCCGGTCATGCAGGTGCTGCTGTTCGGCTATGCGATCAACAACGATCCGCGCCACCTGCCCGCCGTCGTCGAACTGCGCGAGGACGGGCCGATGGAGCGCAGCCTGCTGGCGGGGCTCAAGGCCTCCACCTTCTTCGACATCGTGGCGGTGACGCATCATCCCGGCGAAGGCGATGCGATGCTGCGTTCGGGCGAGGCGGTCTTCATGATCGTCATCCCCGAAGGCTTCGAGCGCCGCCTGGTGCGCGGCGAGCGGCCCGAAATCCTCATCGCCGCCGACGCCAGCGATCCGGTCGCGGCGGGCGGCGCGCTCGGCGCGGTTCAGGAAGTGGTCCAGCGCGCCCTTCAGCGCGACCTCGACGGCGCGCTGTCGGGCCTCGCGTCCGCGCCGCCGCCCTTCCAGGTCGTCGCCCAGCGGCGCTTCAACCCCAGCGGCGAGACCTCGTTCAACATCGTCCCCGCGCTGCTCGGCGTCATCCTCACCATGACCATGGTGATGATCACCTCGATCGCCCTGACGCGCGAGCTTGAGCGCGGCACGATGGAGACGCTGCTGGCGACCCCGGTGCAGCCGGTCGAGGTCATGCTCGGCAAGACCGCGCCCTACATCTTCGTGGGCGGCGTGCAGACGGTGCTGGTGCTGCTGGCGGGGGCGTTCCTCTTCCGCATTCCGTTCACCGGCTCGATGGCGGCGCTGCTCACCGGGGTGACGGTCTTCACCTTCGCCAATCTGATGCTCGGCTATCTGATCTCGACCTTCGCGCGCACGCAGATGCAGGCGATGCAGTCGACCTTCTTCGTCTTCCTGCCCTCGATCCTGCTGTCGGGCTTCATGTTCCCGTTCGGGGCGATGCCCGGATGGGCGCAGACGCTCGGCGAGGCGCTGCCGCTGACCCATTTCCTGCGCCTGGTGCGCGAGACGATCCTGAAAGAAGGCGGCTTCGCCGACATCGCGGGCGATCTCACCCGCCTCGGCATCATCCTCGCCGTCCTCACCACCCTCGCCCTCCTGCGCTTCCGCCGCACGCTGGACTGAGCGCCGGGCGACCGCCCCCCGGACCTTCCTCATCCCGAGGAGCCCCCGCCCTTCCTCATCCTGAGGAGGCCCCCCGGCCTTCCTCATCCTGAGGAGGGCGCGTCCCGCGCCCGTCTCGAAGGACGCACAACGCCCACCACCGCCACCCTCCCTTCCCCCATCGGGGGAACTGGCCCGCGAAGCACGCGAGAGCGTATTCGGCCACCCGGCTGCCGGAAGGGGGCCTTCGGCGTAGAGCCACCACGCCACCGCGCCTCCCTCACCCCGTCACAATCAGCCGCACACGCGGATCGCCGTCCGTGAAGCCGGTAAAGACCAGATCGTCGGGAATGCCTTCGTCGCTCGTCACGTCGAGCGGCTCGACCACGATCGCGCGCACCGCCGCGCCGCTGCGCAGCAGCGCCGCCACCGGCGCGTTGGCGCGGCGCGGAATGTAGCCGAGCATCAACCCGTCGCCGCGCCGCACCGCGACGGCATTGGAGTCATGGGGATTGTCCGGCTCGGGCGCCAGCCGCAGCGCCTCGCCGGGCTTCAGCCCATCGGCCGCGATGCTCAGCGCGTGGTGCCAGCCGCCGGCGATGGCGAAGTCGAACAGCACGCGCGACGCCGCGACTGCGGCCGCCGGCCCGCCGAGTTGCGGCCGCGCCAACAGCGCGAACAGCCCGCCGAGCAGCCCCAGATTGACCTCCCGCCGCGAGACCTCGAATTTTCCGTGCGCCATGGCGTCCCCCCGGCGACACCACTACCCGCCCGAACCGACAAATCCTGTCACCACCCCTCCCTTCCCCCATCGGGGGAAGGTGGTCCGCGAAGCACGCGAGAGCGTGTTCGCCCACCCGACCGCCGGAAGGGGGCCTTGGGTGCAGAGCGCGGACGAGCGGAATCGCGCCGATTGAGGAAGACTCACGGCATGGGCCGACCCACCTTCAGCGAGACCGGATCAACCGATATGTCCCGCGTCCGTTGAACTCGATCCAACCGCGATCGCGCAGCACCTGTAGCTGCTGTCTGATCTTCGGGCGCACATTCTGATTGGCCGGGTAGAGCCTCTGCAGCGCGTCTTCGTGGGCATAGACATCTGCGAGCGTGAACTCCGGAAGGCCGACAGCCTCGACGGCTCTCATCACGGCGAGCAGCCAACCCCGGGCGCTCAACCCTGTGTCGCGCAGAAACACAGTGGATCGCCATTGGCTGACGACATCGGCCTTGGCGACTTGAAGACCTGAGAGGATCAAAGGGATGCGCCCCGCCTGGGGCACCTGACCGATCAGGATGTTGCAGCCTTGCCAACCTGCGCGCCGGGCATGCGGGCCTAGCGGTCGCCGGGGCTCGATGATCTCGCTTGTGAAGAAGTGGCTTGGAACGACGATCAGGTCGGTAACTCCGGTACGCGATTTGTCGTAGCGCGTGACCATGAGATTTGGACTGTTCGGCGACGCCAGCCGAGACATCATCGCACCGTAGGCCCCGTCGTTCAGCTTTGTGTCAATCCTTCCCTTGGTTGCTTTGAGCTCATATTCCTCCGAACAAGCCGCACATCGGAAATCGGCTACCGGTGCGTTGTTGGGAAGGGACGACAGACGGTCAGCCCCGCAACTTGGACAGAAGGCATTGGCGGCAACCCAGCCTTCTGTGAGCACGCGCGCTTTTTGCGTCGGCCCCTTGTAGGTCGCCGCTTCCTCAGCAAAGCCAAGCTTGCTCCATGCGGGACCGTCTCCGCCCATCTGAGCCGGTCAGCCATCGCCGCGAACGTAGGACTCGTCCTCTTCGCCATCTGCGGTAAGCGCAACCAAGCGACGCGAATCGAATTCGACGACACCCTGCTCAGTCCACTTCACGCTCGGGTCGCCGTCATGGGCGAGATCGACCGCCTCCTCGGCGGAGTCGGCCTCCACTTCGCAAGTGTAGTCCACATAGGCATCGACGCGGCTGAGAACCGTGAATTTCGGCATTGGCGGACCCCGAGGCGCTGATTTCAGCGAAGCCTAACACGGCCCCGAAAGCGGGCAACGCCGCCGCCACCCTTGCCTGAATGTGACTTCTATCCTATCTTCGCCCCTCGCCCGCTGGATGGTCCGCCGGGTGCGTGGAGGCCCCCTCCCCCCTGCCACCCCGGTGAGGAACGAAGATGCTTTCTTTCGTCATCGCGACACAATATTTCGCCTCCGCCGCGCCCGCCTCTTGCCCTCCGGCCCCCCCTCCTGTATGAGCCCGCCCCTCAACTCCTGCGGTCTTTCGGGGGAGGCGGCCGGCGCAATGCCGGTCCGCCAAGGGCTTGTGCCCGGTCCGGAAGAGCCATCGCCACGCGAAGCGCCCTCGCCCTTCGCCGCGCGCCGCGGGCTTGGAAAGGTGAAGGGCAGACATGCCTTTTTATGAACACGTCTTCGTGGCGCGCCAGGACGCGACGCCGCAGGCGGTCGAGACGCTGACCGAGGAAATCAAGGGCATCCTTGAAGCCAACGGCGGCACGCTGGCCAGCCAGGAAAACTGGGGCGTCCGCACGCTCGCCTACCGCATCAAGAAGAACCGCAAGGGCCACTTCGTGCTCCTCAACATCGACGCGCCCGCCAAGGCCGTCCAGGAGCTGGAGCGCCTGCAGAAGATCAACGAGGACATCCTGCGCTTCATGACCGTCCGCGTCGAAGCGTTCGAGGAAGGCCCCTCGGCGATGATGAAGGCCCGCGACCGCGACGAGCGCCGCCGTGAATTCGGCGACCGCGACGGCGGCTTCGGCGGCGGCTTCGGCGGCGGCCGCGACCGCGATCGCGGCGACCGCGGCGATCGTCCCCCGCGTCGCGACCGCGACGACGCTCCCCGTTCGTTTGAAGGAGGCGCCGCATGAGCACGCCCGCCAATAGCGCGACCACCAACCCGACCCGCCGTCCGTTCTTCCGGCGCCGCAAGACCGATCCGTTCACCGGTCCCCAGGCCCCGAAGATCGACTACAAGGACGTGCGCCTGCTGCAGCGCTTCATCTCCGAGCGCGGCAAGATCGTCCCGTCCCGCATCACCGCGGTCTCGGTGAAGAACCAGCGCGCCCTCGCCAAGGCGATCAAGCGCGCCCGGTTCCTCTCCCTGCTGCCCTACGTCATCAGCTAAGGGGGAACGGACCATGCAGATCGTTCTTCTCGAGCGCGTCGAAAAGCTCGGCCAGATCGGCGACGTCGTGAACGTGAAGCCGGGCTTCGCCCGCAACTTCCTTCTGCCGCGCGGCAAGGCGCTGCGCGCGACGAAGACCAACATCGCCCAGTTCGAGGCCCAGCGCGCCCAGCTCGAAGCGCGCAACCTCGAGCGCAAGACCGAGGCCGCCGCCGTCGCCGCCAAGCTCGACGGCCAGACCTTCGTCGTGCTGCGCCAGGCCGGCGAGACCGGCATCCTCTACGGTTCGGTCAACACCCGCGACATCGCGGCCGCGATCACCGAAGGCGGCTTCTCGGTGGTGCGCAACCAGATCGTCCTCGACAATCCGATCAAGTCGGTCGGCATGCACGAGGTGAAGGTGCAGCTCCATCCGGAAGTCCGCTCCAAGGTCACGCTCAACGTCGCCCGCAACGCGGACGAGGCCGAGCGTCAGGCCCGCGGCGAGGACGTCACCATCGCCCAGGAAGAGGAAGAGGCCCCCGAGGCCGCCGACCTCCTGGAAGTGGCGGTCGAAACCGAAGAGTAGTTCCGGCTCAACCGGAAGATGCGAAGGGCGGGCGCCGATGCGTCCGCCCTTTTCCTATCCACAGCCTCGCCGATTTCTGTGAGAATCGATTCGTCCGCATTGCGCCCTTTGGCGCGCGGGCCTTTAGTGACCGTCATGACCCTTGCCTACGACAGAAGCGCCGACACGGCCGAAGAGTCCGCGCTCTATCGCCAGCCGCCGCACAATATCGAGCTTGAGCAGGCGCTGATCGGCTGCCTGCTGCTCAACAACGAGTCCGCCAATCGCCTGCCCGACGCGCTGAAGCCCGAACACTTCCATGCGCCGCTGCATCGCCGTCTCTACGAGGCGATCCTGCTCGCCCGCTCGCGCGACCAGCTCGCCACGCCGCTGACGCTCAAGACCCAGTTCGAGTCCGATCCCGACTTCCGCGAGGTCGGCGGCTTCGCCTATCTGGTGCGCCTGGTGGAAGACGTGCCGAGCGTGCGCAACATCGAGCAGTTCGCCCGCGCCATCGTCGACCTGGCGACCAGGCGCGAGCTGATCGCGCTCGGCGAGGGCCTCGTCAACGACGCCTATGACGCGCCGCTCGACTACACGCCGTCCGACCAGATCGAGGCGGCCGAACGCGCGCTCTACGCGCTCGCCGAGCCGGAGAAGCGCGGCGGCGGCTTCAAGTCCTTCCGCCAGGCCGCCGCGATGGCGCTCCAGACGGCCGAATACGCCCGCAAGACTCGCGGCGGCACGCCCGGCGTGCCGACCGGCTTCCGCAAGATGGACGAGAAGCTGGGCGGCCTCCAGAAGTCCGATCTGCTGATCCTCGCCGGCCGTCCCGGCATGGGCAAGACGGCCCTCGCCACCAACATGGCGGTCAACGCCGCCCGCGCCCGCCTCAACGACCCGGAAGAAGGCGGCGTCGTCGCCTTCTTCTCCCTGGAAATGTCCGCCGAGCAGCTCGCCACCCGCATCATCTCCGAGGTCGCCGAGATCCCTCTGTGGGAGATCCGCAAGGGCAAGGTCGACGCCCGCGACTTCGGCCGCCTGATCGACGCGGTCGCCCTCCTGGAGAACCTGCCGCTCTACATCGACGACTCCCCCGGCCTCTCCATCGCCCAGATCGCCGCCCGCTCCCGCCGCATGGCGCGCGACAAGAAGATCGGGCTGGACATGATCGTCATCGACTATCTGCAGCTGATCGAGCCGTCGGGCTTCAAGCGCCACGACAGCCGCGTGCAGGAGGTGACGGAAGTCTCCAAAGGCCTGAAGAACCTCGCCAAGGAACTCGAAGTTCCGGTCCTCGCCTGCGCCCAGCTCTCGCGCGGCGTCGACGCCCGCGACGACAAGCGCCCGGTCCTGTCGGACCTGCGCGAGTCCGGTTCGATCGAGCAGGACGCCGACGTCGTGATGTTCGTGTTCCGCGAGGAGTATTATCACAAGAGCCGCGAGCCCGATCACGACGATCCCGAATACGGCAAGTGGCTGGAGAAGATGAACCGCGTCGGCGGCAAGGCCGAAGTCCTGGTCGAGAAGCACCGTTCCGGTCCGACCGGCTCGGTCCGCCTCGCCTTCGACGGCTCGTTCACCCGCTTCGACGATCTGGCGGACGATGACGAGCTGCCCGAAAGACACTGAGTGACCGCGCCCGCCGCCGAACCGATTGCCGAACCCGTCCGCGACCGCCCGGTTCTCACCGTTTCGCTCGCTGCCGTCGCCGCGAACTGGCGCGCGCTGAAGGACGCCGCGCCGCACGCCGAAACCGCCGCCGTCGTGAAGGCCGACGGCTACGGTCTCGGCGCCCTGCCCATCGCCGCCAAGCTGCGGGCGATCGGCTGCACCACCTTCTTCGTCGCCACGCTCGACGAAGGCCGCGCCCTGCGCGCCGGTCTCGGCCAGGGACCGCGCATCTTCGTCCTCAACGGGCTGCCGCCCGGCGCCGCCGCGTCCTTCGCGGCCCATGCGCTGACCCCGGTGCTGAACACGCTGGAGGAAGTGCGCGCCTGGGCCGACTCCGGCCGCCGTCCGGCGGCGCTCCACGTCGACACGGGCATGAGCCGCGCCGGCCTCAGCCCGGCCGAGCTGGACGCGCTCGCCGCCGAACCTGCCCTGCTCGCCCGGCTCGACCTCGCTCTCGTGATGAGCCACCTCGCCTGCGGCGACGAGGCCGATCACCCGCAGAACCGCGCCCAACTCGGCCGTTTCCGCGCGGCGCTGACGCGCCTGCCCGCCGCCCCGGCCAGCCTCGCGGCGTCGGGCGGCGTCTTCCTCGGACCGGAGTATCACTTCGATCTCGTCCGTCCCGGCATCGCGCTCTATGGCGGCCAGCCGATGCTCTCCGGGCCGAACCCGATGCGCGCCACCGCGACGCTGACCGCCGAGGTGATCGGCGTGCGCACGCTTCAGCGCGGCGACACCGCCGGCTATGGCGCGACCTATGCGGCGGCGCACGAGACCCGCCTCGCCGTCTGCAATCTCGGCTATGCCGACGGCATCATGCGCTCGCTCTCCAATCGCGGCGCCGCCTATATCGGCGACATCGCGTGCCCCTATGCCGGGCGCGTTTCGATGGATCTTCTGACGATCGACGTGTCGGCGGTCCCGCCTGACCTCGCGGTGCGCGGCGCGCAGGTCGAAATCATCGGCCCGCACATGTCCATCGAGGAGATGGCGGCGCGTTCCGGCACCGCGAACTACGAAATCCTCACCGGCCTGGGCAACCGCTTCACTCGCGTCATGCTCGACAGCCAGTGGACGCGGGTCGTCTAGGCGATGGCGCGCGGCTCCAGCTTCGTCTGCCAGGCCTGCGGTGCGGTCCACGCCAAATGGGCCGGCCGCTGCGACGCCTGCGGCGGCTGGAACACGATCGTCGAAGAGACAGCCTCGTCGGGACCGGGCGCGGGGCCGCCTTCGCGCTCGGCCGGCAAGGGCCGCAAGGTGGCGCTGGTCTCGCTGCGCAGCGACGAGCCGGAGCCGCCGCGCCTTCTGACCGGCGTCGGCGAACTCGACCGGGTGCTCGGCGGCGGTCTCGTGCCCGGTTCGGCGATCCTGGTGGGCGGCGATCCGGGCATCGGCAAGTCGACCATCCTGCTGCAGGCGATGGCCGCCCTCGCCCGCCGGGGCAAGCGCGTCGTCTATGTCTCGGGCGAAGAGGCTGCGGCGCAGGTGCGCCTGCGGGCGCGCAGGCTCGGCCTCGCCGACGCCGAGGTCGATCTGGCGATGGAGACCGGCCTGAAGGACGTCGTCGCGACGCTCGACGCGGCGAAGCCGGAAGCCGTGGTCATCGACTCCGTCCAGACCATGTGGTCCGACGCCGTCGAAAGCGCCCCCGGCACGGTCAGCCAGGTCCGGGCGGTGGCGCAGGATCTCGTCCGCTACGCCAAGCGCAGCGGCGCGGCGGTGATCCTCGTCGGCCATGTCACCAAGGACGGCCAGATCGCCGGGCCGCGCGTCGTCGAACACCTGGTCGATACGGTGCTCTATTTCGAGGGCGAGCGCGGGCACCAGTTCCGCATCCTCAGGGCGGTCAAGAACCGCTTCGGTCCGACCGACGAGATCGGCGTCTTCGAGATGACCGACCGGGGCCTCAGCGAGGTGCCGAACCCGTCCATGCTGTTCCTCACCGGGCGCGACCAGTGGTCGAGCGGCGCGGCGGTCTTCGCCGGGGTCGAGGGGACGCGGCCGCTGCTGGTCGAAATCCAGGCGCTCGCTTCGCCGACCAGCTACGGCACGCCGCGCCGCGCGGTCGTGGGCTGGGACACCGCCCGTCTCAACATGGTTCTGGCGGTGCTGGAGACGCGCTGCGGTCTGGGGATCGGCGGGCACGACATCTATCTGAACGTCGCCGGCGGGCTGAAGATCGGCGAGCCGGCGGCCGATCTCGCGGCGGCCGGGGCGCTCATCTCATCGGTGCTCGGGCGGCCGCTGCCGGCCGATTGCGTCCTGTTCGGCGAAGTGGCGCTCTCCGGGGCGATCCGGCCGGTCGGGCAGTCGGAAGCGCGCCTCAAGGAAGCCGCGAAGCTGGGGTTCAAGCGGGCGGTGACACCGGCGGGCGCCCGGATCGACGGGCTCTCCATCGTCACGGTCGAAACCCTCGGCGATCTGGTCGAGCGTATACGAAATAGCGACATTTGATCGTGTTAATCTCGGCTTCACCATGTTCAACGTCCTCGACCTCGTCATCCTCGGCGTCCTGATCGTCTCCGCCCTTCTGGCGGCCTGGCGCGGCTTCACCCACGAAGTCCTGTCGATCGGCTCCTGGGCCGGGGCGGCGGTCGTGATGTTCCTGGTCGGCCCGCACGCCGTGCCGCTGGCCGCCGTCTATCTCGACAACCCGACGCTGGCGCAGATCGCCGCCTATGCGGCGGTCTTCGTTATCGCTTTGATTCCATTGTCCTATATCAGCTACCGCATCTCGGAAGGGGTGCGCGGATCGGCGATCGGTCCGGTCGACCGTCTGCTGGGCCTCGTGTTCGGGGCGGCGCGCGGGCTGGTGGTGATCGGGATCGGTTTTCTGGTCTTCACCAGCCTTGTCGGCGAGAGCCGCCTGCCCGACTGGTTCAAGGACGCGCGACTGCGGCCGCTGATGGAGGGTTCGGGCAAGGTCATCGCCTCGCTGATGCCCGGCCACGGCAAGCCCAAGGCGGACGGCAAGGACGCGGACGCCGTCATCGGCGGGCGGAAACCCGCCGCCGGGGACGAGGAGCCCACCCCTTCCCCCTCGCCCACCCCGGCGCCCAAACCCAAGCCGCCCCGTCCGGCTGAGCCCGAATCGCAACGCGAGCCGGAAAAGGCGAAACCGGCCGCCGCCGATGCGGGCGACGGCACGCATGGCTATGGCGAACGGGAGCGCGACGCATTAGATCAACTCATCGGAACGGCGACCGCGAGTCCTTCTGAGGGCGAAGCGGCGGACGGCGAGAGCGGCGGGCATCGCTGATCTCGCCTGAGGGCGACGGGACAGCTGATGCAAGGCGCGCTGACACACCCCTTCGACGGCGACAAGCTGAAGGAGGAATGCGGGGTTTTTGGCGTTTTCTCGCATGACGAGGCCGCCAAGTTCGCGGTCTACGGCCTCCACGCCCTCCAGCATCGCGGCCAGGAAGGCGTCGGAATCGCCTCCTACGACGCGGTGGAAAACCGCTTCAATCTCGAACGCCACATGGGCCAGGTCGGCGACGTGTTCGGCGAGAACGGCCCGACCGCCAATCTCAAGGGCCGCGCGGCCATCGGCCATGTGCGCTATTCGACGACCGGCGGCTCGCTCAAGCGCAACGTGCAGCCCTTCTTCGCCGATGTCGCTGGCGGCGGCATTGCGGTCGCCCATAACGGCAATCTCACTAACGCCAAGGCGCTGCGCCAGGAATTGCAGGCGCGCGGCGCGATCTTCTACGCCACCTCCGACACCGAGGTGATCGTCCACCTCATCGCCACCAGCCGCCAGAAGGGCATGGTCGCCCGCTTGATCGACGCGCTGCATCAGGTCGAGGGGGCTTACTCGCTCGTGGCATTGACCCGCAAGCGCCTGATCGGCGTACGCGACCCGCTGGGCGTGCGCCCCCTCTCGCTCGGCCGCCTGGGCGATACCTGGGTGCTCGCCTCCGAGACCTGCGCTTTCGACATCATCGGTGCGACCTTCGTCCGCGACGTCGCGCCCGGCGAGCTGGTGGAAATCACTGAGGACGGAATCGTCTCGCACTTCCCCTTCGCGCAGCGCCGCAAGCGGTTCTGCGTCTTCGAGTATGTCTATTTCTCGCGCCCCGACAGCGTGGTCGAAGGCGTCAATGTCTATGACGTGCGCAAGCGCATCGGCGCGGAACTCGCCAAGGAAGCGCCCGCCGACGCCGACATCGTCGTCGCGGTGCCGGACTCCGGCAATCCGGCGGCGATCGGCTACGCCCAGGCGAGCGGCCTGCCGTTCGAAATGGGCATCATCCGCAATCACTATGTCGGCCGCACCTTCATCGAACCGACCGACCAGATCCGCAATCTCGGCGTGCTGATGAAGCACAACGCCAACAAGCGCCTGCTGGAAGGCCGGCGGGTCATTCTGGTGGACGATTCCATCGTGCGCGGCACGACCTCGCTCAAGATCGTCCAGATGGTCCGCGACGGCGGGGCCAGCGAGGTGCATATGCGCATCGCCAGCCCGCCGACCACCAATCCCTGCTTCTACGGCGTCGATACGCCCGACAAGGACAAGCTGCTGGCGGCCCGGATGAACCTCGACGTCGAGGCGATGCGGGCCTTCATCAAGGCCGACAGCCTCGCCTTCATCTCGCTCGACGGCCTCTATCGCGCGGTGGGGGAGCCGGTCCGCGACGCCCAGCATCCGCAGTATTGCGACGCCTGCTTCAGCGGCGACTATCCCACGACCCTGACCGACAACGCGCAGGGCCGTCAGCTCGAGCAGCTCTCGCTGCTGATGGAAAAGGTCTAGCCGCGCATGTCCGACCTGCCTCTCGCCGGGCGCGTCGCGCTCGTCACCGGCGCGTCGCGCGGCATCGGCTTCGCGGCGGCGATGGCGCTCGGCCGCCTCGGCGCGCATATCGTGGCGACCGGCCGCGCCACCCGCCTGCTCGAAGGCCTCGACGACGCCCTGAAGGCCGAGGGGCTGGAGGGCGCGACGCTGGTGCCGTTCAACCTGCGCGACTTTCCGGCGATCGACCGGCTCGGCCAGGCGATCTTCGAACGCTGGGGCCGGCTCGACATCCTGGTCGGCAATGCGGGACAGCTCGGGCAGCTCGGCCCGATCGGCCATGTGAAGCCCGATGCCTGGGCCGAACTTCTGGACGTCAACCTGACGGCGAACTGGCGGTTGATCCGCGCGATGGACCCGCTGCTGCGCATCGCCGAGGCAGGACGTGCAGTGTTTCTCACCTCGGGCGCGGCGCGGCGCTTCCGGGCCTATTGGGGGCCGTATTCGGTGACCAAGGCGGCGCTGGAGGCGCTGGCGAAGTCCTATGCCGCCGAACTCGCCGAGACCAATGTGCGCGTGAACCTCTTCAACCCCGGCCCGGTCCGCACGGCGATGCGAGCGAAGGCGATGCCGGGCGAGAACCCGGAGACGCTGCCCTCGCCCGAAGACGTGGCGGCGCGGCTGATCGAACTCTGCCTGCCGTCGTGCGCCCTTCAGGGCGAGACGATCGACTTCGCCGCCGCTACTCCTCCGCGTACGGGTTCTTCGACGTCCGCTTGAGGAAGCGGATCGGCGTTCCCGGCAGGTCGAAGTTCTCTCGCAGGCCGTTGGTGAGATAGCGCAGATATTCGTCCGGCAATTCGTTCAGCTGGTTGCCGAAAAGGGCGAAGGTCGGCGGGCGCGTCTTGGCCTGCGTGATATAGCGCAGCTTGATCCGCCGGCCGGAGATCGCGGGCGGCGCATGGCGCTCCATGGCGTGCTGAAGCCAGCGATTGAGCGCCGACGTCGGCACATGCTTGTTCCAGACGGCTTCGGCGGCCAGCACCGCCGGCATCAGCCGCTCGATGCCCTGTCCGGTCAGGCCTGAGAGCATCACGATCGGCGCGCCCTTCACCTGGGGCAGCAACTCCGTCGCCTGCCGCTTTAGTTCGGCGAGACGGCGCTGCTTGTCTTCGACCATGTCCCACTTGTTGACCGCGAGGACCAAAGCCCGCCCTTCACGCTCGACCAGATCGGCGATCGTCAGATCCTGCTTCTCGAAGGGGGCGGCCGCGTCCATCAGAAGGATCACCACCTCGGCGAACCGGATCGCCCGCAGCGCATCGGTGACCGACAGCTTCTCCAGCTTCTCCACGATCCGGGCGCGGCGGCGCATCCCCGCCGTGTCGAACAGCTTGATCGCCCGGCCTTCGAAGGTCCAATCGACCGAAATCGAATCCCGCGTCGTTCCGGCCATCGGGCTGGTCAGCAGCCGCTCGTCGCCGATCAGCCGGTTGATGAGCGTCGATTTGCCCGCGTTAGGGCGGCCGACCACGGCGATCTGCAACGGCCGCACGGCCTTCTCGCCGTCCGTCTCTTCCTCCTCGGCGAACTCGTCTTCGTCCTCAGGTTCCGGCCCGAAGGGCTGCAACGCGGAGAAGAGCTCGCCCATGCCCTCGCCATGTTCCGCCGAGAGGGCGATAGGCTCGCCGAGGCCGAGACCATAGGCTTCGCCGATGCCGCCGAACCCGGCATTCCCCTCGGCCTTGTTCGCCGCGAGAATGACCGGCTTGCCCGACTTGCGCAGAATCGCGGCGATCGCCTTGTCGTCCGGCGTCACGCCGGCCCGCGCATCGATCATGAACAGCAGCACGTCGGCCGCTTCGATCGCGCGCTCCGTCTGCGCCCGGATGCGCTTGTCGAGATCGCTGTCGGGCTTGTCGTCGAGGCCGGCGGTATCGACGATCTTGAAGGTCAGCGGCCCGAGCGAGGCGTCGCCTTCGCGGCGGTCGCGGGTCACCCCAGGAGCGTCATCGACCAGCGCGACGCGCTTTCCCCCGAGCCGATTGAACAGCGTCGACTTGCCGACATTCGGCCGGCCGACGATGGCGAGGGTAAAGGTCATGATGCAGTCGCAGGCCGCCTCAACGATAGGCGGTCAGCACTCCGTCTTCATTGAGGATGTAGAGCGTGCCGTCCGCGACGATCGGTGCGATGATCGACCCGGCATCCAGCTCGAAGCTTTGCTCAACGGCGCCAGTAGCGGCCGCGACCACCGCCATGCGGCCGTCGGTCGAGACGAGGATCAGGTGGCCTTGGGCCATCAGCGGTCCGCTCCATTCGACCGTGTCGCTGCGGTCCTCCTCGTCTTCCCAGCGGCCGAGATAGGTCGTCCACGCGACGCGCCCGCTCGATTTCTCGAAGCAGGTCAGATTTCCGTTGGTCGCCATGACATAGACGTAGTCCCCGGCGACCCACGGCGTCTGGACGCCCGCGACATCGCGCGTCCAAACGCGTTCGCCCGAGCGAAGGTCGATGGCGACCAGACGGCCGGCATGGCTGACGGCGAACACCAGGTTGCCGTCGATCGCCGGACGGCCGGCGATGTCGTTGATCGACGACAGCGTGTCGGCCTGCCCGGTGCGGGTCAGCGAGTCGTTCCAGACCGGACGGCCATTATTCGTCCGCAGCGCATAGAGATCGCCGTTCGTGTAGGGGACGATGACATACTCGGAATTCGCCGCGGGGCTCACGCTGGCGAGCACGCTGGCCGTCTCGGAGAAGACTTCGTGCGTCCACAGATCGGCGCCGGTCGCGGCGTCCAACGCCCAGGACCGGTTGTCGCGGTTCATGGCGAAGACGCGTCCGTCGCGCACCGTCGGCGCAGTGTGGAATGGCGTCTCGACCTGCTTGGACCAGAGCCGCCCGCCTGACCGCGCGTCGAGCGCGACGATCTCGCGGAAGCCGGTCGTCACGAACAGGCGGCCGTCGGCGAACGCAAGGCCGCCACCATAGCCTTCCTCAGGGCTATCGCCGGCGGTGCTGAAGAAGAAGAAGTCCGACGAAGTGTCTTCCGGCGCCAGCGTGGTCGCCCAGACCTCGTTGCCAGTCGCGGCGTCGAAGGCCCGCACATTCGCCGCTGCATCGAGCGTGAAGACCATGCCACCGGCGACGATCGGAGTCGCGGTGATCGCCGAATCCGACGACGTGCCGACGCCGATCTCCGCCGTCCAGGCGACGTTGAAGCTCACGGGCGCGTCGGTGTTGCCGACGACGTTCTCGGACGTGCCGCCGGGCAGCGGCCACGACCCGACGTGAACGGCCGCCGGAACGCCGACCGCCATGCCGGCGAACGCGGGATCCTGAACCACCGCGTCCTGCCCGCGCGGCATCAGCGAAATGCGCTGCCCCGGCACCCGCTTGGCGTCCGCCGACGAGCCGAAGATCGAGTCGCCGACCGACTCCAGCGTGCTGCAACCGCCCGCGCACAGGGCGAAGGCCAGAACCGTCGATCGAAGCATCGTCGAACGGAAGGAACGAACGGCCGAATTCATGGACTGGACCTGGTTCTGGTTAGGGCTGCTGGGGGGCATCGGCAGGCGATGGAGCGGGTGTCGCCTCGGGCGTCGTGACCGGCGCGGCGTCCTGAGCGACAGGCGCGGCGTCCCCGGCCGGCATCGAGCCTCCGCCGGCGAGGAAGTCGGAGATCTTGAGCGCCCGGGCGCGCAGCGTGTCCGGAGCAGCGGTATCCGCCGCGAGGGCTGCGAATGTCTGCTGGGCGGCAGCCAGGTCTCCGGCCCTCAGGTCGGCGATCCCTTGAATTTCCCGCGCCTCGAAGCGCCATGGATTGCCGTCCGCCGCCATCGGGGCGACGCGGTTCTTCAGGACGTCCGGCGCTTCGATATCGGCGACCGCATAGGCGGCACGGATGCGCGCCAGCGCCTTCAGCCGTTCATCGGCCCCGGAATTGGCGATCTGGTCGTAGATCGCCAGCGCTCCCTGCAAGTCGTTCTTGGCGACCATAAGCCCAGCCTGGCGAAAACGCGCCAGGATCGGATAGCCGGTGCCGTCCTGCCGGCCGATCGCGTCGAAGGCGGCGATGCCCTGGTCGATCGTGCTCGCATCGACCGCATCGCCAGCCGCGGCGAAGGCATCGGCGGCCGCCGCCGCCTGCGCCGCCTGATGACCGCGCCACCACATGACGCCCGCCGTCGCGAGCACCGCAAGAACAGCGACTGTGAGGAAAACTGTCCCGTAACGGGACCAGAGCTTGTTCAGGCGATCGCGCCTGAGGTCTTCCTCGACCTCGTGAAAAATGTCGGTCAATGAGCGGATTCCGGCGTCACGCAACTACGATAGCGGCGGGCAAGCTATAAATTGCGCCGCCGTCGCAGGCAAACCCCAAAACGCCCCAGGCGGCGGCTCCAGACCCCGCCCACCGGGACTTCAGGCCGGCCGCATCCGGCGCGACTTCCCCGCAACAGAGCGGCTTTATGTAGCGCCGCGCTATCTGAGGATATTGCGCGGGGTGCATTGGCGCGCCTAAAGAAATGTTCATGCGTTCCCGGAGTGTCCCAGCCGCTGCCTTGGCTTTCGCCCTCGCCCTTTGCGGCGAGGCGATGGCGAACGGCGGATTTGCGGGCGACGAGCGGGTGTTCTCCGGCGTCGCTGGCCTGTCCGGCGAGGGACTGATCGTTCCGCAAACCTTGGTTGCCGGCGGCATGATGGGATTCGATCACCGTTTCGACGCCGGCGCGGCCGGGCCGATGACGCTGATCACGACCGCGGGCGGCGGCTCGCTCGCCGAGGGTCTGGGCGCCTTTCCGCTGTCGTCGATGGACGGCATGGACCTCCAGACCCGGCTGACCCCCGGCGACATGTTCTGGGGTCTGACCCCCTATGTCGGCGTCGATGTCAGCGCGACTTCGGGCGAGAGCCGCGTGTTCCAGGGCATTTCCACCCTGCTGCCCGCGCAGGGAGATTCGGTTGCGCTTCAGGGCGTGGCCGGCATCGCCTACGAATTGATGCCCGGCGTCGGGGCCGGGCTTGAGTATCGCTACCAGAGCCACACGGCGGCGACTCCCGTGGCGAGCGATGCATCGTCCAACCAGACCATCATGATGAGGTTGGACCTAGGCCTGAACTGAGGCCGTTCACACATTCGGGATTGTTCCTGACGAGCGGGGGGCCAGCTCCTCAGGAGCCGCGCGGCCGCTGAAGCACTTGAGGGGGTGCTTCGGCGGCCGTCGCCTTTTCCGGGGGTGCGTGACGACAGTCACCTCCCCTATCCAGTGCCTGTCACAGACCCTCGGCGACGCCGTCTCTACACCGCGAACACCTTCGCGGAGAGACAATCATGACCATCCACCAGAACATCGGCGCGCCTGAATCGACCACTCCCGTGCCGCCGACGCCCGCAGAATTCATCATGCAGATCGGCACCGGCATGTGGCTGGCGCGCGCGCTGTGGGGCGCGGCGCGCCTCAAGCTTGCGGACGCGATCGGAGACACGCCGATGACGCCCAGCGCGATCGCCTTCGTCTGCGATGCGAATGCCGATTCCGTCGCACGTGTCCTGCGGACGCTGTCGGCTTTCGGCGTGTTCGCGCAGACCTCGGAGGGCCGTTTCGCCCACAACGACGTCTCGCGCCTGCTGCGCAGCGATCATCCCGAAAGCCAGCGCAGCTTCGTCGAGGCGGTGTTCGGCAACGAGCACTATGCCGCCTGGAGCGAACTGGAGACCACCATGCGCACCGGCAAGGCGGGCTTCGACGTTCACTACGGCGAGCCGGTGTTCGACTATTTCCGCAAGCACCCCGAAAGCGAGAAGCTGTTCGGCGAAGCGATGACCGCGACGACGCGGATGGTCGATCGGGCCGTTCTCGAGGCGCATGATTTCGGCCGTTTCGATCTGGCCGTCGACGTCGGCGGCAGCCATGCAAGCCTTCTGTCCGGGCTGCTTGCGCTTCATCCGGAGAGCCGGGGCATTGTGTTCGACCTGCCGGCGACGGCCGAGGCGGGCCGCGTGCACTGGCAGGGCACCGAGCCGGGGCGCCGGATCGAAGCGGTCGGCGGCGACTTCTTCGCGTCCGTACCGGAAGGCGATCTCTACCTGCTGAAGTTCATCCTGCACGACTGGACCGATGAGCAGTGCCTGCAGATCCTGCGCACGATCCGCGCCGCCGCGAAGGCGGGCGCGCGCCTGGCGATCTGTGAGATGGTGTTGCCGGAGGTTGCTGAGCCGCATCCGGGGTTTTTGATGGATCTCAACATGTTGGCGCAGACTGGCGGGCGCGAGCGCACGGTCGCCCAGTACGATTCACTGCTGGTTCCGGCGGGTTTCAAGATCGCGAAAGTGACGCCGACCGCGAGCCCGATGAGCGTGATCGAGGCGGTCGCCGTCTGACCCCCGGTGTCGCCCGTGCCCGACTCGCGCGATGATGCGGGATGCGGAGCGATGTGGACCTCGCCTATCTGAAGCGCGCGGCGGCGGCCTATCTGGCGCGTTACGCCGCGTCCGCCGCGCAACTTGAGCGTGTTCTCCAGCGGCGGGTCGCCAAGCGCTGCCGGATCAGCGGGGCGGACCCGGCCGACCATGCCGAGACGGTGAAGGCGGCGGTGGCGTTCTGCGCCGGGGCGGGGCTGGTGGACGACGCCGCCTTCGCGGCGGGGCGGACGGCGACGCTGGCCCAGCGGGGCTGGCCGGAGCGGCGCATCAGGGCGGCGCTGGCGCAGAAGGGCGTCACCCGCGAGACGGCGGAGGCGGCGCTGGCCGGGGCGGAGATCGACGACGCGGCGGCGGCGCGGCGCTTCGCCGAGCGGCGGCGGCTGGGCCCGTTCCGGCCGCCGGACGCGCGGGCGGAGAAGCGCGACAAGGACATCGCGGCGATGATGCGGGCTGGCTTCGGCTTCGAGCTGGCGCGGGCGACGATCGGGCGCGGCGAGGATTGAGGGGGCGTGGCTGGGGCTTTGCGTCCTTCGAGACGGCCGCTGTGCGGCCTCCTCAGGATGAGGAGGGGGTGGTGAATCCTCGGGATGAGGAGGGGGCGGCGCGGTTGATCTTGGTCAAGGCGGAGCGGGAAGGCGGGGGGACAGGCTGACGCAGCGCCATGGGACGGCATTCCGTCACCACACCACAGAAACGGCGCAGGGGCGGAGGCGAGGATGAGCGATACGGGCGAGACCCCGGGCGGCGGCCCGGTGGCGGGCGGAGCGGCGGACGTGGCGGCGCAGGGCGCGGCGGCGGCGGCCGAGGCGGTGCCGGCGCGGCAGCGCGGGCTGCTGCCCCCCATACGGCGGATCGGGCTCGGCGCGCCGTTCCGCTGGCTGACGGGCGCGTGGGGCGACATGCGCAAGGCGTGGATCCCCTGTCTCGTCTATGGCGGCGTGCTGGCGGGCATCAGCTTCCTGACCGGCCTGGCGCTGGTGCTGACCGACGCCTCGTTCCTGGCGCTGGTGCTGACCTGCGGCTTCGTGTTCATCGCGCCGATGCTGGGGATGGGGCTGTACGAGGCCGGGCGGCTGATCGAGGCGGGCGAGACGCCCACCCTGCCCCGCATGGCGTTCGTGCAGCGGGCGTTCTCGCAGGATGTCGCGTATCTCGGCCTCTTCCTTCTGCTGATCTATCTGCTGTGGGGGCGGATCGCGCAGCTGGTCTATGGGCTTTCCACCTGGCACCTGCACGACAGCGTGTCGAAGTTCGTGACCTTCGCGCTGACCACCGGCGAGGGGCACACGATGCTGATGACCGGATCGCTGATCGGCGGGGTGATCGCCTTCTTCACCTATATGATCGTGGTGGTGGCGGCGCCGATGCTGCTGGACCGGCAGACCAACGTGTTCGCGGCGACGGTGACGAGCTTCACGGCGGTGGCGGCCAATCCCGTTCCCATGGCGCTGTGGGCGGTGCTGATCGTCCTGCTGCTGCTGGCGAGCGCGGCGACCGCCTTCGCCTTGCTGGTGGTCGTGTTCCCGCTGCTGGGGCTCGCCAGCTGGCGCGCCTATCGCGACCTGGTCGGCCAGGCGCCTTGACGGCGCGCAAGGCGGCGCGGGCGGCGGGGCGGCAGACTGACAAAAAGCGTTCCGTCCCCTGCCCCATCGAGGCCCCGTCATGCCGCGCCGTCTTCCCCTGTTGCTGGCGATCGCCCTCGCCCTGTTCGCGTTCGCGCCGGGGCCGCGCGAGGCGGCGGCGCAGGATGCCGACTGGTTCGTGGGCGCGTGGCGCGGCGAAGTGCCGGACCCGGTGCGCGGCACGGCGGTGATCGAACTGCTGCTGGGCAATGACGGGCATTACCAGCGCAGCTATCGCCCGCAGGCGTATTTCGGGATGGTGTATGACACCGGCACCTGGGTGAGCGCGAACGGGGCGCTGCAATTGCGCTGGACCGAATACACGGTGATCCCCAAGCCCGCCTATCCGCCGCTGCAACAGGGCACCGACACATTCGTGGTGGAGGCGGACGGGCCGGACGCCTTCCGCTTCCGCTCGCCCGCCTGCGACGCGCCGCAATGCTGGGGCCGCATGGTGCGGGTGCAGTAAGCGCCCCCGGCCGCCGCTCGCGCCCCGCGACACAAAATGTCGCGCCGGCGGCGAAAAGCATCTTCGTTCCTCACTCCCCCACGGGGAGGGGGGCCTCCCCCAAGGTGACGGTAACGCCAACTTCAGGCCGGCGGCATTCGAACGTCGCGCCAAGGCGATTGTTCACAAACCCCGCCTTGCGCCCCGGCCCCGCCTGTTCACCCGCCCTCGCCCGCCTCGCCGCCCCCGCCATGCCTCCGCCCGCCCTTGTTGATGGCACGGGCGACAATAGAGGATTTTGGTCCTACTGTCGAGATGGAGCGCGGCAGGAGCGGCGGCTTTGAGTGGGGGAGACGCGCGACCGACGGCCGCCAGGCCCAGAGGCCGACGCCGTTCTCGTACTCGGCACGCGCCATCCTGAACGATCCGTGCTTCCCGCAACTTGCGGACCAACTCAGACTCATGAAGTACCGAAAGCCGACGGGGAAGAATCCGGACGTGTGCAACGAGGCGGCAGCGCTGACGCTTTGTACGATGAATCAGGCGGGGTTCCCGGATCGCGCTTCGATGCGACGAGCAGTTGCGATACAAGAAACAGGTCGCCCATTTCCGAGCCCTAACTTAGCCAATTCCAAAGCTGCAAAACCCATTTCTTGAACCGGCCCCAAAGGGTCCGTTCACTTGCGAGGCGTGCGAAATATTCGTCGCGTCTCCGGTATTCATCCGCGCGCCCAGCCCGTATTTCGGTATCACACAGCTGCGAAGCCCAATGGATGACACCATTGGTGATGATGTAGTGAGACCGGCACGCAAGTTGCCAATTCCCGACTGAAGGCCACAACGTCGGCAGCCCATCGCGTTCCGAAAGGCTCCACGCGGATGGGTTAATTGGAGTAACTACTTTTGTTCCGCAGCCGCACGCGCACAAGTGACCGGCCACTCCATACTCCTCAGAGTAATACATCTTACCGGGAGCGAGATCCTTGGGTAGGTACACAACACGCTCTAATACGATATTGCTCACCTCTCTTACTCGACAAAGGTGCGAATTGCTTGCAAACGCATAAGCAAATGATTAGGCGCCCCATCGTCGAGATAATAACCTCTAATTTGCTTGTATCTAATAATGGCAAAGGCAGCGTTTAGGGCGTTAAGCTCAGCTATTTGCACATTGTTCCGATACATATTTTCAGGATCATCAACAAACTCAGAGAGTTGCTTGTCACGCATTGCAGATCCACCCTCAGCAGAATAGTACGTCATGCGAATTGTACCGGCGAGCGCACCCTGCTTTCGGTTTAATCCAAGACCCACATCGATAAAGGGAATTTCCAGATCAGCCAAAAGGTCGAAGATCACTTTCCTAAAAGAACCTTTGTCGACGCAGACAAATGCGAACGTCACGCCCTGTAAATCCGCCGCGCAGGACTCGTCGATGTACTTACATTCAATATTTAGGCCGCGGCGAAAATTCCCATACCTACGCTGAAGTATCGCTGCCTTGCTTCGCCCAAAATCGGATTCGGTCAGTTCGCCCGGCGATCTATACGCATTGTGAACGTGGTAAGCATCGCCATCAAAGCCACGAATTTCTTTGACGGGCGTCTTCACGAAAAAATCGAGCAAATAGCTGCCGGTCCCGCCGAGCCCGATTATGGCCACAACATCGTTTTTCAATTTTTGTGCGAGATCGTCGATTTCTGCTCGGCTTGTCATCGTATCGTGAAATTTGAAGACTGACTCGCCAACAACCTCAGTGTCCACGCGGCCGGTGTATGGCGAAACGTCATGTCGAACCATTGCCGGCCCAGCGACGACATTTGTGTAGTGCTCAATTTTGGCGAAAAAGTCAGGAAAGCCACCAGTAGGCTTGTTTGAGAAGGACCTCTGCACGACGATGTCAGTCTTGTTGAGAAGGATTGTCGTGGGGCCTCCTGCAAGGTTTGGGATTGGACGTCCGTCGAGCCCATGTGGCACTGATCCAGCGAAGTACACTTGGTGGTCGTCCTGCTCAACACGATACTGGTCGATGAACTTGAGATTGGCGACGAACGCGCCGATTTTCAGCGCGCTCGTTTCGTCGAGATACGGGATGTCGCGCACGACCAGGCGCGCTCCATCGATGCGAAGAGCATAGCCCCTGTCCAGCAAGCGCTGGATATCTTGGTTATGACTGGCCAGTGCGATCAACAACGAACGACATTCCTTCTTTTGCTTTGACACTGCCACCCGGAGGCAGCACGCCATCAGGCTTGCTTCCGTGGCCCCGGGAATAGGTCACCGAATAGGTCGTCTCAGGGTGCTGCGGAAAGGTCGGGTCAGCCAAGGTGACGACTTCGACATACGTCAATTGATCCTTTTTTGGCACCTCATAAGGCGTACCATCGACCACGATAGTGATCGTCTTTTCTTTCTTGCTCTCGACTGACATTTGGAAACTCCTGTGTCTTGCTGCTATCTCACGGAGCGGCCTCATGATTGCGAGAACGCCCTCGATTGCGATTTCGCAACCGCGTGCTAGATATATCGGCGAGTCGGTGGAATTGCAATATCGCAATTACTTCCTTTCTCGCAAAAGAGGCGGCATGGCGGAAAATTTCGATACAGAAGCCTTTTACGCAGCGTTGAATGCGGCGCGTCTAAGCAGCCAAATGACTTGGAAAGACGTCGCTGACGCTGCGGGGGTAGCAGCATCAACATTGTCCCGAATGGCGCAAGGCGCAAAGCCAGACGTGAATGGGTTGGCTGGGCTTCTGAGGTGGTCTGGCCTTAAGGCAGAAATGTTCATACCTGGAACTCTCAAGAAGACCGCAGAACCTATCGCTCGCATAACAGCCTTACTGCGCGCGGATCCTCAACTAACGCCTAAAAATGCTAAATTAATGGAAGAGATTGTTATGAGCACCTACAACAGGTTGAAAGAGGACTAACTTGCCATTCGAGAGGGGGTTCAAAGCGAACGCTAACCGGATCTCGCTGCGCGTGCGGGAAAAAATGGGCTTGTTTCCAATCGACCCACTCGACCCTTTTGCCGTTTGTGATTTTTTTGAGATTGAGGTCATCAAGCTTAGCGATCTCAAATGTGACGCCTCATGTTTTCTCGGACCTGACCAGTCAGCTTTTTCGGCCGTAACTGTTCCCTGCGGTGCAAGAACAGCAATCGTCCACAACGACGCCCACCATGTGCACCGCCAGCGAAGCAACATCTGCCATGAGTTGGCACATAGCTTCTTGGGACACGCTCATGCGCCACCACTAACTGATGAAGGCTTGCGCATTCACGACGGGGGGATCGAAGCCGAAGCCAATTTCCTGTCAGGAACTCTTCTGATTCCGAACGAGGCCGCACTGCATATTGTTCGAACTGGCATTCAGAGTTCTGCACGTCGATTATACGGCGTGAGCTCCCAGATGCTGGAGTACCGGCTTCGCGTGAGCGGCGCACGAACGATCTACTCGCGAAAGCTAGCGGCCCTTGAACAGCAGTAGCGCTCGCCAACCACGCTTACACAATGACGCGCCTCACTCCCACTCAATCGTCCCCGGCGGTTTGCTCGTCACGTCGTAGACCACCCGGTTGATGCCGCGGACTTCGTTGACGATGCGGGTGGCGGTGCGGCCGAGGACGTTCATGTCGAAGGGGAAGAAGTCGGCGGTCATGCCGTCGGTTGAGGTGACGGCGCGCAGGGCGCAGACTTGGTCATACGTGCGGCCGTCGCCCATGACGCCCACGGTGCGGACGGGGAGCAGCACCGCGAAGGCCTGCCAGATCTTGTCGTAGAGGCCGGCCTTGCGGATCTCGTCGAGATAGATCGCGTCGGCCTGGCGCAGAATGTCGAGCTTCTCGCGCGTCACCCCGCCCGGCAGGCGGATCGCAAGGCCGGGGCCGGGGAACGGGTGGCGGCCGACGAACGCCTCCGGCAGGCCCAGCTCTCGCCCCAGGGCCCGCACCTCGTCCTTGAAGAGTTCGCGCAAGGGCTCGACCAGCTTCAGCTTCATCCGCTCCGGCAGGCCGCCGACATTGTGGTGGCTCTTGATGGTGACCGAGGGGCCGCCGGAGAAGCTGACGCTCTCGATCACGTCAGGGTAGAGCGTGCCCTGGGCGAGGAAGGCCGGGGCGCCCTTGCCGTCGGCGGCGATGCGGTGGGCCTCGGCGTCGAAGATGTCGATGAAGAGGCGGCCGATGGTCTTGCGCTTGGTCTCGGGGTCGGCCTCGCCTTCCAGCGCAGAGATGAAGGTGTCGGCCGCGTCCACATGGACCAGCGGGATGTTGTAGTGGTCGCGGAAGAGCGAGACGACCTCGTCGGCCTCGTTCAGGCGCATCAGGCCGTGGTCGACGAAGACGCAGGTGAGCTGGTCGCCGATCGCCTCGTGGATGAGGACGGCGGTGACGGCGCTGTCGACGCCGCCGCTGAGGCCGCAGATGACGCGCTCGCCGCCCACCTGGGCGCGGATTTTCGCGATCATCTGGTCGCGGTAGGCCGACATGGTCCAGTCGGGGGTGAGGCCGGCGATGTTCAGGACGAAGTTGGAGAGCAGCTTGCCGCCGTCCGGCGTGTGGACGACCTCAGGGTGGAACATCATCGAGTAGAAGTGCCGGGACTCGTCGGCGGCGACGGCGAAGGGGGCGTTCTCGGACGTCGCCTTGACGACGAAGCCTTCGGGGAGGCGCGTCACGCGGTCGCCGTGGCTCATCCAGACCGGGTAGCGGCGGCCGACCTGCCAGACGCCCTCGAAGAGCGGGCTGGATTCGAGGATCTCCACGTCGGCGCGGCCGAACTCCGCCGCGTGGCCGCCCTCGACCGTGCCGCCGAGCTGCGTCGCCATGGTCTGCTGGCCGTAGCAGATGCCGAGCACCGGAATGCCGGCGGCGAAGACGGCGTCCGGCGCGCGCGGGCTGCCATCCATGACGACCGAGGCCGGGCCGCCGGACAGGATCACCGCCTGCGGCTTCAGTTTCGCGAAGGCCGCCTCGGCGGACTGGAAGGGGTGGATCTCGCAGTAGACGCCGATCTCGCGCACCCGGCGCGCGATCAGCTGCGTCACCTGGCTGCCGAAATCGATGATGAGGACGGTGGAGGACATGGCGTGAGATAGCGGGAGTCGGAGGAGATTTCTACCGGGCGAAGACGGCGCAGAAGAAGCCATCCGTGCCGGTGGCGCGCGGGCTGAGGCGGGTGTCCGGGGCGCCGCGGGAGAAGGCCGGATGGCGGGCGAGGAAGGCCTCCGCCTGGTCCTCGTTCTCCTGGGGCAGCACCGAGCAGGTGACATAGACGAGGCGGCCGCCTTGTTTCACGTGACGCGCGGCGGCGTCGAGCAGGCGGGCCTGGAGCGCGGTCAGCCGGGCGAGGCCCTCCGGCGTCAGGCGCAGGCGCGTCTCCGGGTTGCGCCGCCAGGTGCCGGAGCCGGTGCAGGGCGCGTCCACCAGAACGCGGTCGAAGGTTTCGGCGAAGGGCGCGGGGCCGTCCAGCCAGTCCTCCGGCAGAAGGCGGGTCTCGACGATGGTCGCGCCGGCCCGGGCGGCGCGCGGGGCGAGGCGCTTCAGACGCACCGGGCCGGTGTCGCAGGCGAGGAGGCGGCCGGAATTGCGCATCGTAGCGGCGAGGGCGAGGGTCTTGCCCCCTGCCCCGGCGCAGAGATCTAGCACGCTCGATCCGGGGCGGGCGTCAGCCAGTCCGGCGACGATCTGCGAGCCGGCGTCCTGCACCTCGACCAGGCCGAGCGCGTGGGCGGCGCTGGACTCGACATCGACGCCGCCCGCCAGCACGCGCAGCGCCGTCTGCGGGCGGTCGAGCGGCTCGGCGGCGATGCCGTCCTCGGCGAGTTTCTCCAGCGCCGTTTCGCGCGTTGCCTTCAGCGTGTTGACGCGCAGGTCCATCGGGGCGCGGGTCAGCAGGGCCGCGAGTTCCGCGCCGACGTCGTCGCCCCAGGCGCGGGCGAGCGAGGCGGCGAGCCAGTCCGGCAGCGCGGGCGGGGCCACGGCCAGCGCCGCGCGTTCGGCGTCGTCGAGCGGCGCGGGGGCGTGGCGGCCGCCGCTGAAGAGGGCCGCGATCTCGTCCGGGGGGAGGCCCTGCCCCGCGAGGCCCGCCAGCATCGCGGCGCGCGCGGTGGAGGCGCCGCCGCCGCTACGCAGGGCGGCATAGACGAGGTCGCCGATCGCCCGCCGGTCGCCCGATCCGGCGAAGCGATGCGTCTGGCCCCACGCCTTCAGCGCGCGATCGGCGGCCGCGCCGCTCATCACCTGAGCGACGATTTCGATAGCGGCCTGAACGCGCGCTTCACGATTCACGGTTAACCCGCCCCTTCTCGCACTGCGCCCGCGATATGCCGCATCGCATCATGTTGTCCAAGAGCAACAGCCGCGGACATTGAAGATGCTGCACCCGCGCTGCGCGACAATTCGCTCGTTACAGCCTGACAATGCGTCACTAACGTCGAGTCATTCCGAAACGTAAGCGAGGAGAGTCCCGACCATCGTAACCGAAACCGCAAGGTCAAAGGGCCATGCGGGTAACAATCAAAACAAAAACGCCGATCCCGCAGCAACAAAGCGAGACGGCGCCAGGGAAACGCATCATGACAGGCACTATCGTTCGGGGGGGCATGTCGTCCTCCCTGCTGAAGGCAGTCCTGCTTTCGACCGCCTTTGTCGTCCCTGCCTTCGCGCAGGAAGCCCCTCCCCCGGCCGAAGAACCGGCCGTCGCCACCGGCGAAGAGGAAATCACCGTCACGGCCCAGCGCCGGTCGGAAAACATCCAGAAAGTGCCGATCGCCGTTTCGGCCTTCGGACAGGACCAGCTCCAGAAGCAGAAGATCGACGGCGGCCCGAACCTCGTTCTGGCGGTTCCGAACGTCAACTTCGCCAAGGGCAACTTCACCGGCTCGAACTTCTCGATCCGCGGCATCGGCTCGAAGCTGGACGCGGCGTCGGGCGACTCGGCCACCGGCATCCACATCAACGGCTCGCCGCTGACCGCGAACAATCTGTTCGAGGCCGACTTCTACGACATGGAGCGCGTCGAGGTCCTGCGCGGCCCGCAGGGCACGCTCTACGGACGTAACGCGACGGGCGGCGTGGTCAACCTGATCACCGCCAAGCCCGACTTCGACGACTTCGGCGGCAAGCTCCGCGCCGAATACGGCAATTTCAGCTCGATCAAGCTGAAGGGCATGATCAACGCGCCGATCAACGACATGTTCGCGCTGCGCGTCGCCGGCGTCTATTTCAAGCGCGACGGCTTCGGCACGAACCTGACGACCGGCAACGACGCCGACGACCGCGATCTGTGGGCGGCGCGCGCCACGCTCGGCTTCAAGCCGGACGAGGACTTCACCGCCTATCTGATCTGGGACCATTTCGACGAGGACGACAGCCGCTCGCGCATCGGCAAGCAGCTCTGCTCCAAGGACACCGGTCCGGCCAATATCGGCGGCGTCGCTTTCAGCACCACCGCCAATGTCGCGAATATCCAGCAGGGCTTCTTCAGCCAGGGCTGCCGCGCCACGCCGGTCGATGCGCCCGACATCTTCGGCACGCTCGATAGCCGCGCCACGCTGGGCGGCCTCTTCGGCTATTTCGGCGGCTTCCTTACGGGCGACGCCTATGCCGGCAAGATGCAGGACCCGGACGTCCGCAACATCGAGTCCTCGTTCGACCCGATCTACCGCTCGAAGACCGACATCTATCAGCTCCAGATGGACTGGGACGTGTCGGACGATGTGCGGCTGTCGTCGCTGACCTCGTACACAGAGTTCGACCTCTACACGCGGCAGGACTACAACCGCTATACGCCGAGCGGCGTCTTCAATGTGGTTCCGAACCCGGACGCCTTGCTCGCCTTCCCCGGCTATGCCGCCGTGATCTATCCGGCGCTGTTTCCCGGAGGGGTCGTCAACGACCCGCAGAACGGGGCGCAGAACCGCTTCGCGACGAGCGACATCTCGTCGGCGAAGACCGAGCAGTTCACGCAGGAGTTCCGCGTTTCGACCAGCTTCGACGGGCCGGTCAATTTCAGCCTCGGGGCGAACTACCTGAACCTCGACGCGACCGGCGACTACTACGTGATGTTCAACACAGGGACCGCCTTCTACCAGGTGTGTACCGCGGTCGGCGGCATTCCGAACCTGTGCGCAGCCAACGTCGCCATCGACCCGAACGCCGAACCGGACCGCAGCGGCCACAACTACTACGACTCCTACTCGCCGTATAACCTCACCTCGAGCGCGGTGTTCGGCGAGATCTATCTCGACCTCTCCGACACGTTCAAAGTCACCGGCGGCATCCGCTACACCGACGACGACAAGACGCTGGAGAACCATGCGGTGGCGCTGGGTACGCCAGGCTCCGGCCCCGCGCCGTCGGTCTATGCCAATGTCCGCTTCAAGGAGCTGACCGGCCGCGTCGGCTTCGACTGGCAGCCCGATCTGTCGTTCACCGACTCGACGCTGATCTATGCGTTCTACTCGCGCGGCTACAAGGCGGGCGGTCTCAACTCGCCCTGCTCGGCCGGGCCGGGCGTCGTCTGCGGGCCGCCGGCCTTCGATCCGGAGTTCATCAACTCCTACGAAATCGGCACCAAGAACACGCTGGACGAAGGCCGCATCCAGCTGAACCTGTCGATCTTCATGTACGACTACAACGGCTATCAGGTCTCGAAGATCGTCAACCGCGCCTCGACCAACGAGAACATCGACGCCGAGATCCGCGGCGCCGAATTCGAGTCGGTCTGGTCGCCGATCGAGGGCCTGCGCTTCAACGCCAATGTCGGTTATCTCGACACCGAGATCACCTCGGGCAACTCGATCGACACCTTCAACCGCACCCAGAGCAACCCCAATCTGGTGGTGGTGAAGTCGAGCGCGGCGTCCAACTGCGTGGTCTCGCTGGCCTCGGCCCAGATGGCGCTGGCGATCTCGAACGCCGGGAACGCCGGCGCCGGCAACCCTTCGGTACTGCTCGGCGTCTGCAGCTCCGCGACGAACCCCGATGGAACGCCGACTGCAGCAAGCATCGCTGCTCGCGGCACCCCGCTTTTCCCTGGGGGCCCGGCCGCCGCTGGCCTGAACGCCTTCAACCAACTCTACAGCGACGGCGTTCCCGTCGAACTGTCGGGCAACAACCTGCCGAACGCACCGCAGTGGACCATCTCGCTGGGCGCGCAGTACACGTTCGAGATCGCCTCGGGCTGGGACTTCACCGCCCGCGTCGATTACTACAAGCAGACCTCGACGTTCTCGCGCATCTACAACTCGGTGCCCGACCGCATCCCCGGCTGGGAAAACGTCAACATCACGCTGACGCTGACCAACCCGGATTCGGGCTTCACGATCGACGCATTCGTCAAGAACGCGACGGACGAGACGGCGCTGAACGACACCTACCTGACGGACGACTCGTCGGGCCTGTTCCGCAACGGCTTCTATGGCGATCCGCGGACCTACGGCCTCGCGATCTCCTACGAGTTCTGAGCGAGAGCACAGGACGTGTTGTGGCGGGGGCGCTTCGGCGCCCCCGTTGCTTTTCGGGGGGTGGGGAAGCCGTGGATGGTCCGCCTGCGCGGACCATGACGGAAGGCGTGGCGGCCGGGGCGGTGTTTGGCACGGCCGCTCGGTTGCCTGCCGCCGCCGTTCTGGATGGCCGGGTCAGGCCCGGCCATGAGGGTTGTGGGTGCGGCTTGCGGCGTCAGGCGGCGCCGGGATTGTAGTTGGGGGCGGCGCTGGTGATCATCACGCCGTGCGGATGGCTTTCGCGCATGCCCGCCCCGGTGATGCGCACGAACTCGGCGCGCGCATGCAGGTCGGCGATGGTGCGGCAGCCGGTATAGCCCATCGCGGCGCGCAGGCCGCCGATGAGCTGGTGCACCACCGCTTCGGCCGGACCCTTGTAGGGCACCTGGCCCTCGATGCCTTCGGGCACCAGCTTCAACGTGTCGCGCACTTCCGCCTGGAAGTAGCGGTCGGCCGAGCCGCGCGCCATCGCGCCGAGCGAACCCATGCCGCGATAGGCCTTGTAGGAGCGGCCCTGGTAGAGAATGACCTCGCCGGGGCTTTCGTCGGTGCCCGCGAGGGCCGAGCCGACCATCGCGCAGCTCGCGCCCGCCGCGATCGCCTTGGCGAGATCGCCCGAGAAGCGGATGCCGCCGTCGGCGATGACCGGCACGCCGGCCTTCGCGGCCGCCCCGGCGCAATCCATGATCGCGGTGAGCTGCGGCACGCCGACGCCGGCGACGATGCGGGTGGTGCAGATCGAGCCCGGGCCGATGCCGACCTTCACGGCGTCCGCGCCCGCGTCGATCAGCGCCTGCGTCGCCGCGGCGGTCGCCACGTTGCCGGCGATGATCTGGGTCGCGTTGGAGAGGCGCTTCACGCGCTGCACCGCCTCCAGAACGCGGGCCGAGTGGCCGTGCGCGGTGTCGATGACGACGACATCGACACCGGCGTCGATCAGCATCTCGGTGCGGGCGAAACCGTCGTCGCCGACCGTCGAGGCGGCGGCGACCAGCAGGCGGCCCTGGGCGTCCTTGGCGGCGCGCGGATGGGTCTGCGCGCCCTCGATGTCCTTCACCGTGATGAGGCCGATCAGGCGGTAATCGTCGTCGACCACCAGCAGCTTCTCGATCCGGCGGGCATGCAGCAGACGCTTCGCCTCGTCGCGCGAGACGTTCTCGCGCGCCGTGACCAGATTGTCCTTGGTCATCAGGCTGGCGACGCTCGCCCCCATGTCGGTGGCGAAGCGCATGTCGCGGTTGGTGAGGATGCCGACGAGGCGGCCGGGGCGGCCGTCGCCGTTGCTCTCCACCACCGGGAAGCCGGTGACGCGGTGGCGTTCGCGCAGCGCCATCGCCTCTTTCAGCGTCGTGCCCGGCGTCACCGTCACCGGATTGACCACCAGCCAGCTCTCGTACCGCTTCACGTCGCGGACCTGCCGGGCCTGTTCCTCGGGGCTGAGATTGCGGTGGAGGACGCCGATGCCCCCGGCCTGCGCCATCGCGATGGCGAGGCGGGCCTCGGTCACGGTGTCCATCGCCGAGGAGGCGAGCGGGATGTTGAGATCGATCGAGCGGGTCAGGCGGGTCGAGGTATCGGCCTCGCCGGGCATCACGTCGGACGCCCCCGGCACCAGGAGAACGTCGTCGAATGTCAGCGCTTCGCGGATGCTCATGGCACCTCCGAGTAGTTGAGCAGGGCCACGGCGCGGAACGCGCGACTCGGGGGCTGCGGTGTCGAAAGTGCGCGGCTGCATAACCCGGCTTTCCGCGAAATGCAAAGGGCGGCCGATTCAAGGGCCAAGGGCGTGACCGCCGCCGCAGACCGGGCGGCGGATGGCCGGTAGGCTGTATTCATTATGAAATGGCTGAAACTCGCCCTGCCGATGGCGACCCTCGCGGGCGCCGTCGCCCTCGCCGCCCCGGCGCTCCACGTCGTCTAGCCGCCCGTCAGGACGCCACCCGTCAGGATCGGCCGCGAAAGCCCAGCGCCACGACATACATCTCGGCCGAATCGGCCCGGCTGGCCGGCGGCTTGACGTGCGCGACGGTGCGGAAATCGCGCTTCATCGCCTGAAGAAGCTGGCCCTCGGTGCCGCCGCGCTGGACCTTGCAGACGAAGGCCCCGCCGGGTTTCAGCACCTCCTGCGCGAAGGCGAGCGCCGCCTCGCAGAGCGCCATGATCTTCATGTGGTCGGTCTGGCGGTGGCCGGTCGCGGGGGCCGCCATGTCGGAGATGACCGCGTCGGCCTCGCCGCCCATGATGGCCTTGAGCCGTTCCGGGGCGTCCTCGGCGAGGAAATCGAGATGCAGGATCTCGGCCCCGGGGACCGCATCCATCGGGCTGATGTCGAGCCCGACGACCGTGCCCTTCGGCCCCGCCCGCTCGACCGCGACCTGAGTCCAGCCGCCGGGCGCGGCCCCCAGATCGACGATCCGGCCGCCCTTGGGGATCAGCTTGTAGCGGTCGTCCATCTCCATCAGCTTGAAGGCGGCCCGCGAGCGATAGCCCTGGGTCCGCGCCGCCGCGACATAAGGGTCGTTGAGCTGGCGCTGGAGCCACTTCACCTGGCCGACCGTGCGGCCCCGCGCGGTCTTGACCATCACCTTGAGTTTCCGCCCGGAACCCGTTGGCAGGGATGTATCTTTTTTCTTCGTCACGATGCGGCGAATCCTGTTCGGCGGCCGCGCTTGCGGGCCCGGTGGCGGTCGCGGTCGGCCTTCGCCATCAACGACAGCAAGATGCCCTCGCGCAAGCCGCGATCGGCGATGCGGATGCGCGTGCAGGGAAAGCGCTTGAGGATCGCGCCGAGGATGGCGCAGCCCGGCAGGACGAGATCGGCCCGGTCGGTCCCGACGCAGGGGTTGGCGGCGCGGGCGGCGAAGTCCTGGCGCACCAGCGCCTCCGACACGGCCTCCATGTCGGCGACGTCCATCCACAGCCCGTCGATCCGGTTGCGGTCGTAGCGCGGCAGGCCGAGATGGATGCCGGCCAGCGTCGTCACCGTGCCCGAGGTGCCGAGCAGGTGCATCCGCGCGCCGGGCTGCGGACCGGCGAAGCCCCCGGCGCTCATCGCCGCGGCGAAGGCCGCGTCGGCTGCCGCCTCCATGGCGGGGTAGTCGGCGGCGGCGAGCGGCGCGCCGCCGAATCGCTCGGCGAGGCTGACGACGCCCAGCGGCACCGACACCCAGGCCGCCATGCGCGGGCGCACCTCGGCGCGGGGCGGCGTGCGGCGCAGCCAGATCAGCTCGGTGCTGCCGCCGCCGATGTCGAAGACGACGGCGTCCTCGATCTCCGGGTCGGTCAGCGGGGCGCAGCCCTGGGCGCAGAGGCGCGCCTCCTCGCCGGGCGCGACGATCTCCATGCGCAGGCCGGTTTCCGCCTCGATGCGGCGCACGAAGGCCGAGGCATTGCCGGCCGAGCGGCAGGCCTCGGTGGCGATGGCGCGGCTATAGGTGACGCCCGCCCGGCGGATCTTCGCCGCGCAGACCTTGAGCGCCGCCAGCGTGCGCTCGATCGCCGCCTCGGACAGCGCGCCGCTGGCCGTCAGCCCCTCGCCCAGGCGGACCGAGCGCGAGAAGGCATCGACCACGCGAAATCCGCCGCGCCCCTCGGGACGGGCGATCAGCAGGCGGCAATTATTGGTGCCGAGGTCGATGGCGGCGAAGGTGTCGCGGGGGCGGCGGGGCGGCGTGTCGCTGCGGCGAGGCGCGGCGGGCGCCGCGTCCTGCGCGGGGGGCGATGCCTCCGGCGCGGGGCCCGGGGGCCCACCCTGATCTGCGGCGCGGTCGGTCACGACGGCGTCCGGCCTCCTTGTCCGCGCCGGTGACGGAACGCCGCCGGACACGCTTGAGCCGAGGATAGGCCCGCCCCCGCCCGGCGGCAAGGCGTCCCGCAAATTCTGCGGATCGGGGATGGCGGCCGGCGCGCCGGGCCGACGCCATAACGCAGAGCGGGGTTGCGCGGGCTGCCCGCTTTGGGTAGTTAGCCGGTCCGCGCCGCCGGGTCCGCCCCGGCCCGTTGGGGAATCGTCTAATGGTAGGACCCAGGATTCTGATTCCTGTTGTCTAGGTTCGAGTCCTAGTTCCCCAACCAACGCGCCTTTCTCGTTTCCGCTGTCCGTTCTTCGCGGCTCCGCTTCTCGCGGGGGCGGGGGTCGTTTAGAGAGGGTGCGGGAAGGCTGGCCGTTGTCGGGGAGTGCGCCATGTCGCGCGCCGTTTGGATCGCCGTGTCCGTCTGGGCCGCCGCCGCTTTCGGGGGCGTGGCGGCCGCCGCGCCGCCGGCACCGCCGCCCGCCCTGCCGCCGCAGCCGCCCGCCTTCACCGTCGAGGTCGATCACGCGGGGCTCGCCGACAATTTCCTCTCCGGTCTCACCGGGTGGTCGCCGGAGACGCTGGGGACCTATCTCGACATCCGCGACCGGATCGAGATCGGCCGTCTGCTGCTGACCGGCGACTATGCCGGGGCGGCGAAGGCGGCGGTGGAGCACGTCTCCGGCAAGGCGATCGGGGCGATCCCGGTGATCGGCCAGTGGTATGCGCTGGCCCAGGCGGGCGAGAGCCTGGGCGGCTGGGCGATCCAGCATTTCGGCTCGGAGCGCTTCGCCAGCGCCTACGCGGCGATGGCCGCGCAGCTGAGCGAGGACGAGTGGAACCGGCCCTATGGCGATCCCTCGATCGACCCGCTGCTGGCGACGCTCGACAACGCCAATCTGCTCACCTTCATCGACCAGCAGACCGGCGGCGGGCACACGCCCGACGAATTGCGGCGCATGTTGTGGGAGATGCTTCAGGGCAAGCACCGCTTCGAGGTGCTGTGCGACCGCTATGGCCTCACCGGCGAGGAACGCACCTATGCGGCGCTGGAGCGCGCCCATGCGGCCGAACTGGATCGCTTCGGCCGGGCGGCGCGGGCCGTCGAGGACGACCGGGCCGAGCGGGAGAAACGCAAGCGCCTGGCGAAATGGGAGGCCGAGCAGCGCTTCATCGCCCGGCGCGACGCCGAGCGGAAGGCGCGCACCGCCGAGATCTGCGCCGCCTGGCAGGGCAAGCTCTCCCCCGTGCCGGAGTGGATTCCGGAGCGTCCGTCCGATGCGCTGGTCGCCGAACTCTGCGGCGGCGCGCCCGTCGCGGAGGCCGGGGGCGAGGCGGACTTCCTTCCGCTGACCGCCTTCAGCCCGGAGCGCGGCGAGAGCGGCCCCATCGTCTGGCGGTTCTTCTCGCGCGGCGGCGGCGGGTTGACGCGGCACGAGCTGACCATCGTCAACCGCACCGACGCGCCGCTCGCCGGCATCGTCATCGAGGCCCGCCCCGCCGGACCCTACAGCGCCGGGACGGCGAACACCGACCCGCTGATCGCCAGCGATGCGAATGGCGGCGAGACGATCTGCGCGGGGTGCTACGTCAAGCGCACGATCAGGACCGGCGGCGACATTCAGGGCACGGCGGTGCGCATCATCGGCCCGGACGGCCTCATCGCCGAACTGATGCTCGCCTCCAAGCACGACACCGCGCCGCATTGGGACGCCCAGTATTCGGGCCGCTTCGAGGGCGGCTGGCTGAGCGGGCGCATCGTCGTCAACGTGACGGGCAACGCGGTCAGCGGCGTCTTCCACGGAAGGCGCGGCGAAGGCGACGATGTGCTGACGCTCGAAGCGACTTTCACCGGCACGCTCGATCCCGCGACCGGCCGCCTGACGTCCGACGATCTGGGCGGCGTCGCCTGGTCAGGGCCGCCGGGACGGATGCGGTTCCGGGAAGTCGTGCTCGGCAAGCTGACCGGCACGCTGTCCGGCGCCGGGCTGTCGGGCGACTGGTCGCTCGGCAATTTCGCCGGACGCGACGTGACGATCAGCGAGACCGGAACCTGGAGCGCCGCGCGATGAGATCGACATGCCGCTTCGCCGCCGCGCTCGCGGCGATTGCCCTCGGCGGCGCGGCCCTCGCCGCCCCCGCCGATCCGGTGGAGGACGCCTATTGGACCATCGCCGCGACGCGCGGCGAGGCGGGACCGTTCGAGACCTATCTCGGCCGCTTCCCGGACGGTCCGCACGCCGCCGAGGCGCACGAGCGTCTCGCCGCGCTCAGCCCCAAGCCGCCGCAGTCCGGGGTCATCGTCGTCGGCGCGGCGGACGTGAGCGGGATCACCGGCGCGACGCCGTTCGAAACTTCGGCTCTCGCCGCCGCCCTGCCCGGCTTCGAGCTTGCCGAGGAAGCGGCGGGCGAGGCGCGCGTCATCGTCGTGCGGGCAAATGGCGGCGAGGTCATGCGGATCGAGCCGCTGGAGGGCCATGTCGGCCACATCGTCGCGACCGGGGCGGGCATCGCCGATGCGAACGGCCTCGCCCTCGGCGCGGCGGCGTTCGCCGCCCTGCCCGATCCCACGGCGCTGACCTGTTTCCCGCGTTCCGGCGAGGGCGGGATGCGGATCGCCTGCACCGCGGACCTTTCGGCCGTCACCTATGTCTTCGCCCCGGCGCGCGCCGTGACCGCGACGGCCGAAGGGACCGTCGATCCGGCGGCGATCCCGCCCGACGCGCCGCTCGCGGCGTTCGAATGGTATCCGATGGAGTAGCCCGCCTCAGGCGCGGCGGAGGGTGCGGCCGGGGCGTTCGCCGGTGACCGCGCCGCCGCGCACCACCGCCTTGCCGTTGACGACGACGAGGCGGATGCCCTCGGGCGCGCGCTTGGGGTCCTCGAAGGTGCCGCGGTCGATGATCGTCGCCGGGTCGAACAGCACAAGATCGGCGAAGGCCCCTTCCTTCAGCGTGCCGCGTCCGGCGAGGCCGAACTTCGCCGCCGGAAAGCCGGTCATCCGATAGACCGCGTCCGGCATCGACAGCACGGAGAGGTCGCGCGCATAGCGCCCCAGCACGCGCGCGAAGGTGCCGTATAGGCGCGGATGCGGCTTGCCTTCCAGCGTCGGCAGGCCGTCCGAGCCGATCATCGTGGAGGGGTGGCGCATGACGGTGCGCACGTCGTCCTCGCTGATCGTGTGGAGAATGACGGTCGCGCCGGGTTCTTCGGCAAGAACGCGCGTCAGCACCGCCTCCAGCGGCTGGGCGAAGTCCGCCATCAGCGCGGCGATGGAGCGGCCTTCCCATTCCGGATGCCGCGCCGCCGAGGCGATCACCACGTCCTCCGGCGCGAGCGCGCCGACGCCGCCCGCCGAACCGCCGAGCCGCCCGTCCTGCGCCACCGCCGCCAGCACCGTGCTGCCCGCCGTGTAGGGATACTGGTCGGCATGGATGTCGAGGCCGCGCCGCTGGGCGGCGTCGATAAGGCCGAGCGAGCGCTCGACGAGGCCCCAGGCGGCCTTGCCCGAGGCCTTGTGGTGCGAGATCTGGACGCCGACGCCCGCCGCCTCGCCGATCCGCATCGCCTCGCCGATCGAGTCGAGCAGGCCGACGCCCTCGTCGCGCAGATGGGTGGTGTAGAGCGCGCCGGTGCCCCGCATCAGCCCCGCGAGTTCGATCAGTTCGTCCGTCGCGGCGTGGCGGCCGGGATCGTAGATCAGGCCGGTCGAGAGGCCGATGGCCCCGGCGTCCAGCCCCTCGCGCACGATGTCCTTCATCCGCGCCATGTCGGCGTCCGAGGGCGCGGCGGGATTGCGGCCCATCACCGTCATGCGCGCCGTGCCGTGGCCGATCAGCGCGCCGATATTGACCGCCGGCGGCTGGGCGTCGAGACGCGCGAGGTAGCCGCCATAGCCGTCCCATTCCGCCAGCGCGGCGTGCGGATGCAGCGAGCGCGCGAGGATGGCGGCGGCGGCGAAGGGCGCGGCCCCCATGCCGCAATTGCCGACGATGCAGGAGGTGACGCCGCCTTCCGTCTTGAAGCCCATGTCGGGATAGAGGATGGCGGCGAAATCGTCGTGGGTGTGGACGTCGATGAAGCCCGGCGACAGTGCGAGGCCGGTCGCGTCGATCGTCTCCGCGCCGCTTCCCGCGACCGATCCGATGGCGGCGATCCGGTCGCCCTCGACCGCGAGGTCGCCGGTGACGGCCGGGGCTCCCGTACCGTCATAGAGGGTCGCGTTACGGAAGATCAGATCGTAGGCCATGAACGGCGCGCTCCTGAAGCAGGCGGCGATCCTCGCTTCCGCCGCCCTGCCGCGCAACCGGCCGCCCGTCCCCGTTTTGGCATGGCAAGGCGCGACGCGGCTTGATACCTATCCGGAACGAAGCGCAGGTCGCAGGAGCGGGTGTGACAGAGGCTGACGTGATCGTGGTCGGAGCGGGCATCGCGGGCGCTTCGCTCGCCGCCAGCCTGACCGCCGGGACGAAGGTCGTCGTGCTTGAGGCCGAGGAGGCGCCGGGCCAGCACGCGACCGGACGTTCGGCCGCGCTCTATTCGGAAATCTACGGCAATGCGGTCATCCGCACGCTGACGCGGGCGAGCCGCGCGGCGATCCTCGCCGAGGACGGGCGCTTCGCCCGGCCGCGCGGCTGCCTGCATCTGGCGAGCGCCGCCCAGATGGACCGGCTGGAGGCCTTCGCCGCCCTGCCCGACGTGGCGGCGGCCTCGCGCCGGATGAGCGCCGCCGAGGTGCTGGCCGCCGTGCCGCTGCTGCGGCCCGATTACGTCGCGGGGGCGGTGGCGGAGCTGAACGCCTACGATCTCGATGTCGATGCGCTGCATCAGGCCTATCTGCGCCAGGTGCGCGCGGCGGGCGGCGCGGTGCGCTGCGACGCGCGCGTCGCCGCCGGGACGCACGAGAACGGGCGCTGGCGCATCGAGGCGGGGCGCGAGACCTTCGCCGCGCCGGTCGTCGTCAACGCCGCCGGGGCCTGGGGCGACCGGGTCGCCGCGGCGCTCGGCGTCGCGCCGCTCGGCCTGGAACCCAAGCGCCGAACCGTGGCGCTGGTGCCGGGGCCGGAGAGCGACGGCTGGCAGGACGGGCCGGCGATCATCGACATCGACGAGCAGTTCTACTTCAAGCCCGACGCCGGCCGGATGCTGGTGTCGCCCGCCGACGAGACGCCGAGCGAGCCGTGCGACGCCTTCCCCGACGGCGTCGATGTCGCCACCGCCATCGACCGGATGCAGGGCGCGGCGAACCTGCCGGTCAAGCGGGTGCTGGCGACCTGGGCAGGCCTGCGGACCTTCACGCCCGACCGCACGCCTGCCGTCGGCTTCGAGGGCCGGGCGGAAGGGTTCTTCTGGCATGTCGGCCAGGGCGGCTACGGCATCCAGACCGCCCCGGCGATGGGACGGCTCGGCGCGTCGCTGGTGGAGGGGCGCGGAGTGCCCGCCGACCTCGCCGATCTCGGCCTCACCGTCGCGGCGGTCGCGCCCGGCCGCTTCCGCGCCGGCTAGGCCGTGAGCGACCCCGGCCGCGACCCCGCCTTCGAGGCGGAGCCCGCACGGCACGTTTCCGTCGCCTATCTGGTGATGGTCGCGGTCGCCATGGTGATCGGCGCGGGCATCTTCAAATCGCCCGCCGACGTCGCCGCCAATGCCGGCTCGTTCCCCTGGCTGATGGCGGCCTGGCTGGCGGGCGGCGCGGTCTCGCTGATCGGGGCGTTCTGCTATGCCGAACTCGCCACCGCCTTTCCCAATGCGGGCGGCGACTATCACTTCCTGAAGACCGCCTACGGCAAGGGCCTCGCCTTCGTCTTCGCCTGGACGCGCTTTGCGGTCATCAACACCGGCTCGCTGGCGGTGCTGGGTTTCGTGCTGGGCGTCTATGCCAACGAGGTCGTCGATCTCGGTCCCGGCGGGCCCGCGCTCTACGCCTTCGGATCGATCGTGGCGATGACGGCATGGAACCTGAAAGGCATGTATGCCGCCGAGAGCGTCGACTACGCGCTGACCGGGCTTGAGGTGGTCGGCGTCGTGGTGATCGTGACGGCGGGCCTCGTGCTGGTCGCCACCGGCACGCCGCCCGCGACGCCCGATCCGCAGATCGCGCCGCCGCCGCCCGATTTCTTCCAGGCGATGGTCTTCGTGCTGATCGCCTTCGGCGGCTGGAGCGAGATCGCCACCATGTCGTCGGAGGTGAAGGACGCGAGGCGCGGCATGGTGAAGGCGCTGACCCTTTCGACGCTGCTGATCACCGCGCTCTATCTCGGCGTCAACTGGGCGCTGTGGCGCGGTCTCGGCATCGAGGGGCTCGCCGCGTCCGAAGCGCCGGCCGCGGCGCTGATGGGGGCGGCGTTCGGGCCATATGCCTCGCTGGTGCTGGCGGTCGCGGTGACGCTCGCCACCGTCACCTCGATCAATGCGACCATCGTGGTCGGGGCGCGCACCACCTATGCCGCCGCGCATGACTGGCCGCAGCTCGCGGCGATCGGGCGCTGGGACGCGGCGCGCGGCATTCCGCTGCGCGCGATGCTGGCGCAGAGCCTGGTCGCGCTCGGCCTCGTCGCCTGGGGGGCGACGACGCGCGACGGCTTCGAGGCGCTGGTCAATTTCACCGCGCCGGTGTTCTGGGGCTTCATGGTCCTGTCGGGCCTCGCGCTGATCGTCCTGCGCATCCGCAGGCCGGAGGCGGCGCGGCCCTATCGCGTGCCGTTCTATCCGCTGTTCCCGCTCATCTTCTGCGCCGCCGGCGCGGCGATGGTGTGGTCGAGCGTCGGCTTCGTCGCCTATCTGTGGTCCGATCCGGCGAACCGGATCGGCGCTTACTACAACATCGCGGTCGTCGTGGCGGGCGTCCTCGCCGCCGCCGGGTTGGCGGCGACGGCGCGGCGCGCGGCCCCTAGGGCGTGATCGCCACCTTCAGAACGCCGTCGCGGCGGGCGGCGAAAAGGTCGTAGGCCGCCTCGATCTCGTCCAGCTTGAAGCGGTGCGTGACCAGCGGGCGCAGGTCGGCGCGGCCTGCGGCCAGCACGTCCATCAGGCGACGCATCCGTTCCTTGCCGCCGGGGCAGAGCGTGGTGCGGATCGTGTGATCGCCGAGGCCGGCGGCGAAGGCGTCGAGCGGGATCTTCAGATCCTGCGAATAGACGCCGAGGCTGGAAAGCGTGCCGCCCGGACGCAGCACGCGCAGCGAGGCCTCGAAGGTCGCCTGGGTGCCCAGCGCCTCGATGGAGACATCGACGCCGCGCCCATCCGTGAGCGCGAGGATGTCATCGATCAGGGTGGGGCTGGCGGGGTCGAGCGTTTCGTCGGCTCCCAGCCTGCGGGCCATGGCGAGGCGGTCGGGCATGCCGTCGACGACGATGATCTTGGACGCGCCGCGCAGCCGCGCGCCGACCGTCGCGCAGAGGCCGATCGGGCCTTGCGCGAACACCGCCACCATGTCGCCGATCTTCACCTCGCCGCTCTCCGCGCCCGAGAAGCCGGTGGACATGATGTCCGGGCACATCAGCACCTGCTCGTCGGTGAGATGGTCCGGGATGACCGCGAGATTGGCGGCGGCGTCCGGCACGCGGACATATTCGGCCTGGGTGCCGTCGATCGTGTTGCCGAAGCGCCAGCCGCCCATCGCCTTCCAGCCGTGACGCGCGCCGCAGCCGCACTGGCTGGCGAAGCCGGAAAGGCTGGCGTTGCTCTGGCCGCTCGGCGTGATCGCGCCGGCGATGACCCGCTGGCCGACCTCGTAGCCGGTGACCGCGCTGCCCAGGCGCTCGATGACGCCGACCAGCTCGTGCCCGATGGTGAGGCCGTCGGCGACCGGGTATTCGCGCTTGAGGATGTGGACGTCGGTGCCGCAGATCGTCGTCGTGGTCATCCGCACGAGCGCGTCGTTGGGCCCGATCTCGGGAATGGGCTTGGTCTCGATACGGATCGTGCCCGGCTGGCGGAAGGTCGCCGCACGCATGGTCGCAGTCATCGGGATTCTCCTTGAAGGTCTTCGCCACGATGCGGGCTCCGCGCCCGCCCCGCCTTGAGTTTGCTCAAGCGGCCCGCGACACCTCGCCGCCCGGGCGTGTTGACCTAGGTCAATGAGCGCGCGGCCTGTGCGCCTAGCGTGCCGGGCAAATGTGACGGAATGTCGAGCATGCCCGGGCGGCTGACCATCGTCGATGCCTCCGTACAGGAGACCAACGCCTGGCTGAAAGCCGTCTCGCGCGAGCTCGGCGGGGGCGAGAAGCACGACGCCTATGCGGCCGTGCGCGCCGTGCTTCAGGCGCTGCGCGACCGGCTGCCGCCGCAGGCCGCGCTGATCTTCGCGGGCGAATTGCCGCTGACGCTGCGCGGCACCTTCGTGGAGAACTGGCGGATCGGCGCGCCGCCGCTGCGCAACAATCCGGGCGACACGTTCGCGGACGACGTGGGCGCGCGGCTCGGCCCGTTCTTCGTCGCCGACGCCGAAGGGGCGATGCGCGCCGTGGTCGAGGTCATCCGCCGCCGGGTGCCGCGCAGCGCCATGGAGCGCATGGTGGAATTGCTGCCGCCCGGCGCCTGGCCCGCCGAGTGAGGCGGCGCGGCCGCTTCAGTAAACGACCTTGGCGAGCAGCATCCCGTCCTCGCGCACCACGACGAGGCGCGACATGCAGGGCATGCAATAGAGCCGGTCGCCCTCGCGCAGTTCCTGCATCGAGCGGATGACCACCTTGCACACCGGGCAGAGCGCCTCGTTCGGCGCGAGCTTGTCGGGCGGCCCGCCCCATTTGCGATAGAAGCGCCGGTACTGCGCCGGCACTTCGTCGAAGCCGGTTTCGTCGAGCGTATATTTCTGCCGCGGCTTTTCCTCGCCGCCGGTTTCCGATTCGAGCGGATCCGTCATGCCTTGAAACCCAGCCGCGCCACCGCGTTGAGATAGTCCGCCGCCAGATTGGGGCGGGTTTCCCGATCGAGGCCCAACTGGCCCATCGTTTCCTCGAACGTGTCCAGCACGAGCGTATCGAGTTCGCGCTTGATGCGTTCGAGCCGGGGCTTGGCCTGCGGCGCATGAAGCAGGCGGCGGCCGAGATCGTTCTCGCCGAAGCCCATGTGACGCCGCTCGTCGGAGACGATGCCTTCCAGCATCTGCCGCGTGATCGCGTCGGCGGTCTGCGCGTGGTGGCGGAAGACCGTGTATTCGAGCGATTCCAGGATCACGTTCTGCACCAGGACCGCCGCCTCCCAGTCCTTCTGATCGACGAAATCGAGCAGCCGGTCCTTGAAGGTGACGAGGCTTCTGTTGGCGCGCTGGCCGATCTCGCGCTCGGGGTCCTTCACCCCCAGCATCCGCATCCGGTGCAGCAGGACTTCAAGATGGCGCGCCTCGTCCACGACCTGCGTGGCGAGGAAGATCTTGGTCTGCCGGTCGGGCGCGAAGCCGATCATCGCGGACGAGGCCTCGAGCGCGGCGGTCTCGCCCACGGCGTAATTGCACAGCGTGGTGATGAGGCCGTCGCGCTGGCGCGGCTCCATCTCCGCGTCGGCGGTGCCCGGCAAGAACCCGTGGTCCTTGCCGTGCAGATAACCCTCGACCGCCCCGAACCAGAACTCGAAGGAGTGAACCTCCTCAAGGAACTGGCCCTGGGAAAGGTCGTGCGGACTATGCGTCGGACCGCCCATCGTTCAGGCGGCGGGCGACTGGTAATCAAGCCCGACGCGGGCGAGCCGCGTCTTGAACTCGTGGATCACGGTTTCGGCCAGCAGCTTCTCGATCTCGGCCGACGAGGCCTGGTTGAGATCGACGCCGTGATAGACGGCGTGCTCCTCCTTGCCGGAGCTCTTGCGCATCTCGCGCACGGTCTCGACCGTGTCCTTGTCCTGGCCGAAGGTCCACGCGAAGGTCGCCAGCATGTGGCCGGTCATGTCCTTCTGCATCTTCTCGATCTCCGACTTGCGGCCGGGATTGTCGCGGATGAGCGCGCCGATCCGGTTCTCGCCGAAGCCGACATGGCGGCGCTCGTCGGCGATCGTGCCGGCCAGCGTGTGCGCCCACTTCAGATTGTCGATTTTGGCGCTGGCGTGCATCATTTCGAACACCGAGAAGGCGAGGCCTTCGAGCACGATGTTCTGGCCGACGACGCCGGCGACGAAATCCTTCTTGTCCACCTTCTCCAGCAGCACGCCCGCGAACTTCACGAGGTGCGGGTTGGCGTAGGTGTTGATGGTGGATTCGAAATCGGCCTGCGAGACGCCGAGGTCGAGCAGGCGCTGCGAGAAGATCTCGACATGGCGCGCTTCGTCGAGCGTCTGGGTGGCGAGGAAGGTCTTGGAGCGCTGGTCGGGCGCCGCGTTGACGAGGCCGGAGGACGCCGCGAGCGCCGCGCGCTCGCCGACGATGAGGTTTACCGTCGTGCGGATCTGCTGCTCGCGCAGCGCCTCGTTCTTCATCAGCTCGTCGGGCTCGCGCTCGGCCTTTTCGTGGCCATAGACGGTGCCTTCCAGATAGCCCTGCGGGCAGCGTTCGAGCCAGCTCTGGATCGAGTAACCGGACAGGAAGTCGGACATTGTGCTCTCCCTCATGCCGGGCCGGTCGCTCGCCGGTCCGTGCGCAATTCTGCGAGGGAAGGCTGACACATTGTCAGCAAAGCTCGTTGATCTGAGTCAAAGAGCGCAAGCGCGGCGGCGCGGGCGTCAGCCGCCTGCCGCCAGCGCGATCTTCACCGCCTCGGCGATCGAGGCGACTTCCAGCTTGTCCATGAGGCGGGCGCGATGCACCTCGACGGTGCGCGGCGAGATGCCCAGCGCCTGCGCGACGCCCTTGTTGGGCATGCCGTCCACCAGGGCCATCAGCACTTCGCGTTCGCGCTCGGTCAGGCGATCGAGCCGGCGCTGCGCGTCCGTAGCCCCCTGGCGGATCTCGGCCCGCAGCCGGGCGATGGTCAGCGCCTCGGCGACGCTTTCGGTGAGGGCCTCGGCTCCGAACGGCTTTTCGAGGAAATTGACCGCGCCCGCCTTCATCGAGCGCACGGCCAGCGCAACGTCGGCATGGCCGGTCATCATCACCACCGGCAGATCGTCGCGCATCTTCTGAAGCTGGGCCAGCACCGCCAGACCGTCGAGCGGCGTCATGCGGATGTCGAGCAGCACGCAGCCCGGCGCGAGGTGCGGCGCGGCGGCGAGAAAGCCGGGGCCGTCTGCGAAGGCCGTCACCTCGTAGCCTTCGATTTCGAGCAGCGCCCGCAGCGAGGCGCGCATCGCCGGATCATCGTCGACGATGTGGACCGCGGGGGCCGTCACGCCGGACCGTCCTCGCCCGGCGCGCGCGGCAGCGTGAAGCTGAACGCCGCGCCGCCATCGGGCCGGTTCTCGGCCCAGATGAAGCCGCCATGCGCCTCGACGATGGTGCGGCAGATCGACAATCCGATGCCGAGCCCGTCGCCCTTGGTGGTGACGAACGGCGTGAAGAGATCGTGGCGCACGCCCGCATCGAGGCCGGGGCCGTTGTCGGCGACGGTGATCTGCGCTTCGCCTCCCGAAGTGGTGGCGAGCGTCACGTCCAGCCGCTTCGCGGCGAGCCCGGACATCGCCTCTATCGCGTTACGGATGAGATTGACGACGACCTGCTGAATCTGGATGCGGTCGATCAGCACGTTGGGCGGCGCGGAGTCCGAGATGGCGATTTCGAGACCGTCGGTGCCGACGCCGATCAGCGCCAGCGCCATCGCCTCGTCCATCACCTTGCGCAGGCTTTCGGGCTTGCGCTCGCTCTGCCGCCGCGAGGCGAATTCGCGCAGCCGCTTGAGGATCTGCCCGGCGCGGCGGACCTGTTCGCCGCACTGGGCGATGGCCGCAGCCGCCTTGGCGATCTCGCCGGTGGCGTCGGCCGGAAGACGGCGCAGCGCGGCGGCGGCGAAGATCTCGGCCGCCCCCAGCGGCTGATTCAGTTCGTGCGCCACGGTCGAGGCCATCTGGCCCATCGCCGAAAGGCGCGAGACGTGGATCAGCTCGGCCTCCAGGTCCGCCGCCCGGCGCTCGGTCGTCTGCTCGCGCGAGACGTCGTGGATGAAGCCGATGAAGACGCGGCGGTCGCCGATTCGCGCCTCGCCGACCGAAAGCTCGATGGGGAACGTGGTGCCGTCCTTGCGGCGGCCGAGCAGCGCCCGGCGCTGGCCGATGATTCGGGCCTCGCCGGTGCGCAGATAACGGGCCACATAGGAATCGTGCCTCGTGGCGTGCGGTTCGGGCATCAGCAGGTTGACGTTACGTCCGATGGCTTCGGCGGCGGTCCAGCCGAACATGCGTTCGGCCTGGGCGCTGAAACTGTCCATGATTCCGTGCTCGTCCATGCCGATCATGGCGTCCGGAACCGTGTCGGCGACGGCCCGCAGCCTTTCGATGGCGTCGCGCGCCCCGGTTTCGTCCTGCTGCGGTCCGGCCATCGCCGCGCCAAGGCTCCTTTCGGGCGGGCGGCCAACCCTGCGGCCCGCGATCCTTGCGACCCTAATACGGCCTAAGGGGATTTGCGTAGGCAATCTTACGGATTTTCGCCTTCCGGGGATCGTGACCTTCTTGCCTCATCGAACGTGAGGAGCGGGTCATGGGCGAGTTGATCATTCTTCCCAACGGTGCGGCGTCCCGGAACGGGCCGTGCGAGGCGGTGCGGGTCACGATCCCGCGCGGCGGGGCCATTTTCTGTCAGGACGAGGACGCCGACGCCTGGTTCGAGATCGAGAGCGGCGTGGTGCGCACTTCGCATCTCAACCGCGACGGCCGCCGCCAGCTGACCGGGTTCTTCTTCGACGGCGACGCGCTGGGCGTCGAGAACGGCCGCCGCCACCGGGTGACGGCCGAGGCGGTGACCGAGACGGTCCTGATCCGCTGGCCGCGCCGCCGCCTCGAAGCCGCCGCCGGGGACGACCCGACGGCCAATGCCCGCCTGCGCGACATGCTCGGCCGGGCGCTCGCCGCCGCCGAGGCGCGCATCCTGCTGTTCGGCCTGCGCACCGCCGCCGAGCGGCTGGCCGGGTTCCTGCTGTGGACCGAGCGGCGCGAGGCCGGGGCCGGGCGGGTGCGCCTGCCGATGTCGCGCTACGACATCGCCGACTATCTGGGCCTGACGGTCGAGACCGTCAGCCGCACCTTCACCGAGTTCACCCGCAATGGCTGGATCGGCCTCAACGGGCCGCACGACGTGGCGATCCTCAACCGCCAGGCGCTCGCCGATCTTTCGGACGGCGCGCTGCCGGACGACGAGGGCGGCGACGATGCGGACGCGGCGCGGCTGCCCGCCGGAGCGATGCGCCGGGCCGGCGCGCGCGCCTGGGCCGCCCATACCTGAACCGGATCATGCCTGATCCCGCGGCGCACGCCGCCGTGGGGGGAGCCAAGCCATGTATCGTGCGATTCTGACCATCGCCTGCGGTGATGCGAGCGACCGTCCGGCGCTGCAATCGGCCTGCGCGCTGGCGGCGACCGGCCGCGCCGTGGTGCGGGTGCTGCCGGTGCTGCCCGATCTCGTCGGGCAATTGGCGGCGCTGGGGTCGGAGACCGGGGCGATCATTCCGCAGGACGTCTATGACGGCCTGATCGAGGCGCGCGCCGCCACCCATATGTCGATCGTCGAGGACGCGCGGGCGGCGGCGGCCGAGGCCGGGCTGACGTTCGGCGAAGGGCCGCAATCGGGCCGCCTGATGGTCGAGGATCTGCCGGACGAATTGCGGGTGCGGCTCGCCAACGCCGCGCCGCTCGCCGATCTGGTGGTCAGCGGCCAGGCGACCGCCGCCGGGCCGCTGTCCGACACCGGAGCCTTCGCCGACGCGCTGCTGCACGCGCGGGCCCCGATGCTGCTCGCCCGGCGTCCGGTATCGGCGCTGAACGGCGTCGCGGTCATCGCCTGGGACGGCAGTCCGGAAGCGGGGCGCGCCGTCCGTTCCGCCCTGCCCCTGCTCCATCAGGCCAAGCGGGTCGCCATCGTGCAGTGTCCGCACGGCCTCAAGCCGCTGTTGCAGGACGCGGCGCGGCCCGAGCGGCTGACCCATTTCCTGTCGCTGCACGGCATCGCCGCCGCCGCCGTCGCCATCGCCGAAGGACGCAGCGGCGGCGAGGGCGAGTGCCTGCTGGAAGCCGCCAAGGCCCAGGAGGCCGACCTGCTGGTCGCCGGAGCCTATGGCCATTGGCGTCTGTTCGAGACGCTGTTCGGCGGCGCGACCCGCAGCTTCCTCGACGCCGAGAGCGGGCCGAACCTCTTCCTCGCGCACTGAGGGCGGACGTCAGTCCTCGGGCAAGGACGACGCCGTGCGGCTGCACCACGCATAGAGCGCCGCGACGATCGCCGCCGCCGCCGCGACCGCGAGGCCCATCGCCAGCATCTCGCCCGGCGGGTTGGAGAGCGCGAACGGTTCGCCCGTGTCGGTCGCCACGATGATGCCGGAGAGCGCGACGTTGAAGAGGCTCTCGCCGACGATGAAGCCGGAGGCGACCAGCACCGCCAGGCGCTTGGCCGGTTCCGCGCCGCGGCCGCGCGCCACCCGGCGCTCGAAGATCCAGCCCGCGACCGCGCCCACCACCACCGGCAGCGTCACCGCGCTCGGCAGATAGATGGCGAGGCCGACGGCCAGCGGCGGCAGGCTGAGGCGTTTGGCGCTGATGCGCTTGAGAACGATGTCGACGGCGACCAGACCGGCGCCGATCAGCGCCCCGAGGCCGAGCAGGCTCCAGCTCAGATCGCCGCCGATCACCCCCTTGGCGAGCGTCGAGATCAGCGTCGCCTGCGGCGCGGCGAGCGGCTGGGCGGCGATCGCGTCCGGGTTGGGCGTGCCCGCGAAGCCGTAGGCGTCGTTCAGCAATTGCAGCACCGGCGGGATCACCGCCGAACCGGCGATGACGCCGATGATCAGGCCGACCTGCTGTTTCCAGGGCGTCGCATCGACCAGCTGGCCGGTCTTGAGGTCCTGGAGGTTGTCGTTCGCCACCACCGCGACGGCGAGCAGCATGGCGGTGACGAAGAGCGCATAGGCGATGAGCGCCGTGCCCGACTCGCCGCCCGTCATGCCGTGGCCGATGGCCCCGGTCAGCAGGGCCGCGCCCAGCACCGAGAGAATGGCGACGCCCGAGACCGGGCTGTTGGACGAGCCGATGAGGCCGGCCATGTAGCCGCACACCGCCGCCGCCAGCAGCCCGGCGAAAACCAGATAGGCGACGCCGAGCGCGATCAGCGGAACGGCGATCTCGCCCAACGGGCCGCCGGAGAGGAACGAGGCGAGCAGCCAGCCGGCGGGCGCGAGCAGGATGACGGTGACGAGGCCGACGATGCCGATGGGGATGTCCTGTTCGACACGCGGCAGAGCTTCGCCGCCGGTGCGGCGGGCGCGGCCCGCTTCCAGCGCCGCGACGAGGCCGCGCCAGACCGGCACGATGAGCTTCCCGAGCGTCCAGATCGCCGCCGCGCCGATCGCGCCCGCGCCGAGGAAGCGAACCTCAGTCGCCCAGACCTTGGTGGCGTGGCCGGCGGCGTCGAGATCGGGCATCGGCGTCGCCATGGTGAGGACCGGCACAAGCACGCCCCAGGCGATGACGAGGCCGGTCAGCATGGCGAGGCCGACCGTCAGGCCGACGAGGTGCCCGGCCCCCAGAAGGGCGAGCGAACTGGACGCGCCGATGCCGGTCGCGCCGGCCCCGAGGCGGACGAAGCCCGCGACCTCGGCGGCGAACAGCTTGGCGGCGACGGCGGCGGCGAAGAGGGCCGAGGCGACCGATCCGGCGACGACCGCGAAGAGGCCCGCCCTGCCCTCTGCCGCGCCCTCGCGCGAGCCGGAGCCGACCTTCAGCACTTCGGCGGCGGCGACGCCTTCGGGGTAAGGCAGGTCGGAATGGGTCACCAGCGCCCGGCGCAGCGGGATCGTGTACATGACGCCCAGCGTGCCGCCGATGGCGCAGGCGAAGAAGGTCGTCCAGAACGGCACCTCGGCCCACCAGCCGATGATGATGAGGCCGGGCAGCACGAAGATCGTCGCCGCCAGCGTGCCGGCCGCCGAGGCGATAGTCTGGACGATGTTGTTTTCCTGGATCGTCGCGGTGCGGAAGGCTCGCAGCAGGGCCATCGAGATCACCGCCGCCGGAATCGAGGTGGCGAAGGTCAGGCCGATCTTGAGGCCGAGATAGATCTGCGCGGCGGTGAAGATGAGCGTGATCGCCACGCCCAGCACGATGCCGCGGATCGTCAATTCGGATCGCGGCGCGACGTCGGATGAACTCATGGAACGGCCCCCGGGGCCTGAAATTCAGGCCCGCTGAATGGAAGACGCCGGAACGCCCCCCTCGGGCGGCCGGCTGGATTGACCGCAGGAGCGCACCCGTCAGGCGTCTTCGTCAAGCGCCGCGTCGAGGGCGGCGAGGCAGGCTTCGCCCAGCCTGGCGGAGGCGGCGGGCGACCAGCCTTCCAGCGGATCGGGGGCCTCGGCAGCGTCCTTGAACGGCATTTCCAGCGTCACGGCGACGGCCCGGAAGCGCAGGCCGATCGCCCGCGTGGCGATGCCGTTGGCCTCCGCCCCGCCATAGGAGGGCGGATAGCCGACCGCCGTCTGGAAGGCGGGGCTCGCCTTCAGCAGCGCCTGGCGGAAGCGGTCGACGCCCGCGATCTGCGCCGGGCTCGATTCCGGATCGACGTCGCAGCCGTCGATGAAGACATGCGGCAGGCTTTCGTCGCCGTGGACGTCGAGGAAGACGTCGACCCCGGTCTCGATCATCGCGGCGAGGATCGCGGCGACTTCCGGTGCGCTGTCGGGGTTGGGGTCGCGCCATTGGCGGTTGAGATCGACGCCTTCCGCGTTGCCGCGCAGATTGCCGCGCGCCGCGCCGTCGATATTGACCAGCGGCACGATGTGCAGCCGCGCCCTCTGTCGCAGCCGCAGGGAGAGCGGATCGGCGGCGTCGGCGAGGCGGGCGAGCGCCCCCTCCATCCACCAGCTCGCCATCGTCTCGCCGGAGTGCTGGCGGCCGAGCACCCAGATGTGTTTCGGCCCCTCGCCCATCTCCAGCACGTCGATGGCCCGTCCGTCGATCGAGCGCCCGAGCGTGCGGCGGCCGACACCCGGCGCGGCGGCGATGCGGGCGAGCAGCGCCTCGTGGCGCGCCAGCTCGTAGGGCACGAAATAGGCGAAGCGCGCTTCGTTCGTGCGCGGCGTGTGGCGGATCTCCAGGACCGCGCCGTCGAAATGCGTGTCGGCGAGCACCCAGTCCGCGCCGTCATCGCTGACCCGCGCGCGATAGTTCTCCCAGCCGTCGGGATAGGACGAGGCCCCGGCGCTGACGATGCGCAGCGTCAGCCGCCGCCCGGCCGCGCCGCGCACCCGGAAGAAGAACCACTGCGACCACGGCCCGCCCGAATCGGGCCGGATGGCGAGGTCGGCGGTGTCGCCGTCGAGAGCGACGATCTCGATATTGCCGCCTTCGAAATCGGCGTCGATCTCAATGGTCATCCTACGCTCCCGGTCGCGGACGCGCCGCGCCTATGGCTTGCCCTTGCCCGGCTTGCCTTTGCCCTTCGGCCCGCCATGCGGCTTTCCGGGGAAGGGGCGCGGGCCCTTGTCGCCGCCGGGACCGCCCTTGGGGCCACCCTTGTAGCCGCCTTTGAAACCGCCGGGGCCGCCCGCGTGGCGCGGCCTGTCCCTGTCGGCCGGGGCGCCGGCCGGGGTGATGCGGACTTCGGGGTCTTCGGCCTTGTTCACCGCATCCATGAAAGCGCGGGCCGCATGCACCGCGATCTCGAACTTGGTTTCCTTGTCGAAGATGCGGATCGCGCCGATCTCCTGCTTGGTGATGTGGCCGAGGCGGCAGATCAGCGGAATCAGCCAGCGCGGATCGGCGTTGTTGTGGCGGCCGGCGTTCATGCGGAACCACTGCATGTCGGTGCGCGGCTCGCGCTCGCGGCGGGGGCCGGGGGCCGGGCCTTCGCCCGCCAGGTCGCGGGTGGGCGACCATTTCTTCTCGTCGCGCTGGGCGGGGCCGGATTCGAAGAGGTCTTCCGGCGCGGGCAGCTGGTCGCGGTAGAGACGGGCGAGCGCGGTGGCGATCTCCTCCGGCCTGCGCTTGGCGATCAGCGCGGCGGCGAGGGCGTTGTCCTCCTCGGTCGGCGGTTCGCCGAAGACCGGGTGCTCCAGCAGCCGCTCCTGATCCTGCTTGCGGATCTGTTCGGGCGTCGGCGGGTTGCCCCAGGCCACGTCGATGCCGGCCGCCTGGAACAGCCGTTCCGCCTGACGCCGCCGCGTGTGCGGCACCAGCATGGCGCAGACGCCCTTGCGCCCGGCGCGCCCGGTGCGGCCGCTGCGGTGAAGCAGCGTCTCGCGCGAGCGCGGCAGTTCGGCATGAATGACGAGGCCGAGATCGGGCAGGTCGAGGCCGCGCGCCGCGACATCGGTGGCGACGCAGATCTTCGCCCGTCCGTCGCGCAGGGCCTGGAGTGCGTGGTTGCGTTCGTTTTGCGAGAACTCGCCCGACAGCGCCACGGCCGCGAAGCCGCGCTCCGCGAGGCTGGCGTGCAGGCGGTTCACCGCCTGACGGGTCGAGAGGAACACCAGCGAAGCGCCGAAATCGAGATAGCGCAGAAGGTTGACGACCGCGTGCTCGACGTCGTTGGGAGCGATGCGCACCGCCTGATAGGCGATGTCGGCATGGCTGCGCACCGGGCCGACCGTGTCGATGCGCACCGCGTCGCGCTGGAAGCGCTTGGCGAGGCTGGCGATCTCGCGCGCGATGGTCGCCGAAAACAGCAGCGTGCGGCGCTCGGCCGGCATCGCGTCGAGCAGGAACTCCAGATCCTCGCGGAAGCCGAGGTCGAGCATCTCGTCGGCCTCGTCGAGCACGACGATGCGCAGCGCCGCGGTGTCGAGCGCGCCGCGCTCCATGTGGTCGCGCAGCCGGCCGGGCGTGCCGACGACGACATGCGCGCCGCGCGCCAGCTCGCGCCTCTCGGCCCGGGGGTCCATGCCGCCGACGCAGCTCACCACCCGCGCGCCGGTCTTGGCGTAGAGCCAGTCCAGCTCGCGGTGGACCTGAAGCGCCAGCTCGCGGGTCGGCGCGATGATGACGGCGAGCGGCGTCGCCGCCTGCTCGAAGCGCGGCGTCTCGCCCAGCAGCGTCGCCGCCATGGCGAGGCCGAAGGCGACGGTCTTGCCGGAGCCGGTCTGGGCCGAGACCAGAAGATCGGCGTTCGCATCGGAGGCGCCGACGGCGGCCTGGACGGGGGTCGGTTCGTCATAGCCGCGCGCGGCCAGCGCTTCGGCGATGGAGGGATTGCTTGTGGGGAACGGCATGACGCCGGGAAATCCTGCTTTCGGGGGCGGGGCGAACCCTCGCAAGCCCATCCCCTAGATTGGAATCGGCCGCTTGACCAGCTATCACCCCCGGCCAGACACCCTTATCCGCCGCGTTTGAAGGCCGATTTCCATGACCGACGCCCCGCCCGAGACCCCGTCCGAGGCCCTGACCGACACCCTGCCCGACCGCATTTCCGCCGATCCCAAGAGCCCATTCTACAACGCCGCGGCGCTCGACCGGGGAGTCGGCATCCGCTTCAACGGCGCGGAAAAGACCAATGTGCAGGAATACTGCATCTCCGAAGGCTGGATCCGCGTCTCGGTCGGCACCACGGTCGACCGCAAGGGCAACCCGATGACGCTGAAGCTGAAGGGCAAGGTCGAAGCCTTCATCGAGCCGAAGAACGGCAAGACGGAGTAGCCGATCGCCATTGGTGCGGGCCGGAAGGGGCCGATCGTGGCCGCCGGTCCTTCGGCCGCGAGGCGCATCCTGAAGCTCGCCGGCGAAGCCTGAAAGGCGCGGCCTAGCGCTTCAGGCCGATCTCGCGCAGGCGTTCGGCGAGGAATTCGCCGGCCGTGATGGGCGGGAATTTCGCGCCGTCGCCGATGCAGGTCGGCAGCACGTCCAGCGGCGTCGCCGAGGTCGGGTGCATGAAGAACGGCATCGAATAGCGGCTGACATTGGGGCCGGCGGGGTTCACCACGCGGTGCGTGGTTGCCGGAATGACGCCGTTGGTGAGCCGGGCCAGCATGTCGCCGCTGTCGACGATGAGGTTGCCCGGCCGCGTCTCGACCGGCAGCCACGCGCCGTCGCGGTCCAGCAGCTCCAGCCCCGCGCCGCGCGCGGCGACCAGGATGGTGATGAAGTTGATGTCCTCGTGCGCCGCCGAGCGCACCGCGCCGGGCGGGGCGTCGTCCGGCACCGGGGGATAGTGCAGCACCCGCAGGATCGAGGTGCCGCCCTTCACCAGCGGATCGAAATAGTCCTCAGCGAGGCCCAGCTGCGGGGCGAGCGCCTGAAGCAGCAGCCGTCCGGTCTCGTCCAGCGCCGCGAACAGGCGCTTGAAGACCGGCTCGAAGCCCGCCGGGCGTTCCGGCCAGACATTGGGGGCGAAGTCGCCGTCCGGCGCGTCGGGATCGTAGGCGTCGCGGCCGAGCTGCCAGAATTCCTTCAGGTCGGCGACGCTGCGGCCCTTGGCGTGCTCGACGCCGAACGGGGTGTAGCCGCGCAGGCCCGCCGCGTAGCGCCGCTTGAAGGCCTCGTCCTCGGCGAAGAAGGCGGCGCTGAGGCGGTAGGCCTCGTCGAGCAGCGCCTCGTCCACGTTGTGGTCGGCGAGGATGATGAAGCCGTAACGCTGAAGGCCGCGCATGAGATCGGCGGAGAACGCCTTGCGCTGCGCCGCGTCGCCGCCGGTGAAGGCCTTGAGGCTGAGTGTGGGGACGCCGTCTGTCATGGGCGGAGACTAGACCAACTTGCGAAAAGGCGGAATCGACCGTGCCCGCTCTGGATGGCCGCCTCAAGGGCGGCCAAGAGGAAGGGCCGGGCGGCGGTCAGACCGGCGGGGGCGACAGGGCCTCGACCTCGGCGCGCCAGGGCATGCCGGTCTGCGCGCCGGCGCGAGTGGTGGCGGCGGCCCCGGCGGCGCAGGCGAAGCGCAGCGCCTGTTCCTTCGGCTGGCCCTCCACCAGCGCCAGCGTCAGCGCGGCCGAGAAGCAATCGCCCGCCCCGGTGGTGTCGACCGGCGTCACGGCGGGCGGGGCGGCCTCGACCAGTCTGCGGCCCTGACGGAACAGCGCCGCGCCGCGCGCGCCGTAGGTGACGGCGACGAGGCCGCGCGCCCGATCGAGCGCGCCGCCATAGACCGCCGCCTCGCCCTCGTTGACGATGACGAGATCGGCCCGCTCGAAGAGGATCGAGGGCGCGGGCAGCGCAGGCGCGAGATTGACCGCGAAGAAGCCCTTGCAGCGCTCGGCCGCCGCCGCGACGACGCCGGGCGCGACCTCCATCTGGCAGAGCACGCCGTCATGGGGCGGCAGTTTCACATCCGCGGCGGCGAGCTTCGCATTCGAGCCGGAGGCGACGACGATCTGGTTTTCGCCGGCCGCGTTCACGGCGATGAGCGCGACCCCGGTCGCGGCGTTCGGATCGGTGCGCAGAAGCGTCAGGTCGACGCCGTCGGCCCGCAGCAGGGCGAGCGCCGCAGCGGCGTTCGGGTCGGCCCCGACGCAGGCGATCAGCGTCACCGCGCCGCCCAGCCGCTGCGCCGCGAGCGCCTGATTGGCGCCTTTGCCGCCGGGGTGGAAGGCGAGGCTCGCGCCCGTCACCGTCTCGCCCGGCGCGGGCAGGGTCGCGGCCGTCGCGACGATGTCGAGATTGACCGAGCCGACGACGACGATGCGCGCTCCGCTCACAGCGATCCCAGCCTTTCGTTCAGCAGGGCGAAGACCCCTGCCCCGTCTGCCCGGACGGCCCAGTTGGCGTTGACCTCGCGCGGCCCGGCGCGGAACTCGACCGCGGTGTGGCCGAAGGCGAGGCCGCCATTCGTTTCGACCGCGATCTTCGCGCCGCTGACGATGAAGAGGCTGGGGTCGAGCAGCCAGGCGATCGTGCAGGGATCGTGCAGCGGCGCGCCCGCCCGGCGCGACGGGTCGGCCTCGATGGCGTTGGAGAAGCGCATCAGCTCCGCCGAGGCGCGGGCCGCGACCGTGCCTGTCGCTTCCAGCGCCGCGATGCGTTCGGGCGTGGAGAGCACCTGATAGGTCGCGTCCAGACCGAACATCGTCACCCGGCAGCCGGCGGTCAGCAGCACATGGGCGGCGTGCGGATCGGCGAAGACGTTGAACTCGGCCGAGGCGGTGATGTTGCCGCCGGCGCTGCGCGCCCCGCCCATCACCACGATCTCGTCGATCCTGGCGGCGATCGCAGGCTCCAGCGCCAGCGCCAGCGCGAGATTGGTGGCCGGGCCGGTGACGGCGATCGTCACGGCTTCGTGGGCAGCGCGCAGCGTGCGGCGGATGAAATCGACGGCGTGGCCTTCGGCGAGCGGCGCATCGGGTTCGAAGACCGCGAGCGTGCCGAGGCCTTCGGGTCCGTGAAACTCGCCCGCCTCGACCGGCTCGCGCACCATCGGCCGGGCGCAGCCGGCATAGACCGGCACGTCGGCGCGCCCGGCGATCTGGCGCACGATGCGGGCATTGCGGGCGGTGCGCGCGAGACCCTTGTTCCCGGCGACCACCGTGACGCCGAGAATGTCGAGCGCATCCGGCGCGGCGAAGGCGAGCAGCAGCGCCGTCGCGTCGTCGACGCCCGGATCGCAGTCGATGATCAGCTTGCGGCGTTTCAAGCGGCCCTCACAGGCGGACCAGCATCTTGCCCAGATTGCCGCCGCTGAAGAGCTGCAGGAAGGCGTCGACCGCGTTCTCGATGCCGTGCGCGACGGTCTCGCGCACATCGACCTTGCCGTCCTTCACCCAGGCCGCGAGCTGCGGCACGTAGTCCTTCGCCATGTCGGCATGGTCGGAGACGATGAAGCCTTCCATGCGGATGCGCTTGCCGACGATCAGCAGGAAATTGCTCGGTCCCGGCGTCGCGCCGATATTGTTGTAGGCCGAGATGCCGCCGCAGATGGCGAAGCGCGCATGCAGCTTCGCGGCGTTCAGCGCCGCTTCCAGATGGCCGCCGCCGACATTGTCGAAATAGACGTCGATGCCGTCCGGCGCCGCGGCGAGCAGCGCCCTGGTGAGATCGGGCACCGCCTTGTAGTCGATCGCCCCGTGCACGCCGATGGCGTTGAGATAGGCGATCTTGTCGGCGCCGCCGGCGCTGCCGATCACCTTGCCGCCCTTGAGCCGCGCGATCTGGGCGACCATGGAGCCGACCGCCCCGGCCGCGCCCGAGACGAACACCGTGTCGCCCGGCTTGAACGCCGCGACCCGCATCAGGCCGGCCCAGGCGGTGAGGCCCGGCATGCCCGCCGCGCCCAGGAAGAGCTGCGGCGCGAGGCCCATCGTGTCGAGCTTTTCGAGCTGGTCGGCGGGGGCGTTGAAGGCCTCGCGCCAGCCCATGAAGCTGCGCACGATGTCGCCGGGCTTCAGCGAAGGCGCGTTCGAGGCGATCACCTCGCCGATCGCCCCGCCGGTCATCGCCTCGCCGACATTGAAGGGGGCCGAATAGGAGGGACCGGCATACATGCGGCCGCGCATATAGGGATCGACCGTCATCCAGGTGTTCTTCACCTGCACCTCGCCCGGGCCGGGGGCGTCGAGCGTCACCGTCGCCAGTTCGAAATTCTTCGCCGACGGCAGGCCGACGGGGCGGTCCTTCAGGCGGACTTCGCGCGATTGGGTCATGGGATCCTCCGGTCTTCGTTCTTGCGGTTCTCGTTCTTGTCGTGCGGCGCAAGCCTAGCACGTCCGCCCGGCGGGCTTTCAATGAGGCATGAAAGCCATGCTAAGGGAGGGCGGACCCAAGAGGATGAGGCCATGCCCGGACTGTTCTTCGACGAGCTTCATGTCGGCCAGGTGTTCCAGCACCCGATCCGCCGCACCATCACCGAGGCAGACAATGTGTGGTTCAGCGCGCTGACCCACAATCCGGCCCAGCTTCACCTCGACGAGGAGTATTGCCGCACCGAGACGCAATACGGCCAGCGCCTCGTCAATTCCTGCTTCACGCTGGGGCTGATGACCGGCATCTCGGTCGGCGACACGACGCTCGGCACCGCGATCGCCAATCTCGGCTGGGACGAGGTGCGCTTCCCCAAACCGCTGTTCCACGGCGACACGGTGCGCATCGAGACCGAGGTGCTGGAGCTGCGCGAGAGCAAGTCGCGCCCCGACGCCGGGATCGTCGTCTTCATGCATCGCTGCTTCAATCAGAAGAACGAGCTGGTCGCGCACTGCAAGCGCACCGGCCTCCAGCGCCGGAAGCCGGCGGCATGAGCGCGCTGCGCTCGTTCCTCTTCGTCCCGGCCGATTCGCAGAAGAAGATCGCCAGGGGGCTGGAGAGCGGCGCGGATGCGCTGATCCTCGATCTGGAGGATTCGGTCGCCGAGGGAGCGAAGGCGGCGGCGCGCGCCGTCGCGGCGGCGCTGCTGAAGGACCGCGCCCGCCCGCGGACGCCCGAACTCTGGGTCCGCATCAATCCGCTGGCCGGGCCGCATGCGCTGGACGATCTGGCTTCGGTCGTCGCCGCCGCGCCGGACGGCATCGTGTTGCCCAAGCCCGATTCCGCCGCCGATCTCGTCCGCCTCGACCACTACCTGACCGCGCTGGAGGCCGCCGCCGGGCTCGCTCGCGGGGGCATCCGCGTGATGCCGGTGGCGACCGAGACGCCGGCCTCGGTCTTTGGCCTGGGCACCTATGCCGGGGCGCCGCGCCTCGCCGCGATGACCTGGGGGGCGGAAGACCTGCCCGCCGCCATCGGCGCGGCGGGCGGACGCTGGGACGACGGCTCGTTCACCGATCTCTGCCGCCTGGTGCGCAGCCTCTGCCTCGCGGCGGCGGCCACCGCCGAGGTGCCGGCTATCGAGACCGTCTATCCGGCCTTCAAGGACGAGGCGGGCCTCACCGCCTATGCGGGGCGCGGCCGGCGCGAGGGCTTCACCGGCATGATGGCGATCCATCCGGCGCAGGTGCCGCTCATCAACGCCGCCTTCACGCCGTCCGAGGCCGAAATCGCCGAAGCGCGCCGGATCGTCGCGCTGTTCGAGGCCCATCCGGGCGCGGGCACGCTGGCGCTCGACGGGCGGATGCTCGACCTCCCCCACCTCAAGGCGGCCCGCCGGACCCTCGCGGCGGCCGGTGGGGGCGGCTGAGCGAGGGGCGGGATTTCGGCGGTGCGGAAATTCCGCGCCGCCCTGTGGCCGTTCCGCGAAACGCCTGAAAAACTCCCTGTTTTCAATGACTTGCGGAACGCGCGCCCAGCTTCGGTCAGGCCCCGGACGGCCGCCGGACGTGCGCTGTCATCGAAGTGTCACGAATGCGACATAGACCCTTGACCCTGACGGCCTAAAGCCGGGCGCGCCGGGGTTTAAGGGTTCGTTAAATCGACGGCCATGCCTCGCTTCTGACCTCCAGGGGGATCACCCATATGACCAAACTCGGCGCCGCCATCGCGCTGCTCGCCACGGCCTCTTTCACGACGCTCGCCCAGGCCGGCGACATCGACAGCCGCTATCAGCCCTACGCGCCGGTCTCCGGCGTTTCGGGTTCGCTGAAGTCGATCGGCTCGGACACGCTCAACAACCTGATGACGCTGTGGGCGGAAGACTTCCGCAAGAACTACCCCAGCGTCACGATCGAGATCGAAGGCAAGGGTTCGTCGACCGCTCCGCCGGCGCTGATCGCCGGCACCGCCCAGCTCGGCCCGATGTCGCGCCCGATGCGCGCCGCCGAGAGCGACCAGTTCGAAGCGAAGTACGGCTACAAGCCGACGGCGGTCCGCGTCGCGGTCGACACGCTCGCCGTGTTCGTGAACAAGGACAATCCCGTCGCCTGCCTGTCGCTGACCCAGCTCGACTCGATCTTCTCGGTCTCGCGCAACCTCGGCGGCCAGGCGATCGACACCTGGGACCAGGCCGGCGGCACCGGCGATTTCGTCGGCAAGCCGATCTCGCTCTTCGGCCGTAACGCCGCCTCGGGCACCTACGGCTACTTCAAGGAAGTGGCGCTGGGCAACGGCGACTACCGCGATACCGTGAAGGAGCAGCCGGGCTCGTCGGCCGTCGTCCAGGGCGTCGCCGCCGACAAGTATGCGATCGGCTATTCGGGCATCGGCTACAAGACCGCCGACGTGCGCGCCGTGAACATCTCGGGCCGCGACGGCCAGTGCTACGAGCCGAACCAGGAGAACGCCTACAAGGGCTCCTATCCGATCACCCGCTTCCTCTACATCTACGTGAACAAGAACCCCTCGGCGCCGCTCGACCCGGTGCTGCGCGAGTTCTTCAAGTACGTCCTGTCGGCCGACGGCCAGAAGGACACCGACAAGGACGGCTACTTCCCGATGCCGTACGTCTTCGCGCAGGAAGACGTGGCGAAGGTCAGCCAGTAAACGCCTGATCCTCCGGCGAGCCCCGCGGGGGCGGCTCGCCGGAGGTATTCACGGCCCCCGGTCTTCCTCGTTACGCCGCCTCAGGGGCCACAGATGACCGACGCCACCCAGCCGTCAGGACAACCCGCGCGGCGCTCCGTCGTCTATCAGCGGCCCAAGACCACCAGCCGCTCCGTCCTCTTCATGGACAAGCTGGCCGACCGGGTCATCACCTGGGGCGGCCTCTTCGTGATCGTCGCCGTGCTGGCGATCATGGTCTTCCTCATCTGGGTCTGCATCCCGCTGCTCAGCTCCGGCTCGATGGAAGGCCGGACCTCCTATGCGCTGGAGAGCCATTCCGGCGGCGTCTATGCGGCGGCCCAGACCGACGAACAGCTCACCGTCGCGCTCGATGTCGGGCTCGACGGCAAGATCGAAGCCTTCCACGCCCCGACCGGCCGCGCCCTGCCCGCGCCGTCGCTCGACATGGGCGGCCAGACCGCGACGACGATCGGCAAGACGCTGCAGGGCGGCGACATCATCTTCGGCTACGCCGACGGCACGATCCGCATCGGCACGCTGGCCCTGAAGCAGCTCGTGGTCGCCGAGACCGCCATCCCCGCCGACGCCCAGGCGCTCAACGAGCGCGACGTCTTCGCCGGCGACGCCGTCTTTTCGAAGATCCCCGGCCAGTTCCGCCGCACCACGATCGAAACCGCGCTGGAGCCGCCGGTGCAGATCGCCCCGGCCGGAACCGCCATCGTCAAGGTCGACTACCGCGTTTCCGGCACCGCCGAGCGGCCGCTCAAGACCTTCGTCTCGCTCGACGCCGCCGGCACGATCCGCCTCAGCCAGGCCGCCTCGATCGTCAACATGATGACCGGCGAGACGGCCTCCGAAGTCACCAGCACCGAGATCCCGACCGACGTGACGGCCGCCGACGTGGTGGCGCTGCTGCTGAACGCGGACGGCACCCGCGTCATCATCGGCCTGAAGGACGGCACGCTGCTGCGCTTCGACACCCGCGACTTCAAGGCGCCCAAGCTGGTCGAGCGCGCCCGCGCTTTCGAGGGCGGCGTGACGCTCACCGCCCTCGCCTATCTCAACGGCGACAATTCGCTGGTGGTCGGCGGCTCCGACGGTTCGACCTCCGTCTGGTTCGGCGTCGACCGCAAGTCGAAGGACACCGCCGACGGCATCGTCCTCACCAAAGTTCATGCCGCGTTCGAGCCGATGCCGGGCGCGATCACCGAGATCCGCGTCAGCCAGCGCACCCGCATGTTCCTGACCGCCGATGCCAAGGGCGACGTCTGGGTGCGTCACGCGACGACCGAGCGCACGCTGCTCGAACTGCCCGAGCCGCCGGACGCGAACGGGCTTTCGGCCACCATTTTCGCGCCGCGCGACGACGCCGTGCTGGCGATCGGCAAGAACGGCCAGGTGGCGCTGTGGCGGATCGACATCCCCCACCCCGAAACGACGCTCCAGTCGCTGTTCGGCAAGGTCTGGTACGAGGGCTATGCCGAGCCGCAATATGTCTGGCAGTCGACCGCCAGCCAGGACAGCTTCGAGCCCAAGCTCTCGCTCATCCCGCTGATCTTCGGCACCTTCAAGGCGGCGATCTACGCGCTGCTGCTGGCCGTGCCGATCGCCCTCTTCGCGGCCATCTACACCTCCGAGTTCCTGCACTGGCGCGTGCGCGGCGTCGTCAAGCCGCTGATGGAGCTGATGGCGACCCTGCCCTCGGTGGTCATCGGCTTCATCGCCGCCCTGGTGCTCTCGCCCATCGTCGAGAACTGGATCGCGGCCATCGTCATCGCCTTCGCGGTCGTGCCGATCTGTCTCATCGGGGCCGCCTTCCTGTGGCAGATCCTGCCGCAGGACACCGCCCTGCGGCTCGACGGCATTCCCAAGCTGCTGTTCTTCTTCCTCGCCGTGCTCGCCGGCGTGTGGGGCGCGGTGCAGACCGGCCCGATGTTCGAGGCGGCCTTCTTCGGCGGCGATTTCAGACTGTGGACGGCGGGCGAAGGCTCCGGCCAGCCATTCCTCTTCCTGCTGCTCATTCCGCTCTCGGCCCTCGCCGTCTTCGTCGGCTGGACCGGGATCGAGGCGGTCGCCGGCTATCGCGTGTGGCTGCGCCATCAGAGCGACGTGACGGCGGGCGCGGTCGAGTTCGTGCGCTGGGCGCTGCTGCTGGTCGCCTCGATGGGTCTGTCCTGGCTGCTGGC
>JAXMDZ010000014.1:0-22500 GCA_046348585.1 Alphaproteobacteria bacterium
CTCTGCCTGTTCGAAGGCGTGGCGACCGGGGCGGCCGACGGTTATGCGCGGATCGCCCGCAAGCCGGCCTGCACGCTGCTGCATCTGGGGCCGGGCCTCGCGAACGGCCTCGCCAATCTGCACAATGCGCGGCGCGCGCGCTCGCCGGTCGTCAACATTGTCGGCGACCACGCGGTCAGCCACCGCACGCTCGACGCGCCGCTGGCCAGCGACATCGCGGGCTTCGCCGCGCCGGTCTCGCAGTGGATCAAGTCGGCAGACACGGCGGACGAAGTGGGCGAGGCCGCCGCCGAGGCGGTCGCCGCCTCGCAGTCCGCGCCCGGCGGCGTCGCGACGCTGATCCTGCCCGCCGACACGGCCTGGACGGAGACCGCGCGCGGAGCGGCCGCGCCCGTCGCGCTGACGCCGTTCGCCGTGCCCTCCGACGCCGCCGTGGCCGCGGCGCGGCAGGCCCTTTCGCATGGCGAGAGCGCGGCGCTGCTGCTCAGCGATCCGGTGGTGTCGGGCGAGGGGCTGGAACTCGCCGGCGCGATCGCCGCCGCGACCGGAGCCAGGCTCTATTGCGACACCTTCGTGGGGGCGATGGCGCGCGGCGTCGGGCGGCCCTTCGTCCGCCGCTTGCCGTATTTCGCGGAAGCCGTCGAGGAGGAGCTGAAGGGCGTTTCCCATCTGGTGCTGGTTTCGACCAAGGCGCCGGTCGCCTTCTTCGCCTATCCGGGCCGCCGCGGCGCGCTGACGCCCGAGGGGGCCGAGGTCGTCACGCTCGCGCGCCCGAACGAGGACGCGCTCGCCGGTCTCAGGGCGCTCGCCGACGCCGTGGGTGCGACGGGACGCGAGCCGGTCCGCGCTTCGGCGATGCAGCCGGGCCTGCCCTCGGGCGCGCTCGATCCGATGAAGGCGGGCGCGATCATCGGCCGCTTCCTGCCCGAAGGCGCCATCGTCTCGGACGAGGGCGCGACCTGCGGCGCGGGCGCCTTCGTGCATACGGCGGGGTCGCGCCCGCACGACTGGTTGCAGCTGACCGGCGGCTCGATCGGGCAGGGCCTGCCCGTCGCGGTCGGAGCGGCGACCGCCGCGCCGGGGCGCAAGGTCGTCTGTCTGGAGGGCGACGGTTCGGCCATGTACACGATCCAGGCGCTGTGGACGGCGGCGCGCGAGAATCTCGACATGGTGACGGTGATCTTCTCGAACCGCGCCTATGCGATCCTCAAGATCGAGATGATGCGCACCGGCGCGCAGAATCCCGGCCCCAGGACGATGTCGATGTTCGACCTGTCGCGGCCCGACATCGGCTTCGTCGATCTGGCGCGCGGCCTCGGCGTCGACGCCGTGCACTGCGAGACGGCCGAGGAGTTCGCCGACGCCTTCTCGGGCGCGATGCGACGGACCGGCCCCTTCCTGATCGAAGCCGTGATGCCCTGAGCGGGCGTCAGGACGAGGTCAGCGCGAGGCGCAGGAACTTCAGCAGATCGAGCCAGGACTGCCAGGCGGTGCTGGCGTCGAAGGCGATCGGCGCGCCGGTCATGTAGGCCGCGAAGCGCGGGTCGCCGGCCTCGTCGGCGTCGAAGCCGTGACCGACCCCGACATAGCGGGTGATGACCACCGGCCCCGGCCCGTCAGACCGCTCCGCCCAGGCGCGGCAGGCGGCGGGCGGGGCGACGGCGTCCTTCTCGGCGAGGAAGAGCTGAAGCGTCACCTCGCTCTTCCACGTCTTCGCTTCGGGACACGGCGGATAGAAGGCGATGGCCGAGACGAGGCCGGGCAGGCGCTTCGGGGCCATCACGACCTCCAGCACGCCGCGTCCGCCCCAGGCCCATCCGGCGAGATGGAGCCGCGCCGGATCGACGGAGGCGAGGGCGCGCAACTGGCCGAGCGCCCCGGCGATGGCGCGGCCGAGCGTGGCGGGGGACATCGCCGCGCGGCACGCCGGATCGCCCGAGCCCGAGCCCGGCCAGGCGAGGATCGCCGCGGTGAAGCCTTCCTTCTTCAGGCGCTCCGCCACGCGCACATAAAGCGCGGCGCGCGCCGAGATGAGCGGGGCCTCGCAGCCCGGCACCAGCAGCACGGCGGGATGCGCTGCGCCGTCGTCCGGCGCATAGATGCGCAGCACTTGCGGATCGGCGTCGAGCGGCGCGGCGAGGCGCGGTCCTCCGGCGGGCGAGGCGCAGGCGGCCAGAAACAGCGCGGCGCCAAGTGCGGCGGCGAGAGAGAACTTCATGCGGCGACGACGGTCTGGTCGATGGCGCCGAAGATCGAGCCTGCCTTCTCGTCGAGCATCTCGATATGGACGCGGTCGCCGGGACTCATGAAGGGGGTGGCCGGCTTGCCGTGTCGGATCGTCTCGACGGCGCGCAGTTCGGCGATGCAGGAATAGCCGACGCCGCCTTCGGCGATCGGCCGGCCCTCGTCGCCTTCCGGTCCGCGATTGGAGACGGTGCCGGAACCGACGATCGTACCGGCGCCCAGCGCCCGCGTCCGGGCGGCATGGGCGACGAGGCGCGGGAAGCTGAACGTCATGTCGACGCCGGCATCGGCCCGGCCGAACGGCACATCGTTGAGCATGACGTGCAGCGCGCCGTGCAGGCGGCCGTTGCGCCAGGCCGCGCCCAGTTCGTGCGGGGTCACGGCGACGGGGGCGAACGCGGTCGAGGGCTTCGACTGGAAGAAGCCGAAACCCTTGGCGAGTTCGCCGGGAATGAGATTGCGCAGCGAGACGTCGTTGAGAATGACGACCAGCTTGATCGCCGCCTCGGCCTCGGCCTCGCTGGCCCCCAGCGGCACGTCGCCGGTGATGACGGCGACCTCGGCTTCGAAGTCGAGCCCCCAGCTCTCGTCCCTGAGCGGGATCGGCTGGCGCGGGGCGAGCATCGTGTCGGAGCCGCCCTGATACATCAGCGGATCGGTCCAGAAGCTGGAGGGCATGTCGGCGTTGCGAGCGCGCCGGACCAGCGCGACATGGTTCACATAGGCCGAGCCGTCGGCCCATTGATAGGCGCGCGGCAGGGGCGCGAGACAGGCCGTCTCGTCGAAGGCGAAGGACGGCGCGACGCCGCTGGCGATGCCGCCGTAAAGCGCGGCGAGGCGGGGCGCGACCGCGTGCCAGTCGTCCAGCGCCGCCTGAAGCGTCGGCGCGATGCCGTCGGCATAGGCGGCGCGCTTCAGGTCGCGCGAGACGACGGCGAGCCGGCCGTCGCGCGTGCCGTTGCGAAGGGTGGCGAGTTTCATTCAGAGCCTCACGCCATTGGGCGCCGTGAAGGCGGAGGGGGCGGCGTCGCCGGTGTTCACGACCTCGGCCGGTTCGAAGATGAGGATTTCGGCCTCCTCGTCGGAGGCGGTTCTGTGTTCGACGTCGCGCGGCACCACGCAGAACTCGCCCGGCCCCATGTCCACGATGCGGTCGCGGAACTCGACCCGGAAGCGCCCGCGCCAGACCATGAACATCTCCTCGGCGTCGTGGTGGCGATGCCAGGGAAAGACGCCCTTGGTCTTGACGAGCTTCACTTCCTGACCGTTGAGCGCCGCGACGACCTTGGGCCGCCAATGCTCGTCCACCTGCCCGAACTTGGCGTCGAGCGCGCCCGACTGGATGGCGCTCACGGCTTCGGCTTCCAGCTGTCCGCGTAGGCGGCGTTCTCGACCGCGGCCGCGCCTTCGAGCACGTCGAGCGGATCGCGGGTGTCGATCATCACCGCATATTCGTCGGTCGCGGGCTTGGACTGCGTGAGCATGTTCTTCAGCGCCTTGGGGTGCGGGCCGTGGGTGAAGCCGGAAGGGTGGAAGGTCATCATGCCGGCGTCGATGTTGTCGCGGCTGAAGAAGTCGCCCGCATGATAGAAGAGGACTTCGTCGTAGTCGTCGTTGTTGTGGAAGAACGGCACCTTGAGCGCGCCGGGATCGGTCTCGAAGGGGCGCGGCGCGAAGGTGCAGACGACGAAGCGGGCGCTGAGGAAGGTCGTGTGCGCGGACGGCGGCACATGATAGCGGTGCGACATGATCGGACGGATGCTCTCGACGTTGATCCGCACCGGGGCGAGGTCGCCGTGCCAGCCGACCGCATCGAGCGGGTTCCACGGATAGGCGATGCAGCTGACCGCGCCGCGCTTCTTCACCTCGACCGTATAGGGCCGGTCCTCGCGCTGCTGGGCGCGGAAGGAATCGTCCATCGCGGGCGTGTCGAACAGCGCCGGGTCGAACACCGCATGGCGGCCGAGCATGCCTTTGTCGGGCAGCGTGAAATGGGCGTTGGTCGCCTCGATGGCGAGGAAGGAGGACGGACCGTCCGGCTCGATCCGCCACATCGTGCCGCGCGGGATGACGAGGTAGTCGCCGGCGCGCAATGCGAGATGTCCGAAGTCGCAGAAGAACGCGCCGCCGCCCCGGTGGACGAAAAGGATCTGGTCGCCGTCGCCGTTGCGGGCGAGCGACGGCATCGGGGCGGAGAGTTTCCAGAAGCGCATCTCGCAGGCGGCGTTGCCGAGGATGCGCGGCGCGTCCCAGGGGCTCGCGCCCGCCTCGTTCAGCGCCGCGAGATCGAAGGCGCGCGGGCGCAGCGGACCCTCGAAGCCAGTCCAGCCGGTCGGCGGGCGGGGGTGATAGAGAAACGCGGCGGGGCCGAAAAAGCCCTCTTTCGACATCTCGCGCTCAAAGGTGCCTTCGGGCAGATCGGCATGGGCCTGGCGCGACGCCGCGCCCTCGATCCCATGAACCGGAATCCAGTTCTTCTCGGACATCTGAGTCCTCCTCGGCCGACTGTAGCGGAGAAGTGTGACGCTGCGGAAGGCGCGCCTATTTCAGTTTGATCTCCGCCAGCCGCTCCTGGAGGTAGCCGTCCGCCGTGATCGGCGCCGGATAGCGGTCCGGCCGCTCCGCCGCGATGCACGACGGCAGAGTGCGGATCAGATAGTCGGGCCGGAAATGCAGAAAGAACGGCGTCGAAAAACGCGGGAAGCGCGCGCGCTCGGGTGGGGGGTTGACGACGCGATGCGTCGTAGACGGCAGGACATGGTTTGTCAGGCGTTGCAGCATATCGCCGACGTTGATCACCAGGGCGCCCGGCGGGGGCTTCACGGGGAGCCACGAACCGTCACGGTCGAGAATCTCGAGGCCCGCTTCGTTGGCGCCGAGGAGGAGGGTGATGACGTTGATGTCCTCGTGCGCGCCGGCGCGGACATGATCGGACGGACCTTCGACCGGCGGATAGTGCAGCAGGCGCAGGATCGAATTGCCGTCGCGGACGGGATCGTCGAAGAAATCCGGGGCGAGCTTCAGGTGGCGGGCGATGGCCCGCAGCAAGGTAAGGCCGAGCGCGTCGAAGGCCTCGAACAGGGCGTAGATGGTCTGCCGGAAGGAGGGGATTTCGGTCGGCCAGACGTTCGGCGGCATGAAGCGCGCCAGCTTGTGACCGCCGGGCAGCTCGCGCCCGGTGTGCCAGAACTCCTTGAGGTCGGGACGCTCGAAGCCCTTGGCGGTCTCGATGCCGAACGGCGTGAGGCCGCGCTGGCCGCCGCCGCCCTCCTGGTGGTAGCGGCGCTTGACCGGCTCGGGCAGCGCGAAGAAGGCCTTCATGTCGGCGAGCGCCGCGTCGATCAGAGGCTGCGGGATGCCGTGGCCCTTGACGCTTGCGAAACCGTAACGCTGGAACTGGCCGCCAAGCGCGGCGGCGAAGGCGGCAGGGTCGGTGCGGTCGAGCGCGACCGAAAGCGGGCTGTCGAGCGGTCCGGTCACCCGGTCCTCCATGGCTGTTTTCCGCAACCTATGCCGCCTTGGGCCGCCGCGCCAACCGCCCGCGCGTGCAATCCTGCCTTGTGCGGTCACAGCCCATGGGTGCAGACTCGACTCGCCGAATTTCGGAGAGCGCGCCATGCGCCGCCTGCTCATCATGGCTGTGACGGCTGTCCTCACCGCGCTCGCGCCAGCGGCCGCAAGGGAGTCGGCCCTGCCGGTCGTCCCCTCGATCCGCGACCCGGCCTTCCAGGCGGAGATCCTGAACGCGCACAACCGCGAGCGGCGGCCTTTGGGCGTTGCGCCGCTGGTCTGGTCGGACGCGCTCGCCGAGGAGGCCGAGGCCTGGGCGGCGCGGCTCGCCGCCGCCAACCGGATGACGCACGACCGCCAGCGCCGCCACGGCGAAAACCTTTTCATGAACAGCGCCGGGCGGCGGTCGGTGGCGCAGATGGTGCAGTTCTGGACCGACGAAAAGCTGTTCTACCTGCCCGGCGCGCCCCATCCCCATGTCAGTTCGACCGGCGACTGGCACGATGTCGGGCATTACACGGCGATCGTCTGGGCGGGGACGCGATCCGTCGGCTGCGCCATCGCCCGCAACGCCAGCAGCGATTTTCTGGTCTGCCGCTACGATCCGCCGGGCAACAGGCGGGGCTATGCCGCCTATGACGTCGAGACGGCGCGGCGCACGGCCGTGGCGGCCGCGCCGCCGCCCGCTTCTGCCCCGCCTGTCGTGCGCCCGCCGCACGCCGCCCAGCCCGCCGCGCCGAGGCGCGCGGTCGAGATGGCGGTGGTGGTGCCGGTGGTGACGGCGGACGATCCCTGGCCGGTGCCCGCCGCCAAGCCGGGCGTCATCGCCCGCTGATCCTTCGGGGCGCTTTCAGGCGCGCGAGGCGCGGCGGAAGGGGTGGAGGATCTGGCCGCGCAGGGTCGCGGGCATCGGCTCGGTGATGCCGATATCGACCGGCGGACGCCGCTCCGGGTTGAGGAAGGTGCCGAACAACAGGTCGAACACGACGAGGTTTTCGCCGTAATTGGTGTTGCCTTCCTCCGGCAGTTTCGAGTGGTGCCAGCGGTGCAGGCCCGGCGTGTTGAAGAGATAGTTCAGCGGCCCGGTCCGCATCTCGATGTTGCAATGGGTCAGAAGGCCGATATAGGCGGTGATCGCGCTGACCCAGATGATGATCTCCTGCGGCACGCCGACCGCCAGCCCGATGGCGAGGCCGAACGACACGCTGACCAGCGTGTCGATGAAGTGGAAGCGCCCGGTGTTGAAGAACCACAGCCGCGTGACGGAGTGGTGCACCGCATGAAAGCGCCAGAGCGTCGCCACCTCGTGCGATAGCCGGTGCGCCCAGTAGAAGCCGAACTCGGCGATCAGCAGGCCGAGCACGGTCTGCGCCGCGACCGGCCAGTGGCGCGGCCACCAGGCGGCGCCGCTGGCGAGCTGGTCGCCCTCAAGCCCGGCGAGGGCGGGAACCACGATGAGCACCTGCACCGCCGACTTGCTGAGCAGGGTGTGGCCGAGATCGGCCCAGATCTGCCCGTCATTGGCGAGCCAGGCGCGCTCGTGCGGCATCAGCCGTTCGAGCACGAAGATCGCTCCGGCGAGGGAGAAATAGCTGACATTCAGCCAGATCAGGGGCGTCGCGGTGGACATGCCATAGGCGTTGACCGCGATCGCGCCCGCCATCAGCGCCGGCCACCACAGACAGGACAGAACAAATCGCATGCGCCCTCGTCGAACGCCGGCCCCCGAACGCCGCGCTCCAGGAGGCATCTTGTCCGCCCGCCCCGCCGATGCAATCGGAGAGACGGGCGGCGAGGCAAAGCGTCGCGCTTCAGCGCCGGGGGCGGTCGAAGCCGGTGAGGGCGTCGAGGGAGAGCCAGCCCGGCCCCCTGGCGATCACCAGCAGCAGCAGCGCCGCCCAGGTGAGGTGGGTGTCCCAGGAGCCGGGATAGACGAAGATCCCGATGATCGCCGTCATGCCGAGCAATGGCAGGGCGGCGAAGCGCCCGAAGAGGCCGAGCGCCAGAAAGATCGGCATCGACAGCTCGGTATAGGCGCCCAGATGCGCGGCAAGCTCCGGCGGCAGGAACGGCACCTTGTATTCCTCGCGGAACAGCGTGACCGCCAGATCCGTCACCTGCCAGTCGCCGTCCACCTTGGTGAGACCGGACTTGAAGAAGACGCCGGCGATGGCGAGCCGGGCGGCGAGCAGGATGAAGGAGAGCGGGATCGCCTTCTCCATCAGGGCGAACAGGCGGGAAAGAAGGCCGGGGGCGGCCATGTCGTCAGTCATCGGAGCAGTCCTTGGGGAAGTGTCAGGCGGGGTTGAGGGCGATCAGGCAGCCGCGCGCGGCGGCGAGCCTGAGATGGGCGGGCACGTCGAAGCCGGGGTCCGCCGCGATGGCGGCGGCGATGGCGGCGCTGAGACGCCGCCCCTGCCGGAGGGCTTCGAAGAACGTGTAGGCGGCCTCGGTCAGCGGCAGGGCGACGACCGACTCGGCCGCCGCGTGCAGCAGCAGGCGGGTCGGCCCCCGGACGGGCGCGGCGTCGTCCTCGTCCAGCAGACCGTCGATCTCCCAGTCGGAGGCGAAGAGGAGGGCCGTGGGGCTCCAGAGCGCCCGGACGTCGTCCGCGCCCGCCGGAGCGGCGGGGGGCGGGGGCGGCAGGGCGTCGCCGAGGCTGTGCAGCGCCCATTCGAGGCGCGCCAGCTCGGCAAGCCAGGGCGAGGCGGCGAGCGGCGGGAAGGACGCGAGGAAGGCCGGGAACGCCGCGCCGTAGCGCGCGACGATGGGATCGTCCGGCGGCGCGGCGGCGAGGAACTGCGCGGCGGCATAGGCGAAGAAGCCCGCGCCCGCATGGCGCTGGGTCGCCGGGAAGGCGGCGGCGATCGCCGCGGTGAGGCTGGCGCGGAAGGTGCGCACATGGACGACGATGCGGTCGGCCGGGCGGAGGCCCGCGATCGGCGGGGGCGGGGCGGCCTCGGCGGCCCCGGCCCGGATCGCCGCCGCCATGCGGCTCTGGAGATCAGGCTGCATCGGCGAGCGCCTCCATGGCGGCGATGCGGTCGGCGGCGGCGGCTTCGGCCAGCAGGACTTCGAGCGGCGGGATGTTCTGGTCGCGCTCAATCAGCGCCGGGGCCGGGCCGCAGAGGCGCAGCGCCTCGGCATAGAGCGCCCAGACGGCGGGCGGGACCGGCTCGCCATGGGTGTCGATCAGCACGTCGCCGTCTGTTTCGTGTCCGGCGAGGTGATACTGGCCGACGACGCCTTGCGGCAGCGCGGCGAGCCAGGCGCGCGGATCGAAGCCGGCATTGTGGGCCGAGACATGGACGTTGTTGACGTCCAGCAGCACGCCGCAGCCGGAGCGGCGGCAGAGCGCGGCGAGAAAATCGGTTTCGGACATTTCCGCGCCCTCGCAGTCGAGATAGCGCGAGGGGTTTTCGATCAGCAGCGTGCGGCCGATCGCCTGCTGCACGATGTCGACGTTGCGGACCATGTGGTCCAGCGTCGCCCGGTCGTAGCGGACGGGCAGGAGGTCGTTGAGATAGAAGCCGCCGGCGCGGCACCACGACAGGTGCTCGGACACCAGCATCGGCTGGATGCGCGCGACGAGGTCGGCGAAGCGCGCCAGGTGGCGCTCCTCGGGCGGTTCGGGGCTGCCGAGCGAAAGCCCGACCCCATGGATCGAGACCTTGTAGTCGCCGCGCACGCGTTCCAGCGTGCGGAAGGCGCGGCCGTCGCCCATGTGGTTTTCGGCGTGGACTTCGAGAAAAGGCGCGGGAGGACGCTGGCTCAGGACGGCGTCGATATGGGGCGCGCGCAATCCGATACCCGTGGTGGGGAGCCGCGGGTCGATCCGCCCCGCGACGGTCCTGATGGCGTCCTCCCGCATGACCTTAGGCCTTCGGCTCGAGCGAACCGCCGGTCAGCTTCTCGCAGAGGCCGGCCGGAACCAGCAGCCAGGCGCCCGGATCGGCGTCCTTCGCCGAGTGGCCGGCGCACGAGTTGTTGCCCGACGAGGCGCAGTCGTTCTTGCCGGCCTTGGCGACGCCGTAGCACTTCTCGGTCTTGGAGGCGTCGGCGGCGGGCGCGTCCTGCGCGAGGGCCGGGGCGGCGAAGGCGGCGGCGATGGCGAGGGCGGCGAGGGTCTGGACTTTCACAGCATTTGCTCCATTTCATGGCGTGGAAGACGCGGGCGGACCGTCCGCACGCGGCGCTTCCGAAGGGCAGTTCGCGCGCTCGCGCCGAAAGGTTACGGTCGCATCGTGATCGACGACGACATCGATGCACGCTGGCGGGCGTTCATGCGCGAGGCGCAGGACGGCGACCGCGCGCGCTATGCCGCCTTGCTGCGCGAGCTTCTGGTGCCGCTCCGCCGGTTCTGCCGCCGCCGCCTGCCGACCCAGGAGGACGCCGAGGACACCGTTCAGGACATTCTCGTCACCATCCACAAGGCGCGGGCGACCTACGATCCGGCTCGCCCGTTCCGGCCCTGGCTGGTGACGATCGCCAAGCGGCGGATCGCCGACCGGCTGACCGCCCTGCGCCGGGCGGGGTGGCACGAGCCGCTTGAGAAGGCCGAGCATGTAACTTCGGACACAGGTGGAGCGAATAGTCAGGACGGCGTACTGACGGCGGCGGAGTTGCAGGCGGCCATCGCCGCCCTGCCGGCCGTTCAGCGCAGCGCCCTGGAGCTGACCAAGTTGAAGGAATTGTCCCTTGCAGAAGCCTCCGCCGTCAGCGGCCAGTCGGTCGGGTCGCTGAAAGTGGCGACGCACAGGGCGGTCGCGGCGCTGAGACGCCGCTTCGGCGGATTGAAGGAGTAAGGGCGGTGGGCCGCGACATGAATACCGACGACCTGATCGCGCAGCTGAGCGGCAACGCCCGCCCGGTGCGGCGGCTCGCGCCGCCGGCCCTGCGCGCCGCGCTCTGGCTGGCCGGGGCGCTGGCGATCATGGCGGCGCTGGTCGCCTATCACGGCATCCGCCCCAATCTGGGCGCGGCGCTGGCCGAACCGGGCGGCTGGCTGTCGCTGGTGTCCGCCGCGGCGACCGGCGTGGCGGCGACCTTCGCCGCGTTCCATCTGGCGATCCCGGGCACCTCGCGGGGCTGGCTGCTGCTGCCGCTGCCGGTGGCGCTGCTGTGGGCCTCGGGCCTCGGGCTCGGCTGCTATGACGAGTGGCTGCGGCAGGGTCCGGCCGGGCTGGAGCTGGGCGAGGCCTATGACTGCTTCCAGGCGATCGTGCTGACCAGCCTGCTGGCCGGCGCGCCGCTGCTGGTCATGCTGCGCTTCGGCCGCCTGATCCGGCCGGTGCAGACCGCCGCGATGGGCGGGCTGGCGGTCGCCTCGCTCGCCTCCGCCGCGCTGGAGCTGTTCCACCGGGGCGACGCCCGCATCATGGACGTCATCTGGCATGTCGCGGCGGTCACGCTGATCGTCGCGCTGTCGTCGGGGTCCGGCGCGGTGGCGGGCCGCGGCGCGCTCAAAACCTCAGTGTGAGGCCTTCCACGCCTTGACGGCCTCCATCGTCTTTTCGACGTGGCCCGAAGGGTCGAGCGCCGAATAGACGAAGAGGATCTTGCCCTCCGGCGAAATGACGTAGGAGGTGCGGTCGGCCAGTTCGGGCTTCATCTCCAGCACCGCGTCATAGGCCTTCATGATCGCCTGGTCCGCGTCGGAGGCGACGGCGAACTTGCTGCGGCATTCGGCGACCGAGAACTCGTTGAGCTTGGCGATGTCGTCGGCCGAGACGCCGATGACCGTCGCGCCCAGCGCCTTGAAGGCGTCGGTCGCCTCGGCGAAATCGTGCGCCTCGACGGTGCAGCCCTTGGTGAAGGCGGCGGGGTAGAAATAGAGCACCACCGGGCCGGTCTTCAGCGCCTCGGCCAGCGAGAAGCTGAACTCGGCCCCGCCCAGCGTCGCGGGTGCGGTGAAGAGCGGCGCGTCGGCGCCGACGGCAAGCTCGGCCCGCGCCGGAAGGACGAGGAAGAGCGCGGCGGCGGCGAGGGCGGGGAGGCGGGGCATGGCGTTTCTCCTGAACGGCCGGAGCGGGAATCGTAGCCCTCGCCTCAGTCCTCGGCCAGCACGATGATGCGGTCGCCCGGCTGATAGACGAGCGCCTCGGACTTCGGCGGGTTGACGACGACGCCGCCCATGCGGCGGGCGTCCTCCGCCCCCTCGCGCCGCCGGCAATGGCCGATCGCCGCCTCGCCCCGGCGGCGGGCCGCCTCGGTGACGGTGTAGAAATTCACCGGCACGCCGAGGGCGACATAGTCCTCGGCGGGGCGCATGTAGATCTCCGAGCCGGCCTCGTCGAGCAGGTCGTCGAAGATCGCGGCGAGGTGCTCGTTTTCCGAGGCCTGGGCGAGCATCAGGCTGACCAGCTTGTTGCTGACCACGAAGTCGTCGGCCCGGGTGACCTCGGCCAGCTCGCGGTTGCGGACGTCGGTCATCTCGCTGACGACGCCGACATGCCTGCCGGCGGCGTCGGCGATCTGGCGCAGGTGGAGCAGCGTCACCAGCGTGCGCGTGTCGGCCGACTGGGCGGGCAGGTGGTCGCTGTAGCCGAGCACCATCACGTGGTCGTAGGCGGCGACGCCGATCCCGGTCAGCACGGCGCGGTTGGAGCTGTCGGCGGCGCGGCACTCGACGGTCAGGTTGTCGCCCTCCAGCCGCATCGCGGCGATCTCGGTCTCGATGGCGGGCGTGTCGGCGACGATGGTCAGGACCGAGCCGGGGGCGACGTAGCGCGACAGCTCGTAGGCGATCATCGGGCCGCGCCGGTTCCAGCCAAGGATCAGCGTGCGCTCGGCCTTGCGGGTGCGGGGCGGGGCGGTGCGGATGACGGTTTCGTCGATCGCGCCCGGTTTCATGGGGGCGGTGCGGATCGCGGCGTCGTCCTCGGCGATGATGACCGCCTTGACGCCCGCGGCGATGGGGGTGTCCGCGGGCGGGTTCATCTTCACCTTGCCGTCGGCGTCGCAGAGGCCGATGAGCGTGCAGGATTCGTAGGCGGTCAGCGCCTCGCCGAAGGTGCGGCCCGTCAGTTCGCCCTGTTCGGCGGTGTAGATTTCGCAGCCGTCGAAATCGAGCAGTTCGGAATAGACCGCGCTGAGGCCGGCCTGGCGGCTGGAATGGACGACGATGCGCGAGATCAGCTCGTCGGCGAGGACGAGCTGGACTTCGGAGCCGCCGACGATGCGCGCCACCTCGGCGTTGGGCGCGTTTCGGATTTCGGCGGCGATCCGGTAGGGCGCCTTGCGGCGGCGCGGGTCGTGCACCAGCGCCAGCACGGTCTTGACGACCTGCGAGTCCGGATCGTCGCCCTCGGGCGAGAGCACGATGATCGACTTGGAGGATTGCGGGTTCACGAGCGACAGGTCGAAGAGGTCGGTCGGATCGCCGCTGCGGCAGATGATCTTGAGCCGGCCGCGGTTCGTCACCTTGTCGGCGATCTCGTCCTCCATCTCCACCTTGTCCTTTGTCGACATGATGACGAGGCGGGGGCGGCGTTCGCTCGCCGTGGCGATGGCGAGTTCGGAGACGATATCGAAGATCGAGGGCGACCAGTTGAGGATGACGGTGTGGCCGCTTTCGAGGACCCGCGAGCGGCCCTTGCGCAGCTCGCTGAGCTTGCCCTCGATCCCTGAGGAGAGGACGCCGATCAGCGTCGAGACGATGAAGATGCCGGCCAGCGTCACCGCCAGCATGAGCAGGCGGAAGGCCCAACCCGTGTCGCCGCCCATCGTGCCGGCGTCGAGGGTGCGCATCAGCGATTCCCACGAGCCCTCCAGCACGCCCATCGGCTCGCCGCCCTCCGGCGCGATGCCGGTGATCGCCAGCACGATGCCGGCCACCACGATGACGGCGAGCGAGACGACCGCGAGCCAGCCGATGAGCGCGATCGGCCCGGCGGCCATGGATTTGTCGAAAGCGTAGCGCAGGCGCTCGCCGAGGGAGACGTGTTGCTTCATGGCGCGACGGCGGCGAGCCGTCCCCTGGTCAGTTGAGTCGTTCACGATCCTTGGATGGCCGCCGCGCCCAAGGGAAGAGCGCGGGCCTGCGGCAGAACGTCAGCCGCCGGGGCTCAGGCGCCCGCCGAGGCCGCGTCGATGCGGCCGAGCAGGCCGGTCCAGGCGGCTTCGGCCTCGCCGGTCCAGTCCGGGCCGAGGATGTCGCGGAAGGCATCCACGGTCGCGCCGAAGAAGGCGGGGAAGAGATCGCTCGCCACGCCCAGATTCTGATGGTTCGTGCGTTCCGCCGTCAGCATGTGCGTGGCGTAGGCATCGCCGGAAACGAGGTCCATCACCGTCTCGATGGCGGTGTTGAACATATGGCCGCGCGCCGCGCCCGAATGGTCGTTGCGGAACAGCGGCGCGAAGTCCGGGTGAGCGGCGAAGAGGCGCTCATAGACGAGCGGCACCGGATCGGCGCAACGCTCGCCGACCGCTTCGATGGTCTTGAGGATGATGTCGGCGTCCATGGCGGCAGATTAAGACCGGGCAGGGGCGCTTGTCAGTCGAAATCCGGCTTGGCGCCGATGCCGCAGAAGCCGTGGTCCTTCATGGCGGTCAACACGCCCTGCTTCAGGTGGCCGCGCACCTCGCGCCACATCATGCATTCCTCGGCGATGCAGTGATACGGCGAGGGCGTGTTGACGAAGCCGTCGTTCAGCGTGTTGTCGAAGCGGTTGGCGCCCTCGATGCGGACGAAGGGGCACCATTTCGTGCGAGCTTCGGTAGTGGTGACAAACATCGATCGAAATACCCCGGTTGGCAGGCATCCGGTTGCAGACGCCCAGGTTGCGTGAACACCGGAAATGTGTCGGCCAATGGTTAATTTTCCCGCTCTGCGTGTGTTGCGCACGCCGCCTGCACGCACTCGGTCATTGCATCGCAGTCTCAACGCACCATAGCCGACCGCCTGGCTGCCCGCGTATCCTCCAGGACACCGCGGTCCGCCCCGAACCGCACCTGTGACACCCATCCGAGGCCGGGCATGGCTGGCGTCCGGGCCTGGAAGGGGGTACCGACGGGCCATGACCGGCAATGCCCGCATCGCCCTGTCCAGCGACCACACCGCTATCGCGCTGCGGCTGGCGATCGCCGCCCATGTCGCGGCGCGGGGCTGGGTGGCGGTCGATATCGGGCCGGCGACGCCGGAGAGCACGCCCTATCCCCGGCAGGGCGAAGCAGCGGCGCGGCTGGTCGCCTCCGGCGACTGCCGGTTCGGGATCGTCCTCTGCGGCACCGGACAGGGCATCATGATGGCGGCGAACAAGGTGAAAGGCATTCGCTGCGGCGTCTGTCTCGACACCTATTCGGCCCGGATGATCCGCCAGCACAACGACGCCAACATGCTGGCGCTGGGCGCGCGCGTGGTGGGCGAGGGGCTGGCGCTCGACATCGTGGATGCGTTTCTGACCGCCGCGTTCGAGGGCGGCCGCCACGCCGCGCGCGTCGAGATGATCCGGGCGCTGGAGGGGTAGGGCGGGCACCTGTGCCGCTCGTTGCCCTCTGCGCCGCTCCGTGGACCTCTCCGCGATGCCGGCCGACGGGTCTGGGGGCATGCCTCCAGACCCGCCGCCGCCACATCGACCCTCAGCCATCGGAGCAAAGGGCTCGGCTTGCGGGCGTCGCCCGTCAGGCGTGCGCGCCGGCGGGCTTCGCCATCCGGGAGTCCAGTCCGGTTTCCTTGTCGATGGTGCGTCCCATCGCCCACCAGTTCTCGATCGCCGTCTCGCAGATCGACTGAAGCACGTCTTCACGCCGCATGCCTGCGTCGCGCACGAGATTGTCCGCGATCGTCTCGAAGAGCTTCGCCTTCATCTCGGCGGGGCGATGGTTGAAGAACATATGGATGAACACCGCCTTCGGGCTCCGATACAATCCGAAATAGTTCGGATCGAATATCATGTTGTCGGCGCTGCTCTCTAAGAACACCTGGTTGTAGTCGTCTTCCGGAAGCCCCATGACGTCGATCATCGCCTTGTGAATCCCAGCGGCAATCCTCTTCTTCTGCTCAGGCGTGTTTCCTTCGCGGATCGAAACATAAATAACGGGCATGGCAATTCTCCTGAGTCGAACGGTCATCGTTCGCCCACTCAGTACCGGAATCATATTCCGGTTGTCAAACCGCCTGTCTCGATCGACCCGCTGCCGGCCCCGTCCGGCTCAGCATCGTCTGATGCCGTCGAGAATGATGCCGATCAGCCGGTCGTCCCTCTCGGGGTCGGCGGGCCCTGGCGACGCCGCACTGTTCAGCAGCATGATCAAATCGGTCGCCAGTACATCCTTGCGCACGCAGCCAGCCTCCCGGGCGGCCGAAAGCACCACCTCCAGAGCTTCCGCCGCGCGAAGGCGCGAGTTGTGCAGAAGCGCCGGATCCCTTTCGAAGAGAGGCTGAAGCTCGCCGATCATCGCCCGCTTGGACGCCAGTTGCCGGCCATATTCGCGCGCCCACATGTTCAGGGCGAGACATGGATCTTGCGCCGCCTCCAAATGGGAAGCCGCGTGCACCAGTTCCTCGACCATGTCGTGGAACACGGCCTCCGCGAGACCGGAACGGTTCCCGAAGGCCCGGTACAAGGTGCCGACGCCTACTCCGGCCCGGCGTGCGATGTCCTCCATGCCGGCGCCGGCACCGCTCTCGGCGAAGCAGGCCTTTGCAGCTTCGAATATGCGCCGCCTGTTCCGCTTGGCATCCGCGCGCACCAGCGTGGGCGGCGTTCGGCGCTGGCTCTTGGTGGCTGGCATTCGATGTCCCTGAAACACCCCTAATTTGGATCGACCCGCGATTACCGGACGCCCTGGAATTGCACTTTGTGCTCTCGTTCGATCCCGGTGGGTGGCGGCATCGCGTTCCGCTTATGCTTCGGGAGGAGTTGTAGAGCATCCCGACGCGGTCGAACAAATCCTGCGCATCCTGCCGCGCCGGCTCAAGGATGTGGCGCTTCTTTTCTTTGGGAAGATGGCGGAGCCGGAGGGATTCGAACCCTCGATACGGCTTTACAACCGTATGCCGGTTTAGCAAACCGGTGCCTTCAGCCTCTCGGCCACAGCTCCGCGCGAGCGGATGCTTCTAGTGGCCGCGCGGCCCCGTGTCGAGAGCGTCTGCGCGCCTCTCGCTCAGAAGGCGACGCAATCGGTCTCGTCCAGCCGCAACACCGAATCCTGCCGGAAACGGGTCTTGTAGGCGGCGCGGATCGCCTCGATCGCCGCTTCCGCCTCGGGCGAGGGCAGATAGAGCACCATGACGACCCGCGAGTGTTCGCGCACCGTCTTGCCGGTTGCCGCATCGCGCCACTGGCCCGAGGTTTCGTCGACGGTCAGCCCATCGGGGAAGCGGGGCGTCACCTCGGCGTTCAGGAACGCCGACCATTCGCCGTCGCCGACCATGCCGCCGCCGGGGATCGCCAGTCCGAAATAGAGCTCGGTCCTTCTCATCACCTCGCCACCGGCCGGGCAGGCGGGCGGCGCAGGGGCGGGCGGCGCGACGGGGCCGGGTGCGGCGCACCCGGCGGCCAGCAGACAAGCGGCCGCCCGAACGATCGATCGTGCGGTCATGTTGGCTCCCCCATCGTTTCAGTCTAGGTCCGGCCGGACGCCGGCGCCAGCGGACCGCGTTGCTTGCATCGCCGGTCAAACGGGAGCACGCTTTGCGTTCGCGGGTGAGCGGACGCAACCCGCAAGATGACGTCCGCCTCCCGCCGGCTGCTAGCCAGATCGAGCTGCTAGCCAGATCGAGGGAGGCCGCGCGAGCGGAAACGGACATGACGGTATCACTCATCCTCAAGCGCAAGGGCGGCGACGTCGTGTCGGTGCGTCCGGACGCGGCGCTGGCGTCGGTCGTGCGGACGCTGGCCGAGAAGCGCATCGGCGCGGTGCTGGTGACCGATGCGGCGGGCGGCGTCGCGGGCGTGCTGTCGGAACGCGACGTGGTGCGCGCGCTCGCGGGACACGGGCCGGGGGCGCTCGACATGCCGGTTTCGGCGTTCATGACGGCCGAAGTGATTTCGGCGACCCCGTCCGACACGATCGAGCACGTCATGGAGACGATGACGGTCGGGCGCTTCCGCCATGTGCCGATCATCGACGGCGGGCGGCTGGTCGGCATCGTCTCGATCGGCGACGTGGTGAAGCGCAGGATCGACGCCGCCGAGCACGAGGCGCAGGCGCTGCGCGAATACGTGACGCAAGCCGGCTGAGCTAGTTGCGCGAGCCGCGCAGCTCGTTGGCGACGGTGTCGGCCTCGGCGGTTTCGACCGGCGCGTTCAGCGGCGTGCGGGCCATCATCGCCTCGATGTCGGACTTGGCCTGCATGAAGGCGGCGAGCGAGTCGCCCGCCAACGGCTGATTGGTGTCGAGCTTGACGCCGGCCGGATTGACCTGGCCGCCGTCGACCAGGATCTCGTAGTGCAGGTGCGGGCCGGTCGACATGCCGGTCGTACCGACATAGCCGATGACCTGGCCCTGCGTGACCGAGATGCCTTCCTTGATGCCGCGCGCGAAGCCCTGCATGTGGCCGTAGGCGGTCGCGTAGTCGGCGGTGTGGCGGATGCGGACGTAATTGCCGTAGCCGCCGGCGCGGCCCGCGACCTCGATGACGCCGTCGCCGCTGGCGAGAATGGGCGTGCCTTCGGGCGCGGCGAAGTCGATGCCCTTGTGCATCTTGGAGTAGCCGAGCACCGGGTGCTTGCGCATGCCGAAGCCCGACGACACGCGCGCCGATTCGATGGGCGTGCGCAGCAGCGACTTCTTGATGCTCTTGCCGTTGGCGTCGAAATACTCGGGCTCGCGTCCCGCCTCGCGCGCATAGCGGTAGAGCGCCTTGCGCTCGCCCTGCAGGGTCAGCGCGGCGAACATGATGTCGCCCGACTTCACCGGATTGCCGAACTCGTCGTAGTAGCGCGTGAAGAACACCTCGAAGCCGTCGCCGGCGTGGATGTCGCGCTGGAAGTCGACGTCGTAGGAGAAGAGGAACATCAGCTGCGAGGTGACGCGGTCCGGCACGCCGGCGGCGCCGGCCGACAGGAACAGGCTCTCGTCGATGACGCCGCTGGCGCGGTAGAGCTGGGCGGTCAGCTTCTTCTGCACGAGATCGGCGCCATAGGTGCCGTCGTCGTTGCGACGGGCGACGACTTCCTTGTCGACGTCCGGCGAGAAGGCGAGCGACATCAGCCGGACGCGGCCGGAACTCTCGTCGAGATCGGGCCGGGCGTCGGGGAGCGCGAGCGCGGCGGCACGGATCGGCACTGCGCGCTCGGGCACGCCGAGCGTGACGGTCAGGCGATAGCCCTGGCGGATCTGGCGCGGATCGTAGACGGCGCCGATCGCCGCGACGACCGCGGCCGCGTCGTCGCGGGTGGCGCCGGCGGCCTGCAGCAGGCTCGACAGCGTGTCGCCCTCGGCGACTTTCAGAACCTGGGTGTCGATGCCGGCATAGCTCGGGTCCTCGGGGCCTTCGATGCCGGCATAGAGGCTGTCCATCTCGCCGACGAAATCCTCGTCGGCGCCGGAGGGCGAGGGCGCGGAGGCGATGGCGAGGTCGCCGTCGCCGATCTTCTGGGCCAGCCGGGCGGGGCCGGCGGGCGACAGGGCGGCCCAGGTGAGCGCGAGGCCGGCGACCGCGACGAGGCCGGCGGCCGCGGAGGCCGCCAAAGCGCGCCGGTCGGCCTGCGGCGCGGCGGCCGGGCGGGCGGGCGAACGATCGTCGAGGTCGAGAAGAGCCAAGTCGGACTCCAGCCTGTCGGGCGGGAATCTATGTGTCGCTCCGGCGCGTTTGGAAAGGGTTAACGAATGGCCCCGGATTTGAGCCGGACAGGCGTGCGAAGGCGCTTGACAAGAAACCGTCATGCGCATATTTACCGCCTCCCGCTCGACGGAAGCGTGCCTCGCGCACGAAGCCCCGATGCGGCCGGTTCGACCGGACCTCTCTTTTCGCAGCTTTGGCGCGCTTCGGGCTACGCCCGATGGGGAAGGTTTTGTCGGTCCGGACGCTGATTGACATAGTTGAGATTATTGGAAGGGCGACGCAGGCGGCGGGGTTTGGCTGTTTGGTTTGGGGCTTTAGGGCTTTGGGCTGGATGGCTGGATTGGCTGGATTGTGTTGCTTGGACAGGACGCAGAAGCGGAATGCCTGGGACTGGTTGGCTTTAGGGCTGTCTGGTTTTGGGAACTATCTGCTTTTGAGTTTTGATATGCGACGCAGTTTAGTACATGGGGCTTGGATGAGACTTGGCGCCTTGGGGGAACCCAAAGGGAGCCGAAGTTCTTTCGTTAGAACTTGAGAGTTTGATCCTGGCTCAGAACGAACGCTGGCGGCAGGCTTAACACATGCAAGTCGAACGCCCGTAGCAATACGGGAGTGGCGGACGGGTGAGTAACGCGTGAACGTACCCTGAGGTACGGAATAACCGAGGGAAACTTCGGCTAATACCGTATGAGCCCCGCAAGGGGAAAGATTTATCGCCTTGGGAGCGGCCCGCGTCGGATTAGCTAGTTGGTGGGGTAACGGCCTACCAAGGCTTCGATCCGTAGCTGGTCTGAGAGGACGATCAGCCACACTGGGACTGAGACACGGCCCAGACTCCTACGGGAGGCAGCAGTGGGGAATCTTGCGCAATGGGGGCAACCCTGACGCAGCCATGCCGCGTGAACGATGAAGGCCTTAGGGGTTGTAAAGTTCTTTTACCCGTGACGATGATGACGGTAACGGGGGAATAAGCTCCGGCTAACTTCGTGCCAGCAGCCGCGGTAATACGAAGGGGGCTAGCGTTGTTCGGAATTACTGGGCGGCAAGCGCGCGCAGGCGGTTCGATAAGTTGGGGGTGAAATCCCCGGGCTCAACCCGGGAATGGCCTTCAAGACTGTCGAGCTAGAGGACGAGAGAGGTGAGTGGAATTCCCAGTGTAGAGGTGAAATCTGGTAGATATTGGGAAGAACACCGGTGGCGAAGGCGTGCTCACTGGCTCGTTTCTGACGCTGAGGCGCGAAAGCGTGGGGAGCAAACAGGATTAGATACCCTGGTAGTCCACGCCGTAAACGATGAGTGCCAGGTGTCGGGGGATCTTAGTCCTTCGGCGCCGCAGCTAACGCCTTAAGCACTCCGCCTGGGGAGTACGGCCGCAAGGTTAAAACTCAAAGGAATTGACGGGGCCCGCACAAGCGGTGGAGCATGTGGTTTAATTCGACGCAACGCGCAGAACCTTACCAGGCCTTGACATCCCACGCGACCCTCGAGAGATCGGGGGTTCCCTTCGGGGACGTGGAGACAGGTGCTGCATGGCTGTCGTCAGCTCGTGTCGTGAGATGTTGGGTTAAGTCCCGCAACGAGCGCAACCCCGCCTTCAGTTGCCATCATTCAGTTGGGCACTCTGGAGGGACTGCCGGTGACAAGCCGGAGGAAGGTGGGGATGACGTCAAGTCCTCATGGCCCTTACGGCCTGGGCTACACACGTGCTACAATGGCGGTGACAGAGGGCAGCGATCCCGCGAGGGGGAGCCAATCTCCAAAAGCCGTCTCAGTTCAGATTGCACTCTGCAACTCGGGTGCATGAAGGTGGAATCGCTAGTAATCGCAGAACAGCAGGCTGCGGTGAATACGTTCCCGGCCTTGTACACACCGCCCGTCACACCATGGGAGTTGGTTCGGCCTTAAGACAGTGCGCTAACCCGCAAGGGGGGCAGCTGGCCACGGCCGGGTCAGCGACTGGGGTGAAGTCGTAACAAGGTAGCCGTAGGGGAACTCTGCGGCTGGATCACCTCCTTTCTAAGGATGGAAAGCTTGAAGCCTGACCGGCTTGCCGGTCACAGGGGTTTCCAGCCTTCCTCATTAGACATAACGCCAAGACGGCGGCGCCCATTGAGGGTGTCGCGAGATCTGGCACGCCGGGCTTCGGCCTGGCTTTCTGTGAAGTCCCATGCCGCCGCCTTCGCCGCCCTTCCAATCCGAGACGTTTCCCGCATGGGGCATTGGTCCTTGCGGGGGCGTCTTCAGGACGCATTGGGGCATGCGCTCGGAACTTGAGTGAACGCCGGCCGGCCTGTCGAGGGTTGAGGGCTCGTAGCTCAGGTGGTTAGAGCGCACGCCTGATAAGCGTGAGGTCGGAGGTTCGAGTCCTCCCGGGCCCACCATTCCAATCCGGTCGTGGCGAAGCGGGCGAGAGCCGTTCGCAACAGGCGCGGCCGAACGCTCCGGTGGAGCGTTCCGGGGCTGTAGCTCAGTTGGGAGAGCGCGTGCTTTGCAAGCATGAGGTCATCGGTTCGATCCCGTTCGGCTCCACCATCTTCGTTCGAGCGCGCTTTGGCGCGCGGCTCCGGGGATGGGATGGCGTCCTGTTGAAGAGATACCGCGGCGGCTTCGGCTGCCGTGTGCCGCCTTCGGGCGGCGCAGGGGGCACCCCGCGGCTAACTGACATTGTGAAGAGAGGTTGACGATCTGAGGCGCCGGGACGTGTTCCGGCAGGCCGATGGAGGACCATTCCCTCGTACGGAATGGCGCACCGCCATGGCTGGGGCTTCGGATCGGAAACGAACAATCTGGTCTTGAAGTTGGATCCGGATGGCGCGGCCGTCGATCGGGAAACCCGGTCGTGCGTCGGCGGCGCTGCGTTGGCGGGAAGTCTAGCCGGCTTCCTGTTCAAGCGATCCTGACGCGGAAAGCGATCAAGCGATGAGAAGGGCATTTGGTGGATGCCTTGGCGTTGAGAGGCGATGAAGGACGTGGCACGCTGCGATAAGCCGTGGGGAGGGGTGAGCACCCGTTGA
>JAXMDZ010000014.1:25000-80457 GCA_046348585.1 Alphaproteobacteria bacterium
CTCAAAACCAGGTCTCGCCATCAGAGCCGTGATAGACCATCACGTCGATAGGCCGGGGGTGGACAGCCAGCAATGGCTTCAGCTTACCGGTCCTAATCGTTCAAGAGAGCTTGATCGCTTTCTCCGACAGGATCCCGTCCTGCGAGACGCGCCCTAACGGGCGCTCCTCAGGGATGAGGAACGCAGAACCAGGTCCAACTCCAAAACCAGATTGTTCATCGCACCGCGACGCAGGCGAGAGCCTCAGTTCGCAACCCACACCGCGAAGCAGGCGTGAGCCTGTTCGCAACCAATACCTGTGCTTCGCCGGCTTGAGCGGCCATGCAGGGGCCTTCCACCCGATCCCATCCCGAACTCGGCCGTTAAATCCCCCAGCAGCAATGATACTGCGTCCTAAGGCGCGGGAAAGTAGCCCGCTGCCAAGCCTGCCAAGCACACGACCTGCAACCTCTCCTCACAGCGCCAGGACAACGGGCCACAAGCCCAACGCCCATGCGCCAGAGCCAAACAACGGCTCGCATATCGTCCATCGCGGGGTGGAGCAGCCCGGTAGCTCGTCAGGCTCATAACCTGAAGGCCGCAGGTTCAAATCCTGCCCCCGCACCCAAATCACCACCACGCACAAAGCCCGCCTCGAAAGGCGGGCTTCGCGATTCATGGCGGGCGCAATCCTTTGCGATCCGGCCAAGCTGCGCTATGCGGGACGAGAGCGGCGCCGGCGTTACGAGCGCCAGGGGAGGTCAGTGTGGCGGCACCAGGCAAGGCGACATCGGGCGCGGCGGACGGCGGGTATTCGACCCTCTATCGCAACTACGTCCTCGTCCTGCTGACGCTCGTCTATGTGACGAACTATGCCGACCGCTCGATCCTCTCGACGCTGACGCAGCCGATCAAGACGGAGTTCGGCCTCTCCGATGCGATGATGGGCGCGATGGGCGGCATCGCCTTCGCGCTGTTCTACACGACCGCCGGGCTTCCGGTCGCGATGCTGGCCGACCGCGCCAGCCGCACGCGCATCATGGCGGGCGCGGCTGCGATCTGGTCGTTCTTCACGGTCCTCTGCGGCGTTGCGACGAGCGCCTGGCAGCTCTTCCTGGCGCGGATCGGCGTCGGCATCGGCGAAGCGGGCGGCTCGCCGCCGGCCCATTCGATGATCTCCGATCTCTTCCCGCCGAAGTCGCGCGCGACCGCGCTGTCGATCTATGCGCTCGGCGTGCCGCTCGGCTTCGCGGCCGGCAGCTTCATCGGCGCGCCGGTCGCCGAGGCCTATGGCTGGCGCACGGCCTTCCTGGTGCTCGGCCTGCCGGGCCTGTTCCTGGCGCTGTTGGTCTGGCTGACGGTGCGCGAGCCGAAGCGCGGCCACTCCGACCATGGCGACGGCGCCCTTCAAGTTCTGCCGGAGGGGCCGGCCCCGTCGCTGAAGACGGTGCTCGCCTTCATGGCGTCGCAGCGGGCGCTCGTGCATGTCATCGCCGGGGCGACGATCGTGACGATCACCGGCTATGCCGGCGTCAACTGGAACGCCGCATTCCTGATGCGCTCGCACGGACTGACGCTGACGGAGGCCGGGTTCTATCTCGGTCTGGTCGCCATCTTTGCGAGCACGGCGGGCACGTTCCTCGGCGGCGTCCTCGCCGATACGCTCGGCAAGCGCGATCGCCGCTGGAACAGCTGGATCATCGCACTGGCGTATGCGGTCGGCCTGCCGATCGGCGCGTTCGCCCTGACGACCGACGATACGAATCTGGCGATGTGGCTGCTGCCGGTTCCGGTGCTGGTCTCAGGCGTCTATCTCGGCCCGACCTTCGCCATGGTGCAGAACCTTGTCGGCGTGCGGATGAGGGCGCTGGCGTCGGCCATCCTGCTCTTCGTCATCAACCTGATCGGCATGGGCCTGGGGCCGTGGATCACCGGGATGCTGAGCGACTACTTCGCCGCCGATTTCGGCCAGCACGCGCTGCGCAGCGCGCTCTTCCTGGTGGGCTTCCTCAATATCTGGGGCATCTTCCACTACTGGCGCGCCGGCCGGAGCCTGGTCGCCGGCTACGAGCGGGCGCTGACCGCCTGAGCGGCGGTCAGATCTTGACCAGCGTCGCCTCGGCGTAGTGGGCGTGCAGCTTCGTCAGCAGACGGAGCAGATGCAGCACGACGAAGAATAGCAGGAAGCCGGTGATCATCATCAGCACGACGCCGAGCGGCGTGTGCGAGAAGGCGTCGAGGCCGGCGTCGCCGAAGCGCACATGGTCGCGCCCGGTGATTGTCTCGGCGACCGGCGCGGCCACCAGCGCCAGCGAGAGCGCGAGCCCGACGACCGCGATCACGAAATAGGCGATGCCGAGCGGGAATTGCAGAACCATGTAGAACATCGTCGACCAGGTGCGCCGGTCGACCAGCATGGCGCGGACACGCGGCCAGAGGCCCCTGATCGGTTCCTCCGACGGCAGGCGGCGCGGCATGCGCTGTCCCAGCAGCAGCTCGACGATGCGTCCCTCCAGCAAAGCGAAGATCCGCACCGAGGCGATGAAGAGCAGCGTGAACGGCACGCCGACGACGAGGATCGAAAAAACCGCCGACAGCGACAGGCCGACCGTCACCCAGACGAAATAGAAGATGCCGACGGGCAGGGCGATCAAGGCATAGAGCAGGCCGCCATAGGCGCGCGGATCGAGGGCGATCGAGAAGAAACCGCGGCGCGGCGGCAGGTTCAGATGCGCCCGGCGCTCGAACCGCGCCTCGACCGCGCGGTATTCGGCGGCGACTTCCTCGGGCCGGCCGAAGCTGCGGGTGACGCGGGCGATGATCTCGGATTCGGGCTTGTAGGCGTCGAGCGCGACTTCCTCGCGCAGATAGTCCTCGGCGTCGCCCAGCGCGTCCTGGATGAGGGCCGGGGGCGCTCCGGCGAGCGCGGCGCGCAGCTGGCGCAGATAGTCGTCGACGGTACGCGGGGCCGTATCGGAATGCGGTCTGGGCTTCATGGCCGGGCGGTCTCCGTGGGGGCGGCGGCGGCCCGGATGACGAGATGGGCGGCGCGCCAGCGTTCCTGCCCGACCGACAGCAGGGCCCGGCCGCGCGAGGCGAGCGCGTAGAGCGGCCGCCGGCCGGGGCCGCTGTCGGCGATGGCGATGGCGCCGTCGAATTCCAGTTCGTGCATGACGGCGTAGAGCGTGGCGTGCTTGAAGGGCAGCACCGGCTCGCCGGCGATCGTCGCGGCCCGTTCGATCCGCCGCAACAGGTCGCGGGTGGTCGCCGGGCCTTCCGCCTTCAGATTCCCGAGCGCCGCGAAGGCCGCGGCTTCCGCCTCGAAGCTCGCCGTATCCAGCAGCGAGGGCGGTTCCGGGAATCGCGGCATGTGGGCTCCTTGTTTGACGCGATTGTGATTGTCAGCCGGGATGGCGTCTGTCATCGCCGTCACAATTGAAGGCCTGCGCCCGGAGAAACGCCAGCCATGACGCCGCAATTCCTGCCCACGATCGACGATGTCCGGGCCGCAGCCCGCCGCCTGCGGGGCGTGGCGACACGGACCCCGCTGCTGCCGGCCCCGGGGCTTGAGGAGCGGCTGGGGCGGCCGGTCTTCGTGAAGGCCGAGTCGCTGCAGCTGACCGGCTCGTTCAAGTTCCGCGGAGCCTGGAACCGGATCGCGGCGCTGACGCCCGCCGAGCGGGCGCCCGGCGTCGTCGCCTTCTCGTCCGGCAATCACGCCCAGGGCGTAGCGGCGGCAGCCCGCATGCATGGCATCGCGGCGGCCATCGTCATGCCGTCGGATGCGCCAAGGGTGAAGGTCGAAGGCACGCGGGCCTGGGGCGGCGAGGTCCATTTCTACGACCGGGCGCGCGACAGCCGCGAGGAGATGGCGGCCCGGCTCGCCGCCGAGCGGGGCGCGGTGCTCATTCCGGCCTTCGACGATCCCTTCGTCATCGCCGGGCAGGGGACGGCCGGGCTGGAGATCGCGGCGGGAATCGCCGCGCTGGGGCACAGGCTGGAGGCCGTGGTGACGCCGGTCGGCGGCGGCGGCCTCGCCAGCGGCCTTGCGCTCGCGCTGGAGGCCGCCGCGCCGGGCGCGCGGCTCTATGGCGCGGAGCCGGAAGGGTTCGACGATCTGCGCCGCTCGCTCGCCGAGGGCCGGATCGCCGGCAACGAGCGCAAGACCGGCTCGATCCAGGACGCGCTGCTCAGCCCCTCGGTCTGCGAGCGGACCTTCCGCATCCTCAAACCCCGCATGGCGGCGGCCTTCGCGGTCGCCGACGTTGAGGCGGAAGCGGCGATGGCCTGGGCGGCGCGGCACCTGAAGCTGGTCGCCGAGCCGGGCGGGGCCGCGGCCCTGGCGGCGGTGCTGGCGGACCGGGTACCGGCCGGCGAGGGCGCAATTGTCATCGTTCTGTCAGGCGGGAACGCCGAGCCTGTGACCGCCGCTGCCTAAGGCGCAAATTGCGGCGTTCTGCCGCAGGGGACGGCCAGCCGTACAGTTCCCATTCAGCCAATTCGGTTTAAGAGTCGCGCGTGATGCGTTGCGGTGCGCCGATAGGGATGGCACGCCGACTGACCGTGCAAAGGGAGATACCATGCGCAAGTTGAAGACCGCTCTTGTCACCGCCGCGGCCGCGGCCCTGCTGACGGCCGGCGTGACCATGGCGGACATGCCCAAACTCGGCGGCGGGCCTGCGGCCCCCACCGGCGACATTTCGGTCTCGGTGCTCGCCAACACCGCCAAGGGCTATGCGCTCGGCTACCCCGCCGGCTGGCAGGTCGTCAGCAGCGCCGACGTCGACTACCTGTTCATCAAGCCCGACGCCACGGCGCTGTGCGCGGCGTTCAGCGGCGACATTCCGGACATCGCCGGCATCCCCGAGGCCGATCTGAAGGCCATGCTCTCGGTGCCGCTGGGCGAGGAGTTCTGGGACAACGTGCTGTTCTCCAGCCTGCCCAACAAGAAGTACGAGCATGTCGGCGCCGACCCGAACCACCCCGGCGGCTGGCCGGTCCAGACGGCGATCGCCGCGGGCGACTTCGCGTTCGAGGCCGGTCCGGTGCCGGCCAAGATCGCGGCGATCATGACCTTCAAGGCGGGCAAGGGCTATCAGGTGTTCTGCGCCGGCAAGTCGCAGGCCTATGAAGCCCTGAAGCCGGAGCTGGCGGCGATCTTCAACTCCTTCAAGATCCTCAACTAACCATTTGAGAGATCAGGCGGAAAGGGGCGCTTCGGCGCCCCTTTTCGTTGTGCCGGGCGGGGTGCGGGGCGGGCTTCAGTCCGCCAGCGGGCGCAGGCTGCGCCAGGCGCAGAGGCCGCAGACATAGGCGGTCGAAAGCCACCACGCCGCCAGCACCGGCAATCGGTTCCAGTCCGGCGCGGCGATGAGCGCCCCGGTGGCCGCCAGCCAGAGCAGCGTCGCCGCCGCGGTCAGCGGCCGCAGCTGCACGACGCGGATGGGGTGCACCGTCCGCACCGAGGTGAAAGTCAGCAGCCCGAGGGCCAGCGCGATGGCCGCCGCCGCCCAGGGCGTCGTCCCGGTCGCCACGAAGCCCGCCGCCACCAGGTTCCAGACGGCTGGGAAGCCCCGGAAGTCGGCGCTCTCGGTCTTCATGTCGCGCCGCGCGAAGGTGTAGAGCGCCGAGACCAGAATGAAGCCGCAGAGCGGATGCGCGACGGCGGCTGGAAAGATCCCGGCGGCCAGCAGGAAGACCGCCGGAACGACGACATAGGTCAGGTAGTCGACCACCAGGTCGAGGGCCGCGCCGTCGATGCGGGGCAGCGTTGCGGCGGCGTCGAGGCGGCGGGCGATGGGGCCGTCGATTCCGTCCACGACGAGCGCGATGGCCAGCCAGAGGAAGGTCGAGAGCGCATCGGCGCGCATCGCCGCCTCCAGCGCCAGGAAGCCGAGCACCGCGCCCGAAGCGGTGAGGGCATGCACCATCCAGACGGCGATGCGGCGTCCGGCCCCGGACGGCCTGCCTTCAGCGCCCGCCATCGGCCGGTGCGGCGCAGGGATAGGCGTCGGCCATCGCGTTCTGCACGAGCGCTCCGGGCGGTCCGTCGAGCAGGCCGGGGGCGGTGTCGCCTTTGCGGGCGACCAGCGCGGCGATCTCGGCGAACGAGACGAAGTCCGGCGGGCGGAAGCAGGGCTGCGGGCCGGGATCGGGCGCGCCGCCTTCCAGCATGGCCGCGAGCCGGGCATCGTGGGCTTCCTTGTAGGCGGTGAAGTAGTCGACCAGCCAGGTCCGGCAGGGATCGTCGAGCGGCACCTTGCCGCCGCCCGCCGTCAGCGCGGCGAGGGCATGGCAGGCCTGGTGCAACGCCCGCGCATCCGTGATCGGCGCGGCGCTCGCCGGAGCGGCAAGGCACGCCAATAAGATGAGGGCTGGGATCGCTGGTCTCGGCACGGCGCGCATTGTTCGGGTCCGGTCCGCGCGATGCAAGTGCCCATCGCGGCGAACACGCGCTATGTTGGCCGGCGATGACACATTTCGAAAAACTGTCGGTCGCGGTGATCGGCGCGGGGGTTGCGGGACTGGGCGCGGCCTGGCGTCTGGCGCAATCGGGCTGTGCGGTCACGCTGTTCGACTCGGCCCCCATTCCGGCGCAGTCCGGGGCCGCGACCTGGGCCTCGGGCGGAATGCTCTGCGCCCGGCTGGAGATGACCGGCGCGCCGCCGCCGCTGGCGGCGTTCGCGCTGGGCGCGCGCGCCGCCTGGCCGGCCTTTGCCGCCGAGCTGGAGCGCGTCGCGGCGATCTCGTGCGGCTTCACCGAGCGCGGGGCGCTGCATGTCGCGTTCGGCCGCGAACGCGCGGGCACGGCCGGGCCGGGGGTGGAGCGGATCGACCGCGCCGCCGCGCTGCGGCTGGAGCCCGGCCTCGCCGACGAGGTGACCGAGGCGCTTTGGGCGGCGGGCGAGGCGCATGTCGATCCGCGCTGGTTGGCGCTCGCGCTGGTGCGCGCCTGCCGCAGCGCGGGCGTGACGCTGGCGGCTGAAACGCGGGTCAACCGCATCGTCGAGCAGCAGGGCCGCGTGAGCGGCGTGCTGACCGCTTCGGGCGTGCAGGGTTTCGATCATGTCGTCCTCGCCGCCGGGGCCTGGTCGGCGGGGCTGCTCAAGGTTTCCAACCTGCCTGGGCCGGGCGTCCGGCCGGTCAAGGGAGAGATGGTCTCGTTCGCCGCCGATCCCCGCGCCATGCCCGCCTCGCGGCTGATCTGGAGCGATGACTGCTACATCATTCCGCATGCCGATGGCCGCGTGCTGATCGGCGCGACGCAGATCGAGAGCGGCTTCGACGCGAGCCTCGATCAGGGCCGCATCGACGCCCTGCGAGACGCGGCGATCCGCGTGCTGCCGGCGCTCGGCTCCCTTGCCGAGCTGGAGCGCTTCGCCGGGTTCCGCCCGGCCTCCGACGACGGGCTGCCGCTGCTGGGCGGCGTCGGCCCGGACGGGCTGACGCTGGCGGGCGGGCAGTTCCGCAATGGAATCCTCTTCGCCCCGCTGGTCGCCGACGCGGCCGCGCAGCATGTCCTGCAGGGCCGCCTGCCGGAGATCGCGCGCCCCTTCGCCGCCGGCCGCTTCACCGAGATCGCCGCATGAGCCCCGACCCGCAGCGCCTGAAGGACATCCGCGACGGGGTGGGGCGCATCTGCGCCCGCTTCGACGCCGCCTATTGGCGCGCCGCCGACAGCGCGGGCGCGTTCCCGGAGGATTTCGTCAAGGCGCTGACCGAGGCCGGCTATCTCGGCATCGCGATGCCCGAGGACGTGGGCGGCGCGGGCCTCGGGGCGACCGAGGCGGCGGCGATGATGCAGACCATCGCCGCCTCGGGCGCGGGCTTCAGCGGCGCGTCGGCGGTGCATATGAACATCTTCGCGCCGCTGCCCATCGCAGTCTTCGGCACGGCGGCGCAGCGCGCCCGCTTCCTGCCGCCGCTGATCGCCGGCGAGGACCGCACCTGCTTCGCCGTCACCGAGCCGGACGCCGGGCTGGAGACGGCGCGCATCACGACCTTCGCCACCCGCGACGGCGACGGCTATCTGATCCGTGGACGGAAGATCTGGACCTCGGCGGCGCAGCGCGCGACCCGCGTCCTCATCGTCGCGCGCACCGCGCCCTATGACGAGGCGAAGCCGCTGGCCGGGCTGACGCTGTTCTATGCGCCGCTCGACCGCGAGCGGGTAGAGATCCGCGAGATCCACAAGATGGGCCGCGCCGCGGTCGATTCGAACATGCTGTTCATCGACGGCCTCCGCGTGCACGAGGACGAACGCATCGGGGCCGAGGGCGAGGGCTTCAAGTGCCTGCTGCACGGGCTGAACCCCGAGCGCATCCTGATCGCCGCCGAGTCGGTGGGGCTGGGCCGCGCGGCGCTGGCGAAGGCCGCCGCCTATGCCGGCGAGCGCGTCGTCTTCGGCCGCCCCATCGGCCAGAACCAGGCCATCCAGCACCCGCTGGCGAAGGCCTGGGCGGCGCTGGAGGCGGCCGATCTGATGGTCTTCAAGGCGGCCGCGCTCTACGATGCGGGCGAGCCGTGCGGCCTCGAAGCGAACGCCGCGAAATATCTCGCCGCCGAAGCAGCCTTCGAGGCGTGCGAGACGGCGGTGCTGGTCCATGGCGGCATGGGCTACGCGCAGGAATACGACGTCGAGCGCTATATGCGCGAGGCGATGATCCCCCGCATCGCCCCGGTCAGCCGCGAGATGATCCTGTCCTTCATCGCGGAAAAGGCCCTCGGCCTGCCGAAATCCTACTGACCGCGATGGACGGCTTCACGCTCGATCCGACGCTCGCCCGCGACACGGTCTTCGTCTGCGCCATGCCGCGCTGCGACGTGCTGCTGATGGACGATTCGCGCTTTCCCTGGCTGATCCTGGTGCCGCGCCTGCCGGGCATCGTCGAGCCGTTCGACCTGGAGCCGGCCGACCTCGCGGCGGTGATGCGCGAGGGGGCGATCGCCGGGCGGACGCTCAAGAGCCTGACCGGCTGCACCAAGATCAATATCGGGGCGCTCGGCAATATCGTCCGCCAGTTCCACCTCCATGTCGTCGCCCGGTCGGAGAGCGATCCGGCCTGGCCGGGGCCGGTCTGGGGGTTCGGGCAGCGCACCCCCTACGTGTCCCGGTTCCGCGACGGGATGCGGCTGAAGATCGCCCAGGCGCTGGGCGCACCCGATTAACCATATCTGGCACGCCGCCTGCATTGCCGATGGCGATGGGGGTCTATCGATGATCGAAAAGACGGGAGCAGGGGCGTCGAGCGTCGCGTTCGCCATCGAGCGCGCCAGCGCCTCGACGGGCGCCGATTTCGACTACCTGATGCGCACCGCGGCGCGGGAATCCTCCATGGATCCCAACGCCAAGGCGCGCACCTCCTCGGCTGCGGGCCTCTTCCAGTTCATCGACCAGACCTGGCTCGGCATGGTCAAGCGCCACGGCGAGGAACATGGCCTGGGCGCGCTCGCCGACCAGATCAGCCAGACCCGCAGCGGCCGGTACGTTGTTGCCGACCGGCAATTGCGCCGGGAGATTCTTGCCCTGCGCTACGACCCGGAAATCTCGGCCGTCATGGCGGGCGAGTTCACCGAGGACAGCAAGCAGGTGCTGCGCGGCGTGCTGGGCCGCGAGCCGAACGGGGGCGAACTGTATGCGGCGCATTTCCTGGGCGCCGGCGGCGCGTCGGAGCTGATCCAGGCCTCCCAGCGCGGCGAGGCGAGCGCGGCGGCCCTGTTCCCGGACGCCGCCCGCGCCAACCGCTCGATCTTCTACACCAAGGGCGGCGTCGCGCGCTCGCCGTCCGAGGTGCTGGCGGTGCTCAGCGCCAAGCACGACAATCTGGAGATCCCGGACGGCCCGCCCGCCTCGGCCGGCGTGATGGTCGCCCGGATGCGGCCGACCACCGACACGATGGACGATGTGGTCACCGGCGGCTACGCGCAGGCGGGCGGCGGCCGGCCCTACATGGACGGGGATGACACCGACTATTCCAGCGACCGCGACATCTACATCGCCGCCGCGACGCCCAATGCGGTGACGCCCTTCGTCGCCCAGCTTCTCGCCTCGCTCGACCCGCTGCCCGAAACGGTGCGCGCGGCGATGTTCCAGTCCGACGCCGAACTGCGCCGCCGCTCCGACCAGCACGCCTGAGGGCGCGCATGATCTCCGCCCTGCGCCAGTGGTGGCCGCTTCTGCTCGGCGTTCTCGCCATCCAGATCGCCAACGGCGTGCAATCGACCGCCGTGGGCCTGCGCATCGACGCGGCCGGGTTCGGGGCGCTTCCCATCGCGCTGGTGATGAGCGGCCTCTATGCCGGGCAGGTCGCCTCGTCGCTGCTGTCGCCCAGGGTCATCGGCCGCTATTCGCATGTGCCGGCCTATGTCGCGCTGACCCTGCTGACCGCCGCCGGGCCGCTGCTCTTCCTCATTGCGGAGGACGCCCTCACCTGGGCGATCGCCCGCGTGGCCATCGGCTTCGGCCTCGCCGGGATCTACATCGTCATCGAAAGCTGGCTGAACGACCGCGTTCCCAACGAGATGCGCGGCCGGGTCTTCGCCGTCTATATCCAGGTTCAGCTCGCGGGCCTGATGGCCGCGCAGTTCCTGGTGCCGCTGGTCGCGCACGATATGGCGCTGGCGATCGCGCTGGTGACCGGCATCTCGCTGCTGGCGATCGCGCCGGTCGTGCTCGGCGACGCGCCGCGCCCGGCCCGGCTGCCCTTCGTGAAGGCCTCGTTCGGCGTGCTGCTGCGCGCCTCGCCGGTCGGCGTCGCCGGGGCGGCGGTCTCCGGCTTCGTCTGGGCGGTGGTGATGTCGATGGCCCCGATCTATGCCCAGCGCACCGGCTTCGACGCGGAAGGCGTCGCGCTGTTCGTCTCGGCCTCGGTGCTGGGCGGGGTGCTCCTGCAATGGCCGCTCGGCTGGCTGTCGGACATGCGCGACCGCCGCAAGGTGCTGACCGGGATGGCCGGGCTGGCGGCGCTGGCCGGGGCGGCGGGCGCGGCCTTCGGCGGCCTGTCGCAGGGCGCGGCGATCGCCCTCATCATGGCCTTCGGCGGCCTGACGTTCCCCTTCTACTCGGTCGCCGTCTCGCATGTGAACGACCGCATCGGCGCGGCCGAACGCGTGCCGGCCAGCGGCGCGATGATCCTGCTGTTCGGGCTGGGATCGGTCGGCGGCCCGTTCGCCGCCTCGGCCGCGATGGCGGCGGCGGGCGCGGCGGGGTTCTTCATTCTGCTCGCGGTCGTGACGGGCGCGCTGGCGGCCTTCGCCGCCTGGCGCATCGCGGTCGCGCGGCCCTCAGCGCCCTAGCAGGCGGCCAAGGCGGCTGAACATGCCCGTCTGCGGCGGCGGCGCCTTGATGCGCAGCGCCAGCGGCCGGTCGATCAGCGGATAGCCGGAGTCCTCGGCTTCGGGCTCGGCCGGTTCGTCGGCCTCCACGAAGCCTGACACCGGCACGCGCTGGGCGGCGCGTTGCAGCTTGGGACGCTCGATCATGCCGGCATGCAGCGGGGCCGAGGTCTCCAGCGCATTCAGCTCCTCGCCGTCGAGGGCCATGTCGTCGGACGGATCGAGATCGACCGGGCCTTCGTCGGATGCGACGTGCGCCGCCTCGTGCGTATCGTCGTCGAAATCGACGTCCAGCGCCTCGTCGTCCTCGATGTCGCCGAAGTCGAAACCGCTGGTGGCCGGGCGCAGCTGCTCGACAAGCTTGGGCGGCGGCGGGGGCGGCGCGACGGCGGCCTCGCGCACCGGCGGCGGCTCGGCGGACGGCGGCACGAGCTTGACCAGCCGCGGACGCGGACGGGGCAGGGGCGTGGCGGCGGCCGGATCGGCCTCCTCGCCGCGCCAGGCGCCGTCCCAGGCGAGCAGTTCGGCGAGCGGCAGCGGCTTCAGCACCATCGAGCCCTGGACGGCGTCGAAGCCGAGCCGGACGAGGGCCTGAAGCGTGCGCTCCTTCTCGACGCCCACGGCGACCGAGTGCATGCCGTTGCGCTGGGCGAAGGCGAGGCGGCGGGCGATGCGTCCGCCGTCCACCTTGCGGGCGATTTCGGCGAAGCGGAGGATCGCCGCACCGCCGACCTTGATCTCGGAGAAGAGTTCCGGCCATGCCTCGGCGGCTTCGACCGGAAGGCCCGCGCCGCTGTCGAGCGCCACATGGCAACCCATGGCCTTCAGCCGCTCCAGCGCCTGGTGCACGTCGCGGCCGGCGTCGATCAGCGCCGACTCCGGCGCTTCGACGATGAGGTCGGCGGCCCCGGCATCCGATCCCTGCAGGGCGGCGGCGATGACGTCGGGGGCGACCCCGGTCTTCAGGTCGGCCGCGCCGAGATTGATCGAGACCCGCCAGTCATAGCCCGAAACCCTCAGCGCCCGCGCCGCCTCCAGCGCCAGCCGCGCCACGGCGTCGAGCAGGCGGGGGCTTTCGGCATAGGCGTCGATGGCCGGCAGGAAGAGCTGCGGCGTCATGGTGCCGAGCCGGGGGTGGTCCCAGCGGACGAAGGCTTCGGCCGCCGCGACGGCGCCGGTCGCGATGTCGATCTGCGGCTGCAGGACGATGGAAAACTCGCGTTCCGCGAACGCCCGGTCGATGTCGGTCTTGGTCAACGTCATGGATTTGGCGAACATGGCGGCGGCCGCTCCGTTGGGCTATGCGTGGTGATGCGATCGTGGCGGCCGCCCGTTAGGATGGCACCAAGGCTCCGGACAAAAAGAACACCTAATTTTCGGAAAGTTATCTCCATGACATCGACCGACCAGACCGCACGCCCCCCGGCGCGCATCGTTCCCGCCGCCACAATTCTGCTCGTGCGCGACGGCGCGGCGGGGCTGGAGGTCTTCATGGTGAAGCGCCATCACCAGATCGACTTCGCCTCGGGGGCGCTGGTCTTTCCGGGCGGCAAGCTCGCCCCCGGCGACAGCGATCCGGCGCTGCGGGCCTATTGCGACGGCGCGGACGGTTTCGATAATTCCGAACTGGCTTTGGCCGCCTGCGCGATCCGCGAGGCGTTCGAGGAAAGCGGCATCCTGCTCGCCCGCAAGGCCGGGGCGTCCGATCTGCTGAGCGCCGCGGATGCGGAATCGCTAGGCGTCCACCGCGACGCGCTCAACGCCGAGAAGCTGCCGCTCGCGCAGTTCCTCGCCGATCACGGGCTGCGCCTCGCGCTCGACCGGCTGGTGCGTTTCGCGCGCTGGGTGACGCCCGACATGATGCCCAAGCGGTTCGACACCTGGTTCTTCATCGCCGCGACGCCCGAGGGCCAGCTCGGCGTCCATGACGGACACGAAAGCGTCGATTCCGAATGGGTGACGCCCGAGGGCGCGATCGCCGAGCCGGACCGCTGGACCGTCATCTTCCCGACGCGGATGAACCTGCTGAAGCTCGGCCGCTCGGCGACCGTCGCCGAGGCGCTCGCCGCCGCCGCGTCGTCGCCCATCGTCACGGTGACGCCCTGGGTGGAGCCGCGCGAGGGCGGGGCGGTGCTGCGCATCCAGCCGGACGCCGGCTACGGCGATCCGCAGGAGCCGCTGTCGAACGTCAGATAGGGCGCGGTCGGCGCCTCAGTCGAGGAACTGCTCGGTCAGGATGCGCTCGTTCAGATTGCGTCCCAGATCGAACATCATCGTCAGGGCGATCGAGCGGTCCTCGGCGATATCGACCTGCACGACGTCGCGCACCTCGACATGGTCGGCGACCGCGCTGACCGGGCGCTTGGCCGATTCCAGTACCTCGAAGCGGACCTGCGCCTTGTGCGGCAGCAGCGCGCCGCGCCAGCGGCGCGGCCGGAAGGCGCTGATCGGGGTCAGCGCCAGAAGCGCGGAATCGATCGGCAGGATCGGTCCGTGGGCGGAGAGATTATAGGCGGTGCTCCCCGCAGGGGTGGAGACCAGCACGCCGTCGCAGATCAGTTCGTCCATGCGCGCCTGACCGTCGATCCAGATGCGGATCTTCGCCGCCTGCCGCGTCTGGCGCAGCAGCGAGACCTCGTTGATGGCGATGGCGCTGTGGCGCGCCCCGTCGGCCGAGGTCGCCCGCATCCGCAAGGGATGGATCACCGCCCGCTCGGCGGTCTCCAGCCGCTCGGCGAGGCCTTCGGGACGATACTCGTTCATCAGGAAGCCGACCGATCCCAGATTCATGCCGTAGATCGGCCGCCGCGTGCCGATATGGCGGTGCATGGTCTCCAGCATGAAGCCGTCGCCGCCCAGCGCGACGATGACGTCGGCCTCGTTGTCCGGCGTGTCGCCATAGAGGCTGCGCAGCGTGGCGAGGGCCGCCTGGGCGTCCGGCGACGGGCTGGCGGCGAAGGCGATGCGGGTCATCGTTCAGCCGCCCGTCAGCGACATCGGGCGGCTCACGGCGGGGGCGCGGCGGCGGTCGATCACGAAGTCATGTCCTTTCGGCTTGCGCCCGATCGCCCGGTCGATGGCGTCCGACAGCAGCGCGTCGTCCGGCGAGGCGCGCAGCGGCCGGCGCAGATCGGCCTCGTCGTCGCGCCCGAGGCACATATAGAGCGTGCCGGTGCAGGTCAGCCGCACCCGGTTGCAGCTTTCGCAGAAATTATGGGTCATCGGCGTGATGAAGCCGAGCCGCCCGCCGGTCTCGGCGACATGGACATAGCGCGCCGGACCGGCCGTGCGGTCGGGCAGATCGGTCAGCGTCCAACGCCGCTCAAGACCGGCGCGCACTTCGTCGAGCGGCAGATAGCTTTCGACGCGCCCCGGAACGTCGCCCACCGGCATCGTCTCGATGAGCGTCAGACCCATGCCTCGCCCGTGCGCCCATTCGATCAGGTGGGGGAGTTCGGGGGCGTTGGCGTCGCGCAGGGCGACGGTGTTGATCTTGACCTTGAGGCCGGCGGCGAGCGCCGCCTCTATGCCATCCAGCACCTGCTGTAGGCGGCCCCAGCGGGTGATGCGGGCGAAAAGCGCCTCGTCCAGCGTGTCGAGCGAGACGTTGATCCGCCTGACGCCGGCCGCCGCCAGCGCCCCGGCATGGCGGGCGAGCTGGCTGCCATTGGTGGTCATCGTCAGTTCATCGAGCGCGCCGGTCTTCAGGTGACGGCCCAGACGCTCGATCAGCCACATCACGTTCTTGCGGACCAGCGGTTCGCCGCCGGTCAGGCGCAGCTTGCGCACGCCCTTGGCGATGAAGACCGAACAGAGCCGGTCCAGCTCCTCCAGCGTCAGCAGGTCGGCCTTGGGCAGGAAGGTCGTGTCTTCCGCCATGCAATAGGTGCAGCGGAAATCGCAGCGATCGGTCACGCTGACGCGCAGATAGGTGATGTCGCGGCCGAACGGGTCGATCATGGCCCCTTATAGCAGAGCGGGGAGGCCCCGGAAGGCGCTCAGGCGGCCCGGCGGACGATGGTCTGGCGGGCGTCTTCGCGGGAGATCGAGGTGAACACCCCGTCGGCCTTCTGGCGGTCCTGCTGGCTGAGGATGCCCGAGCGGCCGCGCAGCGTTTCGGCCTGCGAGAACAGCGTGGCGAAGACCGATTTGTCGATGCCGATGGCCTGGCAGACGAGGGCGAGGGCGGTCGCCTCGCCGGTCTTCAGAAGACGCATGATCGCCTCCACCGGCACGCCGATCAGCTTGGCGGCGGCGTGCTCGAAGACGTCGAGCTGGCCCTGCGACAACGCCTTGACGGCGAAGCCGGGCTTGAGCTGCCCGGCGGCGTGCAGCTTGGAGACGAGGCGCTCGGGGCCGCTGGCATGGGTGAGGCGCGCATGGGCCTCGGCGGTCGCCATCGCGATGTCCTTGCGGATCGCGGCGGGGTCGATCTGGAAGCGCTTGGTGATGAAGCCGTGCAGCGCCTCGGAGACGAAGCCGCACATGCGCTCGGCGAGATCGGGCTGGAGTTCGGGGCGGGCGAGCACGCCCTCCTGCAATTCCACATGCTCGCGCGACCGCTCGGCGAGGCGCTCCATCGTCTCGTCGGCGATCCGGGCGCGCTGGTTGCGCACCAGGGCGAGCAGCACCTCGGGGGCCGAACTTTCGGCCAGCGAGGCGGCGAGGCGCGGCGTCACGTCCGGCCGCTCGGCGATGACTTTCTGGTGCAGATGCGAGGCCGCGTTCACGACGTCGATCAGCTCGTCCTCGCTGAGCAGCGTGGAGCGTTCGAGCACCGACTGCGCGACCTCGATGCGGTCGTTGGCGAGCAGCAGGATCAGATCGTGCGGGGCGTCGTCGATTTCGGCGATGCGTTCGGCGAGCGCGTGGCGGACCTCCATTTCCACCTGGCGCGTGAGCTGGCGCATGATGGCGTTGAGGAGGTCGCGTTCAGAGGTGCTGAAGCCCCCCGAACGGGTTTCCATCAGCGTGGCGATGGAGAGGTAGAGTTGCGACCGGCTGTCCGCGGAACCCGAATGGGCCAACGATACCAGTCTGCTGATCTCGGGATCAATTCCGCCCGCCGACACGTCGCTTACCCTAACTGCGGTTGGAAATGTGCCGCATTCGGCCTTAAATCCCGGTTAAATCGTGCCGGGGGCGTCAACATAAATGTCGGATCGAACGTCCGGACCGCTCGTGATCGCGCTGGATCAGGGGACCACCAGCACCCGCGCGGTCGCCTTCGATCGCGCCGGAAAAGCCCACGCGCAGCACCAGATAGCGCTGCGCCAGCACTATCCGGCCGATGGCTGGGTCGAGCATGACGCGACCGAAATCTGGGCCGCCGCACACGCTGTCGTGAAGGCGGTGGCCGACAAGGTCGGCCCGGCCTCGGTCGCCGCCATCGGCATCACCAACCAGCGCGAAACCACGGTTCTGTGGGACCGCCGCACCGGACGGCCGCTCGCCAACGCCATCGTCTGGCAGGACCGCCGCACCGCCGAGGCCTGCGCGGCGCTGAAGGCGCGGGGGCTGGAAGGCGAGGTCCAGCGCCGCACCGGCCTGCTGCTCGACCCCTATTTCTCGGCGACCAAGATCGCCTGGCTGCTCGACCATGTGCCGGACGCCCGCCGCCGGGCCGAGGACGGCGAGATCGCCTTCGGGACCGTCGATTCCTGGCTGGTCTGGAACCTGACCGGCGGCGCGGTCCATGCGACCGACGCCAGCAATGCCTCGCGCACCGCGCTTTTCGACATCGCCGCCCAGGACTGGGACGGCGACCTGCTCGGCTGGTTCGGCGTCCCCCGCGCCATCCTGCCCGAGGTGCGCGACACCGCCGGCTCGTTCGGCGCCGCGCTGCCGGGTCTTGCGGGCGCTGCCTTCCCGATCGCCGCCGTCGCGGGCGACCAGCAGGCGGCGGCGGTGGGACAGGCCTGCCTCGGGCCGGGGCTGATGAAGGCGACCTACGGCACCGGCTGCTTCGCGCTCGCCCATACCGGCGGGCGCATCGTCGCCTCGCAGAACCGCCTGCTCACCACCGTCGCCAGCCGGATCGGCGGCAAGCCCGCCTTCGCGCTCGAAGGCTCGATCTTCATGGCCGGGGCGACGATCCAGTGGCTGCGCGACAAGCTGCGGCTGTTCGACGACGCGGCGCGCTCCAGCGATCTGGCCGCCGCCGCCGATCCGGCGAGCAACGTCATGCTGGTTCCGGCCTTCACCGGCCTCGGCGCGCCCTATTGGGACCCCGACGCGCGCGGCGCGATCCTCGGCCTCACGCGCAATGACGGCGTCGCCGAGATCGCCCGCGCGGGCCTCGAATCCGTCAGCTTCCAGACCCGCGACCTGCTGGAGGCGATGGCCGCCGATCTGGCGCTGGCGGGCGAGCCCGCACCCCATGCGCTGCGCATCGACGGCGGCATGGTGGTCAACGACTGGTTCTGCCAGAACCTCGCCGATCTGACCGGCCGCACTATCGACCGCCCGGTGGTGAGCGAGACGACGGCGCTGGGCGCGGCCTTCCTGGCGGGGCTGGGGGCCGGGGTCTTCGCCTCGGCCGACGACATCGCGGCGGCCTGGCGGCTCGACCGCCGCTTCGAGCCGAAGCTGCGCGCGGCGGCGCGCGACGCTCGCTATGCCCGCTGGCGCGAGGCGGTGGCGCGGGTCCGCACGGGTGGGGCCGATTGACGCCGCCCCGAGGCGCGGCTTGCGCGCCCGGCCCCGCCTCCTACATTGAAGATGCTCCGCACCGCTTCGACCCAAAGGGTATCGCCATGAAATTCGGCATGGGCCAGTCCGTTCGCCGCACCGAGGACCTCCGTCTGGTCACCGGCCACGGCAGCTATACCGACGATGTCGAACTGCCCGGTCAGGCCTATGCCTTTCTGGTGCGCAGCCCCTACGCCCATGCGCGGCTGGGAACGGTCGACGTGTCGGCGGCGCGCGAGGCCCCCGGCGTGCTCGCCGCCTTCACCTTCGAGGACATCGAGGCGATGGGGGCGGGACGGCTGACCTGCCTCGCGCCGCTCAAGGGCCGCGACGGCGAACCGTTCAGGGGCTCGGAGCAGCCCTTCCTCGCGCACGGCAAGGTGCGCTTCGTCGGCGAGGCGGTGGCGATGATCGTCGCCGAGACCTATGCCCAAGCGAAGGACGCGGGCGATCTCGTCGTCGTCGATTACGATCCGCTGGATGCGGTCGGCACGCTGGAGGCGGTCGAGCAGGGCGCGGGCATCACGATCTGGGACTGCGCGCCCGACAATCTCTGCCTCGACTGGGCGGGCGGCGACGAGGCGGCGGTCGATGCGGCCTTCGCGGCGGCGGCGCATACCGCCTCGATCGACCTGGTGCAGAACCGCATCGTCTGCAACGCGATGGAGCCGCGCGCCGCCAACGGCGCCTACGACCCCGCGCAAGACCTTTACACGCTGCGGACCTCGACCCAGGGCGTCGCCGGGGCGCGCGACCGCGTCGCGCTGTTCCTCAAGCACCCCAAGGAAAAGGTCCACGTCATCACCGAGGATGTCGGCGGCGGCTTCGGGATGAAGAACTTCATCTATCCCGAGCAATTGCTGGTGCTGCTGGCGGCGAAGGCGACCGGGCGTCCGGTCAAGTGGACCGGCGAGCGCAGCGAGGGCTTCCAGGCGGACGCCGACGGCCGCGACATGCGCACCCGCGCCGAAGCCGCGCTCGACGCCGACGGCAGGTTGCTGGCGGTGCGCATCACCGGCTCGGGCAATATGGGCGGCTATCTCTCGCAGTTCGCGGTCTTCATCCCGACGCTGGCGGGCGGGCGGATCTTCGGCGGCGTCTACCGGGTCCCCGCGCTCTTCGCCAACATCAAGTGCTGGTACACGAACACTGGGCCTATCGACGCCTATCGCGGGGCCGGGCGGCCGGAAGCCGCCTATCTGATGGAGCGGCTGATGGACCGCTGCGCGGCGGCGGCCGGGCTCGATCCGGTCGAGATCCGGCGGCGCAATCTGCTGGAGCCCGGCGATCTGCCGCGGAGCAACTGGGCCGGGATCGCGTTCGATTCCGGTCTCTTCCACCGCAATCTCGAACTGGCGCTGGAGAAGGCCGACTACGCGAGTTTCGAGGCGCGGCGCGCGGCGGCGGCGGCCAAGGGCAAGCTGCGCGGCTTCGGCGTCGCCTATTACGTCGAGATCACGGCGGGCGGCGGCAAGGAACCGGCGGTCATCCGCTTCAACGACAATGGCGGCGTCGATGTCTATCTCGGCACGCAGTCGAACGGGCAGGGGCACGAGACGAGCTTCGCGCAGATCGTCGCCGAACGGCTGGGCGTGCCGTTCGAATCCGTCACCGTCCGCCAGGGCGACAGCTTCCGCGACATCGACGGCGGCGGCACCGGCGGCTCGCGCTCGCTGCACATGTCGGGCGGGGCGATCCTGTCGGCCTCCGACGAGGTGATCGCCAAGGGCAAGCTCGCCGCCAGCCATGTGCTGGAGGCCGCGCCCGCCGACATCGAGTTCGCCGTGGTCGAAGGCAAGGGCGGCCAGTTCGCCATCGCCGGCACCGACCGCACGGTTTCCATCGGCGAAGTCGCCCAGGCGGCGAAGCGCCAGCCCATCGAAGGGCTGGAGGACGGCATCGACGCCACCTCGACCTATCAGTCGACCAACTCGACCTTTCCCAATGGCGCGCATCTGTGCGAGGTGGAGATCGACCCCGAAACCGGCGTCACGCGGATCGAGCGCTACACCGTGGTCGACGATTTCGGCCGCGTCATCAATCCGATGATCGTCGCCGGACAGGTGCATGGCGGCATCGTCCAGGGCATCGGCCAGGCGCTGATCGAGAACTGCGTCTATGACGCCGAGAGCGGGCAGCTTCTGACCGGCTCGTTCATGGACTACGGCATGCCGCGCGCCGACGACGTGCCCAATTTCGACCTGACCTTCTGCGAGGACGCGCCCAGCCCCTCCAACCCGCTGGGCGTCAAGGGCTGCGGCGAGGCCGGCACGGTCGGCGCGCTGGCCGCCGTGATGAACGCGGTCGCCGACGCGGTGAAGGTGCGCGGGATCGACCATATCGACATGCCGGCCACGCCCCTGCGGGTGTGGGAGGCGCTCCAGTCGGCGGCCTAGCGGGGAGGCGGATCATGCGCTTGGGGTTCATTCTGGCCGGGGCGCTGGCGGCGCTGACGGCCTGCGCCTCGCCGCCGCCACCGGTGGAGACGGCGGGACCGGCGATGGCCGAGCCCACGGACGCGGCGAGCTGCAAGGCGGCGGGTGGCGACTGGCACCCGGTCGGCTTGCTGCAGGCGGAGGCCTGCGAGATCCCCTATCCCGACGCCGGCAAGGTCTGCACCGACAACGACCAGTGCGCCGGCCAGTGCTGGGCCGAGGGCGTCTCGCCCTTCGAAGAGGCGGGGCAGAAGGGCACCGGCCGCTGCCAGCCGACCAACATGCCGTTCGGCTGCCATTCCGACCTCGTCGGCGGCATCGTCCAGCCCGGTCTCTGCGTCGATTGAACCCGGCCGGGCCCGCCGGACTGGATTGACTCCGGCCGCCGCCCTGACAGTCTGTCAGCAATGACTGTCGTACCCCTCATCCAGGCGGACGGCGCACCCCGCGCCCGCCGCTCCCAGGACTCGCGCGCCCGCCTGCTGGCGGCGGCCCGCAAGCTCTTCGTCGAACGCGGCTATCACGCGACCCGCCCGCAGGACATTTCCCGCGAGGCCGGGCTCGGTCATGGCACGTTCTATCTGCATTTCGCCGACAAGCGGGCCTGCTTCCTCGCCTTCAGCGAGGAGGCGCAGGCGGAGCTGGAAGCCTACACCCAGCCCCGCCTGAAAGAGGCCGAGGACGTCGAGGGCGCGGTGCGCGGTTCGCTGGAGGCGATCTTCGAGTATTCGCACGCCCAGCCCGGCGTGCTCGTCGCCGCGATGGCCGACGCCGCCGTCATCGCCGCCGGGGACGCCCGCACCGACACGCTGGTCGATCGCTGGGCCTCGCACTGGGCGGCGCTGCTGCGCAAGCCCGCCGACGAAGGCGGGCAGGCGCTGGACGCGGCCGACGCCGGCCTCGTCGGCGCGGCCATCGTCGGCATCATCCACGAGGGCGCCGCCTACGCCCATCGCCACGGCAAGCCGCCCGAGGCGACCATCGATCTGCTGACGCGCCTGATCCTCAAGGCGCTCACCTAGCGGGCGCGCGCGCCGCGCCACACGATCACCTCAACGAAAAAACGGAAACGCAGGACGGATATGGCACTCGATCTGAAGAACAAGGTCGCCTTCATCACGGGCGGCGCGTCGGGCCTCGGCCTGTCGATGGCGCGGGCCTTCGGCAAGGAGGGCATGAAGGTCATGCTCGCCGACATCGACGAAAAGACGCTGGCGAGCGCGAAGGCGGATCTGGAAGCCCGCCAGGTGGTGTGCTCCACCGTCGTCTGCGACGTGACCGACCGCGCCTCGGTGAAGAGCGGGGCGCTCCAGACCATCGCCGATTTCGGCAAGGTCCATGTCGTCTGCAACAATGCCGGCGTCGCGGTCGGCGGTCCGATCGGCACCGTGCGCGACCGCGACTGGGACTGGATCATCGACGTCAACCTGAAGGGCGTCGTCTACGGCACCGAGACCTTCACGCCGCTGATCAGGAGCCACGGCGAGGGCGGGCATTTCGTCAACACCGCCTCGATGGCCGGGATGATCAGCCCGCCCAACATGGAGCCCTATTGCGCGACCAAGTTCGCGGTCGTCGCGATGAGCGAGGGCTGGGCGGCGCAGCTCGCCCCCATGGGGATCGGCGTCTCGGTGCTCTGCCCCGGCTTCGTGCGCACGCTCATCCACGAAAGCTGGCGCAACAAGCAGCAGAAATACGGCGGCCCCAACGAGACCGACGCCGGGGTCGGCGAGACCCGCGAGCAGGCGGCGGCGAACGTGCTCGGCGGCATCGACCCCGACATCGTCGGCGCGCGCGTCGTGGAAGGCATCAAGGGCAACGAGATGCACATCTTCACCCACCGCGAGATGCGGGCCTTCGTGGAGATGCGCTTCCAGTCGATCCTCGCCGGCTTCGACCGCGCCGACGCCAGCCCGGCGCTCAGCGTGCTGCCGAAGGCCGATCCCGTGACCATGCTCCAGGGCATTCTACCGCCTTCCAATTGAGGAAGGCGCGTCCCGCCACCCGGGCGCGTGGGTCGCATTGCCGCGCGTCGGACAATTGTCCGACGCGGGGGAACGCGCCCTAATCCTTGGCTGCGGCGACCGGCGCAGAAACGGCGCCGCATGCGGGGCGGGGCATGTTTCTTTCGAACTGGCGGACGGCGGCGCCGTCCGCTCGCCGGCAACCATCGGCGCTCGCCCGGGAGAACTGGGCGCGGCGGCGGGTGACGCCCGGCCAGGGTCTGGTCCTTGCCGCGCTCGCGCTCGCGCTCGCCGCCGCGCTGATCCTTGCGCCCCGCACGGCGATTGAAGCCACGGTCGCCGCGCTCGTCGTCCTCAGCGTGCTGCACACCGCCTTGCGCGCGCTGGCCTTCGCGGTCGGGCTGTGGCCGCACGCGACGCCGAAGCCGGTCGCGGACGGCGACCTGCCCAGTTACTCGATCATCGTGCCGCTCTATGGCGAAGCGAACATGGCCGATCATCTGATCGCGGCGCTTCAGGCGCTCGACTATCCGCGCGACCGGCTGGAGGCGATCCTCGCCGTCGAGCACGACGACGAGGCGACGCAGCGGGCCTTCGCCGCGATCGTGCTGCCGGACTGGATGCGGGTCGTCGTCGTTCTGCCGGGCGCGCCGCGCACCAAGCCGCGCGCCTGCCAATATGCGCTCGCCCAGGCGCGCGGCGAGCACGTCGTCGTCTATGACGCCGAGGACGCGCCCGATCCCGGCCAGCTCCGCGCCGCGGCGGCGGCCTTCGCCCATCACGGTCCGGCGACGGTCTGCCTTCAGGCGAGCCTGGTGCCCGACAATCGCCGCGAGAACTGGCTGACCGCGATGTTCGCGCTCGACTACTGCCAGTGGTTCGACGGCATGCTGACCGGCTTCGAACGGCTCGGCCTGCCTGTGCCGCTCGGCGGCAGTTCCAACCATTTCCGCACCGACGCCCTGCGCGCCGCGGGCGGCTGGGACCCCTGGAACGTGACCGAGGACGCCGATCTCGGCCTTCGCCTCTGGCGTCTCGGCCATGGCGTGCGCACGCTCGCCTCGACCACCTTCGAGGAAGCGCCGCTCGGTCTCGACGCCTGGCTGCCGCAGCGCACGCGCTGGTCGCGCGGCTATCTCCAGACCTTTCTGGTCCACGCCCGCGCGCCCTCGACCCTCGGCCTGCCGGGGCTCGGGCTTGCCGGCTGGGCCTTCCTTGCCGTGTTCGTCGGCGGCTCCATCGTTTTCTCGCTGGTCAACCCGCTGTTCTGGGCCTTGGCGAGCTACACGCTGCTGACCGGATCGGGCGCGATGGAGTGGGCCTTCGGACCGGCCGTCGCGCCGCTCGCCTGGACGAGCCTCGTCTTCGGCAACGCCCTCGCCATGGTTCTGACGGCGCTGGGGCCGCTGAAGCGCGGCTGGTGGGAGCTTTCGCCGCTGGCGCTGACCAGCCCCGTCTATTGGGCGCTGGTATCGGCGGCGAGCTATCGCGCGCTCCAGGTCTTCGCCGTCCAGCCCCATCGCTGGGAGAAGACCGCGCACGGCCTCGCCCGCGACCGGCGCGGAGGGCCGCCATGAAGGCGCGCTGGCTCGCCGCCGCGCTGGCCGCGCCGCTCGCCCCGGCGGCGCTCGCCGGAGCTTGGCCGCAGCCCGAGGATCACGGCTTCTCGCTCAACCAGACCGGCTATGCCGCCGGTGCGGCGGGCGAGGGACGGCTGCTGTTCGATGGCTATGGCGAGGCGGGACTGGGCGGCGGCTGGACGGCGGTCTTCGCCTTCGACAGCGATCTCGACCGTGCGACCGCGCAATCGGTCTGGCGGGCGGGCGGCGGGCTTCGCTATTCGCTCGTCCTCGACGATCTGCCGGGCTGGCGCTTCTCGGCCGAGGCGACGCTGCGCTATCAGGGCCACGAGTCGCTGATCGCCGATCCGGCGTTCGCGGGCGACGGCCTCGGCGGCGGCCTGCGGCTCGACGCCGGAACCTCGTTCGAGCTGTTCGGGCTTCCGGCCTTCGCCGACCTCGGGCTCGCCTGGACCCATCGCCGCCTCGCCCCGGCGGAGACCCGCATCGAACTCGGCGCGGGCCTCGACCTCGACCCGTCGATGCAGGTCGGCGCGTCCTACACCGCGACCTTCGCGCCCGGCGCATTCTACGAGCCGGGGGCCTACGAGAAGCACGAGATCCAGACCTGGACCCGCTGGCGCATCGACGCCGACTACGCGCTTTCGCTGTCGGTCAGCCACACGCTCGCCGCCGACCGCGCGCCGGTCGAGACGGCGATCCGGCTCGGCCTGTGGACCTTCTTCTATCCCGAGCCGGACGCGCCCTAGCTGAACGCCTGGATGCCGGTGATCGCGCGCCCGAGGATCAGCGCGTGGACGTCGTGCGTGCCCTCATAGGTGTTGACCGCTTCGAGGTTCAGCACATGGCGGATGACGCCGTATTCGTCCGACACGCCGTTGCCGCCGTGCATGTCGCGGGCGACGCGGGCGATATCGAGCGCCTTGCCGCAATTGTTGCGCTTCATCAGCGAGATCATCGGCGGCGAGGCGTCGCCCGTTTCGAACAGGCGGCCGAGCCGCAGCGCGCCGTGCAGGCCGAGCGCGATCTCGGTCGCCATGTCGGCGAGCTTCTTCTGGATCAGCTGGTTGGCGGCCAGCGGACGGCCGAACTGCTTGCGCTCCATCGTATAGGTGCGGGCGGCGTCGAGGCAGGCCTCGGCCGCCCCCATCGCGCCCCAGGCGATGCCGTAGCGGGCGCGGTTGAGGCAGCCGAACGGGCCTTTGAGGCCCTTCACGTTGGGCAGGAAATTGGCGTCGGGCACGAACACGTCCTGCAGGACGATCTCGCCGGTCACCGAGGCGCGCAGCGAGAACTTGCCCTCGATCTTGGGCGTCGAGAAACCGTCCATGCCGCGTTCGACGACGAAGCCGCGAATGTCGCCCGCATCGTCCTTCGCCCACACCACCGCGAGATCGGCGATGGGCGAATTGGTGATCCACATCTTGGCGCCGTTCAGCACATAGCCGCCGCCGGTCTTGCGGGCGCGGGTCACCATGCCGCCGGGGTCCGAACCGTGGTCCGGCTCGGTCAGGCCGAAACAGCCGACATGCTCGCCGCTCGCCAGCTTCGGCAGGAAGCGCATGCGCTGCTCCTCGGTGCCGTAGGCGTAGATCGGGTGCATGACGAGGCTCGACTGCACGCTCATCGCCGAGCGATAGCCGCTGTCCACCCGTTCCACCTCGCGGGCCGCCAGGCCATAGGCGACATAGCCGAGTCCGGCGCAGCCGTATTTCTCGGGCAGCGTGATGCCGAGCAGGCCCTGCGCGCCCATCTCGGTCATGATCGCCCGGTCGAAGGTCTCGTTGCGGAAGCCGAGCTTGACGCGGGGCTGCAGGCGGTCCGCGCAGAACTCGCGGGCCGAGCGGGCGACGAGGCGCTCCTCCTCGGTCAGCAGTTCGTCCAGCAGCAGCGGATCGGCCCAGTCGAACGGCCCGGCATCCGGCCCTGATTTCGTGTCTACCACTTTCGTTGACCGCATTGTGCCTATCGGTTGGGAGGAGCCTGCAAGCCTTCTATGGCCGGCATGAGGTCGTTGTTATCCTCAATGCGGAGCATCCTGATGTCCGTCACCGAAGGCGTGAACCAAGAGTGCCTGCGCGCCAATTCCTGAACTGCGAGAACGCATCGGACGGCATCGACGGTCTCGTCGCCGAAATAGACGCTGCCCTGCTGGCGGTTGAAGCCGAACTCCCCGAGCACGGCGCGAATGTTGGAATAGGCGTTTTGCCAGGAGGTGTTGTGGTAAAGCTGTTCGAGCGTTGTCGTGTTCAGGTCGAAGCTGATTGCATACATGGCTCGTGATCTCCCGGTCGCCGACGCCGACCGGGCCATATAGGTCGATCGCCGTCTGCCGGGCAAGGATGCCAGTGTGGAGATTCTCAAGGCTCGACCCGCATAAGAGATGGTGCCGGTTGAGGGGATTGAACCCCCGACCTTCGGTTTACAAAACCGCTGCTCTACCGCTGAGCTAAACCGGCACTGCCGGGGGTTGGATAGGGCGGAACAGCCCGCCGTTCAACCGGGTCCCGCCCGGCGGGCGGCGTGCGCGGGACCGCGCGGCCGGGGCGTTCACAAATGCGTTGCGGTGTTCCTCTAGGGCGGTGGGCTTCGCACGCGGCTAGTGATTGCCGCGGGCCGGGCATGTAAGCTACCGAGAGTCATGCGCAAATCTCTTCTCGCGGTTGCGGCCGCCGCTGCCGCCCTTCTTGGCCTGTGGGCCTTCGCGCCGGGCGTTCTCGGCCTGGCCGGGCCGTCCGCCGGGGGCGGCGGCGGGGCGGGGCGCGCGCCCGTCGTGACCGCCGCGACCGTCGGGCGCGAGACCTTCGTCGAGACCATCGAGGCCATCGGCACGGCCCTCGCCTCGGAAAGCGTCACCATCACCGCCAAGACGGCCGACACGGTGGGCGCGATCAACTTCACCGAGGGCCAGCAGGTCGAGCAGGGCGCGATCCTGATCGAGATGACCAGCACCCAGCAGGCGGCGGACCTGATGGCCGCGCGGGCCGAACTCGCCGAGGCCGAAAAGGCCTATGACCGCGCCGCCGACCTCGTCGCCAAGGGCATCGCCGCCCGGGCGACGCTCGACGCCGCGACCGCGGCGCGCGACGCGGCGCGCGGACGCGTCCAGGCCATCGAGGCCCGGCTCGCCGACACGATCATCAAGGCGCCGTTCGCGGGCGTCGTCGGCCTGCGCAATGTCAGCGTCGGCTCCTATGTGCGGCCGGGCGACGTCATCACGACGCTCGATTCCATCGCGACCATCAAGGGCGACTTCACAGTGCCGGAACGCTTCCTGTCGGTGCTGAAGCCGGGCCTCAAGCTCAGCGTGCAGGTCGCCGCCTATCCGGGCGAAACCTTCGCCGGCACGGTCGCCAGCGTCGATACGCGGATCGATCCGGCGACCCGCGCCGTCAAGGTGCGCGCCGAATTGCCCAACGCCGATCTGCGGCTGCGGCCGGGCATGCTGATGTCGGTCGTCCTCGACGTCGCCGAACACAGCGCCCTCGCGGTGCCGGAATCGGCCATCGTCGCGCAGGGCGACAAGCGCTTCGTCTTCACGATCGACGCGGAGTCGAAGGCGCAGCGCGTGGAGGTGAAGACGGGCCTGGTGAAGCCGGGCATCGTCGAGATCCTTTCCGGCCTGAACGAAGGCGACCGGATCGTCGCCGAGGGCACCAACAAGGTCATCCCCGGCCGCCCCGTGACGGTCGATGTCGAAGCGCCCGCCAGACCGCCCGCCGCGGGCGGGGAGGGCAAGCCGTCATGATCCTTAGCGACATCTCGGTCCGCCGTCCGGTCTTCGCGACGGTCCTGTCGCTGCTGCTGGTGGCGTTCGGCGTCCTCTCCTTCATCGGTCTGCCGCTGCGCGAGCTGCCGAATATCGACCCGCCGGTCGTTTCGATCACCACCACCTATCCCGGCGCCTCGGCCGACGTGGTGCAGAGCCGCATCACCGAGATTCTCGAAGACCAGGTTTCGGGCATCGAGGGCATCGATACGATCACCTCGCGCTCGCGCGACGGGGTGAGCGAGATCACCATCGAATTCACGCTGGCCCGCGACATCGAAGCGGCCGCCAACGACGTGCGCGATTCCGTCGCGCGGGTCAGCGACCGCCTGCCGGACGAAATCGACGCGCCGCAGGTCGCCAAGACCGACGCCGACGCCGATCCGATCATGTGGCTGAACTTCGCGGCCACCGGGCTCGATCCGATGGAGCTGACCGAATACGCGACCAAGACCATCGTCGACCGCCTCTCCATCATCGATGGCGTCGCCCAGGTGCGGATCGGCGGCGGCCAAGACTACGCCATCCGCATCTGGCTCGACCGTCAGGCGCTGGCGGCGCGGGCGATGACGGTGGGCGACGTGGAGGCGGCGCTGCGCGCCCAGAACGTCGAACTGCCGGCGGGCAAGATCGAATCCGGCCAGCGCGACCTCACGGTGCGGGTCAGCCGGGCCTACCAGACCGCCGACGACTTCAAGGCGCTGGTGATCAAGCGCGGCGCGGACGGCCATCCGACCCGGCTCGGCGACGTGGCGCGGGTCGAACTCGGTTCGGCCAACGACAAGGTGCTGTTCCGGGGCAACGGCGTGCCGCAGATCGGCCTCGGCATCGTCAAGCAGTCCACCGCCAACACGCTGGACGTGGCGCGCGGCATCCGCGCCGAGATGGCGGCGATCGAACAGACCCTGCCGGAGGGCATGACGATCGTCACCGCCTTCGATACCTCGATCTTCATCGAGGCCTCGGTGAACCAGGTCTATCATTCGCTGGGCGAGGCGATGGCCATCGTGATCGCGGTGATCTTCCTGTTCCTGGGCAGCGTGCGCGCGGCGATCATTCCGGCGGTGACGGTGCCGGTCTGTCTGATCGGCGCGTTCATCGTGCTCTACGCCTTCGGGGCGACGCTCAACCTGCTGACGCTGCTGGCGCTGGTGCTGGCGATCGGCCTTGTGGTCGACGACGCGATCGTGGTGCTGGAGAACATCCAGCGCCGCATCACGACCCTCGGCGAGCCGCCGCTGATCGCCGCGACGCGCGGCACCTCGCAGGTCGCCTTCGCGGTCATGGCGACGACGACGGTGCTCATCGTCGTCTTCGTGCCGATCTTCTTCCTGACCGGAAATATCGGGCGGCTGTTCTCCGAACTCGCGGTCGCCATTTCCGGGGCGATCTTTTTCTCGGGCCTCGTCGCGCTGACGCTGACGCCGATGATGTGCTCCAAGCTGCTGAAGCCGAGCGAGGGCGCGTTCGCGGCGCGGGTCCATGCGCTGTCGCACCGGGTCGAGGGCCGCTACGAGCGGGCGCTGCGCTTCATGCTGGCGCGCCCGTGGATCGCCGGCGTCGCGGCGCTGGCGGTGGTGGGGCTGATCGCCCTGCTGATGCAGGCGATCCCCTCCGAACTCGCGCCCGACGAGGATCGCGGCGTCGCGGACGTGCGCGTCGATCTGCCCGAAGGCGCCTCGCTCGAAGAAACCGTCGCGCAGATGGACAAGGTCGAGAAGGTGCTTCTCGCCTATGTCGAAAACGGCGAGGCGCTGCGGATCATGGTGCGCGCGCCCGGCAGTTTCGGCTTCACCCAGGATTTCAACAGCGGCCGCGCCGTGCTGCGTCTCGCCGACTGGGAGAACCGTTCGCGCTCGCAGGCCGAGATCATCGCCGAGATCCAGGGCAAACTTTCGGCCGCGGTGCCGGGCGCGCGCGCCTTCATCTCCGGCCGCAGCGGCATCGGCCAGCGCGGCGGCAAGCCGGTCAATTTCGTCATCGGCGGCACGGATTTCGACGAGATCGCCCGCTGGCGCGACCGGATCATCGAACGCGCCTCCGAAAACCCCGGCCTCGTCAGCGTCGACAGCGATTACAAGGAGACCAAGCCCCAGCTCGTCGTCTCCATCGACAAGCAGCGCGCCGCCGACCTTGGCGTCTCGACCGCCGAGATCGGGCGCACGCTGGAGACGATGCTCGGCTCGCGCCGGGTGACGACCTTCGTCAAGGACGGCGAGGAATACGACGTGATGATGCAGGCCGGGGCCGAGGACCGGCGGCAATTGTCCGACCTCACCAACATCTTCGTGCGCTCCGACCGCGGCGAGCTGATCCCGCTCTCCAATCTGGTGACGACGCGCGAGGCGGCGGGACCGCAGGCGCTCAACCGCTTCAACCGGATGCGCGCCATCACGATCAGCGCCGGCCTCGCCCCCGGCTACACGCTGGGCGAGGCGCTGACCTTCCTTGAGGGGATCGCCGCCGAGGAACTGCCGCCTGAGGCGCGCACCGACTATCAGGGCCAGTCGCGCGAGTTCCGCCAGTCGAGCGCCGCGCTCTATTTCACCTTCGCGCTCGCGCTCATCGTCGTCTTCCTCGTGCTCTCGGCGCAGTTCGAGAGCTTCGTCCACCCGGCGGTCATCCTGACGACCGTGCCGCTCGCCGTCGTCGGGGCGCTGGCGGGGCTGTGGCTGGTCGGGGCGAGCCTCAACATCTACAGCCAGATCGGCATCGTCATGCTGGTCGGCCTCGCCGCCAAGAACGGCATCCTGATCGTCGAGTTCACCAACCAGCTGCGCGACGAGGGCCGCCCGTTCGACGAGGCCATCGTCGAGGCGGCGCGCATCCGCCTCAGGCCCATCGTCATGACCTCGCTGGCGACGGCGGCGGGCGCCTTCCCGCTGGTGATCGCCTCGGGCGCGGGCGCTGCCAGCCGCGAGGCGATCGGCATCGTCATCTTCTCCGGCATGCTGGTGGCGACGGCGTTCACGCTCTTCATCATCCCGACCGCCTATTCGGTGATCGCGCGGCGCACCGGCTCGCCGCTGGCGCTGGCGCACGAGATGGAGCGCTGGGAGCGCGAGGAAGCCGCCCGCAAGGGCCTGCCCGCCGAGTAGGCTTCAGATCGGCCGCCCGAAGCGCACCGTGTCGGGAGCCGTCGCGCCGCCTGAAAGGATCATGTTCATCGCCTGATCGGCGGTCAGATCGGTCTCGACGCATTTGTCGATGGGGATGATCTCCAGATAGCCGCAGGTCGGGTTGACCGCGGTCGGCATATAGACCGCCGCCAGTTCCTGCCCCGAGGCTGCGTCGGTGAAGGTCTTGGTGACGAAGCCGATGGCCCGCATTTCCGGGGTGGGGAAGGGCAGCAGCACCACGCGCTCCACCCCGTCCGGCTTGTTGCTGAGCGACTGCACCAGCTTCTGCACCGCGCCATAGACCTGACGGACCAGCGGGATGCGGTCGATCTGCTGGCCGAGCCAGCGGATCAGCCGCGCGCCGATGACGTTCGAGGCGATCGCCCCGACGATGTAGATGATCCACAGCGCCACCACGACCGCGATGGCGGTCAGCACCGTCTCGTCGTTCAGCCAGCTCGGCATGTGGCCGCCTTGCAGCGGCGAGATCCGGAAGATCGCGTCCACCATCGGCCGCCCCAGCCACGACAGGAACCCCACCAGGAACGACAGCACCCACCACACCACCGCCAGCGGCAGGATGGTCAGCAGGCCGAGGATGATCTTGCCCTGCAGCCCCCTGCTCGATGCCGGTTTTCTGGCTGCCGCCGGTTCGTTCATGTCCCGCCTCCGGGCGGCGTGGATTGACCCGCCGCCACCGTCTGTGACAAGCCGCTCCCGCTGCCGCGCCGCGCGGCCCGGAATCGTGTCATGTCCCGCATCCTAATCACCTCTGCGCTCCCCTACATCAACGGCGTGAAGCATCTGGGCAATCTGATCGGCTCGATGCTGCCGGCCGATGTCTTCGCACGCTACCAGAGGGCGCGCGGCCGCGAGACGATGTTCGTGTGCGCGACCGACGAGCACGGCACCCCGGCCGAGCTGGCGGCGCTGGAGGCCGGGCTGCCGGTCGCCGAATATTGCCGCCGCGAGCACGAGGTCCAGGCGGACCTCGCCCGCCGCTGGGGGCTGTCGTTCGACGTGTTCGGCCGCTCGTCCAGCCCGCAGAACCGCGACCTCACGCTGCATTTCGCGCGCACGCTCTGGCGCGGCGGCTTCATCGAGGTGCGCTCGACGCGCCAGGTCTATTCCAACGCCGACAGGCGCTTCCTGCCGGACCGCTACGTCATCGGCACCTGCCCGCATTGCGGCTACGACCGGGCGCGCGGCGACCAGTGCGAGAACTGCACGCGCGTCCTCGATCCGACCGATCTGATCGAGCCGCGCTCGGCCGTGTCGGGTTCGCCCGACATCGAGGTCCGCGATTCCAAGCACCTCTTCCTCAAGCAGAGCGGCTTCTCGGACGATCTGCGCGCCTGGATCGACGGCAAGGCCGACACCTGGTCGAACGTCGTGATCTCGATCGCCCGCAAATGGCTGGACGAGGGGCTGCGCGACCGGGGCATCACCCGCGACCTCTCCTGGGGCGTTCCGGTCGAGGTCGCGGACTGGGGGGCGAACCCGGCCGGCGAGACGCTCGATCCCGCCGACTGGGCCGGAAAGGTCTTCTATGTCTGGTACGACGCGCCCATCGAATATATCGGCGCGACCCGCGAATGGGCCGACGCGAATGGCGAGGGCGACGCCTGGGAACGCTGGTGGAAGCAGCCCGGGGCGGCGGACGTGCGCTATGTCGAGTTCATGGGCAAGGACAACGTCCCGTTCCACACGGTCGGTTTCCCGGTCACCATCATGGGCGCCAACCGCGTCGAAAACCGGGCGTGGAAGCTGGTCGACGACATCAAGGGCTTCAACTGGCTCACCTATTACGGCGGCAAGTTCTCGACCTCGCAGAAGCGCGGCGTCTTCATGGATCAGGCGCTGGAGATTCTGCCGGCCGATTACTGGCGCTGGTATCTGATCGCCAACGCGCCGGAGAGCGCCGACAGCTCGTTCACCTGGGAGCATTTCGCCGCGACCGTGAACAAGGATCTGGCCGACGTGCTCGGCAATTTCGTCAACCGGGTGCTGAAATTCGCCGTCTCGAAGTTCGGCGGGCAGATCCCGGAAGGCGGCAAGCCGGGGCCGGCCGAGAACGACCTCGCGGCGCGGCTTGAACGGCTGGTCGGGCAATACACGCTCCATCTGGAGGAGATGCAGTTCCGCAAGGCGGCGCAGGAGCTGCGCGCCGTCTGGGTGGCCGCGAACGAATATGTCGCCGTGGCCGCGCCCTGGACCGCCTTCAAGACCGATCCGGCGGCCGCCGCCTGCGCCGTGCGCACGGCGATCAACCTGATCCGGGTGATCGCGGTGCTCTCCGGGCCGATCGTGCCGGAAACGTCCGCGGCCCTGCTGCGGGCGATCGGGGCGGGGTCGCAGCAGACCGCCTGGCCGCTCGGCAAGGCGGTAGACGAGTTGTCGCAGCTGAAGCCCGGACACCCGTTCGAGGTGCCCCCGGTCATGTTCGCCAAGCTGGCGGCGGAGGAGGTCGAGGCCCTGGAACGGCGCTTCGGGGGCGATTCTTAACTCTTGCACGCCATAGTGGCGTCACCGTCGCACGCTAGAGTGGCGTGCGCGCTTGCTGGCCCTGCCGTTCCGGGCCACATTCGTTAACGTGCCGTAAGGCTTGGCAGCGGGAGCCGTGCTTGATGTGGATGAGGGCGTATCGTGCGGCCCTGATGGGGGCAGCAGTCGCCATGGCCTGGACCGGGCCGGCCGGCGCCGCCGATATGCGCGGCAGCCTGGCGGCGGATTCGAACGACCCGATGTCGCTCTCCGGGGATGCCGGCGAGATCGTCGTCGCGGCAGTGCAGGCGGCCGCGGCCGCGCCCGCGACGCTGCAGAACGCCGAACCCGCCCCCGCCGCAGCGCCGCCCGCGCCGGCGGACAGCGACCCGGCGGTGCGCCTGCTCAATCGCACGCCCGACGAGATCGAGGCCTATTTCGACCTCTATATCTATGTCAGCAAGGCCGAGGCCGGGGCGATCGCCCAGCACATGTTCGTCTATCAGCGCGACGCGGCCGGCAAGCTGGCGCTGGTCTATGACTGGCCGGTCTCGACGGGGCGCGAGAAGCACGAGCGCACGCCCAGCGGCCGCAAGACCTTCACGCACACGCCCGAAGGCATCTTCAAGCTCGACTCCAACCGCTTCCACAAGCTCTGGAAGTCGCGCGCCTGGAACGCCGACATGCCCTGGACGATGTTCCTCGATCTGGTCGAGGACGGGGGGATGAGCGGCCTCGCCATCCACGCGGCGGGGCGGGGCAAGATCTCGCAGCTCGGCCGCCGCGCCTCGGGCGGCTGCGTGCGCCTCGCGCCGGAAAACGCCGAGTTCCTCTTCAAGCTGATCCAGAAGAACTATGCCGGCCTCGTGCCCATTCTGGCGATGGACGGCGACAGCACCAACATCGTGGGCACGCCCGCCCGGCTGGAGGACGGCTCGATCGCGCTGACCTACGGCTACAAGGTGCTGCTCCACATCGAGGATTATCCGGGCGTGGCGCTGCCCGAACTCTCGGTCGCCGCGACCGCCGGCAGCGGCGCGCAGGCGCACTGACGCACCTCAGTTGAATCCGGCGGCGGCGCAAGGCATGTTGCAGCGCAGTCGCGGTCGCTGCTTCGCCCCCGATTCCCGCATCCTTTCAGGTTCCCGACCGATGTCCGATACGCTTCGCCGTTCTTCGTTTCGCGCGCTTCTGGTGGCCGTCTCAGTGCTCGGCGCGGCGGCCTGCACGACGACCGCCCGGGTTCCGCCGCAGCCCGCGATGCCCAGCCCGGCCGACGCGCTGGCCGATTTCAGGGCGGATCTTGAGTCCGACAGCGCGACCTACCACCCCGAGGACGACGCCCAGCTCTCCGAGGCGGCCCGGCTGCATGTGGCGGACGTGCTCAGCGCCGACGTGATCGAGGAGTACGAACTCTTCATCTACATCAACAAGTCGGGCGAGGGGCCGATGGCCCAGCACGCCTATCTGTTCGACAAGACGCCCGACGGGCAGCTCCAGCATCTCGACACCTGGCTGGTTTCGACCGGCCGCGAGAAGCAGGAAAAATCGCCCAAGGGCGAAAGCAAGTTCACCTCGACGCCGACCGGCACCTTCATGTTCGACCTGGCGCATTTCTCGCGCCTGCATAAGTCGAACGCGTGGGAGGCCGACATGCCGTGGGCGATGTTCCTGCGGACCCGCAACGGCGGCTCGACCACCGGCGTCGCGCTGCACGCGGCGCTCGACAAATACGTCCACAATCTCGGCCAGCGCGCTTCGGCGGGCTGCATCCGCCTGCTGCCGTCGAACGCCGAGAAGCTCTACAAGCTGCTCAAGGGCAAGTATGCGGGCTCGGTGCGCGCCCTCGTGCCCTCGGGCATCGGCGCCAAGCTGGGCGGGTCGACGGTCAGCGGCACGCGGGCGCTCGTCATCATCGAGGACGTGCCCGGCGAGGAATTGCTCGCCCGCTACGGCGCGTCCGGGGCCGGACCGTCCGTCATCAACTAGGTCTCAGCCGCCGCCATGGCGTTCCTGCCCGCCACGGCGGTGATGCGTCACCGCGACTTCCGGCTCCTGTGGTTCGCCCGGGTCGCCTCGGTGCTCGGCATGCAGATGCAGGCCGTGGCGATCGCCTGGATCGTCTATGATCGGGCGCGCCAGACCATGGATGTCGGCCAGTCCGCCTTCCTGATCGGCATGATCGGGCTCGTCCAGTTCGTGCCCATCCTGGTGCTGTCGCTGTTCGCGGGGCAGGCGGCCGACCGCTTCGACCGCAAGACGATCATCCGCTCGTCGATCGGCCTGGAAGCCCTCAGCGCCGTCATCCTCACCTGGGTGGCGCTCGACGCCGCCGCGCCGATGTGGGTGATCTTCGTCGTCGCGGCGCTGTTCGGCGCGGCGCGCAGCTTCATGGCCCCGGCTCAGGCCTCGCTCCAGCCGACGCTGGTGCCGCGCGCCGAACTGCCGAGCGCCATCGCCTGGGGCTCGCTCGCCTGGCAGGGCAGTTCGATCGCCGGCCCGGCGCTCGGCGGCTATCTCTATGCGGGCGCTTCCTGGCTTCCCTTCGCCTCCGCCGGCGTGCTGTTCCTCGCCGCCATCGTCCTCGTCACCCTCATCCGGCCGCCGCCGCGCGCCGCGGTGGCGACGGGCCGCTCGCTCCGGCTGATCGGCGAGGGCCTGCTCTATGTCTTCCGCAACCGCATCGTGCTCGGGGCGATCTCGCTCGATCTCTTCGCCGTGCTGCTCGGCGGCGCGACGGCGCTGCTGCCGGTCTATGCCCGCGACGTGCTCCATATCGGCCCGGACGGGCTGGGGCATCTGCGCGCCGCGCCCGCCATCGGCGCGGTCGCCGTCGCGGCCTGGCTCGCCAGCCGGCCGATGCGCCGCAACACCGGCGCGTGGATGTTCGGCGGCGTCGCGCTGTTCGGCGCGGCGACGATCGTCTTCGGCGTGTCGGAAAGCTTCTGGCTGTCGATGGCGGCGCTGATCGCGCTCGGCGGCGGCGACATGCTCAGCGTCTATGTGCGCTCCAGCCTGATCCAGCTTTCGACGCCCGACGAAATGCGCGGCCGGGTGTCGGCTGCCTCCTCGATCTTCGTCTCGGCCTCCAACGAACTGGGCGAGTTCCGCGCCGGCTCGATGGGGGCGATGGTCGGGGCGGTGCCTTCGGTGGTCGCGGGCGGCATCGCGGCGCTCGCCGTCGCCGCGCTATGGGCGGCGATGTTCCCCGAACTGCGCAAGGCCGACCGGCTGGAGTAGGGCGCTGTCTAGGGCTTCGCCCGGCGCTGGCGGGTCGCCTCGTAGAGCGCGACGGCGGCGGCGTTCGAGACGTTGAGGCTGGGCAGGCGCGGGGCGGTCGGCAACCGGACCAGACGGTCGCAATTCTCGCGCACCAGACGGCGCAGCCCGTCGCCCTCGGCCCCCATGACCAGCGCCACATCGCCCGTCAGATCGCACTGGCCGATCTCGTAGGCGGCTTCGGAATCGAAGCCAAGTGTCTGAAAACCGGCCTCTTTCAGCTCCTCCAGGGTCCGCGCGATATTGACCACCTCGACCACCGGCACGCGGTCGAGCGCGCCCGAGGCGGTCTTGGCGACGGTCCCACCCAGCGGCGGCGAATGGCGTTCCTGGACCACCACGGCCAGCGCCCCGAACCCGGCCGACGAGCGCAATATCGCGCCCAGGTTGTGCGGATCGGTGACCTGATCCAGAATCACAACCAGGCGTTGTCCGGCCGGGGCATCGAGCACGACCTCGTCGAGACCGGCGCGGGGCAGGGCCTCGGCCTCCAGCAGCAGGCCCTGGTGCACCGCATCCTTGGTCAGCCGCCGGGTCAGTTCGTCGTCGCCGACCCGCTCGACGCGGACGCCGTTCTGGCTGGCCGCCGCGGCGACCCGGGCGAACCCGGCCTCGGTCGCGAACAGGCGGCGGCATTTGCGGCGCGGATTGGTCAGCGCCGCCTCGACGCTGTGAGCGCCCCACAGCAGCGCCGCGCCGGGGTCGGGGGCCCGCTCGGGCCGCGCCGCCCGTCCGGCGTTCCTGTGGCCGCGTCCCTGTCTGGTCATGGTCGGTCCTTGCATTCGGTGGGGGCGCTTGTAGGCAATGCTGGGGCGCTTGCATATGGGCGGGGGAGCGGCTGCGAACCGCTTGACGCGCCACGACAAATCTTGCATATGCCCGCCTCCGCGCCCCACAGCGCGGACGGCGAAATATCGACGCGCGGCGATTGGAAATCACGGCAGTTGAAATGTCGACCCGGCGGACGCCTCTCGCGATCCGCCGCTAAGCATTTGAACTCGCTTCCTTTTTCCGTGTTTCGGAGGGGTGCCCGAGTGGCTAAAGGGGACGGACTGTAAATCCGTTGGCTCAGCCTACGTTGGTTCGAATCCAACCCCCTCCACCATCGCCTTCGGGCGAGTCGGTGAAGGCGCCGGGCAGAGAGATTGATTGAAGCGGGTGAAGCCGCTTGCGGGTGTAGCTCAATGGTAGAGCAACAGCCTTCCAAGCTGATGACGAGGGTTCGATTCCCTTCACCCGCTCCAGAGTTGTTCGCAGACCACAGGCGCCGGAGCGGCGCCGCTAGAGGCAGGTAGACGAGATGGGCAAGGCGAAATTCGAGCGGACGAAGCCGCACTGCAACATTGGCACGATCGGCCACGTCGATCATGGCAAGACGTCGCTGACGGCGGCGATCACGAAGGTTCTGGCGGAGAGCGGCGGCGCGTCGTTCACGGCGTACGACCAGATCGACAAGGCGCCTGAGGAGAAGGCGCGCGGGATCACGATCTCGACGGCGCATGTGGAGTATGAGACGGCGAACCGTCACTACGCGCATGTCGACTGCCCCGGCCACGCGGACTACGTGAAGAACATGATCACGGGCGCGGCGCAGATGGACGGCGCGATTCTGGTGGTTTCGGCGGCGGACGGCCCGATGCCGCAGACCCGCGAGCACATTCTTCTGGCGCGCCAGGTTGGCGTTCCGGCGCTGGTCGTGTTCATGAACAAGGTGGACATGGTCGACGACGCGGAGCTTCTGGACCTGGTCGAGCTTGAGGTCCGCGAGCTTCTGTCGTCGTACGACTTCCCCGGGGACGAGATTCCGGTGATCCGCGGCTCGGCGCTGTGCGCGCTCGAGGATCGCGAGCCGGCGATCGGCCATGACGCGGTTCTGAAGCTGATGGCGGCGGTTGACGAGAGCATTCCGCAGCCTGCGCGTCCTGTGGACCAGCCGTTCCTGATGCCGGTCGAGGACGTGTTCTCGATCTCGGGCCGCGGCACGGTGGTGACGGGCCGCGTCGAGCGCGGGATCGTGAAGGTCGGCGAGGAAGTCGAGATCGTCGGCATCCGCGCGACGCAGAAGACGATCGTGACGGGCGTCGAGATGTTCCGCAAGCTTCTGGACCAGGGCCAGGCGGGCGACAATGTCGGCATCCTGCTGCGCGGCACGAAGCGCGAGGATGTGGAGCGCGGCCAGGTCGTGTGCAAGCCGGGCTCGGTGAACCCGCATACCGGCTTCACGGCGGAGACCTACATCCTGACGAAGGAAGAGGGCGGGCGCCACACGCCGTTCTTCAACAACTACCGTCCGCAGTTCTACTTCCGCACGACGGACGTGACGGGCATCGTGAAGCTTCCCGAGGGCACCGAGATGGTGATGCCGGGCGACAACATCTCGATGGAAGTCGAGCTGATCGTGCCGATCGCCATGGAGGAGAAGCTGCGCTTCGCCATCCGCGAAGGCGGCCGCACCGTCGGCTCGGGCGTCGTCGCCAAAATCACGAAATAAGCGGCGGGAGCGAAGGAAACAAAGGGCGGCCGCGGCCGCCCGGAGGCAAGGCCAGATGGGCGATGCCGGGGTATCGGCGGAAAGGTTCGGCTCCTACGCGGACATCGTCGTAGTGGCCAACAACGACCGGCTCGATATCGCGGAGATCGCGGGCCGGTTCGGGCCGGACACGTTGTTCGTGTTCTTCAACCGGCCCGACGCCGTGCTCAGGGGCCCGTTCGGCCGGCCGAGCCTGCTGGTGCTCCGCAGCGATGCGACCGGGGCGCTGGTGATCTACAAGAAGGCCCTCAAGGCGGCGGTGCGCTGGCTTGAGGGACCGGAGTTCCGCGGAGCGATCAACCTCCGCGTGCATGAGTCGGAAGTGTTCAGTCCGCTCGCGGACTTCGAGGGCGTTGCGGTCGGGTTCCAGGACCTGACCACCTATTTCGAGGGGTTCTACCCCGAGGACAGGTGGCCGAGCAGCGGTTTCGCGGTCGCGGTCTGGCTACTGGAGAATGTAAAGGCGCGTATCCATATCTGCGGCTTCACCGGCCGGCGGAGCGAGACGCAGAAGGTCCAGCTCATCCACGATTGGGGATTCGAGCAGACGGTTCTGCGCTCGCTGATACGGGCGGGGCGGCTTTTCGAAGCCGCCGCGTCCGGGCCGGAGCGGACGGCGGCGGAGCGGATCGGGGCGCGGTTTCCGGAGGTTTCCCCGGAAATTGCGCTCGAAGCCGGGCTGGAAGTGGCGGGAGAGCGGATCGACGGCATGAACCACATGGTGGATCTGCTCTGGTCTACGACCCGCGGCGTGCGTAAAATCGATGGTTTCTTCCGCGCGCTCAAACCGAAGAAGCGCAAGCAGAAGATTCTGGAGCAGGCGGAAAAGAGGAGAGTTTCGGACAAGACGTAAGCGACAGGCCGCCCCGGCCATACGGCCCGGGACCGGCGCGGAGGAGTGTAGCTCAGCTGGTAGAGCATCGGTCTCCAAAACCGAGGGCCGGGGGTTCGAGTCCCTCCACTCCTGCCACTTCCATCGCTTCATCTGTCCGATCAGGACGCAATGGCCGCAGACACCGGAACCAAAGACGCCAAGGAGACGCGCCCGCGCGTCGGCCCCGCGCAGTTCGTGCGCGAGGTCCGGCAGGAATGGGCGAAGACGACGCGTCCGACGGGGCGCGAGTGGCGGATCACGACCCTGATGGTGTTCATCATGGTGGCGATCGCGACGCTCTTCTTCTTCGCCGTCGACAGCCTGCTGGCGTTCGTCGTCCAGCTGGTCCTTGCGAGCTGAGGGAGAACGCCATGAGCCAGGCCGCCGCAGACACCAAGGGCAAGCACCGCTGGTACATCGTCCACACCTACTCGAACTTCGAGAAGAAGGTGGCCGAGGAGATCAAGCGCCAGGCCGAGCAGAAGGGCCTGAAGGACGCCTTCGAGGAAGTGCTGGTCCCGACCGAGAACGTCACCGAGGTCCGCCGCAACCAGAAGGTCAACGCCGAGCGCAAGTTCTATCCGGGCTATGTCCTGGTGAAGATGGCGATGAGCGACGAGGCCTTCCTGCTGGTGAAGCACACGCCGAAGGTGACCGGTTTCCTGGGCGGCGGGCACAAGCCGCAGCCGATCAGCGAAGCCGAGGTCGGCCGCATCCTCAATCAGGTCAAGGAGGGCGTCGATCGCCCCAAATCGACCGTCAATTTCGACGTGGGCGAGCAGGTCCGCGTCACCGACGGTCCGTTCCAGTCGTTCAACGGCGTCGTCGAGAAGGTCGATGCCGAGAAATCCAGGCTCGTCGTCGCCGTGTCGATCTTCGGTCGCGCGACGCCGGTCGAGCTTGAATACAGCCAGGTCGAAAAGACGTAAGCGACCCGGCTTCACCCCGCGCGGGAGGCCCGGCCAGGGCCGCACCGCGCACTCCGCCTACAAGGAGCATGAGAGATGGCAAAGAAAGTAATCGGGTACATCAAGCTGCAGGTGCCCGCAGGTTCCGCCAACCCGTCGCCGCCGATCGGTCCGGCGCTGGGTCAGCGCGGCCTGAACATCATGGAGTTCTGCAAGGCGTTCAACGCCAAGACGTCGGGTCCGGACTACGAGAAGGGCATGCCCATTCCCGTGATCATCACCGCGTTCGGCGACAAGTCCTTCACCTTCGAGATGAAGACCCCGCCGGCCAGCTACTTCCTGAAGAAGGCCGCCAAGATCGACGGCGGCTCGAAGAAGCCCGGCCTTGAGCTGAAGGGCTCGGTCACCATGGCCGACATCAAGAAGATCGCGGAAGCGAAGATGAAGGACCTCAACGCGACGACGATCGACGCCGCCGCCAAGATCATCGCCGGCTCCGCCCGGTCGATGGGCCTCGCGGTGAAGGAGTAAGCCCATGACCAAGACCCCCAAGCGCATCGCCAAGGCCCGCGAGGGCATCGATTCCCGCAAGACCTACTCGCTCGACGAGGCGGTCAAGCTGGTCAAGGAGCGCGCCACCGCCAAGTTCGACGAGACCGTCGAGCTGGCGCTTAATCTCGGCGTCGATCCGCGCCACGCCGACCAGATGGTCCGCGGCGTCGTGAACCTGCCGAGCGGCACCGGCCGCACCGTGCGCGTCGCCGTGTTCGCCAAGGGCCCGAACGCCGACAAGGCCAAGGCCGCCGGAGCCGACATCGTCGGCGCCGAGGACCTCGCCGAGATCGTGCAGAGCGGCAAGATCGAGTTCGACCGCTGCATCGCGACCCCCGACATGATGGGTCTGGTCGGCCGTCTGGGTAAGGTGCTCGGCCCGCGCGGCCTGATGCCGAACCCGCGCGTCGGCACCGTGACCCCGGACGTCGAGGGCGCCGTTAAGGCGGCCAAGTCCGGCTCGGTCGAGTTCAAGGTCGAGAAGGCCGGCATCGTCCATGCCGGCGTCGGCAAGGCGAGCTTCAGCGAGGATGCGCTGAAGGCCAATATCCGCGCCTTCGTCGACAGCGTGGTCAAGGCGCGCCCGACCGGCGCGAAGGGCACGTATCTGAAGAAGATCGCCCTCAGCTCCACGATGGGGCCGGGCGTACGGGTGGAACCGGCGACGGTGTCCGCCTGATAGGAATTCCGGCGCCCGCCGCGAGGCGGGGGCCGGATCGGCGCCGGGTTCGCCCGGCGCTGGCTGTCCGAGATTGCAGGCGCATCAAGGCCTTGGCCGCGATGCTTAATCCGGGGATCCGCCGGGCCAGCATGAGACAGGGATCGAGTTTCGAGGGTTTCGGCTTGCCGTTCCCCTCATCGGCCCTGGGACAGGACCGCAGCGGACCGTCCGGTCCGCGGCGTGTGCAACAGGCCTCGGCGGCGCGAGCCGTCGAGCCGATGAGTGAGGAGAGCGACGAGTGTTGAAAGCTCAGAAAGCCGCTCAGATCGAGTACCTCGAAGGGGTGTTCGAGACCAGCGGCAGCGTAGTGGTCGCTCACTACACGGGCATGACTGTCGCCCAGATGACGAAGCTCCGCCGCGAGATGCAGGCGGCGGGTGCGACGTTCAAGGTGGCGAAGAACAATCTTGCCCTGCGTGCCTTGAGTGCGAAGGGGGCGGATGACGTCAGTCATCTGTTCAAGGGACCGACCGGGATCGCTTTCGCGAACGATCCGGTGTCGGCGCCCAAGGTTGCCGCGGCATTCGCCAAGACGAACGAGAAGTTCGTGATTCTCGGCGGTGTGTTCGGCAAGCAGGCTCTGGATGCGAATGCGGTGAAGGCCCTGGCCGAACTGCCCTCGCTCGACGAGCTGCGCGCGAAGATCGTGGGTCTGCTGCAGGCCCCGGCGCAGAAACTGGCCTCCGTGGTCCAGGCGCCGGCGGGACAGCTTGCCCGGGTCATCGCGGCCCATGCGCGCAAACAGGAAGAAGCGGCCTAAAAACCCCAATGAAACCGCGAGTGTTACTAACGCTCGCAATCGAGACCTGAAGGACCTAAATCTATGTCGAAGCTTGAGAAGATCGTTGAAGACCTGTCGGCCCTGACCGTTCTGGAAGCGGCCGAACTGTCGAAGCTGCTTGAGGAGAAGTGGGGCGTTTCGGCCGCCGCTCCGGTTGCCGTCGCGGCCGCCGGTCCGGCCGCCGCCGCGGCCCCGGCCGCCGAGGCCCAGACCGAGTTCGCCGTCATCCTCGCGGACGCCGGCGCCAACAAGATCAACGTGATCAAGGAAGTCCGTGCGATCACCGGCCTCGGCCTCAAGGAAGCCAAGGATCTGGTCGAAGCCGCTCCGAAGGAGGTCAAGGCCGACCTTCCCAAGGACGAGGCCGAGAAGATCAAGAAGCAGCTCGAAGCGGCTGGCGCCAAGGTCGAGCTGAAGTAATCTTGGGGGCCGGCGGGTTGCCGGACCTCAAACGAGTCGCCTGAAGACCGTTCGCCGCCTGGGCATTTCGCCCAGGCGGCGCGCGGCCTTCGGCGTCTTACAGGAATAAAGGCTTCATGCCGCCGCATGAAGCGCGATCCGGGCGGGCCTAAAACCCGCAAGGAGACGCAAGATCAGGCGGAACGAAATTCGGGCCCCGCATGGGCCGTACGCATTGGACGTCGAGAGGTTATTCGCGATGGCTGCACTCTCCTTCACCGGCCGCAAACGCATCCGCAAGAGCTTCGGCAAGATCCAGGAAATCGCCAAGATGCCGAACCTCATCGAGGTTCAGAAGGCGTCCTACGATCAGTTCCTGCAGATGGACACGCCGGCCGCCGAGCGGACGGACACCGGCCTCGAAGCCGTGTTCCGGTCGGTGTTCCCGATCAAGGACTTCAACGAGACCGCGACCCTCGAATACGTCAAGTACGAGTTCGAGGAGCCCAAATACGACGTCGAGGAATGCCAGCAGCGCGGCATGACCTTCGCGGCGCCGCTGAAGGTGACGCTGCGCCTGATCGTGTTCGAGGTCGACCTCGAAACCGGCGCGAAGTCCGTCAAGGACATCAAGGAGCAGGACGTCTACATGGGCGACATGCCCCTGATGACGAAGCACGGCACCTTCGTCGTCAACGGCACCGAGCGCGTCATCGTCAGCCAGATGCACCGCTCGCCGGGCGTCTTCTTCGACCACGACAAGGGCAAGACGCACTCCAGCGGCAAGCTGCTCTACGCCGGCCGGGTGATCCCCTATCGCGGCTCGTGGCTCGACTTCGAGTTCGACGCCAAGGACATCGTGCATGTGCGCATCGACCGCCGCCGCAAGCTGCCGGCGACGACGCTGCTCTATGCGCTCGGCATGGACCAGGAAGAGATCCTCGGCCATTTCTACGACCGCGTGACCTTCAAGCACACCAAGCTCGGCTGGTCGCTGCCGCTCGACGCCGAGCGCGCCCGCGGCTGGAAGCCCTCGGTCGATCTACTCAACCCCAAGACCGGCGAAGTCGTGGTCGAGGCGGGCACCAAGCTGACGCCGCGCGCCGTGCGCAAGCTGATCCAGGACGGCGTGAAGGCCGTCATCGTGCCGCCCGACGAGATGGCGGGCCGGTTCCTGGCGGTCGATCTCGTCAACCCCGACACCGGCGAGATCTACGCCGAGGCCGGCGACGAACTGTCGGCGGATTCGATCGCGGCGCTGGAAGAGGCCGGCTTCGACGAACTGCCGGTGATCGACGTCGACGGCGTGACCGTCGGCGCCTATCTGCGCAACACGCTGATGGTCGACAAGGTCCAGAACCGCGAGCAGGCGCTGATCGAAATCTACCGCGTGATGCGCCCCGGCGAGCCGCCGACGCTGGAGACCGCCGAGGCGATGTTCTCGGGCCTGTTCTTTGACTCCGAGCGCTACGACCTGTCTTCGGTCGGCCGCGTGAAGATGAACATGCGCCTCGGCCTCGACGCGCCGGATACGCTGCGCGTCCTGCGCAAGGAAGACATCCTCGCCGTCGTCAAGACGCTCGCCGATCTGCGCGACCAGCGCGGCGAGATCGACGACATCGACAATCTCGGCAATCGCCGCGTGCGTTCGGTCGGCGAGCTGATGGAGAACCAGTACCGCATCGGCCTGCTGCGCATGGAGCGGGCGATCAAGGAGCGCATGTCGTCGGTCGAGATCGACAACGTCATGCCGCACGACCTGATCAACGCCAAGCCGGCCGCCGGCGCGGTGCGCGAGTTCTTCGGTTCCTCGCAGCTCTCGCAGTTCATGGACCAGACCAACCCGCTGTCGGAAGTCACCCACAAGCGCCGCATGTCGGCGCTCGGGCCGGGCGGCCTGACGCGCGAGCGCGCCGGCTTCGAGGTGCGCGACGTGCACCCGACGCATTACGGCCGCATCTGCCCGATCGAGACGCCGGAAGGCCCGAATATCGGTCTGATCAACTCGCTCGCCACCTATGCGCGCGTGAACAAGTACGGCTTCATCGAAAGCCCGTATCGCCGCGTGAAGGATCGCAAGGTCCAGGACGAGGTGGTCTATCTGTCGGCGATGGAGGAGTCGAAGTACACGATCGCCCAGGCGAACGCGGCCTTCGACGCCAAGGGCCGTTTCGTCGACGAGATCGTCTCGTGCCGCAAGGGCGGCGACTTCATCATGACCAGCGCCGACAACGTCGATTTCATCGACGTGTCGCCCAAGCAGCTCGTGTCGGTCGCCGCGGCGCTCATTCCGTTCATCGAGAACGACGACGCCAACCGCGCGCTGATGGGCGCCAACATGCAGCGTCAGGCCGTGCCGCTGATCCAGTCGGAAGCGCCGCTGGTCGGCACCGGCATGGAAGCGGTCGTCGCCCACGATTCGGGCGCGGCGATCGCCGCCAAGCGCACCGGCATCGTCGAGCAGGTGGACGCCACCCGTATCGTCATCCGGGCGACCGAAGAGAACGACGCCTCGAAGCCCGGCGTCGATATCTACCGCCTCTCGAAGTTCCAGCGTTCCAACCAGTCGACCTGCATCACGCAGCGTCCGCTGGTGCGCGTCGGCGACCTGATCCGGGCCGGCGACGTGGTGGCCGACGGTCCTTCGACCGACCTCGGCGAGCTGGCGCTCGGGCGCAATGCGCTCGTCGCGTTCATGCCGTGGAACGGCTACAATTTCGAGGACTCGATCCTCATCTCGGAACGCATCGTCCGCGACGACGTGTTCACCTCGATCCACATCGAGGAGTTCGAGGTGATGGCCCGCGACACCAAGCTGGGGCCTGAGGAGATCACGCGCGACATTCCCAATGTCGGCGAAGAGGCTCTGAAGAACCTCGACGAGGCGGGCATCGTCTATATCGGCGCCGAGGTCCAGCCGGGCGACATCCTGGTCGGCAAGATCACGCCGAAGGGCGAAAGCCCGATGACGCCGGAAGAAAAGCTGCTGCGCGCCATCTTCGGCGAGAAGGCGGCCGACGTGCGCGACACCTCGCTCAAGCTGCCGCCCGGCGTGTCGGGCACGGTGGTCGAGGTCCGCGTCTTCAACCGTCACGGCATCGACAAGGACGAGCGCGCGCTCCAGATCGAGCGCGACGAGATCGAGCGTCTGGCGAAGGACCGCGAGGACGAGCGCGCCATTCTGGAGCGTTCGATCTACGGCCGTCTCGCCGAGCTTCTGCTCAACAAGCAGGTCGCCTCGGGGCCGAAGGGTCTTCAGCCCGACAGCAAGATCACCCAGGCGGTGCTCGACGGCTTCACGCGCGGCGACATGTGGAAGGTCGCGCTGCGCAACGAGAAGGCGCAGGCCGAGATCGAACAGCTGCGCAAGCAGTTCGACGAGTCGACCGCGCGCCTCGAAGCCCGCTTCCAGGACAAGGTCGAGAAGCTCCAGCGCGGCGACGAACTGCCGCCCGGCGTGATGAAGATGGTCAAGGTGTTCGTCGCGGTGAAGCGCAAGCTTCAGCCCGGCGACAAGATGGCCGGCCGTCACGGCAACAAGGGCGTCATCAGCCGCATCGTGCCGATCGAGGACATGCCGTTCCTCGAAGACGGCACGCATGTCGATCTGGTGCTGAACCCGCTGGGCGTGCCGAGCCGCATGAACGTCGGACAGATCCTCGAAACCCATCTGGGCTGGGCTTGCGCCGGCATGGGCCGCAAGATCGGCGAGACGCTCTCCAAGGTGCAGCGCGACGGCAAGTACGAGCCGCTGCGCAAGCAGCTCAAGGGCATCTACGAGGACGGCGTCGCCGAGCTTTCGGATGGCGAACTCGCCGAACTGGCGGGCAATCTCTCCAAGGGCATCACGATCGCGACGCCGGTCTTCGACGGCGCGCGCGAGAAGGACATCGAGCAGATGCTCGAACTCGCCGGTCTCGACCGGTCGGGGCAGTCGGTCGTGTATGACGGCCGCACCGGCGAGGCGTTCAAGCGCCCCGTCACGGTCGGCTACATCTACATGCTCAAGCTGCACCACCTGGTGGACGACAAGATCCACGCGCGTTCGATCGGTCCGTACTCGCTCGTCACGCAGCAGCCCCTGGGCGGCAAGGCCCAGTTCGGCGGCCAGCGTTTCGGCGAAATGGAGGTCTGGGCGCTCGAAGCCTACGGCGCCGCCTACACGCTGCAGGAGATGCTCACCGTCAAATCGGACGACGTCGCGGGCCGCGTGAAGGTCTACGAGGCGATCGTGCGCGGCGACGACAATTTCGAGGCCGGCATTCCCGAGAGCTTCAACGTGCTCGTCAAGGAAATGCGTTCGCTCGGCCTCAACATCGAACTGCTTAACGGTTAAGGGAGCCAGCACCCCATGAACCAGGACGTTCTGAACGTCTTCAATACGCCCGCTCCGACGCAGGCGTTCGACCGCATCCGCATTTCGCTGGCCAGCCCCGACAAGATCCTGTCGTGGTCGTACGGCGAGATCAAAAAGCCGGAAACCATCAACTACCGCACGTTCAAGCCCGAGCGTGACGGTCTGTTCTGCGCGCGGATCTTCGGTCCGACGAAGGACTACGAGTGCCTGTGCGGCAAGTACAAGCGCATGAAGTACAAGGGCATCATCTGCGAGAAGTGCGGCGTCGAAGTCACGCTCTCGAAGGTGCGCCGCGAGCGCATGGGCCATATCGAGCTGGCCTCGCCCGTCGCCCATATCTGGTTCCTGAAGTCGCTGCCGAGCCGCATCGGCATGCTGATGGACATGACGCTGAAGGACCTGGAGCGCGTGCTCTATTTCGAGCAGTACATCGTGCTCGAACCGGGCCTGACGCCGCTGAAGGAGCGCGAGCTCCTCACCGAGGACCAGTTCTACAAGGCGCAGGACGAGTACGGCGAGGACAGCTTCACCGCCGGCATCGGCGCGGAAGCCATCCGCAAGATGCTCGAAGCGATCGACCTGCCCGCGCTGAAGGAGCAGATTCGCGCCGAGCTCGCGGTCGCCAAGGGCGAGCTGAAGCCCAAGAAGCTGATCAAGCGGCTCAAGCTGGTCGACTCGTTCATCGAGTCCGGCAACCGTCCGGAATGGATGGTGCTCAACGTCGTTCCGGTCATTCCGCCCGAACTGCGTCCGCTCGTCCCGCTGGACGGCGGCCGTTTCGCGACGTCGGACCTCAACGACCTCTATCGCCGCGTCATCAACCGCAACAACCGCCTCAAGCGGCTGATCGAGCTGCGCGCCCCCGACATCATCGTGCGCAACGAGAAGCGCATGCTGCAGGAATCGGTCGATGCGCTGTTCGACAACGGCCGCCGCGGCCGCGTCATCACGGGCGCCAACAAGCGTCCGCTGAAGTCGCTCGCCGACATGCTGAAGGGCAAGCAGGGCCGCTTCCGCCAGAACCTGCTCGGCAAGCGCGTCGACTATTCGGGCCGTTCGGTGATCGTGGTGGGTCCGGAGCTGAAGCTCCACCAGTGCGGCCTGCCCAAGAAGATGGCGCTCGAACTGTTCAAGCCGTTCATCTACTCGCGCCTCGAAGCCAAGGGCTTCACCACCACGGTGAAGATGTCCAAGAAGGCGGTCGAGAAGGAGAAGCCCGAGGTCTGGGATATCCTGGAGCAGGTGATCCGCGAGCATCCCGTGATGCTGAACCGCGCGCCGACGCTGCACCGCCTCGGCATCCAGGCGTTCGAGCCCGTGCTGATCGAGGGCAAGGCGATCCAGCTTCACCCGCTGGTGTGCGCCGCCTTCAACGCGGACTTCGACGGCGACCAGATGGCCGTCCACGTCCCGCTGTCGCTCGAAGCGCAGCTTGAGGCGCGCGTGCTGATGATGTCGACCAACAACATTCTCAGCCCCGCCAACGGCAAGCCGATCATCGTGCCGTCGCAGGACATCGTCCTCGGCCTCTACTACATCACGCTGGAGCGCGAGGGCGAGCCGGGCGAGTACAAGATGGACCCCAAGACCGGGACCATCCAGGGCGTCTATGCCGACATGGGTCAGATCGAGGCGGCCCTGGCGGCCGGCGAGGTCACGCTGCACGCCAAGATCGAGGCGCGCCTGCGCACGGTCGACGAGGACGGCAAGCCCATCGTCCAGCGCGTCAAGACGACGCCCGGCCGCATGATGCTGGCCGAAGTGCTGCCCAAGCACCCCAAGGTGCCGTTCAGCCTGGTCAACCGCCTGCTGCGCAAGGCGGAGATCAGCGCCGTGATCGACGCGGTCTATCGCCATTGCGGCCAGAAGGAGACGGTCCTGTTCGCCGACGCGATCATGGGCCTCGGCTTCCGCGAGGCCTTCAAGGCGGGCGTGTCGTTCGGCAAGGACGACATGGTCGTGCCGCACACCAAGGCGAAGCTGATCGACGACGCGCGCAAGCAGGTCAAGGAGTTCGACCAGCAGCACCAGGACGGCCTGCTCTCGAAGCAGGAGCGCTACAACAAGGTCGTCGACGCCTGGCAGAAGACGACCGACCGCGTCGCCGCCGAAATGATGAAGGAGATCTCGTCGGCGGGTAAGGACAAGAACGGCCGCACCAAGGAGATCAACTCCATCTACATGATGGCCCACTCCGGCGCGCGCGGTTCGAACAACCAGATGAAGCAGCTGGCCGGCATGCGCGGCCTGATGACCAAGCCCTCGGGCGAGATCATCGAGACGCCGATCATTGCCAACTTCAAGGAAGGCCTGACGGTGCTCGAGTACTTCAACTCGACGCATGGCGCGCGCAAGGGTCTGGCCGACACCGCGCTCAAGACGGCGAACTCGGGCTACCTGACCCGCCGTCTGGTCGACGTGGCGCAGGACGCGATCGTGACGCAGGAAGACTGCGGCACCTCGCGCGGCATCACCGTGTCGGCTGTCGTGGAAGGCGGCGAGGTCGTCTCCTCGCTCTACGAGCGCACGCTCGGCCGCACCGTCGCCGAGGACGTGCTCGATCCCGTCAGCGGCGCGATGATCGCCCCGGCCGGCACCGCCGTGACCGAGGACATCGCCGAGCTGTTCGAGTCCGCCAAGGTCGCCAAGGTGAAGGTCCGTTCGGCCCTCACCTGCGAGCTGAAGACCGGCATTTGCGGCCTCTGCTACGGCCGCGATCTGGCGCGGGGCACGCCCGTGAACATGGGCGAGTCGGTCGGCGTTATCGCCGCCCAGTCGATCGGCGAGCCGGGCACCCAGCTCACCATGCGCACGTTCCACATCGGCGGCACGGCGCAGGTCTCCGAGCAGTCGACCATCGAGTCGCCGGCGGAAGGCACGATCCACTTCCGCAACGCGACGCTGGTGAAGAACTCGGACGGCGATCTCATCGCCATGACCCGCTCCGGCCAGCTCATCGTCACCGATGCGCAGGGCCACGAGCGCGCCATGTTCAAGCTGCCGGTCGCGGCCCGCGTCCGCGTCCAGGACGGCGCGACGATCGCCCGCGGCCAGCGTCTGGCCGACTGGGATCCGTTCACCGTCAAGGTGCTGACCGAGGTCAAGGGCCGCGTGAAATATGTGGACCTGATCGAGGGCGTGACGATCTCGGAAGTCGCCGAGGAAGCCACCGGCATCACCTCCAAGCAGGTCAGCGACTGGCGCGGCGGGTCGAAGACCAGCGATCTTCGCCCCTCGATCGTCATCGTGGACGCCAAGGGCGTGCCGGTGAAGCTGCCGAACGGCAACGAGGCCCGCTACAACCTCACCGCCTCGGCGATCCTTTCCAAGGACGACGGCGACGAGGTCGGCCCCGGCGACGAGCTGGCGCGCGTTTCGACCGGCACGGCCAAGAGCCGCGACATCACGGGCGGTCTGCCGCGCGTGGCGGAGCTGTTCGAGGCGCGCAAGCCCAAGGAGCACGCGATCCTCGCGGACGCCGACGGCAAGATCGAGTTCGGCAAGGACTTCAAGAACAAGCGCCGCGTGATCCTGAAGCCGTCCGACGACAGCGATCCGATCGAGTACCTGATCCCGAAGGGCAAGCACTTCAGCGTTCAGGAAGGCGATTTCGTCGAAAAGGGCGACTACATCCTGGAAGGCAACCCGGCGCCGCACGACATCCTGCGCATCAAGGGCGTCGAGGCGCTGGCGGATTACCTGATCAACGAGATCCAGGAGGTCTACCGGCTCCAGGGCGTGAAGATCAACGACAAGCACATCGAGGTGATCGTCCGCCAGATGCTGCAGAAGGTGGAGGTCGAGGATTCGGGCGACACCACGCTGCTGGCCGGCGAACAGCTCGACGAGCTGGAGTTCGAGGAGATCAACGCCAAGGCGGTCAACGAGGGCGGACGTCCGGCCTCGGGCAGCCCGGTTCTGCTGGGCATCACCAAGGCCAGCCTCCAGACCCGTTCGTGGGTCTCCGCGGCGGCGTTCCAGGAAACCACCCGCGTGCTCACGGAAGCCTCCGTGCAGGGCAAGGTGGATACGCTGATCGGCCTGAAGGAAAACGTCATCGTCGGCCGCCTGATCCCGGCGGGCACCGGCGGCATGATGACCCGCCTGAAGGAGATCGCGGCCGAGAAGGGCCAGGATCTGCTCGACAGCGAGGGCGAGGCCGGCCAGATCGAAGCCGCCTGAGGCCCGCGACTCGCTCGCAATTGGAAAGGCCCGCCCTCACCGGCGGGCCTTTTCCTATGTCCGGTGGATGGACGGGAGGATTGGAGAATCGCCAGGGTTGGCCGGGCAGGGGCGAGACGGGCCGCAGGAGCAAAATCGGACTGGAATTCAGTGGCTTACGTAACGAAAGCCACGGCAATTGGCTTGCGCGGCCCTGTCGCCCGACTTGCCGAAAACTGCGTGACGGCGAGCGATCGGCTCACTTTCCGACCCGGCCTCGGGATTTTCCGCCAACCCTGTGAAAATCCCTGCATTTGTGTTGACGAGCGGGGCGGGACTCAGTAGAAGCCGCTCCTCTTGAGTAGCAGGCGGTAGGCGCAGCCGGGTTTCCGGCCCGACCTAAACGCTGCTGTAGGCAAGAACGAAAAGTTTTGGGGCAAGACCTCCGGCTCAAACCGGCGGTCCTCTGAAATAGGCCGATCGCGGCGCCTTTGATGGCGAAGCGCATCGGTCGAAGCAATTTGTTTGGACGAAACGTAGGCGAGACGAAAGCCCATATGCCGACGATCAACCAGCTGATCCGCAAGCCGCGGGAAGACAAGCGCACCCGCAACAAGGTGCCGGCGCTCGAGGGCTGCCCTCAGAAGCGCGGCGTCTGCACGCGCGTCTATACGACGACGCCGAAGAAGCCGAACTCGGCGCTTCGTAAGGTCGCCAAGGTGCGCCTGACCAATCAGCAGGAAGTCGTGAGCTACATCCCGGGCGAGGGCCACAATCTTCAGGAGCACTCGGTGGTCCTGATCCGCGGCGGCCGCGTCAAGGACTTGCCCGGCGTCCGCTACCACATCCTGCGCGGCGTTCTCGACACCCAGGGCGTCAAGGATCGCAAGAAGCGCCGTTCGCTCTATGGCGCCAAGCGCCCGAAATAAGCGGAGAACGACATGTCACGCCGTCACGCCGCCGAGAAGCGCGAGATCAACCCGGATCCCAAGTTCGGCGATCTCACCCTCTCCAAGTTCATGAACTGCCTCATGTACGACGGCAAGAAATCCGTCGCGGAAGCGATCGTCTATGGCGCGCTGGAATCGATCCAGGGCAAGGCCAAGGCCGATCCGCTCAAGGTCTTCCACGAAGCGATGGACAACGTCGCGCCGGCCGTCGAAGTGCGCTCGCGCCGCGTCGGCGGCGCCACCTATCAGGTTCCGGTGGAAGTCCGCCCCGAGCGCCGCAAGGCGCTGGCGATCCGCTGGCTGATCAACGCCTCGCGCGCCCGCAACGAGACCACGATGGTCGGCCGCCTGTCGGGCGAGCTGCTCGACGCCGCCAACAATCGCGGCGCCGCCGTCAAGAAGCGCGAAGAAACGCACCGCATGGCGGAAGCGAACCGCGCCTTCTCGCACTACCGCTGGTAATCGAGACCGACCATGGCCCGCACGACCCCCATCGAGCGCTATCGCAACATCGGCATCGCCGCGCATATCGACGCCGGCAAGACGACGACGACCGAGCGCATCCTCTACTACACCGGCAAGTCCCATAAGATCGGCGAAGTCCACGACGGCGCCGCGACCATGGACTGGATGGAGCAGGAGCAGGAGCGCGGCATTACGATCACGTCGGCCGCGACGACCGCCTACTGGAACGACCACCGCATCAACATCATCGACACGCCGGGCCACGTCGACTTCACGATCGAGGTCGAGCGTTCGATGCGCGTGCTCGACGGCGCCGTGGCGGTGTTCGACGCCGTCGCCGGCGTGGAGCCGCAGTCCGAGACGGTGTGGCGCCAGGCCGACAAGTATCGCGTGCCGCGCATCTGCTACGTCAACAAGATGGACCGGATGGGCGCGGACTACGACCGCTGCATCCAGATGATGATCGACCGCCTCGGCACGAAGCCGGCGGCGATCATGTTCCCGGTCGGCGTCGAAGCCGATTTCAAGGGCATCGTCGATCTGGTCGAGATGAAGGCCGTCATCTGGCTGGAAGAATCGCTCGGCGCGAAGTTCGAGATCGTCGAGATCCCGGAAGAGCTGAAGGCCAAGGCGCTGGAATGGCGCGGCCGCCTGCTCGACACCGTGATCGAGCAGGACGAAGCGGCGCTTGAGAAGTATCTCGACGGCGAAGAGCCGGACGTCGCCACGCTCAAGGCCTGCATCCGCAAGGGCACGCTGAACTTCTCGTTCGTGCCGGTGCTGTGCGGTTCGGCCTTCAAGAACAAGGGCGTGCAGACGCTGCTGAACGCGGTCGTCGACTACCTGCCGTCGCCGATCGACATCCCCGCCATGAAGGGCATCAAGCCCGGCAAGGACGAGGTCGAGGTCGAGCGCAAGGCGGACGACAGCGAGCCGTTCTCGGGCCTCGCGTTCAAGATCATGGACGATCCGTTCGTCGGCTCGATCACCTTCGTGCGCGTCTACTCGGGCGTGCTGACCAGCGGCACCCAGGTGCTGAACTCGGTCCGCGACTCCAAGGAACGCGTCGGCCGCATGCTGCTGATGCATGCCAACAGCCGCGAAGACGTCAAGGAAGCCTATGCCGGCGACATCGTCGCCCTGGCGGCGCTGAAGCAGACGACGACCGGCGAGACGCTGTGCGATCCGGCGAACCCGGTCATCCTCGAGCGCATGGTCTTCCCCGAGCCGGTCATCGAGATCGCGATCGAGCCCAAGACCAAGGCCGACCAGGAGAAGATGGGCGTCGCCCTGAACCGCCTGGCGCAGGAAGATCCCTCGTTCCGCGTCTCGACCGACGCGGAGTCGGGCCAGACCATCCTGAAGGGCATGGGCGAACTCCACCTCGACATCAAGGTCGACATCCTGCGCCGCACCTACAAGGTGGAAGCGAATGTCGGCGCGCCGCAGGTGGCGTATCGCGAAACGATCAGCCGCGCGGCGACCATCGACTACACGCACAAGAAGCAGACCGGCGGTTCGGGCCAGTTCGCGCGCGTGAAGATCGAGTTCGAGCCGCTCGCGCCGGGCGGCGGGTTCGTGTTCGAGAACGCGGTCGTCGGCGGCGCGGTGCCGAAGGAATTCGTGCCGGGCGTCGAAAAGGGCCTGAAGCTCCAGAAGGAATCGGGCCTGCTGGCCGGCTTCCCGCTGATCGACTTCAAGGCGACGCTGGTCGACGGCGCCTACCACGACGTCGACTCGAACGTGCTGACGTTCGAAATCGCGTCGCGCGCGGCGCTGCGCGAGCTGGCGCAGAAGGGCGGCCCCAAGCTGCTCGAACCGATCATGAAGGTCGAGGTCGTGACGCCGGACGAATATCTCGGTTCGGTCATCGGCGACCTCAACTCGCGTCGCGGCCAGGTCCAGGGCACCGACCAGCGCGGCAACGCGCAGGTCATCACCGCCATGGTCCCGCTCGCCAACATGTTCGGCTACATCAACACGCTGCGCTCGATGTCCCAGGGCCGCGCGCAGTACTCGATGGTGTTCGATCACTACGAGCAGGTTCCGGCCAACGTCGCGGAAGAAGTCCGCGCCAAGTACGCCTCTTAAACAACGTCTAGAAGATCAGCCTACGGAGCACGGTT
>JAXMDZ010000015.1:0-78498 GCA_046348585.1 Alphaproteobacteria bacterium
AGCGCGCATTGCGCGGCATGGCCGGTGCCGTGCGGCGGGTCCTGCAGCGCCGGGATCGCGCCCTTGGCGGCGGCGAAGGCGGCGACCTCGCTCTGGCGCGGCCCGACCACCACGATCGTCCGCTCAGGGGCGAGCGCCGAGGCCGCCTCCAGGATCGCGCCGAGGATCGGCCGCCCGCCCACCGGATGCAGCACCTTGGGCAGCGGCGACTTCATGCGCGTGCCCTGGCCGGCGGCCAGCACGATGACGGCGAGGGGGCGGGTCTGGGTCAAGCGGTCGTTCCGTCTGTAACGGGGCGCGGATAGCCTAGGCGGGGCGGTGTAAAGAACTGACGAATTGTTTCGCGCCGTTACCCTTGGGAAACCCCCGATTCCGGCGCTTGCCCCGACGGCGCATGTGGACTTCGGCCATGGCGATGCCGTATTTCAGGCCCCGCAATAATCCCGAACCCGAAACGGACCGGTGCGGCCATGGCGGATACGGCGTCGAAGACCTTCGACTACATCATCATCGGCGCGGGCTCGGCGGGCTGCGTGCTCGCCAACCGCCTTTCGGCCGATCCCGCCGTCAAGGTGCTGCTGCTCGAAGCGGGGCCGAAGGACAAGTCGATCATCATCCACATGCCGGCCGGCGTCGGCACGCTGCTGTCGCAGCGCACCAAGTACAACTGGTACTACGAGACCGAGGGCCAGACCCATCTGCGCAACCGCGCCCTCTACTGGCCGCGCGGCAAGACGCTGGGCGGCTCGTCCTCGATCAACGGCATGATCTATATCCGCGGCCACGCCCGCGACTACGACATGTGGCGTCAGCTCGGCCTCGACGGCTGGGGCTTCGCCGACGTGCTGCCCTATTTCAAGCGCGCCGAGTGCAACGAGAACGGCGGCGACGATTTCCACGGCGGCGAGGGTCCGCTGAAGGTCGGCAACGCCAAGTCGGGCCACCCGATCTTCCGTACGCTGATCGAAGCGGGCCGCGAGGCGGGCCACGCCTACACCTCCGACTTCAACGGCTTCGCGCAGGAAGGCGTCGGCCCCTACCAGCTCACCATCCATCAGGGACGGCGCTGGAGCGCGGCGGCGGGCTATCTGACGCCGATCCTCTCGCGCCCCAACCTCACCGTCGAGGTCGAGGCGCTGACCACCCGCATCCTCATCGAGAACGGCCGCGCGACCGGCGTCGAATACGCGCAAGGCAAGTCGCGCACCAAGGTCGTCGCCCATGCCGGGCGCGAGGTCATCCTCTCGGGCGGCGCGGTGAACACGCCGCAGACCCTGCTGCTCTCGGGCGTCGGCCCGGCCGCCTATCTCGCGAAGTTCGGCATCGAGGTGAAGGCCGACCTGCCGGGCGTCGGGCAGAACCTTCAGGACCATCTCGACGTGATGGTCCAGTACGAATCCTCGCAGCCCATCACGCTCTATTCGCAGGTCGCCAGCCCGCTCAAGCAGATGAAGACGGGCCTTCAGTATCTCACCACCCGCAAGGGCTTCGGGGCGCAGAACGGGCTCGAAAGCGGCGGCTTCCTCAAGAGCCGACCCGACCTCGAAGTGCCCGATCTGCAGCTTCACTTCGTCAACGCGCTGATGCCCGACCACGGCCGCCAGAAGCCCGACCGCCACGGCTTCACGCTGCATGTCTGCCAGCTGCGCCCGGCCTCCAAGGGCTTCATCGCGCTGAAGAACACCGATCCCTTCATGCAGCCGCTGATCCAGCCGAACTATCTGGCGGTGGAAAGCGACCGCGCGGCGCTGCGCGAGGGCGTGCGGATCGCCCGGCGGATCTTCGCCCAGCCCGCCTTCGACGCCTATCGCGGTCCGGAAATGGCGCCCGGCGCCCATGTCCAGACCGACGCCGAGATCGACGCCTGGATCGCCCGCGCGGCGGAGACGATCTACCACCCGGTCGGCACCGCCAAGATGGGCACCGACGACATGGCGGTGGTCGATGCGCAGCTCCGGGTGCGCGGCGTCGAGGGCCTGCGGGTCGTGGACGCCTCGGTGATGCCGACGCTGATCGGCGGCAACACCAACGCGCCGACGATTATGATCGCCGAAAAGGCCTCGGACATGATATTGGGCCGTCCCGCGCTGCCGCCCGAGAACGTCAAGGTGGCCGAGGACATGACCGGGACCGCTTCGGCGGCCGCCTGACCCGCTCGAAACGAGGATCGCTGCCGATGAGGATGATCGCCCGCGCGGCGTTCGCGCTCGCCCTGATCGCGCCCGCCGCGGCGCAGGAAGTCGATTTCGGCGCCTGGTGCGCCGAGATCCAGCGCTACCCGGCCGACCGCTGCGCCGAGGCGCGGCCGGAGGACAAGAGCGCCTACGACCGCTACGCCGAAAGCGTCAATCTGTTCGAAAGCGAGAAAATCGCACGCGACGAATCGCGCCGCCTCGAAGCGGAGCGCGTCGACCGCATGGGCGACGTGACCCCCGACCAGACCCACGACGACTCGCTCGGCCGCTGACGCCAGGCCCGGCCGGACCGGGCGCGCCCTCCCCTGGCGTCTCTCCCCTTCCCCCAGCGCGCCTCCCGGCGCGCGGTGCGGGGGAAGGTGCCCCGAAGGGGCGGAAGGGGGAAAGGCCGAAGCGCCGTTCAGCCCGCCGCCAGCGTGGCGTTCGCCGCCGCGTCGCGGGCGGGGGCGCGGCCGTCCTTCCAGCCGTCCACGACCCGCAGGAACGAGACCTTCGTCTCGCGCGCCGCCGCGAAGGCGAGCGACGGCTCGGCATAGGCCGCGCTGCGCAGCGGATCGATCGCCGCGTCCAGCGTCTGGCTGATCAGGATCTGCCCGTCGCGCAGCGCCTGATCGTCGGCCGCCAGCATCGCGCCCAGCACGCGGGTGGTGCGTCCGGCGGCGTCGGTCAGCGGCATCAGCAACACCTGGAAGGCCACCGTCTTGCCGTCGAGCGTCGCGGCCGCGCCTTCCAGCGTCACCGGGCGGGCGTCCTGCAGGCAACGTCCCAGCGCCGCCAGGATGTCGCCGTGCTGGGCGGCGGGCCACAGGCGCACGAAGTCGTGGTCGCGTAGTTCGCGGCCGTAGCGGGCGCAGAGCCGCGTGCCGGCCATGCGGAAGGCGAAGACCGAGCGGTCGAGCCGCTCCAGCAGGAAGAGGTCCGGCAGGAAGCTCTTGAGGGCGCGGGGCGCGACGCTGGTCTGGGCCGGCGCGCCGTCTTCGGGCGCCAGCGCCTGCCAGTAGGAGAGAATCTTGCGTGCTGCTGTCTGGCGCATTGGCCGCCCCGATCTTTTGTACCCGTCAGGCGTCCGGCAACGCGCCGGTTCCTGTTGGTCGCATGATCAGCACGCCGCGTGCCAGCCACGCCGTTCGGCACGCACTCAAGCCGCTCAACGATTTCAATGGGTTAGGATGATCGCGGCGGGCGATTTCGTCCCGCGCGGGGTATTAACCTTTGTAAAGAGTTTCGCGTGGGCGCGCGATTTGTTGGGATAGTGTCCCAAAGCGGCACGATCGCCGCAAAAGGGCACTCACGATGCGAATCGCCTCCCTCGCGCTCATCCTTTTCGCCGGCGCCGGCAGCGCCGCCGCCTTCGACAGCCTCGGCGGTTTCGACCGGCCCTACAGCAATGACGGCCGGGCCTTCGGCCACGGCGCCTGGGGCGACGGCAACGGCACGGCCCTTCCCCTGCCCGGTCCCCGGGCCGCGCTCGGCTTCTCCTACGAGCGCCCCTACGGCGCGGGCGACACGCTGTTCGGGACCGGCTTCTGGGCCGCCGAATACGAGGCGCGCGTCTCCGGCGACGGCACCGTCCGCTTCCTGCCCGGCCGCAACGCCCCGGCGCCCTTTCTGCCGCTGCTGCGCGAGCGCGAAACCGCCGCCGCCCCGGCGCCCGCAAGCGGCCTCGACCTCGGCCGCCTCGACGTGAAGACCCCGCCCGGCCGCTCGGCGGTCACCGCGATCTGCCTCGACGGCAATGGCGACGAATACGCCGCTCTCGCGGTGAAGCCCGAAGGGGCGGGTCCGGACTATGCCGGCGAGATCTTCCGCTGCGAGGGCGAGCGGATGCTGCGCGTCTCCTACGCCACCGGCGCGGTCTCGATCGCCGGTTCGGTGCGCACCGCCGACGGCACCTCCTACAAGGACTGCAACGCCGGCGAGGCGCTGATCCGGTCGCGCAAGGGGGCCCTCGCCTGCGCCGCCAAGCGGCCGATGAGCCCCGGCATGGAGCGGGCCCTCGCCTCCTCCGCCGAGGCCGTCGAAACGGTGCAGACGGCCGGCGACGGCGCGCCGCCGGCGGACGCCATCGACATCTCGGGCATGGAGCTGACCGGCGGCGTCGGCGGCCTCTAGGCCTCGCGCGCCGCATTCAGCCGCCGTTCAGGGCGGCCCTGCGATAAGCGGTTCCACGATGCACGACCCGGCATGAAGCCGGGCGCGGAAGGAGCCGGCGATGTCGACGACTGTCCTCAAACTCTTCAGCGTTCCCGCGGCCGCCCTGGCGCTCGCCGCCCTGGTCGGCACGGCCGAGGCGCGCTCGCGCGATTGCGGCGGCGACGAGGCGCTCTCCACGCTTGCCGGCGCGGTGGTCGGCGGCGTCATCGGCGGCCAGTTCGGCAATGACGGCGACGACCGGGCGATCGGCGCGGTGGCGGGCGCGCTGCTGGGCGGCGCGATCGGCGCCTCGGCGGCCGACGATTGCGGCTCGTATTACGGCGACGACGGCACGTACGACGCCTATTACGACGACGACTACAGCTACGACGACGGCCGCTATTACGGCGCCTATGCCGGCGAGCGTTACGACGACGGCTATTACTACGACACGTTCGAGAGCGCCGACCCCTACGAGCGCGTCGAGTGGCGCGACGACCGCTACGGCTATGACGGCTATGTCGAGCCGATGGACTGGTACGAGGACGACAACGGCCGCGACTGCCGCGAGTTCTCGCAGACCGTCTATATCGACGGCCGCCGCCAGCAGGCCTTCGGCACCGCCTGCCGCGCCCCCGACGGCACCTGGCAGATCGTCGGCTAGGACCGGGATCCGAAATCGAAACGACGAAGGGCGCCGGATCTCCCCCGGCGCCCTTTGCGTTGCCTGCTTGCCTTGAGCCTCAGCGGCCCTTCCACTTGGGCGGACGCTTCTGCGCGAAGGCCAGCGGGCCCTCGATCAGGTCCTCCGATTTGAACATCGCGGTGACGGCCGGATATTTGCGCTGGCCGACGATCGCCGCCTCCAGCGACGGCTCGTCCAGGCCCTTCATCACCGCCTCTTTCGAGGCGCGGATCGACATCGGCGAGCACTCGGCGATCAGCCCCGCCCATTTGCGCGCCACGTTCATCAGCTCGCCCGCCGGCGCGACTTCGTTGACGAAGCCGAGCTCCTTGCCCTCCGCCGCCGGAACCCGGCGGCCGGTCAGGATCATCCCCATCGCCCGCTTCAGCCCGATCTGGCGCGGCAGCCGGTGCAGACCGCCCGCCAGCGCCGCCAGCCCGACCCGCGGCTCGGGCAGCGCGAACAGCGCGTTCTCGGCCGCCACGATGATGTCGCAGGCGAGCGCGATCTCGAAGCCGCCGCCCATCGCGACGCCGTTGACCGCGGCGATCACCGGCTTGGCGAGATCGAAGCGCGAGGTGAGGCCCGCGAAGCCGGTCGGCGGCACGGTGATCGGCTTGCCGCTCGCCTGATAGACGAGGTCGTTACCGGCGCAGAACGCCCGCTCGCCCGCCCCGGTGATGATCGCGGCCCAGAGGCTCGGATCGGCGGCGAACTCGTCGAAGATCGCCGCCAGTTCGGCGTTGGCGGGCGGATGCAGCGCGTTCATCTGGGCCGGACGATTGATCGTCACGACCAGAATATTGCCTTCCCGTTCGGCCGTGCAGAATTCGCGTTCGCTCATTGGCGTTTCCCATTCGTTAATTTGTCTCGTGGCACCAACCCTGAGGGGACATCGGTTGATTTGCAAGATTGGCTTGCACCTGCACCCGTGCCCCGGCGAGGCGTGATCGCATCGGCGACCGGACGGCATGAACGCGACCCCAGTCCAGCAGGAGCCCGCTCCCGCCCGCTATGCCCTGAGCATCGGCGGCAAGGTCTATGGTCCCTACCGCGCCGAGCAGATGAAGACCTACATCGCCGAGGGCCGCGTCTCGGCGGCCTCGCTCGTCTCGCGCGACGGCGGCCCGTGGATGGCCGCCTCCGACGATCCGTTCTGCGCCGGCCTCATCGGTGCGGCGCAGCCGCCGCCGCTGCCGCAACCGGCCGCAACCGAAGCGCGCGCCTCCTCCTCCGCCGCGCGCGAGGCCTTCCTCAAGGAGCTTCAGGGCGTCCGGCTGAAGACCCCCGCCTTCGCCAGCGACGCCGCCGCACCGCTCGCCGGACCGGTCCGCCCCCGCCCGCCGGAACCCATCGCCGAGAAACCGGCCGAGACCGAACAGCAATCCGCCAACTATCTCATCATCTTCGAGCTGAAGTCGCGCGGCCACAACCGGCTGGAAGAATCGATCATGAGTCTCGGCCCGGCGGCCCAGGTGATGAGCGGCGTCTGGGTGCTGCACAGCGCCATGTCGGCGGGCGGCATCCGCAACCACCTCGTCAAGTATTTCGGCCCCTCCGACCAGCTCTTCATCGTCGACGCCTCGCGCGACCGCACCACCTGGATCAATCTGGGGCCGGAGACCGACGCCCATATCCGGCGGGTCTGGCGGCGCACCTGAGGCGGCGCTAGCCTGTCCCCGAACGACATTCGGGGAGAGCGCGCCATGAACCTGACCAACGACGCCGACGAGGAGGCCTTCCGCCAGGAGATCCGCGCCTTCATCGCCGCCAACCTGCCCGAGGACATCCGTGCACGGACGAAAGCGGGCCTCAGGACGTCGAAGGACGACAGCCAGCGCTGGCACAAGATCCTCGCCGCCAAGGGCTGGATCGCCCCGGCCTGGCCGAAGGAGGCGGGCGGCTGCGCGTGGGAGCCGGCGCGCACCTATATCTTCGAGGAGGAGATGGCGATGGCCGGCTGCCCGCCGCTCTCGCCCTTCCCGATCAAGATGGTCGGCCCGGTCATCTACACGTTCGGCACCGACGCGCAGAAGGCGAAGTGGCTCGACGCGACGCGCGACGGCGACATGGTCTGGTGCCAGGGCTACAGCGAGCCGGGGGCCGGCTCCGACCTCGCCAATCTCCAGACCCGCGCGGTCAAGGACGGCGACGACTACATCGTCAACGGCGGCAAGATCTGGACCTCCTACGGCCACCAGGCCGACTGGATGTTCGCGCTGGTGCGCACCCGCTTCGACGGCAAGCCGCAGGAGGGCATCTCGGTCCTGCTGATCGACATGCACGCGCCGGGCGTCAGCCACCGCCCGATCATCACCATCGACGGCTCGCACATCCTCAACGAGATCCGCTTCGACGATGTGCGCGTGCCGCAGTTCAACCGCATCGGCGAGGAGAACAAGGGCTGGACCTACGCCAAGTTCCTGCTCGGCAACGAGCGCGCCTCGATCGCCTTCATTCCGCAATCGACCCATCTCATCTCCCGCATCAAGGAGATCGCCGGGGCCGAGCGGTCGGGCGACGGCGGCCTGCTCGCCGACGATCCGGCCTTCCGCGCCCGGCTGGCGTCGCTGGAGATCGAGCTGGACGCGCTGCGCATCACCAACGAGCGCGTGCTCTTCGACGTGAAGTCGGGCAGCGCCGGCAATGGCGGCGCGATCCTGAAATCGAAAGGCACCTTCATCAGCCAGGCGCTCAGCGAGGTGGCGATGGAGGCGGTTCAGCACTACGGCCTGCCCTGGGTGATGGAGGCGCTCTATCCGGGCTGGAACCTGCCGCCCATCGGCCCCGACTACGCCAAGACCGCAACGCCGCACTACATGCGCCAGCGCGCCAACACGATCGAAGGCGGCTCTGAGGAAGTGCAGAAGAACGTCATCGCCAAACAGGTGCTGGGCCTCTAGCCCCCTGTGCGGCGAGCGCCTCCCTTCCCCCATCGGGGGAAGGTGCCCGAAGGACGGAAGGGGGCCCAGGGCATCGAGCACCACCCCCATCCGAAAAACCCCGGCGGTCCTCATCCTGAGGAGGCCGCAAAGCGGCCGTCTCGAAGGACGCACCCCCGCCCATCTCAGACCCTCCTCATCCTGAGGAGGGCGCGGAGCGCGCCCGTCTCGAAGGACGCACAGCGCCCCGCCACCCGCTAGAGAATGTAGAAGCTGATCTTCGTGCGGTATGTGCCCGGCCGTCCGGACTCGAACTCCCATTCGCGAAGGCAATCGACAGCCGCTTCGCCGAAGCCGAATCCCTCCGGCGTCTCCGAAACCAGCGTGACGTCCAGCACCTCGCCGTCCGGCCCGACCTCGGCCAGCACCACGGCGTTGCCCTCCTGCTTTTCGCGCGCGGCCTTTTTCGGGACGCGCGGCTGCACCCGCTTCGCCGGCTTGGGCTTCAGCGCCTCGGCGGCTTCTTCCGCGGGCGCGGCGGGCGGCGGTGCGGCGGTTTCGGCGGCCGCGAGGCCGATCCATCCGGCCAGCAGCGGAACGCAGACGAGAGTCACGGCGACGGCGCGCATCGAAATCTCCTCAGGGCGGCCCGAAGAGGCTAGTCCGCCGCCGCACCGCGCTTCTACCCCACCGCCTTCAGCTCGGCGCGATAGCGCTTCCAGTTCTCGACATAATGCGCGGCCGATCCGGCGAGGATCGCCGCCATGCCCTCGTCGACCTGGCGCACGACCCGGCCGGGCGCGCCCATGACGACCGAATTGTCGGGGATCTCCTTGCCCTCGCCGATGAAGCTGTTGGCCCCGATCAGGCAGTTCTTCCCGATCCGCGCCCGGTTGAGGATCACCGAGCCGATGCCGACCAGCGTGTTGTCGCCGATCGTGCAGCCGTGCAGCATCACCAGATGTCCGACCGTCACGTTGCTCCCGATGGTCAGCGGCGCGCCGGGATCGGTGTGCAGCACCGAACCGTCCTGCACGTTCGAGCCCACGCCGACCGTGATCGGCTCGTTGTCGCCGCGCAGCGTCGCGCCGAACCAGATGCTGGCCCCCGGCAGCAGGCGGACATTGCCGATCAGCGTCGCGCCGGGGGCGATCCAGAAATCGCCGTCGGCGGGCAGTTGGGGGGCGACGTCGCCCAGGGCATAGACGGTCATCGGCGCGCCTCAATTCCTCGATTGTCTTGTTCCCGACGGGCTTACCCCCCGCGTGGCGGCTTGTTAAGAGCGCACCTTCAGCGCAGGCCGTCCGCCGCGCCGTCCGGAGCGTCCATGTCCCTTTACGAAATCGTCGGTCTCGTCGCTGCCTTTCTCACCACCGCCTCGTTCCTGCCCCAGGTCGCCCATGTCTGGCGGCTGGGTTCGGCGCGCGACATCTCGGCCCTCTGGCTCGTCATGTTCGGGGCGGGGATCGCGCTCTGGTTCGTCTATGGCCTCGCCATCGCGGCGCTGCCGGTCATCCTCGCCAACGCCATCACCTTCCTGTTGCTGCTGGTCATCGCCTGGATCAAGTTCGCCTCCCGCCGCCCCGTCTGAGGAGACCCGCATCATGCGCGTCCGTCTGATCGCCGCCGCCCTCGCCGTCCTCGCCGCCGGCCCCGCCCGCGCTGCCGAAACCGCGCCCGGCCCCGCGCCCACCGCCGCCGCCACGGCCCAGCCGGCGCTGGAAGCGGGCGCGGTCGACGGCCTGCGCGCCTGCCAGTCGATCGTCGACGGCCGCGCCCCGGCCGACGCGGCGGCGATCTTCGGCTTTACGGCGGCGGGCGAAACGCTGCTGCGCGAGACCGACCGCGGAAAGATCGAGATCCTGCCGCCCGCCGGCGACCGCCGCTCGTGCCGGGTGCAGGTCTATGCGCTGGTGCTGGAAAACAAGGACGTGCTCGACGCCGTTTCGGCCTTCCTGACGACGCCGCCCCAGGCCTATGCGCCGCTGCAAAGCCGCATCGCCGAGCGCGTGGGCAATTACGCGGCCCGCACCTCGATCTGGGCGCAGAGCGGCGGCGGCGAGGGCCTTGCCATGGTCACGCTCTACGAAATCCTGGCGAACGAATATTATCTCGGGCCGAAGATCATCATCGACTTCCTGGTCGACAAGACCTGAGGCGCTTCAGCCGCGCGTCAGGTCGCCGACCGTGCGCGCGGCCCGCAGCCGGGCGCGGCTGGCATAGCGCGGCCCCTGCATCGCGCCGGGGGCCGCGTCGCCGAACGGGATCGGCGTCTCCAGCGCGGCGGCCGGGCCGTGGAACACGACGCGATACTTGCCCTCGGTGCCGTAGGGCTCGATCCGCTCGATTTCGGCCAGATGCGTGATCGCCGAAACGGGCTGCGTGCGATAGGCGACGATGAAGCGCAGATGCGGCGCGATCGCCGCCGAGATGCGGATCGCATACCAGCAATTCTCGCCCAGGAAGACGCGCTCGAAGCCTTCTTCCTTGGCCGGCACCACGATCGTGTCGGGCGGCGCCGCCTTACCGCTCTCGGCGGTCCGCGCGGCCGCCGCCTTGCGCGGGATCACCGGCTTGCCGCGCTCGAAGGCGCGCACGTCCACCAGCGGCAGGATGCGCAGCACCTCCTCCAGGAAGGCCTCCATGTCGGCGCGCTCGGCCTCCGACAGATTGGGTTCGGCCGGGGCGTTGCCGTTGGCGAGCCGGGCGCGCCCGGCGGCGGCGGCCATTTTGACGAGTTGCCACTCCAGCCAGGCCGCGTGGGTGGCGTTCAGGTCGCTCGCCGACGAGGTGAAGACGATGCAGCGGTCCCAGAAGCTCTTGCCCGCGTCCTTGTCGTGCTGGTCGATGCGGGTGTGCAGATCGTCGCTCTTGCCGACATAGATGGTCGGCAGATCGTCCTCCTCGAAGCCGATCAGCACATAGAGCCCGGCCCGGCGGAAGTTCCAGCGGGCCCGCGCCTGCATCCACTTGGCGCGCGGCACGACATGGCAGCGGCCGGTCCAGTTCATCCGGTCGACGACGCGCACGCCCTCGGGATCGCCGTCCGGCACGAAGATGCGGATCGTGTAACCCGGGTTCATGGCGACGCCCCCGGCGCGCGGATCACGCCGTGCATCGCCGTTCCGGCGCCGCGCGGCCGGCGCGGAGCATGGTTCGCCCCCCGCCTTCGAACGGGGCTTTCGCGACGCCCCGGTTCCACGCCCACTCGCCCATGCCGCTCTTCACGCCCCTGCGCTTCAAGCGGGGGACACTATGCGCGCCGGACCCGCGCGGCAAACTACCAGAGCGTGCATTCTCCACGCTCGATGCGCGTGGCCCTTGCGGGAATCGGTCTTTATTCCTACATCCCGCACGGCGCGAAAACGGGGCGGAAACGGCGCGGAAAGGGCGGATTTTGGCGGCAGAGGCAGGGGAATCGTCCGGGACGTTGGCAGGATTCCCCCCTCCCCCGCCCCACGGACGAGGAACGAAGATGCTTTTCGCCGGATCGGCGACATTTTGTGTCGCCTGCCGCGCCTTCCCCTGACGGGCGCGGAAAGCCCGCGCGCTTGAACCGTCGCGCCCCGCCCCCTAGGGTCGGCCATCACCTATCGCCAACAAGAACAGATCAAGGCTTCACGATGCGCTTCGAAGGCACCAAGGACTATGTCGCAACCGACGATCTGCGCATCGCGGTCAACGCCGCGATCAATCTGGAACGCCCGCTGCTGATCAAGGGCGAGCCGGGCACCGGCAAGACCGTCCTCGCTTACGAGGTCGCCAAGGCGCTGAACGCCCCGCTCATCACCTGGCACATCAAGTCGACCATCAAGGCGCAGCAGGGCCTCTACGAATACGACGCCGTCACCCGCCTGCGCGACAGCCAGCTCGGCGATCCGCGCGTCAAGGACGTCGGCAACTACATCAAGAAGGGCAAGCTGTGGGAGGCCTTCACCTCCGACCAGCGCCCGGTGCTGCTGATCGACGAGATCGACAAGGCCGACATCGAGTTCCCGAACGATCTGCTTCAGGAACTCGATCGCATGGAGTTCTTCGTCTACGAAACCGGCCAGACGATCCGCGCCGAGAAGCGCCCTGTCGTCATCGTCACCTCGAACAACGAGAAGGAGCTGCCGGACGCCTTCCTGCGCCGCTGCTTCTTCCACTACATCAAGTTCCCCGACCGCGAGACGATGCAGTCGATCGTCGACGTGCACTTCCCCGGCATCAAGCAGGCGCTGGTCGCCGAGGCGCTCAACAATTTCTACCAGATCCGCGACGTGCCGGGCCTGAAGAAGAAGCCCTCGACCTCCGAGCTGCTCGACTGGCTGAAGCTGCTGATGGTCGAGGACATCACGCCCGAGATGCTGCGCGAGAAGGACCCCGGCAAGCTGATCCCGCCGCTGCACGGCGCGCTGTTGAAGAACGAGCAGGACGTCCACCTGTTCGAGCGTCTCGCCTTCCTCGCGCGCCGCGAACGCTGAGGGGAGGAACCGCCCGGCCGAACCCGGACCTTAGGACGGTCCGGGCGCGCCGGGATGCAGCGCCTGCACGCCCAGCCGCACGCGCAGCTTCTCCTGCGCCGTCTGGATCGCCCGCTGGAAGATCTTGGGGTCGTCGATGCCCGGCGAAACCACGATCCCCGCCCCGGTGCCGCGCACCGTCAGCGTGCCGTAGCCGAGAATGCGCCCCCAGACGGTCTGCTTCAGCCCCACTTCCTCGATCGAGCGCAATTCTATTTCGGCGGTGTCGCGGCCGATCCAGCCGGTCTTGCGGATGAAGCGCCGGTCGGTCACCGCGATCTCGGTGGCCCGGATGCGGATGAACTGCACCAGGAAATAGAGCAGGCCCGCGACGATCAGTCCGAAGGTCAGATAGTTCAGCCACGCCCTGGTGCCGGTCCCGACCCAGATCCACGAGGCGATCTGCAGCGCCACCGGAACGGCGACGGCGAGCCCCGGCACGATCCAGTTCAGCCAGTGGTAATGCGCCCTGGCGATGACCTCCTCGCCGGGCACGAGAGCCTTGTCGATATAGGTGGCGCGCATGGGCGAACCCTATCCGCCCGCGCCCCCGCCAGCAATGCGCATCCGCTACACCGCCAGCGCTTCGCCCTCCGCCTCCGGAACCGCCGCCGCAACCGCATCCCCCCGGGCGATCAGCATGTAGAAACTCGGCACCACGAACAGCGTGAACAGCGTGCCGATCGACATGCCGGTGGCGATCACCAGGCCGATGGAATAGCGCGACGCCGCGCCCGCGCCGGACGCCGTGATCAGCGGCACGACGCTCAGCACCATCGCCGCCGTCGTCATCAGGATCGGCCGCAACCGCACCATCGCCGCCTCGGCGATCGCCTCGCGCTTCGCCGCCCCGTGCGCCCGCCGCTCGTTGGCGAACTCGACCATCAGGATGCCGTGCTTGGTGATGAGGCCGACCAGCGTGATCAGCCCGACCTGCGTATAGATGTTGAGCGTCGCCAGCCCGATATTGAGGAACAGCAGCGCCCCGAACAGCGACAGCGGCACGGCGACCATGATGATCAGCGGATCGCGGAAGCTCTCGAACTGCGCCGCCAGCACCAGATAGATGATGACGACCGCCAGGCCGAAGGCCAGCGCCAGCGAGTTGCCTTCCTGGATCGCCAGCCGCGACTCGCCCGCATAGTCCTCATAGAACCCGTCCGGCATCACCTCCGCCGCGATGGCCCGCAGCGCCTGCAGGCCGTCGTCGGTGGTCGATCCGATCATCGGCATGGCCGAGATCGTCGCGGCGTTCAGCTGGTTGAACTGGTCGATCGCCACCGGCCCCGCTTCGGTCCGCACCGTCGTGACCGCCGACAGCGGCACCATCGCCCCGGACTGGCTGCGCACGTAATAGCCGCCCATGCTCTCCGGCGTCAGGCGATAGGCGCCCCCCGCCTGCGGGATGATCTCGTAGGCCCGGTTCTGCAGATCGAAGCGCGACACCCAGCCATTGCTCAGCATGGTGTTGAGGGTCGAGCCGATATCGGCGACCGTCACGCCCAGCGTCGCCGCCCGCTCGCGGTCGATGGTTACGCGCGCCTGCGGCTTGTCGAAGGCGAGCGAGTTCTGCACCGCCAAGAACTGGCCCGACGCATTGGCGCGGTCGACGATCTTCTGCGCGATCTCATAGACAAGCTCCGGCGAGCCGATCGACCGGATGACGTATTGCACCGGCAGGCCGCCGGCCGATCCCGGCAGCGAGGGCGGATTGACGACGAAGGCCTGAACGCCGGTCACCTTGTTGAGGCTCTGCTGGACGATCGGCAGGATTTCCTTGGCGCTGCGGTCGCGTTCGGCCCAGGTCTTGAAGCGCCACAGCGCGATGCCGCCGTTCGAGGCGCTGCCGGCCGGACCCGCGCCGATGATCGAGAAGCGCGAGTCGGATTCCGGGATATCGCCGACCGCGTCGCCGAACTGGTCCATGTAATACTGCATGTAGTCGGCGGTCGCGTAGCGCGGCCCGGTGACGACCGTGAAGAGCGCGCCCTGGTCCTCGGCGGGGGCGAGTTCGGAGCGCGTGTTCACGAACAGGAACGCCGTCGTCGCCAGCAGCAGCGCGACGGCGACATAGACCGCGGCGCGCCTGTCGAGCACCGCCGACAGCACCCTGGCGTAAGCGGACGCCAGCGCCTCGAACCGCGCGTCGATCCAGGCGGCGAAGCGCCCGCCCCCCGCACTGTGCGGACGCAGCAGCCGCGCCGACATCATCGGCGACAGCGTGACGGCGACGAAGCCCGAGATCAGCACCGCGCCGGCCAGCGTGAAGGCGAACTCGCGGAACAGCGCGCCGGTCAACCCTTGCGTGAAGCCGATGGGCGCATAGACGGCGGCCAGCGTGATCGTCATGGAGATGACGGGCACGAAGATCTCGTCGATCCCCTTGATCGCCGCGTCGAGCGGCGACAGCCCCTCCTCGATGTAGCGGTGGATGTTCTCCACCACCACGATCGCGTCGTCGACCACCAGGCCGATCGCCAGCACCATGGCGAGCAGCGTCAGCAGGTTGATCGAATAGCCGAGCGCGAACAGCACGAAGCAGATGCCGACCAGCGCCAGCGGAATGGTCACCAGCGGAATGACGACCGAGCGGATCGACCCGAGGAAGAGATAGATGACGAGGACGACGATCAGCACCGCCTCGGCGATCGTCTCGAAGACGCCATCGATCGACGCCTGGATGAAGACGGTCGCGTCGTAATTGACATGCACCGTCATGCCTTCCGGCAGGCTCGCCTGCATGGCGGGCAGCATGGCGCGGATCTCGGCCGCCGTGGTCAGCGGATTGCCGGAGGGCGTTCCGGTGACGCCGATGAAGACGCCCTTGTTGCCGTCGAACGACGAGCGCACGTCGTCGTTGTTGGCGCCCAGTTCGATCTTCGCCACGTCGCGCAGGCGCACCACATCGCCGCCGGTATTGCCGATGGGCAGCGCGCCGAAGGCGTCCGGCGATTGCAGCGTCGTGTCAGTCTGAACCGCGACGACGACCATCTCGTTCTCGGTCGAACCGGGCGAGGCGAGGAAGTTCGAATTGCGGATCGCCGCCGACACGTCCGCCGCCGTCACGCCGCGCGAGGCGAGCAGCAGCGGATCGAGCCAGATGCGCATGGCGAATTTCTGGCCGCCCAGAATGTCGGCCGAGGCGACGCCCTGCACCGTCGACATCTGCGGCTGCACGACGCGCGTCAGGTATTCGGTGATCTGGGCAGGCGACATGCGGTCGCTGGCGAAGGCGAGATACATCAGGGCGAAGGTCTGTCCCGTGCCCTTGAGGATGATCGGGTCTTCCGCGTCGGCCGGCAATTGCCGGCGCACCTGCTGCGACTTGGTGATGACTTCGGTCAGCGCGGCGTCGGGGTCCGCGCCAAGGCGCATGCGCACCGAAACGGTGCTCATGCCCTGGCGGCTGCTCGCCGAGACGTAGTCGACGTTCTCGGTGCTGGCGACCGCCTTGGCGATGGGATCGGTGATGAAGCCCTGGATGAGATCGGCGCTCGCGCCCGGATAGGCGGTCGTCACCGTGATCGTGGTTTCCGCGACCTGCGGGTACTGGCGGATCGCCATGCCCGAGAAGCCCTGGAAACCGAGCAGCAGGATGATCAGGCTGACGACGATCGCCAGCACCGGCCTGCGGACGAAGGTTTCGGTGAAGCTCACGGCGCGCCTCCGGCGGCTGCGCCCGGTACGGTCGCATCGGCGATGGTCACCGACGCGCCGTTCTGCATCCGGTTCTGCCCGGCGACCACCACGACATCGCCGGCCTTCAGGCCCTCGACGACCTCGATGAACTTGCCGTCCCGCCGGCCGGTCTTGACGAAGGTCTGGTGCACGACCTGCCGCGGCTGAGCGCCCTCTTCGCCTTCCTTGGGCGGCTCGGTGACGACGACATAGGCGTAGTCGCCATAGAGGCTCGGCACGATCGCCGTTTCCGGCACGACGATGACGCCCGCTTCCTCGGGCAGCGAGACGCGCACGCGCAGGAACTGGCCGGGCAGGATGCGGCCCGCCGGGGCGTCGATCACCGCCTGGGCGGAAACCAGCCGCGTGCGCGGATCGACCTTCGGGTCGATGCCGATGACCGAGCCGGAAAAGAGCAGTTCGTCCGTCGTGATGCCGAAGCGCGCCTTCTGCCCCTTGGCGAGCAGGCCGGCCGACTGCTCCGGCACGGTGAAGTCGACGACGATGCGGTCGAGATCCTGCAAGGTGAGAACGATGGTGCCGACCGGCACATACTGGCCGACCACGACGCGCGGCACGCCGACGATGCCGCCGAACGGCGCGTCGATCGCCTTGTGGGCGGTGACGGCGAGCAGCTTGGCGTAGGTCGCGCGCGCCGTCTCCAGCTGGGCGATCGCCTGGTCGAGATTGGCCTGCGGGGCCGCTCCGCGCCGGACCAGCGGGGCGAGCCGGTCGACGTCGGCCTGGGCGAGCTTGATGCTGGCCTGGGCGGCCAGCATGTCGGCCTGCTCGACCGAATCGTCGATCTGGACGAGCAGCTGCCCGGCCGTGACCTTCTGGTTCGAGACGACGGCGATCGACTTGACGACGCCGGCCGTCTCGACCGCGAGGTCCGCGCCCGATCCGGCCTTGGCGGTGCCGACCGCGTCGATGCCGGGCGACCAGGTCTTGGCTTCCACCGTGACGGCGGAAACCGCCACCGGCGGGCGCGGCCGGTTGGCGATCGCCGAGGCGATCATGCCCTGCATGAAGAAATTGAAGCCGACCAGGCCACCACAGATGACCGCCACGATGACGATCAGAACGATCCCGCGCCGAGACATCGCACTTCCCTTCGGGCCGTTTGGCGGCCGCATCTTTCGTCTTGCAATCGGAGGAGAGAACTGTACCGTCCGGACGGTTTAGTCAAGCGCGATATTGCACCGCACCATGAACGCAGACGCCAAGCTCCCGAAGCGGGGGTCGCGCGAGGCCATCCTCGACGCGGCTGAGGCGCTGGTGCGCGAACAGGGCGTCAACCGGATGACGCTCGATGCGGTCGCCGCCAGGGCCGGCCTGTCGAAGGGCGGCCTGCTCTACAATTTCCCGTCCAAGGACGCGCTGCTGCGCGGCCTGATCGAGCGATTCACCGAACGGATGGAAATGGCCGACGGCGATGGCTCTCCGGGCCGGGTCGTCACGCGCCGCCTCGCCGTGCACGACGAGAGCGTCGCCAACCGGCGCGGCGGCCTTGGCATGCTGGCGGCGTTCGCGGAAAATCCCGACCTGATCGAGCCGGTCAGGGCGTTCCAGCGCCAGCTCTGGGAGCACTGGAAGGCGACCGAGGCCGATCCCGAGCGCGGGCTGATCGCCTGGCTCGCCGCCGAGGGCCTGTGCTTTCTCGACCTCTTCGAAACCTCGCCGCTGACGCCCGAGGAACACGGCCGGGTGGTCGCGGCGATCGAACGCATCGCCCGCGGCGAGCGCTAGCGCGGCTCGTCCTCGTTGGCGGAGGCGAGGATCGCCCACAGCGCCTCGGCTGTGCCGATGATCGTCTCGCGGTTCTGGCGGTCGTAGAGCGCCGAGATCTCGACCTGCCAGCCCTGGACGACGACCGTATAGGAGAGCCAGTCCTGCGCGCCGGCTTCGGCCGCGAGGAAGCTCGTCGTCGCCGGACGCGCCGTATCGCCCCAGAAGCGCAGGCCCGGCAGGGCCGGCGGATCGCCGTCCGGCATGAAGCCCGGCGGCGTCATGATGGGATCGGCCGCCATCGTGGGCGCGCCGATCTTCAGCGTGAGCGGTCCGTAGGTCACCTCCACCGCGTCCGGCGCGACGGCGGTCAGCGCCGCGCGGTGCATGGCGGTCGGGGCGGCGATCTCCAGCGGAATGCGCAGCCCGCTCGGCCGGTGCGCGACGATGCCGTCCGGCAGCACTTCGACGAAGGCGGGGCCGGTCTCGGGCGCCGGGATGGCGGCCACGGCGCTCGCCAGCATCACACCGGCTAAAATCGTCAGGACACCCGCCCGGACCATGATCGTCACCTGTTCAGTTCGCGCATCGCGCGGTCGAGGCCGTCGAGGGTCAGCGGGAACATCCGCTCGCCGATCAGCTGTTTGATGAGCTGGATCGAGGGCGTGTACTCCCAGTGCTTCTCGGCGACCGGGTTCAGCCACACCATGTGCGGATAGATGTCGGCGACGCGCTGCAGCCACACCGCGCCCGCTTCCTCGTTCCAGTGCTCCACGCTGCCGCCCGGATAGGTGATCTCGTAGGGGCTCATCGTCGCGTCGCCGATGAAGATCACCTTGTAGTCGTTGCCGAATTTGTGGAGCACGTCCCAGGCCGGCGTCTTCTCGTTGTGACGGCGGCGATTGTCCTTCCACACGCTCTCGTAGAGGCAGTTGTGGAAGTAGAAGAACTCCATGTGCTTGAACTCGGTCTTCGCCGCCGAGAACAGCTCCTCGCAGAGCTTGATATAGCTGTCCATCGAGCCGCCGATGTCGAAGAACAGCAGCACCTTCACGGTGTTGCGCCGTTCCGGCACCAGCGTCACGTCGAGATAGCCCTTGTTGGCGGTGTTGCGGATCGTGCCCGGCAGATCCAGTTCGGTCTCGGCGCCCTGGCGCGCCCATTTGCGCAACCGGCGGAGCGCCACCTTGATGTTGCGCGTGCCCAGTTCGACCTGATCGTCGAGATTCTTGTACTCGCGCTTGTCCCACACCTTCACGGCCTTGCCGTGGCGGCCCTTCTCCTGGCCGATGCGCACGCCCTCGGGATTGTAGCCGCTATTGCCGAACGGCGAGGTGCCGCCCGAGCCGATCATCTTGCTGCCGCCTTCGTGGCGCTTCTTCTGCTCCTCGAGGCGCTTCTTCAGCTCCTCCATGATCTTTTCCCAGCCGCCGAGCGCCTCGATCTCCTTCTTTTCCTCCTCGGTGAGGAATTTCTCGGTCAGCGCCTTCAGCCACTCCTCGGGCAGTTCGGCGGTCTGCGTCGGATCGATGTTCTCCAGCCCCTTGAAGGCATGGCCGAAGACGCGGTCGAACTTGTCGAGATTGCGCTCGTCCTTGACCAGCACGGTGCGCGCCAGCACGTAGAACTCGTCGATCTTCATGTCGATGACGCCGGCCTTCAGGGCCTCCATCAGCGCCAGATACTCCTTCAGCGTCACGGGCACCTTGGCGGCGCGCAACTCGTCGAAGAAGGTGAAGAACATGGGCGGACCCCCAGGCGATGGCGTTGGCGCAAGCCTACCCCGGCCCGGCCCCGCCGCCAATCGCCGTCACGCCCCCGCCGGAACCCCGCAAAGGGGCATTGGCATTCCCCGCCCGCTCCGCCTAGGCTCGGTTACTCGCGCCGGTGAATCGCCGGCGCGGGCAAGGGCGGGGTTCATGGTCGAGTTGTTTCTGGAGGCCGCGATGCTGGCCGCCGAGTCGCAGCGGGTGATCGCGCTGCGCCTCTTCAAGCTCGCCTTCGCCGACACCGACGCCCCCGAGGAAGCCCATCTCATGGTCCGCGAGAAGGTCGCCGCCGTGGCGCGGGCGACCCGGGCCGCCGCCTCCGGCGCCAGCGCCGTCTCGATCGTCAAGGATTACCGGCGGATCGTCCGGGCCAATATCCGCCGCCTCGACCCCGCCTGACGGCGCGCCGCTCAGGCGACCTTCACCGCCTTGCCCCAGCTGTTGAAGCCCGCGAAGCGCGGCGTGCCGGGTAGGTACATCGTCTCCATGCGCTCGATCCGGAAGCCGCCGTCGGTCAGCATCCGGTCGACCGGCCGGCAGAGATGACACCCCCCGGCGATGCGCTTCCAGACCGGCTCGATCCGGCGCTGCCACTTGGCGGTCTTCTCGTCGGGCGCGAGCCCGTGCTCGCAGAACAGCATCGTCGCCTCGGGCTTCATCACCCGGGCGATGGCGCTCATCGCCTTGGGCACGTCGGGGATGGTGCAGAACGTGTAGGTGACGACCACCGTGTCGATGCTGGCCGGCGGCAGGTCGATGTCCTCGGCCTTCAGCCCGGTGAACTCGACGCCGATGCCGGCTTCCTTCGCCCGCGCCGCGGCCCGCTCGCGCATCTTGGGATGCGGCTCCAGTCCGATCAGCCGGCTCACGCGCGATTTATCGTAGAAGGGCAGATTGTGGCCCGCCCCCATGCCGATCTCCAGCACCGTCCCGGAGGCCTCGGGCACGACCTTTCGGCGCTGATGCTCGATGGGCTTGGCGCCCATCACCTTGTTCAGCAGCGGCGGCAGGATGTAGCGGTCGTAGAAGCCCATGGCGTTTCCCTTTTCCCGCAGGGTGCTCCACCGGCGCGCCGGAGGGAAGGCCCGTTCGCCGCATTGACGCGCCGCGATCCTGCGGCGAATCTCGCGACCCGAGAGGGAGACCATCCATGCGCAGACTGATCGCCGCCTTCGGCCTCATCTTCGGCCTTGCCACGCTTGCCGCCTGCGGGCCGATCTACGAGACGCAATACACGTTTCATCCGCCGGGCGGCCATCGCGGCCAGGCCTGCGTCTCCAGCTGCGACGCCGACCAGACCGCCTGCCGCTACCAGTGCCGGCGCGAGGTGCAGGATTGCGAGAACGAGAAGCAGCGCATCGCCCAGCGCGAATACAACCGCTATGTGCGCTGGCGGCAGGACCAGAACCTGCCCGTCGACAAGACGCTCTACGACTTCACGCCGTCCTATTCCTGCCCGTGGGAAAGCGACTGCACCAGCGTCTGCGAGGCCGACTACCGCGCCTGCTTCCAGGGCTGCGGCGGCCGCATCGATGCGCAGCAGGTCTGCGTGATGGGCTGCAATCAGGGCAAATGACGCCCTGACGGCGGCGGGCCGGAGCGTCGCTAGCGCTTCGGCCGGGGGGCGATGAAGAACGACATGGCGATCAGCGCGACGCCGATCCCGGCGATCGCCCCGCCCGCCTGACCGCCGATCCGCATGACTTCGGCCGGATCGTTCGATCCGCCCGCGATGTTGCGGATGCCGATGAACACCGCCGCGCCGAGCGCGATGGCGACGAGGCCGCCGAAGGCCATACGCTTGTTCTTCATGGGGTCTTTCTACCAGCCCTTGCCGCCGCCGTCCTTCGACGGCGCGGCCTGCTGCATCTGGGTGTGTTGCGGATGGGCGGCGGCGAACTGGGCCTGCGCCTGGGGGCTGGCCTCGCTCTGATAGCGCGCCTTCCAGTCGGCATAGGGCATGCCGTAGATCGCTTCGCGGCCCTCGTCCTTGCCGATCTCCGCGCCGCGCTCGGCGGCCGCCTCGCGGAACCAGTCGCCGAGGCAGTTCCGGCAGAACCCGGCGAGGTTCATCAGGTCGATGTTCTGCACATCCGTCCGTTCGCGCAGATGCTGCACGAGACGGCGGAAAGCGGCGGCTTCGGCTTGGGTTCGGGTGGCGTCGTCCATGGGCGCGTTCTTAGCCCGGAAGTCCCGCCTGCGCGAGAGCCCGCGAGAGCGCCCGCGTCACGATTCCCGTCATCCGGGCGAGCCCCGCCTCGTCCGCGATCAGGTCCTGCCGGACCTCGATCAGCGCATGGGGCAGGCCGCGCGCCGTGCCGTGGGTCCACATCGTGTCGCCCTCCAGCGCGCCGTGATAGGGCTCGTTGTCGCCGACCGTGAAGCCCTCCTCGGCCCGGAACGCCTCCAGCAGCGGCGCGGCGAGCCGGGGGTCGCGGTCCCACAGGATGGCGACATGCCAGGGGCGCGGCGCGCCTTTCCACACCGGCGTGAAGGAATGCACCGACACCAGCGTCGGCGGCGTCCCGGCCGCCAGACTCGCCTCGATCGCCGCCGCGACCGCCGCGTGATAGGGCCGGTGATAGCGCGCGATCCGGGCCGCGATCTCGTCCTCGTCCGCCCCGGCATTGCCGGGCACGATCGCCCCGTCCGACAGGCGCATCACGATGGTCGGATCGTCCGCGCCGCGATTGAGATCGACCAGCAGCCGCGACCAGCGCCCCAGGAACGCGGGCGCGCCGAACGAGGCCGCGAGCCGCCGCGTCAGCTCGCCCGCCCCGATGTCCCAGGCGATGTGGCGTGCGAACTGTTCGGGACCGAGGCCGAGATCGCCATAGCGGGCCGGAACCGCGTTCGAGGCGTGATCGCACAGGAAGATCAGCGGGGCGGCCGCCGGACCGGACACAGGGCGCCCGGGCACGCGGTCATAGGCGGGTTCTTCGTCGCAGGCGTCTTGCATCGGGGGCGGCATGTCCTTCAAGTCGGCTCTAGCATTCCTCTCGTGGCGGACCAAAGACCTTGGCGGACGAAGACGGCATGAGGCGCGATCTGCGCCGCATCCTGGACGCCGCGCTCGCGGCGGCCGATGCCGGCCGCGCCGTGCGCGCCGCGCTGCCGCCGCGCCCGGCGGGCCGCATCGTCGTCGCCGGGGCGGGCAAGGCGGCGGCCGCGATGGCGGCGGCGGTCGAGGATTCCTGGGGCGGCGATCTGGAAGGCCATGTCGTCGCGCAGGCGGGCTACGGCCTGCCGCTCGCCCGCATCCGCCTGACCGCGGCGAGCCACCCGCTGCCGGGACTTGAGGCGCAGGCGGCCGCCGCCGAGACGCTGGTACGGGCCGCGCTGCTGGGGCCGGACGACACGCTGCTCGTCCTGCTCTCGGGCGGCGGCTCGGCGCTGTGGCCGGCCCCCCGCCGCCCGCTGACCCTCGACGCCAAGCGCGCCGTCACCGCGCAGCTCCTGCTGAGCGGCGCGCCGATCGGCGAGATCAACACGGTGCGCAAGCACATCTCGCGCATCAAGGGCGGGCGGCTGGCGGCGGCGGCGCAGGCGGGCCGGATTCTCGCCCTCGCGGTCAGCGACGTGCCCGGCGACGATCCGGCGCTGATCGCCTCGGGTCCGGTTTCGCCCGATCCTTCCACCCTTGCCGAGGCCCGCGCCATCCTCGACCGCCGCGCCGTCACGATGACGCCCGAACTCGCCGCCGTGCTGGACGATCCCGCCAGCGAGACGCCCAAGCCCGGCGATCCCTGCTTCGCGCGCGTCGATTATCGCCTCGTGCTGCGGCCCCGCGACATGCTGGCGGCGGCGGCGGCCGAAGCCGCCGCGCTCGGCTACGAACCGCGCCTGCTCGGCGACCGGCTGGAGGGCGAGGCGCACGCCGTCGGCGCGTCCCACGCGGAGATCGCCCGCGCGGCGCTCGCGGCCGGGCGTCCCGTCGCGCTCGTCTCCGGCGGCGAACTGACCGTCCGGGTCCGGGGCGGCGGCACGGGCGGTCCCAACCGCGAATATGCGCTCGCCCTCGCGCTGGCGCTGGACGGGGCGGCGGGCGTCGTCGCGCTCGCCGCCGACAGCGACGGCCAGGACGGCACGCAGGGCGCGGCCGGGGCGATGGTGCTGCCCTCGACGCTGGCCCGCGCGGCGGCGCTGAAGCTCGACGCCCGCGCCTTCCTCGCCGCCAACGACAGCGGCGGGTTCTTTTCGCGTCTGGGAGACGAGATCGTCACTGGACCGACCCGCACGAATGTGAACGATGTCCGCGCCGTCCTGATCCGCCCAGCAGATTGAAGCCATGCGCCGCAACCGGAATATCAAGATACTCGCGACGCTGGGTCCGGCCTCCTCGACGCGCGAGGCGATCGCCGCGCTGTTCGCCGCCGGGGCCGATGTCTTCCGCATCAATATGAGCCACACGCGCCACGACCTGCTGCGCGAGCTGGTCGGCCATGTGCGCGCCATCGAAGCGGAGACCGGCCGCCCCATCGGCATCCTCGCCGATCTTCAGGGGCCGAAGCTCAGGATCGGCGCTTTCGCGGGCGGTCCGGTGACGCTGACGCCGGGCGACGTCTTCACGCTCCACCTCGATCCGGTGCCGGGCGACGCGAACGGCGTGACGCTCCCCCACCGCGAGATCCTCGAAGCCCTCAGGCCCGGCGCGCGCCTGCTGCTCGACGACGGCCGCATCAGCCTCAAGGTGACGGAGGCGAGCCCGACCCGCGCGGTGACGGTCGTCGAGATCGGCGGACGGCTGTCCGACCGCAAGGGCGTCAACGTGCCCGACACGCAATTGCCGATTCCCGCGCTCACCGAAAAGGACCGCGCCGATCTGTCGGCGGCGATCGAGGCCGACGTCGACTGGATCGCCCTCTCCTTCGTGCAGACGGCGGCGGACGTGGCGGAGGCCAAGAAGCTCGTCATGGGCCGGGCCGGCGTCATGGCGAAGATCGAAAAGCCCCAGGCGGTCGCCCAGCTCGATGCGATCCTCGAAGTCGCCGACGGCATCATGATCGCGCGCGGCGATCTGGGCGTCGAACTGCCGCTGGAGGACGTGCCCGGCCGCCAGAAGCAGATCAATCGCGCCGCCCGCCGGGCCGGCAAGCCGGTGGTCGTGGCGACGCAGATGCTGGAATCGATGATCGAGAAGCCGGCCCCGACCCGCGCCGAAGTGTCGGACGTGGCGACCGCCGTCTTCGAAGGGGCGGACGCGGTCATGCTCTCGGCCGAAAGCGCCGCCGGGGCCTGGCCGGCCGAAGCGGTCGCCACCATGAACCGCATCGCCGAGCGGGTGGAGGGCGAGGCCTTCTATCGCTCCATCGTCGATGCGCAGCGCGCCGAACCGGAAGCGACCGCCGCCGACGCGATCACCGCCGCCGCCCACCAGATCGCCGAAAATCTCAACGTCGCGGCCATCGTCACCTACACGGCGTCCGGCGCGACCGCGATCCGCGCCTCGCGCGAACGCCCCAACGTGCCGGTGCTGGCGATCTCGCCGGTGCTCAAGACGGCGCGCCGGCTCGCCATCGCCTGGGGCCTGCACTGCCTGACGGTGGAGGAACCGCGCGACCTCGACGGCATCGTCGATCAGGCCTGCCGCATGGCCTGGCGCGAAGGCTTCGCCAAGCCCGGCCAGCGCGTCATCGTCATCTGCGGCGTGCCGCTCGGCACGCCCGGCGCGACCAATCTGCTGCGCATCGCGCTGGTCGGCCGCTCCTGGGACTGAGGCCCGGCAAATCCCGCGAACGCAGGCTCTCATCCTCATGGCCGGGTCTGACCCAGCCATCCAGCACCGCGCCGCTCCCCTTCCCCCAGCGCGGAGGAAGGTGCCCCGCAGGGGCGGAAGGGGGGACAACCGCCCGGCGGCCACCCGCCTGTCGCACCCGTGCCGCCCGAACGATGCCCTAGATCCGGTCGCCTTCGATTCTGCGGCGCAGCACCTTGGCCTGCTGGCGCACGTCTTCGAGGCTGGGATTGATCGCCAGCGCCGCGTCGAAGGCGGCAAGCGCCGCCTTGTCGTCGCCCAGCGATTCCAGAATGCCGCCGAGCGCCGCCAGCGCCGCGTAGTGGCGCGGCTCCAGCTCCAGCGTCCGGCGCAGCGCGGTCATCGCCGCCGCCGTCTCGCCGCGCTCGCTCTCCAGCACCGCCATCCGGTGCCAGGCTTCCGCGAAATCGGGCGTCAGCGCCGTCACCGTCCGGAACAGCGTCAGCGCCCGGTCCACATCGCCGGCCTCGAACAGCAGCGTGCCGCGCTCCGTCAGCAGCGCCGTGGTCGGGCTTTTCGATTCCGCCCAGATCGCCCAGATCTCGCCCTCGATCGGCGCCGCGATCGCCGCATCCTTCGCCTTGGCGAGCGCGGCGAAAAGGTCGTTCAGCCGCGGATCGTCCTGCGCCGCGACGGCAGGCCAGAACGCAAGCAGGACGGCGGCGGCGAGGGTCCGGATCATGGCCATGAGGGAAGGCTACCCAAGCGGCCGATTTATGGCAAAGGCGTCAGCCGCGCCGGCCGTTCGCCGCCCGCCGCCCAGTCCAGCAGTTCGACGGTATGGACCAGCGGCGTGGCCGTTCCGCTCCGCAGATGCTCCAGACAGCCGATATTGCCGGAGGCGATGACCTGCGGCGCGCCGCCGGTCAGCGCCGCCACCTTGCGGGCCTTGAGTTCGCCCGCCATCTCCGGCTGGAGCAGGCTGTAATGCCCGGCCGAGCCGCAGCAGAGGTGGCCCTCCGCGACCGGCGTCAGGCGGAACCCCGCCCCCGCCAGCAGCCGCTCGCCGAGCCCCGTCAGACGCTGGCCGTGCTGGAGCGAACAGGCCGCGTGACAGGCGACGTCCAGCGGCTCCGGCGCGCTCCCGGCATAGCCCAGCTCCTCGACCAGCTCGCAGATGTCGCGGGTCAGCGGGGCCAGCTTGCGGGCGCGGAACACCCAGCCCGCGTCGTGGCCGAGCAGATGCGCATAGTCCTTGACCAGCGTGCCGCAGCCCGACGCGGTGACGGCGATGCGGTCGAGCCCGCCCTCCTCCAGCACCTTCGACCAGGCCGCAACATTGGCCTTGGCGAAGCGTTTGGCCGAGGCTTCCAGGCCCATATGCTGGTTGAGCGCCCCGCAGCAGCCCGACCCCGCGGGCACCACGACCTCCGCCCCCAGCCGGTTCAGCAGCCGGATCGCCGCGCGGTCGATCTCCGGGGCCAGCACGCGCTGGACGCAGCCGCGCAGCAGCGCGACCCGCATCCGCCGCGTCCCCTCGGCCGGATAGATGCCGGGCGCGGGGGCCTCGCCGTCCGGCGGCGTCGCGGGGGCGAGCGCCGCCATGCGCATGAACGGGGCGGGCAGGAACCGCCCGAGCGGCCCGGCCAGCGGGGCCGCCTTGATCGCCCAGCGAAAAAGGCCCGGACGCGGCAGCACGGCGGCGAGGAAGCTGCGGAACCAGCGTTCGGCGGCCGGGCGGCGATAGGTTTCGGCGATATGCACGCGCGCCCGGTCCACCAGCCGCGCATAGTCGACGCTGCTCGGACACGTCGTCCGGCACGACAGGCAGCTCAGGCAGCGGTCGACATGGCGCACCACCGTCTCCGACGGCGCCGCATCCGCTTCGAGCATGGCTTGCATCAGCTGGATCCGCCCGCGCGGGCCGTCGCGTTCGTCTCCAAGCACCTGATAAGTCGGGCAAGTCGCATTGCACAACCCACAATGCACACACCCCCTCACCACCGCCGCTGCCTCTGCGAGTCCCGGGTCTTCGAGTTGGGTGGCGGTGAAAGCGGTGCGCATCAGATGCCTTCGAACATCCGACCGGGATTGAAGACGCCGTTCGGATCAAAGGCCGCCTTCACGTCGCGCGTCAGGCGGGCGATCACCTCGTCCTGCGGTTGGAAGGGGGGGTGGGTGGTGCGGTGGTCTTCGCTGGCGCGGACCAATGTCGACAAGGCGTTATGGCGCGCGGCCACGGCGCGCACCAGGCTGGCGTGCGCATGCGGCACGTCGTCCAGCAGCAGCCACATGAGACCGCCGGCCCAGTCGTACTGGGCGGCGTTGGGGCCGATCTCGCCGGCGATGGCGGCCGCCGCGAAGGGCGGCGCGGCGATCCGCCAGACGATGCCCGGCTCGCGGGCGAGGAGATCGAGCCCGCCGATCCGCCGCCAGAGCTGGCGGCTGACCTCGCCGCCGAGACGGCGCGCGCCGCCCCGGCGATAGCGCTCCAGCAGCGCCGCGGCGCGTTCCTCGACCGCCTCGCGCGCGCCCTCGAAGCGGATCGCCGTCAGCCCCTCGGCGACGCCGAGCGCCCCTTCCAGATGCTGCGCCAGTTCGCCGGTCAGGTGCGCAAGGCCGGTCGCATCGAGCGGCTCGCCCGCGACAGTGCGCAGCAGGCGCAACGCCTCGGGCGCGGTCAGCCCGCGCAGGATGATCGTGTCCTCGCGCTCCGGCGCGGGCAGCACCTTCAGCGTCACCTCGGTCAGCGGCCCCAGCGTACCGAACGAGCCGCACATCAGCTTGGGCAGGTCGTAGCCGGTGACGTTCTTCACCACCTTGCCGCCCGCCTTGTAGGCCTCGCCGAAGCCGTTGACGGCGGCGAAGCCGAGCAGCGCGTCGCGCGGTCCGCCGGTCTTGAAGCGGCGCGGGCCGGAGACGTCGGCCGCCAGCACGCCGCCGATCGTCGCCCGCCGGTCCGGCGCGCCGAAGAACGGCCCCCAGTCGGGCGGCTCGAAAGGCAGGATCTGGCGCTGCTCGCGCAGCATCGCCTCGATGTCGGTCATGGGCGTGCCCGCCTTGACCGTCAGGATCAGTTCCTCGGGCTCGTAGCGGATCGCCCCGGCGAGGCGCGAGAGATCGAGCACATGATCTGCGGCGACCGGCCGGCCGAGGCCGCGCTTGGTGTCGCGCCCGCGCAGCGCCATCGTCGTACCGTCGGCGAGCGAGGCCTTCACGGCGTCGGCGGCTTCCTGCGCGTTATAGACCCAGATGACGGTCATAGGCGCGGCAACTCCGGATGGCGGAAATCGCCGCCGTGAACATGGACGCGCCCCAGTTCGGCGCAGGCGTGCAGGACCGGAAAGACCTTGCCCGGATTGAGCCGGTGCGCCGGATCGAACGCGCATTTGACGCGCTGCTGCTGCGCCAGATCCTCCGGATCGAACATCGCGGGCATCAGGTCGCGCTTCTCGACGCCGACGCCGTGCTCGCCGGTCAGCACCCCGCCCGCCTCGACGCAGAGCCGCAGGATGTCGTTGCCGAAGGCCTCGGCCTTGTCCATGTCGCCCGGCTTCATCGCGTCGTAGAGGATGAGCGGATGCAGATTGCCGTCGCCGGCATGGAACACGTTGGCGACCGGCAGGCCGCAGGCCGCCGACATTTCGCCGATCCGCCGCAGCACGCGCGCCAGTTCGCGGCGCGGGATGGTGCCGTCCATGCACAGCATGTCGGGCGCGATGCGCCCCGTCGCGGCGAAGGCGGCCTTGCGTCCCGCCCAGATCTTCAGCCGCTCCTCCTCGCTCGTGCTCGCCCGGCACGAGAGCGCCCCGGCGGCGCGGACGATCGCTTCCAAGCGGACGATCAGCGTATCGACCTCGACCGCCGTGCCGTCGAGTTCGGCGATCAGCACCGCCTCGGCGTCGAGCGGATAGCCGGGCGCGCAATAGGCTTCCATCGCGCCGACCGAGATGCGGTCCATCAGCTCAAGCCCCGCCGGAACGATGCCGCCCGCGATGATCGCCGCCACCGCCTCGCCCGCCGCCTCGATCGAGGGGAAGCCGATCAGCAGCGCGCGGGCCAGCGGCGGCTTCGGCAGAATGCGCACCGTCACCTGCGTGACCACGCCGAGCAGGCCCTCCGACCCGGTGACGAGCCCCAGCAGATCGTAGCCCGACGGCGCGCCGCACTTGCCGCCGATCCGCGCGATGCTGCCGTCGATCAGCGCCATCTCGACGCCCAGCAGATTGTTGGTGGTGAGGCCGTATTTGAGGCAATGCACGCCGCCCGAATTCTCCGCGACATTGCCGCCGATCGAACAGGCGAGCTGGCTCGACGGATCGGGCGCGTAATAGAAGCCGCGCGCCTCCACCGCCCGGGTGATCGCCAGATTGGTCACCCCCGGCTGCACCACGGCGCAGCGATTCTCGTAGTCGATCTCCAGGATGCGATTGAGCCGCGCCGTCACCAGCAGAACGCCATCGCCCAGCGGAATCGCCCCGCCCGACAGCGAGGTGCCGGCCCCGCGCGGCACGATATTGACCCCCGCCTCGCTGCAATAGCGGAGGATCGCCGCCACCTCCTCGGCGGTCGAAGGCAGCACGGCGCAGAGCGGCTTCTGGCGGATCGCCGTCAGCGCATCGCAGTCATAGACCGCGAGGCTTTCGTCGTCGGCGACCACCGCCCCGCCCGGCAGCAGCGCCCGCAACCCGGCGACGATGTCCGCCCGGCGCGCGACGATGGACAGATCAGGCGGCGGAAGATGCATGAATCAGGCGGACGGCGGCGACATGGCCGCCACTGTAGGACCTGGGGATGCGAATCCAAACATTTGCCCGGCGTCAGGGCCGCAGCGGTTTCACAACGGCGATCCGAAGCAGCGCGGCCTTTCGGTCGAAGGACTCCGCCGGGACGAAGATGGACGAAGCGACAAAGTATGATAATATCATATCAACGAGCCCCCGGAGACTCCCATGTCCACGATCGAGCGCATGACGATCACGATGCCATGCGAAATGGCGTCGGTCGTGAAAGCCGCCGTCGATGCAGGCGACTACGCATCCACGAGCGAGGTCATCCGCGAGGCCGTGCGCGACTGGCGGGCGAAGCGCGCAACCCAGCAGCGGGAATTGCAGGCGCTCAAGGACGACATCCAGAGGGGCCTCGCGGACCTTTCCGCAGGCCGGTTGAAGGGCCTCGACGCCGACCGCATCGCCGCCCAGGGAAGGAAGCTATTAGCGAGCCGCTCGCCCTCAAGATAACCGAGACGGCCGAGGCCGACCTTACCGACATCTGGGTTCACATCGCCATCGAGGCATCCGAGGCGACGGCGTCCCGTTTTCTTGCCGCGCTGAAGCGCAGCCTCGACCGCGTGCTTTCGTTTCCCGATTCCGGTTCGCCCCGCGATGGGCTCGCGCCGGGGCTCAGGGCGACGTTTTATGGCTCCTACGTTATCTACTACCGGACCGGCGGCGCCGAACTGATCGTGATCCGCGTGCTGCACGGCGCGCGCGACAGGGAAGCCATCGCCGACCATGACGGCTTTCGATGAGCAAGCCCCACGTCAGGGCCGCAAACGAAACGGCCCGGGCGATGCCGGGCCGTCAGCAGCACATCATGTCCGGGCGATCAGCCCTGGCGCGCCTTGAAGCGGGGGTTCTTCTTGTTGATGACGTAGACGCGGCCCTTGCGGCGGATGACGCGGCAGTTCTTGTCGCGCGCCTTGAGCGACTTGAGCGAGTTGCGAACTTTCATGGGGCCAGCCCTTTTCCTGTCGTTCGGGCCCCAGGAGCCCGTCATGTCTTGCGAGGGGCGAGCGTTTACCGGGGCCGGGGAGGGAAGTCAATCGGCGGCCGCGCGCCCGCCGGAGCGCCCGGTTCTTGGCGGATTTCCGCCGCCGTGCCAGCATCGCGTATGTCCGAACCAATGCCCCGGCGGCCCGGCTATCTGCAGATTCCGGCCGGAATCTGGGCTTTAGGCTTCGTCTCGCTGCTGATGGACGTCTCGTCCGAGATGATCCATGCGCTGCTCCCGGTCTATCTGGTGACGACGCTGGGGGCCTCGATGCTGGCGGTCGGGCTGATCGAGGGCATCGCCGAGGCGACCGCTTCGATCGTCAAGGTCTTTTCCGGCGCGCTGTCGGACTGGCTGGGCAAGCGCAAATTGCTGGTGGTTCTGGGCTATGGCCTCGCCGCCTTCACCAAGCCGGTCTTCCCGCTGGCGACCAGCGCCGGCTGGGTGGTCGCCGCCCGCTTCGTGGACCGGATCGGCAAGGGGCTGAGGGGCGCACCGCGCGACGCGCTGATGGCCGACCTGGCGCCGCCCGAACTGCGGGGCGCGAGCTTCGGCCTGCGTCAGTCGCTCGACACGATCGGCGCTTTCGTCGGCCCCGCCATCGCCATCGCGCTGATGGCCCTGACCACCGAGAACATCCGCCTCACCTTCTGGGCCGCCACGCTGCCCGCCTTCATGGCGCTGGCCCTCCTCGTCTTCTGGGTCCGCGAACCCAAGCGTCCCGCGGGCCTCAGGCAGGTGAGGCTGCCGTTCTCCGGGTCCGAACTCGCGCGGCTCGGCCCCGCCTTCTGGACCGTCACCGCCATCGCCGCCGCCGCCACGCTGGCGCGCTTCAGCGAGGCCTTTCTGGTGCTCAAAGCGCAGGCCGCCGGCCTGCCGGTCCTGTGGATTCCGCTCGTCCTGGTGCTGATGAATATCGTCTATGCGCTTTCGGCCTATCCTGCCGGCGCGCTGTCGGATCGCATCGGCCGGAGCGGCGTGCTGAAGATCGGGCTCGGTCTGCTGATCGCCGCCGACCTTCTGCTCGCCGCCGGCGGCGGCTGGGCGGCGACCGCCGCCGGGATCGCGCTGTGGGGGCTGCACATGGGCTTCACCCAGGGCGTCTTCGCCACCATGGTCGCCGACGCCGCCCCGGCGGAGTTGCGCGCCACCGCCTTCGGCATCTTCAATCTGGCGAGCGGCCTCGCGCTGCTCGCCGCCAGCCTGCTCGCCGGTGCGCTGTGGGATGCCGTCGGGCCGGAGGCGACTTTCGCCGCCGGTGCGGGCTTGACCGCGCTCGCGCTGGCGGCGCTCTCCGCGCTACCAACGCCGGCCGCAAGGGAGCCGTCATGATTCGCCTCGCCAGAACCGAAGACGCCGCCGCCATCCGGGCGATCTACGCGCCCTATGTCGCCGACACCGTCATCACCTTCGAGACCGAGATCCCCGGTCTTGAGGAGATGACCGACCGCATCGCCAAGACGATGAGCTACTGGCCGTGGCTGGTCGAGGAGCGGGACGGCGCGATCCTCGGCTATGCCTATGCCAGCCAGCATCGCAGCCGCGCCGCCTATCGCTGGTCGGTCGATGTGGCGATCTATGTCGCGCCGGGCGCTCATCGCCAGGGTCTCGGCCGCAGCCTCTACCGGCCGCTGTTCGACATCCTGAAGGCCCAGCGCTTCCGCGCCGCCTTCGCCGGGATCACCCTGCCCAACGCCGCCAGCGTCGGCCTGCACGAGGCGATGGGCTTCACCCCGGTCGGCGTCTATCGCGACGTCGGCTACAAGGCCGGCTCCTGGCTCGATGTCGGCTGGTGGCAGCTCGATCTCGGGGCGCCGCACGGCGCGCCGCCCGAGCCGCTGCCCCTCGCCGCGCTCGACCTGCCGGAGTACTGGGTTTAGCCGCGATTCATACTGCGTTAAGGATGGCCGGGTGATCGAACTGGGATGGTGGCCGACCGGGATCGTGTTCGCCCTGGCGGCCGGAATATTCGTGTGGTCGCGGCAGGTTTCGCTGCGGCCGTTCGACCCGCTGAAGCCGCGTCTGCTCAATCACGGCGCCGTCCAGCTTTTCGCCATGATCGTGGCGATCCTGATGCTGGTGCACATGGTGACGCTGATCGCGGGCGAACCGCTGACCGGACGACGTTAGGGGACAACGATGCGCCAGCCTGCCCTCGCCCTCGCCTTCGCGCTTCTGGCCGCCGCCTGCGCCAGCCCCGGCGCGCCGCCCCCGCAGGCCGCCCCGATGCCCGCGCCGCCGCCGCCTCCGCCTTCGGGCGGCGAGACCTCGATCACCGCGTCCGGCGGCGGGCCGAGGCTGAACCCCACCGTCAACCAGCCGGTCGTCAACCCGACCGAGGGCGGCTTCCAGACCTATCTCGCCGAACTGCGGCCGCGGATGCTGTCCGCCGGCATCGCGCCCGCCACCTGGGAACGGGCGATGAAGGGCGTGACGCTGAACCGCAAGTCGATCGAATTGTCGTCCGGCGCTTCGGGCGGCATGGGCCGCATCTGGGACTATCTGGAGCGCGTCGACACGCTGCTGCCGCGCGGCCGCGCGGCGGTCGCCGCCAATCGCGCCGCGCTCGACAAGGCCGCCCGCGAGACCGGCGTCGATGCCGTCGCCATCGCCGGCATCTGGGGCAACGAGACGAGCTACGGCAACGTGCTCGGCAATTTCTACATCGTCGAGGCGTTGGCGAGCCTCGCCTATGAAGGCCGCCGCCGCGCCTTTTTCGAGGACGAACTCCACGCCGCGCTGACGCTGCTGCAGGACGGCCTCGTCACCCGCGAGGAGTTGACCGGCTCGTATGCCGGGGCGCTCGGCCAGGTACAGTTCATGCCCTCCAACATCCTCGCGCTCGGGCGCGACGGCGACGGCGACGGCGAGCGCGATCTGCGCGGCTCGCTGAACGATGCTTTCCTCTCCTGCGGCAATTATCTGCGCCACCACGGCTGGCGGCCGGGCGAGCCGTGGCTCGCCGAGGCGCGCCTGCCCGGCGGTTTCCGCTGGGAACTCGCCGGCCCCGACATCGTCAAGACCGCCGCCGAGTGGGACGAACTGGGCGTGCGCACGGTGGGCGGCGAGCGCATCTCCTCGATGGTGGCGGCCGACGCGCCGGTCTCGATCCTCCTGCCCGCCGGTTATCGCGGCGTGCCGCTCGTCGCCTTCGAGAACTATCGCCGCTTCCTCGACTACAATCCCTCGCAGGCCTATGCGATCGCCGTGTCGCATCTCGCCAACCGGCTGGACGGGGGCGGCGGCTTCGCCCAGGGCTGGCCGACCGACCTCGGCGGCATGAGCGCCGCCGAGATGACCGAGCTTCAGTCGCTGCTCGTCGCCCAGGGCTACGACCTTTCCGCCGACGGCCGCTTCGGCGACAAGACCCGCCGCGCCGTGCGCGCCTATCAGCTGAGCGCCGGGCTGCCGGCCGACGGCTATCCGACCGACGCGCTGCTAGCGCGGCTGAGAAGCGAGCCGGTCTCGTGAAGGCGCTCGCCCTCCTCGCCGCGGCGCTGCTCGCCGGCAACGCCGCCGCCGCCGACGTCTGCGCCGTCAAGGTGCCCGAGCCGCCGCCGCCCCAGGCCGCCGACGGCTCGGCGCTGACGGTCGCGGGTTTCAAGTCCTGGCTCGCCGATTTCCGCGCGCGGGCGCTGGAGGCGGGCATCCCGGCCGCGCTCTTCGACAAGGCGATGAAGGGCGTCGTCTTCACGCCCAAGACCATCGAGCGCGCCTACAACGCCAACGAGCGCACCCAGCGCATCTGGGACTATCTGAAGAATCGCCCCAGCCCCGAACGCCTGAAGACCGGCAAGGAGATGCTCGCCGCCTACAGGACGACGCTCGCGCGGATCGAGGACGAGACCGGCATTCCGCCCGAAGTGCTCGTCACCTTCTGGGGCGTCGAGACCGACTACGGCCGCAACAAGGGCAAGGACGACATCTTCCAGGCGATGGCGGCGCTCGCCTATGAGGGCAATCGCCGCGACTTCTACGAAAGCAACCTTGTCGCCGCGATGCGCATCATGCAGCGCACCGGCTTTCCCAAGTCCAAGATGGTGGGAAGCTGGGCGGGAGCGGTCGGTCACGCGCAGTTCATGCCGGAGGCCTATCTGCAATACGCGGTCGACGGCGACGGCGACGGCGTGGTCGATCTGTGGGATTCGGTCGAGGACGCTTTCGCCTCGAAGGCCAATTATCTGCGCGAGCGCAACGCCAAGACGCCCTGGCGCAAGGGCCAGGCCTGGATCGCCGAGGTCCAGCCGCCGGCGGGCTTCGCCTTCGAGGACGGCGATCTCACCATCAAGAAGCCGATCGGCAGCTGGACGATCCGCGGCGTAACGCTGATCGGCGGCGGCGCGCTCACCGATCTGCGGGGCGTTTCGACCGACACGCCCGCCGCCGTGTTCGCGCCCGGCGGGATGCGCGGGCCGACCGTGATGACGCTGCCGAACTTCGACCGTTTCGTCGATTACAATCCTTCGCAGTCCTATGCGCTCGCCATCGCGCTGTGGTCGAACGCGATCGCCGGGCGGCCGGGTCTTGAGACGCCTTGGCCGGTGGACGAGCCCGACATCACACGCGCCCAGGCCTATGCGCTGCAGAAGAAGCTGAAGGCGCTCGGCCATACCGACGCCGAGCCGGACGGCGATATCGGCAAGGGCACGCGCGCGGCGATCCGCTCGTTCCAGCTGGCGAACGGGATGGTGGCGGACGGCTTTCCGTCGTGCGCGCTGCTGAAGAAGGTGCTGGCGCAGTAGCGATGCCGAAGAACCGCGACCGCGAGAAGCTGGCGATCGCGCGGCGGGACGGCGCGGCCTGCTTCTATTGCGGCCGCCCACGCCGCAATCCGCTAGTGATGACGATCGAGCATTTGCTGCCGCGCGCCTCGGGCGGGGGCAACGAGCTGGCGAACCTGCGGCTCGCCGATCCGCTCTGCAACAAGTTCGCCGGCCGGCGCAGCGTCGCCGACAAGCTGGAGCTGCGCGCCAAATGGCGGCTGGCCGAAGGGCTTTAGGCCGCTAGACCTTGGGCACGCCGGTTTCGGCGTTGTCTTCCGGTTCGGCGTCGAGGATGCGCAGGCGCGGCGTCATCGCGACATAGATCGCCATCACGATCATCATCGCCGCGCCGAGCACATAGGGCGCGCGCGGCTCCCAGGCATAGAGCGCATTGCCGACCAGCGGCGCGAAGATGAAGCCCGAGGCCGAGGCGCCGCCGGTCAACCCCGCCGCCGCGCCCTGCTGCTCCTTGCCGACCGCGAGCGAGGCCGCCGCCGCATAGCCCGGCCGGATCAGGCCGAAGCCGAGCCCCGACAGCAGCAGCGCGAAGGTGATCAGCCCGTAGGTCTGGCCGATGACGAAGATCACATAGGAGACGAACGAGATGCCGATCCCGATCTTCACCAGCTGGCCCGCCGCCAGTTGCAGGCGCTGCACGATCACCAGCTGCGCGAACAGCGCCGCGACCGACGACACCATCAGCCCGACGCCCGACATCTGGATCGCCTGGTCGGTGTCGAGCTTGAGGACGTCCATGAAGAAGAACCCGACCGTCTGGATCGGGAACGCGCCCGCCGTGCCCAGCAGCACGCCGAAGACCATGAAGGGCACGATTCGCGGATCGCGCCACGACAGCCGCGCCTTGGCGTGCGCCTTCATCACCGGCGCGGTGCGTTCGGGCAGGAAGCGCCAGATGACGAAGGCCGAGGCGGCCCCGACCGCGGCGACGAAGTAGAGCGGCGCGATATTGCCCATCACCGCCAGCGCCGCCACGACGCCCGGTCCCATCGTGGTGCCGAGACCGAAGGCGGCGTTGAGCGTGGCGACCGCGTTGGTCCGCTCCGAGGCGCTGGTCCGGTCGGCGATATAGCCCTGCGCGGCCGGAAAGCCGGCCGAGCCGAATATGCCGTAGATCGAGCGCGAGGCGATCATCAGCGGATAGACGATAGCGACCGGCAGAAGCCCCATCAGGCCGACTTCGACGGCGGTCGCGAAACTGAACATCGAGAGCGCGAAGGCCGAAAGCCCCAGCACGATCATCGGACGGCGGCCATGGCGGTCGCTGCGGGCCCCCCAATAGGCCGACGAGAACACCCAGATCGTCGCCGAGATGGCGAAGATCGCGCCGGTCTGGAACTCGCTCATGCCCAGTTCGCGCGACACCGGCGGCAGGATCGCGAACATGCCCGACTGCCCGACCCCGAGGCAGACGAGGCTGAGGAAGAGGATCTGGAAGGCGCGCCGCCGTTGGGCGGGCGAGGAGGGACCCTCGCCCCGCTCGCCGGTGCCGACCGGCGTGAAGGCGCGCGCCCACAGCGACGCCTTCGCGGGCGTTGGCTCGGGCGCTGGGGGCTGATCCGTCATCGGGCGCATTCTTGTTCTTGAGCGCGCCGGGCGCGCCTTGGCGTCCCTCCTAACAGCGCGGCGCGCGGGGCGTAAACCGCCAAGGCCGGGCGGCCCATCACATTGGGCGACGATGGTGTCGCACGCGCCACGCGGGCGACGCTGCGTCACATCTGCCGCTTGAGGCGGATTCGCGAGGAGGCCGAGCGGCCTTCGGCGTCGATCACCGTGACGCGCACGAAGCCTTCCTCGCGCGGCTGCCACTCGGTCTGCGCGTAGGCGTCGGCGGCCGGCAGCGGCGTGCCGTCGACCACCCAGCGCAGCGGTTTGGAGCCGCCGTCGGCGCGCAGGATCAGCGCCGGGTCCGCTTCGTTCAACTCCACCACCGCGCCGTCGGGCGGGAAGGCGATGACCGGCGGCGGCACCGCGCGGGCAAGGCCCGCCACCATGCGGGTCGGCGAGAAACGCTGGAGCGCGGGCGGCAATTGTTCGGCATTGGCGACGATGAGCGCGTCCTTCGGCGGCGGCCTGGAAAGGCCCGGCTCGGCGGGCAGCAGCTCGAACACCCGCAGCATCACCGGACCGGCGGCGTTGCGCCCCAGTTCGCCCGGCCGCGTCGAGCCGTCGGCCCGCCCGGTCCAGACGCCGACCGTGTAGCGGGGCGACACGCCGACCGTCCAGGCGTCGCGATAGCCGAACGAGGTGCCGGTCTTGAAGGCGATCTCGCGGCCGCGATCGATGCCCCGGCCCATCGCCCAGCCGTCCGGCAGGGGAGAGCCGCGCAGGATGTCGAACAGATACCATGCAGCGACCGGCCCGAAGATGCGATGAGGCTCGCCCGGCGTCTCGTCGGCATAGCGGCGCAGCGGCCGGACCAGGCCGTCATTGGCGATGCCGGTGTAGAGCATCGTCAGGTCTTCCAGCGTGATACCGACGCCGCCCAGCGCCATCGGCAGCGACGGCCCGGCGAAGTGCCCCGACCAGGTGAGCCGCGCGCCGCCCTGGGTCATCGTCGCCGCCAGCCGCACCGGGCCGACGCGATCCAGCACCGACACCGCCGGCACGTTCAGCGACTGGTGCAGCGCCTCGCGCACCGTAACCGTGCCCTGGAAGCCGCGGTCGAAATTGCGCGGCGCGTAGGAGCCGAAGCTGACCGGCTTGTCGTCGATCAGCGTTTCGGGATGCAGCATCACGTCATCGAAGGCGATGCCGTAGATGAAGGGCTTGAGCGCCGATCCCGGCGAGCGCATGCGCCGCGCCAGATCGATCTGCCCGGTCGCGCCCCAGAAATCGGTCGAACCGGCATAGGCGACGACCTTCGAGGTGGCGTTTTCCACCACCACCACGGCGATGTCGCCGCCGTCGGCCAGCGTGCCGCGCTGGACGGTCAGCAGGCGCTCGACCGCCGCCTGGATGCGGGCGTCGAGCGTGGTGACGATCTCGCCGTCCTGCGGCCGTTCCTGCCGCGCCTCGACGGCGAGGTGCGGCGCGGAGAACGGCATCGCGAGCCGGGCGGCCGGCACGGCGTCCTCCATCGCCTCGGCGGCGTCCTGGGCGCTGATTTCGCCCTTTTCGGCGAGGAGGCGCAGAACCTTGTCGCGCGCCGCCTTGGCCCGGGCCGGGAAGCGGTCGGGGCGGTTGCGTTCGGGCGATTGCGGCAGTGCGATCAGCAGCGCCGCCTCGGCGAGCGTCAGATGGCGCGGCTCCTTGCCGAAATAGGCAAGGCTCGCCGCCCGCACGCCCTCGATATTGCCGCCCATCGGGGCGAGCGTCAGATAGATGTCGAGGATCTCGTCCTTGCTCAGCCGCGTTTCGATCTGCAGCGCGCGGGCCGCTTGCAGCATCTTGCCGGGAAGGCTGCGCGGGATCGGCTCCAGCATCCGCGCGACCTGCATGGTCAGCGTCGACGCGCCCGAGACGACGCCGAGATTGGAGACCAGCTGCCAGGCGGCGCGGCCGACGGCGGCGACATCGACGCCCGCATGATCGCGGAAGCGCCGGTCCTCATAGGCGAGCAGCAGCCGCACATAGCGCGGATCGACATCCTTCAGCGTGACCGGCAGACGCCATTTGTCGTCCGGCGTCAGGAAGCCGCGCAGCATCGTGCCGTCGGCGGCGAGCACGACGGTCGAGCGTTCGTGGGCGCGCTCGAAATCCGGCGGGAAGACGAAGTTCGCGGCGGTCAGCGCCAAGGCGCCGACGGCAAGCCCGGCGGCGAAACGCTTGAGGCGGCGAAAGCGCGGCCGGACCGCGCCGGGCTTCGTCCCCTCCCCTTGAGGGGGAGGGGCAGTGTTGTGTAAGGGCGCAGGCGGTTCGGCAGACATGATCCGACCCTGCCCTCCGATTGCGGCCTTACTGGGCCGCGATCGTGACGGCGCCCATCGACGAGCGGGCCGTGACCGAAGGCGCATACATGTCTTCGACCACCGCCGCCGGCTGCGCGAAGCTGCCGGGGATGGTGGCGCGGGCGATGTAGGCGAAGCGGAAGGTCGGCAGCGGGGTGCGGGCTTCCTCTTCCTCGGTCATCCGGTACGAGGTGCCGACCGTGAAGGCGGCGACATAGCGGTCGTCGCGCGCTTCCTGAACGCTCGCATAGCTCAGCTTGGCGAGCCACGGATAGACCGTGCTGCCCTCCTCGCCGACCTTCACGGGGCCTTCGACCTCGAACCCGGCGGGGATCAGGTCGGTCAGCGCCATCTGGCGGAACGAACGGTCCTTGAGCTCGCCCTCGATCACCACGACGACCTGGTCGTTCTGCTTGAGCGCGCCGAGGTTCGCCGGCGTGCCGTCGAGATTGTAGTAGGACTTGCTGACCGAGACGCCGTCGCCGAAGGCCGGCATCGGCGCGGCCGGAACGCCGGTCGCCGAAACGGTGCGCCACACGGCCTTGTCGCCCGTGTTCTTCACCGAAACGCCGGCGGCGATCTCGTTCAGGGCCGGGGTCATCAGGACCTGGCCCTGCGCGGCGTTCGCCGCCGTGCCGGCGGCTTCGACCTTCACGGGCGCCGCGTTGTTCAGCAGGCGCCACTGGGCGAGCAGCATCCACGCCTTTTCCTGCGTGGTGGTGTAGTTCAGCCCCATGTTGAAGCCGTTGACCTTGTCGAGCAGGGACGGCAGCAGGGCGTTCTCGCCCGAATCCGCCGCCACCGCCGTCAGGCCGGCGACGTCGCGCAGCGGCGAGCCGTAATAATAGTACGGCAGGACGTTGAGGTCGCTTTCCAGCGCCAGCGTGCGGGCGCGGGTGAAGGCGACCGTCGCGCGGCTGCGGTCGCCCGCCTGGACCAGCGCGCCGCCGAGGAAGCCCTGGGCGATGAGCGAATCCGAGTTGGCGCCGCCATTGTCGGCGAAGTAGCGCAGATCGCCGGGCTGGCCCTGGCCGCCGCGCGCCAGCACGTAGAACGCATAGGCGCGGGCGCCGTCGTCGTTATAGCTGTCGGTGGCGATCTGGCGGGCGTATTGCAGCGCCCGTTTCAGGCCCTCCTCCGGCACCACATAGCCCTTGGCCTTCGCCTGCATCAGGAAGTCGATGGCGTAGACTTGGAGGAACTTGTCGGCGTAATCGTCGTAGGACGAGGACCACATGCCGAAGCCGCCGTCGGGACGCTGCATGTCGAGGACGCGGTCGATCGCCTCCTGCACGCGCAGCGGCACCGCCTTTTCGGCCTCCAGCCCCGAGAACTTGGCCAGATCGTTCAGATAGACCAGCGGCAGCGCGCGGCTCGTCGTCTGTTCGAGGCAGCCATAGGGATAGCGGTCGAGCCATTTCAGCATGCCCGCGACGTTGTCGAAGCCGCGCGCCCCCGACAGCGTGACCGACACCGTCGCCGAACCCGGCGTGAAGGCGGTCAGGATCGAGGCCGGCAGGACATAGGTCTCGCCCGCCTTCAGTTCGGCCACGTCGTCGATCGAGGTCGGCAACTGCGGCGCGCGGATCTCGATCGGCCACACGCGGTCGACCTTGAAGCCGTCGGGCCCCGTCACCGCCAGCTTGATCGTGGCGATGCCGGCGCTGGTCGCGCTGAGCTTGACCGGGATCAGCTGGCGCTCGCCGGCGGCGAGCGTACGCTCGACCGTTGCCGAGGCGGGGTCGATCGCCACCGGATCGGCGGAGGTGATCTCCGCCTTGTAGGCCCCGGCCGCGCCGTCGACATTGTGCAGGTTGAAGCCGACTTCGGCGGTGTCGCCGGGGGCGAGGAAGCGCGGCAGGACGAGTTCCGCCACCACCGCGTCGCGCACCGTCACCGGCTTCGACGTGAAGCCGACCGCGCCCGGCGTCCAGACGACCGCCATTACGCGCAGCTCGCCGTTGAAGTCGGGCACGTCGAGCGTGACGTTGGCCTTGCCGTTCTCCAGCTTCACCGGGCCGGAGAACAGCGCCACCACCTTCTGCGGCACGACCGCGAGGCCGCGTCCGCCGAAGCTGTCGCCGCCGGTGCGCAGTTCGCCCACCTGGTAGCGCGTCGTCTCGATCAGACGGCCGTAATCGTCGCGGATGTCGACGCCTAGACGGCGCTTGCCGTAGAAATACTTGACCGGATCGGGCGTCGCGAAATCGGTGAGCTGCAGCACGCCCTCGTCGATCGCCGCGATCGTGACATAGGCCTCCGGCCCGGCATTGGCGACGCTGACCGGCACCACCAGCGGGGCGCGCGGCGTCATCTTCTCGGGCGTGCCGAGTTCGACGGCGAGCGTACGGTCCGAAGCGTCGATCGGCAGGTGGACGAGGCCGATGGCCCGCGCCGCGCCCTTGGTCGAACCGTCGAGCGGCCGGTAGAGCGTGACCAGCGCATAGACGCCCGAGCCCCACTCCTTCTTCACCTCGACCGGAACCGAAGTGCCCGAGGCCGAGATATCGATGACCCGCGTCTCGTAGACCTTGTCGCCCGCGATCACCAGCAGACCCTTCCCGTCGACCGCCGAGCGCACGTTGACGGTGGCGGTGTCGCCGGCCTTGTAGCCCGGCTTGTCGCTGGAGACGGTGAGGCGGTCCGGACGGTCCGAAGCGCTGGCGCCCCAGCCGGCCCAGAAGCGCACCGACGAGCGCACGCCGGTGACGGGATCGGTGACCGTCAGGCGATAGCTGCCCCACTCGACCCGGGCCGAGAGCTTGGCCGGTGCGTCGGCGCCGATATCGACGGTGCCGCCCGAAATGATCCGATCACGGACGATGCGGTCGTAGCGCCATTCGCCGTCCACCTGGTACCAGCGGTAGTCGACGATCTCGCGCACGAACTCGTAGGTCGCGCCTTTCAGCGCCACCGGATCGCCGGCCGCGTTGACCACCGCCACCTCGAACGAGGCGTCGGAGTTTTCGGCGACCGTGTCGTAGTCGAAGCCGGCGCGGATGCCGATGGCGGTGTCGCGCGTCTTGACGGGCAGCGTGATCTGCTCCCCGGTCGTGCGGCCGCCCGGCTCGTAGACGCGGATGTCGGCGGTCGCTTCCAGCGGCACCGAGGTCTGCGTCAGGTCGATGCCGTCCAGCGAGCCGACCGCCTTGGTCTTGCCCTCGGCGTCGGTCGTGCCGACGTCGAGCGTCACCTGCTGGGTGTCCCACAGCTCATCGACCATGCCGAACGAGAAGTCCTTGAACTTCGCGTAAGGCTGGTAGGCGCGCTCGATGGTGATCGTGCCCTCGCCGCCGAGGCCGGCCGACGGCGCGCCATAGAGGAAGCGGCTTTCGACGTCGATCTCGATCGGCTGATCGGCGCTCAGCACCGGCTGGGCGGCGGCGAGCGTCACCTTCAGCTTCTGCGGCACGAAGTCCTGCACGTCGAACGAGGCGGAGCCGACCGGCGAGTCGTTCGGGTCGGTATAGACTGCCGCCGTCCAGCGGCCGCGCGGGGCCGAGGCCGAGAGCGTGAACGGCTGATAGACCGCGCCCGCCTTCAGTTCGGTCGAGGTGTAGCGGCGGAACTCCTGGCCGTCCGGCTTGTAGACGATGACCGTCACCGGCGCGTTCGACAGCGCGTTCGCCTCGCGGTCGCGCAGCATGGCGTTGAAGTGCACCGTCTCGCCGGGGCGATAGATGCCGCGGTCGAGATAGGCGAAGCCGTCGATGTCGCCCGAGGCCGCGCGGCCGTCGACGCCGCGGTCCGACAGGTCGAACGACGAGCGGCGCAGGTCGATATAGGCGAAGTCCTTCTTCGACTCGTCATAGGCCATCACGACGGCGGGCGAATTGCCGCCCGCGCCGCGCAGCAGACCGCCTTCGAACACCGCCTTGCCGTCCGAGTCGGTCGTCGCCTCGGCGAGGATCTCGTTGTTGGTGGCGACGAGCTGCAGGCGGATGCCCGCAGTCGGCGTCGCCGCGTGGAACGAGCGCGCGAAGACGGTCAGACCGTCATGGGCGCGGTAGGTGGTCAGCGCGATGTCAGTGTTGATGATCCACTGGCCCGCTTCCGGGTCCCAGTCGTCGGTCTTGCCTTCGCGCGCCTTGTCCTTGGCGAGGATGAGATAGACGCCCGGCTTCATCTCGGGCAGCGCGTCGCCGATGGCGAAGGTGGTGGTGACCGCCTGGTTCTTGGCGTTGGCGATGCTCATCTCGCCCGACCACACGGTCGCGCCCTGGCTGTCGGCATAGGTCTGCGCGTCGTATTCGTAGACCTCGCGCTGCTCCAGAACGTAGTCCTGAAGCTGCGACAGCAGCCGGTCGCCGACGCGGATGACGCGCAGCATCACGGTATCGACGTTGACGGTGGTGATGGGAACGCCGTCGGCGCTCTCGCGCGGCAGGATGAAGCCGGTGCCGAACGCGACCTTGGCCGGCTGGTCGCGCAGCTCGACCGGGATCGTCTCGTCCTCGGCCAGCTTCTCGCCGCTCGCCGCCGGCAGACCGGCGCGCATGGTCAGCGTATAGGTCTCGTTATAGGCGAGCCCGGCGACGCACAGCCGGTCGGCGGTCGGGCGCACCGCGATCTGGATCTCCGGACTGAACGCCAGATAGTCCTCGTAGCGCACCGAGCCGTCGGTCTTGAACTCGCGGGTGAAGACGAGGCAGGCCTCGGGCGTTTCCTTGCTGGTGTCGATCTCCAGACGGCGGAACGCGAATTCGACTTCCTTCGGCGCGACATAGGGCTCGCGCGTCTTGGCGGGGGGCACCACCTCGCCGGGGGCCGAGACGGGGGTCGTCGCGTCCGTGCCGGTTCCGGCCGGGCTGTCGGGCGCCTTGGCGACCGAAGGGGGCACCGGTTTCGCGCCGATCAGTTCGGCGACCTCCTTGGGCAGATAGGGGGCCAGCGCGTCGCGCCAGAGATAGGCGCCGCCGGCAAGCAGCGCGAGAATGACGAGAAATGTGCCGAGGCGCTTCATTCGATCCCCCAAAAACTCATGGCCGACGGCCGCCCGACTCGCGGCCGCACACCTGGATGACGGACACTAGAATCCCCGCCGCCGCTTGTCGCGGGGGCGCATGGCCGCAGGCGGCCGTCCCCCGCGCCAATCCCGATGGGCGGATGAATGGAGACTCGTCGTGTTTGTCCGGCCGCATGGCAGGCCGCAATCGTGTCCGGATTGCGGCAAAGACGTGTCGGTGCGGCGGCGGACGCGAATGTCGCAGGCGCACGAGCCGAGCGCGCTACGCGCTGGCCAGTTGCCGGGGCGGCGTTTCGAAGATGAAGGAATGGTGGGCGGTACTGGGATTGAACCAGTGACCCCTACGATGTCAACGTAGTGCTCTCCCGCTGAGCTAACCGCCCGACCAGGCAGACCGGCCGCCTCGCGGCGCCCGGTTGCGGGTAAGGGGGAGGCTTCTAATCATCCCCGGGCGCGCTGGCAAGCGGGAAGCGCAGCCTCAGCCGGGCCGCAGCGCGGCGGCAGGCGGGGCCGGAACCATCGCGGCGGGGTCGATGCGGGCGCCCCCGGCGAAGGCGATCGCGAAGGACGGCCGCGCCCGGACCGAATCGTACCAGCGCGCGACGTTCGGCAGGTCGCTCCACAGATCTGTCAGCTTCAGATCCTCCAGCCGCACCACGGTCGGCACCAGCACGATGTCGGCGATCGTATAGGCTTCGCCCAAGAGGAAGCGCCGCCCGTCGGCCAGCGCGTTCGAGACCCGCCTGAGGCAGTTTTTCAGCCGCTCCAGCGATTCCTCTGTCTTCTCGCTGTCGAAACCGTTGGCCCCCATCTGGCGGTAGAAATGCTTACGCAGCGGCAGTTTCTCCGTATAGGCGAGGAACGCCGCCTCGCCCATCGTCGCCCGGTGCAGGCCCTTGAACTGGTTGAACGAGGGGATGCGGATCGCGGTGGTCGGCACCTCCTCGAAATAGCGCATCCACGCGCGCATCTGGGCGCGGCCGAGCGCCGAGCGGGGGCTGAGCGGCGGCTCGGGAAAGACCTCGTCGAGATATTCGCAGATGACCGAGGAATCGGTCACCGGCTCGCCGTGGTGCTGCAAGGTCGGCACCACGCCGTTCGGGTTGAGCGCCAGATACCAGTCGGACAGCAACTCGCCCTTGGTGCGATCGATCAGATGGCTGCCATAGGCGAGGCCCTTTTCGGCCAGCGCCAGGCGCACCTTCTGCGAACAGGTGGAGAATTCCAGATGATACAGCATCAGGCCGTTGGGCGGCCCCGCCCGCTCATCGTCGTTCTTCATTAGTCCCTCGCCTTGCCAGTCCGGACGCCCGCCCCGTTCCGCGCGATGCCGTGCCGGAAGGGGGAGCCTAGGAGGCGCAGGCCCGCGCTCAAGCGCCAAAGCTGGACGCGCGTTCATGCGCCGCCGCAGGCTTGCGGCCGCCCGGCCGACGCCGCGCTCAATTGGCGGCGGTCTCGACCCCGTTGGCGGTCTCCAGCCGCAGGGCGGTGCGGGCGGCCGGGGTCGAGGCGGCGATGGCGGCCTCCATCGCCTCGGCGGCGCAGCGTTCGCGCCGCGTGCGCGGGCTGACCTTGCGGCACTGCTTCTCGACCGCCGCCGCGACCAGCGCGGTATAGGCGGCGCGCCCGGCCGACGTCGAAAGGTCGAGGCCGCCGGAACGCACGATATAGGAATCGCCGACCCGGCGGACGCTTCCGGCGGCTTCGGCGGCGGACGGCGCCGTCGCGGCGGCGGCAAGCAGTGTAACGGCGATCACGAGACTCTTCATGGGGCATTCTCCGGTGCTCACGGCGGAGACGGCTCCGCCGGGTCCCAGAAGGGCGGAATCCGGCCCTGCCGGTTAGGACCTCGCCCTGACGAACCGCCGATGAAGACCTGACGACACCTGATTTTGACCGGCCGCGCGGTTGAATCGCCTCCGCGAACGCCGACAATCGCCGTCATGAGCGAAACGCTGCCCGTCGCGCCGGTGGTCCTGGCCCATGCCGCGCCCTTCAGTCTGGGACCGCTCGCCGTGCGTCCCGCGACGCGCGAGGTCGCGGGCTGCGGCTTTCGCGAGGTGCTCGAACCGCGGGTGATGCAGGTGCTGGTCGCCCTCGCCCGGGCCGGCGGCGAGGTCGTCGGCCGCGACGACCTGACCCTAACCTGCTGGGACGGACGGGTGGTCAGCGAGGACGCCATCAACCGCGTCATCGCCCGGTTGCGGCGTCTGGCCGAGCGGTGCGGCGGCGCGGCCTTCGCGGTCGAGACCGTGACCAAGGTCGGCTACCGCCTCAATCCGGGCAGCGGCGCGCCGCCCGCCGCCCTCGTTCCCGCGCCGTTCGCCGCCTCGCCGGCGCTGACGCCGCCTCCGGCGCGGCGCGCCGGCCGGCGCCGGCTCGCCGCCGCCAGCGCGCTGGCGCTCGCCCTTCTGGCGGCCGGCGGCGCGATCGTCTGGATGGCTGCGCCCGAGGCGCCGGCCGCCGCCGTGCTCGACGACTACCGGCGCGCCCGCGAGGCGGCGCGCTCGGGCAATGCCGACGAAACCGCCCATGCTGTCGCCTTGCTGCAATCGGTGGTCGAGGCCGCGCCGGACTACGCGCCCGGCTGGTCGGCGCTCGCCATGGCCTATCTGGCGAGCCTGGAGTTCACCCCGGTCGACGCGCAGGAAGGCGTCATCCGCCGTGCCGACGCCGCCTGGCGGCGGGCCCTGGAACTCGATCCCGCCGATCCCGAGGGCCGCGTCGTCAAGGCCCTGATGTCGGAGGTCGGCGACGACCTCGTTGCGGTCGAGAAGGTCCAGCTCGACGCCCTCGCCGCCGCCCCCGGCGAGCGCGGCATTCTCATCGCCCGCGCCGCCTTCCTGCGCAGCACCGGGCAATTCGAGGAAGCCGTCGTCATGGCGCGCCGGGCCGTGGAGGCCGATCCCTCGACGCCCCGCACCCGCAGTTCGCTCGGCCGCACGCTGATGGCCGCCGGACGGATCGAGGAGGCCGACGCCGTGCTCGACGAGGCCGCCCGGCTGTGGCCGCGCAATGTCTCGGTCTTCTTCACGCGCTACTGGGCCTTCCTGGAAAGCGGCCGGCCGCGCCAGGCCCTCGCCCTCATCGAGGACCGCACGCTCTGGCCCGCCGGCGTGCCGGCCGAGGATTTCGAAATCTACCGCCGCATCGCCATCGCCTTCGCGTGGCGCGATCCGGCCGACATCGCCGCCGCTCTCGACGCCGTCGCCAGACAGGTGACCGAAGGCTACGGCTACGCCCAGAACGCCATGCTGGTGCAGGCCGCCCTCGGCGACGTCGATGCCGCCTTCCGCACGGCCTCCGCGATCTATCTTCAGGAGGGCGCCGAGATCGCCCCGACCATGTTCAGCGTGACCCAGGGCCAATACGCCGGCGGACGGCGGCGCGCCTCGCACGTTCTGTTCGGCCCGCTCACTTCGGTAATGCGGGCCGACTGGCGGTTCGAACAGCTGATGCAATCGCTCGGGCTGATGGATTATTGGCGGACCACCGGCAAGCGGCCGGATATTTGCGCGGCGCAGGAGCCCCCGCCTCTCTGCGCCGCGCTGGACGCGTCCCGCCCGCCCGGCGCCGCGCCCTGATGCTCTCTCGCTCGATGCTCGCTCGATTGTGAACGTGCAGCGGCGGCGGCCGGCGGGGTTGCCGCCGGCCGCCGATCCGTCAGTCGTCAGGGGCTGCGACGACTGCGACATCCGGGCCGGCCGCTCCCAGATAGTCCTGCCTCAACTGGGCCTGGATCTCAGGCCTCTTGATCGAATTGATCGCACCGAGCGTGAATTCCGCCTCGCATTTGGCGTCGCGCAGGCGCGTTCCCGTCGTCGCGCAGGCATTGCGCGCGGCGCGCGCGATGCGCGACAGCACGGTCGCCCGCCCTTCCGGCGTCGCCAGCTTGTCGGCGTCGATGCGCAGGGTGAATTCCTGTGCGGCGGCCGGCATGGCCAGCATCAGCGTGACAGCCGCTACGCTTGCCAATTTCGTGATCATCGCCTCGTCCTCCGGCTCTTTGCTTGTCGCGGACTTCGTGGTCCGGTGAGGGCATTGGAGCGCCGGCTCAGCCGATGAGACAGGACTCCAAGCCGATGAAATGCCGCCGAAGACGCCGGCAGACCGGTGAGGTGCCGATGAACACGCCGTCTGCAAACGCTCCTGTCGTTCTGGCCCGCGCGCCGTCGTTCGCGCTGGGGGCTTTCGCCGTCGATCCGCCGCGCCGTCTGGTGATCGGACCGGAAGGCGCGGAAACGCTCGAACCCCGGGTCGTCCAGGTGCTGGTCGCGCTGGCCCGGGCCGGCGGCGCGATCGTCACGCGCGACGAACTGGTCGCTTCGTGCTGGGGCGGACGGGCGATCGGCGACGACGCCATCAACCGGGCGATCGGACGCATCCGCCGCCTTGCCGAATCGGACGGCGGCGCCTCGTTCACGGTCGAGACCATCCGCAAGGTCGGCTACCGTCTGGCGCTGACCGAGGCCGTTTGCGCGGCCCGGGAACCGGCCCGCGCCGGCTTCGAGCCGCGCGCCTGGATGGCCGTCCGCCAGGGCTGGACCGCCGCGGTCCGCAATATGAGTCTGGTGGGTCTGCTCTCGCTGGGCGGAGCCAGCCTGCTTCAGGGCGCGCCGGCGACCGCCAGTCTCGCCCCGCTCGACGTCATGCCCGCTTCATGGAGCGAGGCCGATTCGGGGCCTATCACGCTCGGCGATGCGCGCTTCGTCTTTACGCCCGAGGCCCCCGCGCCGCGCACGCCCTCGACGGGCTGCGGCGTCGCTCCGGCGGGCGGCGCGTGGCTGGACGGCCAGACGGGCCAGCCGAGCGCCGCGCGGCGCTCGCTCAATCTCGCCCTAAGCCTCGATCCCTAGGCGGCGATCAGCCGGTCGACCTCGCCCACCAGATCCTTCAGGTGGAACGGCTTGGAGAGGACTTTCGCCTGCTTGGGCGCGCCGCTCGACGGATTGAGCGCGACGGCGGCGAAGCCGGTGATGAACATGATCTTCATTTCCGGGTCGATCTGGGCGGCGAGCCGCGCCAGTTCGATGCCGTCCATGACCGGCATCACGATGTCGGTCAGCAGCAGATCGAAGCGGAAGCCCTTCAGCGCCTCCAGCGCCTCGTCGCCCTGACCGTAATGGGCGACGTCGTGGCCGGCCTTGCCGAGCGCGGCGGCCAGGAAGCGGCGCAACGACTCATCGTCTTCAGCGAGCAGTATCCGTGCCATGGGCGGTCTCGAAACCCTTCGTGGACCGGTCGCGGTCCGGAGCGCCGGAACCCTACAGGGGCGGCGATTCGACTGTAAAGTGGAGCATCGCTGCTTAAGGGAGGGTTGAACGCCCTTGCCCCGGCCGCCGCACCGGTGGTTTTGTGCGGTGCATGAACGTCCTCGCCGACATCGCCCCCGCCGGCCGCCCCGGCGGCGAGGGCGCGCCCCTGGAAATCAGGGCGCCGCACGCGCAGGACGTGCCGTTCGTGTTCGCCTCCCCGCATAGCGGCCGCGACTACCCGGCCGAGTTCCTGGCCGCCTCGCGCCTCGATCCGCTGACCCTGCGCCGGTCCGAGGACTGCTATGTCGACGAACTGGTGGCCGGGGCGACCGCGCTCGGTGCGCCCCTGTTGCTCGCCCGCTTCCCGCGCGCCTTCTGCGACGCCAACCGCGATCCGGCCGAGCTCGACCCGGCGGTCTTCGCCGAGGCGCCGCCCGCGACGCCCCACACCCGCTCGCCCCGCGTCCATGCCGGCCTTGGGGTGATCGCCCGGGTGGTCCGCGACGGGGCCGAGATCTACCCCCGCAAGCTGCCGCTGGCCGAGGGCGCGCGCCGTCTCGCAGGGTTCCACGCGCCCTATCACGCGGCGCTCGCCGAACTGGTGGCCGCAACGCGGCGGCGCTTCGGCGTCTGCATGCTGATCGACTGCCATTCGATGCCCTCGCAGGCCGCCGCCCAGGCGAGCCGCGGCGGCGCGCCGGACATCGTTCTGGGCGACCGTTACGGCGCGAGCTGCGCGCCCGGCCTCACCGCCCTCGCGGAGCAGACCCTGCGCGGCCTCGGTTTCGTGGTGGCGCGCAACAATCCCTATGCCGGCGGCTACACCGTCGAGCGCTACGGCGCCCCGAACGGCGGCATCCATGCCCTGCAGATCGAGGTCAATCGGGCGCTCTATCTGGATGAGGAGCGGCTGGAGAAGCGGCCCGCCCCGTTCGAGCTGCTCCGCCAGCGGCTCGATCGCTTCATGGCGGCGCTCGTCGCCTGGAAGCCCTGAATTCCCAGGCCGGCGACGGGACGAACGGCCTCCCGAAAAGAAAAGGGGCCGCTCCGAAGAGCGGCCCTAGTTTAGGGAGGAAACGCCCAGGAAGGGCATGCGAGCGCGCCGGAGCGCCTCTCGCACTGCAACAATTAAGCGCCCGACCGCCCCAAGTCAAGCCTCTTCATCGGACGATGAATATCTCTTTTTTTTACATAATAATCAGATAGTTAGCGTCAAGTGTGCGCTGCAACAACAAAATCTCGGGGAAAGAGGGCCAAATTGACGCAGCCGCTTACGTTAACGTAAGTCGCGTCATCATCGAAGATTCATCCCGCAGTCGCCCGCACGTCGCATGCCGACGGCATACAGCCGATGGTGGCTGGAAAGCGGCGGATCACAACGCCTCGCCCGACCCCTGGTGGGATGCACTGCATCCTCGAACTCGGCGGGAACCGCATGATCGCGACGGCGCTGCGCAAACTGGCTCCCCAGGCCCGTCGGTCTGACGGCGGCAATGTCGTCTCCCTCCGCCCGCCCGAAGCCGCGCCCCCCGCGCCGGAGGCCCTGCCCCGTCTGCGCACCATCTTCATCTCGGACGTCCATCTGGGCACGCGCGGCTGCAAGGGCGAGGCCCTCGCCGCCTTTCTGCGCCGCCACGCCTGCGAGACGCTCTATCTGGTCGGCGACATCGTCGACGGCTGGCGGCTGAAGCGGTCCTGGTACTGGCGTCCCGCCCATACCGAAGTCATCCAGGAAATCCTGCGCAAGGCCCAGAACGGCACCCGCGTCATCTTCATTCCGGGCAATCACGACGAGGCGCTGCGGCCCTATGCCGGGCTGAACCTCGCAGGGGTCGATGTCCGCTTCGAGGCGGTCCACCGCACCGCCGACGGCCGCGACTTCCTGGTGATGCACGGCGATTATTTCGACGGCGTGGTGCGCTACGCCAAATGGCTCGCCCATCTGGGCGACTGGGCCTACGACATCGCCCTGTGGGTCAGCGAGCGGGTCTGCGACGTGCGCCGCTGGCTCGGCCTGCCGCACTGGTCGCTGGCCGCCTACCTGAAGCGCACCGTCAAGAACGCGGTCGAATATATCGGCCGCTTCGAGGACGCCGTCGCCCGCGAAACCGAGCAGCGCGGCCTCGACGGGGCGATCTGCGGCCACATCCACCACGCCTCGATCCGGCGGATCGGCCGCATTCTCTACTGCAACGACGGCGACTGGGTGGAGAGCTGCACCGCCCTGGTCGAGACCCCCGACGGCGCCTTCGAAATCCTCTCGGCGACGGGCGAAACCCTCGCCCGGGAAAGGCCCGCCCGGGCCATGGCAACCATGTGACAATTTCGTGGAGGCGGAAGATGCAGGGCGGCACGATCTGGTCTAGACTGCACCCTCAGCCGCCGCTCTGGATCGTGTTGCGGCGAGGCGCCCGCCGGGCGCGCGCATCGGAGAGTTCAGCCGCCGCGATGGCCCAGACGCCCAAGCGAATCCTGATCGTCAGCGACGCCTGGCGGCCGCAGGTCAACGGCGTGGTCCGTACGCTGGAGGCGACGGTCGAATCGCTGCGGGCCCACGGCCATGAGGTGCGCCTGATCACGCCGGATCAGTTCCGCAGCGTGCCGATGCCGTTCTACCCGGAAATCCGCCTCGCCCTGTTCGCGCGCCGCACCGTCGCCCGGACCATCGAGAGCTTCGCGCCCGACGCCATCCACATCGCCACCGAGGGCCCGCTCGGCCACGCCGCCCGGCGCTATTGCGTGCGCCACGGGGTGCGCTTCTCGACCGCTTTCCACACCCGTTACCCCGACTATGTGAGCGCCCGCCTGCCGGTGCCCAAGTCCTGGGTCTGGGCCTGGCTGCGCCGCTTCCACCGCCCGGCGATCAACGTGATGGCCCCGACCGCCACGATGAAGGCCTGCCTGGGAGACCACGGCTTCGCCAATGCCCGGGTGTGGAGCCGCGGCGTCGATCTGACGCTGTTCGAGCCGCGCGCCGGCCAGCCGCCCGCCTACGATTACCCCCGCCCGATCTGGCTGAATGTCGGCCGCCTGGCGGTCGAAAAGAACCTCGAAGCCTTCCTGAAGCTCGACCTGCCCGGCACCAAGGTGGTCGTCGGCGACGGCCCGCAGGCGGCCGAACTGAAGGCGAAGTTCCCGAACGCCGTCTTCCTCGGCGTGAAGTTCGGGGCCGATCTCGCCCGCGCCTACGCCAGCGCCGACGTCTTCGTCTTCCCCAGCCGGACCGACACGTTCGGCCTCGTCATGCTCGAAGCCCTGGCGAGCGGCCTGCCGGTCGCCGCCTATCCGGTGCAGGGTCCGCTCGACGTGCTGGCCGGATCGCCCGCCGGGGTGATGGACGAGGATCTCGGCGCCGCCTGCCGGCGCGCGATCGCCATTCCGTCCGATCTCTGCCGCGCCCACGCCCTGCGCTTCACCTGGGACGAGGCGGCGCGCCAGTTCATCGGCCATCTGGCGATCCCCGACCTGGAGCCGTGGGAAGCCGATCCCGGCTATCGGGCGGCCGAGCTTCCGGCCCCGGTGCGCAACCTCGAAGCCGCCGAATAGGCGTCTGGCGGCCTCCGGCGGGAAGGTCTAGCCTCTTGCCCCATGGCGATGGCGAAGACGATTTTCCGCGTGGCGCTCGCCGCATGCGCCTCGGCCCATGCGGCCGAAGCGGCGACCCGCGTCTTCATCGTCGACGGCAACAATGCCCGCCTGCGCTTCAGCTGCGACGTGCTCGGCCTCTCCGAGGTCGAGGGTGCCTTCACGCGCTTCGTCGCGATGGTGGCGATCGACGAGAAAGCGCCCGGCGAGACCCGCACCGTCGTCAAGATCGACGCGGCCAGCCTGACCACCGACCACACCTCGTGGATCGAGGATCTGAAAGGCCCCGACTTCTTCGACGTCGCCCGCTACCCGATCGTCGACTTCACGTCCTTCACGGCGGTGGTCGAAGCGCCGGGCGTGCTGAGCATCCCCGGCAAGCTGACGCTGCGCGGCGTGACGCAGCCCGTCAGCCTGCGGGTGGAATACCAACTGCCCGAACAGACGGGCACCGGCTACGGCACCATGAAGGCCGCCGCCGAACTCGACCGCACGGCGTTCGGCATGGACGCCTACGACCTCGTTCTCTCCGACGACGTTTCGATCGAGGTGAAGGGATCGGTCGTCATGGGCTTCGGACAATAGAGCGCGGCCCTCGCGGGTGCGCCGCGGTCGGCTTCCGTGCTTAGATCGCCGCCATGAGCACGCGCAATCTCGACGCCGTCTTTGCCCCCGCTTCGCTCGCCATCGCCGGCGCGACCGACCGCCCGGGTTCGATCGGCGCGCAGATCAGCCGCAATGTCGCCGAGAGCTTCAAAGGCCGCCTCTATGCGGTCAATCCGCGCCGTCCCGCGCTCCCCGGCTTCGAAGTCCATGGCGAAGTCGGCAACCTGCCCGAGGCGCCCGACCTCGCCATCGTCGTGACGCCGCCCGAGGCGGTGATCGAGACGGTCGAGGCCTTCGCCGCCAAGGGCGCGCGCGCCGTGCTGATCATCACCGACGTGAAGCGCGGCGCCGAGCGGGCCAATCTGGTGCGGCGGCGGCTGCGCGCCATCGGCCGGGCCAGCGGCATGCGCATTCTGGGGCCGAACGCGCTCGGCATCCTGTCCTCGGCCGTCCGCGCCACGATGTCGTCGCTGCAGGCGCCGACCGGCGGCATCGCCTTCGTCGGCCAGGCGACGATGGCGGTGGGCGCGGTCACCGAATGGGCGACGCAGCAGCATCTGGGATTCTCCGGCATCGCCGCCGCGGGCGACATGATCGACGTCGACTACGCCGATGCGATCGACTGGTTCGCCGCCGATACCCGCACCCGGCTGATCGTCGTCTTCATGGAGCGCCTGCCGGAGACGCGGCGCTTCCTTTCGGCGGCGCGACAGGCGGCGCGCCTGAAGCCGTTGATCGTCCTGCGGGCCGCGAACGAGGCGATCGCCCCGGCCCGCGAGGCGGTGTTCGCGGCGGCCCTGCGCCGCGCCGGCGCGCTTCAGGCCCGCACGCTCGAAGACCTGTTCGCGGCGATGGAGGCGGTCGCGGTGCGCCTGCCCTCCGACGCTCCGCCCGCGCTGGGGGGGCGGCTTGCGATCCTCTCCAACGGCGAAAGCCTCGGCGCGCTCGCCCGCATCGCGCTCGACGGCGGCGAGGGCGAGCTGGCGGCGCTGCATCCCGACACGGTCGAACGTCTCGCGGCGATCATGCCGCCGGGGCGGCCGCGCGCCAATCCGGTCGACATCCTGCCCGACGCCTCGCCCGAGCGCTTCGCCAATGCGCTGAAAGCCCTGTTCGAGGATCGGGGCATCGACGCCGTGCTGACCGTCTTCGGCCCCAGCGGCACGACGCCCGCGCCCGCCGTCGCCGAGGCGATCGCCTCGATCGTCCACGACGCGCGGCTAAAGCCGGGGCGGCGGCGGCCCTTCGTGATGACATCGTTCTCCGGCGGCGCCGCCGAGGCCGAGGCGCGCGACGCGCTCGGCCGGCTTCACATTCCCTCGTTCGACACCCCCTCCGCGGCGGTGCGCGCCTTCAACGCGCTGGTGGCGCTGCGCCGCGCCGCGGTGCGCACGACCGCGACGCCGGAATTCGTCGCCGGCCTCGAAGCCCCGCTGCTGGCCGAAGTCGAGCACCGGGCACGCGCCGTGCTGTCGCGTGGCGGACGCGCGATCGACGTCCCCGCCGCCGCCGCCATCCGCCGCGCGTTGTGGATCGGCCGCGCCGACGAGACCGCTGCGAGCGCCTTGCCCTGGCGGATCGCCGTCGAGAACGATCCCGACTTCGGACCGGCCATCTTCTTCGGTCCCGGCGGGCCGTTCGCCCGCATCGCCGGCGACGTGACGGCCGCGCTGCCGCCGCTCAACGCCGCGACCGCGCAGGCTTTCATCGCCGCGTCGCGCCATGCCCGCCTCGCGGCCGCCGAGGGTCTGCTCGACGACGGCGCGACCTATGCGCTGGCCGCGCTGCTGGTGCGGGTCAGCGACCTCATCGCCGGCGCGCCGTCGATCGAGACGCTGGCGATCGACGGCCTGGTGACGGCGGACGGACGTCCCCTCGCGCCGGTCGAGGCGGTGTCGGGCACCCTCGCCCCGGCCGCCGCCGATCCCGATGCGCGCTTCGCCGTCCGCCCCTATCCGGCGCGCCTCGCGGCCATCGTCACGGCCAAGGACGGCGTCTCCTACCGGCTGCGCCCGCTGCGCGCCGAGGACGAGCCGGGTCTCGCCCAGTTCGGCCAGCGCATGACGCCCGACGATCTGCGGCTGCGCTTCTTCCAGCCGATGCGCGCCTTGAGCCACGAGCTTGCGGCGCGTCTGACCCAGATCGACTACGACCGCGAAATGGCCTTCGGCCTGTTCCCCGCCGACGGCGACGCCATGCTCGCCGTCGTGCGCCTCCACCGCGAGCCGCGCGGCGACAGCGGCGAGTTCGCCATCACCGTGCGCAGCGACATGCAGGGCCACGGCTTCGGCCGGCTGATGATGGAGCGCATTCTCGATTACGCCCGCGCGCAGAAGATCAAGACCGTCTTCGGCCTCGTGCTCGCCGAGAACAGCGGCATGTTGCGCCTCGCCCGCAGCCTCGGCTTCAGCGCCCGCAGCGAGCCGGGCGATGCGACCGTGGTCAGGGTCGAGATCGCGCTCTGAGGCCGGGAACGGCTTTAGAGATTGTCGATCGCCACCGGCTCCAGCGTCTCGGGCGGCGCGAGGCCGAACACCCGCGCCAGAAAGTAGTGGGTCGCGGTCAGCGTGCGGCGCTGGTTCTCGGCCTTGCGGAACCCATGGCCCTCGCCCTCGAACGGGATATAGGCGGTGGGCACGCCCTTCGCCTTCACCGCGTCGTAGATCGCCTGGCTCTGCGAGGGCGGCACCGCCTTGTCGTCGAGACCCTGCAAGGTCAGAAGCGGCGCGCGGATACGGTCTGCGGCATGAAGCGGCGAACGCGCGCGATAGATGTCCCGCGCCTCGGGCAGCGGCCCGATCAGCGTGTCGGTGTAGTGGGCCTCGAATTTGTGGGTGTCCGCCGCCAGCGCCTCCAGATCGGAGATGCCGAAGAGATTGACCCCGGCCGCGAACATTTCCGGATGGAAGGCGAGCGCCGCCAGCACGACATAGCCGCCCGCGCTGCCGCCATAGATCGCCATGCGCTTGGGATCGGCGAGGCCGTTCGCCGCGCAATAGCGCGCGCCCGCCACAACGTCGGCGATGTCGGCCTCGCCCCAGCGTCCGTCGAGCGCCTTGCGATAGGCGCGGCCGAAGCCCGACGAGCCGCGATAGTTGACGTCGAGGATCGCAAAGCCGCGCGAGGTCCAGTAGGTGCGCCAGGCGGTGAGCGAGGGCTTCGACGCCGAGGTCGGGCCGCCATGGGCGGTGACGATCAGCGGCGGATGGGTGTCGGCCGGTGCGGCATAGCCCGGGTTGAGCGGCGGATAATAGAAGGCGTGCGCCGTCGCATCGTCCGACGTGGCGAAAGAGAGCGCGTGCGGATGGGCGGCGAAGCCCGGCGGGATCGCCGCCCCGGCCGGGCGATGGACGAGCGTCGCGGGGCCGCCGTCGATCGGCACGCGGTGCAGCGCGTAGCCGTCCTCAGCCGAGGCGGCCAGCACCACGGCCGAACGGCCGTCGGCGAGGACGCGCTGCATGATCGCCGTGAAGGGCGCGGCCAGCGGCCGCGCCGTGCCGGTCACCAGATCGATCGTCACCAGCGAGTCGACGCCGTTGCGGGTCAGCGCGGCGACCGCCAGCCGCTCGTCGATCAGCGCAAAGGCGCGCGCGCCGAAGTTCCAGACCGGGCCGCCGATCTCGCCGTCGAGATGGGCGACGAGTTCCGCCACCCCGCCGCGCCAGCGATAGAGGCTCCAGTCGCCCGGCTCGTCGCTGAGATAATAGAGCGTGCCGTCCGCGCTCCAGCAGGGCTGCATGACGGAGAAACCGTCGCGCGCCGAGGCGATGGTGAAGATCTGCGTCAGCGTTCCGTTGGGAGCGAAGCGCGCGACGTTCAGCGCGGTCGCGTCCCACGGCATGTTGGGATGATCCCAGGCGATCCAGGCGATGCGGTCGCCGTCCGGCGCAAGGCGCGGAGCGGCGGCGAAATCGCTGTCCTGCCACAAAGGCGTCATTGCACCGCTGGCGATGTCGATGGCGACGAGGGCGTTCTTCGGCTCGCCCGGGCCCGAATGATCCTCGCGCACCGCGATCAGGCGGCTGCGCAACGGATCGGGCGTCATGTCGGCGAAGCGCCACGGCCCTTCGGCGGTCAGCGGCTGCGGCTTGCCGCCCGGCCGGTCGTGCCAGATGCGCTGGTCGCGGTCGTTGACGAAGTAGACATGGCCCTTATCGGGCAGCAGCGCGCCGCCGCCATATTCGTGAACCCGCGAGCGGGCGCTGAGACCTTGCGGCAGCACGTCCTCGGCCGCGCCGTCCGGGCGCAGGCGGACGATCTGGGTCTGCCCGCCTTTGTCGGGACGCGCCTCGCCGAACCACAGCGCGCCGTTGTCGATCTCCACATCGGTGACGGCCCGCGCCGCCCCCACGGCGTCGTCGACCGAGACGGGCGAACGCCATGCGCCATAGGGCGCGACCGTCTGCGTCACGGTCCTTTCCGTCATCTGACCCTTCCCTCGCGCCGCCCGTCGTCCCCCGCAGGCTGATTCGCGCTCGTCAGATTGGCACGGCCGCAAGAGCCGCCAATCTCATATGATGGAGAGGATCAACGAACGTCGCGCGCGGCGGCGGCCGCCGTTCCCGGCGGAGCGAGATAGAGCCGTCCGCCGGCATAGTCGATGAAGAGCCGCACCTCCTTCAGCGCATCGTTGCCGAGGATGAGGGCGGGCCGGTCCGCGAGGCCGAGCGCGGCGAAGAGGGGAAGATCGGCGGCCTGCACCTCAGGCGTGCGCCAGTCGATCCCGGCCACCGAAAGCCGGGAGGCGCGCGCCTTCAGCGTCGCCGTTCCGCCGACGCCGAGTTCGCCTCTCGCAACGCCCGGCGCGCCCGCGACGATGCCTAGCGCCTCGCCCAGCGCCGGATTGAGAATGGTTACGTTCGCGCCGGTATCGATCACCGCGCTGGCCGCCACGCCGTCGATCTCCGCCGCGACGATGACGAAATAGTCGGCCCGCCGCGCCATCGCCGCCTCGTGCCAGTCCGCGCCCGGCCGGGGACCATCGCCCCTTGGGTGGAGCGCCAGTCGCCGGCCCGGCTGGTCGATCTCCACCGCGAAGCGCGACAGCACATTCATGCCGAGAATCCCCCGCGCCTCCGGCACGCGGGCAAGCGGGGCGTCGAGGATCAGCGTGATCGGGGCCGGCGCCGGCTCGCCCGCCACGGCGACAAACCCCAGCGTATAGATATCGACCGTCGCCGGACCGTCCGCCAGTTGCACCGGCTGCGGCATGCGCCCCAGCTTCATCAGCCCCAGCTCGCGCCGCAGCGACGTGGTGACCGTGGTCAGCCCCGCACCGGTGTCGAGCACCATGGCGAACGGCCCCTTGCCGTTGATCGCGACCTCGACCACCGGCACCCCCCGCGTGGCCAGCGAAAGCGGCGCTTCCGCGGCGTTCGCGGGGGCGGCCAGCAGCGCGCAGGCCGCCAGGGCCGCCGCCAGACGGCCCGCAAGGCCGGTGTCCGCCCTCTGGGTTCTGGCCATCCTCGCCTTGCCTGTTGCAGTGCAAACAACTATAAGCCGCGCCAATTCCGGCAACAATCGGGCCCCGAGGCGCGCTTCAGCGAAAAGCGCGCGTTTTGGCCTTGGCTGAATCGAGCGAGCCCCATGGAACTCCGCAATATCGCGATCATCGCGCATGTCGACCACGGCAAGACGACCCTGGTGGACCAGCTTCTCAAGCAGTCCGGCACGTTCCGCGAGAACCAGCAGGTTCAGGAGCGCGCCATGGACTCCAACGACCAGGAGCGCGAGCGCGGCATCACCATTCTCGCCAAGGCGACCAGCGTCGAGTGGCAGGGCAAGCGCATCAACATCGTCGACACCCCCGGCCACGCCGATTTCGGCGGCGAGGTGGAGCGCATCCTCTCGATGGTGGACGGCGTCGTGCTGCTGGTCGACGCCGCCGAAAGCGTGATGCCGCAGACCAAGTTCGTGCTCTCCAAGGCGCTGAAGCTCGGCCTGAAGCCCATCGTCGTCATCAACAAGATCGACCGCCAGGACGCCCGTCACGAGGAAGTGCTGGAGGAGATCTTCGATCTCTTCCTGGCGCTCGAAGCGGCCGACCACCAGCTCGATTTCCCCGTGCTCTACGCCTCGGGCCGCAACGGCTGGGCGGTCAACGATCTGAACGACGAGCGCGCCAGCCTGACGCCGCTGTTCGAGAAGATCGTCTCCTACGTGCCCCCGCCGAAGGTCGCCGCGCTCGGCACCGAGGACCATCCCTTCACGATGCTGGTCACGACCATCCAGTCGGACCCCTATCTCGGCCGCATCCTCACCGGCCGCATCGAGAGCGGCGTCGCCACGCCCAACCGGAACATCAAGGCGCTGAACGCGGCCGGCGAGACGCTGGAGCGCGCCCGCATCACCAAGATCCTCGCCTTCCGCGGCCTGTCGCGCACCCCGATCGAGCGCGCCGAGGCGGGCGACATCGTCTCCATCGCCGGCCTCACCGTCGCCACCGTCGCCGATACGCTCTGCGATCCTGCAGTCGAGCAGCCGCTGCAGGCGATCCCGGTCGATCCGCCGACCATCTCGATCCAGGTCGGCGTCAACGATTCCCCGCTCGCCGGGCGCGAGGGCGACAAGGTGCAGAGCCGCGTCATCCGCGAGCGGCTGTTCCGCGAGGCCGAGGGCAACGTCGCCATCAAGGTCAAGGAAAGCGAATCCAAGGACACGTTCGAGGTTTCGGGCCGCGGCGAGCTTCAGCTCGGCGTGCTGATCGAATCCATGCGCCGCGAGGGCTTCGAGCTGTCGATCTCGCGCCCCCGCGTGCTCTTCCGCACCGACGAGGCGACCGGCGAGCGGCTTGAGCCGATGGAAGAGGTCTTCGTCGACGTCGACGACGCCTATACCGGCGTCGTCATCGAGAAGATGGCGCTGCGCAAGGCCGAGATGACCGACATGCGCCCGACCGGCGCCGGCAAGACCCGCATCACCTTCTACGCCCCCTCGCGCGGCCTCATCGGCTATCACGGCCAGTTCCTGACCGACACGCGCGGCACCGGCATCATGAACCGCGTGTTCAAGGATTACGGCCCCTACAAGGGGCCGATGGAAGGCCGCCCGCGCGGCGTGCTGATCAGCCTGGAGGACGGCGAGGCCGTCACCTACGCGCTCTGGTATCTTGAGGAGCGCGGCACGCTGTTCGTCACCACCGGCACCAAGCTCTATCAGGGCATGATCATCGGCGAGAACTCGCGCGACAACGACATGGACGTCAATCCGCTGAAATCCAAGCAGCTGACCAACTTCCGCGCCGCCGGCAAGGACGAGGCCGTGCGCCTCACCCCGCACCGCCAGATGACTCTGGAGCAGGCGATCGCCTATATCGACACCGACGAACTCGTCGAAGTGACGCCGAAATCGATCCGCCTGCGCAAGCGCCAGCTCGTGCCGCATCTGAGGAAGCGCGCCGAGAAGGCCGACGCGTAAGGGTCCTCCATCGAGCCGACCGCCTTGACCAAGACCGACCTTTCCGTCCTCGCCGCCTTCGCCCATCGTCTGGCCGACGCCAGCGGCGCGGCGATCCTGCCGCACTTCCGGGCGGGCCGTGCGGTGGTGGACAAGGGCGGGCTGAAGGGCGAGGCCTACGATCCCGTCACCGAGGCCGACAAGGAGGCCGAAACGGCGATCCGCGCCCTCATCGCCGCCGAATATCCAGCCCACGGCGTTCTGGGCGAGGAGCACGGGGCGGAGCCCGGAACCTCGAACCTCACCTGGGTGATCGATCCGATCGACGGCACCCGCGCCTTCATCACCGGCGGCCCGCAATGGGGCACGCTGATCGCCCTCAACGACGGCGAGAAGCCGGTGCTCGGCGTCCTCGACCAGCCCTATACCGGCGAGCGCTGGATCGGCCATGACGGCCGCGCCGCCTTCCACGCCCGCGGCAAGGTCGAGCGGCTGCGCACCCGCCCCTGCGCCGCGCTGGGCGATGCCGTCGTCACCTCCACCCATCCGTGGAGCTATTTCACGCCGGAGGAGCAGGCGCTCTTCCGCGCCATCGATTCGCGCGCCCGCATGACCCGCTTCGGCGGCGACTGCTACGCTTACGGCCTGCTCGCCATGGGCTGCCTCGACGCGGTGGTGGAATCGGCGCTGAAGCCCTGGGACATCCAGGCGCTCGTCCCCATCATCGAGGGCGCGGGCGGCGTCATCACGACCTGGACGGGCGGCGACCCGCAGGACGGCGGCCATATCGTCGCCAGCGGCGACGAGCGGCTGCATGCGCAGTTGCTGAAGATCCTCGCCGGCTAGGCGCCGTCCGCCGCATCGAGGAACGCATCGGCCGCGTTCCAGAACACCCGCCGCACCTCGTCGCGCTCCTGCACCAGCTCGTGCTCGGCGTCGGAGAAGAGGACGAAGAGACCCCGCTTCACGCGCCGGATCAGCGTCATGTCGGGGCCCTGATTGACGATGCGGTCATGCGCCGCGCCGACGATCATCAGCGGACAGCGTATGCGCGCCGCGAAGGCCGGGCGCTTCGCTTCGCGCATCGCCGCGAACGCCTCGCGCGCCCAGCGCCAGGTCGGCCCGCACAGCGCGAGCATCGGTTCGGCCCGCACGATGTCGTTGTTGCGCTCGTAGCGGCGGCGGTCGGTCGTGACCTTGTTTTCCTCGAACGGCGTCGAGAGCCCGTCATTGCCCGCCCCGCCGGGCGTGAAATCCTCGCCCTTGCCGAGCGCGCACATCGCCGCCGCCAGCGGCCGCGAAACGAGCCGCAGCGCCAGCGGCATCCACGCCTTCAGCATCGGCGCGGAGAGAAAGGCGCGCTCGAAATCGTCCGGCCGCCGGGTCAGATAGCGCAGCGCCAGATGGCCGCCCATCGAGTGGCCGAACAGGACGTGGGGGCCGGGCATCCGGCCTTTGACGAGCGTGTCCATCACCGCGTCGAGGTCGAGATCGAAATCGGCGAAGCGCCGGACATGGCCCTTGCTGCGGTCGGCGGCGAGGCGCTGCGACAGGCCCTGCCCGCGCCAGTCGAAGCAGACGACGCCATAGCCGCGCGCCAGAACCTCGCCGATGAACTCGAAATATTTTTCGATGAACTCGGTGCGCCCCGTGCACACCACCATCGTGCCGCGCGGCGTCGCGGCCTGCGACGCCCAGACCGCCGCCCGCAGCTTCACGCCGTCGGCGGCCGCCAGTTCGTGCAGCACGCCGCCCGGCGGCGCGGGGTTTCCCGGGATCTCGACCAGCCGCAAGGCGCGCTACACGCCGGCCGCGGCGGCCGCCTTCTGCAGGATCGGCCCGAGCTTCATGGCGACCGCCATGTCGCCGAGGACCTTCATCTTGCCCTGCATGAAGGCCATGGTCGGGTCCAGCTCGCGCTTGAACATCTTCATCAGATTGTCGGGCGAGATGACGATGGTGCAGTCCGCCGCCGCATCGGTATTGCCGACGCTGTTCGGCACCGTCTTGCCGTCGATGACGACGACGCCCTGCCCCTCGAAGTCGAATTTCAGGATCGAGCCGAAGCCGGAGTTTTCGCCGATCACCTTGGCGAGGCCGGCGGTGATCTCGGAAATCAACTCTGCGCTCATGGGTCTCCTCCAAGCGGCTCTGCGGCCTGTTGCCCGGCGGCGATGAATAACGGAAAAGCGGGGTCTCCGCCATCCGCCCGCATCGGACGCCATGCCCCCAGTCCTGCCCGCGATCGTCCATCCCGAAGGCTCGCCGCTCGCGGCCCTCGCCGCCGGGGAATTGCGCGCCCATCTTGGCCGTCTCGACGCGCCGTGCGGCATCGCCTACGTCGAGATCGCCCATGGCGGCGACCCGGCGGGCGAGGGCTTCGCCTGGCGCGTGACGGAAGGCGCGGTGCGCATCGCCGCCGACGGCCCGCGCGGGGCGCTCCACGCCGCCTTCGATCTTCTGGAAGCCCTCGGCTTCGCCTGGCCCGCGCCGGGCGAGGCCGAGACCGTGATCCCCGAGACGCCCGACGAACTGCCCGCCGAGCGGCCGCACCAGGCCCCGGCGCTCGCCGGGCGCAGCCTCATTCTCGGCCACCACGCCTTCATGGCCTCGGCCGCCGACTGGATCGTCTGGGCGGCGCGCAACCGGCTCAACACGATCTTCTTCCATATCGACGAGCACGGCGCAGGCCTCGGCGCGATTCCGGCGGCGCAGTGGCAGGCCCGGCGAGGCGAGGCGGTCGCCCTCGCAAGGCGCTACGGCCTGACGCTGGAACTGGGCGGCCACGGCCTCACCGCGCTGCTGCCGCGCGCCGCCTTCGAGACGCACCCCGACTGGTTCCCCTCGCGCGGCGGCCGCCGCGAGAAGCGCCACAATCTGAACCCGCTTTCCGCCGGGGCGCTGGAGGCCGTGCGGGCGAACGCCCGCGCCTGGTTCGAGGCCAATCCCGGCTTCGACGTCTATCATCTGTGGGCGGACGATCTGCCCGACGGGGGCTGGTGCGAGGACGCGGCGGCGCAGGGCTTCAGCCCCTCCGACCAGCTGATGCTGGCGACCAACGCGGTGGCGGAGGAACTGGCGGCGATCGCCCCCGGCGCGCTTCTCGCCTTTCTCTCCTATCACGACACCGAAGCGCCGCCCCGGGTCGCGCCGGCCGCCAATGTGGCCCTGACCTTCGCGCCGCGCCTGCGCTGCTACGCCGCCGGGATCGACGCCCCGCACCCGGTCAACGCCAAATACCCGGACCTCTTCCGGGCCAACGCGGCGCTCTTTGCGGGGGCCGGCCGGGCGCGCGTCTTCGAGTATTGGCTGGACGCCATCCTCTTCAAGATCGTCGCCCCGCCGATGGTCGAGACCATCCGCCGCGACCTCGCCTTCTACGCCGCGAACGGCGCGCACACGGTCGGCGCGCTGGCGACCGGCTCGATGCCGTTCGTCGCGCCGAACCTCAACGCCTATGCCTTCGCCCGCCTCGCCTGGAATCCGGGCCTCGGCGCGAAAGCCGTGCGCGAGGCCTTCTGCGCTCATGTCTTCCGCTCCGGCCTCCACATGCCGGCCTATTTCGAGGCGCTGGAGCGCGCCTTCGCGCTCGACCTCGACCTCCGCCCGGAGGAGGCCCGCCTCAAGGGCCGCGGCGCGCTGGAGGAAACCATCGCCGACCCGCCCGCCGATATCGGCAGCCCGTTCAACGTCGCCGCCGAATGGGTCGGCGAGGCGCAGGCCCGCCAGGAGCGGGCGCTCGACGCGCTGGAAGAGGCGGAACGCATCTTCCAGACCATGATGCGCCCGCCGGGGGCCGATCCGGCGCAGGCGGTGCTGCGCGAGGAGTGCCACCGCTATCTCTGCCACGCCCGGCTGATGCTTCAGGCGGCGTTGCTCGACGTGCGCGCCGCCGAGACGGCGGGCACGGCCCGCGACGTGCAGGAGGCGGTCCGGCAGGCCCGCTTCCATCTCACCCGCATCGAGACCGAAATGCGCGGCTTCGTGCGCGAGCCCTATGTCGCCAACACGAAGCTGCTTCTCTGGCTGTTCCTCGGCCTCGCCCTCGACCGGGCCGAGGACGAGCTGATCCAGGGCGACGGCGCGCGCCGCAAGCGGCTGCGCAACCGCATGGAGACGGCGCGTCAGAACTTCGCACGTCTGGCGGCGCTCTGGCCGCCCGAAACGCTTCCCGCCGGACCGGGGCCGACATAACGTGGCCGCAAAGAAAATGGAGGAAGACGGCCCATGACATCGCCCCGACCGACGATCGCCCCGACGGGCCGGACTGCCGCATGACCTGGCAGAAGGAAGTCGACGAGATCGCCCGCCGCAAGGCGATGACCGCCCAGATGGGCGGCCCCGAAAAGGTCGAGCGCCAGCACGCTCAAGGCAAGCTGACCGTGCGCGAACGCATCGCGCGGCTTGTCGACGACGGCTCGTTCGCCGAAATCGGCGGCCTCTCGGGCAAGGCGGCCTACGACAAGGACGGCAATCTCGTCTCGCTCTCGCCCGCCAACACGGTGCTGGGACGCGCCCGGATCGGCGGCCGCACGGTCGTCGTGCAGGGTGACGACTTCACGGTGCGCGGCGGCGCCGCCGACGCCGCCATCTGGCAGAAGCAGGTGATCGCCGAACAGATGGCGCGCGAGTTGCGCCTGCCCATCGTCCGCCTCATCGACGGCACCGGCGGCGGCGGATCGGTGAAATCGCTCGACGTCGACGGCCGCACCTATGTGCCGGCCAATCCGGGCTGGGACCATGTGGTCGCCAATCTGGCGACGGTGCCGGTCGTCGCCCTCGCTCTCGGCCCGGTCGCCGGTCTCGGCGCGGCGCGCGCCGTCACCTCGCATTATTCGGTGATGGTGGCCGGGGTCTCGTCGCTGTTCGCGGCGGGGCCGCCGGTGGTGCGGCGGCTCGGCGAGGATGTCGACAAGGAAAGCCTCGGCGGCTCGAAGATCCACACCCGCAACGGCTCGATCGACGACGAGGCGGCGAGCGAGGACGAGGCCTTCGAGCGGGCCCGCCGCTTCCTCTCCTACCTGCCTTCCTCGGTCCACGATCTGCCCGCCCGCACCGAACCCACCGACGACCCGGCGCGGCGCGAGGAGAAGCTTCTCTCCATCGTCCCGCGCGACCGGCGCAAGGTCTACAAGATGCGCCAGATCGTCGAGGCGGCGGTGGACCTCGGCTCGTTCTTCGAGATCGGCAAGTTCAACGGCCGCTCGGCGATCACCGGCCTCGCGCGGATCGACGGCTGGCCGGTCGCGATCCTCGCCAACGACCCCTATTTCTACGGCGGCGGCTGGACGGCGGATTCCAGCCACAAGGTCATCCGCTTCCTCGACATGGCCGAGGCCTTCCACCTGCCGGTCGTCAATTTCGTCGACAATCCGGGCTTCGTCGTCGGCACGGCGGCGGAGGCCGCCGCCACGATCCGCCACGGCAGCCGGGCGCTCGCGGCGGTCTATCAGGCGAGCGTGCCGTGGTGCTCGGTGCTGGTGCGCAAATGCTTCGGCGTCGCCGGGGCCGCAAACGCCAACGCCACGCGGCTGCACTACCGCTTCGCCTGGCCGAGCGGCGACTGGGGCTCGCTGCCCATGGAGGGCGGCATCGAGGCCGCCTTCAAGTCCGACCTCGAAAAGGCCGACGATCCCGCCGCCCTGCTCGCCGATATCGAGCGGCGGATGAACCTCGTGCGCTCGCCCTTCCGCACCGCGGAGGCGTTCCTGATCGAGGACATCGTCGATCCGCGCGACACCCGGCCCCTGCTGGTCGAATTCGCCAACCTGGCCGCGCCGTTGCGCAAGCCGGGTCCGGTCGGGTTCGGCCTTCGCCCCTGAACGGAGACCCGCCGCCATGGACCTCAGCAAGATCAAGACCGGCGTGAACCCGCCCTGGGACATCAACGTGCTGATCGAGATTCCCCAGGGCGGCGTCCCGGTGAAGTACGAGATCGACAAGGAAGCGGGCGCCATGGTGGTCGACCGCTTCCTGCACACCGCGATGTATTACCCCGGCAATTACGGCTTCATCCCGCACACGCTGTCGCAAGACGGCGACCCGGTGGATGTCGTGGTGGCGGGCGTCGCGCCGGTCGTGCCGGGCTGCATCATCCGCAGCCGGCCGGTCGGGGTGCTGATGATGCAGGACGAGAAGGGCATCGACGAAAAGGTGCTCGCCGTTCCGGTCGACCAGCTCCACCCGTTCTACAGCGGCGTGCAGACCTATCGCGACCTGCCGGGCATTCTGATCGAGCAGATTCAGCACTTCTTCGAGCACTACAAGGATCTGGAGCACGGTAAATGGGTGAAGGTGGTCGAGTGGCTGGGGCCGGACGAGGCCGCGCGCATGATCGCGGAAGGGGTCGCGCGGGCGAAGGGCGCGAAATGATGCGGCGCGCCTCGCTTGTCCTGACGGCCGCGTTCGCCGCCTTCGCCTTCGGCGGCGCGGCGCGCGCCGACGAACTGCTCGACTGCGATTCGGGCGGCTATCGCTACACCTATTGCCCGGCCGACACCGGCTATGGCGTCGAGCTTCAGCGCCAGCGTTCCAACACGCCCTGCGTCTTCGGCGAGAGCTGGGGCTATGACGATGGCGGCGTCTGGGTCGATCGCGGCTGCCGGGGCACGTTCCGCCTTCTCACCGGCCATCGGCCGCCGCCGCCGCCCGTGCCGCCGCCGCTGCCGCTCCCGCCCGATCCGCCCCAGGTGGAGCCGGAAGACGAAACCGGCGACATCATCCCGGACTGGATTCTCGGCGAGCTTGAGGACGAGGACGCCGAGGACGGGCGCGAGCCGGGTTATGGCCGGGCCGATGCGGCGATCGCCTGCGCGCTCTATGCCGACGACATGGAACGCAGCCGGGGCGCCGCGGATTTCGCCGTCACGGCGGTCCAGGATGTCGTGCCGCGCGGCCGGCGCTCCTACGACGTGACGCTGGAGGTCGAGTTGACCTCGCGCAGCGGCCGGGTGCGCGAGGCCGTCGCCGACTGCACGGTGGTGCGGGGCGGCGTCACCGCCTATTCGCGCTACTGACCGGCCCGCAAACGGCGGAAATCCGGCCCTTCGGTCTGCGCCGCGGATGGTCTTGAACCGTCCGCAGCCGCTCCTATCTCAAATGTGCCGCCCGCCGGTTTCGGGGGCGGCGACTGACTGCAGCGCCCCGGCCGTTCCGGCGGGGCATGTGAAATCGCTCACGAGAAGAGGATTTGCCATGCGTTTCGACCTTTCCCCCCTCTACCGCTCGACCGTCGGCTTCGACCGCCTGTTCCAGATGCTGGACGGCAACGCCGCGGATTCGCAAAGCTACCCGCCCTACAACATCGAACGCCTGGGCGAGAACGACTACCGCATCACCATGGCGGTCGCCGGCTTCGCCGAGACCGACCTCGCCATCGAGGTGAAGGAAAGCGCCCTCACCGTCTCGGGCAAGCGCACCGAAGACGACAAGCGCAGCTACCTGCACCAGGGCATCGCCGCGCGCGCCTTCGAGCGCCGCTTCCAGCTCGCCGACCATGTCGAGGTTTCGGGCGCGAAGCTCGAGCACGGCCTGCTCCACATCGAGCTGAAGCGCGTCATTCCCGACGCCAAGAAGCCGCGCCGCATCGAGATCGCGGCCGCCGCGAGGCCGGCCCAGACCATCGAGGCGCAGGCGGCCTGAAGGTCCGCCGGCGCAGACCGGGCGGGCGCGCGGTTCGCCGCGTGCCCGCTCGTCCGCTTTCCCCGCCGGCATGCGACGCTTTGGTGCAGGTCACTTCGTCGCGCGTCAGTTTTGACGATGGATGCGCCGCGACGCCCGCTCCATCAAAGCCAAGCCGCCGGTTCGAATCGGCGGCGGGCGGACAGGCGTCATGAAACCCGATGTGATGAAACCAGGCCGCGATAAGGACCGCTCCGCCGCCGCGCCCGGCGCGGCGCTGAACGTCGCGCGCGCCATCTCGCTCGGCCTCGCGGCGGTCGTCGTCGCCTTCGTCTTCATTCACCCCGTGTCGCTCATCCCCGACGAACGCCTGCTGGCCCGCGCGGTGATGCCGATGATGCTGCTGGGGGCGCTGGCGGGCGTCGCCTACGGACTCGGCTTTCGCCCGCGCGGCCCGGTTCTGGCGACGGTCGTGGGGCCTTACGTGTCCTGGCCGTTGATGATGTCGGCGCTCGCCTTCGCGGCGCTCGCCCCGGCGGGCTGAGGCGTCAGGTCCCGACCCGGAGGCCGGTGGTGCCTTCCATGACCGCCTCGCGCACCATCGCGTGGGTCATCTGCGCGCCGACCAGCACGGCGTGCGAGAGATTGGCCCGCCGGAGATTGGCCCCCGTCAGATTGGCGTAGGACGCATCGGCCTGCGTCAGCACGGCATAGCTGAGATCGGCGCCGCGCAGATCGGCGTTGCGCAGGCTCGCCCCCGCCAGCTGGGTCGGCATCAGCCGGTCGCCCGCGATCATCAGCGGCGACAGATTGGCGTCGGTCAGGTTGGCGCCGCCGAGCCGGGCGTTCTTCAGATTGATGCCGCGCAGATCGGCCTTCACCAGCCGGGCGTTGCGCAGATCAGCGCCCGCGAGCTGCGCGCCCTGCATCCGGACGCCTTCCAGATTGACGCCGTAGAAGGTCGCATTGGCGGCGAGCAGCGCCGTCAGGTCGTAATTGGACAGCCGCTTGACCGGGCGCATATCGACGCCCGCCAGCATCGCCGGCTTGCCCGAAGCGCCCTGGGTCTCGACCCACAGGGCGTGGTTCTTCAGCATCGTGTCGATCGGCTCCGGCAGGTCTTCGAGCGGCTTGCCGCACGGCGCGTCAGTCAGCACGCCGGTCATGTCGGCGCCGTCGCAGCGCGCATGGAGAAGGCTCGCCCCTGTCAACACCGCGCCGCGCAGATTGGCGCCCGTCAGGTCGGCCCCCGACAGATCGGCGTTCTCCAGGATCGCGCCGCTCATATTGACGTGCTTGAGATTGGCCCGCACCAGACGGCAGCCGCGCATGACGGCATCCGAGAAATCCGCCTGGAGGGCGATTACCCCGGTCATCTTGGCGCGTTCCAGATTGGCGTGCGCCAGCAGCGCGCCGGGCATCTCGGTCGGCGCATCGTCGTGGCGCAGCACCTTGATCCCGGCGCGGCGGTCGCGTTCGGCGATCACGCCCTCGCGCAGATCGGCCTCGAAGAGGTCGGAGCCGGTGAGGTTCGCGCCGCGCATCGACGCGCCGCGCAGGTCGCAGCGGCGCAGGCTCGCGCCTTCCAGATTGGCGCGCCTGAGGTCGGCGGCGAAGAAATTGACGTTGTCGAGCTTGGCGCGCGTGAGGTTGGCCTCGGTGAGGACCGCGCCGCTGAAATCGGCGTCGCCCAGCGCCCGGCCGGAGAGGTCGAGGCCCGACAGGTCGCAGAACGCGAACGAGGCCCGCGCGCCGCCGGGACGGCCCGCATAGAGCATCTCGTGCTTGGTCGCGATGAGATGGGCGTCCTTCTGGGATAGGCGCCGATAGCCCCCCGGCCCTTGCGGTCCGCGCCCTGCCGTCATCGTTCCCCCACGCCGCACACCCGGGCGCGGCCCGGCCGCGCGTCGTTATTCCCGGATAACCTTAAGGGATATGGGCTGAAGGACGGGTTAAGAGGCGGCCCCGGCGGCGGCCAGAAGCGCCTTTCCCCGGGGCCCGCCGTCGCCCGACAGGCGCTCGGCGATCACCGCGTCGCAGGCCGCGACCAGGGCGCGGACCGAGGCGGCCTCGCCCGCGGTCAGCGCCGCCTTGCCGCGCAGGCGCTCGCACAACGCCTCGCCCAGCTCGGTCATCAGCTCGTAGCCGAACGACGCGCCCTGACCCTTGACGTTGTGGGCGACCGCGAACAGCGCCTCGCAGGCGGCGGCCGCATCGGCCGGGTTGGCGTCGATCTCGGCGAGATGCGCCTTCATCTGCGCCACGTCGGCGGCGGCGTAGTCCGGATACTGCTCGGCGAGCGCCGCGAGGGCGGCCTCGGCCTCGGCGTAATCGGCCTCGTCAACGGCGAGGGGCTCCATGGCCAGCATCTCGGCATCGCTCCAATAGGGACTGCGGATGCTACCGCCCTGAAGTTGAAGGTTCAGGGATGGGCGAGTGAGGATTTTAATCGAATTGCAAATGTCTCGATCTCGTGCGCCGCCGTCGCGAAGGAGCAGACGAAGCGGTAGAGAGGCGTTTCGGGCCGGCTCGCGTCCCAGGGATAGAAGCGCGCGCCCTCGCGCATCAGCGCCGCGGCGGCCCGCGCCGGCAGGCGTGCAAACACCTCGTTCGCCTGCACCGGATAGAGGGGCGGCGCCCCGGCCTCGGTCAGCACGGCGGCCAGCGCCGTCGCCGAGGCGTTGGCGGCGGCGGCGAGCTGCCGCCACAGATCGCCCTCCAGCATCGCCAGGACCTGCGCCGCCAGAAACCGCGACTTCGAGAACAGGTGCCCGCCCCGCTTGCGGCGATAGGCGAAACCCTCCGCGAGCGCCGGGTCGAAGAAGACGACCGCCTCCGCCGCCACCGCGCCGGTCTTGGTGAAGCCGAGCGAGAGCACGTCGACGCCCGCCCGCCACGTCGCCTCGCCCGGCGTGCAGCCCAGATGGGCCAGCGCGTTGGCGAGCCGCGCCCCGTCCATGTGGAGCTTCAGCCCCGCCTTGTGCGCCGCCGCCGCGATCGCCGCCACCTCGTGCGGCGCATAGACGAGGCCGCATTCGGTCGCCTGGGTGATCGAGACCGCCCCCGGCTGGACGTGGTGCACGACGCCGCGCGGATGGCGCAGCAGCGCCGCCTCCAGATCGGCGGGCGTGTAGAGCCGCCCCGGCGGCCCCGCCGTCACCAGCTTCGCGCCGCCGCTGTAGAACTCCGGCGCGCCGCATTCGTCGACGTCGATATGGCTGCCCTCCAGGCAGAAGACGGCGCTCCAGGGCGGCGCGAGCTGGGCGAGGGCGAGCGCGTTGGCCGCGCCGCCGGTGGCCACCGGGAAGACCGAGACCTTGGCCCCGAACCAGTCCGACAGCGCCTCGGTCATCCGGCGCGACCAGCGGTCATCGCCGTAGGACGCCTCGTTGCCCTCGTTGGCCGCCGCCATCGCCGCAAGGATCGCCGGATGCGCCCCGGCCGTATTGTCGCTTGCGAAATTCATGGAGGTCCGATCCCGCTCTCGCCTGTGCTCTCCCGCTCGCCTAACATGACGGCGCGCCGTTCGTCAGGGGAAACGCGATGAAGGTCTATGGATTCGTTTGCGGCTGGCTGGCCGCGCCGATGGAGGCCTTCGTCGAGGGCGGCGAGGGCATGGCCAAGGTGCCGGTCCCGGCCTATCTGATCGACCACCCCAAGGGCCGTGCCGTGTTCGACACCGGCATGCCGGCCGGCCTGCGCACCGATCCCGCGCGCGCCATCGGCCGTTACCTCGCGGGCATCTTCAAGGCCGACTTCACGCCCGACCAGGACATCGACCGCCAGCTCGAGGCGATGGACGTCGATCCCGCCTCGATCGACCTCGTCGTCAACAGCCATCTCCATTTCGACCATTGCGCCGGCAACGCCCTGCTGCCCAATGCCCGCATCGTGGTGCAGAAGCGCGAGGTCGAGGCCGCCCGCACCGCCGGTCCGCCGAAAGAGGGCTTCGACCCGCTGACCATGCTCGATGGCCGCGACGTGCTGGAGGTGGACGGCGAGCACGACCTGTTCGGCGACGGCGCGGCGGTGCTGCTGCCGACCTACGGCCACACCGCCGGGCATCAGTCGCTGAAGCTCGCCTGCGACGGCGGCGACGCGGTGCTGGCGGGCGATTGCTGCTATTTCCACCGCACGCTAAGCGATCTGAAGCTGCCGGGCTTCGCCCACGACCGCGACGAGCAGCTTCGCTCGATCGCCAGGCTGAAGGCGCTGGCCGATGGCGGGGCGCGCATCGTCGCCGGCCACGATCCCGACCAATGGGCGCAGCTGCCGCGCGCCCCCGCCCCGCTGTTCGCGGGCTGACCCTCAGGCGGGGGCGGCGGTCAGCAGATCGTAGCAGGCGGCATCCTTCAGCACCGCAGCGAGACCGGGCGCCGCCTCCAGCGCGGCGGCCGCCTTGGCGCGGATGACCGCCAGCGATTTGACGTGATATTTCTGCGGCGCCTGCGAATAGCGCCGGCCGCCGAGGTCGATCTCGAATGAGCGGCTGTCCTTCTTCACCGCGACCGCATTGGCGTGCGCCCAGGGCAGGTAGTAGCGCGCCACCTCCTCGACCAGCAGCGGCGTCAGCGTGGGGCTGAGGCTCTCCCAGCTCTCGAACTCGCCCTCCGCGCGCGGTTCGATCATCCGCGCCACATAGGCGAGCACGCCGGGGAAGTGCTGCATCAGCGCCTGCGGCGTCGGATCGGTCGACAACTCGTAGAGCTGCGCGGCGAAGCCGAGGTCGGCGAGCGCCGGCCGCTTGCCGAACAGGAAGGGCCGCGCCGCGAGATGCCGTTCGGCGATCTCCAGCTGGCGGCGGAACGAGGCCTCGATCAGAGCCTTGGTCCCGGCATGGCTGCCGACCAGCGCCAGGCGCGGCACCATGCGCTCGCCGATGCCGCCGGCCGCCTGCTGGAGATCGGCCTCGGCGGCGTCCGGGCCGAGGATCGAGCCGGCGATCCGCCATGAGGCCGACAGCCGGTCCGCCTCGTAGCTCCAGCGATAATGGAACATCGCCTTGTTGCCCCACTCGTCGGCGTATTCCTCGATGAGGGCCGAAAGGAAGGCGCGGGCCGCGTCGCCCGGCTGGAGCGCGGGTTCGGGGTGGCGGCGCTCCAGTTCCTCGATGAGCGGCGTCGAATCCTGCATCGCCTCGCCCTGCGGCGTCACCACCAGCGGGATCAGCGGCAGCTTGGCGTAGGACTGGAACTCGGCCTGCGTGGAGGCGCCGCGCACGATCCAGCGATGCGGCAGGCCCTTGTAGCGCAGATAGGAGCGCACCTTCACCGAATAGGGCGACAGCTCCGCGCCGTAGAGCCGATAGACGTCCGACATGGGTTCCCGCCCTATTTGGTTTTCAGCAGCGTCTTGAACTCGCGGCCGAGCAGTTCGAACTCGGCGCGCCTCAGCGTACCCTTGCGCCAGACCAGCGCAATCTCGCGCGCCGGCGCATCGCCCGACAAAGGCCGGGTGGCGAGGCTGGTGCCCTTCAACAGTCCGCGCGCCACCGCCATCTGCGGCAGCAGCGTGATGCCGAGGCCGTTGTCGACCATCTGCACCAGCGTCATCAGGCTGGTCGCCTCGAAGGCGTCGTCATGGCGCGGCGCGTGGACGCCGCAGGCCGACAGCGCATGGTCGCGCATGCAGTGCCCGTCGCGCAGCAGCAGCAGCCGTTCGGCCTGCACCGCCTCGTCGGTCGGCGTCTTGCCGGCCATCAGCGGATGGTCGGCGCGGGCGGCGAGCACGAACGGGTCGTCGAACAGCGTCAGCGTCTCCAGCCCCGGCGTGTCGAACGGCAGCGCGATCAGCGCCGCGTCCAGCGCCCCGTCGCGCAGCGCCGCCACCAGCCGCTCGGTCAGATCCTCCACCAGGAACAGCAGCAACGAGGGATAGCGGCGGCGCAGCTGCGGCAGGACATAGGGCAGCACGAACGGCGCGATGGTCGGGATGACGCCCAGCCGGATCGAGCCGCTGAGCGGCGCGCGCACCGCCTTGGCCGCCTGGGTCAGGTCCTCCGCCTCGGCAAGCAGCAGCCGCGCCCGCCCGGCGATCTCGTGCCCGAGGGGGGTCAGCACGACCGAACGCTTGGTCCGGTCGACCAGGGGCGCCCCCAGAATGGCCTCAAGCTCTTTCAGGCTCGCGCTGAGTGTCGATTGCGTGACATGGATCGCAGAAGCCGCCCGGCCGAAATGCAGATGCTCGCTGAGCGCGATGAAATGCTGCAGCTGGCGCAGCGTGGGGAGACGGTCCATCGATGTAACCGATCAGTCAAATAACAATAACTCGCTTTGTCGATTGCAGGGTGAGCCTTATCCTCCGCCCCGTCAACGCCTCCCGCCGCCATCCGGCGGCGGCCCGTACCCCGCCCGAAAGGCGACAGCGCCGATGTCCCTCGAAAAGCTCCGCGATGCGCTTCCCCGGTACGCGCGGGATGTCGCCCACAACCTCGCCGCGCTCGCCGCCGACCGGACGCTGAGCGAGCAGCAGCGGGCCGGAGCCTTCGTCGCCGCCGCGCTCGCCGCCCGTAACGCAGTCGTCTCGGCGGCCCTGCTGGCCGAATTCGCGCCCCGCCTGTCGGCCCCGGCGCTGGAAGCCGCCAAGGCCTGCGCCGCCGTCATGGCGATGACCAATGTCTATTACCGTTTCACCCAGCGGCCCTCGAACGACTACGACAAGCTCCCGGCCCGTCTGCGCATGAATGCGCTCGGCTGCACCGGGACCGGCAAGCAGGATTTCGAGCTGTGGTCGGTCGCCGTCTCGGCGGTCAACGGCTGCGGCGTCTGCGCCGACGGCCATGCCCGCACGGCCCGCGATCTCGGCCTCGCGCCCGAAGCGGTGCAGACGGCGGTGCGCATCGCCGCCGTCGTCCAGGCCGCCGCCACCGTGCTCGACGCCGAAGCCGCCTCGGCCTCCGCCTTCCCGCTCGCCGCGGAATAGGGGCCGCCCTATCGCCCGCCCCGCGGCCGGGATAGAAGCGCGCCCATGGCCACCATTCATCCGACCTTGAAGGTCAAACCCCGCGAGGGCAAACGCGCCCGCGCCGGCAGTCCCTGGATCTTCTCCAACGAAATCGTCATGGACGCCGAGATGAAGGCGCTCGCCCCCGGCGAGGCCGTCGATGTCGTGCTCGACGACGGCACGCCGCTCGGCACCGCGATCTTCAACGCCAAGACGCTGATCGCCGCCCGCCTCGTCTCGTCCGAGCCTGGCGTCGCGCTCGACGCCGATTTCTTCGCCGCCCGCCTCGCCCGCGCCGACGCGATCCGCGCCCGGCTCTTCGCGACGCCTTTCTACCGCGTCGCCCATGCCGAGGCCGACGGCCTGCCCGGCCTCGTCGTCGATCGATATGGCGACGTGCTCTCGGTCCAGATGGGCGCGGCCGGCATGGATGTGCGCACCGACATCATCGTCGCGGCGCTCCGGCGGGTGTTCGAGCCGCGCGCCATCGTGCTGCGCAACGATTTCCAGGCCCGCACGCTGGAAGGCCTGCCCTCGCTCACCGCCCTCGCCTACGGCAAGGAACCGGGCGAAATCGCCTTCAAGGAGAACGGCGCGACCTTTCTCTGCGATCCGATGACCGGACAGAAGACCGGCTGGTTCTACGACCAGCGCGAGAACCGCGCCTTCGCCGCCCGCTTCGCCAAAGGGCTTTCGGTGCTCGACGTCTTCAGCCATGCCGGCGGCTTCGCACTCGCCGCGCTCGCGGCCGGGGCGAGCGAGGCGCTGTGCATCGACGCCTCCGAAAAGGCCCTCGGCCTCGCCGGCAAGGCGGCCTCGGCCAGCGGCTTCGAGGCGAAGCTCGGCTTGCGCAAGGCCGACGCCTTCGAGGCGCTCGACGACATGGCGGCGCAGGGCGTGAAGTTCGGCCTCGTCATCGCCGACCCGCCGGCCTTCGCCAAATCGCGCAAGGACATCGAACCCGCCGCCCGCGCCTATCGCAAGCTCGCCCGCGCCGCCGCCGCGGCGGTCGAACCCGGCGGCACGCTGGTGCTCGGCTCCTGCTCGCACCACATCGACGCGGCCCGCTTCCACGCCGAATGCGCCGCCGGCATCCACCAGGCGAAGCGCCCGGCCCGGCTGCTGCGGTCGAGCGGCGCCGACGTCGATCACCCCGTCCACCCCCATCTGCCCGAGACCGCCTATCTGAAGGCCCTGGTCTTCGCACTGGACTAGCCATGCCCCCCTTCGGCGCCGCCGCCCGCGATCTCTTTCTGCTGCGGCCGGGCGCGACCTTCCTCAATCACGGCTCGTTCGGCGCGACGCCCGCCCCGGTTCACGCCGCCCAGCAGCGCTGGCGCGACACCGTCGAGACCCAGCCCGACCTGTTCTTCCGCGAGACCATCTGGACCGCGACCCGCGCCAGCGCGGCCCGCGTCGGCCGCCAGATGGGCGCGCCGGGCGAGAGCCTCGTCTTCCTGCCCAACGTCACCGAGGCCGTCGCCGTGGTGCTGGACGCCATGCGCTTCGCGCCCGGCGACGAGATCGTCCTGCTCGATGTCGCCTATGCCGCGGTGCGCAAGGCTGTGGACCTCGCCGCTGCCCGCACCGGGGCCTGCGTGCGCGCGATCCCGACCGCGCTCCAGATGACCGAAGCCGCCTATGCCGAGGGCCTGCGCGCCGCGCTCACCCCTCGCACCCGCCTCGTCATCCTCGATCACATCGTCTCGCCGACCGCCCAGCTGATTCCGGTCGAGACGCTCGTGCCGATCGCCAAGGCGGCCGGCGCGAAGGTCTTCGTGGACGGCGCTCACGCGCTCGGCCAGCTGCCCCTTGGCGTCGCCGCGCTCGGGGCCGACTGGTATGCCTCGAACGCCCATAAATGGCTGTTCGCGCCGCGCGGCTGCTGCCTGCTCTACAGCGCGCCGGAAGTGGCGGACGCGACCCGCCCGGTGATCGTCAGCCACTACAACGCCGATCCCTATCCGCGCCGCTTCGACTATGTCGGCACGCGCGACGTCACCGCCTATCTCGCCGCCGCCGACGCCGCCGATTTCGTCGAAAGCTATGGCCTCGCGGCGCTCACCGCCCATCGCGCCGGGCTGATCGCCCGGGCCGACGCGGCGCTGCGCGAGCGGGGCGCCAGCCTCGTCACCCCGCACGCCCCGGCGCTCGCCGCCTGGACGCTGCCCCAGTCGCGCCCCGCCGATCCGGGCGACGGCCCCGCCCTCATGCGCGCGCTCTGGTCGGAGGCGGGAATCCAGGTGGCGGCCTCGTCGGCGAACGGCCGGCTGCTGCTGCGCCTGTCGCTCCAGCTCTACAACGACGAAGCAGACATCGACCGGCTCGTCGCCGCCCTCGACCGCCTCTCCTGGCCGGGCCGCTGAGCCGCGTTTTCGCCGTGCGCCGCCGTGAAACTGCGCTAGGCTTGCCGCCA
>JAXMDZ010000016.1:0-63476 GCA_046348585.1 Alphaproteobacteria bacterium
CTCGCCTACAATGTCCGCAACACCGACCGGGCGATCGGCACGCGCACCTCCAGCCACATCGTGCGCCGCTACGGCATGAACGGCCTCGCGCCCGGACATCTGACGCTGCGCCTGCGCGGCACGGCGGGCCAGTCGCTCGGGGCGTTCGCGGTGCAGGGCCTGAAGATCGAGCTTTTCGGCGACGCCAACGACTATGTGGGCAAGGGCCTCAGCGGCGCGACCATCGCGGTCCGCCCGCTCGCCGCCGCGCGCTTCGCCGCGCACGAGAACACGATCATCGGCAACACCGTCCTTTATGGCGCGACGGCGGGCAAGCTGTTCGCCGCCGGTCAGGCGGGCGAGCGCTTCGCGGTGCGCAATTCCGGCGCGACGGCGGTGATCGAAGGCTGCGGCTCGAACGGCTGCGAATACATGACCGGCGGCCTTGCGGTGATTCTGGGCGCGGTGGGCGACAATTTCGCGGCCGGCATGACCGGCGGCATGGCTTTCGTCTATGACGCCGACGACCGCTTCGAGGCCCACGTCAACCCGGACAGCGTGATCTGGCGGCGCGTGACGACGCCCCATTGGGAACGGGTGCTGCGCGAGAGCGTCGAGGAGCACGCGCGCGAGACCGGCTCGCACTTCGCCGCGACCATGCTCTCCAACTGGGACCAGGAATGGCCGCGCTTCTGGCAGGTCTGCCCGAAGGAGATGCTGACCCGCCTCGCCCATCCGATCGAGGCGGCCGCCGCCATCGCGGCGGAGTAGCGGATTTCCGCCTGTCGCAGGGGCAGTGATGAGTGTCACATGGGTTATTGATTGATTTTTGATGATCCTTCGGTATAGTCCCGGGCCATTGGGATGCTGAGGGAGAAGGATCCGTGCCCAAGTACAATGTCGGCGTCGGCGACGCCTTTCCGGCCGATGTGGCGGAACCCGACCGGGACCGCAGCCGCGGCTGGGAGCGGCCGGACCGCGACCGGGAAACGGACGACGCCGAACTGGCGCGCCGCTACCGCAAGCGCCGCCGCCAGTCGGAGAACATGCTGCGCGCCGTCGTCATCCTGCTGGGCATCTGGGCGGCGCTGCATTTCTTCGCCCATCACGCGCCGTCCGGTCTGCTGCTCGCCGCCGGCATCGTCTTCGCGGTGTGGGTCGCCCATCATCTGCTCGGCGGCTTCGAGCGGCGCGAGGAGCGCCGCGCCTGGCGCGCCGAATGCCGCCGCCGCCGGGGCGAGGAGTAGGCCATGCACGGACAGCGTTTCAACGCCTCGCGCCGCCGCTTCGCCGAAGGCGAGGAAGGCCGCTCCACCACCCGCGTCCAGCTCGAAATGCCGCCCCAGGCGATGGAACGGCTTCAGCGCCTGAAGGACCGCACCGAAGCGGCCTCCTATGCCGAGGTCATCCGCAACGCGCTGCGCGTTTACGAGGCGCTGGTCGGCGAAGCCGAACAGGGCCACGAGTTCGCGATCAAATCGCCCGACGGCATCATCGCGCCCTACCGGATCTTCGTGTAGGGCGCGGCGCCGCCGCATTGACGCAGCCTTGCGCCGCGTCCATCAAGCGGCGATGAAGATGCGCGATCTTGAGCGGGCCTCGGGGGTCGGGCGCGAGACCATCCGCTACTACATCCGCGAAGGTCTGCTGCCCGAACCCGAACGCCATGCCCGCAACGCCGCCACCTACGGCCCGGCGCATGCCGAGCGGCTGAAGGCGATTAAGCGCCTTCAGGAAGAACGCTTCCTGCCGCTGGAGGTCATCAAGCGCCTGCTCGACGGCGATCCCGATGCGCTGCCCGCCGGCTATGGCGGCTTTCCCGAACTGGGCGCGTTGCTCGCCGGCCGCCTCGGCATCGAGACGAGCGCCGCGCTCACCCCGCTCGACACGCTCACCCAGGGCGATCCGGTCATCGCCGCGGATGCGCACACGCTCGACCGGCTCGCCGTCATCCGCATCCGCCGCACCCGCAAGGGCGCGGCGCTCGATCTGCTCGACGCCCGCATCCTGACGCTCTGGCGCGATCTGCGCCGCGCCGGATATGGCCCGGAGGCCTTCTCGGCCGCGCAGGTGCGCCTCTACGCCGATGCGGTCGAGGCCCTCGCCCCCGTCGAGGTCGCCAATTTCTACGCCGGCTTCGAGGGCCGCGTGAACCAGGCCGAAGCCGCCGCGCTGGCGCAGACCGGCGTCGAACTCGTCAACGGCCTGCTCGCCGCGCTGCGCATCCGCGCGGTGCTCGCGGAAGTGGCGCGGCGCACCCCGCCCTCCGCCCCGGCGGCGGGCGAATAATCCCTTCGCCGCCGAGGGTTGCGTTCGTCCCTAACGCTTCTTTAAACCCGCACCCGCCACCTTGCCTCACGATTGCGGCGCATCGATTCACAGCCCGGACGCCGATGTCCGCTCGCCTGCGCCCCGCCCCGGTACCCATGCGCGAGTTGTTTCATCAGGTTCTCTCCCCCGCCTGCCGCGTCGTCCGCCTGGCGCTGGCCGAAAAGCGTCTCGACGCCGCCGCGACGCCGGAACGCTTCTGGGACCGCCGCGAAGCCTTCCTCGCCATCAACCCGGCCGGAACCGTGCCCGCCCTGCTCGACGGCGACGTGCCGGTCAGCGGCGCTTACGCGATCCCCGAATATCTGGAAGAGACCTATCCCGAACCCGCGCTCTGGCCTCAGGCGGCGGACGAGCGGCGCGAGGCGCGCCGGCTCTACGACTGGTTCCTCGCGACCTTTCAGGCCGAAGTGACCGAGCCGCTGCTGCTGCAGAAGGTCAATCCGCGCTATTGCGGCGCGCGCACCGGCCCGCGCCCCGGCGGCCCCGACATCAACGCGATCCGCGGCGGGATGGAGGCGATCCGCCGCCATCTCGACCTGATCGGCCATCTGTCCGACACCCGCCGCTGGCTGGCCGGCGACACGCTCTCCTATGCCGACCTCGCGGCGGCGGCGCAGCTCTCGTGCCTCGACTATTGCGGCGACGTGCCGTGGAGCGCCAACGAGCAGGCGAAGACCTGGTATATGCGCATCAAGTCGCGGCCTTCCTTCCGTCCGCTGCTTGCCGAAACCGTGCCGGGCGTGCCTCCTGCACGCCACTATGCGGTCCTCGACTTCTGATCCGGCGCGTCTCGTCGCGGCGCTGCGCGCCAAGGCGGCGGCGCTCGGCTTCGACGCGCTGCGCATCGCGCCGGCCGCGACCTCTCGCCAAGCGCAGGCGGCGCTCCGCGATTTCGTCGCCGAAGGCCGCCACGGCACGATGGCCTGGATGGCCGAGACGCTGGACCGACGGCTCGATCCGCGCACGCTCTGGCCGGAGGCGAAAAGCGCCATCGTCGTCGCGCTGAACTACGGACCGCCGGACGATCCGCTCGCCGCCACGAGGGCGCGAGATCGCGGCGCGATCAGCGTCTATGCCCGCGGCCGCGACTACCACGACATCATCAAGGGCCGCCTGAAGGAACTTGCCGGGCTCGCCGCCGCGCGCACCGGCGCGGCGGTCAAGGTCTTCGTCGATACCGCGCCGCTGATGGAAAAACCGCTCGCCATGGCGGCGGGGATCGGCTGGCAGGGCAAGCACACCAATCTCGTCAGCCGCGATTTCGGCTCGTGGCTCTTCCTCGGAATCATCCTCACGGCGGCGGCGCTTGCGCCGGACGATCCGCACGCCGACCAGTGCGGCACCTGCCGCGCCTGTCTCGACGCCTGCCCGACAGACGCCTTCCCCGCGCCCTACCGGCTCGATGCGCGGCGCTGCATCTCGTATCTGACCATCGAACACGCCGGGACCATCGATGCGGCGCTCCGGCCCGGCATCGGCAACCGCATCTATGGTTGCGACGATTGCCTGGCGGTCTGTCCCTGGAACAAATTCGCCGTCGCCGGACGCGAGACGAAACTTGCCGCCCGCGACGATCTCGCCGCGCCGCCGCTCGCCGATCTCGCGGCGCTGACCGACGCGGCCTTCCGCGCCTTCTTCTCCGGCTCGCCGGTCAAGCGCATCGGCCGCGACCGCTTCGTGCGCAATGTGCTGATCGCCATCGGCAACAGCGCCGATGCGGACCTCCTGCCCGCCGCGACCGCGCGGCTGGACGATGATAGCCCGCTGGTCCGCGCGATGGCGGTCTGGGCCTGCCGCCGCCTGATGGACGAGGCCGCCTTCGCGGCGCTGGCGGCGGAGCGGCGGGCGCGCGAAGGCGATCCCGCCGTCCTCGCGGAGTGGGGCTAGAGCCCTTCGAACAGCGCCGTCGAAAGATAGCGTTCGGCGAAGCTCGGAATGATCGCGACGATGGTCTTGCCGGCGTTTTCCGGCCGCGCCGCCAGATGAAGCGCCGCATAGGCCGCCGCGCCCGACGAGATGCCGACCGGAATGCCCTCGCTGCGCGCCAGCTTGCGGGCGTACTGGAAGGCGATGTCGTTGGTGACGGTGACGATCTCGTCGATGACCCCGGTATCGAGGATCTTCGGCACGAAGCCCGCGCCGATGCCCTGGATCTTGTGCGGCCCGGCCGGCTTGCCGGACAGCACGGCCGAATCCTCCGGCTCCACCGCGACCATTTTCAGGCCGGGCTTCTTCGCCTTCAGCACGCTGCCGACGCCGGTGATCGTGCCGCCGGTGCCGACGCCCGACACGACGATATCGACCGCGCCCTTGGTGTCGTTCCAGATTTCCTCGGCCGTGGTGCGGCGGTGGATGGCGGGGTTCGCCGGGTTCTCGAATTGCTGCGGGATGATCGCGCCCGGAATCTCGGCGACCAGTTCCTGCGCCCGGGCGATCGCCCCGCGCATGCCCTTCGCGCCCTCGGTCAATTCCAGCTCCGCGCCCAGCAGCGCCAGCATCTTGCGCCGCTCGACCGACATCGTCTCGGGCATCACCAGGATCAGGCGATAGCCCTTGGCCGCCGCCACGAAGGCGAGCGCGATGCCGGTATTGCCCGAGGTCGGCTCGACCAGAACCGACTTGCCCGGCGTCAGCACGCCGCGCGCCTCCAGATCCTCGATCATGGCGACGCCGATGCGGTCCTTGACGCTGGCGATGGGGTTGAAGAACTCCAGCTTCAGCAGCACGTCGGCCTTCGCGCCGGCTTCGGCGGCGAGGCGCTTGATGCGCACCAGCGGGGTGTCGCCGATGGTCTGGGTGATGGAGTCGTAGATGCGGCCGCGCCCGGGCAGGCGGCCCTCGGCGGGGGTGGCGGCGTCGCTCATGGGTCTCTCCTTCGATCTGCCCCTATTTGGCCCGGACGGGCCGCCTCGATCATGGGCGCGGGACTTACGCCAGAGTTCAGCCCGACTTACGCCCCGACTGCAACGGCGCGATTACCGCCCCGTGGAGCCGAAGCCGCCCGCCCCGCGCGCCGTGTCGTCGAGGCTCTCGACCTCGACCGGCGCGGCCTGCACGAAGGGCGCGATCAGCAGCTGGGCGATCCGCATCCCCCGGGTCACCGTGAACGGCTCGGCCCCCAGATTGACCAGAATGACCCCGACCTCGCCGCGATAGTCGCAATCGATGGTCCCCGGCGCGTTCAGCACGGTGACGCCGTGCTTGGCGGCAAGGCCGGAGCGCGGCCGCACCTGCCCCTCGTGGCCGGGCGGCACGGCGATCTGCAACCCGGTCGGCACGATCGCCCGCGCCCCCGGCTGCAGCACGAGATCGGCGGTGAGCGCCGCCATCAGGTCCATGCCGGCCGCGCCCTGGGTCTCATAGCGCGGCAGCGGCAGATCGGCCCCGTGCGGCAGGCGTCTGACGGAAAGCTTCATGTCGTTGCGAACTCCGCGGCGATGCGCCCGGCCAGCCGCTCGGCGACCTGATCCTTGGGCAGTTTGGGCCAGGCTTCCTCGGTCGTGCCGGTGACGAGGACGACCGTGTTGTCGTCGCCGCCCATGACGCCCGTCTGCGGCGACACGTCGTTGGCGACGATCCAGTCGCAGCCCTTCTTCGCCAGCTTCTGGCGGGCGTGCGGCACGAGCTGTTCCGTTTCGGCGGCGAATCCGATCACCAGTTTCGGGCGGCGGAAGGGATGGCGCGACAGCGTCGCCAGAATGTCCGGGTTCTCGGCGAGGGCGAGCGGGGCGGGGACCTCGCCGGTCTTCTTGATCTTCTGCGCCGCGTCGCGTTCGGCGCGCCAGTCGGCGACGGCGGCGGCGCAGACCGCGATGTCGGCGGGCAGGGCGCGTTCGGCGGCGGCCAGCATCTCGCGCGCCGTCTCCACCTTCACCAGCGTGACGCCGGGCGGCGCTTCGATGGCGACCGGGCCGGAGATCAGCGTCACCCGCGCCCCGGCGCGGGCCAGCGCGGCGGCGATGGCGTGGCCCTGCTTGCCGCTGGAGCGGTTGGCGATATAGCGCACCGGATCGATCGGCTCGTGCGTCGGGCCGGAGGTGACGAGCGCGCTGAGGCCGGCGAGCGGCCGCGCCGCCGCATCGCTCTCCAGCAGCGCCTCGATGGCGGAAAGGATCTCGGCGGGCTCGGCCATGCGGCCGGGGCCATATTCGCCGCAGGCCATCTCGCCCTCGCCCGGTCCGGCGAAGGCGACGCCATCGGCCTTCAGCGTCGCCAGATTGCGCGCCGTCGCCGGATGACGCCACATGCGCACATTCATCGCCGGGGCCATCAGCACGCGCTTGTCGGTGGCGAGCAGCAGCGTCGAGGCGAGATCGTTGGCGAGACCGTTCGCCGCCTTCGCCATCAGATCGGCGGTCGCCGGCGCGACCACCACCAGATCGGCGGCGCGCGACAATTCGATATGGCCCATCTCCGCCTCGTCGGTCAGGCTGAAGAGATCGCGATAGACCTTGTCGCCGGTCAGGCTGCCGAGCGAGAGCGGGGTGACGAACTCGGCCCCCGCCGCGGTCAGCACGCCGCGCACCTTGTGGCCGCGCTTTTTGAGCAGCCGCACCAGCTCCAGCGCTTTGTAGGCGGCGATGCCGCCGCCGACGATCAGCAGAATGCGTCTTCCCGTCATGCCGTCACCTCCTCGTCGGATGCGATCTGGATCAGCGGCGACGGCGCGGTCCCGCGCGGCGTCGCGGCGGCCGCGAATTCCTCGAAGAAGACATGCGGATCGACGATGTCCTCGGGCGCCGAAACGCCGTTGCGGTTCATCCGGTGCAGCAGCGCCAGCTCCATGCCGACCGCCAGCGCCGCCGCCGCCGCGCCCGCCGCGCCCCCTTGCGGCAGACGGGTGATCCAGGCGGCGACGCGCCGGCGGCGGCCGTGGCGCATGCCCGCCGCATAGGCGAACAGCGGCGGCGTGTCGGTGCGGCGTCGTCCCAGTCCCGCCGCCAGCACCCGCAGGCGCAGATCGAGCGGCCGCCGTCCCGGCTCCGCCACCATCTGCGCGGCGCGGTCGGGCGTCAGCTTTCCGGCTGCGACCCGCTCCGACAGGCCCTCGGCCAGCGCCGCCTCGGCGCGGTCGAGCGCCAGCACATGGCTCGCGTCGGCGAGGCCGCCCAGCGTGCGCGGCAGCGTCAGCGGTTCGGGATGGCCGATCAGATGCAGCGCCCGCGCGCCGGTCCCCGGCAGGTCGAGGCGCAGGATCTGCAAGGCGTCGACCGGCGCACGCTTTCCGCCGCGCCAGACCTCCACCTCGCCGCCCAGCTGGCGCAGCCAGTGCACCGCGCGGCCGGGCGCGCCGACGCCGCCGACCGGCGCGCCGGGATCGAGATTGACGCCCGTGACGATCTCGTCGCAGCGGTCGAGTTCGGCAGCCGCGATCCGGGCGAGCAGATTGGTGATGCCGGGCGAAGCGCCGAGGCCGATGACGGCGGGAATGCCCGCCTCGCGCGCCGCGCCGTCCAGCGCCAGCGCCTCGCGGGTCGTGTCCCAGCCGTCGCAGACGTCCAGATAGATGCGCTTTTCGGCGATCGCCGCCTTCAGGCAGGGCAGGCTGGTGCGATAGAACGGCCCGGCGCAGTTCAGCACCGCATCGACGCCGCGCATCGCCGCGCGAAGCGCCGTCTCGTCGAAGACGTCGAGCTGCAAGGGCACGGCGCGGCCGGGATGATGCGCGGCGGCCTTCGCGGCGGCGTCCAGCGAGAGGTCGGCGACGACGATCTCGTGCGCCGCCGAACAGGCGAGCGCCGCGCCGATCGTCCGGCTGCCGATCGCCCCCGCGCCGCCGAGGATCAGCACCCGCTTCACAGGAAGAACCTCAGCGCGATGGCGGCGAGCGCCAGCGCCCCCAGCCAGATCGCCCAGCGCACATGGCGGGTGCGGCGCACTTCCTCCTCGGCGATCTGCGCGGCGCTGTCGGGATGCAGCCGGACGCCGCCCTGCGTGAGGCTGGCGGCGGCCTGCGCCGCGTGGCTGAAAATGCCCTGCAGCGTGCGGCCGAAATCGCCGATCCCTTCGGCCGCCTCGCGCAGCCGCGTTTCGGGCGACAGCGTCGCCTTCATCCAGCGTTCCACCACGGGGCGCGAGGCCTCCCAGATATTGTGCTCGGGGTCGAGGTCGCGGGCGACGCCCTCGACCACCACCATCGTTTTTTGCAGCCAGACGAGCTGGGGCTGCATCTCCATGCCGAACATGTCGGTGATCTCGAACAATTGCTGCAACAGCCGCGCCATCGAGATTTCGCTGGCCGGCCGCCCGAACACCCGCTCGCCGACCGCCCGCAGCGCCTGCGCGAAGGCGTCGACCGAACGGTCGGCGGCGACGATGCCGACCGCGAAATGAGCCTCGGCGATCGCCTTGTAGTCGCGCTGCAGGAAGCCGTAGAGCACGTCGGCCATGAAGCGGCGCATGACCGGATCGAGCCGGCCCATGATGCCGAAATCGACCGCCACCAGATTGCCCGCCGCATCGACGAAGAGATTCCCCTGATGCATGTCGGCGTGAAAGAAGCCGTCGCGCAGCGCCTGGGTCAGGAAATGCTGGATGACGAGGTTGGCGAGCCGCGCCGGATCGTGCCCGGCCGCCCGCAACGCCGCCGGATCGCGCAGCGGCAGCGCGTCGATCCATTCCGAGGTCAGCACCCGCTTCGCGGTCAGCTCCCACTCGATGCGCGGCACGCGGAAACCGGCGTCGCCCTTGGTCCGCTCGGCGAGTTCGGCGGCGGCCGAAGCCTCCAGCCGCAGATCCATCTCCTCGCGCACGCTCGCCGCCAGCGTGTCGACGAAGGCGACGGGTCGCAGCCGCCGCGAGGCGGGCGCGAAGCGTTCGGCGAGCCGCGCCGCCAGATAGAAGGCCTCCAGGTCGCGGCGGAAGCGCCCCTCGATGTCGGGCCGCAGCACCTTCACCGCCACGTCGCGCCCGCCGGCGCGCGCGCGGTGGACCTGGGCGATCGAGGCGGCGGCGACCGGCTCGGAAAAGCTCTCGAACAGCGTGTCGGCCGGCTTGCCGAGTTCGGCCGCGACCATCGCCTTCGCCTCGGCCTGCGGGAAGGGCGGCATGCGGTCCTGCAGCGCGGCGAGATCGCCCGCCAGCGCCTTGCCGACGATGTCGGGGCGGGTAGCGAGAAACTGGCCGAGCTTCACATAGGAAGGGCCGAGTTCGCCGAGCGCCGCGGTGAAGCGCTCGCCGAGCCGCCCGCCCTTGCCGCCGCCGAACGTCGTCAGCCGCAGCAGCCGCGCCCCGAGACGGGCGGAGAAGGGGATCTGGTCGCGGAACTCCTCCGGCACCAGCGCGTCGTGCCGCGCGAACACGCGGGCCGCGCCCACCAGGCGGAAGAAGGCGGCGGTCTTCCCCATCGCGCTAGACGACCCAGCCCGAATGCAGCGCCGCGATGCCGCCCGACAGGTTGCGGTGCTTCACCAGCGAAAAGCCCGCGCGCTCGATCATCGCGGCGAAGGCGGCCTGGGGCGGGAAGCGGCGGATGGATTCGGCAAGATAGCGATAGGCCTCCCGGTCGCCCGCCACCCGCGCGCCGATCTCGGGCAGCGCCTGGAACGACCAAAGGTCGTAGAGCGTATCGAGCACCGGCACCTCGACGCGGCTGAACTCAAGGCAGAGGAACCGCCCGCCCGGCTTCAGCACCCGCCGCGCCTCGGCCAGCGCCCGCTCGATATGGGTGACGTTGCGGATGCAGAAGGCGATCGTATAGGCATCGACCGCGCGGTCGGGCAGCGGCAGCGCCTCGGCGTCGCCGCACACCCAGTCGAAGCGGGTCGCCGGAACGATCTTGGCGAAGGCCTCGCGGGCGCGGCCCGCCTTCAGCATCTCGTGATTGATGTCGAGAACGGTGATGCGCCCGCCCTTCGCGCCCCAGCGCCGCGCGATCCTGAGGGCGATGTCGCCGGTGCCGCCGCCGACATCCAGCACGCGGGCGCCGGGGGCGAGGTCGAGCCAGTCGACCATCGCGTCCTTCCACAGCCGGTGGACGCCCGCCGACATCAGATCGTTCATCAGGTCGTATTTCGACGCCACGGCGTCGAAGACGCCCTTCACCCGCGCCGCCTTCTCGGCGGCCGGGATGTCCTGAAAGCCGAAAGAGGCGGTTTCGCCCGGATCGTGCGTCGGATCGCTCATGCGGGCCGGACCATAGCGATGCGCGCGCCCGCTCGCCATGCGGGAATCGCGGTAAACGGACCGCTGCGGCATCGCGCAATTGGACTTCTCCGGCGGACCCGGCCTAGGCTGAAGCCCTCCATCTGTCCGGGGTTCCCCATGCGCGGTCTGGTCCAGCTTGCCCTGCTCGTGTCCTCGCTGGCGCTTTTCGAGGCCCAGGCGGGCGGCAGTCCGCACATTCCCATCCCCGAAGGCTACGAGTTGCAGATGCTCGAACCTATCCAGGGCGAAGTCGCCCGGCCAAAGGGCTGGGTCTACACGGGCTCGTGCAGCGAGTATGGCTGCCGCTGGATCGTCTCGAAGGAAAGGAAGGCGGACGGGTCCTACCTCACGGGGCTTGCGGTCCAGATGTTTCTGGGCGTCGATGCGGCCGGGGTCGGCAAGACGAAACTGATCGAAGAAACCATCGCCGACCGGCGCAAGACGGCCCAGGTCCTCGATGAATGCGCGCCGCATGCGGACGGCGACTTCACGGTGTATTGCTTGGAGACTCTGGAGACGTCCGATCACGACGGCGCCCCCGTCGCCTTTCATGTCCGCTATACGCTTCAGGCCCACAACACGATGGACATGGTCGTGGTGCAGGTTTTCGGCGCACCGGCGGGCGAATGGGACGAGGCGGAGCCGATCGCCGAGGTGATGTCCAATATCCTGCTGATCAGCCCGGACTTCCACCCATAGGGGGGCGACTCAGGGGGTCTGCGCCGGCTCGCCGAACCCGGTCGGCAGGCCGTCGAGGCTGACGGCGTTCCGGCGGGCGCGATAATCGGCCATGCCCGCCTCGCCCGTCGCCGCCGCCCAGGTCTTCAGCTGCTCGCGCTCCGCGACGAAGGTGAAGAACGGCACGCCGTAGCCGCACGAGGTCTGCACCGTCTCGACGTCGAGCATGACGATCTGGCGCGCGCCGGGCGTCTCGATCCCGCCGAAGGCCTCGTCCAGCACCGCCGCATAATCCGCGCTGCCGCGCATCAGCGAGCGGCCCCGGCCGTAGAGCCGCAGGATCTGCGGCTGCGTCTCGAACGAGCAGAACATGACGGTGAGCCGCCCGTCGGCCGCAAGGTGCGCGGCGGTCTCCGCCCCGCTGCCGGTCTGGTCGAGCCAGCAGACCGCGTTCGGCCCGATCGCCCGGAAGGCCGATCCCTCGCGCGGCGAGAGATTGATGCGGCTGCCGGCGGTGGCGCTGGCGGCGAAGAAGATGCGCTGGCGGGCGATGAAATCCCGGTGCTGCTCGTCTAGGGCGGGGAACTGCTTGGCCATGGGGCGCATATAGCCGAAGGGCGGCGGCCGCGCTAATCCTCGGCGATGCCCGAACTTCCCGAAGTCGAAACCGTCCGGCGCGGCCTGCTGCCCGTCCTCGAAGGCCGCCGCATCGCCGCCGCGGTCGTCCGCCGGGCGGGCCTGCGCTTTCCCTTTCCGCCGCGTTTCGCCGAGCGGCTGACCGGGCGTCGCGTCGCGCGGCTGCGGCGGCGGGCGAAATACATCCTCGCCGATCTCGACGGCGGCGAGACGCTGATCGTCCATCTGGGCATGTCGGGGCGCTTCACAGTCTATCCGGCGGGCTCGAACGAAGGCGCGATGCTGGGCGAGTTCCACCACGCTGCCCCGGAAGCGGCGTCGGGGGCGGGCAAGCACGATCACGTCCTTCTGGAAACCGGCGAGGGCGCGCGCCTCGTCTATAACGACCATCGCCGCTTCGGGCTGATGCTGCTGGAGCCGACGGCGGACCTCGACCGGCACAAGCTCTTCGCCGGCCTCGGTCCCGAACCGCTCGACCCGCCGCTCGGGGCCGCCGCTCTCGCCGCGCGGCTGAAGGGCAAGGCCGCGCCGATCAAGGCCGCCCTGCTCGACCAGCGGGTCGTCGCCGGTCTCGGCAATATCTATGTCAGCGAGGCGCTGCACCGCGCCGGCATCCACCCGGAACGGGCGGCCGGCTCGCTGTCGCCGCCGCGAATCGCCCGCCTCGCCGGGGCGGTGACCGCGGTCCTCGACGCCGCCATCGCGGCCGGCGGCTCGACCTTGCGCGACCACGCCCAGGTCAACGGCGAACTCGGCTATTTCCAGCACGCCTTCCGCGTCTACGACCGGGAAGGAACGCCGTGTCCGTCGCCAGGCTGCCCCGGCACGGTCCGCCGCATCGTCCAGGCCGGGCGCTCGACGTTTTACTGCGCCCGCTGCCAGCGTTAAGGAAGGGCGGCGCAAGGCAGGGGAATGCAGGCATGAGCGGCTTCGAAACGATCCTCGTCGAAACCAGGGGCCGGGTCGGCCTCCTGACGCTGAACCGGCCGCAGGCGCTGAACGCGCTGAACGCCCAGCTGACGCGCGAGGTCGCGGCGGCGCTCGCCGCCTTCGAGGCCGATGCGGATGTCGGCTGCGTCGTCCTCACCGGCTCGTCGCGGGCCTTCGCCGCCGGGGCCGACATCAAGGAGATGGCGCCCCAGTCCTATATGGACGTCTTCAAGGGCGACCTTTTCGCCGCCTTCGAGCACGCGGTCTCGGCCTTCCGCAAGCCGCTGATCGCCGCCGTCGCCGGCCACGCGCTGGGCGGGGGCTGCGAGTTGGCGATGCTCTGCGACTTCATCATCGCCGCCGACAACGCCAGGTTCGGCCAGCCGGAGATCAATCTGGGCGTCATGCCCGGCATCGGCGGCTCGCAGCGCCTCACCCGCTTCGTCGGCAAGTCGAAGGCGATGGATATGTGCCTCACCGGCCGCACCATGGACGCCGCCGAGGCCGAACGCTCCGGCCTCGTCAGCCGCGTCGTGCCGGTCGAGGCGCTGCTGGACGAGGCGCTGAAGGCGGCCGAAAAGATCGCCGGCCAGTCGCTCCCCATCGCCATGATGACCAAGGAAAGCGTCAACCGCGCCTACGAGACGACGCTGGCAGAAGGCGTGCGCTTCGAGCGGCGGCTGTTCCACGCGATGTTCGCCACCCTCGACCAGAAGGAAGGCATGGCGGCCTTCGTGGAAAAGCGAAGGGCCGCTTTCCGGCACGAATGAAGGCCCCAAGATTCACGCGCCGCTTGCGTTGACGCGGCCGGAGGGCGCGACTATAACGCGCGCCCCACCGAGAAGCAGACGAGACGATGGCGAATATCAAATCGGCCGCGAAAGCCGCCCGCAAGGCCGTGAAGGCCCAGGCCCGCAACCAGGCCCGCAAGAGCCGCGTGCGCACCCATGTGCGCGCCGTGGAAGATGCGCTGGCCAAGGGCGACAAGGACGCGGCGGCCAAGGCGCTGAAGGCGGCCGAGCCCGAGATCGTCCGGGGCGCGACGAAAGGCGTCATGCACGCCAACGCGGCGGCGCGTAAGGTTTCGCGTCTCGCCAAGCGCGTGAACAAGCTGGCCGCCACGGCCTGACCCTGGCGCGGACGGTTTCGTCCGCGCATCTTTACTTGCATTTGACTTGATGGCGCGCGGACTCCGCGCGAATTGGGCTGTGACATATCTGTGTCACGGCCTTTGACGTTTTTGTGGCGGCCGGTCTCTGCGATGGCCCTCATGATCGTCCGTTTTCGGCGGATTTCTGCTGGTTTTTGCCTCTGTGACGGCGTCGTGAATCGCTACGGAAAGATTCTCACCCACAAGCGATTCATTTCACTTGCGTCGCCAAATTGTCGCCATTAGTCTTATCCACATCGCGTTGGGCCGCTGCGGCGGCAACATCAAATCAATCCAGTTCACGTTGCGAACAGCGTCGCAAAGTATTGTTGCGCCTGTATTTAAGTGTGGATTGAGTTGATCCGGCGCGGGTGTGGACAGGGGCGGCAGTCGTGCGGGGGCATGGATTGCGCGGCGAGGGGGCGGAACTGACCGATATGAGCGACGTCGTTCTGTCTTCTGCCCCGGGCTATGCGGGCGACGTGACGCCCGGCGAGGCCTACCGGATTCTGTCCGCCGATCCCTCAGCCCGACTTGTCGATGTGCGCACAAGGGCGGAGTGGACCTATGTGGGTCTGCCCGACCTCTCGGCGCTGGGCCGCGAGCCGCTGCTGGCCGAATGGCAGGTCTTTCCCGGCATGGCGGTCAATGCGCGTTTCGCCGAACAGGCGGACGCCGCGCTGGCCGCCAGCGGGGCCTCGCGGCGCGATCCGGTTTTTCTGCTGTGCCGGTCGGGGGCGCGTTCGCGCGCCGCGGCGATCGCGCTGACGGCGGCGGGCTATGCGGCGGCCTACAATGTCGCGGGGGGATTTGAGGGCGACCTGGACGCGGAGGGACATCGCGGCCGGGTCTCGGGCTGGAAGGCCGAAGGACTGCCCTGGCGACAGGGATGAGCGAGAAGGAATAGGGCCGGCGGGCCGCCGACAGGCGGCCGGACCGGTCTGGTGGTGCGGGGACAGGGCGGCGCGAGCGGCCGCCCAAGGACAAGAAAGTCGACGTGACATGCTGGACGATGCCGGCGCTTCGGGTTTGTGGTTGACGGTCAGGGACCGTCTCAAGGCGGAGATCGCGCCCAACGCGTACGATTTCTTCATCCGCCCGCTGGCGGCGCTGAGCGAGAATGGCGGCGAACTGGTGCTGGGCGCGCCGACGGCGTTCCTGCGCCAGTATGTGCGCGACCATTTCGGCGCCCAGATCGCCCGTCTCGCCGAGGAGATCTCGGGCCTCGCCACCCGCCTCTCCTTCGTCACCGCGACCGGCGCGGTCGCCGCCGCGCAGGCGAACGGCGTCGCCCACGCGAACGGCGCCGCGTCCGCCGCCGACGCGGCCCAGCCCCTGCCGCCCGCCGATTCCGCGATCGAGCTGGCGATCGGCCAGCCGCTGAACCCGCGCTACACCTTCGCCCAGTTCATCGCCGGGCGGCCCAACCGTTTCGCCCACGACGCGGCGCTCGGCGTCGCCGAACAGATCCCCGAGGCCCGCTACAATCCGCTCTTCCTCTATGGCGGCTCGGGCCTCGGCAAGACCCACCTGATGCACGCCATCGGCCACGAGGTCCGCCGCCGCCGCCCGGACCTCAAGGTCGTCTATCTGTCGTCGGAGCGCTTCATGAACGGCTTTCTGCGCGCCCTGCGCGAGAAGTCGACCATCGAATTCAAGGACATGCTGCGCGCCGCCGACGTGCTGCTGATCGACGACATCCAGTTCCTCGCCGGCAAGGAGTTCACCCAGGAAGAGTTCTTCCACGCCCTGAACGACCTCATCGGCGCGGGCAAGCAGCTCGTCCTCACCGCCGACCGCAGCCCCCGGGCGCTGGACGGCATCTCCGAGCGCATCAAGTCGCGCCTCGCCGGCGGGCTTGAGGCCGACCTCCACCCGACCGATTTCGAGCTGCGCTTCTCGATCCTCCAGGCCCGGCGCGACCAGGCCCACGGCTCCCGCATCCGCCACGGGGTCGGCGACGACGTGCTGCGCTACCTCGCCCAGAAGATCGTCTCCAACGTCCGCGACCTGGAAGGGGCCTTCAACAAGCTGGCGCTGATGGCCGAGGCGACCGACGAGCCGGTGACGGTGGAGCGCACCCGCGAATTCCTCGCCGACATCCTCAGGACCCACGACCGCAAGATCACGGTCGACGAGATCATGAAGCGGGTGGCCGATTTCTATAATCTGCGCCCGGCCGACATGCTCTCGCCGCGCCGCGCCCGCCAGGTCGCCCGGCCGCGCCAGATCGCGATGTATTTCGCCAAGCGGCTGACCACCCGCTCGCTGCCCGACATCGGCCGCCGCTTCGGCGGGCGCGACCACACCACGGTCATCCACGCGGTGAAGCGGATCGAGGAGCTGCGCTCGACCGATTCGGCCCTCGACGACGAACTGATCCGCCTCCAGCGGATGCTGGAGGAATAGGCGCAAGGGCGGATTCCCAAGCCCGTTTCGCTTGCTATAGTGTTCACCATCCGGGGCCGGGGGCCGCTCCCGTTCCGTCTCGCATTGGATTTGGCGTTTCCCCATGAAGATCACGCTCGAACGCAGCGCGCTGCTCAAATCGCTGAACCACGTGCAGAGCGTGGTCGAACGCCGCAACACGATCCCGATCCTCTCCAACGTCCTCCTGGACGCGACCAAGGGCGCGCTCTCGCTGACCGCCACCGACCTCGACATCGAGATCGTGGAAAGCCTCGCCGCCGACGTCGCCCGGCCGGGCGCGACCACGGCCTCGGCGCACATGCTCTACGACATCGTGCGCAAGCTGCCCGACGGGGCGCAGGTGCAGATCGAGCTGATGGGCGATTCGGGCCGCATCACGCTGTCGGCCGGCCGCTCGCGCTTCCAGCTCGGCGCCCTGCCGCGCGAGGACTTTCCGGCGATGACGGCGGGCAGCCTGCCGCACGCCTTCGCGCTGCCGGCCGCCGACCTGAAGCGCCTCATCGACAAGACCCGCTTCGCCATCTCCAACGAGGAGACGCGCTACTACCTCAACGGCATCTATCTGCACGCCGCCAAGGGCAAGGACGCGGTGACGCTGCGGGCCGTGGCGACCGACGGCCACCGCCTCGCCCGCTTCGACCTTCCCGCGCCCGCCGGCTCCGAGGCGATGCCCGGCGTCATCGTGCCGCGCAAGACCGTCGCCGAAGTGCGCAAGCTCATCGACGACGCCGACGGCGAGGTCGAGATCGCGGTCTCCGACACCAAGATCCGCTTCGCCTTCGGCGATGCGGTCGTCACCTCCAAGCTGATCGACGGCACCTTCCCCGACTATCAGCGCGTCATCCCGACCGGCAACGACAAGCCGCTCTTCGTCGATCGCGCCGCCTTCCAGGAAGCGGTCGACCGCGTCTCGACCGTCGCCTCCGACCGCACCCGCGCCGTCAAGATGACGGTCGAGGACGGCAAGGTGACGCTCAACGTCGTCAACCCGGAACAGGGCAGCGCCAGCGAGGAGCTGGTCGCCGATTTCGCCGGCGACGGCTTCGACATCGGCTTCAACGCCCGCTACCTGATGGACATCACCGCCGCCCTCAACGGCGACCAGGCGCAGTTCCTGTTCGCGGATGCGGGCTCGCCCACCATCGTCCGCGACGCCGGCGAAAAAGCCGACCCCGCGACGCTCTACGTCATCATGCCGATGCGGGTCTAGGCGAGCCGCCCCGGCCGCCGGACGTTGACGGATAGTGATGTGACAACTAAAGTTGTCACGTGATCGAGGTCCGCACAACCGAGATTTTCGACGCTTGGATCGCCAAGCTGCGCGACGATCGCGCCGTCGCCAAGATCGCCGTCCGGCTCCTACGCCTGTCGGAAGGCAATCCCGGCGACGTGAAGCCGGTCGGTGAGGGCGTCTCGGAGATGCGGATTGAGCATGGCCCCGGATACCGGGTCTATTTCAAGGCGTTCGGCGCGGTGCTGGCGGTCATCCTGTGCGGCGGCGACAAGTCCCGTCAGGCGAAAGACATCGCGAAGGCGAAACGGCTGGCCAGAGAGATCGAACCCGATGCCCCTTAAGACCGCACCCTTTGATCCCGCCGCCTATCTCGATACGCCCGGGCGTCAGCAGGCATTTCTCGACGAGGCGCTCGAATCCGGCAATGCCGGAGAGGTCGCCGCTGCGCTTGGCATCATCGCGCGCGCCCGCAACTTCGCCAAGCTCGCCCGCGAGATCGGCGTTTCGCGGCAGGGCCTCACCAAGGCGTTGAGTCGGGAGGGTAATCCCAGCCTCGATACGTTTCTGAAAGTCACAAAAGCCCTCCACCTCGATGTCCGCATGGACCGCACTGGGCGCGTGCGGCGCGCCGCCAAGGGATAGCGGCGCGTGAGCGCCGATCCCGTCCCCTCGCCCGCCTATGCCGTGCGCCGTCTGACGCTGACGGCGTTCCGCTCCTATGCCGCGCTGACGCTTGAGGCCGATGCCCGCCCGGTCGTGCTGGTTGGCGAAAACGGCGCGGGCAAGACCAACATCCTCGAAGCCCTCTCGCTGCTCTCGCCGGGCCGGGGCCTCAGGGGTGCGGCCCTCGCCGACTCGGCCCGCCGCCTGCCGGGCGAGGCAGCCCCCGCCGGACCCTGGGCGGTCGCCGCGACGGTCGAAGGCCCGGACGGAAGCTTCGAAATCGGCACCGGCCTCGCCCCCGCGCCGGACGGACGGCTGACCGAGCGCCGCGCCGCCCATATCAACGGGGTCGCCGCCCCGGCCTCGACGGCCCTTTCCGAAACCTGCCGGATCGTCTGGCTCACCCCCCAGATGGACCGGCTGTTTCTCGACTCGCCTGGCGGCCGCCGCCGCTTCCTCGACCGCCTCACCCTCGCCTTCGAGCCCGGCCACGCTCGCGCCGCCGGCGCCTACGAGAAGGCGATGCGCGAACGGGCGCGGCTGCTGCGCGACGGCGGCGAGGCCTCCTGGCTCGACGCCGTCGAGGCCCAGATGGCCGCCGCCGGCCTCGCCCTCGCCAATGCCCGCGCCCGCACCGTGGAGCGGCTCAAGGCCGATCTCGCGCCGCTGACCGGGGCGTTCCCGCAAGGGCTCATCGCCGTCACCGGGGCCTTCGAGGAAACCCGCGCCCCCGGCGACGACGGCGAGGCGCGCTTCCGCGAGGCGCTCGCCCGCCGCCGCCGGGCCGACGCCGAAGCCGGCCGCACCGGCTTCGGCCCGCACACCGCCGATCTCGCCGTCACCCATGTCGGGCGCGGCCGACCGGCGGCGGAATGCTCGACCGGCGAGCAGAAGGCGCTGCTGATCGGCCTCGTCCTCGCCGCCGCCAGGGCGCAGACCCGGGCCGATGCGGGGGCCGCCCCGCTGCTGCTGCTGGACGAGATCGCCGCCCATCTCGACGAGCGCCGCCGGGCGGCCCTCTTCGACGAGATCTGCGCCATCGGGGCGCAGGCCTGGATGACCGGAACGGACGCCGCCCTGTTCGCCGCGATGGGCGGTCGCGGGCAAGGGTTTTGCGTGACGAACGGCGCGCTAAACCCTATATAAAGTCTGGAATTTTTTGAAACTGGCCCGATGACCGATTCGACCCCGGACGCATCCCCCGAAACGCCCAAGGGCGGCTACGACGCCGACTCGATCAAGGTGCTGAAGGGCCTCGACGCCGTGCGCAAGCGGCCGGGCATGTATATCGGCGACACCGACGACGGCACCGGCCTGCACCACATGGTCTACGAGGTCGTGGACAACGCCATCGACGAGGCGCTGGGCGGCTTCGCCGACGCCGTCACGGTGACGCTCAATCCCGACGGCTCATGTACGGTGCGCGACAACGGCCGCGGCATTCCGGTCGACATCCACCAGGGCGAGGGCGTCTCGGCGGCCGAGGTCATCATGACCCAGCTCCATGCCGGGGGTAAGTTCGACCAGAACTCTTACAAGGTCTCCGGCGGCCTGCATGGCGTCGGCGTCTCGGTGGTGAACGCGCTCTCCGAATTCCTCGACCTGCGCATCTGGCGCGGCGGCAAGGAACACTGGATGCGCTTCCGGCACGGCGTCGCCGAAGCGCCGCTCGCCATCGTCGGCGAGGCGCCCGGCGAGAAGGGCACCGAAGTCACCTTCCTGCCTTCGGGCGAGACCTTCACCAGGACCGAGTTCAGCTTCGAGACGCTGGAGCACCGGCTGCGCGAACTCGCCTTCCTCAATTCCGGCGTCGCCATTTCGCTGACCGACCTCAGGGGCGTGGAGAAGCGCGAGACGCGGCTCAAATACGAAGGCGGCCTCGCCGAGATGGTGCGCTATCTCGACCGCACCAAGAAGCCGCTGATCGCCGCGCCGATGACGGCCAGCGCCGAGCGCGACGGCATCACGGTCGAATTCGCGCTGTGGTGGAACGACAGCTACCACGAGAGCATGCACTGCTTCACCAACAACATCCCGCAGCGCGACGGCGGCACCCATCTCGCCGGCTTCCGCGCCGCGCTGACGCGCGTCGTCAACGGCTATGCGTCCGAGAGCGGCATCGCCAAGAAGGAGAAGGTGACGCTGACCGGCGACGACGCCCGCGAGGGGCTGACCTGCGTCCTCTCGGTGAAGGTGCCCGACCCCAAATTCTCCAGCCAGACGAAGGACAAGCTCGTCTCCTCGGAAGTGCGCCCGGTGGTGGAATCGCTCGCCGGCGAACGGCTCGCCTCGTGGTTCGAGGAAAACCCCGGCGAGGCCCGTGCGATCGTCACCAAGGTGGTGGAGGCGGCGGCGGCGCGCGAGGCGGCGCGCAAGGCGCGCGAACTCACCCGCCGCAAGGGCGCCTTCGACAGCGCCTCGCTGCCCGGCAAGCTGCACGATTGCCGCGAGCGCGATCCGGCCAAGAGCGAGATCTTCATCGTCGAGGGCGACAGCGCCGGCGGCTCGGCCAAGGGCGGGCGCAACAGCCAGAACCAGGCGATCCTGCCGCTGCGCGGCAAGATCCTGAACGTGGAGCGCGCCCGCTTCGACAAGATGCTGGGCTCCGAACAGATCGCAACGCTCATCTCCGCGCTCGGCACCGGCATCGGCCGCGAGGAGTTCAACATCGGCAAGCTGCGCTACCACAAGATCATCATCATGACCGACGCCGACGTCGACGGCGCCCATATCCGCACGCTGCTGCTCACCTTCTTCTATCGCCAGATGCCGGAACTGATCGAGCGCGGCTACGTCTATATCGCCCAGCCGCCGCTCTATAAGGTCTCGCGCGGCAAGAGCTTCCGCTACATCAAGGACCAGCGCGACTACGACGAATACCTCATCGACGAAGGCTCGAACGGCGCGGTGCTGACGCTGCGCTCGGGCGAACAGATCGCGGGCGGCGAACTGAAGGCCCTCGTCGCCAAGGCCCGCCAGGCGAAGGCGGCGATCGACGTGCTCGCCCACCGCTATCCGGCCTTCGTGCTGGAGCAGGCGGCGATCGGCGGCGCGCTCAACGCCGAATTGCTGCGCGACGAGGCGAAGGCGGCCGAGGCCGCCGCCTATATCGCCCGCCGTCTCGACATCATGGCCGACGAATACGAGAAGGGCTGGCAGGGCGCCGCCACCGACGACGGCGGCCTCGCCTTCACCCGCGAGGTGCGCGGCGTCACCGAAGCCGTCGTCATCGACGGCGCGCTCATCGCCAGCGCCGACGCCCGCAAGCTCGACCGCATGACGCCCGATCTCCAGCACGCCTTCGAACGCGGCGGCGTGCTCAAGCGCGGCGCCGACCAGCGCGAGGTGCTGGGACCGCTGGCCCTGCTGGAAGCGATCGTCGCCTGGGGCGAAAAGGGCGTCACCGTGCAGCGCTACAAGGGCCTCGGCGAAATGAACGCCGACCAGCTCTGGGAGACGACGCTCGACGAGAACGCCCGCTCGCTGCTCCAGGTGAAGATCGACCACGCCGACACGGCCGACGATCTCTTCGTGAAGCTGATGGGCGATGCGGTCGAACCGCGCCGCGCCTTCATCCAGGACAACGCCCTCGCCGCCGAGGTCGACGTCTGAAACCCTAAGGCGCGCCGAAATCCTCGGCCAGCCGGTCGTCCTTCCAGCGTCCCTGCTGGAGGATCGTGCCGTCCGCGCCGAACAGCACGCCGAGCCCCTCGCGGCGGATCTCGCCCATCGCGTCGTTCGAGGCGAACTCGCCGGCATAGATATGCCCGCCCGGATATTCGGCGATGCCGATCTTCACCGCGCCGATGCGCGCCGCCCCGTCGGCGAAGGCGGCCGAGATCTGCGTGCCGTCCCGCAAGCCCACCGCTCCGAACCCGGCGGCGCGGTCGTCCGTCCAGTCGCCGCCGATGACCGTCATGTCGGTCAGCGTCATCTCGCCGGCCCCGCTCAGCTTCCCGCCCAGCGTCTCGCCGCGATAGGAATCGATCAGCGCGTTCGCTTCCTTGGCGGCGTCCCACAGCCCGCGCGGCTCCAGCGCGCCGTCGCGGAACAGCCCGGTCAGGGTGTGACCGTCCGCCAGCGTCATGACGCCGTAGCCGGTGAGCGATCCGTCCGCCATGTCGCCGCAATAGACGAGCACGCCGGGCTCGGTGCGACAGCCGGAAACGAATGCATTGTCCTTCATCCGCCCGTCGACGCGCGCGCCGTCCGGGCCGGTATAGCTGTTGTAGCCGTGCCCCTTGCAGACGCCGTCGGCGCACACTTCCTCGCCGCCATAGCGCGTGCCGTCCTCGGACGTGCCGCAGCTATAGCCCGCGGGCGGCTCCGCCGGCGTGCAGGCGGTCTCATGCGCCTTGACCCCCAGCTCGGCGACCTCGCGCGCGTCGGCGGCGCGGGCCTTGGCGGCCGCCACCGCCTCGTCCGCCTTGGCGGCGGCGATATCGGCGCGCGCCGCGGCCTCGCCTGCCGCATCGGCCGCCTCGATGGCGCTGTCGACGATGGCGAGCAGCCGCGCATCGACGCCGCCTTCCGGCAATTCCGGCGGCGGGGCCGGTTCGGCGGCCGGCGTCGCCGTGGGACCCGTCGGGGCCGCCGATGCGCCCGGTGACGCATCCGCCGTCGCGGCAGGCGGCGGTACGGGCGGCGGGGCGGGCGTCGCGGCCGCCGCCGGTTCGGACGCCGCCGTGCGTTCCGGCGTAGCCTTGGGCAGCAGCAGCACGGTGGTCAGCGCCGCCGCCGCCAGACCGCCGCCGACGGCTGTGAGCCAGGGCCACAGACGGCGCCGCGGCGCGGCGATCCCGGCGACCGCCGCGTCCGCCTCGCTTGGCCCCTCCACCGGCGGCGCGTCCGCGAACAGCCGCGCCGCCTCCTCGGCGGTGCGCACCCGCAGCGCCGGATCGGGCTGCAACAGCGCCGCGATCGGTTCCTGCAACGCCGCCGGCACGCCGTCGAGCGCGGGCACGGCGCGCCGCGCGGCGATCGCGCTTTCCATGTCGGTGCCCATGTCGAGCCGCCGTCCGCGCGCCGCGGCGGCGAGGACGAGGCCGAAACTGTAGAGATCGGTCCACGGCCCGATCAGCGCCGCGTCGCCCGCGAACTGCTCGGGCGCGGCATAGGATAGCTTGCCCGCGAACGAGGTTCCCAGCGGATCGAACGCGCCGTTCCGCGCGATTCCGAAATCGATGATCGTCGCCCGCTCCGCATCGCCGCCCGGCAGGATGATGTTGTCGGGCGAAAGGTCGCGGTGGATGACCCCCTGCTCGTGCGCGGCGGCGAGGCCGTGGGCCAGCCGCACCGCCAGCCGCCGCAGCCGCGCCGGCTCCAGCGCCCCGTCGCGCAACACCTTGCCCAGCGTCGGCCCCTCGACGAACTCGATCACCAGGAAGAACTCGTCGCTGTTCTCGATCCGCCCGAAGGTGCGGTACTGCACCACCGCCTCGTGCTTGACGCGCTGCACGGCGTTCGCCTCGGCCCGCAGGAAGCCGAAGAACTGCTCGCGGTCGGCGATGTCGGGCAGCACGATCTTCAGCGCGACCCGCTCGTCCTCGTTGTGGATGTTGCGCGCCTCGTAGATCGCCCCGCTGCCGCCCTCGCCCAGCAGCGCGACGATGCGGAAATGGCCGATCACCTCGCCGGGCGACAGCGCGCGGGCGCGAAAGACGGTGCGCTCGTCGCCGGTCTCCGGCGCGCCGGAAACGGACGGCGCGGCCTTGGCCGGCGGCGCGGCGGAACGGCCGGTCATCGCCAGAAGATCGCCGGCCAGCGCCATGAAGGCGGCGTCCGCGCCGCCGTTCCAGCGTGTCATGTCGGCGCTGGCGAGATGGCGAAAGAGCAGCGGCGGCACCACCGCCTCCTTCAGCACCGGCACGAGGATGCCGCGCTCCAGCGCGTCTCCCGCTTCCGCCCGCACCCAGTGCGAGGCGAGCGCCGCCGCCGACCAGACGACGACGACCGCCTTGGCGGCGGCCAGCGCCTCTTCCTTCTGCACGTCGAAGCTCTGCCCCGCGCGGCCGCGCAGGTCCCAGGTGACCGAAAGCCCCGCCTTGGTCAGCGCCGCCGCCAGCGACTCGACCCAGGCGCGATCCTCGCGCGCGAAACTGATCAGAACGTCCGACACGAAGCGGCTCCCCCGGAAGCCGCCAGCCTAGACACCAAGCGCACGTCGCGGAAGCGCGGCGCTGCCGCAGCCCCCGGGAACGCGAAACGGGCGGCGAAAGGGAATGCCCCTCGCCGCCCGCCCGCTACTGGTGCCGTTACTGTGGTGGTGGTGGTGTACTCTGGAGGTAAACTCGTTTTAGCGGCGCAGCGCCGGGGCCTCGCCGGCCGGATCGGCCTTGGCGGTCTTCTTGGCGGGCGTGCCGTCGATGCCGGACATCTTCACGATCACGTCGCGCGTCGCGTCGGCCAGCATCAGCTTCGGATTGGCCTTGCAGACGTTCCACAGGCTCTGCGCGATTTCGGCGTCGCTGTGCCCGGCGGTCACGTCCTTGACGCCCGAAACGACCTGGTTGAGTGCGGTGGCGTAGCCCTGCACCCAGACGCCGACGATGTCGGCGGCTTCGGCCGGCGCGTCGATATAGTCGGCGCAGGTCAGCGCCCCCAGACCCAGCACCTGATAGCGGCCCTGGTCGTCGGCGGCGGAGGCAGCGCCGGCGAGCGCGAGGCTGAGAGCGGCGGTGGCGAGGATCGTCTTCATCTGCGCGTGTCCTTGTCGTGCGGGCGGCGCTGGGGGGCGCGCCGGTTCCTGCCGCAAGGACTTCAAGCCCCGTGCCAGCCCCGTGCGCCGGGGCCTCGCCGCGCGAAACGGCGCGGAATTGCGGGATTCAGGCGGCATTAACGGCGTTCCCGTTACGAAAAGACGGTGAACGCCTCGTTCAGGATGCGAAACGGCACATGAGTGCGTCCCAACACGGCACGCTGCGCGGCGAAGCGCCCTGGCGTCAGGGCGGCAAGCCGCCCGGCCGGCCGCCGCAGCGCCCGCGCAAGGGCCGCGGCGGGCCCGCGCCGAAGCGGCGGCGGCGGCGCGGCTGGGGCATCTTCAAGTTTCTCGTCGCCTCCACCGCGGTCGGCGTTCTCGCCCTCGCCATGCTGGTCGGCTATTACGCCTCGCGCCTGCCGCCGACCGACCAGCTTTTCGGCGTCAAGGGCACGCCCTCGATCACGGTCCTCGATATCGGCGGCAAGGTGATCGCGACGCGCGGCGCCGGGGTCGGCGAACTCGTGCCGGTCGGCGAGATGTCGCCCTATCTGCCCAAGGCCGTGCTGGCGATCGAGGACCGCCGCTTCTACGAGCATTTCGGCCTCGACCTCTGGGGCCTCACCCGCGCGCTCTTCGCCAATGTCGAAGCCGGGCGCGTAGTCCAGGGCGGCTCGACCATCACGCAGCAGCTCGCCAAGAACCTGTTCCTGACGCCCGAGCGCACCTTCGAGCGCAAGATGGAAGAGGCGCTGCTCGCGATCTGGCTGGAGATGAAATACTCCAAGGACGAGATCCTGACGCTCTATCTCAACCGCGTCTATTTCGGCGCGGGCACCTATGGGGTGGAGGCCGCCTCGCGGCGCTATTTCGACAAGAGCGCGCGCGATCTGACGCTGAAGGAATCGGCGATCCTCGCAGGGCTCCTGAAGGCCCCCTCGCGCTTCGCTCCCACCAACAACGCCGAAGCCGCCGAACAGCGGGCCGAGGTCGTGCTCGGCGCGATGGTCGAGGCGGGCTTCATCACCCCGGCCGAACGGTCCCGCGCCGACGAGGCGCGGCCGCTGGTGATGGCGACGCGCTCCTCGCCGGGCGCGGATTACTTCGCCGACTGGGTGCTGGAGCAGGTCCCGGGCTTCATCGGCGGCGCGCCGGAAGGCGACATCGTGGTCGAAACGACGCTCGACCTTTCGATGCAGCACGCCGCCGAGATCGCCGTGGAAGACGCGCTCGCCGCCCATGGCCAGAAGCTCAAGATCGGCCAGAGCGCCTTCGTCGCGCTCTCGCCGGACGGCGCGGTGCGCGCCATGGTCGGCGGCCGCTCCTATGCCGACAGCCAGTTCAACCGCGCGGTCCAGGCGCAGCGCCCGCCCGGCTCCGCCTTCAAGCCCTTCGTCTTCCTCGCGGCGCTGGAGGCGGGCTACACGCCCGACAGCCTGGTGCTCGACGCGCCGATCCAGCTCAAGGGCTGGAACCCCGGCAACTACAAGCACAAATACGAAGGCGAGGTGACGCTGACGCAGGCTTTGTCGCGTTCGCTGAACTCGGCGGCGATCCGCCTCATCGTCGATGTCGGGCCGGATGCCGCCGCCGCCGTCGCGCGGCGTCTCGGCGTGCTCTCACCGCTGCTCGCCCAACCGGCGCTGGCGCTCGGCGCGTCTGAGGTGAACCTGCTCGAACTGACCTCGGCCTATGCGCCCTTCGCCAATGGCGGCGCGGCGGCGATCCCGCACGGCATCGTGCGCATCCGCACCCGCGAGGGCCGCACGCTCTACGAGCGCCAGGGCTCGGGGCCGATGGAGGTGGTCGCCCCCGTCTATGCCGCCGAGATGACTTATATGATGCGCGAGACGGTGCTCGCCGGCACCGCCAAGCGGGCGATGCTGGAAGACCGCGACGCGGCCGGCAAGACCGGCACGGGTCAGGCGTTCCGCGACGCCTGGTTCGTCGGCTACACCCGCGATCTCGTCGCCGGCGTCTGGGTCGGCAACGACGACAACACGGCGATGAAGGACGTGACCGGCGGCTCGGTCCCGGCCGAAATCTGGCGGGCCTTCATGACGGCGGTCGCCGATCGCAGCGCGCCGGGGCCGCTGATCGCGCTCGAAAACGCGCCCGCTGAGGGAGTCGCCTCCGGCTCGGGCTGGACCGAGGACGTCGCCGCGAGCGAGGCGGCGGAGGACGGCGGGGCGGCGGAAGACGGCGGCCCGCCGCAGGACGGCGAGACGCCCGAAGATGTCGTCATCGCGGGCGCGGCGACGCCCGAGGACGGCGCGCCGATGGACGTGCCGCTGACCGACGACCAGGCCGAACTCGACGCCCTCCTCAACGAGATCATGAACGAAGAGGGCGCGCCGCCGCCCGAAGAACGCCGCGCCGCCGAACCCGCGACCTAAGGGCCCGCCGCCTCGCCGGCGAGATAGGCCTTCATCCCCGCCGCCAGATGGTCGAACGCCGCGCGGATGCGTCCGGCGCGCTTCAGATCCTCGTGCGTGACGATCCAGATCGGCAGCTCGAACGCGACCTCGTCCGCCAGCACGCGCGTCAGATCGCCGAGACGGCGGGCGAGCGGCGTCTGGCAGACGCCGATCCCGAACCCCGCCCGCAGCGCGCCGAGCGCCGCCAGATCGCTGTCGGTGCGCAGCGCGAAACCGGCGCGATCGAGGCCGAGCCGCGCCGCCGCCAGCTTCACGAACGCCGTCTCGCGGTCGTAGCCGATCGTCGTATGGCGGGCGAGTTCGGCGCGGCTGCGCGGCAGGCCGTGGCGCTCGACATAGCTCCGGTGCGCGTAGAGGCCGAGCGGCACCGCGCCGATCCGCCGCGCCAGCAGCGCCTTCTGCGACGGCTTCACCATGCGCACCGCGATATCGACGGCGCGGCCGAGCACGTCCTCGGTCCGGTTGGACAGCGAAAGCTCGACGGCGAGGCGCGGATGGCGCGCGCGCAGCGCGGCGAGGATCGGCGGCAGCACCATGCCGCCGACGATCTCGCTGGCGGTGATGCGCACCACGCCCTCGACCGCCGCCTCCGGCCCCGACAGCGTGCGCGCGATGGCCGACGCCGACGCCGCCATCGCCTCGACATGCGGGCGGATCGCCCGCGCCGTCTCGGTCGGGGTGAGGCCGCGCGCCGAGCGCGTGAACAGCGGCGCGCCGCCGAGGCGTTCTTCCAGCGCCGCGATATGGCGGCCGAGCGTCGGCTGGCTCGTCCCCGCCTCGCGCGCCGCGGCGCTCAGCGATCCGGCCCGCAGCACGGCCAGAAACGAGCGGTAGAGCGTCCAGAGATCGCCGTCATCCATGCGGGAATGAATAACAGCCATACAGGATCATGCAATGTCGCATGGCACGGTTTCGCCCCATCATGCGCCCGCAGACGACGGAGGGCACCATGACGGACGGCAAGGCGGCGCGGCATGCGCTGGTGATCGGCGCGACCGGCGGCATCGGCGGGGCGATCGCCGCGCGGCTGCTCGCCGGCGGATGGCAGGTGACGGCGCTGAACCGCGATCCGCAGGCCGCCGCCAGGCGCGCGCCGCGCCTCGCCGGGGTGCGCTGGGTGGCGGGCGATGCGATGGACGCGCCCAGCGTCGCGCGCGCCGCCGAGGGCGTCTCGATCCTCGTCCACGGCGCCAACCCGCCCGGCTATCGCAACTGGAAGGGTCTGGCGCTGCCGATGCTGGATGCGTCCATCGCCGCCGCCCGCGCCGCCGGAGCGCGGCTTATGCTGCCCGGCACCGTCTATAATTACGGCCCCGATGCGGGCGCGGCGATCGCCGAGGACGCGCCCCAGAACCCGCTCACCGTCAAGGGTGCGATCCGCGTGGCGATGGAACGGCGGCTGCGCGAAAGCGACGTGGCGACCTTGATCCTCAGGGCGGGCGATTTCTTCGGCCCCGGGGCCGCCAATTCATGGTTCTCGCAAGGTTTGGTGACGCCCGGCCGTCCGCTGAAGCGGGTTCTCTATCCGGGGCCGCACGCGGTCGGCCATGCCTGGGCCTATCTGCCCGACATCGCCGAGGCGGCTTTCCGCCTCTTCGAGCGGCCGGAAACGCTGGCCCGCTTCGAGAGCTTCCACTTCGCCGGACACTGGCTCGAACCCGGCATCGAAATGGCCGGGGCCATCCGCCGCGCCGCGGGCCGCCCGGACCTGCCGATCCGCGCTTTGCCCTGGTGGGCGCTGCGCCTCGCCGCGCCGTTCAACGAGACGCTGCGCGAGATGATGGAGATGCGCTATCTCTGGCGGCGGCCGCTGCGCCTGGTGAACGACAAGCTGGTCTCGGTCCTGGGGGCGGAGCCGCACACCCCGCTCGACGCGGCGGTCCGCGCGACGCTGGCGGCGCTCGGCTGCCTGACGGCGGAGGCGACGCCCGAGGCGGCGCTGCGCGCGGCCTAGAGCCCGGCGCAGGTCTGAGGGTTGCCGGTGATGTCGGTCGCCGTCTTCAGGATGCGCCCCAGATCCTTCTTCGAAATCCCGTGGCGCGCCGTCAGCTCCTCGATCAGCGCCGCGGCGTCCTGTTTCCCGGCCCCGACCTGCTTGAGATAGTCGTTATAGACGGCGAACTCGGCGGGCGTCAGCGCCGCGCCCAGCGTGTCGGAGACGCAGGCGCAGTAATTGGCCGACGAGCCCTGCGCGATGCAGTAGCCGAGGAAGTCGAGCTTGGGATCGGCCGGCGCGTCGGCGGCGAGGGCCGCGCCCGCGAAGGCGAGCGCGAAAGCGGCGGCGGCGAGGGACTTCATCGGGCAACTCCGCAAAGGATGGGCGCGTGAGAACGGGGCATCGCCCCTGAACTGCCGCTGAACGCCCGTATGGCGAAAGCCCGCGCCGCGCAAGAGGGCCGGATTAGAGGATGATGTCCATGGCGTGGCCGCTGCCCAGATCGCCGTAGCGGTGCAGCTGGGAGCCGTTCTCGCGCAGCCAGTCCTGCGCCGCGCCGGAATCGCCGACCAGCCGCTCGACCAGCCGCCAGAAGCGCGGGCTGTGATTCATCTGCTGCAGATGGGCGACCTCGTGCGCGGCCACATAGTCGAGCACCGCGGGCGGGGCCATCACCAGCCGCCACGAGAACGAGAGCGAGCCGTTCGACGAGCACGAGCCCCAGCGGCTCGCGCCGTCGCGCACCGTGATGCGCCGCACCGTGACGCCCAGCGCCCCGGCATAGGCTTCGACCTTGCGCGTCAGGTGGAAGCGCGCCTGCCGTTTGAACCAGTCCTCCAGGCGGCGGCTGACGAATTCCTCGCCGCCGGCGACGCGGATGGTCGGCCGCCAGGCTTCCTGATCGATATAGACGAGGCCGCGCTTGGCGCCGGCCCAGCGGATCACATGATCGACGCCGCGATACGGCACCATCGCGCCGGGCGCGAACGGCACGGCGGGCGGAATGCGCGACAGCCGCTCGGCGATCCAGTCGCGTTCGGCGCGGGCGAAGTCGATCGCCGGATTGATGGCGCGGGTCGAGGGCGCGACGACCGCGACCTCGCCGGTCGAAGGATGGACCTTCACGATGATCCGGCGCGCCCGGGGATTGACCCGCACGTTCAGCGGCACCGGCTGCCCGGCGATCCGCATCAGACTCTTGTAGGTCGCGCGCGCCATGACTGCCTCGCCGCCAAGCTCCGTAAAGGTCGGGCTAACCTCATCTGATCACGCCCCGGCGGGCGGGCAAAGGACCAAACGCGCCATGAGGCGCACAATCCGCGTGAGGCATTTCAGCGCGACCGAACCGGAAGGATTATGGAAATAATCTATGGATCGCTCGCGCCTTTTCAACATCCGTAGATGAACGACAGACACGAACCGGACGCCCTCCGGCCACCCCGCGCGCGGGCCGGGCCAGGGCCTGCGGCACGCCGCGCGCGACCCACGGCGGGTGGCTTCTAGCCTTGGTGGGTGACGCCTACGGAAGCCACAAGCGGCGAATCGCGCTCGGCCTCGCCGGGCGCTGGACCGGGCGGTCCGCGGGCCCTACACCCCCGCCATGACCGATCCTCACCCCGGCGAGAGCATCGCCGAAGCCCAGGCCCGCCTCGCCGGCGAGTTCCAGCTCTTCGACGACTGGATGGACCGCTACCAGATGCTCATCGACATGGGGAAGGCGCTCGACGTTCTGCCCGAAGGCGAGCGCAGCGACGCGCTGAAGGTGCCGGGCTGCCAGAGCCAGGTCTGGCTCAAATCCGAATTCGACGGCGCGCGCCTGACCTTCCGCGCCGCCTCCGACGCGATCATCACCTCGGGGCTGATCGCGCTGCTGCTTCAGGTCTATTCGGGGCGCACCCCGCGCGAGATTCTGGATACGCCCTTCACGCTGGCGGCCGATATCGGCCTCGCCGCGCATCTGACGCCCGGCCGCGCCAACGGCTTCGCCAACATGGTCCGCCGCATCCGCGAGACGGCTGCGGCGCACGCCTGAAGGCTAGAGATTGGCGCGGATGAAGTCGCGCACCCGGGGCTGGATCTCGGTGCGCCAGCGCGTGCCGTTGAAGACGCCGTAATGGCCGACGCCCGGCTGGATGTAGTCGACCTGGCGATCGGCCGGGATATTGGGACACAGATCGTGCGCGGCCTGGGTCTGGCCGATGCCCGAAATGTCGTCCTTCTCGCCCTCCACCGTCATCAGGCCCATGTCCTTGATGGCGGCGGTGCGGACCGGGCGGCCGTGAAAGCGGAACTCGCCCTTGGCCAGCTCGAATTTCTGGAACACCCGGTCGATGGTCTCCAGATAGAACTCGGCCGGCAGGTCCAGCACCGCCAGATACTCGTCGTAGAAGTCGCGGTGCTTCTGCACGCTGTCGCCGTCGCCCTTGACCAGATTGTTGAAATACTCGTGCTGGGCGTTGGTGTGGCGGTCGCGGTTCATGTTGATGAACGCGGTCAGCTGCAGGAAGCCGGGATAGACCTTCCGCCCGAAGCCCGCATAGGGCAGCGGGACGACATGGATCATGTTGTCTTCGAACCATTTATAGGTCCGCTGTTCGCTCAGCCGGTTGGGTTCGGTCGGCGAGCGGCGGGCGTCGATGGGCGAGCCCATGATGGTCAGCGAGCGCGGCCGCGCCTTGTCCTTGTCCTCGTGCATCAGCGCGGCGGCGGCGAGGCAGGCCGGGCCCGGCTGGCACACCGCCATCAGATGCGTGCCGGGGCCGAGGAAGCGCAGCATCTCCATGACGTATTCGACATAGTCGTCGAGCCCGAAGCGGCCCTCGCCCAGCGGCACGTCGCGGGCGTCGACCCAGTCGCTGATATAGACGTCGTGCTCGGGCAGCATCGCCTCGACCGTGCCGCGCAGCAGCGTCGCGTAATGGCCCGACAGCGGCGCGACGATCAGCACCTTGGGGTGCGGGAATTTCGCCCTGAGCTTGCCGTAGGTCTCCATGTCCTTGCGGAAGTGCAGCAATTTGCAGAACGCCCGCTCCCAGACATAGGTCTCGGTCACCTTGACCGGCTGGCCATAGACCTTCAGCGGCGGCAGGTTGAAGGCCGGCTTGGCATAGACCCGCGTCATCGACTCGAAGACGTCGCAGGCCGCAGCCAGCGCCCGGCATAGGTATAGGCCATCGGGTTCAGGGGATTGCGCAGCGCCTTGGAGCCGAGATCGGCCATCGCCCGGAAGGGCTGGGCCGAGCGCTTGGCGGTATCGACCGCCGCGTAGAGAAATTGCCGGTACACCTTTGGCTACCCCCCGCCGGACGCCGTATTCGGCTGTCCGGCCGTCGCGGTGACGCGCTCCCCAAAGCGCAGGCGACCATTGTGCGGCGCACAAAATTGTCGTCAAGCCTTCATTTCAGGGAGGGTAAGCCTAGCGGACGATCCTCTCCATTTCGTTGCCGAGCGCCGTAGCGTCAAGCGTCGGATCGAAAGCGGTGACGAAAGCGCCGTCCGGCCCATAGAGGAAGATCAGGCTGGAATGGTCCATGGTGTAGCCGAGCGCCGAACCCGGCAGCTCGGTCCGCTTGGCATAGACCTTATAGGCCTTGAGGACCGCCGCGATCTCCTCCGGCGTTCCGGTCAGGGCGCGGAATTCCGGCCCGAAAAAGCCGACATATTCCTTCAGCTTGGCGGGCGTATCGCGCTCCGGATCGACCGTCACCAGCACCGGCGTCAGCTTCTCCTTCAGCGCCGGATGGGCGTTCAGCGCGTCGGCGATGCGCTGCAGGGTCAGCGGACAGACATCGGGACAATTGGTGAAACCGAAAAAGAGCAGCAGGTAGCGGCCGCGGAAATCCGCCTCCGTCACCCGCCTGCCGTCCTGGTCGGTCAGCGCGAAAGCGCCCCCGACATCGCCGGCGGCGGCCGGGCGCGGCCCCGGTCCGCCGGTCGCCAGCATCATGACCGCCGCCGTGGCGATCGCCGCCGAAAGGGCGATGAGCCCCAGAAAGACGAAACGCAGTCTCGCGTTCATGCCGCTCGATCCTCCGGGCGATTTGCCGTCCGCGCCGCGCTGGTGTCCTATCGGGGACGGCGAAGACGCGCCAGTGGGCAGCAGAACCGGAAAAGGGCCGATGAGTTCGCTTGATTTTGCACCGTCCGGGCGCGGCCGTCTCGCGGCCCGGATCGCGGCGCTGACCCGCGGCGAGGAAGGGCGGCTGCGCCTCGGCACGCTCAACATGCTGCGCGGCATGTCGCTGGCCGGCCAGGCGATCACCGTGCTCTTCGTCTATCTGGTCCTGGGCTTCGACCTGCCGCTCGCCGCCTGCCTGATGACCATCGGCGCGGGGGCGATCTTCACCGCGGCGCTCAACTTCGCCTATCCGGCCCAGCACCGCCCGTCCGACCTCGCCGCCTTCAGCTATCTGTCGATCGACCAGACCGAGGTCTCGCTCCTTCTCTTCCTCACCGGCGGGCTGCAGAACCCCTTCACGCTCATTCTTCTGGCGGGCGTCGTCGTCGCCTCGTCCTCGCTCAATCTGCGCTATGCGCTGATCCTGGGTGGCTACACGCTGGCGCTGATCACGGCGCTCGCCGCCTATCACCTGCCGCTGCCCTGGGCGGCGGGCGAGGCCTTCTCGCTGCCGCCGGTCTATGTGACCGGGGTGTGGATCGCGCTGATGCTCAGCCTCGGCTTCACCACGATTGCGACCTTTCGCATCTCGTCGGAATCCTCGCGCATGCAGGCCGGCTACGCGGCGATGGAACTGGCGCTGGCGGCGGAACAGAAGATCGCCGCGATCGGCAGTCTCGCCGCCGCCGCCGCGCACGAGCTGGGCACCCCGCTCGGCACCATCGCGGTCGTCGCCAAGGAATTGCAGCGCGAACTGCCCAAGGACGGACCGCTCGCCGAGGATGCGAAGCTGCTGCGCGCCCAGGTCGAACGCTGCCGCGAAATTCTCGGCCGCCTCGCCCAGCACCGCGAAAGCGACGGCCTCGGGCCGGATGCGCGGCTGCCGCTGCTGGCGCTGCTCGACGATCTGGCGCGTCCGCACCGCTCGCTGAAGATCCAGGTCGCGGTCGAAGGGGCGGAGGATTCGCCCATCGTCCGGGTGCTGCCGGAACTGCGCTACGCGATCGGCAATCTCATCGCCAACGCCGCCGACTTCGCCGCCCGCCAGGTCAAGGTGAGCGCGATGTGGGACGCGGCGCGCATCGTCGTCAGGGTGCGCGACGACGGCCCCGGCTTCGCCCAGGAGGTGCTGGCCAAGCTCGGCGAGCCTTACGTCACCACCCGGCCCGGCCGCACCGCGCTCACCGACGAACAGCTCGGCCCCGCCCAGCCGCGCCAGCAGCATGTCGGCATGGGCCTCGGCTTCTTCATCGCCAAGACGCTGCTGGAGCGCACCGGGGCCGAGCTGACCTTCGGCAACGCCTTCGACGGCGGCGCCTCGGTCACCATGGCCTGGCCGCGCGACCGGCTGGAGATCGCCGCGGCCTGAGGCGTTCCGCCGCCCCCGGCTTGCAACTAGGACAGCCCATGGTAGCGTCCCGACCCTTCCGCAAGGGGATTCATGGCTGAAGACCGCGTACTGGATGGCGTGCAGGACCGTTCGATCCTGATCGCCGACGACGACATGCCGTTCCGCACGCGGCTCGCGCGCGCCATGGAAGGGCGGGGATTCGCCGTGACGACGGCCGAAAGCGTGCCCCTGGCGCTCGCCCATGTGAAGAAATCGCCGCCCGCCTTCGCGGTCATCGACCTGCGCCTGGGCGAGGGCAACGGCATCGACGTGGTCGACGCGCTCAGCCGCGAACGCCCCGACGCCCGCGCCATCATCCTCACCGGCTACGGCAACATCGCCACCGCCGTCGCGGCGGTGAAGTTCGGGGCGGTCGACTATCTCTCCAAGCCGGCCGACGCCGACGACGTGATCCGCGCGCTGCTGGCGCGTCCCGGCTCCAAGCCGACGCCGCCCGACAATCCGATGTCGGCCGACCGCGTCCGCTGGGAACACATCCAGCGCGTCTACGAATTGTGCGGCCAGAACGTGTCGGAGACGGCGCGGCGGCTGAACATGCACCGCAGGACCCTGCAGCGCATTCTCGCCAAGAGGTCGCCGAAATAACCGTTCAGGTGCGGTTCACCTGGTTTTGGAGAAGGTCTCGCCGCCATCGGGGGATGGGCGGTCAATCGAACGGGGACAGCGCGGCCGGCGGCCGCGTCGCCAGAACGCATCCATCATCGCGCGCGTCCCGCCGCAGGTCCCATGGGCCTGCCGCGCGTTGCAGCGCCAGCCACCAAGAAACGAGGGGAAGATATGACCACACGATCCGATAGGTTCCGCCAGCTGATGCTGTCGGTTTCGCTTCTGGCGCTGATCGGCGCCGTTCCGGCCGCCGCGCTGGCCGCGGCCCCGGCGGCCACGCCGGTCGTCGGCGGCTCGGCGGCGCTCGCCGCGCTCGCCACGAGCGCCAGCCTCAGCGGCCCGCAGCTGCTCGGCAAGTCGCAGCGCGCGCTCTCCGTCGTCGCGGTCTCGCTGAAGAAGATGACGCGCGCCGAACGCGGCCGCTCGGCGCCCTTCATCAAGGCGGTCCGCGCCGCCGACCGGGCGCTGAAGGCGGTCAAGGACGCCGTCGCGCGCAAGGACAACAAGGCGCTGGGCAAGGCGATCAGCGCCGCCTCGCGGGCGGTCGGCACGCTGAACTCGACCTACAAGCGCGCGAAGATCAAGAACCGCGCGGTCAAGGAAGGCATGCGCGCCTTCAACGAATCGTGGAAGCTGACGCAGAAGCGCCTCGGCGGCGGCAAGCCGACGAAGGACCAGCGCACCGCCAACGCGCGGCGCATCGGCGCGATGCGGCGCAACCTCGCCACCCGCCAGGAAAGCCGCCGCGACCGTCAGGACGAATACGACGAGCTCGCCTACATGATCGCCGTGCTCGACCGGGCGCTGATGCTCAACCGTTCGGACGAGTATGCCTGGATGGCGCTCATCGCCATGGACGATTTCTACGGCTGGTACGGCGGCTATTACGACTACATGGTCGTCTACGAGCCGGACTACGCGCAGTATTACTACGACGACTACCGCTATTGCAGCGGCATCAGCTACGAGTGGCAGGCGAGCTACGACACCTACTACGAGAGCTACAATTACACCTCGTATGAGGAGACCGTCGTCATCAACGAGGTCACCAATATCGAGATCAACAACACCTATGTGACCAACGAGATCATCGTTCAGGCCGACAACGAGGTCGAACAGATCGAGACGTCGGCCGACGAGGTCGCGCAGGACACCGACGGGGCCACCGAACTGGCCGCCGCCGACGCGGCGCTCGAAGCCGCGCCGCCGCCGGAGATCGAGGACCCCGCCGCCACCCCCGATCCCGAGATCGACGCGGCGGTCGACACCCCGGTCGACACCGCCGAGGTCGAGGCGCTGGCCGAGGAAGCCCCCTCGGTCGATGCGGTCGAGGAAGAACTGGCCGCGCCCGAGGAAGGCACCGAAGGCGAACCGGCCGCCGGCACCGAGACCGGCACCGAGGGCGAACCTGTCGCCGACCCCGGCACCGAGACCGGCACCGAAGGCGAACCCGCCGCCGAGCCTGCTGGAGAGCCGGAGCCTGTCGCCGAGCCCGAGCCGGAACCGGAGCCGGTCGCGGAGCCCGAACCCGAGCCGGAGCCGGTCGCGGAGCCCGAACCCGAGCCGGAACCGGTGGCCGAGCCTGAGCCCGGGCCGGAACCCGAACCGGTCGCCGAGCCCGAACCCGAGCCGGAACCGGTCGCCGAACCGGAGCCCGAGCCGGAACCGGTCGCGGAACCCGAGCCCGAGCCGGAACCGGAACCGGTCGCGGAACCCGAGCCCGAACCCGAACCGGTCGCCGAACCGGAGCCCGAGCCGGAACCGGAGCCGGTCGCGGAACCCGAACCCGAGCCCGAACCGGTCGCGGAGCCTGAGCCGGAACCCGAACCGGCGGCGGAGCCCGAGCCGGACAGCGACGGCGACGGCATCCCGGATTCGCAGGATACCGACTGACGGCGGCCTTTGCGGCCGATGCGATGCGGCGGGGCGTCCCTGATGGGGCGCCCCGCTGGCGTTTCAGGGCATCGCCGCCCCGTCCGGGTCGAGGCCGCGCAGCATCCGCGCCGCCGCCACCCGCGCGAAGGACAGGGTCAGCGCCTTGCGCCGGGCGGCGTTCAGCGGCCGCACCGGGCTTTCGCGCACGATTTCCGCGCCATAGCGGTCGGCGACGATCAGCCCCTGATCGCCCGGCACCAGCGCCGGATCGAGGGTCGGGGGAATGGCGAAATAGAACCGCTCGCAATAGCCCAGATAGCCCGGCCATTTGCGGTCGGCCCGCAAATCCGCGACGCTCACCTTGATTTCCACCGCCAGCACATCACCTGTTGGACCAAGCGCCGCGACGTCGAGCCGCGCGCCGTCCGGCAGGACGAATTCGGTCAGCGGCGCATAGCCGCGGGCGAAGAGGCACCGCTGGACGCCGCGCGCCACGGCAGGGGCGTTCAAGGACCATTCACCATCCATCGGTCATAACTCCGCCCCGGTTCGGGGGCGATCATGCCCAAAGGACGGTCCGGATTGAAGGCGAAGGGATAGGGCGATGAGGCGGCTTGCGATGATCCTGGCGATTGCGGCGGCGGCGCTTGCGCCCGCTTTCGCCCAGGCCGGCAAGCTGAGCCTGCGCAACGATTCCGGCATCGCCATCGTCCATGTCTATGTCTCGCCGATCGACGTCGACCGCTTCGGGCCCGACCTCCTGCGCGGCGGCCAGATCGCGCCCGGCGACAGCTTCGTCCTCGCCGATCTCGCCAACGGCCTCTACGACATGAAGCTGGTCGACGCGCGGGGCGCCGAATGCCTGCTGAAGGACGTCGACTATTTCCAGTATTCGATCTGGACGATCACGGCGAATTGCGGCGCCTTCGGCGGCATGGGCCAATAGCGCGGGCGCTTGCGCCCGGGGGCCGCGGCGAGTCAGGCTTGCGCCGGGGAGACGAGCCGCCATGAGCGCTGAGGTCAGGACTTCTTCGGCGCCGGCCGCGCGGACGGGGCGCCTGCGCTCCGTCTTCGGCGGATATGCGCTGGCGGCGACGCTCGCGGGCGCGGCGGCCGCCGCCTCGCCCGGCTTTCTGAAGGCCCAGGGCCTGCGCCAGGAAGCAGCCGCCGCCGAGGCGCGCGGCGACTATGCGGCCGCCGAGGCGGCGCTCGAAAAGGCGCTTGAGCTGCGCGCCTCCCATCCCGGCATCATCCTGGCGCTCGCCGGCGTCGAGGCGCGCCAGGGCAAGGCCGGCGAGGCGCTGACCCATCTCCAGCAATTCGTCACCATGGGCCTCGCCGCCAATCTCGGCGAAACCGACGCCTTCGCCTCGCTGCGCTACAACCCGCAATTCATCGGCGTTCTCGCCGGCATCGCTCGCAACACCAACCCGGTCGGCCACCCGGAAATCGCCGCCCATCTGGGCGACGGCCGGGCGCTGTTCGAGGGGGTGGCGATCGACCCCGAAAGCGGACGGATCTTCGCCTCCAGCGTGCGCCAGCGCCGCATCGTGGTGGTCGAAGGCGGCGCGGCGCGCGATTTCGTGCCGCCGGGCGCGGAAGGGCTGTGGAGCGTCTTCGGTCTGGCGATCGACGCGCCGCGCGGCCTGCTCTGGGCGGCGAGCGCCGCCGGACCGCAAAGCGAAGGCGTCGCGCCGGCGGAATACGGCGCGGCCGGGGTCTTCGCCTTCGATCTTCAGACCGGGGCGCTGAAGCGCAAGGCGGTGCTGGGGCCGGACGCCAAGGCGGCGTTCGGCGATCTCGCGGTCGCCCCCGACGGCACGGTCTATGTCAGCGATTCCAACGGCGCGCTCTATCGCCTGCCGCCGGCATCGCAGACGCTGGAACCGTTCGCGCCGGACGTGCGCTACGTCTCGCCACAGGGTCTTGCGGTGGTGGCGGACGGGCGGGTGCTGATGGTCGCCGACTATGCGATGGGCCTTTTCTCGATCGACACCGGAACGCAGACCGTGACCCGTCTCACCGCCGCCTCGGGCGTTACGCTGCTCGGGCTCGATGGCCTCGCCGGAACCGGACCGCTGATCGCCACCCAGAACGGCGTCGCGCCGCAGCGCGTGCTGCGCCTCGAGATCGGGTCCGAATGGGACGACGTGCTATCGGTCGAGGTGCTCAGCGCCAACGCGCCCTTCCATCACGAGATCACCCTCGGCGCGATCTGGGACGGCGGCTTCTGGTATGTCGCCAACAGCCAGTGGGACCGCTTCGGTCCGGACGGTCAGGTGCTGGGCGAGACCCCCTTCGCCGAAACGGTGGTCGCCCGCATCGCCTTGCCGCCGCCGGACGCCCCGGCCGAGTAGGGCGGCGGAGCCGGCGGCAAACGAAAAGGGCGGAGCCGAAGCTCCGCCCTTTGCAGTCTTGCGGAAGACGCTGCGCCTTACTCGGCGGCCAGCAGCACCGAGCCCTTCTTGGCGTTGGCGCCGAAATTGATGACCTGGAGGTACTTGATGCCCTCCTCGGCGATGTCGTCGCCGACCATGTGGTCGCCCTCGGCCTTCAGCTCGTCCATGTCGACATAGGTCTGATAGAACGCCTTGGTGCGGTCGGTGATGATGCCGGCCTTCAGCAGCGTCTTGATCAGCACGCGGAAGATGTCGCTCGATTCGCGCATCCGCTCGCGGCGCTCGTCGTCGGTGATCGCCTCGACCAGCGCGGCCTGGGCGTCCTGCCAGTCGATGCCGAACTTGGCGAAGACGTCCTTCATCTGCTCGGGGTTGATCAGGTTGAACAGCAGGGTCTGGAAGCAGTGCGCCGCCCAGTCCTCGATGATGTTCTGCTCGTCCGCCGACAGCTTGGGGATCGTGCGGTCGGCCCAGATCTTGCCGAACTTGTGGTGGAACGCCTCGTCGGTCATGACGAGCTGCATCAGCTTGACCAGCAGCGGATCGCGCGCCTTGTTGAACATGGTGGCGAAGGCGCCCATGGCGAGGCCTTCCACCAGCATCTGCATGCCGACGATCTTCTTGTAGACCTCGGGCGCGTTGACCATTTCGGTCAACAGGTTGCCGAGCGTCGGGCCGACCGGCAGCGGCGTGCCCCAGCGGGCGTGGACGTATTTGGTGAAGGCCGCGACGTGGCGGGCTTCCTCGCGCGCCTGGTTGGCGGCGTATTCCTGGGCGCCCGGGTCGCGCAGGATGTGGCAGAGCGAGGCCGACAGCGACAGCGCGCCCTGCTCGCCGTGGAGGATGGCCGAGAGCATCCAGCGCACGTTCTCGTTGATGAAGGCGACCTTGGTCTTGCCGGTCAGCTTCTCGCCGACGCGGGTGGCGAAGATCGGGAACATGTCGTCGGGCAGCAGCGGCTCGTTCTCCATGTCGAACGGCGCCGTGAAGTCGATGTACTTGGCGTCCAGCGGATCCCAGAAATGGTCATGGGTCGCGGAGATGATCTTGTCGAAGGCGGTGGAACGCGCGTTGTAGCGGTCCACGTCCATCATCGACGGGAAATCCTTCGGGTCCACCGCGTCGTAGGCGTTGTCCTTGGTGATCTGCAGGGGTGCGCTCATCGATAGGTCCTTCCTCGGCCGGCTTTCTTGGGGGTCCGGATCCCGGCCAGCATGCCTTCGCCTCCGTCCGGAGTCAAGAAAGATGACGCATGCGTCAGATTCTTGACGGAAGATGAAGATGACGAATGCGTCATTTATACGCCACACCCGGCCCGATCGCAGTGCGTTCCGTCACGTCAGACGCGGTAATGACGATTGACCTCAGTTTTCCGCCGCTCCAGAGTGCGCCCGCTTCCGAACCGGCCTGCCGGAGCGAGAAGCGGACGCATGGTCCTGTCCGAATCCCTGGGGGAGGCAAGGACAGGCGGACCGGCGGCGGGGCGAGGATCGCCCGCCGTCGCGCCAGCCATGCGCACCAGAAAACGGACTGCCAGGGAAACGCCTGCGCGACGGCCGAAGGGGCCGCCCGCGCCGATTTGACCGGCTTCACCCTTGGACGATCCGATCGCGGCGCCCGCCTGGCGGTGCGCCGAACCTTTAGTCACATGGGCCAGCGTATCTGGGGGCCAGGGGAACAGGCATATGGTCAGGACTCTCGAGCGGATCGTCTTCGGCGCGCGCACCTATATTCTCATCGCGATCGCCCTTTTCACCGCCGCGATGGCGTATTTCACCTTCTCGCTGCGGCTCGACGCCGGCATCGAGAAGATGTGGCCGCTGCATCACGAATACGTCGACACGTTCCGCCAGTATCAGTCGAGCCTGCCCGGCGCGAAGCGCATGATCGTCGTGCTGCGCTCCAAGGACGAAACGCCGGGCTCGATGTGGACGCCCGACTTCCTGGCGACGCTGAACGGCGTGACGCAGGACCTCTTCTTCATCCCCGGCATCGACCGCAAGACCGTCACCAGCCTGTGGACCCCCAACACCCGCTTCTTCGAGATCACCGAGGAAGGCATCAGCGCCGACGACGTGATCGGCGGCACCACCACCGCCAGCACGCTGGGCGCGCCGGGTGTCATCGAGAAGATCCAGAACAACGTCATCCGCGGCGGCTTCGTCGGCCGTCTCGTCTCCAACGATTTCACGGCCGCCATGGTGCAGGCCGAAATCCTCGAATTCGATCCCACGACCGGCAAGAAGCTCGACTTCTTCGACTTCAACGACCGCCTCGAAACGACGCTGCGCGCCCGCTTCGAAAGCCATGGCGGCCCGGCGCTGTGGTATGTCGACCAGCGCCTTGAGGAAGTGCGCGAGAACCTGCTGGAGCAGTCCTACCTGAACGGCGCCGAGCTTGAGACGGCCAAGGCCGATCTCGCCGCGCTCGAAGGCAAGTCGGACGAGTCCGCCGCCGCCGCCAAGGCCGCCCTGAAGGAGAAGATCGAGGCGCTGACCAAGGCGATCGCCGAGTGCCCCGCGCCGTCGGGCCTGATGCACTGGGTCACCACCCGCTTCGCCGCCGATTCCACGGTGCCCGCCTGCGGCGACTACGCCGAAGAGGTCAAGAAGCAGCTCCCCACGATGGAGCTGAACTACGGCCCCGTCGTCGGCGCCTACTATCCGACCTTCAAGACCAAGCTCGACGAGATCATCGCCAGGAAGCTGCCGCCCGCCGAGCAGTATGCGGCGATGAAGGCCGAAATCGACGCCTGGAAGAAAGCCGTCGAGAACGAGCCCGCGCCCTACGAGGTCAACATCATCGGCGTCGCCAAGGCCTATGCCGACATCGGCAACGGCGCCAAGGAAGTGGTCAAGTTCTTCGCCCTCGCCTTCGTGCTGACCGTCGCCGCGGTGTGGTGGTACTGCCGCTCCTGGCCGCTGACCTTCCTCACCGTCGGCTGCTCGCTGGTTTCGGTGTTCTGGCAGTTCGGCATCCTGGCGCTGCTGGGCTTCGGCCTCGACCCGCTCGCCATCCTGGTGCCGTTCCTCGTCTTCGCCATCGGCGTCAGTCACGGCATCCAGCAGATGAACCTGCTGACCGACGGCCTCAGCCAGGGCATGAACTCCGAGAAGGCGGCGCGCTACTCCTTCTCGGGCCTGCTGATCCCCGGCTCGATGGCGCTCACCACGGCGCTGGTCGGCTTCGGCACGCTCTATCTGGTGCCGATCCCGATGGTGAAGGAACTCGCCATCGCCTCCTCGATCGGCGTCTCGCTGAAGATCGTCACCAACCTCATCATGCTGCCGCTGGTCGCTTCGCTGATGACCTTCAAGGGCGACTATCGCGGCATCGTCACGCGCCAGCGCGAACGGGCCAAGCACGTCGTCCACCTGCTGGGCGGCGTCGCGGAGAAGAAGTTCGCGATTCCCTTCTTCGCCGTCTCGCTGGTCCTGCTCGCCGTCGCCGTCTATTTCGGCCTGCAGCGCCAGATCGGCGACGTCCACGCGGGCATGCCGGAACTCAAGGCCCAGCACCGCTACAACGTCGACGCGCGCGTCATCTCGTCGAAGTTCAACCAGGCGCTCGACGTCTTCACGGTGATCGTCGAAGCGCCGCCGCAGGCCTGCATCAAATACCCCTATATGGAGTATCTGAACCGGCTGACCTGGCGCCTGCGCAACATCCCCGGAGTCGTCGCCGTGGTTTCGGTCTCCGAGCTCGCCAAGCAGCTCAACGCCGGCTGGTATGAGGGCAACCTCAAATGGCGCGGCCTGCCGCACAACCAGTACTCGCTGGTCCAGGCGACGAGCCCGATTCCCTCGACGGCGGGCGTGCTGAACGCCGAGTGCACGCTGCTGCCGGTCCACATCTTCCTGCAGAACGGCAAGGCCGAAACCATCGCCCGCGTCGTGGCGGCGGTGAAGGATTGGCGTTCGACGAAGGCGGTCCCGCCGGCCCTCAACAAGGGTCTCGACAACCGCAACGGCACCTGGACGCTCGCGCCGGCCGACCTCGACGGGCTCACCTACTCGCCGCAGCTGCGCGACGAGACCGATCCGGGCGAACCCCAGCTCGCCATCACCGGCTTCCAGACGACGCCGGTGGCGGGCGACGACGACACCTGGAGCGTTCCGGCCGACGCGCTCGCCGATCTGGTGCTGACGCCGGCCGCCGGCACGGTGCCCGGACACCAGCTCATTCTCGGCATGAAGGCCGTGAAGGGCGCGGGCGAGTCCAAGGAAGTCATCGCCGAAAGCGAGCTGCGCGTCGAAGCGCGCCTCGCCGGGGCGCGCGTGCCGGTCGACGTCATGTCGGCCTTCGCGGGCAAGGACGTCTCCGCCGCGACGGCTTTCGAGATCACCTCGCACGAAGGCGGCGACATCGGCCACCGCAAGCAGATCTTCACCGGCGCGGTGCCGCTGAAGCTCGGCAAGCCGGGCGAGGTGCAGCCGATCTCCGACCAGGTGAAGAAGGCGCTCGCCGGCCAGGACGTCGCCAAGGCGACGGAGATCGAAATCTCCGGCGTCGAGCCCTCGCTCTATATCCGCCTCGCGGCCGGCAATTCCGGCATCGCGGCGGCGGTGAACGAGGAGATCCACGAACAGGAACTGCCGATGACGCTCATCGTCTACGCGGTGATCATCCTGCTCGTGATCTTCACCTTCTTCGACTGGCGCGCGACGCTGTGCTGCACGGTGCCGCTCACCTTCGCGACCTTCTTCGGCTACTGGTTCATGTATGTCATGGGCATCGGCCTGAAGGTCTCGACGCTGCCGGTGATGGTGCTCGCGGTCGGTATCGGCGTCGACTACGCCTTCTACATCTACGACCGTCTCCAGCACTTCCTCGCCGAAGGCGACGACATCACCACCGCCTACAAGAAGACGATGGACAAGACCGGCATGGCGGTCGTCTTCACGGCGATCACGCTGGCGGTCGGCGTCTCGACCTGGTCGTTCTCGGACCTCAAGTTCCAGGCCGACATGGGCATGCTGCTGACCTTCATGTTCCTCATCAACATGATCAACGCGGTGACGGTGCTGCCCGCCATGGCGGTGACGCTGGATACGCTGATCCCGCGCCGCGGCCGTCCGCACCTGCACGGCGTCACCGCCGCCGAGCCGGAAGACGCGATGCACTGACGCCGCAGGGGCGCAAACGCGAAAGGGCCGGGAGCGATCCCGGCCCTTGTCGTTTGCGGTGCGGCGCGCCGCGCCGGCCTCAGCTGAAGAAGGTGGCGATCTCGTCGACCCCGGCGCGCTCGGTGCGCCAGCCGTTGATCGGCGCGGCGGCATCGGCATACCCGACCGCCAGGCCACAATAGAGCTGCAACTCGTCCGGCACGCCGAAGAAGCGCCGCACGAAGCCGTGCTGGCGCGCCCAGGCTTCCTGCATGCAGGTGGCGAGCCCCTTCTCCTCGGCGACGAGCGCGATGGTCTGCATCAGCATGCCCATATGCGCCCACTGGCCCGGCCCCATCTGGCGGTCGATGGCGAAGAAGAAGGCGGCCGGCGCGCCGAAGAAATCGTAGTTCCTGGCGAGCTGCATCAACCGCCCGCCTTTGTCCTCGCGCGGAATCCCGATCGCCGCATAGAGCGCCTCGCCGCAGCGGAAGCGGCGCGTGCGATAGGGCTCCTTGATGCCGGGCGGATAGATGTGGAACTCCGGCTCCTCGCCCATCGGGTTCGCGGCCATCGCCTCGCCCAGTTCGGCGCGGAAGCGGGCCATCGAAGCGCCCGACAGCGCGTAGATATGCCAGGGCTGGCAATTGCCGCCCGATGGCGACCAGCGCGCGACCTCCAGCAGCGCCCTCAGATCGGCCTCGCCGACGGGCTTGTCCAGATAGGCGCGGGTGGAGATGCGGTTCCTCACCGCGTCGGCGACGTTCATCGGCGTGACCCTCCGGGGAATGGCGACCCCCATGGGTTAGCCCCGCCGCGCCCGCTTGGAAAGGTGCCGGTCCGTCGGGGCGGCGGCGCTACTCCTTCGCCGCGCCGCTCCAGAACTCCTTGACCCTGGCGAAGAAGCCGTGCGTCTCGGGCTGGTTGGCCTCGGTCGCCGCCGCGTCGAACTGGCGCAGCAACTCCTTCTGCTTCTTGGTCAGGTGGACCGGCGTCTCGATCGCGCACTCGACATAGAGATCGCCGGTGCCGTCGCCGCGCAGGCCCGGCATGCCCTTGTGGCGCACGCGGAACTGCCGTCCGGTCTGCGTGCCCTCGGGCAGCGTCACCTTGGCCTTGCCGCCGTCGATGGTCGGCACCTCGATCGACCCGCCCAGCGCCGCCGTGGTGAACGGCACCGGCACGCGGCAGAACAGGTCCGAACCTTCGCGCTTAAAGATCGCGTGCGGGGCGATCGACAGGAAGATGTAGAGATCGCCGTTGGGGCCGCCGCGCAACCCCGCCTCGCCTTCGCCGGCGAGCCGCATCCGCGTGCCGTCCTCGACGCCCTTGGGAATGCGCACCGAAAGCGTGCGCTCCTTGCGCACCCGGCCCATGCCGCCGCAGCTCTTGCAGGGATTCTTGATGATCCGCCCCGCGCCGTTGCAGGCCGGGCAGGTGCGCTCGATGGTGAAGAAGCCCTGCGCGGCGCGCACCTTGCCGTGACCCTGGCAAGTGCCGCAGGCGACGGGCTGCGCCCCGGCCTCGGCGCCCGATCCCTCGCAGACCTCGCAGGTCTGCGCGCTCGGCACTTCGATCGTCGCGTCCTTGCCGGAGAACGCCTCTTCCAGCGTCAGCTCCAGATCGAAGCGCAGATCCTGCCCGCGGGCCGCGCGCTGGCCGCCCTGGCCGCCGCGCCCACGGCCCATGAACTCGCCGAACAGATCGTCGAAGACGTCGGTGAAGGCGGACGAGAAATCGAAACCGCCGCGCTGGCCGCGCCCGCCGCCGCCGTTCTCGAACGCGGCATGGCCGAAGCGGTCATAGGCGGCGCGGCGCTGGTCGTCCTTGAGGATCTCGTAGGCCTCGCCGACTTCCTTGAATTTCTTCTCCGCGTCGCTGTCGTCGGCGTTGCGGTCCGGGTGGAACTGCATCGCCAGCTTGCGATAGGCGGATTTCAGCTGATCGGCGGTCGCGGTCTTGGCGACGCCCAGCACTTCGTAATAGCAGCGTTTGGCGCCCAAGGCTCAACTCCCCCAGCGAAGGAGGGAGCCGCCCTGCGGCGGCTCCCCCGTTTCGTCAGCCCTGGTTCTTCTTGTCGTCGACGTCCTCGAATTCGGCGTCGACCACATCGTCGCCGGCCGGCGTCTCGCCGCCGGGCGCGGCGCCTTCGCCGGCTTCGGCCTGCGCCTTGTACATCGCCTCGCCGAGCTTCATCGACGCCTGCATCAGGGCCTGCGTCTTCTGCTGGATGTCGGAGGCGTCCTCGCCCTTCAGCGCGTCCTTCAGCGCGTCGAGCGCCTGCTCGACGGCCTGCTTGTCGGCGGCCGAGACCTTCTCGCCGAACTCGGCGAGATGCTTCTCGGTCTGGTGGACCATCGCGTCGGCATGGTTGCGGGCCTCGGCCAGCTCCTTGCGCTGCTTGTCCTCGGCGGCGTGGGCTTCGGCGTCCTTCACCATCTTCTCGATGTCGGCGTCGCTGAGGCCGCCCGAGGCCTGGATCTTGATCTGCTGTTCCTTGCCGGTCGCCTTGTCCTTCGCCGTCACGTGCACGATGCCGTTGGCGTCGATGTCGAAGGTGACCTCGATCTGGGGCATGCCGCGCGGGGCGGGGGGAATGCCCATCAGGTCGAACTGGCCGAGCAGCTTGTTGTCGGCCGCCATCTCGCGCTCGCCCTGGAAGACGCGGATCGTCACCGCGCCCTGATTGTCCTCGGCGGTGGAGAAGACCTGGCTCTTCTTGGTCGGGATCGTGGTGTTGCGCTCGATCAGGCGGGTGAAGACGCCGCCCAGCGTCTCGATGCCCAGCGACAGCGGGGTCACGTCGAGCAGCAGGACGTCCTTCACCTCGCCCTTCAGCACGCCGGCCTGGATCGCCGCGCCGATGGCGACGACTTCGTCCGGGTTGACGCCCTTGTGGGGCTCCTTGCCGAAGAACTGCTTCACGATCTCCTGGATCTTGGGCATGCGCGTCATGCCGCCGACCAGCACGACCTCGTCGATGTCGGAGGCCGAAACGCCCGCGTCCTTCAGCGCCTGCTTGCAGGCGGGCAGGGTGCGCTGGACGAGGTCGTCGACCAGGCTCTCCAGCTTGGCGCGGGTGAGCTTGAGGTTGAGGTGCTTGGGGCCGGACGCGTCGGCGGTGATGTAGGGCAGGTTGATCTCGGTCTGCGTCGAGGACGACAGCTCGATCTTCGCCTTTTCGGCCGCTTCCTTCAGGCGCTGGAGCGCCAGCTTGTCCTTGCGCAGATCGACGGTCTGCTCCTTCTTGAACTCGTCGGCGAGGTAGTCGACGAGGCGCATGTCGAAGTCCTCGCCGCCCAGGAACGTGTCGCCGTTGGTCGACTTCACCTCGAAGACGCCGTCGCCGATCTCCAGCACCGAGATGTCGAACGTGCCGCCGCCGAGGTCATAGACCGCGACCGTGCCGGTCTTCGACTTGTCGAGGCCGTAGGCGAGCGCCGCGGCGGTCGGCTCGTTGATGATGCGCAGCACTTCGAGGCCGGCGATCTTGCCGGCGTCCTTGGTCGCCTGGCGCTGGGCGTCGTTGAAATAGGCGGGCACGGTGATGACGGCCTGCGTCACCTTCTCGCCGAGATAGGATTCGGCGGTGTCCTTCATCTTCTGCAGGATGAAGGCGGACACTTCCGAGGGGCTGTATTTCTTGGCGTCGCGGCCTTCGACCCAGGCGTCGCCCGTCTCCGACTTGACGATCTTGTAGGGCATCAGGCCGATGTCCTTCTGCACCATCTTGTCGTCGAAGCGGCGGCCGACCAGGCGCTTGATCGCGTGATAGGTGTAGGTCGGGTTGGTCACCGCCTGGCGCTTGGCGGCCTGGCCGACCAGACGCTCGCCGTCGTCGGTGAACGCGACGATCGAGGGCGTCGTGCGCGCGCCTTCGGCGTTCTCGATGACCTTGGGCTTGCCGCCCTCCATGACCGCGACGCACGAATTCGTGGTGCCGAGGTCGATACCGATCACTTTGGCCATATCAGTCGCTCATCCTCATTTTGCGGCGGACGGATCGTCAGGCCTTCATCGAGAAGCGCCACGGTCGTCCATCCCCTTGGGGGTGGTACACTTGCGCGGGGGATATGCCGTCAACCGGGCGGAAATCCAAGCCCTGTCCGGGTTTTCCGTGCGAACGGACGGGAATAACCCCGCGTCGGCTGGGTATATGGGGATGGGAATCGGCCCTGCAAGGAAGCGCTTGGCAGAATCCCGCACCCGCCGCCGCCCGCCCCCGCCCGGTCCGTCCGGCCGGAAACCCGCCGAAACCCGCCCGTTCGCCAGCGTCGCGGTGCCGCACCCCGGCGGGGTTCCATTCAATCCGGGTTCAGTTTGGATACGGCAGCCTCCCGCTTATGGCCGGGGGGCCTCGGGGAGATATTTTTCCATGCCATTCAGGTCCTTCCTCCTGGCCGCCGCCGCGGCCGTCTCGCTCGCGCCCGCCGCCTCGGCCGGCTGGAGCGAATGGCAGCTGGCCGGCGAGTCGCAGATCACCGGCGAGCCGTCGGTCGTCATCACCGCCAACAAGCACATCTACATCATGGCGCGCGGCGCCGACGATGCGCTGTGGTGGACCGTCTCGAAGAACGGCGGCAGCGACTGGCGGGGCTGGGAACGGGCCGGCGGGCTCCTGACCTCATCGCCCGCCTGCCTCGAACCGATCCCCAACGTGGTCGAGTGCTATGTCAGGAACGCCGAGAACGGCGTCTCGCAGATCGACCGCATCGACGGCCGCTGGGGCGACTGGTTCGGCCTCGGCGGCACGCTGACGACCAATGTCTCGGCGTTCGCGGCCGGCGAGGACAATCGCCGGGTGTTCGGCATCGCGACCGACGGGCTGCTCGCCATCCGCGCCTGGGACCAGGCGATCGGCGGCTGGCAGGACTGGAACACCTTCCGGGGCGACGGCAAGCTTTTCCCCGGCACGCAGGCGCTGGTTTCCTGCGCGCCGCTCGCCGGCAACACCGAACAGCTCGAAGGCGGCCCGGTGACCGCCTACCAGTTCGCCTGCGTCGTCCGCCGCTCCAAGGGCGGCCATGCGATGATCTGGGGCTCCGAGGCGGCCGATTCCATCCTCCAGTTCACCTCGCAGACCATCGACATCAACCCCGGCACCGACCACCCGGCGAGCGTTCTGGCGCGCAGTTCGCCCGACGGCATGCTCGCCGACGTCTTCGTGGTGGCGAAGGACAGCGCGATGATGTCGGCGACCTATCTGGTCGGCTCGGGCTGGACCACGAGCTTCGAGCCGATCGGCAACGGCCAGTTCTCCGCCGGCCCGTCCTGCGATCGCGGCAAGGCCTTCAAGAACGTCACCATGGTCTGCGCCGGGCGCGGCATGGACGGCGCGGTCTGGTTCTCGGTCCGGACGCCGGACTGACGCCCGGCCCGGCCTCTTCGCGCGCCCGGCCTTCTCCACTAGACTGGCCCTTGGACAACAGGCCGGGACCGGGTGTGCGATGAAGTGGGAAGGGCGGCGTCAAAGCTCCAATGTCGAGGATCGGCGCGGAAGCGGCGGCGGTCTTGGCGGGGGCGGCCTCGGCGGCGGGCTCGGCGACCTTTTCGGCCGGCGCGGCCCCGGCGCCTCGGGCATTCCGATGGGCGGCTCCGGCCGCGGCGGCGGCTTCAGCCTGTGGACCATCGTCATCGTCGGGGCGATCGCCTGGTTCGTCTTCGGCGTTAATCCGCTGGCGCTGCTCGGCGGCATGATGGGCGGGGGCGGCGGCAGCCTCGGCGGCTATGGCGGCGCGGCGATCGAACAGAGCGGCCCGGTCAGCGCCGCGCAGGAGAAGGAGGCGGAGTTCGCCCGGGTCGTCTTCGCCGACACCGAGGAGGTGTGGGGCGAGATCTTCGCCAAGGCCGGGCGGCGCTACGAGGAACCGACCCTCGTCCTCTTCACCGGCCAGACCCAGACCGCCTGCGGCATCGGCCAGGCGGCGATGGGGCCGTTCTACTGCCCCGGCGACCAGAAGGTTTACATCGACCTCGACTTCTTCTCCGAACTGGCGACGCGCTTCCAGGCGGCGGGCGACTTCGCCCAGGCCTATGTCATCGCCCACGAGGTCGGCCACCACATCCAGACGCTGCTCGGCATCTCGTCCGAGGTCCAGCGCCAGCGCCAGAGCGTCTCGGAGGAAGAAGCGAACGCCCTTTCGGTCCGCCTCGAACTCCAGGCCGACTGCTTCGCGGGGGTCTGGGCGAACTACGCGCAGAACAAGCTCGACGTGCTCGAACCCGGCGATCTCGACGAGGCGCTGCGGGCCGCCTCGGCGGTCGGCGACGACACGATCCAGCGCCGCGCCCGCGGCTATGTCGAACCCGATTCCTTCACCCACGGCAGCGCCGAACAGCGCCAGCGCTGGTTCCGCACCGGCTTCCAGTCGGGCGCGATCAACGCCTGCGACACGTTCGGCGCGGGATCGCTCTGATCGCGCTCAGGCGGCGAGCGCCTGCGGGGCGGCGCGCGAGGCGCCGGGGAAGCGCACGCTGACCAGCGTGCCGTCGCCGACCTCGCTCTCCAGCGTCACCGTGCCGCCATGCAGCCCGGCCAGCGCCTTCACCAGCGACAGGCCGAGCCCGGTGCCCCCGGCCGCGCCCGAATAGGCGTTGTCCACCCGCTCGAACGGCTTGAACAGCGCCGCGATCCGGTCGGCCGGAATGCCGGGGCCGTTGTCGCGCACCCACAGCACGGCGTCGCCGTTCTCGTCGCGCACGCCGATCTCGATCGCCCCGCCGGCCTGGGTGAACTTTACCGCGTTGCCGGCGATGTTGAGGGCGATCTGCTTGAAGGCGCGCATGTCGGCCAGCATCTCGGCCGGCGCGCGCTCCAGCGACAGCACGACACTCTGGCGCTTCTCGCGCGCCTTGGGGCCGATCAGCCGGGCGACCTGCTGCACCTCGTCGGCGGGCGAGAAGGCTTCCGGCACGATCGCCATGCGCCCGGCCTCGATCTTGGCGATGTCGAGCAGATCGTTGATCAGCGACAGAAGATGCTCGCCCGAGCCGTGGATGTCCTCCGCATAGGACTGGTAGCGCGCGTCGAGGCGGCCGAAGAGGCCCTCGCGCATCACGTCGGAGAAGCCGATGATGGCGTTGAGCGGGGTGCGTAGCTCGTGGCTGATATTGGCGAGGAAGTTGGACTTCGCCCGGTTCGCTTCCTCGGCCGCGACGCGCGAGCGTTCGTGCTCGGCGAGCAGCGCCTCGTTCTGGAAGCGCGTCTCGATCATGTCGCCGATGCGCCGCGACAGTTTCAGGGCCGGGGCCGCGCCCATCGCCACCCAGACCGGCCCGATGAAGGCGACATAGAGTCCGTTGTCGCCGCCGCACAGCGCGAAGGCGGGGGCCGAGGCGATCATGAAGGCGGTCACCGCGGTCAGATAGACTTCCGTCGAAGGCGTGATGCGCGAGCTGTAGACCGCGAGCACGCCGATCAGCGTCACCGCCGTCAGGCTGAGCGCCATCAGATTGTCCGCCGTCAGCGTCGCGGCCGGCATCAGGCCCCAGCCGAGACCGGCCACCGCATAGGCCGCCGCATAGGCGAAGCGCCGGCTGATCCCGAACGGCCCCACGGCGCGGCCGCGCGGCCAGTATTCGTAGGCGAGATGGAGCACATAGCCCGCCGCGCACTGCGCCACGAGCCAGAAGCCGAGCATGGCGTCCAGGCCGCCCGAAAGGCCCGGCACGATCCCTGAGAAGCAGATCACCGTCAGCGCCGACCACAGCGGCGTCTGCAGGCGGCCATAGGCCATGGCGTCGGCGACGAGATCCAGCCGCGCCTGCTCCAGCGCCCGGCGATCGGTATCGGTCAAACTTGCGGTCACGAACGCCGTCCCCCCAGACTTGAAAGCCACCTTACGCGAAGGGGTTTTCGTCCGGGTTAGGCGGTCCGCTCGACATTGAACGGCGTCGTTAATCCCGCCTTTACCTGGCGGGGGCCGCTCAGGCCCTGGTGTCGATCGAGGCGCCGGGGTCGGCGGGGCGGGCCGGCTCGCCCTTGGCGACCACCACCATCGCCGCCCTGAGCAGCCGGTCGGCGATGACGTAACCGGCCTGCACCACGTCCACGACCGTGCCGTGCGGCGCGCCGGTGCCGGGCACCTCGGCGATCGCCTGATGGAAATTGGGGTCGAATTTCTGCCCCTTGGGCTCCAGCCGCTTGACGCCGTTGCGCTCCAGCGCGGCGAGCAGTTCCTTCTCGGTCAGCTCCACGCCGGTCAGGATCGCCGCCGCCGCCGGATCGTCCTTGGCCCCCTGCGCGGCGTCGATCGCCCGGCGCAGATTGTCGGCGACCGACAGCATGTCGCGGGCGAATTTGGCGCTGCCATAGGCGCGCTCGTCCTGCACCGCCTTCTCGGCGCGCTTGCGCGCGTTCTCGGCCTCGGCGAGCGCCCGCAGGCGGTCCTCGTTCAGCCGGTCGATCTCGGCCTGCATTTCGGCCAGCACCCCGGCGGCGATGGTCTGTTCGTCGATCGGGGTCTCGTCGTTCTGCTCGGTCATGTCCTCTTCCATGTCGTCTTCAGCCCCCCGGCGCGCCGATCAGGCGGCTGAGCATGCGGGCTGTATAGTCCACCATCGGGATGATGCGGGCATAATTCAGCCGGGTCGGGCCGATCACCCCGATCGCCCCGACGATCCGGTCATGGGCGTCGCGATAGGGCGAGACGATCACCGACGAGCCCGACAGCGAGAACAGCTTGCTTTCCGCGCCGATGAAGATCGAAACCCCGTCGCCCTGGCGCGCGAGGTCCAGAAGCTGGATCACGTCCTGCTTGCGCTCCAGATCGTCGAAGAGCAGGCGGATGCGCTCCAGGTCCTCGGCCGCCGTCACGTCGTCCAGCAGCCGGGCCTGGCCGCGCACGATCAGCGAGCGCCCTGCCGCCGCGTCGCCGCCGCCCCATTCGGCGAGGCCCGCTTCCACCACCCGCGCGGCGAGCGCGTCGAGTTCGGCGCGCCGCTCCTCCAGTTCCGCCCGGATCGCCCCGCGCACGTCGTCGAGCGTCCGCCCGCGCAGCCGGTGCGACAGGAAATTGGTCGCCTCGACGAGGGCCGAGGCCGGCAGCCCCAGTGGCGCCTCGATCAGCCGGTTCTCGACCGAGCCGTCCTCGCAGACCAGCACCACCAGCACCCGCCCCGGACCCGCCGCGACGAATTCGACATGGCGCAGCGTCCGCTCGCGGGTCGGCGTCACCACCAGGCCCGCGCAATGCGACAGGCCCGACAGCAGCGCCGTCGCCTCGCCCAGCAGCGCGCCGACGTCGCGGGCCGAGCCCGCGACCTGCGCCTCGATGGCCCGGCGCTCGTCCTCCGACAGCGCCCCCACCTCCAGCAGGCCGTCCACGAAGAAGCGCAGGCCCAGCTGGGTCGGCACCCGCCCGGCGCTGGTATGGGGGGCGGCGATCAGCCCGGCCTGCTCCAGATCGGCCATGACGTTGCGGATGGAGGCCGGCGAAAGCGTCATCGGCAGCCGCTGCGACAGCGTCCGCGAGCCGACCGGCTCGCCGGTGTCCAGATAGGTCTCCACGATCCGCCGGAATATCTCCCGCGACCGGTCCGCCAGCGAGGCGGCGGCGGAAGAGGGGCTGAGGCCGAGGAGCGGGTCTGGGCGGTGCGTGGGTGCGGACATCGGCGATTGCGCGGAGCCGGGGGAGAGCGGTAGGTAGCCCCCCCGATACCCCCGTTCAAGGGGACCGAAGCGAAGAAGCGAGGCATTGCCATGCGGCCATCCGGGCGCGCCCCCGACCAATTGCGGACCATCAGCCTCGAACCCGGCTATTCCAAGCACGCCGAAGGCTCCTGCCTCGCCCGCTTCGGCGACACCCATGTGCTCGTCACCGCCAGCCTCGACGAGGGCGTGCCGCCCTTCCTGCGCAACACCGGCAAGGGCTGGGTGACGGCCGAATACGGGATGCTCCCGCGCTCCACCCACGAGCGCATGCGGCGCGAGGCCTCGCAGGGCAAGCAGAGCGGGCGGACGCAGGAGATTCAACGGCTTATCGGCCGCTCGCTGCGCGCCGTCACCAATCTCACCGGTTTCGGCGAGCGCCAGATCCAGGTCGATTGCGACGTCATCCAGGCCGATGGCGGCACCCGCACGGCGGCGATCACCGGGGCCTATGTGGCGCTCCACCAGTGCTTCGCGCGGATGCAGAAGATCGGCGCGATCAAGCAGATCCCCCTGACCGGCCATCTCGCGGCGATCTCCTGCGGCATCTACAACGGCGTCGCGGTGCTCGACCTCGACTACGAGGAGGATTCGCGGGCCGAAACCGACGCCAATTTCGTGCTGACCGGCGCGGGCGGCATCGTCGAGATCAGGGCACGGCCGAAGGAGCCTTCAGCGAGGAAATGTTCCTCAAGCTGATGGGCCTCGCCCGCAAGGGCGTCGCCGAACTCGTCGCCGCGCAGAAGGCGGCGCTCGGCCTCACGCCAGGCGGCCATCGCCGCTTTCCGGGCGGGCGGCTCGTCGTCGCCACGCACAATCCCGGCAAGCTGCGCGAGCTAAGAGGCGCTGTTTCATCCCTATACGGACGATCTCGTCTCGGCCGGCGATCTCCAACCTCCCGAACCGGAAGAAACCGGCCTCACCTTCGCCGCCAACGCCGAACTGAAGGCGCGGGCGGCGGCGCTTCGAGCGGGGTCTGCGCCCTTGCCGACGATTCCGGCCTCTGCGTCGAGGCGCTGGACGGCCGGCCCGGCATCTACTCGGCGCGCTGGGCGGGCGAGGGCAAGGATTTCGGCGTGGCGATGGAGCGCATCCGGCGCGAGCTGGCGGACAAGGGCCTCGACACCTCGCCCGCGCATTTCGTCTGCGCCCTCTCCCTCGCCTTCCCGGACGGGCATTGCGAGACCTTCGAGGGCCGCTTCGACGGCCATGTCGTCTTCCCGCCGCGCGGCACGCGGGGCTTCGGCTACGACCCGATCCTGCTGCCGCACGGCGGCGCGCAGACCTTCGGCGAGATGGACCCGGACGAAAAGCACCGCATCAGCCACCGCGCCAAAGCGTTTGCGCAGCTCCTCGCGGCCTCGTTCGGTGGCTGAAGCCGCGCCCGAAGGGGCTTTGCGCTCTATGCGCACTGGCCGTTCTGCGCCGCCAAGTGTCCCTATTGCGACTTCAACTCCATGTCCGCCCCGGCGGCGTCGATGCGCTGGACTATGCCGGCGCGCTGGTCCGCGAGATGGAGACGCTGGCCGCAAGGCTCGACGCGCGGCCCATGCTCGCCTCGATCTTCTTCGGCGGCGGCACGCCCTCGCTGATGCCGGGCGCGGCGGTCGGGCGCGTCATCGACGCGGCGGCGAAGCTCTTTGCCTTCGCCCCCGACATCGAGATCCACGCTGAAGCCAACCCGACCAGCGCCGATGCCGGTCGCTTCGCCGATTATCGCGCCGCCGGCGTCAACCGCGTCTCGGTCGGGCTTCAGGCGCTGAACGACGCCGACCTCAAGGCGCGCTCGACGCTGGCACAGCGCGCGGCGGAAGCCTGCGCCGCCTTCGCGCTCGCCCGCGCGACGTTTCCGCGCCTCGTTCGATCTCATCTTATGCGCGGCCGGGCAGAGCGCGGCGGCCTGGGAGGCGGAGCTGACCGAGGCGCTCGCCTTCGCCGCCGATCATCTCTCGCTCTACCAGCTCACCATCGAGGAAGGCACGGTTCTCGCCCTCCTGCACGCCGCCGGCGAACTCGTCGTGCCCGAGGCCGAGGAAGCCGCGCGCTCATGAGATCACGCAGGCCCTGACCGAGGCCCACGGCCTGCCCGCCTACGAGATTTCCAACCACGCACGTCCGGGATCGCAGTCGCGGCACAATCTCGTCTATTGGCGTTATGGCGCTGCTCTGGGCGTCGGCCCCGGCGCCCATGGCCGCATCCTGAGCTGGGTGGCCGCTGCTGGCGACGGCGACGGAAAAGAACCCGGAAAGCTGGCGCAGCCAAGGCGGCGGCGCGCGGCGTGGTCTCGTCGCCGCCGATCCGGTCGCTGCCGCCGACCAGGCGGAGGACGAGTTCGGTGATGGCGCTGCGCCTCGCCGAAGGCCTCGACGCCGCCCGCTACGAACGCCTTGGCGGCCGTGCGCTCGACGCCGCCCGGCTCGCCGCGCTGGAGGCCGAAGGCCTCATCGCCCGGACGGGAATTCGCATCGCCGCGACGCCGCGCGGCCGCCTCGTCCTCAACGCCCTCGCCGCCGAACTCGCCCGCCAACGCGCGCGCGCGGCCCTCTACGATCCCGGCCCTGGAAGCTGCGCGCGCCCCGCGCACCACCGAAAAGCCCGTCCCCGTCACCTCGATGATCGCCAGGCCCTGCTGGATCGTACCGTTCGGCAGGAAGCGGAAAATGCCGTCCACGCCCGCGAAGCCCAGCGAAAAAGCCGGTCGGCGGCATTTTTGCGACAAGTTTGTATTCAGAAATTCCGTCCTGTCTTAATAGCCGGAACCCAACAGAACAGACTGCCGAGTTGTTGTCGGACCTCCTGAATGCATGGGGCGCCGCCAGGACGTGAGGGAGGCAAGTCCATGCTTCGCCGGAAGCGTTGTGCTGATCAAGGATCCCGAAAGCCCGAAGCGGATGTCGTCGATGGACAACAGCGCCTGACGACGCTGACGATTTTGCTCAGCGTGCTGCGCGATTTGGCCACCGATGACGCGTTGGCGCGCTCAATCGACGAATTCATCTTCCGGAAAGGCGATCCGTCACTGGGGACAGAGAGCGTCTTTCAGCTGACACCGCGACATCGTGACCAGGACTTTCTTCGTCGGGCCGTTCAGGAGGAGAAGGCGACAGTCACGGTGCGCTCCAGCCGGCCTGCGCGATGCGCAGGCGAGAATTACGGAGAACACGACATTTCTCCGCAACGAGCTGGGAAAATGCCGGAGCCTGATCGGCAGAAATTGTCCCGGCTATGTCGCAGCGGGTGCTATCTCGTTATTGTCGCGGCATCAGACCAGCAATCGGTATTCTCGGATATTTTCCGGTGCTGAACTCAGCGACGCTCTCGGTATACCTCGCGGCGGCTGACATCCTGAAGGCCGGTATCATCGGAGCAATCCCGCCAGCAAACGGAGGCCTATACCAGGAAGTGGGAGGACATCGAGGATGGCTTGGGTCGCGAGAGGTTCTCCGAAGCTCTTCGCGCATATCACGCGATTCACCGCAAACAGAAGCTGCAGGGAACCCTTATTTCGGAGTTTAAGCGAATTCGTGCCCTACAAGGGCGCCCCGCTAGTTTTGTCGACGATAACCTTCGCCCCTATGCCGAGGGCTTTTTGAAGAGGTAAACGTCAGGCCTTCGAAAGCCCGCAGCACGCCGGTGCGATTAACGGTCAGCTAAGGTCGCTTTCTGGAACTGGACAACACGGACTGGCAGCCGCCAGCCATCAGTCTTCTTGGCGAAGCTGCCGAGGCGAACTAGGCGTTCTCAGAGTAATCTCGGATCTTGAGCGGCTCGCCTACGGCATGTTCCTTATGCGGAGTACGCCAACGGACCGAATTCGACGATATGGGGGAGTGCTTGGGGCGCTTCAGTCTGAGGTCGATCCATTCGATGCGAAATCCCCGCTCCAACTCAAGGCGAAGAGCGCCAACAGGTGCTCGCTGCCTGAATGGGGACATTTACACCGTTACTCGCATCCGGCTGCCACTCTTGTTGCGGCTCCAGAAGCGAAGTCTCGCGGCCGGCGGAGCGCAATATGAGCAGCAACATCATGAGCGTCAGGCATGTGCCACAGACCCGGCGGTGGGCGAGTCAGTGGCTCCAGGGACTTTCCCGATGAAGCCGAACGGGACGCATGGGTCCACAAGTTGGCCAATCTTGTTCTGCTGACACGACGCAAGAACGCAGGCTTCAACGCTGACTTTGACGAGAAAAAGGAGAGATATTTCTCCGCGCGGGCGGGCGTGGCGAATTTCGCGCTGACCAATCAGGTTCTTGCGACACAGGCCTGGACCCGCGGACGCTGCAACAGCGCCAGCACGACGGGTGGCCGACTCGCCGAGTACTGGCGCCTCAACTAGGCGCTCGTATTCAGGTTACGCCTGAGGCTCGACAATCGATCTGCCGATACGAACCAAGTCTACCCACCGGACGTTCAGGCTTACGACCCCGGCTCCTGGAAGCTGCGCGGCGCCCGCGCACCACCGAAAGCCCGTCCCCGTCACCTCGATGATCGCCAGGCTCCCGCTGGATCGTGCCGTTCGGCAGGAAGCGGAAATGCCGTCCACGCCCGCGAAGCTGCTGGGATCGGCGACGCCTCCTTGGTGAAGGCCCGGCAGATTGTCGACAGCGTCGCCGCCAGCGACACCGCGTCATAGCCGAGGCTGGCGACGCGCGGCGGGCGATAGCCGAAATGCTCCCCGAAGCGCGCCCCGAAGCTCTGGCGCGTCGAAGGCTCGGGCGCCGCGAAGACGCCGCGCGCGAGCGCCCCTTCGGCGCCGTTCGCAGCCTCGTCCCAGAGGCCTGTGCCGAGCAGGATGATCGGGCAGCACCGCGCGCTTGCGGCGGGGGCGGCGGGGGCGGGGCGACGCCGGCCGCGATCTGCTCGTCGGTCAGCGGCGGGCGCGGCCGGAGGCGGCGGGCCATAGGCGATGAGGCGCGCGATGCCGCGCAGGTCGCCGCCGCCGCCGGGGAACGAAGATCGCGTCGAAACCTTGCCGTCGAGCGCCATCACCGAGGAATACCCGGGCCTCGCTGGCCGAGTAGGCCGCATTGGCGACGACCTGGCCGCCGGTCGCCGTCACGTCGCGGGCGAAGGCGCTGGAGGCGCGCCGGCCATAGCGCCGCCCGGCGACATCACCGCGAAGAGGCCCATGCCGCGCCCAGCCGCGTAATTGACGATCGTCCGGATCTCCTCCTCCGGCGGGAAGGAGGCGTATAGACGCCGCCGCCCGCCACCGAGGTGTCGGACGAGAAGGTGATGACCGGCACGCCCGCCGCCGCGACGCCCCGCACCGAGGCGACCTCGTCGGCGAAGACCGGCCGAGGACATCTCCGCGCCCTCGTCGATCGCCGACTGGGCGGCGTTGGCTGCGCCCCGCCCGGTGTCCTTGACGATCAGCGTGATGTCGCCGCGCCCGGTGTCGAACAGCGCCATCTCGGCCGCGTCGGCCAGCGGCTTGCCCAGATCCTTGCCGCGCCCGCCTGCGGCACCAGCACGGCGATGGCACCGGCCCTACGCCGACGTTGCCCGGCCGGCGCGGCGTGCTGGAAGCACCACCCGCCTGGCCTGATCGGGGTTGACGTCGGGGCGCGGCGCGCGCCTCGCCTTCGCCGGGGTCAGCACCGTGCCCTCGCCTGGTCCTCGCCCGGCATCTGGCAGGCCGACAGCAGCGACGCGCCCACGACGATCAGCGCCGCCGAACAGATCGCTTTCAGGCGGCGGCCAAGACCGCTACCACTCCAGGGCGAAGAAGGAAGCGCGACGGTGCGGAGAGCTATCGGATGTCCTCGTCGGTGGAACTGGTGCGCCGAAGCGCATTGGCGGCGGAAGTTAAAGGCGGCCCGGCCGAGTAACCCACCGGCGGCGGACGAGGGCGACGCGCCCGCCGCGATGGCAGCCCCGCAAAGCGGCCTTTGCGTGACGGCGACGCCCATCGGCAACGCCGGCGACCTCACGCTGCGGGCTCGCGACGTGCTGACGCGCCGCCGTCGCGGTGGCGGAGGACACGCGCGTCACCGCCAAGCTCTTCGCGCTGCACGGCATCGGTACCCGCTTTCCGTCTCCCCACCGGGCCGAACGCCGCCCGCGCCACCCCGGCGACTCGCTCGCCCGCGCGCGGCGAGGCGGTGGCGCTGGTGACCGACGCCGGCATGCACGTGTCCGACCCGGCGCGGAGCTGGTCGCCGCCGCCGCCGCCGCCGGCCACAAGGTCTTCGCGGTGCCCGGGGCCTCGGCGCCACCGCGGCGCTCTCGATCTCGATCGCGGCGAAGCGCACGCTCTTCGCGGGCTTCCTGCCGCCGGCCGAAGGCGCACGCCGCGCCGAACTCGCCGGGCTGAAATCCGTCGACGCCGCGCTCGTTCTTCGAGGCTCCCGCACCGCATCGAGGAAACCTCGCCGACATGCCCAGCGCTGGGCGAGCGCCAGGCGGTGCTCACCGCGAACTTACCAAGCGCCACGAGGAGGCGCGGCGCGGCACGCTCGCCGACCCCGCCTCGGCCGCCGCCGCCGAGCCGGATTTGAGGCGCGGCGAGATCGTCCTCGTCGTCGCCCCGCTCCGCCGCCGCCGATCCGCTGGCCGGCGCGCAAGACCTCGACGCGGCGCTGCGCCGCGCCCCGCCACCATGCGCGTGAAGGACGCGGCCGAGTGGTCGCGGGCGCGCTCGGCCTGCCGCGCCGCGCCGTCTATGCCCGCGCCCTGGAGCTGGAAAGCCGATGCCTAGCAACGCCAAGCTCGCCGCCGCCGACCGCGGCCGCACCGGCCGAACGCCGCGCCGTCTGGCTGCTGCGGCTGGAAGCTCTACCGCGTGCTGGCGGTCAATTTCCGCCCGGCCCGCACCTCGGGCCTCGGCGAGGTCGACATCATCGCCCGCAAGTGGGCCGCACCCTCGTCTTCGTCGAGGTCATGCGCCCGCGCCACCGAGGACGCGGCGATCGGCGCCATCGCCCCGGCAGCAGCAGCGCATCGCCCGCACGGCGGAACATCAAGCGCCGCCCGCGCTATGCCGGCTCGGCCCTGCGCTTCGACGCCATGGTGGCGGAGCCGGGGCGTTTCTGGCCGCGCCATGTGATCGACGCCTTCCGCCCTGAGCCTCAAGGCGGCGCTTGAATTGCCCCGCGCCGCGACCGATGGTGCGCCCTGAACCCGCCCCACCCAAGGACGCCCATGACGCTTTCCGCCGCGATCCAGATGGACCCGATCCACGCGATCGACATCGGCGGCGATTCCACCTTCGCGCTGGCGCTCGAAGCGCAGAACCGCGGCCACACGCCTTCATTACGAGCCGAAGAACTTCTACCGACGACGGCCGGGTGTTCCTTGCGCGCGGCCACTATCTCCTCGGTGCACGAGAAGGGCACCACTACTCGTTCAAGCCTGAAGCGGTGGTCGAACTCTCCGACATGGACATGGTGCTGCTGCGCCAGGACCTCGCCCTACGACATGGCCTATCTGACGACGACCTATGTGCTTCAGCGCATTCACCCCAAAACGCTCGTCGTCAACGATCCGGTGCATGTGCGCGACGCGCCCGAAAAGCTCTTCCCGGTCCTCTGGCCGGATCTCATTCCGCCCACCCTCGTTACCGACCGCGCCGATCCGCGCCTTCCGGGCCGAACATGGCGACGTCATCGTCAAGCTGCTCTACGGCAATGGCGGGGCGGGGTGTTCGCATCCGCGCCGGCGACGAAAATCTCGGCTCGCTGCTCGAAACCTTCGAGAAGATTTCGCGCGAGCCGCTGATCGTCCAGAAATACCTGCCCGAGGTGCGCAAGGGCGACAAGCGCATCATCCTGGTGGACGGCGTTCCGGCCGGGGCGATCAACCGCGTCCCTGCCGAAGGCGAGGCGCGCTCCAACATGCATGTCGGCGGCCGGCCGGAGGCGACCGAGCTGACGGCGCGCGAGCAGGAAATCTGCGCCGCCATCGGGCCGGAGCTGAAGGCGCGCGGCCTCATCTTCGTCGGCATCGACGTGATCGGCGACTACCTGACCGAGATCAACGTCACCTCGCCGACCGGCATCTGGGAAATCCGCCGCTTCGGCGGCCCCGACATCGCGGCGCTCGTCTGGGACGCGATCGAGGCCAGGCGGAAGGCCGCCTGATGCACCCGCACGCGGCGACGGCGGCTCTCTATGCGGCGAACTGGCAATGCCTCGCCCATGTCTCGCAATTCGCGCAGGCTGGCGATTACGTCGCCGAGACGGTCGCCGGGCGGCCGCTGATCGCCGTGCTGGGCGAGGACGGAACCATCCGCGCCTTCCGCAACGCCTGCCGCCACCGCCTCAGCCCCTTCGTCGGCGACGGCGCGGGCTCGTGCGGACGCGAACTCGTCTGTCCCTATCACGGCTGGCGCTATGCGCTCGACGGACGGCTGAAGGCGGCGACCCGCTTCGGCCCGGCCGAAGGCTTCGACGCCGGCGCGCTCGGCCTCGCGGCGCTCGCCGTGCGGCTGTGGCGCGGCTGGGTGTTCGTCGGGCCGGCCGAAGGCGCGCCCGATTTCGACGCCTGGATCGCGCCGGTCGCGCGCCGCGCCGCCGCCGTGCCGATGGAATCCTGGCGCTTCGCCGGCCGCCGCACGCACGAGGTCGCCTGCCGCTGGAGCGTCTATGTCGAGAATTATCTCGAGGGCTATCACGTCCCGGCCGTCCATCCCGCGCTCGACGCCGAAATCGTCTCCGACGACTACCGCGTGACGCTGGAAGACCGCGTGGCGATCCATCACGCGCCGCTCCGGCCCGAACGCGCCGCCGACGCGGTCTATGACGGGCTGTGGGCCTGGGCCTGGCCCAATCTCGGCGTCAATGTCTATCGCGACGGCATGATGATGGAACGCATCTGGCCGCTCGGCGAAACCCGTACCCGGCTCGACTATCTCTACGTCTTCGCCGAACCGGACGCCGACCACGCCGCGACCTTCGCGATGTCCGATGTCGTCACCGCCGAGGACAAGGCGATCTGCGAGGCGGTGGAGCGCAACATGGCGGCGGGCGATCTCGCCATGGGGCCGCTCTCGCCGCGCCACGAAGGCGCGGTGCGGCTGTTCCGCGACCTTCTCGCCGCCGCGCCAAAGTGAGCGGCCTGATCGA
>JAXMDZ010000017.1:0-62538 GCA_046348585.1 Alphaproteobacteria bacterium
GTGACGCCATAGACCTGCTTGAAGAGCGGGGCGTCGTTGGGGCCGAGCACCTCGTCGATCTCGGCTTCCGACCAGACGTAGAAGCGGCCTTCCTCGCCCTCGCTGTCGGAGTCGAGCGCGGCGGCGAAGGCGCCGTCATGGGTGACCATCTCGCGCAGCAGCCAGTCGACGGTCTCGTCGACCCGGGCGGCGTAGAGCGGCGAGCGGGTGTGCTGCCACACGAGGGTCAGCAGTTCGATGATGGACGCGTTGTCGTGCAGCATCTTCTCGAAATGCGGGACCAGCCAGCGCTCGTCGGTCGAGTAGCGGGCATAGCCGCCGCCGAGGTGATCGTAGATGCCGCCCTGGGACATGTTGTCGAGGGTGAGGCCGACCGCCTGGCCGAACGGCGCGGCGGCGGTGCGCATGAAGGCTCGCCAGATGAAGGTGAGGGCGTGGGTCTGGGGGAATTTGGGCGCGCCCTCCATGCCGCCGAAGAAGAGGTCGACGCGCTGGGTGAGGCGGCGCGAGACGACGTCGATGATCGCCGGGTTGACCTGGCGCGGCTCGTCCGTGCCCCACAGGCGCACCAGCGCGTCGCGGACCTTGCCGGCGGTCTCCTCGATCTCGGCCCGGCGCTCGGTCCAGGCGGTGTGGATGTCGGCGAGGAACTTGGCGAAGGCCGGGCGGCCGTTGGACTCGGCGGCCGGGAAATAGGTGCCGCCGCCGAACGCCTTGCCGTCGGGGGTGAGGAACATGGTGAGCGGCCAGCCGCCCTGCTGGCCGAGCGCCTGAAGCGCGGTCTGGTAGGTGAGATCGACCTCGGGGCGTTCCTCGCGGTCGACCTTGATGCAGACGAAATGCGCGTTCATCACCTCGGCGGTCGCCGCGTCGGCGAAGGACTCGTTCGCCATCACATGGCACCAGTGGCAGGCGGTGTAGCCGGTCGAGAGCAGGATCGGCTTGTCGAGCGCCTTGGCCTCGGCCAGCGCCTCGGGGCTCCAGGGCCGCCAGTGGACCGGATTGTCCTTGTGCAGGAGCAGGTAGGGGCTGGTCGCGTCGCCGAGCAGGTTGCGGGCGGGAAGTGCGGTCATGTTCGAATGCGTCCGTTTTGGGCGCCGCTGAAGGCGTCATGGCGGCTCCGGCCGCCGGAGGGGCGGGTGACTCGCATGTTTGCGAAGCCGAGTCCAGAATGGGGCGGCCGGCCGGTCGCGCCGGGCAGGGGAGAGAGCATGAAGATCCATGTCGATGTCGACGTGACGCCGGAAGAAGCGCGGCGCTTTCTGGGGCTGCCGGATCTGGAGCCGATGCAGCAGGCGATCCTGAAGGACCTTCAGGAGCGGCTGCAGAAGAACATCGCCAGGGTCGATCCCGATGCGCTGCTGAAGAGCTGGTTCAGCTTGGCCCCGCAGGGCATGGAGCAGGTGCAGAAGATGTTCGGCGATCTCGCCTCGATGGCGACCGGCCGCCGCAAGCCGGCCAAGGACTAGGCCTTCCCCTGATCGATTCGGAGACGATCTATGCGCTCGCCAGCGCCCCCGGCCGGGCAGGCGTGGCGGTGGTGCGGCTTTCCGGGCCGGGGGCGCGGGCGGCGCTCGGGCGGCTCGCGCCGGGGCTTGAGGCCCGCCCGCGGGTCGCGCACCGGGCGCGGCTCTGCGATCCGGCGACCGGCGCACCGCTGGACGACGGGCTGGCGCTGGTCTTTCCGGAGCCGGCGAGCTTCACCGGCGAGGATGTGGTCGAGCTGCACCTGCATGGCAGCCCGGCGGTGCTGGAGCGGCTGTTCGCGGTTCTGTCGGAACTGGGGCTGCGGCCCGCGGCGGCGGGAGAGTTCACCCGCCGCGCCTTCGCCAACGGCAAGATGGACCTGACGGGGGCCGAGGGGCTCGCCGACCTCATCGAAGCCGATTCGGACTCGCAACGATTGCAGGCGCTGGAGCAGATGGGCGGCGCCTGGGCGCGGCGGATCGCCGGCTGGCAGGCGCGGCTGCTCGATGCCCTCGCCTGGCTGGAAGCGGCCATCGACTTCACCGACGAGGAGGACGTGCCGGCGGATGTCGCGGGGCGGGCCTATGGTCCGGTGGCGACGGTGGCGGCGGAGATGGCCGGGCTGCTGGCGGACGGTCGTCGGGGTGAGATCATACGCGATGGGTTGCGGGTGGCGATCGTCGGGCCACCAAATGTGGGAAAATCGACCCTGCTGAACCTCCTGGCGGGGCGCGAGGCGGCGATCGTGTCGGATATCCCGGGCACGACCCGCGATATCGTCGAGGTGCGGCTGGCGCTGGATGGCTATGTCGTCGTGCTCTCGGACACGGCGGGCCTGAGGGCGAGCGACGACCCGATCGAGGCGGAGGGTGTGCGGCGGGCCCGGGCGCGGGCGGCGGAGGCCGATCTCAGGGTTTTCGTGGTCGCGCCAGGGAGTCGGGACTCGGGCCTTCGAGTCGGACTCGAAACGGACGGGCTGGCGCGACCGGGCGATATCGTGTTCCGCAACAAGGCCGATCTTGGGGTGGCCGCGGGAGATCTTGAGGGGACGGACGGTCTGGTGGTGCTGACAGGATCGGCGCTGACCGGAGACTTGGGCGGCTTGCTGGAGGCGTTGAGGGCGCGGGTCGCCGACCGGGCGGCGGGCGCGGGGGTGCTGATCACGCGGGCGCGGCATCGCGTGGCGCTGGCTGAGGCGTGGGCCGCCTTGCAGCGGGCGCAGGCGGCGTCGCCAGACCTCGCCGCCGAGGATGTGCGGCTGGCCTTGCGGGCTCTGGCGCGGATCGTCGGGCGGTTCGATGTCGAGGCGGTGCTGGACCGGATTTTCGCGGCCTTCTGCATCGGCAAATGATTCACGTGAAACGTGAGGGCCATTGTTCCACGTGAAACACCCGCGCGGACGGCGAGTCCTGGCGGTCTGTTTCACGTGAAACGTGTGCCGCATTCTTGACTTCGGCGCGGCGGCGAGTCCTAAGGCGCGTCATGGTTTTCGACGTTCTGGTCATTGGCGGCGGGCACGCCGGGGTGGAGGCCGCTTCCGCCGCGGCCCGGCTCGGCGCGCGCGCGGCGCTGGTGACGCAGAAGCGCGCGACCATCGGCGAGATGTCGTGCAACCCGGCCATCGGCGGGCTCGGCAAGGGGCATCTGGTGCGCGAGGTGGACGCGCTGGACGGGCTGATGGGACGGGTCGCGGATGCGGCGGGCATCCAGTTCCGGTTGCTCAACCGGCGCAAGGGGCCGGCGGTGCAGGGGCCGCGCGCTCAGGCGGATCGCAAGCTCTACCGGCAGGCGATGCAGGCGGCGCTGGAGGCGACGCCCGGTCTGACGGTGGTCGAAGCCTCGGTCGAGGATCTGCTGGTCGAGGACGGCCGGGTCGCGGGGGTGGTGACGGGGGCGGGCGAGATCGTCCGCGCCGGGGCGGTGGTCCTGACGACGGGCACGTTCCTCGACGGCCTCATCCATATCGGCGAGACCCGCATCCCGGCCGGCCGTGTCGGGGATGCGCCGTCCATCGGGCTGGCGCGGACGCTGCGCGGGCTGGGGCTGACCATGGGGCGGCTCAAGACCGGGACGCCGCCGCGGCTCGACGGACGGACCATCGACTGGGATGCGGTGGAGATGCAGCCGGGCGACGAGACGCCGGCGCCGTTCTCGTTCCTGACGGCGGCGATCACGACGCCGCAGGTCGCCTGCGGCATCACCCGGACGACGGCCGAGGGGCACCGCATCCTCACCGAGAACCTTTCCAGCCTGCCGCTCTATTCGGGGCAGATCGCCGGGCGCGGGCCGCGCTATTGCCCGTCGATCGAGGACAAGGTGGTGCGGTTCGCCGAGCGCGAGAGCCACCAGGTGTTTCTGGAGCCGGAGGGGCTGGACGACGACACGGTCTATCCCAACGGGATTTCGACCTCGATGCCGGAGGCGCTGCAGCGTGCGTTCCTCGCGACCATTCCGGGGCTGGAGCGGGCGGCGATGGTCCGGCCGGGCTATGCCATCGAGTACGATTACGTCGATCCGCGCGAGCTGACGGCCGCGTTTCACGTGAAACGCCTGCCCGGCCTCTTCCTCGCCGGCCAGATCAACGGCACCACGGGCTATGAGGAAGCGGCGGCCCAAGGTCTGCTCGCCGGGCTCAACGCGGCGCTGTTCGCGGGCGGCAGCGCGCCGCTGATCCTCGATCGCGCCACCGCCTATGCGGGCGTGATGGCGGACGATCTGGTGACGCGCGGGGTGAGCGAGCCCTATCGCATGTTCACCAGCCGGGCCGAGTTTCGCCTCAGCCTGCGGGCCGACACCGCCGACCAGCGGCTGACGCCTTTGGGGCTGAAGCTCGGCTGCATTGGCGCGGAGAGGGGCCGGGCCTTCGCCGCCAAGCTGGCGGCGCTGGAGGCGGCGCGGGCGCAGCTCGACCGGCTAAGCCTCACCACCGCTAGGCTGAAGGCGGCGGGGGTCGAGATCGTGCAGGACGGCGTCACCCGGACGGCGCGCGAGCTGCTGCGCTTCCCGGCCATCGACATGGGCGTGCTGAAACGGCTGTGGCCGGAGGAGCTGGGCTCCATCACGCCGGAGATCGCGGCGCTGCTGGAGACCGACGGGCACTACGCCGCCTATCTGGAGCGCCAGGACGCCGACATCGCCGCCTTCCGCCGCGACGAGAGCCTGATCCTTCCCGACGGGCTCGACTATGCGGCGATCCCCGGTCTTTCGACCGAAGTGAAACAGAAGCTCTCGGCGACCCGCCCGGCCACGCTCGGCCAGGCGGCGCGCACCGAGGGCGTGACCCCGGGGGCGCTGACGGCGCTGCTGGGCTATGTCAGGCGGGGCGATGTCAGACGGAGCGCCTGAGCCCCTGAGCGCCGAGGCTTTTCAGGGGCTTGCGGGGATAGACGATGCGGCGATGGTGCGGCTTCGCATCTATGCGCAGACCCTGACCGACTGGAATGCACGCATGAATCTGGTGAGCCCGGGATCGCTCGCCGATCTGTGGCGACGCCACATGCTCGACAGCGCCCAGCTGGCGGCGCTGGTGCCGGCGGGGGCGAAGCGGCTGATCGACATCGGCAGCGGGGCGGGGTTTCCGGGACTCGTGCTCGCCGCGCTTCTCGGCCCCCGAGTCGGACTCGAAACGATCCTCATCGAGTCCATCGAGAAGAAATGCGCCTTCCTGCGCGCCGCCGCCGAGGCGATGGGCATCGCCGCCCATGTGCGGGTGCTGCGCGGCCGGGCCGAGGACGGCGGCGTCTCGCGCGCCGACGTGGTGACGGCGCGGGCCGTGGCGCCGCTCGACACGCTGCTCGGCTATGCGGCGCGGCTGGTCCGTCCGGGGGGAATTTGTCTCTTTCCCAAGGGCCGGACGGCGGCGGACGAATTGACCGCGGCGCGCCGATCCTGGACAATCGAGGCCTCCACGATCCCGAGCCAGAGCGACCCGGCCGGATCGATCGTCGCCGTTCACTCCTTCGCCCCCAAAGGCCGCCGCCCGTGACCAGCTTCGCTCCCGAAAGCCGGCCTCGCATTCTCGCCGTCGCCAACCAGAAGGGCGGCGTCGGCAAGACGACGACCGCCATCAATCTCGGCACCGCGCTCGCGGCGGTCGGCGAGACCGTCCTGCTGATCGACAGCGATCCGCAGGGCAACGCCTCGACCGGCCTCGGCATCGACCGCTCGCGCCGCCTGACGACGACCTATGACGTGCTGATCGGCCAGGCGACGCTGGCCGAGACCATCCTGCCGACGCCGATCCCGCGGCTGTTCATCGCGCCCGCGACCCCCGACCTGGCGGGCGCGGAGACCGAGCTGTTCGACGCGCCGCAGCGCTCGTTCCGCCTGCGCGACGCGCTCGCCGCGCTCGGCGCGCGCGGGCCGGCCTTCACCTATGTGCTGATCGACTGCCCGCCCAGCCTCAACCTTCTCACCATGAACGCGCTCGCCGCCGCCGACGGGCTGCTGGTGCCGCTGCAATGCGAGTTCTTCGCGCTGGAAGGTCTCAGCCAGTTGCAGCGCACGGTCGAACTGGTGCGCGGCTCGCTCAATCCGACGCTGAAGATCCAGGGCGTCGTGCTGACCATGGCCGACAAGCGCAACCGCCTGACCGAGCAGGTCGAGGCCGACGTGCGCGCCCATATGGGCGAAACCGTCTATAAGACTATAATCCCACGCAACGTGCGCCTGTCCGAGGCGCCGAGCCACGGCCTGCCGGCCATCGTCTATGACATCAAGGCGCCGGGCAGCCAGGCCTATATCCAGCTCGCCTCCGAACTCATCCAGCGCGAGCGGGCGTTGAAGGCGGCGTGATGGGCGGCTCGATTCGGTTCAAGAACAAGGAACACTCGTCATGACGACCGCCAAGCCGGCCGCGCCGCGGGGCCTCGGCCGCGGCCTCAGCGCCCTGCTCGGCGACGTGCCCTCGGTCCAGGAGACGCAAGGCCAGCGCGGCAACGGCGCGCGGCTGGTCGCCATCGACCTGCTCGGCCCCAACCCGTTCCAGCCGCGCCGCCAGTTCGACGAAACCGATCTGCGCGAACTGACCGAGTCGGTGCGCGCCAACGGCATTCTCCAGCCCATCGTCGTGCGCCCCGATCCGCGCGGGCAGGGCCGCTTCCAGATCGTCGCCGGCGAGCGGCGCTGGCGGTCGGCCCAGCGCGCCGGGCTGCACGAGGTGCCGGTCGTGGTGCGCGACTTCACCGACGACCAGAGCCTGGAAGTCGCCATCGTCGAAAACGTCCAGCGGGCGGGGCTCAACTCGATCGAGGAGGCGCTCGGCTATCAGGCGCTGATCGACCGCTTCAGCTACACCCAGGACAAGCTCGCCGAGAATGTCGGCAAGAGCCGCAGCCACATCGCCAACACGCTGCGCCTGTTGCAGCTGCCCGCCGAAGTGCGCCGCCTGGTCGAGGACGGCAAGCTGACGGCCGGCCATGCCCGCGCCCTCATCACGGCGAAGGACCCGGTGGCGCTCGCCCGCGAGGCGGTCGCCCGCGGCCTGTCGGTGCGCGAGATGGAGGCGCTGGCGACCTCGCTGCGCGCCGCGCCCGCGAAGGGCGGCCGCAAGGGCGCGCACGCGCCCAAGGACGTCGATACGCTGCGTCTGGAGAAAGACCTGAGCGCCGCGACCGGCTGCCGGGTGACGATCGAGCCGGACGGCGCGAACAAGGATTCGGGCCGCGTCGTCATCGTCTATCGCGACGCCGACGCGCTCGACGAGGTGCTGCGGCGGCTCGGCTAGAAGCGCGCCGGCTCTAGGCGCGCCGTCCGGCGGCGCGGCGGGCGGCGGCGGCGACCATCAGCAGCGCGCGGCCGGTGACGGCGTCGGCCGGGATCTCGGTCCGCCGCGTGAGGATCTCGGCTTCGGCCAATTGCTCGATCGCCCCCATCGCGGTTTCGGGCGACCAGGCGCGCAACTGGCGCTGCACCGCCGCCTTGCGCTTCCAGATGAGGCGCGGAAACGCCTTCTCCAGCGCCCGCTCCGGCTCCAGGCCTTCGGCGACCAGAGAGGCCCCCAGATGCACGCGCTCCATGTGCATCAGCACCATGCGCAGCACGCCCTGCGAAGTCTCGCCGCCGGAGAGCGCGCGGGCGAAGGCGGAGTCGAGACTGTCCAGATCGCCGCCGCCGCAGGCATCGACGATTTCCGAAAGGTCCGCCTCGGCTTCGACGCCGAGCGCCGCCTCGACGTCTTCACGTGAAACGACGCCGGAGCGCGCGCCGTCCGGCCCCTTGTAGAGCGCCAGCTTGGCGAGTTCGGCGCGGGTCATGCGGCGGTCGTCGCCGAGCCGCGCGGTGAGATCGGCGAGCGCGTCCGGCGCGACCGAGAGGCCCTCGGCCTTCAGCGCGCCGACGATGACGGCGCGCAGATCCTCGCCCTCGTCGGGATAGCAGGCGATGGCGGCGGCCGTCTCGCCCGCGCCCTCGACCGCCCGGCTGAGCGCCCCCTTGCCGATGTCGCCCGCCTCGACGACGACGAGCGCGTCGCCCGGCGGGTCTTCGAGGAAGGCCTCGATCGCCTTGGCGAGGCCGTGGTCGGCGTCGCGCAGCCGCACCACGCGCCGCCCGCCCAGCATGGCGATGGCGGCGGCCTCGTCGCCCAGCCGCGCTGGATCGGACTTGACCTCGGCGGCGGAGAGGTCGGCGACGCGGAAGGGATCGGCGAGGTCTTCGACCACCAGCTTGGCGAGCTGCGTCGCGCGCTCGCGGGCCATGCCCTGATCGGGGCCGTAGAAGAGCGCGAGCCGCAGCGCGGCGGGCGGCTTCTTCAGGAACCCCTCGATCGACCGCCCCTTGATCTCCATGCCGCCTAGTCCGGCTTGATCAGCGAGACGGCGAGGCGGAGCTTGATCTGCTCGGCGATCTCGCGGGCGGCGCGGTCCTCGGCGTCCTTGCGGGCGACGAGGGTCGCATATTGGGAATCGACCACGTTGTAGGAGGCGGTCGTTTCGGCGCGCCCGCTCACCGCCGGGGTTTCGGCCCCGATCGCGGTCAGCGTCCACTCGGCGACGAGGCGGTAATTGTAGCGGGTGATCGAGGCGTCGTCCTGGACGGCGAGGCCGCGCCGCTCGTCGGCCAGTTTCAGCGCCAGCGCATAGGCGACCGGCTCGTCGTGGCCGGGCGTGTGCAGCGTGCGGTCCAGCGCCTCGGCGACGAGATAGCCGATGCGGTCGCTGTCGTTGGTGGCGGCGACCGGCTCGACGCGGATGGTCGCGAAGGCCGATTCCGCGCCCTCGGGGATCGAGGACGTGCCGTAGAGCGGACGAAAGCCGCACCCCGCCAGCACGAGCGCGGCGCAGGCGGCGAAAATCGTCCGTGTACGCATCACATCACCAGATTGACGATACGGTTGGGCACGACGATGACCTTTTTCGGCCTCGCCCCGGCGAGCGCGCGCTGCACGGCGTCGAGGGCGAGGACCGCCGCTTCGACCTCGGCGGCGGGCAAATCCTTCTTCAGCGCGATCTCGTCGCGGCGCTTGCCGTTGATCTGCACGGCGAGCGTGACGGTGTCCTGCGCGACGAGTTCGGGCAAGGGCTTGGGCCAGGCGGCATGGACGATCATCTCGTCATGGCCGAGCAGCACCCAGGCTTCCTCTGCCAGATGCGGCATCATCGGCGCGACGGCGAGGGCGAGCGTTTCAAAAGCCTCGCGCAGCGCCGCGCCGCAGCCGGGCGTTTCGGGATCGAACGCGCCGAGCGCGTTCACCAGCTCGTAAAGCCGCGCGACGCCGCGATTGAATCGGAACTGTTCCAGATCCTGCGTCAGGCCGTGCACGGTGCGATGGACGAGGCGGCGCAGATCGAGCGCCGCGCCCGACGCGCCTTCGGCGGACGCGCCCATCGGGGCGAGGTGCGGCAGCGCCTCGTTCAGCAGCCGCCAGATGCGCTGCACCAGACGGGCGGCCCCGTCGACGCCGGACTGCGTCCACTCGCTGTCGCGCTCGGGCGGCGAATCCGACATCAGGAACCAGCGCGCGCAGTCGACGCCGTAGGTGACGGCGATCTCTTCGGGCGGCACCACGTTCTTCTTCGACTTCGACATCTTCTCCGGCGGGCCGAGCGTCACCGGCGCGTTCGAGCCGCGCGAGAAGACGAGGCCGTCGCGCTTTTCGATCTCCTCGGGCGCGAGCCATTTGCCGGTCGCGTCGCGATAGGTCTCGTGGGTGATCATGCCCTGGGTGAAGAGGCCGGCGAACGGCTCGCTGAGGTTGAGGTGCCCGGCCGCCTTCATCGCCCGCACGAAGAAGCGGGCATAGAGAAGATGCAGGATCGCGTGCTCGATGCCGCCGATATACTGGTCCACCGGCAGCCAGTAATCGGTGGCGGCGAGATCGGTCGGCTGGTCCGCGGGCGTCGCGTCGCAGAAGCGGGCGAAATACCAGGACGAGTCGACGAAGGTGTCCATCGTGTCCGTCTCGCGCCGCGCGGCGGCCCCGCAGGACGGACAGGCCACATGCTTCCAGGTGGGGTGGCGGTCGAGCGGATTGCCCGGCGCGTCGAAGCTCACATCCTCGGGCAGCGTCACCGGCAGGTCGGCGAGCGGCACCGGCACCGGGCCGCAGGCGGCGCAGTGGACGATGGGGATCGGGCAGCCCCAGTAACGCTGGCGCGAAACGCCCCAGTCGCGCAGCCGCCAGTTCACCTGGCGGGTCCCGACGCCGAGGCGTTCGAGTTCCTCGATGGCGCGGGCCTTGGCGCTGACGGCGTCGAGGCCGTCGAGGAAGCCGGAATGGGCGAGGCGGCCCTCGCCGGTATAGGCCTCGGCCCCGATGACGAAGGCGTCGGCGTCCTCGCCCGGCGGGATGACGACGGGCTTCACCGGCAGGCCGTATTTGCGGGCGAATTCGAGGTCGCGCTCGTCATGCGCCGGGCAGCCGAAGATCGCCCCCGTGCCGTAGTCCATCAGCACGAAGTTCGCCACATAGACGGGCAGCGTCCAGTTGGCGTCGAAGGGATGGACGGCGCGCAGGCCGGTGTCGAAGCCGAGCTTCTCGGCCGTCTCGATCGCCGCTTCGGTCGTGGCGGTGCGGCCGCATTCCTCGATGAAGGCGGCGAGGGCGGGATCGGTCTTCGCCGCCGCGCGGGCGAGCGGGTGGTCGGCGGCGATGGCGATGAAGCTCGCGCCGAAAAGCGTGTCGGGCCGGGTCGAATAGACCTCGACGGTTTCGGCCTCGCCCGGCGAGGCGGTGAGCGCGAAGCGGAAGCTCGCGCCCTCGGAGCGGCCGATCCAGTTGGCCTGCATGGCGCGGACCTTCTCCGGCCAGCGGTCCAGAGTCTTCAGGTCGTTCAGCAGCTCGTCCGCGAAGGCGGTGATGCGGAAGAACCACTGGGTCAGCATCTTCTTCTCGACCGGCGCGCCCGAGCGCCAGCCGCGGCCGTCGATGACCTGCTCGTTGGCGAGCACCGTCATGTCGACGGGGTCCCAGTTGACCGCGCTCTCCTTGCGATAGGCGAGGCCGAGCCGCAGGAAATCGAGGAACATGCGCTGCTGGTGGCGGTAATAGGCCGGGTCGCAGGTCGCGAACTCGCGGCTCCAGTCGAGCGAGAGGCCGAGCAGGTCGAGCTGCTCCTTCATCGCGGCGATGTTGTCGTAGGTCCAGCCCTTGGGGTGGATGCCGCGCTCGGCCGCCGCGTTCTCGGCCGGCAGGCCGAAGGCGTCCCAGCCGAAGGGATGCAGCACGTTGAAGCCGGCCATGCGCTTGAAGCGCGCGACCACGTCGCCCATGACGTAGTTGCGGCCGTGGCCGATATGGATCTTCCCCGACGGGTAGGGGAACATCTCGAGCACGTAGTATTTGGGCCGGGAGTGGTCGATCTTCGCGCGGAAGACGTCCTCGGCCTTCCAGCGGGCGCGCCAGCGCGCCTCGGCCGCGGCGGCGTCATAGCGGGCGGGCTGTTTCGGATCGGTATCGGTCATCGCAAGGGGCAGTTCCCGGCGCGCCCTTCGGCGGGCGCGGCCTCATGCAGTCAATGGTCGGGCGCGGCCGGCGGGGCGCGCCTATTCGGTCTCGATCGCCGCCTTGAGCTGGCGGGCGCGCAGAAGGATCGCCTCCTGAACGGTCGGCGCGGTCGCCGGATCGACCCCGGCCGGCACGCCGTTCACCCGGCGCTGAACCCCGACCGCCACCGAATTGGGGCTGATCGGGCCGGGATAGATCTGCACGGTGACCTGGACCTCTTCGGCGGCATTGCCCGAAACGCTGCCCCAGCCGGTCTCGATGCGCCCGGTCGAGGGCGTCGCGCTGCCGGGCGGCAGGAAGGAGAGGGTCTCAAGCGCGCCCTGCCACAGGAAGGCATCGACCGCGAGGTCGGCGGGCATGTCCGCCAGCGTCGGCTCGCCCTCGCTGAGGCCGAGCGTCTCGCAGCCGGCGAGGCCGGGCACGGCCAGAAGGACCAGCCCGAAGGCGGCGGCGCGGAACGCCGGGAGGGGGGAAAGGGCATTGCGCATCGGGGGCGGCCGCCTTTGAAAATGGGAAACAAGGTCTTAGCGGCGCATGCGGTTTCCGGCAAGGCGAGGACCGGCGGCGCAAAAAACTCACCGATCCGATAAACGGGCGTTAAGCTTATGCGCCAGATGAAGGGCGGCAGGTCAGGAGCGATGACGATGTCCCGCAGTGCAGTCTTTGGCGTCAGCCTCGCCGCCCTCAGCGCCGCCGCGGCGGCGGCCGAGGGGCCCGAGTTCGAGCTGAGCGGCTTTTTCGATGCGGCGCTGTTCGACGCGAGCCAGGACACCGGCGGGTTCGCCGATCCCGATCAGGAGGGCTTCGACGCCCTCGCCAACGGCAAGCTCAATCTGCGCGGCTCGCTGATCCTCGACGACGGCACGGAGCTGGGCGGGCGCGTCGAGGTGAGGCTGCAAAGCGGCGCGCGCTCGAATACGACCAGCGGCGCGGACGACGCGCTGGTGGTGGAGAAGGCCTATTTCTGGGCCGAGAACGGCCTCGGGCGGCTGGAGATCGGGGCCGAGGACGGGGCGGCCAAGCTCGCCCAGGCGGCCCCGCCCTCGATCACCAAGTCGATGCGGATCGACAATCCGCTGATGATGCCGGTCGCCGACGGCGCGGGCGACTATTACCGCCCGGCGGGGCTGATGCTGCGGACCGATTCCTACGCTTCGGACCAGAGCGCCAAGATCGTCTATCGCTCGCCGCGCCTCGTCGGCCTGCAGCTGATCGTCTCCTACACGCCCGAATTCTCGGCCAATCTGGAAGGCTTCGTGAAGACCGCGGCGACGGATTTCGACCAGCAGTCGGACATCTTCGAGGCGGGCCTCAACTACGACAGCAATCTCGACGAAGTGCGGGTGCGGGCCAGCCTCACCTATCTGATGGCGGCGAACGAGGCCGAACGCGACGCCAGCATCACCCTCGCCAGCCCCTGGCGGTCGGGGGATTTGAGCGAATGGAGCGCGGCGGCCGGCTTCAAGGTGGACGGCTTCAGCTTCGGCGCCGCCTATCGCCATTCCAACGCGCGCGGCGGTTTCGTCGATCACGCCCCGGTGGTGCTGACCGGCGGGGCGAGCGACAGCGACATCTGGTCGCTCGGCGCGCTCTACGAATGGGAGAGCTGGAAGATCGGCGCGAACTTACGCCCACGGACGCGCCAGGGTGGCGGTCGAGGATGCGGTCGGCGGACGCATCGAGCGTCAGACCGGCGAAGGCTGGCAGATCGCCGCCGCCTATGCGGTGACGCCCGACATCCAGATCGCGGCGGGCTTCCAGCGCTATGGCTTCGAGGCCGGGGCGGCGCTGAACCCGCTCGGCCTCGCCGAGACGCGCCCGGCCGATCTGCCGGGGAGCCCCTATATCGGCGATCTCGACGCCGACATTCTCTTCACCGAGTTCTCGTTCGGGTTCTAGGGCGCGGGGCATCCGGCGCGCCGGAAGCGGCCTCAGACCGGCGGCTTTGCGAAGGCGGCGATGGCGGCGTAGCCCAAGGCTCCGCTGGCCTTGAGGCGGCCGACGCTTCGCGGGTTCATGCCGCCGAGCGCGACGGCGCGGCCCTCCGCCGCCCTGGCGAGCGCCGCGAAGCGCACCGGCCCGAGGCCGCGCGCCCCCGGATGGCTGGCGGTCGCAAAGACCGGCGAAATGAGGATCGCGTCGGCCCCGGCCCGCCGCGCCGCCAGAACCCCCGGCGCGCCATGCGCGGCGGCGGTGAGGAGGCCTGCGGGGAGCAGACGCCGCGCCGCCGCGAGGCGGTGGACGAGACGCTCGGGCGCGTGAAACCCGTCCGCCCCGACGCGCGCGGCGAGGCGCGGATCGCCCGCCACCAGAAAGAGCAGACCCCGCGCGCGGGCGAGATGCCGGAGCGTGCGGGCGAGCGCGGCGCGGTCCGGCGCGTCGTAGTGGCGGAAGATCACGCCCGCCCCGCGCGGCAGCGCGCGCATCGCCGCCGCCGGGTCGCCGCGCGCCGGATCGGTCATCAGATAGAGCGTGGGCACGCGCCTTGGGGCCATCGCCGTCATGTCGCGCCTTGCGCGCGCCGCCGCAAGCCGGATAAGCGAAGCCCATGTCCGAGCCAACGCCCGACGCCGCCGCCGCCCTCGACGCGATCCGCGCCCGCATCGCCGCCGCCGCGCGCGCGGCGGCGCGCGCCGTGGACGAGGTGACGCTGGTCGCGGTCTCCAAGACTTTCGCGGCGGAGGCGATCCGCCCGGTGCTGGCCGCCGGTCAGCGCGTCTTCGGCGAGAACCGCGTGCAGGAGGCCGAGGCCAAATGGCCGGCGCTCAGAGGCGACTATCCGGACACGGAGCTTCACCTCATCGGCAAGCTCCAGTCGAACAAGGCGCGCGAGGCGGTGGCGCTGTTCGATGCGATCCACAGCCTCGACCGCACGAGCCTCGCCAGGGCGCTGGCCGCCGAGATCGTGCGGCAGGGGCGCGCGCCGCTGCTTTTCGTGCAGGTGAACACCGGCGAGGAGCCGCAGAAGGGCGGCGTCGCGCCGGCCGCGCTCGGCGGCTTCCTCGCCGAATGCCGGGCGCTCGGGCTGACCGTCGGCGGCCTTATGTGCATTCCGCCGGAGGATGCGGAACCGGCGCTCCATTTCGCGCTGCTCGCCGAACTGGCGCGCGATCACGGCCTGACCAAGCTGTCGATGGGGATGAGCGGCGATTTCGAGACGGCGATCGCGCTGGGCGCGACCCATGTGCGGGTCGGCAGCGCGATCTTCGGCCATCGCGCCGCGCCTCAGGCCTGAGGGATCAGCCGGCGGCGATCTCCATCGCCGTCTCCGGCCCGATCAGCGCCAGCAGCTTCATCATGTCTTCCATCTGCACCGCGACGCAGCCCGCCGTCGGGCTGTAGTCGGAGCGCGAGATGTGCAGGAAGATCGCGCTGCCCTTGCCCGCGACCGGCGGGTCGTCGTTGTAGCCGATCACCACGATCACGTCGTAGATGTCGTCGTCGCGCCAGAGTTCCTCGTGGCTCGCCGCATAGGGCAGGCGGACGAAACGATTGTAGGCGGGATCGCCGGGCGCGTCGCACCAGCCGTCGGCCGGGTCGAGCGGGCGCAGCTTCAGCCGGGTGGCGGGCGCGGGCATCCGGTCGGGACGGTAGAAGGCCTCGCGCAGCATCCAGCGTCCGGCCGGGGTGCCGCCGTCGCCCTCGCGCTTGTCGGCCTTGATGCCGCCGCGCCCGATGGCGCAGCGCATCGCAAAACCGTTCGTCTCCAGCACGAAGCCGCCGCCCGGCCAGGGTCTCACCGTCAGAATCATGGGGTCGATGTTAAAGCCGTCGCAGGCCGCTTCGTAGAGGCCCGGCTCACTCGCCATAGAGCCCGGCCCGGCCCTTCACGGTCCGCAGCGTCCGCAGATAGGCGTCGCTCGCCGTGGCGGCGGCGGCCGCGTTCTCGCCGGCCGGGCGCGGCGCGACCGGATAGAAGCGCAGATCGGCCGAGGCCGGGGGTCCGGGCAGGGCGGCGGCCGCTTCCGCCGCCGCGCCCTGGCCGCCCGAGGAGCCGTCGATGCCGAAGCTCTGCATCAGCAGGGCCATCTGTTCGGGCGAGAGCTCGGCCGCCCGGTCGACGCTTTTGCCCATCGCCACTTCGGCCGCCGCCTCGACGGCCGGGCGGGCGGCGGGCGGCGTGACGGGCGGGGCGAAGGCCGAAGCGGCGGGCTGGGCCGCGGGCAGGGCGGACCCGGCCGCGCCGTCATTTGCCGGGGTCGCGCCGAGGCTGCGCAGCAGGACATCCATCTGCCCGTCGCTCAGCTCGACCGGGAGGGCCGAGACGACTGGCGTTTCGGGCGGCGGCGGGGCGGCGGCCGTGTCTCCGGCGGCGACGAGGCCCGGCATGGCGCGGCTGGCGGCGGCGACCGGGGCGTCCGGCGCGGCGGCGGGGGCGATCGGAACGGGGGGATTGGCCGCCGCGAGCTGCTGCGCGAAGGGCGGGGTTTCGGCGACCGGCGCGCCGGCCTCGCGCAGACGCGCCAGGACGCGCTCGTGGCGCGCCATGCTCTGGGCGATTGCGGTGGTCTCGTTCATTGCGTCTGCGGCGCAGCAAGGGACGTGCCGGAGAAAAGGCGCGGATTTCCGGGCGGCGTCAGCGCGGCGAGGGATGGGGGCGCGGCAAAGTCTGCCGCCCGGGACAGGGTTTGCTGCGGGATTTGCTGCGAGGCGCGCGAGGAAGTCGTGGATGGTCCGCCTTCGCGGACCATGACAGTTGGGGTGCGGTGCGGAGCGCTGGGCGGCGCTTTAGAGGACGTGGCCGGCCTTGGTCTTCTTGGTGTTGAGATAGTCGGCGTTGTGCGGGTTGGCGGGGAAGGCGTGGGCGACGCGCTCCTCGATCCGGATGCCGTGGCGCTCCAGCCCCGCGACCTTGTCGGGGTTGTTGGTGAGCAGGCGGATGCGGGTGAAGCCCAGAATCTCCAGCATGGTCGCGGCCGGGCGGAACAGCCGCTCGTCGGCGTCGAAGCCGAGCCGCTCATTGGCCTCGATGGTGTCGAAGCCCTGATCCTGAAGCTGGTAGGCGCGCAGCTTGTTGATGAGGCCGATGCCGCGTCCTTCCTGCGCCAGATACAGAAGAACGCCGCCGCCGCCCGCCGCGATGGCGCGGATCGCGCCGCGCAATTGCTCGCCGCAATCGCATTTGAGCGAGCCGATGAGGTCGCCGGTGAAGCATTCGGAATGAAGCCGGGCGAGGACCGGGCCGGGCGGGGCGGGCGGGCGGCCCGCCTCGTCGCCGATCAGGATGGCGAGATGTTCCGGCCCGCCGTCGGATGCGCGGAAGGCGTAGATCTCGCTCGCCTCGGCCCCGGCCAGCGGCACCCGCGCATGGGTGACGGCCTTGAGTCCGGCGGCGGCGGTTTCGTCATAGGCGGCGATGGCGGCGGCGGAGAGCCGCTCCAGCCGCTCGGCGCTCTCGACCGCGTGCGCCTCGGCGGGGTCGAGCGCGGTGGCGGCGAGGGCGGGCAGCAGCCCGGCGAGCTTGGCGAGCTTCACCCCCGCCTCGTAGGCGGCGGGCAGCGCGATGCGCAGCGCCGTGTAGGGGCCGGCGAGCGGATTGGCGAGATCGGCGGTCGGATCGACCAGCGCCCGCAGCCGCTGGGCCGCCCCGCTATCCGGCAGGTCGAGCGCCACCACGCCTTCGGTGTAGAGGCGGATCTTGAGAGTGCGGGCGCGGGCATGGGTGAGCACCGCATGGACCGGGCGGCCGAAGGCGGCGAGCGCCGCCAGACGGTCCGCGCCCATGGTTTCGGCCGGGGCGGCGAGCACGGTCCTGCCGTCCGCGCCGTCGATCAGCACAGGCTCGCCCCGCCGCATTGCCGCGGCGGCGCGTTCGACGGGCTGGAGAAGGGCGAGACGGGTGCGCACGTCGAAATCCTGAAGGGCGGCGGAGCGCCGCGATGGAGCGCCCGTCACAGTTTGCCGGGGGCTTTGCCTATAAGATAGAAGGTTCTGGAACAATGGCGCGGCCTTCCCAGCAGGCCCGCGACGGCCGAAGGTCTGCATGAGCGTCAAGCGCCGCCTGCTTCTCGTCGATGACGACAAGGATCTCCGCCAGGCGCTGGCGGAGCAGCTGGTGCTGACCGGCGAATTCGAGACCGCCGAGGCCCCGACCGGGGCGAACGGGGTCGAGCAGGCCGCCGCCGGAGGCTTCGATCTGATCATTCTGGACGTGGGCCTGCCCGATATCGACGGCCGCGAGGCCTGCCGGCTGATGCGCAAGGCCGGGGTCAAGGCCCCGATCGTCATGCTGACCGGCGCGGCCGAGGAAGGCGATCAGGTTCAGGGCCTCGAAGCCGGGGCCAACGACTACGTCACCAAGCCCTTCCGCTTCGCCGTGCTGCTCGCCCGCGTGCGCGCCCATCTGCGCAGCCACGAGCAGAGCGAGGACGCGACCTTCGCGGTCGGCCCCTACACCTTCAAGCCGGCCGCCAAGCTGCTGGCGACCGAGGCGGGCCGCAAGATCCGCCTGACCGAGAAGGAAACCTCGATCCTCAAATACCTCTATCGCCAGGGCCGCGCGGTCGCCCGCGAGACGCTGCTGCACGAGGTCTGGGGCTATAACCCGGCGGTCACCACGCACACGCTGGAGACCCATATCTATCGCCTGCGCCAGAAGATCGAACCGGACCCCGCCAAGGCGGCGCTGATCGTGACCGAGAGCGGCGGCTACAGGCTCAATCCGTGAGCGGCCGGGCGGCGGCGGCACCGCGTCATGGCTGACGATTTCCTCATCCGCTTCTGGGGCGTGCGCGGCTCCATCGCCTGCGGCGGCGCGGACTACGCCGTCTATGGCGGCAACACTTCGTGCCTTGAGGTGCGCTGCGGCGGGCGGCTGATGATCTTCGACGGCGGCACCGGCATCCGTCCGCTGGGCGAGGCCATCGCCGCCGAGGCCCCGCTCGATGTCGGGCTCTATCTGACGCACACGCATTTCGACCATATCTGCGGCCTGCCCTTCTTCCAGCCGCTGTTCGATCCGGCCAACCGCTTCGAGATCTGGTCCGGGCACCTGACCTGGCCGCTGAGCACGCGCGACGCCGTCCATTCGCTGATGTCGGCCCCGGTGCTGCCGATCGAGCCGGATATCTTCCGCGCCAATGTCGCGTTCCGCGACTTCAAGGGCGGCGAGACGCTGGCCCCCGCCCCCGGCATCGTCATCCGCACCATCCCGCTCAACCATCCCAACGGGGCGACCGGCTATCGCATCGAGCATGGCGGGCGGGCGGCCTGCTATCTCACCGATCTGGAGCATACGGGCGAGGCGCCCGATCCGGCGCTCGCCGACTTCGTGCGCGGGGCGGACGTCATGATCTACGACGCCTCCTATACCGAGGCCGAATACGAAAGCCGGCGCGGCTTCGGCCATTCCACCTGGCGGGCCGGGCTGAAGCTGGCGGCGGCGGGCGGCGTCGGGCTCTACGTGCCGTTCCACCACGACCCCTCGCACAACGACGCGGCGATGGCCGAGATCGAGGCCGAGGGCGTCGCCGAGGCGGCGGCGCTGGGGGTGCCCTGCGCTGCGGCGCGCGAGGGCATGACGATCCGGCCCGGCGAGGGCCTGGTGCGGCCGGGCTGAATCCCTTCCCGTGTGATCCGGGTCACGGCGCGGGGCGGCGTTCCGTGACAGATTTCTCTATCGGCCTGGGGCGGGGCGGATTAGTCCGACGGAGCAGTTCATGACGAGAACCAGGCAGATTCTGGCCGTTTCGCCCACCGCCTTGCTCGTCTCGGTCGCCGCCGCGCAGGACGCGCCGCTGACCCAGAGCTTCGAGGCCCAGCGCCTGCAGGTCGACGGGCTGATCGCCGAGCTGACCATCACCACCACGCCGGGCGCGGGTCCGATCTCGGTGAGCCTGTCGGGCGAGCCGGAGGCGGTGCAGAAGGTGCGCCTGTCGACCGAGGGCGACGCGCTGGTCATGGCCATGGATGGCATCGACAGCGACTGGTGGGACGATATGTGGAACTGGTCGTCGGCCGACTCCGGCGATCTCCAGGTCACCGTCACCATGCCGCGCGGGCGGCCCGTAAAGGTCGATCACTTCATCGGCGACGCGACCATCGGCGATCTCGACGCCGAAATCCGATTCAACACTTCGGGCGGCGAGACCCGCATCGGCGCGGCCACCGACGCCTATGTCTCGATCGCCGGCTCGGGCGATATCGCGGTCGGCTCGGCGAGCGGCCGCCTGGAAGCCTCGATCGCCGGTTCGGGCAGCGTGCGCAGCGGCGACGCCGGCGAGGCCGCGGTCGAGATCGCGGGCGGCGGGGAAATCTATCTCGCCAAGATCGCCCGCTCGCTGGAGATCGACATCGCCGGGTCGGGCGAGGTCAACGCCGAGAGCGTCAACGGCAAGGTCGATATCGACGTCGCCGGGTCGGGCGAGGTCAATATCGAGAGCGGCACGGCCGATCCGTTCCGGGTCGATATCGCCGGCTCGGGCGACGTGCGCTTCGGCGGCACCGCCAACAATCCCGACGTTTCGGTGATGGGTTCGGGCGACGTGTGGCTCGCCGCCTATACCGGCACGCTGAACGCCGACGGCGCCGAGATTCGGGTCGGCCAGGCGCAGTAGGAACGGGTTTTTCCGCTCAGGAAGATCGAAGGCCCCGCCGTGGCGGGGCCTTTTTGCTGCGCCGTCCTTGCGGACGCGCCGCCCTATTCGTAGCGCAGGGCTTCGATCGGGTTGAGCTTGGCGGCCCGGCGGGCGGGGAAGAAGCCGAAGGCGATGCCGAAGGCGGCCGAGAACGCGGTCGCGCCGACGATGACCCCGAGCGAGGGCAGGAAGGGTGCGCCGATCAGCCCGACGCCGGCCAGCGCCAGCAGCAGGCCGAGCGCGATGCCGAGCAGGCCGCCGAGCGTGGAAAGGATCATCGCCTCGGTCAGGAACTGCATCAGCACGTCGCGCTCCTGCGCGCCGATGGCGAGGCGGATGCCGATCTCGCGGGTGCGCTCGGTGACGCTGACCAGCATGATGTTCATGATGCCGATGCCGCCGACCACCAGCGAGATCGCCGCGACCGCGCTGACGAAGAGCGTGACGTAGCCGAAGATGCTCTGCGCCTGCTCGACGAAGCCCTGAAGGTCGCGCACGGTGAAATTGTCGCGCTCCTCCGCCCCGATGCCGCGCGAGGACCGCAGCGCCTGGCGCACGCCTTCCATGACGCGCGGGATGTCGGCCCGCGTGGCGGCCGAGATCTGGATGTTGAAGAGGTCGCTGCTGCCCAGGATGCGGCGCTGGAAGGCCTTGAGCGGCATGACGATGAGATCGTCCTGGTCGCCGGTGAACATCGAGGTGCCCTTGGCCTTCAGCACGCCGATCACGTCGCAGGGGACGCGGCCGAGGCGGATGCGCTGCCCCACCGCCGTGCCGCCGGCGAACAGCTTGTCGCGCACCGTCTTGCCGATGACGCAGACCGAGCGGCCCGCCTCGCTCTCGCCGAAGAAGCGGCCCTCGGCGATCTTCCACAGGCCGATGCGGAAATAGGAGGCCTCGCCGCCTTCCGCCTGGGTCGCCGCCTTGTAGCCGCCGAAGGTCGCCTCGACGCCCTGCGCCGCCGACGGCGTGATGTCGACGACGCCCGGCACGCCGCGGCGGATCGCTTCCACGTCGTCCTGGTCGAAGGGCGAGTTGTCGCCGCGGCCGCCGCCGTCCGGCCCGCCGGGGAAGGCGAAGATGAGGTTGTTGCCGAGCGATTCCAGCGTCGAGGTGATCTGCGCCGTGACGCCGTTGCCGACCGTCACCAGCGCGATCACCGCGCCGATGCCGATGATCATGCCGAGACAGGTGAGGAAGGTCCTCATCTTGTTCGCCCAGAGTTCGCGCAGGGCGAGGCGCACGGTCGTCGCGTTCATCGCCGCCTCACTCGAACCGCAGGGCTTCGATCGGATTGAGCCGCGCCGCGCGGCGGGCCGGGAAGAAGCCGAAGCCGACGCCGATGAGGCCGGAGAAGACCGTCGCGCCGAGGATCAGCGGCGCGGAGGGCAGGAAGGCCCAGCCGAGCAGGCCGGTCACCAGATAGGCGATGGCGAGGCCGAAGAGCACGCCGGCGATCCCGCCGACCACGGCGAGAGCCATCGCCTCGATCAGGAACTGGGTCATCACGTCGCGCTCCTGCGCGCCGATGGCGAGACGGATGCCGATCTCGCGGGTGCGTTCGGTGACGCTGACCAGCATGATGTTCATGATGCCGATGCCGCCGACGATCAGCGAGATGAAGGCGACCGCGCCGACGAAGAGCGTCATCAGCCCGAGCACCGAATTGGCCTCGTCGCCGAACGAGGAGACGTCCTGCATGGTGAAGTCGTCGGGCTTGTCGGCGGGCACGTTGCGGGCCTGGCGCAGCACGGCGCGCGCGCCTTCCATCATGCGCGGCACGTCGTCCTTGTTGGCGGCCATCAGCTGCAGCGTGTTGATGTAGTCGTCGCCGGTGAAGCGGCGCTGATAGGCGCGCAGCGGCAGAATGATGCGGTCGTCCTCGTCCTGGCCGAACGTGCCCGCGCCCTTGGGCGCGAGGAGGCCGACGACCTCGCAGGCGACGCCGTCGATGCGCACCCGCTGGCCGACCGGATCGGCGACGCCGAAGAGCTTGTCGCGCACCGTCTGGCCCATCGCGCAGACCATGCGCCCGGCCGATGATTCGGCGTCCGAGAAGGGCCGCCCGCTGGCGAAGGTCCACAGGCGGATGTCGAAATAGTCCGGCGTCGTGCCGATGATCGTCGTGTTGACGTCGAGATTGCCGAACTTCACGGTGTGGCCCGCGCCGACCGAGGGCGCGATGCGAACGACGCCGGGCACGGTGCGCCGCACCAGATCGAGGTCGTGCCAGGTGAAGCGCTTCGCTTCGCGCGAGGGGCCGCGCTGCTGATCGCCGCCCGGCCAGATCCAGACGAGGTTCTGGCCGATCGAGGCGAATTCGCGGTTGATCGAGGAGGTGACGCCCGCGCCGATGGTCAGGAGCGCGATCACCGAGCCGACGCCGATGATCATCCCCAGGCAAGTCAGGAAGGTGCGCAGCTTGTTCGCCCACAACTCGCGCAGCGCAAGGCTGAGGGCCGAGAAGATCATGCCGCCGCTCCCGCATGGGCCGCGACCGGCGGGCCGTCATAGGCGATGTTGCCGTCCTTGAAGCGGATATGGCGCTTGGCGAAGGCGGCGACGTCGTCCTCGTGGGTGACGAGGATGATGGTGATGCCGCGCTTCTCGTTGAGGTCGCGGAAGAGGCGCATGATCTCGTGCGTGCGCTGGCTGTCGAGATTGCCGGTCGGCTCGTCGGCCAGCATCACGGCCGGGCTGGTGACCAGCGCCCGGGCGATGGCGACGCGCTGCTGCTGGCCGCCGGAAAGCTCGGACGAGGTGTGGTCCATGCGGTCGCCGAGGCCGACGAGGCGCAGCGCCTCCTCCGACAGCCGCCGCCGCTCGCGCGCCGGGGTGCCGCGATAGACGAGCGGCAGTTCGACGTTCTCCAGCGCCGTGGTGCGCTTGAGCAGGTTGAAGCCCTGGAAGACGAAGCCGATATAGTTCTGCCGCAGCAGCGCGCGCTGCTTGCGGTCGAGCGTTTCGACGCCGACGCCCATGAAGTCGTAGGTGCCCGACGAGGGCACGTCGAGACAGCCAAGGATGTTGAGCGTCGTCGACTTGCCCGACCCCGAGGCCCCCATCACGGCGACGAATTCGCCGGGATGGATCTCGAAATTGACGCCGTTGAGCGCGCGCACCTCGGTGTCGCCTTCGCCATAGATCTTGAAGACGTTGCGGAAGGCGAGCAGCGGGGCGGTCGCGGCGCTCATGCGGATCACTGGGCTCCCGAGCCGGCGCGGGCGATGTCGGTGAGGACGGTGTCGCCCTCCTTCAGTTCGCCTTCCACGATCTCGGTGAAGGCGCCGTCGGTGACGCCGATCTTGACCTTCTTCTCGACCGGCAGGCCGCCTTCCTGAACGAAGACGCGGCCGGCCGAGGGATCGCGCGGCGCGGGCTCGCCGCCGGCGTTCTGCTCGGCGACCGATTCCTTCATGGCGACATCGGGCGGCACGAAGCGCAGCGCCGCATTGGGCACCAGAAGGGCGCTCTCCAGCGTCTTGACGGTGACCTCGGCGGTCGCGGTCATGCCGGGCTTGAGCAGGCCCGCCTCGTTGTTGACGGTGAGTTCGGCCTGATAGACGACGACGCCCTGCGCCGCCGCCGCCGACGTGCCGTCGGCCTTCTTGGGGGCGTTGCGCAGCGAGCGGATCTGCGCCTCGAACGAGCGGTTGGGGAAGGAGTCGACGGTGAAGGTCGCGTTCTGGCCTTCGGCGACCTGGCCGACATCGGCCTCGTCGATGTCGGCGAGCAGCTCCAGGCTCTTGATGTCGGAGGCGAGGGTGAAGAGCACCGGCGTCTGGAACGAGGCGGCGACGGTCTGGCCCGGCTCGACCGAGCGGTAGAGCACGATGCCGTCGATCGGCGAGCGGATGACCGCCTTGTCGATGTCGTTGACGGCGACCTTGAGGGCCGCCTCCTGCAGCGCGACCTGGGCCTTGGCGACCTCGACCGAGGCGACGGCGCGGTCGTAGTTCGACTGCGCGGTGTCGAGATCCTGCTGGCTGACGGTGCGGTTGCGGGCCAGATCCTTCAGCCGGTCGAGACGGCGGGCGGCGTCGGCGAGGCTCGCCTCGGCCTCGCGCACGCCGGCCTTGGCGGCGGCGAGCTGGGCTTCGGTCTGGATGCGGCGGGCTTCGAGCTGGGTGGTGTCGATCTGGGCGAGGACGTCGCCGGCCTTCACCGCGTCGTTGAAGTCGACCTTCACCTCGACCACGCGCCCGGAGACTTCGGCGCCGACATCGACCTGGTCGATCGGCTGCAGCGTGCCGGTCGCGGTCACCTTGACCGAGAGCGGGCCGCGCTTGACCGCTTCGCTCTTGAAGCCGACCTCGCCGCCGCCGCCCGAAAAGAGGAAGAACAGCACGAGGACGACCGCGCCCAGCCCGCCGAGCCATACGAGGCTCTTCTTGCGCAGGGACCATTTCTTCTTGCCGACGCCCAACGTCTCGGCGATGCCGCGTCCGGCCTGGCTCATGTCGTTCATGTCGCTTGTCTTCAACGCCGGCCCCGGCGGCGGTGGGAGGGCGATCTCAAACTAGGCTTATGCAGGTTTTCAGTCCGTGACCGGGGTCACATGGATGTGAACGCCGCGTCAGGCCTGGACATAGGGGTCGGCGGCGTCGCGCAGGCCGTCGCCCAGCACGTTGAAGGCGAAGACAGTGAGAACCACCGGGGCGACCGGCAGCAGCAGCCACGGATAGACCGAAAGGGCCGAGAAATCCTGGGCGGCGTTCAGGAGGACGCCCCAGCTGACCAGCGGCTCGCGGATGCCGAGGCCGAGGAAGGAAAGCGCCGTCTCGCCCAGAATCATCGCCGGGATCGCCAGCGTGACGCTGGCGATGAGGTGGCTGGAGAAATTGGGCAGCAAGTGGCGCAGCAGGATGCGTCCGGGCGAGGCCCCCATCATCGCGGCGGCGACGGCGTATTCCTCCTCGCGCAGCTGCATCACCTTGGCGCGGACCCCGAGCGCGAGGCCCGGCCAGTCGAGCAACCCCAGAATGACGGTGATCCCGGCGAACACCGAGAGGGCCGGCCAGGTCGCCGGGATGGCGGCCGAGAGGGCGAGCCAGAGCGGCAGTTCGGGCAGAGCGCGCAGCAATTCGACGAGGCGCAGGATCGTCCAGTCGGTCCAGCCGCCGAAGAAGCCCGCAAGGCTGCCGAAGAAGACGCCGAGCGCGAAGCTGATGGCGACGCCGATGAGGCCGACCGTCAGCGAGATGCGCGCCCCGAAGACGACGCGGCTGAAGAGGTCGCGGCCGAGGCCATCGGTGCCGAAGAGGAAGACCGTGCCGCCCTCGGCGGCGCAGAAGAGGCGGGTCCGGGTCTCGACGAGGCCGAGGAGGAAATAGGGCTCGCCCGGGCAGAAGAAGCGCAGCGCCTGCGGGCGGGTGGGGTCTTCGGCATAGACGCGGCGCATGGCGTCGAGATCGACCGCGCCGGTGGTCGGATAGACGAAGGGCCGGGCCGGACCGCCGTCCCACAGCCGCACGAGTTGCGGCGGGTGGTGGCCGGAATCGGGGAAGCGCTGGTCGCGGCCGTAAGGGGCGATGAACTCGGCGAAGGGCACGACCACCAGATAGAGGAAGGCGAGGCACCAGAACGCCGCATGGGCGAGGCGGCGGCGGCGGAAGCGCCGCCAGAAGCGCCGCGCCGCGCCCGCGCCGTCTGCGGGCGCGATCGGCTCCGGGCCGGGCGCGAAGGGGGCGTCGTCCGCCCAGTGCGGCGGGTCGCCGTCGCGGCGGGGGAGCGAGGCGCTCACAGCCGCGCCCGCTGGCCGAGCCGGACGCGCGGATCGAGCAGCGCCAGGATCAGGTCGGAGATCAGCATGCCGGCGAGCGTCAGCGCCGCGGTGAAGACGAGGATGAAGGCGGCGAGGAAGGTGTCCTGCGCGCGCAAGGCGGCGAGCAGGACCGGGCCGACCGTCTGAAGGTTGAGGACCACCGAGACGATCACCGAGCCGGAAACCATCGCGGGCAGGAGATTGCCGATGTCGGCGACGAAGGGCGCGAAGGCGAGGCGCAGCGGGTAGCGGGTCATCAGCCGCGCCTCGCCGAGGCCGCGCGCCCGGGCGGCGACGACATAGGGCTTGTTCACCTCGTCGAGCAGATTGGCGCGCAGGCGGCGGATCATGATGCCGGCCGAGCCGAGGGCGATCACGAGGGCGGGGACGACGAGGTGGGCGGCGACGTCGGCGAGCTTGGCGGGCGACCAGGGCGCGTCGCGATAGGCCGGGCTGACGAGGCCGCCGATGGTCAGCCCGAACCATGCATGGGCGAAGGAAAGGAGCACCAGCGCCAGCAGGAAGCTGGGGATCGCAAGGCCGAGATAGGAAAGCCCCGCCGCGCCCCAGTCGACGAGGCCGCCCGGCCGCCGCGCCGCCAGAAGGCCGATCGGGAAGGCGATGAGATAGACAAGGAGGACGCTCGCCAGGTTCAGCAGGGCGGTCAGGCCGATGCGGTCGCCCAGCACCTCGGCGACCGGCTTGTTGTAGACGAAAGACCAGCCCCATTCGCCCTGCAGCAGGCCGTCGAAGCCGTGCGGCCCCGGCCAGAGTCCGGCCCAGATCGCGTAACGCTCGATGAAGGGGCGGTCGAAGGCGAATTCCTGGCGCAGGAAGGCGAGCCGCGCCGCGCCGGCGCCCTCGCCCTGCGATTGCAGTTCCTGCAGCTCGTTGGAGAGATAGTCGCCGGGCGGCAGCTCGACGACCGCGAAGATCAGCAGGCTGATCGCGGCGAGCGCCGGGATCATCGCCAGGATGCGGCGGATGGCGTAGCCCAGCATGGGTCTATCCCGTCACCGGCCCGTCACCGGTCGAGCCACAGCGCGTCGATGCGGTAGATGCCGAACTGCGCGCCGGGGTCCCAGCCGAAGACGCCGGTCTCGGGCATGTTGCGCAGGGCGTTCGAGACGACGACCGGCTGAAGCACGCCGGAGACCGTGCCGATGGTGAACTGCTCGCTGGCGTGGATGTCGAGCATCTCGGTCCAGATGCGGGCGCGTTCGGCGTCGTCGGCGCTGGCCCCCCAGGCGGCGTAGAGGGCGAGCAGGCGTTGCGCCTCGGGAAGGTCCGCCGCCTCGCCCGACTGGCCCTTGGTCTCGACATACTGGCCCCAGCGCGGCCAGCTGAGCATGTCCTGCCGGACGGGCGCGAGTTCCTCCGGGCTGGCGGAGGGGCGCGGCACGCCGTTCTCGAAGCCCGACCAGACGGTCATCTGGCTCTCGCCGGCATAGGCGCGGTTGCGCAGCACGGCGCGCTCGTAGGGGCGCACGAGAAGGCCGATGCCGGCCTTCTTCCAGGTGGCGGCGATGAGTTCGAGCACCGCGGTTTCTTCGGCGCTCTCGCCGGAGGTTTCGACGACGATCTCAAGCTTGCGCCCGTCGGGCAGGAGGCGAAGCCCGTCCGGGCCGCGCCTGGTGAGGCCGATCTCGTCCAGAAGGGCGTCGGCCTTGGCGAGGTCGAAGACCGCCTCGCGCACGGTGCGGGCGGGATCGTAGAGCGGGCTTTCCTTCAGCGCGGTGTTGTTGCCGGGGGTCGCCAGGCCGAAGAACAGCGCGGCGTTGATGTCGTCGCGGTCGATCGCCGCCGACAGCGCCTGACGGAAACGGCGGTCGCGCATCAGCGCCCGCCAGACGGGGTCGGCGGCGGTGAGATTGGGATAGAGCGCGACCTGCGAGCCCTTGGTGACCGGCCACAGCAGCACGCGGAAGCCGCCCGAGCCGCGCGCCGCCTTCAAGGCCGCCGTATCGGCGAAGGAGAGGCCGCGCGCCTGAAGGTCGCTGTCGCCCGCCGCCGTCTTGGCGCCGATGAGGCCGGGCTCGACCACCGTCGCCTCGATGGCGTCGATATAGGGAAGCTGCATCCCGTAAGGGTCGAGGCGGTGGAAATAGGGATTGCGGCGGAAGCGGTAGAGCGGCCCGCCGCCCGGCTCGATCAGGAAGGGCTGCAGCGAGGGCAGGGCCGGATTGTCGTTGTCGTACATCGAGTCGCGGCGGTTATGCAGCGCCGCCCAGCCCTTGACTTTTTCCTCGGCGACGAGGGCGGCGATCTCGGCCGGATCGCCGTATTTCGCGTGGAAGCGTTTGAGGTAGTGCGCCGGGCGGTAGATGTAGGGCTCGCGCGCCGCGGCCAGCAGCGCGAGGAAGCGCGGGTTGGGCGCGTCCCAGGCATAGACGATGGTCGTCTCGTCCGGGAAGGTGACGGCGGGCGGCTTGCCGTCCACCAGCAGATCCTCCGGCACGCCCGCCGGGGTCAGCTCGGGATTGTTGGCGACGTCCTCCCAGTAATAGCGGAAGTCCTCGGAGGTGAAGGGCGCGCCGTCGGACCATTTGTGGCCCTTGCGCAGGCGCAGCGTGAAGATGCGGCCCTCGCTCACCTCGACCGCCGAGAGGAGGTCGGGCTTCAGTTCGAGATTCTCGTCATAGCCGACGAGCCGGGCATAGCCCCAGACATTGAGCAGCCGGACATCCTTGTCCTTGGGCAGCAGGGTGCGCAGCGTGCCGCCGCTGCGGCCGGTGGTGCGGCCGAGCGTCTCGAAGCCGCCGACCAGCGGATCGGACGGCACCCGCGCGGCGGCGGGCGGCAAATCGCCGGCCGCGACGGCCGCCGCGAGGGCGGGCGGATCGAGCGGCGCGGGCGCGGCGGCGATGGCCGCCCCGGCGAGCGCGCAGGCGAGGATCAGGCAATCAAGCAGCCGCCGCATCGGTCCGTCCTTCGGCCGGCACCGCCACGCGGTGCCCCGGTTCGATCTCGATCATCTCCACCGCGCCGCCATCGCCGGCATCGGCCTCGGCCCGCGCGGCGATCGCCGCAAGGTCGAGCCGGGCCGCGCGATCGGCCTCCGGCGCGGCGGCGATCAGCGCCTGCGTATAGGGATGGCGGGCGGCGTGGAACAGCCGCTCGGCGGGCGCTTCCTCGACGATCCGCCCCCGGCGCATGACCGCGACCCGTTCGGCGATATGTTCGACCACCGCCAGATCGTGGCTGATGAAGAGATAGGCGAAGCCGAGCGCCCGGCGCAGATCGGCCAGCAGATTGAGAATCTGCGCCTGCACCGAGACGTCGAGCGCCGAGGTCGGCTCGTCGAGGATGAGGAGTTCGGGTCGCATGGCGAGCGCCCGGGCGATGGCGATGCGCTGGCGCTGGCCGCCGGAAAAGGCGGGCGGATAGCGGTCGAGGGCGCTGCGCGGCAGGCCGACGAGATCGATCAGCTCGCGCGCCCGCACGTCGCGGCCGTGGCGGTCGGCGACGCCGTGGATGGCGAAGGGCTCGGTCAGCGCGTCGCGTACGCTCATGCGCGGGTTGAGCGCGGCATAGGGGTCCTGAAAGACATAGGCGACGCGGCGGCGATAGCGGCCGAGATCGGCCCCGGAAAGCGCATGGATGTCGTGCGCGGCCCCGCGGGCGTGAAAGACCGCGCGTCCGGCATCGGGCGTCACCAGCCGCATCAGCAGCTTGGCGAGGGTCGATTTGCCCGAACCGGACTCGCCGACGAGGCCGACGCTCTCGCCCCGCGCGATGGCGAGCGAAACTGTGTTGAGCGCCGGAACGGGAGCCGCTCCGCGCCGCGCCGGGAAGGTCTTGGAGACGGCCTCGACGGCGATCAGCGGCGCGCCCGCCGTTTCGTCGCGGCGGCGGGCCGGGGCCTCGGCATAGCGCGCGGCGGCCTCGCCGTCCGGCTCGCCGCCGATGACCGCGAGGCGCTGCTGCCGCCGGGCGAGGCTGGGGTTCGCGCCCTTCAGCGCCTGAAAATAGGGATGGCGGGCGCGGCCGAAGACATCGTCGGCGCTGCCGCGCTCCATCACCCGGCCGCGATAGAGCACGACGAGGTCGTCGGCGATCGAGGCGACGATGCCGAGATCGTGGGTGATGAAGAGGATGGAGAGGCCAAGCTCGCCCTTCAGCCGGTCGAGCAGCGCCAGGACCTGCGCCTGCACGGTGACGTCGAGGGCGGTCGTCGGCTCGTCGGCGATGAGGACTGTGGGGCGGGCGGCGAGCGCCGCCGCGATCATCGCCCGCTGGCGCAGCCCGCCCGAAAGTTCGAACGGATAGGCGTCGAAGCCGCGTTCGGGATCGGCGAAGCCGGTGAGGCGCAGGATCTCGACCGCCCGGGCGCGGGCGGCGGCGCGGCCGACGTTCTCGTGCGCCCGCGCGGCTTCGGCGATCTGGCTGCCGACCGTGTGGACCGGCGAGAAGGCCGAGAGCGGTTCCTGAAAGACGAGCCCGATGCGCCCGCCGCGCACACGGCGGAATTCACGACCGCCCGGATCGAGCGCGGCGAGATCGGCGGCCGGGCCGCGCCCGTCGTCGAGCAGGATCGAGCCGGAGAGCCGCGCATGCGGCGGCAGCAGGCCCATCGCGGCGAGCGCGAGGCTCGACTTGCCCGAGCCGGACTCGCCGACGAGGGCCGTGGTGCGGCCGCGTCCGACGTCGAAGGTCACGCCGGCGAGCGCCCGGCCGGCCTCGCCGCCGGCGGCGAAGTCGAGCGTCACGTCGCGGAAGGAGAGCACCGGCATGGCCCGACCTTATCCGCCCGCCGCCAACTCCGCGAGCAGCGCGGCGCTGCGGGCGGCCCCGCCGAAATCGAGCCGCGCCGGATCGGGCGGGGGCGCGGCGAGCGCGCGTTCGCAGGCGGCGGCGAGGGTTTGCGCATCGAGCGCCGCCTCGTCCACGGCGTGCAGCAGGCCGGCTGCGGCGAAATGCTGCGCCCGCGCCGCCTGCTCCGGCTCGCCGGGCGGGGCGAAGGGCACGACGACGAGCGGCGTGCCGGCGGCCAGCGTCTCGATCACAGTGTTGTAGCCGCCGCGCGAAATGGCGAGGCGCGCGCGGGAAATTCGGGCCGGGAGATCGGCGACCGCGCCCAGAACCGCGCAGCCGGGGGGCGCGGCGTCCGACAGGGCGGTGCGCAGGGACGCCGGGGCGGCGGGGCCGGTGACGAAGACCCAGGGTTCTGCGGCGAGCAATCCGGCGCGCCGCGCGGCGAGTGCGGCCTGCAGCAAAGGTGCAGCATCGCCGCCGCCGCCCGCCGAGACGACGATCCCGCGCCGCGCTTCGGGGGCGGGAGGAATGGCGGCGGTCACATAGCCGGTGAAGCGCGCCGGGACCGGGATTTCGCCCGGCCAGATCTCGTTCAGCCCGGCGATCGTGGGATCGCCGTGGATCAGCACGGCGTCGTAATGCGCCCTGAGGCGCCCGGCGCAGTCCTCCAGCCGCCGCGCGTCGGCCGGGGCGGTCGGGAGGTCGCGGATCGAGGCGGCGATCTTCGCGCCCTGCGATTTTGCTGCACCGGCGAGGTGCAGCAATTCCGCCGCCAGCTTGCGGCGGCCGAAGGGGAAAGTCTCGGTGACTAGCACCTGCGGGGCCGAGGCCGCGAGGGCCTCGTCGATGAGCTGGGCGCGGCGCGCCCAGAGGCCGGCGGAGACCGGCGCGCCCGCCGCGTCGACGAGCCGGGCATAGGTCGGGTCGGCGGCGCGGATGACGGGCAGTTCCACGAGTTTGACGCGGGCGTCCAGCCGTCCCGGCGGGACGGCGTTGCCGGCGAGCACGGTCGCCGCGCCGCCCGCCTCGACCAGCGCATTGGCGATGGCGGCGATCCGCGCAAAATGCCCGACGCCCCAGAGATGATTGACGTGAAAGAGGACGCGGGCAGTCACGTCCGCCGCTCCAGCATGACGTTCGGCCGGATCAGGCTGACGCCGCCGTCCGGCGCGATGGCGAAGAGATGGGCGGCGCGCCAGGCGAGCTTGACCGGGGGCTTGTCCTCCATGTCCCAGCCGGTCGCCAGGCTGAGCATCGCGCGGATGACGCCCTTGTGCGTGACCCCCACATGGAGGCGGCCCGAACGGGCGAGATCGGCGCAAAGGCGGCGGAGCCTTTGCTGCACGTCGCGCGGCGACTCGCCGTGGGGCGGCGCGAGGTCGAGGCCGGAGCGGCCGCGCGCCGCGAGGCGGGCCGCCAACGGGGCGATGACGGCGCTCGTCAGGCCCTCCCACGCGCCCCAGTCGGTCTCGATCAGTAGCGGTTCGACGGCCGCGCCGGGGCCGCCGAGCAGGGCGGCGGTCTGACGGGTGCGGGCGAGCGGGCTCGCCAGCCAGATCGCGCCGCCGAGTTCGGCGGGCGGGCGCAGGGCGCCGAGTTCCGCGACGCCTTCGGGCGACAGCGGGATGTCGGCCCGGCCCTGAATGCGGCCCTCGCCGTTCCAGGCGGTCGCGCCGTGGCGGATGAGGGCGAGGATCGTCATGCGCTCGCCCGATGCAGAATGTCGCCGAGCCGGGCGGCAGCCTGAGGCAGATCGCGCTCGCCATGGACGAATTCGGCGGCGACCTCGCCCATGATGGCGCGGGTCTGCTGATTGGAGAGGAGGATGCGCAGCGAGCGGGCGAGGCCGTCGGGATCGCCCGCCGGGGTCAGCAGTCCGCCCCGGCCCTGCTGCACGACGGCCGGCACCCCATGGGTGTCGCAGGCGACGACCGGGACGCCGCTCGCCTGCGCCTCCAGATAGGAGAGGCCATAGGCCTCGCGCAGGCCCGGCCAGAGATAGATGTCGGCGCGGCGATAGAGCCGCGACATCGCCTCGGGCGGGAAGCGTCCGGCGAAATCGACCCGGCCGGGCGGGAAGCCCCTGAACGCGGCCTCCGCCTCGGCGCGGCCTGGGCCGTCGCCGGCGACGAGGTAGATCCAGGGAAGGTCGGCGATGCGGGCGAGGGCGGCGGCGATCAGCGGGAAATTGGCGAGCTTCTTGCCGGGCCGCAGCATGGCGGCGCTGAGGATGACCGGGCTGCGGGTAGGGGCCGCGGCGGGGCGCGGCGGGAAGGCGGCGGCGTCGATGAAGGGATCGAGCCGGTGGAGCCGCTCCGGCGCGACGATCTCAGCGAGGCCTGCCGCGTCATGGGCGGTCATGGCGACGACGGCGTGGGCGGCCTGAAGGGCCTTTTTTGCTGCAGCATGAGGTGCAGCAAAATCGCCTGCCGCACGCTTCGCCGCATAGCTCGCCTCGACGATCACATAGGGGATTTTCAGGGCGGCGGTGACGGTGGGGCCGAGATAGTCGGGCGATTTGTAGTAGTTGAGATAGGTGAGCCATAGCGCCGGAGGGGCGTTCCGGTGGAGGGCGATGAGGCGTTCGGCTTCGCCCAAGGCGGATTCGGCGATGGATTTTTGCTGCGCAGCATCTCCGGCGCCCTCATAGGCGCGCAGGGCCGAGGCGGCTTCGGGGGCGTAGCCGAGACGGGCGAGGGCGCGGCCGAGGAGGCCGCTCATCGCGCGGTCGCCGGAAGGCGGGGAACCCGGCGAGGGCGGGTTCATCGGGGCATAGAGGAGCGCGCGCGTCATGGCTCAGGCCGTCGCGCGGCGCAGCAGGGCGGCGATCGCATCGGCCCCCGGCGCGGCGGCGAAATCCCGCGCGACGCGCGCCCGGCCCTCCTCGCCCATCGCGGCGCGCAGGACGGGATCGCGGATCAGGCGATCCAGCGCCGCGGCGACGGCGGCCGCATCGCCGGGCGGCGCGAGGAGGCCGTTCCGTCCGCCCTCGATCAGCTCGCCGACGCCGCCGACCGGGGTCGAGACGACCGCGAGGCTCTGGCTCTGGGCCTCGACCAGCACGTTGGGCAGGCCGTCGCGGTCGCCGTCGGCGGCGACGATGGGGGTGAGGGCGAAGAGATCGGCGGTGCGGAGGGCGGCATGGACCCCCTGTTCGTCCTGGGGCCCCATCCAGACGATGCGGTGGGCGATCTCCGCCGCCTCGGCGCGGGCCTTGAGCGCCGGCAGGAGCGGTCCGCCGCCGATATGGAGGAAGCGCCAGGCGAGGCCCCGGTCGAGGCGGGCGAGGGCGTCGATCAGGGTCTCAAAGCCCTTCTTTTCGACCGCCCGGCCGATGGAGACGATGGTCACGCATTCGCCGCCGTCGCTGCCGTCGCGGGGCGGGCGGGGCGGGCTGGGCGGCCAGTGGGCGAGGTCGAGGCCGTGGCGGTTGAGATGGAGGCGCGCGCCGCCGCCGAGCGCGGCGAGGCGGGCATGGCCGTCGGCGGTGCAAGTGGTGACGAAGCGCGCGGCTTCGAGCTTGGTGGCGAGGTCCCAGTCCGGCGTGGTCCAGATGTCGCGGGCATGGGCGGAAACCGCGAAGGGAAGGCCGGTCAGCGCCGCCGCATAGCGGGCGACCGAGGCCGGGGTGTGGATGAAATGGGCGTAGAGCGCCTGCGTTCCGGCCGGCAGTTCGGCGGCCAGCACCAGCGCCTGGCCGAAGCGGCGCAGGCGGCTGCGGCTGCGATCGCGCGCCCAGTCGACGGCGAAAAGCGCCTTCGCGGCGTGATAGCCGGGCGTCCGGCGGAGCTTCGCCCAGGCCTTCAGCACGCGCAGCGGTTCCTCGTGCAGATATTCGGGCAGATAGACGGCCGGGGCGGCGACCACCCGGTGCGCCGGATGGGTCTTCGCGTCGGTCGGGCGGCGCAGCGAAAAGAGCGCGAGGGCGAGGCCGCGGGCCTCCAGCGCCTGAAGCTCGCGGGCGATGAAGCTCTCCGAGAGGCGCGGCCAGCCCTTGAGGACGACGGCGATCACGGCAGCAGCCGGGCGGCGAGGCGCACCACCTCGTCCAGCCCGTCCATCATCCCCGGCCGCAGCGCGGCGGAGGGCCGGGGCTGGCTCTCAAGCCCGCTTATGGCGGCGGCCATGGCGGCGGGATCGCGCGCGCCGCCATGTTCGGCCGGGTCCTCCAGCAGCCGCGTCAGGCCGAGTTCGGCGGCCTGGCGGGCGCGAATCCATTGTTCGCGGCGCGGCTTTTCGCGCGGCACGATGACCGCCGGTTTGTCGAACGAGAGGATCTCGCAGAACGTGTTGTAGCCGCCCATGGCGACGACGCCGGCGGCACGATCGACGATGCGCTCCATCTCGGCGTCGAAGACCATCGCCGCCGCTTCCGGCAGATAGGCGGCGCGGGCGAGGAACTCCTCCTGGCGGGACGGCTCCATGAAGGGGCCGAGCACGAAGAGGGCGGGCGGCAGGGTGTCGCCGAAATGCTCGTAGGCCGAGAGCGCCCAGTCGATAAGCCCCTCGCCGTCGCCGCCGCCGCCGGTGGTGACCAGCACGAAGGGCCGTTCGGGCAGGGGGGTGCGCAGCACCGGCCGGCCGCCCGCCGCGTCGCGTCTGAGATAGCCGGTGAAGCGGGTCTTCTCGCGCAGCCCCTCGGCCAGCGCGATGCCCTGAAGCGGGTCGTAGATGTCGTCGCAGCCATAGATCCAGATTTCGTCGTAGAGCCCGGCGAGGGCCGGGTGGACGCCCTTGCGCTGCCATTCCTGATCGAGCGCCTCGGCGTCGTCGAGCACGTCGCGCAGGCCGAGCACCAGCTTTGCGCCCGCGGCCTTCAACGCTTCGAGCGCCGGGGTCAGTTCGCCGCGCAGGCCGAGCGGCTCCTTGTCGACGATCACCAGATCGGGGCGGAAGGCGATCGCCGCCTGGGCGATGATCTCGGCCCTGAGGCGGAAGGCGTCGCCCGCCTCGACCTGGAGCTTCAGCGGGACATAGGCCCCGTCCTTCAGCTTGATGATGCCGGGGACGCGGACGAAATCGACCCGCTCGGGGAACTCGAACGCCCCGATGATCGGCGAGCCGGAGAGGATGAGGACATTGAGGTCCGGCCGCGCCGCGGTCAGCGCGCCGCCCAGCGCCCGGCAGCGGCGCAGATGGCCGAGACCGAAACTGTCATGGCTGTAGATCAGGACGCGCGTGGACGGGGGCATGGGCTTGGGGCCGATTGTCGCGCGGCCTTACCTCCGCTCGCACGGAGTGTGGCGGACGGCCGGAGCCGCTTCAAGCCGCGCGATCCCTGCCGCCCGCCGCGCCAGCGTCGATACGACGCAAGGAGGGCCCGTAAGTTCGATTGGCCCGGAAGCGCCCCTGTGGGAACGTCGTGGACCAGGGAAAATTCGGCCAGGAAGCGCAGGGGGTTTCATGCATCGCTTGTCCCCGCCCGGCTTCGTGCTGGTACTGCTGCTCGCGCTGCTTGCCGGCTCCGCCCACGCCGACCGCCAGTGGGGCGAAAGCTGCCTGCTGTGGGAGGAGTCCTGCGCCCCCGGCCTTTCCTGCCAGCCGGGCGTCCTCAAATGCTTCAACAACCCCCGCCAGTTCGACGAGCCTTGCGCGGCGGGGATCGAATGCGGCGAGAACCTCAACTGCCACCCGGGCGTCCAGAAATGCCTGCATGTGCCGCGCGGCGAGGGCGAGGCGTGCTCGGCCGGCTACGACTGCGATGTCGGCATGCAATGCGCCTCGGGCGAGCATATCTGCATCAACGTCCAGTCGCGCGGAGACGGGGCCTTTTGCGACGGCGTGACCCGGCAATGCGCCGATGGCTATAACTGCAACTTCTATGTCCTGGGCCTTCTGCCGATCGCCGGCACCGGACGCTGCACGCGGCAGAACTACGGCCCGTCGAACAGCTGGGTCGAACCCCTCTACCACGGCTACTCCCGGTCCGATTCGGAGGGCGACTGGATCTATGGCGCCAAATGGGCCAGCCACAGCGTCTGCAAGCCGAACGAGATCATGGTCGGTCTGCAGGTTGACACGCAGTTCTTCTCGTCGATCGAAAGCGTGCGCACCGATCGAACCAACTGGCAGACGCTTTCGGGACTCTCTCCCATCTGCGTCGCCACGAACAATGTCCTTGGCTGGGCGGGCCTGAAGACCGGCGCGCGGCCCGATTTCAGCGGGCCGCCTGCGGAAGGACCGGCGACCACGGCGCTGGTCTGCCCCGCCGGCACCCAGATCACCCATATCCGCGGCACCCATGGCCGGGCGATCTTCACCAACTGGAACGCCAACAGCTTTATCTATTCGCTGCAGCTGGAATGCTCGGACGGCTCGAAGACGGCCTCGGTCGGCGGCTTCGACTACAAGGCGAACAACGAGGCCAAGCCCTGGGAGTTCGATCTGACCTGCCCGTCCTGGCGCTTCGTCGCCAACGGCTTCGCCAATGACGGCGAGGCCTTCCCGCTGGGCGGCGACCTCCAGCTGAAGACCTCAAGCCCGCCGGAGCCGGGCGGGACCGTCACCAAGCCGGACTCCACCACCGAGCCCGGACCTCAGGTGGTCAAGATATTCCGCAACCTGGTTCTGGACTGCGCCGATGTCGAGAAGACGAAGGCGGCCGCAGCCGAGGCGGCGGGCGAAGCGCCTCCGCCGCCCGCCCCGAACGGCGGCGACGACAGTCTCGGCACGCTGCCGGGCGAGATCGCCTGCAACCGCTACATGGACAAGCGCTATGTCCCCGACGCCGGCCGCATGCGGCAGATCGTAGCGCCCGAGCGCCAGGCCCTGTGCCGGGACGCACCGGACACGGCGGCGGCGGCCTTGCGCATCTGGTGCTTCGGCCAGGCCGTCGCGGGCGGGACGGGTGTGGGCGCCGCGGCGCAGAGCTGCGGCGCCGGCCAAGGTCCCCAGCCGGCCTCGGGCGACCCCGCGCCGACCTGGCCGCCGCCGGACAAGGCGGTCTGGGAGCGCAGCCTGCCCGATGTGCCCAAGGGCACGCGGCTCGGCACGCTGCCGGGCGAAATCGCCTGCAACGGCTACATGTATGACAAGCGCATCCCGCAGGAAGACAACCGTCCGATCAACGAGTCGGAACGGCTGGAGCTCTGCGGGGGCGCGGCCGATGTGGGGCAGGCCGCGGCGCGCGTCCAGTGCTTCGCCGACAGCCTGATCCAGGGCGCGACGGTCCAGCATGCGACCTTCGCCTGCCGCCAGGGCCAGGGCCCCGCGCCCAGCCAGACGCCGACCTGGCCGCCGCCCGAGACGCCGCTGTGGCAGACCGCGGCGCCCGCCCCCGGCCCGACGCCCGAGCCCGCGCCCGAGCCCGAACCTGGACTTGAACCCGAACCCGAGCCGGCGCCTGAACCTGAGCCGGCGCCGGCCGTGTCCGAGGAACAGCGTTGCATGGACATGCTGGAAGGGCAGGTCGCCTGGAACCAGCAAGGCGACACCCATTGGCAAGAGGCGAGCAAGCCCGTCCTGTGCGCCGGCGCCACCGATGCCGACGAACGCATCGCCTGCTTCCAGGCCGGGATCGAGGCCGGCAAGGAATGGCAGACGGCGGCGACGGAGTGCCGCGACGGGACCGTCGCGCCGGCCCCGCCCGAGCCGGCCGCGCCGCCGGCGGAGGCGCAGCCCGAGCCGCCGCCAGGGCCCGATTGCGATCCGGCCAGCGAGGAGACGTGCAAGTCGCTGCTTCAGGACCAGGTGCCGTGGTCGACCGAGGCGCATGACGACCCCGCCTATCGTCACTGGGAGCAGGGCAATCTGGACCGGCTGTGCGCCTGTACGCAGGACCCCGCCGCGACCGTGCTGTGCTTCCAGAACGAGCTCTATCGGAACGGCAATTCCTGGGCGGACGCCATCGAGGCGTGCAGGGCGCCGTAGTCCGGCCCTTCGACGCCGTCGCCCGGCCGCAGGCCGCCGGGTGACGGCTGCGGCTTGCGCTGGAGGCTTGGGCCAGCCTATTTCCGGCTACCTACCAGGCGGGCGGATGGAACGCAGGCTTTTCACCTATATCTGGCGCCACAGCCTCGGCGAGCAGCTCGCCGTGCTGGGCGTCATCGTGCTGTCGCTGCCGTTCTATTTCCTCGCGCTCAACCTGCCCAAGCTGATCGTCAACGGGCCGATCCAGGGCGGCGGCTTCGAGGACGGGGCGACGCGCACCTTCTTCCGCCTGACGCTGCCGGACTGGCTGGGCGGCGCGATCGTCCTCGACGGCGTCGATCTCGACCGGATGAGCGCGCTATTCGCGCTGTCGTTCAGCTTCCTCGCCCTCGTCTGCGTCAACGGGCTTTTCAAATACCGCATCAACGTGATGAAGGGCCGGATGGGCGAGCGGCTGCTGCGCCGCCTGCGCTACGAGCTTGTCGACCGGGTGCTGCGCTTCTATCCGGCGCGGCTCAAACGCTCCAAGCCCGCCGAGATCGCCTCGATGGTCAAGGACGAGGTCGAGCCGCTGGGCGGCTTCGTCGGCGAGGCCTTCGCCACCCCGGCCTATCTCGGCGGTCAGGCGCTGACCGCCGTCGTCTTCATCGTGCTGCAGAACCCGCTGCTCGGGGCGATCGCGGTCGGGATCGTCTCGATCCAGGCCTTCGTCATCCCGTATCTGCGGAAGCCGATCCTGGCGCTGGGGCGGCTGAGGCAGCTGACGGCGCGCGAATTGTCGGGCCGGGTCGGCGAGATCGTCGACGCCGCCGCCGACATCCAGGCCAACGACACCTCGAACTGGGAGCGCGCCGACATCACGCGGCGGCTGGGCAAGATCTACGACATCCGGTTCGAGATCTACCGGCGCAAGTTCTTCGTGAAGTTCCTCAACAACTTCCTCGCCCAGGTCACGCCGTTCTTCTTCTATGCGGTGGGCGGCTATTTCGCCATTCGCGGCGAACTCTCGCTCGGCCAGCTCGTCGCGGTCATCGCCGCCTACAAGGATCTGCCGGGCCCGATCAAGGAACTGCTCGACTGGTATCTCGAAAAGCAGGACGCGCAGATCAAATACGAGCAGGTCGTCGAGCAGTTCCGCGCCGACCGGCTGATCGAGGAGACCGCCCATGCGCCCGGCGATCCGCCGCCGCTGACCGGCGAGATCGAGGTGCGCGACGCGACCGTCGCCGACGACACCGGGGCGCGGCTGCTGGACGCGGTCAGCTTCACGCTGCCCATCGGCCGCCACACCGCCTTCGCCGGGCCGCCCGGCGGCGGCAAGGAAGCGGCGGCGGCGCTGATCGCCCGGCAGGTGTCGGCGCGCTCGGGGACGGTGACGCTCGGCGGTCAGCCGATCGAGGCGCTGCCGCAGTCGATCACCGGACGGCGCATCGCCTATGTCGGGCAGGACTCCTATCTGTTCGGCCTCAGCCTGCGCGACAATCTGCTCTATGGCCTGCGCAACGAGCCGCGCCGGCCGCGCGCCTGCGACGGCCGCGAGGCGGCGCTCGCCGAGGCGCGGGCGGCCGAGGACATGCGGGCGGGGAACGCGCCCTACGATGCCGAGGCCGAATGGCTGCACTACCCGGCGCTCGGCGTCGACGGGCCGGACGGCGTCGACGCCGCGCTGATGCGGCTCATGGCGCTCGCCGGGCTGGAGGCCGACATCTTCCGCTTCGGGTTGCAGGGCGGTTTCGACCCGGACGACGCCCCGGCGGTCGCCGAACGGCTGCTCGCCGCCCGCCGTCTCTTCAAGGAGCGCGAGATGTCGGGCGACCAGGACGTGGTCGAGCCGTTCGACGAGGCGCATTACAACGAGCAGGCGACGATCGGGCAGAACCTGCTGTTCGGCGTCGCCATCGGGCAGACCTTCGCGCCGCAGAACCTCGCCCAGAACCGCCTCGTCTCGCAGCTTCTGGAGGATACCGGCCTCGACAAGCCGCTGATCGCGCTCGGCCGCGGCATCGCCGAGACGATGGTCGAAATCTTCCGCGGCCTGCCCGCCGACCATCCGTTCTTCGCGCAGTATTCGTTCATCGCCGCCGCCGACCTGCCGCATTACGAGACGCTGCTGGCGCGGCTCGAAGCCGGGCAGCCGCCGACGCCGGACCAGCGCGCCAAGCTGCTTGGCCTCGCCTTCGCCTATTCCGAGGCGCGCCATCGCCTCGGCCTGCTGGACCAGCCGATGCGCGCCCAGCTGCTGGCCGCGCGCCATCTGTTCCATCAGCGCCTGCCGCAGCACGAGCGGGCGAAAATCGCCTTCTACGACGCCGACCAGTACAACGAGGCGGCTTCGGTGGAGGACAACATCCTGTTCGGCCGCGTCGTCTATGGCGCGCCCAACGCGCAGGCCCGCATCGAGGCGATCCTCGCCGGGGTGATCGAGGAACTGGGGCTGAAGGGCGACATCGCCCGCATCGGCCTCGGCTTTGCCTGCGGCGCGGCGGGCAAGCGGCTGACGCCTTCGCAGCGTCAGCGCGTGGCGCTGGCGCGGGCGCTGGCCAAGGACCCCGACCTGCTGGTCGTCAACGGCGCGCTGGCGGTGCTCGATCCGCACGCGCAGGCCGAGATCATGAAGCGCGTGCTGGCGGCGCGGGCCGGGCGCGGCGTTGTGTGGACGCTGGCCCCGGGTCAGGATGGCGCGGCGTTCGAGGCGCTCGTGACCTTCGAGGGCGGACGTCTGGCCGGGGGCGCGTGAGGAGATGGGGACGCGATGAGCATCGTCGAGGATGTCGAGGCGCTGCGGCGCATTCCCTATTTCGCGATGATGGATTCGGCGAAGCTGAAGCTGCTCGCCTTCACCTCGACGCGCGTGCAGCTGGCACAGGGCGGCGTGCTCTGCCGCGAGGGCGAGCCGGGCGACGCCGCCTATATCGTGCTGGAGGGCGAGGCCGACATCGTGGTGGCGGCCGAGGACGGGCGCGACGTGGTGGTCGCCCATGTGCCGCGCAACACCTTCATCGGCGAGATGGCGGTGCTGCGCAACGTGCCGCGCACCGCGACGGTCGTCGCCTCGACGCCGCTGGTCGCGCTGAAGGTCTCAAAGGACGCCTTCTTCCAGCTGCTGCGCGATCAGCCGGCCTTCGCCATGGAGCTGATGCGCGAACTGGCCGAGCGGCTGGACGACACGACCGTGCAGCTGCGCGACGCGCGGGCGCGGCTGGCGGCGCTTGAGGCCTAACGAGGCCTCATGCTGCCGCCGTCACGGCGGCGCACATGCCAGGCGAAGGCTTCTTCGAGGATGTGCGGCGTGTGGCCGCCGCCTTTGAGGGCGCGGGCGTAGTAGTCCGCCAGCGCGTCGCGGTAGGCCGGATCGACGCAGTTCGCGATGATCGCCGGGGCGCGCTCGCGCGGCGCGAGGCCGCGCAGATCGGCGAGGCCGTGCTCGGTCGCCAGAATGTCGACGTCGTGCTCGGTGTGATCGACGTGGGAGACCATCGGCACGACCGACGAGATGTCGCCGACCTTGGCGGTCGACTTGGCGACGAAGATCGACAGATAGGCGTTGCGGGCGAAGTCGCCCGAGCCGCCGATGCCGTTCATCATGTGCGTGCCGCCGACATGGGTCGAGTTCACGTTGCCGTAGATGTCGAATTCGAGCGCGGTGTTGATGGCGATGACGCCGAGGCGGCGAATGACCTCCGGGTGGTTGGAGATCTCCTGCGGACGCAGGATCAGCCGCTTCTTGTAGTGGTCGAGATGCGGGAAGACGCGCGTGCCGAGCGCCGCGCTCAGGGTGATCGAGGAGGCCGAGGCGACGGTCAGCTTGCCCGCCTCGAACAGCTCGAAGGTCGAGTCCTGCAGCACCTCGCTATACATGCGCAGATCGTGGAACGGACTGTCCAGAAGCCCGTGCAGCACGGCGTTGGCGATGGTGCCGATGCCGGCCTGGAGCGGGTTCAGCGTCATGTCGAGGCGGCCGGCGCGCACTTCGGCCGCGAGGAACGCGATGACGTGGCGGGCGATCGCGTCGGTGGTCGTGTCCGGCGGCTCGTTGGCGGCGGCGCTGTCTTCCTTCTGGGTGACGATGATGGCGGCGATCTTGTCGGGATCGACCGGGATATAGGGCAGGCCGACGCGGCTGTCGCAGGCGAGGACGGGGATCGGCTCGCGCGAGGGGCGGCGGGTCGGCAGGTAGATGTCGTGCAGGCCTTCCAGCTCGTGCGGCTGGCTGAGATTGAGCTCGACGATCACCTTCTTGGCGAGGATCGCGAAGCTCGCCGAATTGCCGATGGAGGTGGTCGGCACGATGCCGCCGTTCTCGGTGATCGCCACCGCCTCGACCACCGCGTAGTCGATGGGGCTGAGCTGGCCGGAGCGCAATTGCTCGACCGTCTCGGAGAGGTGCTGGTCGATGAACATGACCTCGCCGCGGTTGATCGCCGCGCGCAGTGTCGCGTCGGACTGGAAGGGCAGGCGGCGGGCGAGGATGCCCGCCTCGGTCAGCGTCTTGTCGATGTCGTGGCCGAGCGAGGCGCCGGTCATCAGCGTGATCTTGAACGGCTCGCGCTTCGCCCGTTCGGCGAGGGCGAGCGGGATCGCCTTGGCGTCGCCCGCGCGGGTGAAGCCGCTCATGCCGATGGTCATGCCGCCGCCGATCAGCGCCGCGGCGTCTTCCGGCGTGCCGATGCGCCCTTCGAGGGCAGGCAGGCGGATGCGTTCGTGGATGCCGTACATCGATTGCTCCGAATGGCTTGCCTCGACACCCTACCCCGCCGCGCCGCGCCGGCTATTGAGCATCGTCATCCCGCCGGCGGAGTGGGCGCGCTCAATCCCGCTCGACGCGCACCACGATGGGGACGTGATCGCTCGGCTGCGGCCAGTCGCGGGCGTCGCGCAGGATGGCGTGGGCGCCGATCCGGCCTTCGAGCGCCCGGCTGGCCCAGACATGGTCCAGCCGCCGCCCCCGGTCGGAGAGCTTCCAGTCCTGATTGCGGTAGCTCCACCAGGAAAAGATCTTCTCCTCCAGCGGCACGAAGGCGCGCGTCACGTCGATCCAGTCCCAGCCGGCGAGGATCGCCTTGAAGCGGTCGGTCTCGGCCGGGGTGTGGCTGACGACATCGAGCAGCTGCTTGTGGCTCCACACGTCGGTCTCGTGCGGCGCGACATTGAGGTCGCCGACGACGATCACCCGCTCGCGCGCCTTGCCGCGCCGCTTGCGCCACAGAGCCTCCATCTCGTCGAGGAATTGCAGCTTGTGGGCGAACTTCTCGTTGACCGCCGGGTCGGGCACGTCGCCGCCGGCCGGGATGTAATAGTTCTGGATTTCCAGCCCGTCGGCGAGGCGGACGGTCAGATGGCGGCCGTCGTCCTTGTCGCACCAGGTGTGCTTGTCGACCTTGGCGAAGGGCTCGCGCGAGAGGATAGCGACGCCGTGATAGCCCTTGCGGCCGTTGGCGGCGCGATGGGGATAGCCGAGCGCGGCGATCGCCTCGTGCGGAAAGAGCGGGTCGTCGACCTTGGTCTCCTGAAGGCAGATGACGTCCGGCTGCGCCTCGGCGACCAGGCGGGCGAGCAGCGGCATGCGCAGCCGCACCGAGTTGATGTTCCAGGTGGCGAGGGTGAGCGGCTTCGGCGCGGGCATGGCGTTTCGCTTAGAGAGGCGCTCCGGCGGGCGCAAGAGCCGCATGGCGCGGGGCGGGCGCGGAGGCTAGCGTCGGGCGAACTCGCGGAGGATGCGCCCATGGTCCAGCGTCTCGCCCTCGCCCTCTGCCTTGGGACCGCGCTACTGGCGCCGGCCGCCGCCTTCGGCACGATCGACGGCCTCGGCCAGCACACCGAGCACGAGGAGATCACCCGCGCGGCGCTGGTGCGGGCGGGACTCGGGCGCGAGACGCTGGATGCGCTGGCCGGCAAGAAGGGGACGTTCGGCGCGGTCGGCGCGCCCGACCGTCCCGACCGGGGCCTCCTGACCGAAGCGGCGGCGCATTGCGACGGCGGCGATCATCTGGACGTCGCGGGCTATCCGCAGGACGCGAGCGCGGCGTCGCGGGCGCTGGAGGCCTGCAAGGCGTGGAAGCTGAAGGCGCTCGGCGACGCCGTGGCGGCGGCCGGGCGGATCGTGCCGGAGGGGACGCGCGCCATCGACGGCGACCAGATCCCCGAATATGTCGGCTGCGTCTTCGACGGCTCGTCCGGCCGGGCGAAATGCGACGTGCTGGAGGCGCTCGGCCTCGCCTTCCATGTGGGGCAGGATTTCTATGCCCACACCAATTGGAGCGACGCGGCGGCGGCGGATCAGGGCGGGCCGGAGAACCCGCCGGGCCTCGGCCATGAGGGACCGGCCCCCTGGATGGATCCCGCGGCCGGGCCGGGTGCGGATTTTCCCGCGGGCCTCATCAGCGGCTGTTTCGAGGGCGCGCCGGAAAACCTCCACTGCACCTACGGCGCGGATCTGCTGCGGGTGCGCCACGCGGCGCTCAACAAGGATGCCGGGCGGATCGATCGGGCGACCGGGGCGGCGGGGCCGGGCGAGACGCCGCGCGGCGCGGCGCACGGCAATTTCGCGCGCGCGGTCGCGGCGGCGATCGCCGACACGCAGGCCGCCTTCGCCTATTTCGAGGCCGAGACGCTGCGGGTCTATGGCGCGGAACGCGGCGCGCTGATCCTCTGTGCGGTGAAGTCCGACGACCCGGACGATTGCCGCTAGAGCCGCAGAAGCTGCTTGCCGAAATTCTTGCCCTCGAAGAGGCGGCGCAGCGTCGCGGGCGCGTTTTCGAGGCCGGTCTGCACGTCCTCGGCCGACTTGATCCTGCCTTCGGCGATCCAGCCGGCGAGCGCCTTCACGCCTTCCGCGAAGCGCGGCGCGTAGTCGAGCACGATGAAGCCTTCCATGCGCGAGCGCGTGACGGTGAGGGCCATGTAGTTCTTCAGGCCCTCGATCTCGTCGGCGCTCGCCGCATTGTAGGAGGAGATGCCGCCGCACAGCACGACCCGCGCGCGCTGCGCCAGGTTGCCGAGCGCGGCGTCGAGGATCGCGCCGCCGACATTTTCGAAGACGACATTGACGCCTTTGGGGGCGAGTTCGCGGATGCGCCGGGCGACGGGTTCCGACTTGTAGTCGATGCAGGCGTCGAAGCCCGCCGTGCCGACCACCCAGTCGCATTTCGCCTTGCCGCCCGCGATGCCGATGGCGGTGCACCCCAGCGCCTTGGCGATCTGGCCGACGACCGATCCGGTCGCGCCCGCCGCGCCGGAGACCAGCACGACATCGCCGGCCTTGGGCTTGCCGATGTCGGTGAGGCCGAAATAGGCGGTGAGGCCGGTCGTGCCGAAAATGCCGAGCGCCTGTTCGGGCGTGATGCCGTCCTGCAGCGGCGCGACCGGCCAGAAGCCGCCGCCGTCGGTCAGGCAGTAATCCTGCCAGCCGAACGCGCCCTGGACCTTGAGGCCGACGGGAAATTTCGGGTTGTTCGAGGCGACCACCTCGCCCGCCGCTCCGGCCCGCACGACCTCGCCGATCTTCACGGCGGGGAGATAGGTGTCGGCCTGGAGCCAGCCGCGCTGGGTCGGATCGAAGGAGAGATGCGTCACCCGGACCACGAATTCGCCGGAGCCGGGGACCGGGACGGCCTCGCGCCGGAACTCGAAATCGCTGTCCTTGAGGTGGCCGGAGGGGCGCTGGGCCAGCACCCAGCGGCGATTGACGGTTTCGGACATGGTTCCCTCCCGGTCTTGTTGCCGGGAGCTAAGCAGAGGCGGCCATGCGACGCCAGCGCGCCCCGTCTTTTCATTCCGTCCGCCATCTGAAACGCTCGGGCCGGGAGGACCATCATGAGCGGAAAAACAGGCAGGGTCGCGGGCAAGGTCGCCATCGTGACGGGCGCGGCCTCGGGAATCGGGGCGGAGACGGCGCGGGCGCTCGCCCGCGAGGGCGCTTCGGTGATGCTGACCGACAGGGCGGAGGAGGAGGGCGCGGCCCTCGCCGCGACGCTCGCGGCGACGGGCGCGGAGGCCGCGTTCCAGAGTCACGACGTCACCAGCGAGGACGACTGGAAGGCCGTGGTCGCGGCGACGCTCGCCCGCTTCGGGCGGATTGACGTGCTGGTCAACAATGCGGGCGTGGCGGCCGGCGTGCCGTTGTTCGAGTCGACGCTCGAGGCCTGGCGCGCGGTGCTCGCGGTCAATCTCGACGGCGTGTTCCTGGGCCTGCGCCATGCGGGCGCGGCGATGGCGGCGAGCGGCGGCGGCTCGGTGATCAATCTTGCCTCGATCCTCGGCAAGGTCGGCCAGCCGGGGGCGGCGGCCTATTGCGCCTCGAAGGGCGGGGTGACGCTGCTGACCAAGGCGGCGGCGCTGGAGCTGGCCCCGGCCGGCATCCGCGTCAATTCGGTCCACCCCGGCTATATCGAGACGCCGATGGTCGCCAATGCGCTGCACGAGTCCGGCAACGGCAACGAGATGCGGGCGTTGCTGATCTCGCGCCACGCGCTGGGGCGCATGGGCGTGCCGAAGGAGATCGCCGAAGGGATCGTCTTTCTCGCCTCGGACGAGTCGAGCTTCATGACCGGATCGGAACTCGTCATCGACGGCGGCTACACCGCCGCGTGACGGCCGGGTCGGGCCCGGCCGTGAGGAAGGGTCTCGCGGCCGGGCGCGCCGGCGCGCGCCCTAGACGTTCAGCAGCAGGTGCTGGCGCTCCCAGGGGCTGATCACCTGCTGGTAGGCGTCGTGCTCGCCCGCCTTCACGTCGGAATAGAGATCGACGAAGGCGTCGCCGAAAATCTCGCGCAGATCGCTGGAGGCGCGGAACTTGGCGATGGCGTCGAGCAGGTGGCGCGGCAGGGCGAAGCGGGTGGAGGCGTAGGCGTTGCCTTCCATCGCCTTGGTCGGGTTGAGGTTGTCCTCCATGCCGAGATAGCCGCAGGCGAGCGTCGCGGCGAGCGCCAGATAGGGATTGGCGTCGGCCCCCGGCACGCGGTTCTCGACCCGCCGGCTCTGCGGCGAGGATTCGGGAATGCGCAGGCCGACCGTGCGGTTCTCGTGGCCCCAATGGGTGTTGATCGGGGCCGACAGGAACCGCACCAGGCGGCGATACGAATTCACATAAGGCGCGATCAGCGGCATCACCGCCGGCAGGTGCTTCTGAAGCCCGGCGATATAGGCGAGGAAGAGGCGCGTGTCCTTGCCGGCCTTGGAGGCGAAGAGGTTCTTGCCGCGCGCGTCGGTCACGCTCTGGTGGATGTGCATGGCCGAGCCCGGTTCCTGCTCGTAGGGCTTGGCCATGAAGGTCGCGTAGATGTCGTGGCGCATCGCCGCCTGGCGCACGGTGCGCTTGAAGAGGAAGGCCTGGTCGGCGAGTTCGAGCGGATCGCCGTGATTGAAGTTGATCTCGCACTGGGCGACGCCTTCCTCGTGGATCAGGCTGTCGATCGAGATCTCCTGCTTCTCGCAGAAATCGTAGACGTCCTCGAACAGCGGATCGAACTCGTTGACCGCGTCGATGCCGTAGGCCTGACGCCCGGTCTGCGGGCGGCCGGACTTTCCGGCGGGCGGCTGCAGCGGATAGTCGGGATCGAGGTTCTTCTGGGCGAGATAGAATTCCAGCTCCGGCGCGACGACCGGCTTCCAGTCGCGGGCGGCGTATTTGGCGAGGATGTTCTTCAGCACCTGGCGCGGCGCGACGGGGACCGGGCGTCCCTCGCGGTCGTAGCAGTCGCAGATCACCTGCGCGGTCGGCTCCTGATACCAGGGCACGACGCGGATGGTTTCGGCGTCCGGCATCAGCACCATGTCGGGCGACTGGTAGGTGGTCTGCTCGGTCTCGGCATGGGCGCCGGTGACCATCTGGCCGAACACCGAATCCGGCAGGCGCAGCGTGCCGCTGTCGATGGTGGCGAGGAATTTTCCGGCGGGCAGGATCTTGCCGCGCGGGATGCCCGCCATGTCGGGCACCAGGCACTCGACCTCGGTGATCCGGTGCTCCTTGATCCATTCCTTCAGTTCGACGGCGGTGCGGCTGGCCATGGGTCCCTCTTCTGCCCGCCAGTCTAGCCCGGCGGGGTGGGGGGCTGTCCAATCGGCCGGGCGGACACCCAGGCTGGATTGCCGGCTCAGACCGGGCCATGAGGACGGGAATGAGCCGACGCCATCGTCCCGGCGAGGGGCGGCTCAACGGCCGTCGTCTTCTTCCGGCTCGCGGATGAAGAATTTGGAGGCGGGAATGTCGCCCTGCAGCTTCACGCCGCTGACCCGCACGGTCACCGTCATTCCCTGCGGGTCGCGCACCACCCAGTATTGCAGCGTCAGGTCGGCCTCGGTGAAGGCGATGAGAAGTTCGCCCTGGGCGTCCTCCTTCAGCGATTTCAGCCGCACGCGGACCGCGCCGTCCTTCTTCTCGACGTCCATCACCTCAAGGTCGGGGCGCTGGAGCGTGATGTTCTCGTCGACCAGGATGGAGAGCGGGGTTTCGACCAGGGGATAGCGGTCCTGGGTCTCCAGCTTGCGGTCCTCGACGGCGACCGTGTAGCCGTCGGCGATCACGGTCAGCTCGTCGGGCGGGTTGTAGTCGAAGCGGAAGCGGCCGGGCTTCTTGATGAGGAAGCCGCCGGACGAGGCGCCGCCATTGGAATCGACCTGCGAGAACTGGCCTTCGACCGTCTGGATCGTGTTCCAGTAGTCGGTGATGCGCTTCAGCTCCGCCTGCTGCGCGGCGTCGAGCGCCGCGAAGGCGGGCGCGACGAGGACGAGGGCGGCGGCGAGGGCGGCGAGGAGGCGGGCGATCATGGCTCGCAGCTAACGGGGGGATGGGGCGAAAGCAAGGCCGCGCCCCGGAGATGGCGGGGCTGTGAGTGTCCGTGAACGAACCATCGATCCAGCAAGCACTTGGCTGCCACTAATGCATCCTACGCGCGAGCTCACCTGTGACGCACGACGATAGGAGATCGACAAGTGATGCCGCATCGACGGGGTCAGCCAACGCCCGGACGATCTTAAGGAGCTTGGTGGAAACGGGTAAGCCTGACTCTAGAGTATAACTTGGATCAAGCTCGGCATTATGAGCAGCGGTGTCTGCGAGTTCGGCGGCTACAAAAAGCCCAACAGCAAAGGGCCCGGGCTGCTCTGAGATCAGCGCACGGCAAGAGGCGCAAACTTCACGAAAGAACCGCTCACCATATGACTGCCGTGAAATGGTGGCAGCGATTTTTTCCGCTAGTTTGTCGAGCGACGGATTCAAAATTGCGAAGCGCGAAACACGGGAATCAGTTTGATTCCGTGCGAAGCGAAGAACTCGGTTGCGCCTTCTTCTCGATCCACCAAGCTGATCGCGTAGTTTACGATCGCACCTGCATCCCGAGCCGCTTCCACAGCCTTGAAGCCTGACTGCCCGCTGGTTGTAACGTCGTCAGCAATTATGACCTCGCGCCCGGCCAGATCTGAGGCCTTCGAGAGACCTTCGAGTGTCAGACGCGCGCCATGATCTTTGGGCTTCTTGCGAACGAAGAAAGTCTGAATTGGGTGGCCGAGTGAAAAACTCAGAGCGGCCAACGCTCCTAGAATTGGCACGGCACCCATTTCTAGGCCGCCGACAGCAAAGGCGCCTGCTTCCTTCGCGCGTGTGTAAAATGCGAGGGCCGCGAGGTACGCGCCTTCGGCGTCCATAATCGTCGGCTTCATATTGAAATAGAGTTCGCTGGTCTTTCCCGAGGACAGGGTGAACGAGCCACGCTTGAACGACTTCTCTATGATTATGTTGTGCAACCGCGCCTCGGAATCATGATCACAGTCCTTACGGACTCGAAGAGCGGCGTTCATCATATACCTCTGAAAAATCGCACCCGCGTGGCATGCAGGCGCGAATCGACCCCTGAAAACACCGTGCTGGAGCTAGGAGTCAAGCGTCAAGAGTCCGAGCTACCACATGTGGGCAAAATCGCGCATTCTTCCCCCAGTTCTTGTCGGATTGCAGTGCCACGCTAGCTCTTTCCCGTCCTACGAGCCCCCTCACTCGCCCGGGATGATGTCGCGCTTGCCCTGGTGGTTGGGGGCGGTGACGAGGCCTTCTTCTTCCATGCGCTCGATGATCCGCGCCGCGCGGTTGTAGCCGATCTGCAGGCGGCGCTGGATGTAGGAGGTCGAGACCTTGCGGTCGCGCAGCACCACGGCGCAGGCCTCGTCGTAGAGCCGGTCGCCCGAGCCGCCGCCCTCGTCGTCGAGGCCGAGCGCCGCGCCGCCCTCCTCCTCGTCGTCGGGGTCGGCGGTGACCGCCTCGACATATTCGGGATGGCCCTGCGATTTCAGGTGGCGCACGACCTCTTCCACTTCGCCGTCCGAGACGAAGGGGCCGTGGATGCGGCGGATGCGCCCGCCGCCCGCCATGAACAGCATGTCGCCCTGGCCGAGCAGCTGCTCGCCGCCCTGCTCGCCGAGGATGGTGCGGCTGTCGATCTTGCTCGTCACCTGGAACGAGATGCGGGTCGGGAAGTTCGCCTTGATCGTGCCGGTGATGACGTCGACCGAGGGGCGCTGCGTCGCCATGATGACGTGGATGCCGGCGGCGCGGGCCATCTGGGCGAGGCGCTGCACCAGGCTTTCGATCTCCTTGCCGGCGACGATCATCAGGTCGGCCATCTCGTCGATGATGACGACGATGAAGGGCAGGGGCGCGAGGTCGAGGCGCTCCTCCTCGTAGATCGGCTCGCCGGTCTCGCGGTCGAAGCCGGTCTGCACGGTGCGCTTGAGCTGTTCGCCGCGCAGCGCCGCCTTCTTCACGCGCTCGTTGAAGCCGTCGATGTTGCGCACGCCGAGCTTGGCCATCTTGCGATAGCGGTCTTCCATCTCGCGCACCGCCCATTTGAGCGCGACGATCGCCTTCTTGGGCTCCGTCACCACGGGCGCGAGGAGATGCGGGATCCCCTCGTAGATCGACAATTCCAGCATCTTGGGGTCGATCATGATGCAGCGGCACTGATCGGGGCGCAGCCGGTAGAGCAGCGACAGGATCATCGTGTTGATGCCGACCGACTTGCCCGAGCCGGTGGTGCCGGCGATCAGCAGATGCGGCATGCGGGTGAGATCGGCGAAGACCGGCGCGCCGGAGATGTCCTTGCCGAGCGCCAGGGTGAGCGCCGAGCCGGGGTTCTCGTAGTCGCTGGCGGCGAGAAGCTCGCGCAGATAGACGGTCTCACGCCGGCGGTTGGGCAGTTCGATGCCGATGACGTTGCGGCCCGGCACCACCGCGACGCGGGCGCTGACCGCGCTCATCGAGCGGGCGATGTCGTCGGCGAGGCCGATGACCCGGCTCGCCTTGATGCCGGCGGCGGGCTCAAGCTCGTACATGGTGACGACCGGGCCGGGGCGGACGGCGTTGATGACGCCGCGCACGCCGAAATCGCCGAGCACCGATTCCAGCATCCGCGCGTTGGTCTCCAGCGCCTCGTCGCTGTCGCGCGTCACCTCGCCCGCCGCCTTGGGCTTGGCGAGGACGCCGAGCGGCGGCAGTTCGTATGTCTCGCCCTTGTCGAGGTCGAGCATGGGCTGCGCCTCGGCCTTGGCGCGGCGGCCTTCCTTGACCGCGCCGGGACCGCGGGCGACGCGCCGGGCGGGCGCGGGGGCGTCGTCGTCGCTCTCGTCCTCCGCCGCGGCGGCGGCGCGGGCGTTGCGGGCGATGCGCGGGGCGGGGCGCGGTTCGTCGCCGCCGTCATCGCTCTCGCCCGCGAAGCCGGGTTCGATGCGTTCGGCCGCGCCGTCGTCCGGGCCGCCGCTGAAGAGACCGGCGAAGCGCCGCCAGAGCGAGGGCCGTTCGGGCGCGTCCTCGTCGTCCCCGGCCGCTTCGGCGTCGTCTTCGTCGTCGTCGTCTTCGTCGAGGCTGCGGGTGCCGGGCGGCGTCTCGCGCCTTGCCGCGCGGGCGGCGTTGACGGCGCTCCAGGCGCCGCCGAGCGGGGTCATCAGGGCCGACCAGCCACGGCCCGCCCAGACGGCGACGCCGGTCCAGGTCCAGCCGGCGATATAGACGAGGAGGGCGAGGCCGCCGGCGGCGGCGAGCGCTCCCAGAACCGGGGTCAGCGGAATGCCGGGCCCGATCGCCACCAGCCGTCCGAGCGCGCCGAGCGCGGCGTCGCCCAGAATGCCGCCGAGGCCGCCGCGCAGCGGCCAGGCCTCGGGCGCGGGCAGCGCCGCCAGCGCCATCGCCAGCGCCAGCGCGGCGAGCGGGATCAGTGCGCTGCGTAGCCAGAGCGCCCGCACGGCGCGGCCGGTGAGGCCGAAAACGCCCCAGGCGAGCAGCGGCAGGGCGAGCGCGAAGGCGGCAAGGCCCAGCGTCTGGAAGCCGAGATCGGCGATCGCCGCGCCGGTCGCGCCCAGCGCGTTGAGCGGCGGCTCGCCGGTCGCGTTGTTGAACGAGGGATCGCTGGCGTGAAAGGTCAGGAAGGCGGCGGCGAGGGCGAGGCCGAGGCTGAACCAGAGCAGTCCCGCCGCCTGCACCGCCCGGGGGCCGATCAGCTGCGCCGCGCGGCCCTCGGTCAGCGCCGCCAGCGGCGCCCACATCCGGGCGATGAGGCCTTCGGGCGGGCGCGCGGCCGCCGTGGCGCGGCGCGAACGCAGCGCGGTGCGGACGAGAGCGGGACGGTCCAGACGTGTCGGCATGGGGCCCGTGCGCCCGGTGCCTGACGCGCAGATCGGAGAGGTTACGTGCCGGGCCCGGTCAGCACGCTGGCGAGGCTTTTCAATGCGGCCCGCGTGGTTTCCGGGCCATTAACAAGGGCGACGCGAATGAAGGCCGCGCCGGGATTGCCGGAGCGCAGGCCGACACCCGCGGCATTGGCGAGATAGGCCCCCGGCACCACCCGCAGGGCGGCCTGCCGCCAGAGTTTCAGCGCCGTCTCCTCGCCCGCGCCGGTTTCCAGCCAGAGGAAGAATCCGGCCTCGGGCAGACGGAACCAGGGGTAGTTGCCCAGCTCCTCGGCGGCGATGCGCATGTTGGCGCGGTAGATCGCCCGGTTGGTCTCGACATGGGCCTCGTCGCCCCAGGCATGGGCCGAGACCGCCTGCAGCGGGCCGGAAAGCTGCGGCCCGGCATTGGAGCGCAGGTCGCGATAGGCGGCGACGATCTTCGCATCGCCCGCGACGAAGCCCGAGCGCAGCCCCGCAAGGCCCGACCGCTTGGAGAGCGAATTGAAGACCAGCAGCCGTTCGAACGAGCGCCCGAGGGCGCGGGCCGCCTGAAAAGCGCCGAGCGGCGGCGTCTCGCCGGGATAGATCTCGGAGTAGCACTCGTCGGCGAGGATCGTGAAGCCGTAACGGTCGGAAAGCTCGAACAGGCCCTTCCAGTAGGCGAGATCGGCGACCGCGCCCTCGGGGTTCGAGGGCGAGGCGATGAAGACCGCGGCGGTGCGGGCGAGCGTCGCTTCGTCCAGCGCCGCGAAATCGGGCAGGAAGCCGGTTTCCTTGAGCGCGTTGACGTAGATCGGCTCGGCCCCGCTGGCGAGCGCCCCGGCCGGATAGGCCGAATAGAACGGATTGGGCAGAAGCACCGCCGGGCGCGCACCGGCCTTGCGTTCCGGGACCACGGCGAAGGTCGCCATGAAGAGGCCCTCGCGCGTGCCGGAGAGCGGCAGCACCATGGTCTCCGGGTCGATCGCGCCGGGCTCAAGCGCGTAGCGGCGGGTCGCCCAGGCGGCGATCGCCCCGCGCAGCGCGTCGGTGCCCTGGATGGGCGGATATTTGGCGAAGGCGGCCGTCTCGCGGGCGAGGATCCCGGCGACGAAGGACGGCACCGGGCCTTGCGGCTCGCCCACCGAGAGCGCGACCGGCTGAAGGCCGGCGGGCGGCGCGCCGAGCAGCGCGTTCAGGCGCACGAAGGGCGAGGGCGGCAGGGCGGAGGTGCGGGGCGGAAGATCGCTCATGCGCCCTGCTTACGGCGGTCTGCGAAAAAAGAAAGGGCCCGGCGTTGCGGCCGGGCCCAGTGTAGAGCCGTCAGGAGGAGAGACGGACGGCTGGTCGGGAAACGTGCGGCCTACATGTTGTAGGCGCGCTCGCCATGGGTGGAGATGTCGAGGCCTTCGCGCTCCTGATCGGCGGTGACGCGCATGCCGATCGTGAAGTGGACGATGTAGTAGAGCACCGCCGAGACGAGGCCCGACCACACCAGCGTCACGCCCACGGCCTTGGCCTGGGTGATCAGCTGCGCGGTGAGGTCGTAGGCGCCGGCGACCGCCGTGCCGGGGCTCGCCGCGTAGTCGAGCCAGCCCTGGCCGGTGAAGCCGGGGTCGGCGACGATCGCGGTGCCGATAGCGCCGATGATGCCGCCGATGCAGTGCACGCCGAAGACGTCGAGCGAGTCGTCGTATTTGAACGTGTTCTTCACCGTGGTGCAGAAGAAGAAGCAGACGACGCCGGCGACGAGGCCGAGGACGATCGCGCCGATCGGACCGGCGAAGCCGGCGGCCGGGGTGACCGCCACGAGGCCGGCCACCATGCCCGAGATCGCGCCGAGCAGGCTGGGATGGCCGCGGGTCAGCCACTCGATCAGCACCCAGCCCATCGCCGCGGCGGCGGTGGCGACGAAGGTGTTCATCGCCGCGAGCGCCGCGATGCCGTCGGCCGCGAGGTTGGAGCCGGCGTTGAAGCCGAACCAGCCGACCCACAGCATCGCCGCGCCGACCATCGAGAGCGTCAGGCTGTGCGGCGGCATGGCGTCCTTGCCGAAGCCCAGCCGCTTGCCCATCAGCAGGCAGAGCACGAGGCCCGCGATGCCGGCGTTGATGTGCACGACGGTGCCGCCGGCGAAGTCGAGACCGCCCCAGCCCCAGACGAGGCCCGAACGCACTTCCTCACCCGCCAGCGTGGCGGCGGCGACGCCGTCCGGACCCGGCCAGTACCAGACCATGTGGGCGATCGGGAAATAGACGATCGTCACCCAGAGCGCGACGAACACCATCAGGCCCGAGAACTTCACCCGCTCGGCCACCGCGCCGACGATCAGGGCCGGCGTGATGCAGGCGAAGGTCGCCTGGAAGAAGATGTAGACGAGCTCGGGCAGATAGAGCCCGTTGGAGAAGGTGGCCGCGCCCTTGGTCGGGTCGAGGCCGGCGAAGTCGACATTGGCGAGGAACATCTTGCCGAAGCCGCCGACATAGGCGTTCAGGCTGCCGCCGTCGGTGAAGGTCATCGAGTAGCCGTAGACGACCCAGATGATCGCGACGAGACACAGGATCGAGGAGACCTGCATCAGGACCGAGAGCATGTTCTTGGCGCGCACCAGGCCGCCGTAGAACAGGGCGAGGCCCGGGATGGTCATCGCCAGCACCAGCACCGACGAGATCATCATCCAGGTCGTGCCGCCGCTGTCGAAGGCGGGCGCCGGGATCGGAGAGGCGGGCGCATCCTGCCCGAACGCCAGACCGGCGAACGACAGGGCGGCCAGCGCCCCGGCGCCGCACGCTCCGGCTATGGATTTCAGATTGGACATTCTTGGTTCCCCTTGGCTGTGTCCCTGAGACTGATGAGCGATCCGGCGCATCACAGCGCTTCGGTGTCGGTTTCGCCGGTGCGGATGCGCACCACATGGTCGAGCGGATAGACGAAGATCTTTCCGTCCCCGATCTGGCCGGTCTTGGCCTTCGAGACGATCGCCTCGATGACCGCGTCGACGATCTCGGACTTCACGGCGACTTCCAGCTTCAGCTTCGGCACGAAGCTGATGGCGTATTCGGCGCCGCGATAGATCTCGGTATGGCCCTTCTGGCGGCCATAGCCCTTGACCTCGGTGACGGTGAGGCCGAACACGCCGAGCGCGGTCAGCGCCTCGCGCACCTCGTCCAGCTTGAACGGTTTGATGACGGCAGTGACGAGCTTCATGTGGCCCCCTTGGTGGCGCGCTTCAGCCCTCAAGATGGGCCTGGCGCAATGTCTGCGCCTCACAGGGAATCAAGAACCGTGCCGTTTGGCCGCAACGCGGCAAGCGATTGATATTTATGACATATTCCCGTCAGCTCGGAATCCGGGCGGGTTCCGGGGCGGGGTGTGTGCACAAATCGTAGGCAGGCCGGCCGCTTTGACTACAATTTGAGCAGCGCTCTTGTGGGCCGCCGGAGGGCTGGACGAACGCCGCGCGGAGGCGCACATCGGCGCCATGACGGATGCGGCTCTCGATGGCGACGTTCTGATCTCCGGCGGCGGCTTCGCCGGCCTGGCGCTGGCGCTGGCGCTGGGCGGGGCCGGCTTCGCGGTGACGGTCGTCGAGCCCGGCCCGCCGGGCGGCGGCGGCAAGGCCGGGTTCGACGGCCGCGTCTCGTCCTTCGCGCCGGACGTGCGGCGGATGCTGGAGCGGCTGGGCGTCTGGGGCCGCCTCAGCGAATACCAGACGGTGCGCGAAATCGTGGTCTCGGGCGGCACGCCGGACGGGCGGGCCTCGCCCTTCTTTCTCCATTTCGGCGAAGGCGACGGCGACGCGCCGCCCTTCGACATGGTGGAAAATCGCTTCATGCTGGAGGCGCTGCACGAGGCGGCGGCCGCCGAACCGTCGATCCGCCTCGTCCACGGGGCGCGCATCGAGACGGTCGAGAGCGGGCCGGCGGGGGTCGCGGCGCGGCTCGCCGACGGGCGCGCGGTCGCCGCCCGGCTGCTGGTTTCCGCCGAGGGCCGCGACAGCCCGCTGCGCGAGCGCTTCGGCATCAAGACGACGGGCTGGTCCTACGGCCAGTCGGGGATCGTCTGCACGGTCGCGCACGAGCGCCCGCATGACGGTATCGCGCAGGAATTCTTCCTGCCGTCCGGCTCGTTCGCCATCCTGCCGATCACCGGCAACCGCTCGTCGATCGTATGGACCGAGCGCGATGCGCTGGTGCCCGCCTTCATGGCGCTGAGCGAGGCCGATTTCGCGGCCGAGCTGGCGCGGCGCTTCACCGGCTATCTGGGCGCGGTGACGCCGGTCGGCGGGCGCTGGGCCTTTCCGCTGCGCCTGCAGCTCGCGCGTCGCTATGTCGGCCCGCGCTTCGCGCTGGTGGCCGACGCCGCCCATGTCGTCCATCCGCTGGCCGGACAGGGGCTCAATCTCGGCCTGCGCGACGTCGCGGCGCTGGCCGAGGCGGTGGCCGATGCCGGACGGCTCGGCCTCGACATCGGCTCGGCCGCGCCGCTGGAGACCTATGAGCGCCGCCGCCGCATCGACGCGGTGCTGATGGCGGCGGTGACCGAGGGGCTGAACCGGTTGTTCTCGAACGACAGCGCGCCGCTGCGACTTGTGCGCGAGGCAGGGCTCGGCCTCGTCAACGCGGCGACGCCGGTGCGCCGCTTCCTCGCCCGCGCCGCCGGCGGGCGCGGGCCGGGCGATGCGCCGCGCCTGCTGAAGGGCGAGGCGCTTTAGGCTTCAGTGCGCGTGGCCGCACTGCGCGCAATAGCGCTTGTTGAGTTCCGCCATCTGCCCGAACAGCGCCACCACGTCGCGCGGCGACTGGTCGTCGTTGATCTCGCGATAGACCGTATCGACCGTCACCGCGAGGCGTTCGGCGTCGCGCCAGGAGGCGAACTCGCCGAGCGCGATGTCCTGCGCCGCCTCCCAGGCGGTGAGGCCCGCCGCATGGCGCTTGCGCGCCTCGGCGTCGACGAAGGCGAGATAGGACTGCATCTTGCGCACGCCCGCCTTGTCGGTGATCGGGCCGTGGCCGGGAACGATCGCCTCGACGTCCATCGCCAGGATGCGGTCGCAGGCCTTGATCCAGTTGGAGACCGGACCCGCCCAGGCGATCGGCGTGCCCTCGATGAAGAGGATGTCGCCGGTGAACACGGCGCGGTCCTTCGGCGAGTGGACGATGACGTCGCCGCGCGTGTGGGCGGGGCCGACTTCGAGCAGGTGCACGTCCTTGTCGCCGACCTTCACCGTCTTCTCGCCGTTGAAGGTGACGTCGGGCATGCGGAACTCGACGCCGGCGAAGTCGAACGACTGGAACAGCTTGTGGAAGAAGACGCCGACCTCGCCGAGCGCCTGCCAGTTCTCCAGCAGCATGGCGAGGCGCTTGGGGTCGCCGTCCTCCGACATTTCGTGGGCGCTCGCTTCCGACGCGATGATGCGGGCGTTGGTGACGAGGCGGTTGCCGAACGTGTGGTCGCCGTTGGCGTGGGTGTTGACGAGGGTCGCGATGTCGGCGGCGCCGATGCCGGTCGCGTCCTTCATCGCCCGCAGCATCTCGTCGGTCAGCCGTTCGTCGAACAGCGTGTCGACCAGCAGCGCCGCCTCGCCGTCGGTGATGAGGCCGGCGTTGGAATAGCCCCACTCGCCGTGCGGCTGCAGATAGGCATGGGCCCCGTTGCCGAGATCATGCACGCCCTTGGTGAACGGCCACGCCATCGCTTCCTCCTGGTGTTTTCGCCAGCCAAGCACGGCCGGGCGGCAGGGGGAAGGCGTCACGCGCCGGCGTCGCCGGACGAGCGTCCGGCGGCGAGCCTCAGCGCCGCCCGAGCCGCAGGCGGTCGACGTCCTGGTAGAAGGCCCGCGCGTCGCGCAACACCGCCTGACGCCGCGCTTCGGCGGCGGCTTCGGCGGAGAGGTAGTTCTTGTCCTCGAAGCGCCAGATCGTGCGCTCGAAACGCTCGAAGGTTTCGGGCTGCGCCGTGCGAGCGTCGATCTCCTGGACGGTCAGGTAGAAATGGGCGAGCGGGTCGTTCGCCTGGCGGTCCTGCTCGGCGCGGAAGGCGAGCTTGGCCGCCTCGCGCCGCGCCGCCCAGGCGCGGATCTGGCTGCGCAGGCCGAGCCCCACGGTGAGCGCGAAGCAGCCGATCAGCGCCCAGAGAAGATCACGGCTCACGGCCGAGCCCCCGCGCCGCGAGCGCGGCGAGATAGGCGGCGAAGACCTTGTCCTGCGTCTCGCCCAGCTCGGCGAGATAGCGCCAGGTGTAGAGGCCGCTGTCGTGGCCGTCGTCGAAGACGAGGCGGGCGGCGTAATTGCCGACCGGCTCGATGCGGGCGATGCCGACATCGCGCTTGCCGGCGACGATCTGCTTCTGGCCGGGGCCGTGGCCGCGCACTTCGGCGCTGGGCGATTCGACCCGCAGCAATTCGGCCGGCAGGGCGACGGTGCGGCCGTCGTCGAAATCGACCTCGAGCGTGCGGGTCTCGCGGCGATAGCGCAGTTCGAGCGGCCAGGGCGACCCGGTCACGCGCCGCGCCGCTCCTCGTCGGTCAGTTCGCGGGCCTCGCCGATCAGCATGATCGGGATGCCGTCGCGGACCGGAAAGGCGAGCCCCGCCTGGCGGCTGACAAGCTCCTGCCGGGCGCGGTCATAGCTCAGCGGCCCGCGGGTCTGGGGGCAGACGAGAAGGTCGAGAAGCTTGGGGTCGGCGTCCATGAGGGTCCGTCCTTAGTTGATCGTCGTGCCGCCGCCGGGGCCGGTATAACCGCCGCCGCTTTCGGCGACGGCAAGTTCCATCAGCGCATGGGCGCCCTCGGCGCGCTCCTGCAGCGAGCCGGCCTCCAGCAGCGCCTGTTTTTCCTGCGCCCCCAGCGGGGCCAGCATGGCGAAAGCGTTGACCAGAACCTCGACCGGCGCCTTTTCGACCCAGTCCCAGTCGATCTGCACCTGGATGGCGCGCAGATAGGCTTTCAGCGTCGTCAGGAAGCGGGCGCGGTCGAACATCGCCTCGGCCGCCGCCGCGTCGCCTTCGTTCAGATCGGCGGCGAAAGGGGCAAAGTCCGCCCGCGCCTGGCGATAGGGGGTCATCGCGGTCAGCTCCTCGCCGAGGCGGAAGCGGCAGATGCCGCGCAGCGTGATCACCATGCGGCCGTCTTCGGTTTCGGCATAGGAGACGATCCGCCCGGCGCAACCGACGCCGTAGAGCGTCGGGCGCTTTTCCGGCCCGCCCGCCGGCTGGATCATGCCGATGACCCGCGCGCCGCGCATGGCGTCGTCGATCATCGACAGATAGCGCGGCTCGAAAATGTTGAGCGGCAGATTGGCGCGCGGAAAGAAGACCGCGCCCGCCAGCGGAAACAGCGGCAGGATGTCCGGCAGATCGGCGGGCTTTCTGTAGACGACCGGCCAGGCGTGATCCGACAATGCGCGTCTCCTAGCTGAAGAGGAGCGCGGAGAGCTTGCGGCGCGCCGCCAGCACCAGCGGGTCGGCGAGGCCGATCGCCTCGAAGAGGGTCAGCAGCTCCTTGCGCGCCTTCTGGTCCTCCCACGCCTTGTCGCGTTTGACGATGGCGAGCAGCTCGTCCATCGCCTGTTCGTGCGCGTGTTCGGCGACCAGCGCCATGGCGTAGTCGTAGCGCGCCTGGAGATTGCCCGGATCGGCCTCGACCGCCGCCTTCAGCCGTTCGCTTTCGCCGGCCGGACCCGCCTTGCCGGCGAGCGCCAGCGCCGCCTCGGCGGCCTTCACGTCCTCGTTGGAGCGCCCGTCCTCGGGCACCGCGGCGAGGGTCGCGCGCGCGCCCTCAAGATCGCCGGTCGAAAGATAACAGCGGGCGAGCCCCGCCAGCGCCTCGACCCGGTCGGGCTCGGCCGCCAGAACCTCGCTGAAGGCCTGCGCCGCGACCGCGATCTCGCCGGCCTCCAGCGCCGCCTTGGCCCCGGCCAGCAACTCGTCGGCCGCCGAATGGCCGCCGCCCGCCGCCGCCGCGAGGCGCTTGATGAACTCCTTCACCTGGCTTTCGGGCAGCGCGCCCTGAAAGCCGTCGACCGGCTGGCCGTTGTGGAAGGCATAGACCGCCGGGATCGACTGGATGCGCAGTCGTCCGGCGATCTGGGGGTTCTCGTCGATATTGATCTTGACCAGCTTCACCGCGCCCTTGGCGGCGGCGACCTGGCGCTCCAGCACCGGGGTGAGCTGCTTGCAGGGGCCGCACCAGGGCGCCCAGAAGTCGACGATCACCGGCTGGGCCATCGATTCCTGGATGACGTCGGCGACGAAGGCCCGGTCGGTCGTGTCCTTGATCAGCGGGGCGGCGGCGGGGGCGGGCGTGTCCATGTCCTCGGTCGTCTGTAAGCGGGGCGTCGTCTGAATGCGGGGCCGTCATGCGAAACCGGGTGCGGCGCACCCTTCGCGTCGGGGCTTATATAGGGGCGGCCTCGCCCGGCCGGAAGTCAACCAGAACCGGGACGTGGCCGCAGGCCTCCAGAAAGCGCATCAGGCCGTCCGGCGACAGGGCCAGCGTGGCGTCGTTGCGCATCGGGTGGAAATGGACCGGATCGCAGGCGAGGAGGGCGCGGTCGAGGGCGACGGTCAGCCGCTCCGGCGCGGCGTTCATCGCCGCGAACGGGTTGACCGAACCGGGCGCGACGCCCAGCACCTCGGCCAGCAGTTCGGCCCGCCCGAAGGACAGCCGCGCCGCGCCCAGCGCGCGCTCCAGGGCCTTCAGGTCGACCCGCGCCGTCTCCTCGGCGACCACAAGGAACAGCCGGTCCTTCTTGTCCTTCAGGAACAGGTTCTTGGCGTGTCCGCCGGGCAGGATGCCGCGCAGGGCGCGGGCCTCGTCCACCGTGAAGACCGGGGCGTGGGCGTGGCTCGCATAGGCGATGCCCAGCGCCGCCAGCCGGGCGAGCAGCGCGGCCTCGGCGGCGGCCGGGTCGATCACGGGGCGGCGATCGAGCGGGCGAGGGCGTCCATCGCCTCGGCATAGGGCGGCGCGACCGGCACGAGGCGCAGGCCCCTCGCGGTCGGGATGGCGCTTTCCTGCACCACGAAGAAGCCGGAGATGCGCAGCGCCACCTGGGCGGGCAGGCCCGGCGCATAGTCACACGAGACGGCGTTGTAGGGGGCCTTGGCGGCCTCCGTCAGCTCGACGGTCACCAGCAGATGCGTGTCGATGCGGCCCGGGCCGAAGCCGATCGCCGTCAGCTCGCGGTCGATCATGCCCCAGCCGCCCGCCGCGCACGGGAAGGGCTCGACCGGCTGGCCGCCCGGCCCATAGGCCGCCGCGCCGAAATCGAGCTTCGTCGTGTCGTTGGGGTCGAGCAGGGCCGGGGCGATGGTGAGGTCGAGATAGATGAGTTCCGGCGCGGAGGGCAGTTTCGACAGGAATTCGGCCGAGGCGAGATTTTCCGGCGAGCCTTCGGGGGCGGAAAAATCGACCGTGCCTTCGAACACCGGCACCGGCCGGGGCAAGGGCGGATTGGCGGCCTCGATCGCGCCGGCGGACCCGGCCAGCATGGCGGCGGCGAGGAGGAGCGCGGCGGGGCGCGGGCGGGGGC
>JAXMDZ010000018.1:0-61889 GCA_046348585.1 Alphaproteobacteria bacterium
ACGAGCAGGAACAGACCGGCCACGTTGAGCCGCATTCCCAGAAAGATCGGGTTGCGCGACCGGGCGAAGATGCCCTCCATCACCAGCGCGGTCGGCCGCTGCGCGTCGATTCCCATGCGCCACGAACGCCCCATCTGCGCCTGGGCGAGGACGATCACCACGAGGCCGACGCCGAGCAGGGCCCAGCCCGCCAGCCGCGCCGCTTCATGCTCGGCCCAGCGCAGCCTCCCCAGCAGTTCGACATCCAGTCCGAAACCGAGCGCCAGCACCAGGACATACATCCCGGCCATCAGCCCCTTGAACCACCGCCCGATCACCCCGAGGGCGCTGTCGTCGCGCGGCAGCACCAGCGCGTTGATCCGTTCCCGCCGCCAGAGCCGCCAGGTCGGCCAGACGATGACGATGGCGAAGAAGGCCAGGAAATAGGCCAGCAGGAGGGTCTGCATGCGCGGTCCTTTCTCGACATCCGGCGAGAGGACGGAGAAGATGCACCCTGTAGTCACTACAGGGTCAAGCCATGAGGATCGGCGCGCTGGCGGAGGCAACCGCGACCAAGGTCGAAACCGTCCGCTTCTACGAACGCGCCGGGCTGCTGCCGCCGCCGGCGCGGACGGAGGGCAATTATCGCAGCTACGGGCCGGCCCATCTCGACCGCCTGTCCTTCATCCGCCGCGCCCGGGCGCTCGGCTTCTCGCTCGACGACGTCCGCGAATTGCTGACCCTCGCCGACGACCGCGACGGTTCCTGCGCAGCGGTCGACGCCATCGCGGGCGCGCATCTGGCCGAGATCGACAGCAAGATCGCCGACCTCTCGCGCATGCGCGCCGAGCTCGCCCGCGTTCTGGGGTCGTGCCGGCAAGGCACGGTCGGGGACTGCCGCATCATCGAAACGCTGGGGCCGGGGCGAGGCGGGCGCTGAGCGCCGCCGGTCCGTGCGGCGCGCCGCAGTGGATCGCCGCGTCCATCCGGCATAGGTGTCATGCATGTCCGCCCGCACCACGCGCCTTTATTCGCGGCTTCAGCAGGCCGCCCATGCGGCGATGAAGGCCGCCGACCGCGCGAGCCTGGAAGCCGCCGGCATCACCACCGCGCAGGCCGCGATGCTGACCGTCACGCAGGCGGGCGAGCCGATCACCCAGCGCTCCATCGCCGATCAGCTCGGCCTCAACGAGTCGGCGGTGACGCAGATGACGGCGCGGCTGATGAAGCTGGGGCTGATCGAGCGGACGCGCGACGCCGAAGACGCGCGCGCCTGGCGGCTGTCGCTGACCGGCGCGGGCCGCGGCGCGCTGGAGCGCCTGCGCGCCCCCTTCGCCCGCATCAACGCGGCGCTGGACGCGGCGCTGGGCGATGAGGACGCGGCGGCGCTCGCCGCCACGCTCGTCCGCATCGCCAAGGCCTTTCCAAGCGTCTAGGCCGGACCTTCGGCGATGTTCTCGTAATACGGGATCACGATGTCGGCCGAGCCGTCGGCGGGCGCGCCCAGCATCGCCCGCGTCACCGGGTGGACGATGGCGGCGTCGGTCATGATCTCGACGCAGGCCGGGCCGCCGCTGGCGAAGGCCCGGGCCATCGCCGGGGCGATGTCGGCATGGCGCGTCACCCGCTCGGCATGGCAGCCGAACGCCGCCGCGACGCTCGCATAGCTCGTCTCGCCCAGCTGCGTGATGACGTTGTAGTTCGGGCCGTACATGATCTGCTGGCCGTGGATCGACATGCCCCAGACGCGGTTGTTCATCACCACCGTCACGACGGGCAGCCTGTGGCGCACCATCGTGTCGAACTCCTGCAGATGGAAGCCCATCGCGCCGTCGCCGGTGACCTGGACGATGCGGCGCTTCGGATAGGCGCGGGCAAGGCCGATGGCGAAGCCGGGGCCGATGCCGAGGCAGCCGAGATAGCCGTGGCCGAGCACCCGGCCGGGGCCGTCGACCTCGACTGTGTCGCCGGCCCACGAGGCCGCCTCGCCGCCGTCGAAGACATAGGCGGCTTCGGGTCCGGCCGCCGCCATCACCGCCTTCGCCGCGTGATAGGGATGGATGCCGCCCTCGCCTTCCACGTCCGGATAGAGCGCGCCCGCCATGGCCCTGAGGCCCAGCACCTGCTTCACCCACGCGCTCCGCTCGGGCCAGACGGTGGCAGTCGAGGCGGCGAGCAGCGCCTCCAGCGTCGCGCCGCAATCGGCGGTGATGGCGACATCGGCATCGCGCAGGCGGCCGATCTCGGCGGCGTCGGAATAGACATGGGCGAGCCTCGCCTCGTCCGGCACGATCGCGCCCGAACGGCCGCCGAGGAAGAGACCCGTGCGCGCGCCGAGCAACAGCACCGCGTCCGGCCGCTCGATCCCCAGCATCCCCAGCGCGCCGAGCACCGCCGTGCCGTGCCCCGAGAGCGGATGACAGCTCGGCAGCAGGCCGAGGCCGCGCGTGTTGGCGAAGACCGGAATGGCGCTGCGTTCGGCGAAGGCGGCGAGCCGCGCGCCGCAATCGGCCGCCGCCGCCTCGCCGCCCGCGATGATGACCGGCCGCTTCGCCGAGGCGAGGAGATCGAGCAGCGCCGCCGTTTCGGAAGGCGACGGCGCGGGATGGGGATGGACGCCAAGGCCCGTGGGCGCCGTCGCGCCCGCCCCCACCGGCCGGTGCAGCACGTCGATGGGCAGCTCCAGCACCACCGCGCCGCGCCGTCCGGTGGTCGCCCGGCGGATCGCCTGGGCGACGAGATCGGGAATGCGCTCGGGCGTGGTGATGCGGTGCGCCCATTTGACGGCGGGCGCGATCATCGCGATCTGGTCGAAGCCGCCCTGCAGCGGATTGGTCTCGGCCTCGCGCAGCGGCGGCGCGCCGATCAGGAACAGCACCGGCGAGGCGTCCAGATTGGCGTTGACGATAGCGCTCACCGCATTGGTGAAGCCGGGACCGGCGGTGACGATGGCGACGCCGAGCCGTCCGGTCGCCCGCGCATAGGCGTCGGCGGCGTGGCCGGCCGACGCCTCGTGGCGCACGTCCAGAAGGTCGATGTCGTTCTCGACGCAGCCCTTGAGCAGCGCCTCCAGATGGCCGCCATGCAGCGCGAAGGCCTGGTGCACGCCCGCCGCCTTCAGCGTTTCGGCAAGCACCTCGCCGCCCGTGCGAATCCGTTGCCCGTCCATGGCGACCTCCCGCCTGTTATTGCGGGAGGAAGCCTAGGGGCGGGCCAGGCGGCGTCCCTTGATCTGGAACAAGCCCCTCAGGGCGAGGGCGCGGGCTCGGACGGCATGCAGCTTTCCTGCAGCGTGTTCATCTTGTCGTCGGCCATGTCGACGAACGCCTTGGCCTGTTCCTCGGTGATGCCGAGCAGGGCGGCGATCTCGGCGATCTGCGACGGGTTGAGGCCGGCGTTGAGGATCTTCAGCATCGACAGCGCGTCGGCGCCGAAATCCTTGATCACGCCGTCGACCATGCAGGTGCAGACCTTGTCGGCGTCGCCCGCGACGGCTTCGCCCGCCATCTGCGTCTTGCAGATGTCGATGACCGGCTGGCGCAGGCTTTCGACCGTGTCCTCGGCGCGGGCCGCACCGGCCGCCGCGAGTGCGGCGAAACCCGCCGCCAGAATGAACTTCTTCATGGTGATCCTCCCTCGTCGGATCAGTGTAGCCCGGCCGCGGCGCGGCTGTCGACGCCGGGCCGCCTTGCCGCTAGAAGCGGCGCAGATTTTCCGCTCCCAGCGCCGAGCCCGCCATGATCCCCCGCTACGCCCGTCCCCAGATGACCGCGATCTGGAGCCCCGAGACCAAGTTCCGCATCTGGTTCGAGATCGAGGCCTATGCCTGCGAGGCGCTGGCGGAGCTTGGCGTCATCCCGAAAGAGGCGGCGAAGACGATCTGGGAGAAGGGCTCGGCCGCGGTCTTCGACGTGGCCAAGATCGACGCCATCGAGCGCGAGGTGAAGCACGACGTCATCGCCTTCCTGACCCATCTCGCCGAGTTCATCGGCCCGGATTCGCGCTTCGTCCACCAGGGCATGACCTCCTCGGACGTGCTCGACACCTGCCTTGCGGTGCAGCTCGCCCGCGCCTCGGACCTGCTGATCGCCGGGACCGACCGCGTGCTCGCCGCGCTGGAGAAGCGGGCGCGCGAGCACAAGATGACGCCGACCATCGGCCGCAGCCACGGCATCCATGCCGAGCCGACGACCTTCGGCGTCAAGCTGGCGGGCCATCACGCCGCCTTCCAGCGCGCCCGCGCCCGCCTCGTCGCGGCGCGCGCCGAGATCGCCACCTGCGCCATTTCGGGCGCGGTCGGCTCGTTCGCGCAGGTCGATCCGCGGGTCGAGGAGCATGTCGCCGCGAAGCTCGGCCTCCAGCCGGAGCCGGTTTCCACCCAGATCATCCCGCGCGACCGTCACGCCGCCTTCTTCGCCGCGCTCGGCGTCGTCGCCAGCCAGATCGAGAACCTGGCGACCGAGATCCGCCACCTCCAGCGCACCGAAGTGCTGGAGGCGGAGGAGTATTTCTCCGAAGGCCAGAAGGGCTCGTCGGCGATGCCGCACAAGCGCAATCCGGTGCTGACCGAAAACCTCACCGGCCTCGCCCGCATGGTGCGCGGCTACGTCATCCCGGCGCTGGAAAACGTCGCGCTCTGGCACGAGCGCGACATCTCGCACTCCTCGGTCGAGCGCTATATCGGCCCCGACGCCACCATCACGCTCGACTTCGCGCTGCACCGCCTCGCCGACGTGGTGGAGAAGCTGGTGATCTATCCCGAGCGCATGCAGCGCAATCTCGACCTGCTCGGCGGCCTCGTCCATTCGCAGCGCGTGCTGCTGGCGCTGACCCAGGCGGGCGTCGCGCGCGAGGACGCCTACCGGCTCGTCCAGCGCAATGCGATGCCGGTCTGGCGCGCCATGCATAACGGCGTCGAGGCCCCGACCTTCCTGCAGAACCTCCTCGCCGATTCCGACGTGACGGCGGCGCTGAAGCCGGCCGCGATCGAAGCCCTGTTCGATCTCGGCCATCACCTGAAACAGGTCGATACGATCTTCAGCCGCGTGTTCGGCGCCGCCTGAACCGCCGCCAGGCGAAGACGATCAGGCCGAACGCTGCGGCGAAGCCCGCCATCCGCGCCCAGAAGCGCCCGCCCGGCCGGTCGATGGTGCGCGACCACAGCGTCGGCCCCGCCTCGCCCGGATGCGGCAAGCGGAAGGCGACGATGGCGTCGCCATGCGGCACGCTCGCCGGCGCTTCGGAGTGGCCGCCCGCCGCGATGACGACATACTGGCTGCCCTGCCATTCATAGGTCATGGGCGTGGCGACGCCCGGCGCCGGCAGGCGGCCCTGCCACAGCTCCGCGCCGGTGCGCGCGTCGAAGGCGCGCAGATACTGGTCCATCGCCGCGCCGTCGAAGACGAGGCCGCCTGCCGTCACGATCGGACCGGCGACGACCGGCGTGCCGAAGGGCAGCGCGAGGCCGAGCGGGGCGAGCGCCTCGGTCGTGCCGAGCGGCACGTCGAAGAGGACGCGCCGCGTTTTCAGGTCCAGCGCCGTCAGCGTCCCCCAGGGCGGCGCATTGCACGGCATGCCGAGCGGCGAGAGCACGGTCTCGCGCATCATGCCGAAGGGCGCGCCCGTCTGCGGCGCGACCTCCTTGCCGGGATGGGCGGCCTTCATCGCCTCGAAATCCTCGGCCGGGAACAGCGTCACCCGGTGCACGTCGCGCGAGGTGTTCGCATAGACGATGCCGTTCGCCGCATCGACCGCGACGCCGCCCCAGTTGATGCCGCCGCCGGTGAACGGGAAGATGAGCGTCCCCTGAAGCGAAGGCGGCGTGTAGAGCCCCTCGTTGCGCGAACCCGCCAATTCGTCGCGGCAGGCCGCCCCGTCCCAGAATGGGATGAGGCCGAACGCATCGTCCGGCGAGATCGTCTGCGGCACGAGCGCGGGAAGATCGGCGGGAAAGGGCTGGGTCGGCGACAGCGCCTCGCCCTCGACGCCGCCCTGCGGCACGGCGCGTTCCTCGACCGGATAGACCGGCGCGCCGGTGTCGCGGTCGAGCACGAAGACGAAGCCCTGCTTGGTGCCCTGGATCACCACGTCGCGCGGCGCGCCGCCGATCTCGATGGTGGCGAGCACCGGCTGGGCGGGCGTGTCGTAGTCCCAGACGTCGTGATGGACGATCTGGAAACTCCAGCGCAGCGCGCCGCTCGCCGCATCGAGCGCCACGACCGAGTTGGCGCGCTCGTCGTCGCCGGGCCTCAGGCCGCCGAAGAAATCGGGGCTGGGCGAAGTCGTCGGCAGGAAGACGAGGCCGCGGCCTTCGTCCACTGACATCGGGGCCCAGACATTGGCGTGGCCGGCGCTCTTCCAGCCTTCGCCCCAGCTCGCCGTCGCGGGGTCGGCGGGATCGCGCGGCACCGGATCGAAGCTCCAGGCGAGCGCCCCGGTGCGCGCGTCGAACGCCCTGACCGTGCCGTGCGGGGCGGCGGCGCGGCGGTTGTCGGACATCGCCGAGCCGACGATCACCTTGTCGGCAAGAACGACCGGCGCGGACGAGATCTGGATTTCGCCGGGATAGGCCTCCGCCATCCCCCAGTCGATCCGCACTTCGCCGTCCTTACCGAAATCGGCGCAGGGGCTGCCCGTCGCCGCATCCAGCGCCAGCACGCGCCCGTCGGAGGTGCCGGAAAAGACCCGCGCCGCGCAGGCCGCCCCCGCCGTCGCGGCCGCGTCGCGCCAATGGACGACGCCGCGGCAGTTGAAGGCGTTGCCCGGCCGCCGCGACGTATCGACCTTGGGATCGAAGCGCCAGAGTTCCGCGCCCGTGCCCGGATCGAGCGCGATGACCTCGTTGAACGGCGTGCAGATCAGCAGCCGCCCGTCGGCGAGGATCGGCGTCGTCTGCATCTTCGCCCGGCGCATCAGGGCCGGATCGCGGCGGGTCATGTCGCCGGTCGAATAGCTCCAGGCGGGGATCAGCTCGCTGACGTTTTCCGGCGTGATCTGGCCCGCCTGGCTGTATTTCTGGCCCCCGGAATCGCCGCCATAGTGCGACCATCCGGCGGTGGCGGCGGCGGCGATGAGGAGCAGGGCTGACGGGGCGGGCATGGCGCTTGGTCTCCGGTCGGGACGTGCTATCCTTATAATAACTGAACGGTTCATTCAATATAGGATTGCCGATGCGGCGCAAGGCGGAAGGACGGCTTCAGGCGATCGTCGCGGCGGCGGTGACGACCTTCTCGCGCCAGGGCTATGCGGCGACGCAAATGGCCGACATCGCCCGCGCCGCCGCCGTTTCGGTCGGCACGCTCTATCTCTACGCCGCCAGCAAGGAGGCGCTGTTCGACGCGGCGCTGGCCGAGGCGACCAACGCGCCGCCCGGCGAAAGCGCGCTGCCGCTGCCCTTTCGCGGCTGGCCCGATGTCGCGGCGCGGGCCGAGGGGCTGCTCGCCGGAACCGCGCGCTGGCCGCGCCTCGATGCGGCGGTCGCGGCGCGCGGCCGCCCCTCGGATGCGGCGGTCCTCGCCGTCGTCGCCGAGCTCTACGACCTCATCGCGGCCAACCGGCGCGGCCTCAAGCTGATCGATTCCTGCCTGCGCGACATTCCCGAACTCGCCGGCCTCTATGAAAACGACATCAGAGGCCGCTATCTGGACGCGATGGAACGCTTCGCCGCCCGGCGCTGCGGCGCGGACAAGGCGCCGGTCCTCGCCCGCGCCGTCGTGGAGATGATCACCTGGATGGCGATGCACCGGCACGGCGACACGCGGCCCATCGCGGCCGACGAGGCGGCGATCCGTCAGGGGACGATCGACGCCGCCGCGTCCATCCTCGCATGACCGCCGCCCTGCCCGGCCTCGGCGAGATCGTCCGCACCTTCGCCCGCATCGGGCTGCTCGGCTTCGGCGGACCGGCGGCGCAGATCGCGCTGATGCACCGCATCCTCGTGGACGAGAAGCGCTGGATCGGCGAGACGCGGTTCCTGCACGCGCTCAACTACTGCATGCTGCTGCCCGGCCCCGAGGCGCAGCAGCTCGCCACCTATGTCGGCTGGCTGCTCGGCGGCTGGCGCGGCGGGCTGATCGCCGGATTGCTCTTCGTCCTGCCCGGCGCGGCGATCATGCTGGGGCTGAGCGCGCTCTATGCGCTGTGGGCGCATATCCCGCTGGTCGAAGGGCTTTTCTACGGCGTCAAATGCGCGGTGCTCGCCATCGTCGTGCAGGCGCTCGCCCGGCTGGCGGGACGCGCGCTGCGGAGCGCCGCGATGGTCTGGATCGCCGCCGGGGCGTTCCTGGCGCTGTTCCTGTTCGCCGTGCCGTTCCCGGCCATCGTCGCCGCCGCCGGGCTGACGGGCTTCGTCCTGTCGCGCGCCCTGCCCGGCTCGATGAGCGCCCCGGCCGCGCACGCCGCAGGGTCCGGCCCCGCCGCCGGCCTCGCCGATGCGCTGATCGAAGCGGGGGGCCTTGCCCACACGCGCCCCCATGCGGGCCGCTTCTGGGCGACGCTGGCGCTCTGGCTCGGCCTCTGGCTCGCCCCGGTGGCGCTGCTCGTGGCGCTCGCGCCGGGGACGGTCTGGGCGGGGCTCGCCGCCTTCTTCTCCAAGATGGCGGTCGTCACCTTCGGCGGCGCCTATGCGGTGCTCAGCTATGTCGCGCAGCAGGCGGTCGAGGTGCATGGCTGGCTGACCGGGCCGCAGATGATCGACGGCCTCGGCCTCGCCGAGACGACGCCGGGGCCGCTGATCCTGGTGCTGCAATTCGTCGGCTTCCTCGCCGCCTGGGGCGCGACGGGACCGCTCGATCCGCTGCTCGCCGGAACGCTGGGCGCGCTGCTGACGCTCTGGGTCGTGTTCGCGCCGTCCTTCCTTTTCATCTTCGCGGGCGCGCCCTATGCCGAGGCGCTGCGCGGCCGTCCGGGGCCGGCGGCGGCGCTCGCCGGGGTCACGGCGGCGGTGGTGGGGGTGATCCTCAATCTCGCGCTCTGGTTCGCGATGCATGTGCTGGCGCGCGGCACGATCGAGGTTAAGGGGTTCGGCCTTAGGGTGCTGCTGCCCGATCCGGCGACCATCGACCCGCTCGCCTGCGCGCTCGCGGGGCTGGCGGCGATTCTCGTCTTCCGCGTGCGCCTCGGCGTCGCGGCGCTGGTCGGCCTCTTCGCCCTCGCAGGGGCGGCGCTGACTGCGGCCGGGCTCGCGCCTTAAGCCCGAATCGAAACGCCCGGCGCAAGGGCCGGGCGTCGCGGGCGCGCGGGGCGGAGCGGCCTTACTTGCCGGCCTTCACCTGCTCCAGCGCGGTCTGCATCAGCGTCTCCATCTCGCGGCGGATCTGGTGCTCGCTGAGACCGGCGTTCTTGGCGTCGAGATCGGCCTTGACCTTACGGAAGACGTCCTCGTCGCCCTTTTCCTCAAGATCCGACATCACGACCGACTTGGCATAGGTCTCGGCCGCCTCGCCGCTGAGGCCCATTTTCCCGGCGGCCCACAGGCCCAGCAGCTTGTTGCGGCGGGCGGCGGCCTTGAACGCCGTCTCCTGATCGTGCGCGAACTTGCCTTCCTGGGCCTTCTTGCGGTCGTCGAAGCCGGTCATGAGCGTCTCCTGAAAGGCGCGCCAAGGGTGCGCACCGGGTTTCGCGGCAGCATGTGCGACATGCGCGGGCGAATCTCAAGAGGCCGGGCGGTCATTCTTGGCGCGCCGCGCAATTGAGAATCCCGCCGCTATCCCTTAAGTCAGGGTCCAGGGGCCCTACCGGCCCCATTAGGATACCCGTTCATGTCCGGCAGTCGTCGCAGGCTCGTTTACGAGGGCAAGGCCAAGATTCTCTACGAGGGTCCTGAGCCCGGCACGCTCATCCAGTATTTCAAGGACGACACCACCGCCTTCGACGCCACCAAGAAGGCGAAGCTGGAAGGCAAGGGCGTCCTCAACAACCGCATCAGCGAGTACATCATGACTCAGCTGAACGCGATCGGCGTGCCCACCCATTTCATCCGCCGCATGAACATGCGCGAGCAGCTGATCCGCGAGGTCGAGATCATTCCGCTCGAAGTGGTGGTCCGCAACGTCATGGCGGGCAGCCTCGCCAAGCGCTTCGGCCGCGAGGAAGGCGAGCAGCTCCCCCGCTCGATCATCGAGTTCTACTACAAGGACGACAAGCTCCACGATCCGATGGTCAGCGAGGAGCACATCCTCGCCTTCAACTGGGCGAGCCCCCAGGACATCGACGACATCATGGCGCTCGCCATCCGCATCAACGACTTCCTGACCGGGCTGTTCCTGGGCGCGGGCATCCGCCTCGTCGACTTCAAGGTCGAGTTCGGCCGCCTGTGGGAAGGCGACATGGCGCGCATCGTCCTCGCCGACGAGATCAGCCCCGACAGCTGCCGCCTGTGGGACATCGAGACCGGCGAGAAGATGGACAAGGACCGCTTCCGGCGCGACCTCGGAAACGTCACCGAGGCCTATCAGGAAGTCGCCCGGCGTCTGGGCATCCTTCCCGAATCCGGCAACAACGACCGCAAAGGCCCCGTTCTCGTCAAATGAAAGCGCGCGTTCACATCACGCTGAAGAAGGGCGTCCTCGATCCGCAGGGCAAGGCGATCGCCGGCGCGCTGCACGGCCTCGGCTTCGACGAGGTCAAGGACGCCCGCCAGGGCAAGTTCATCGAACTCGACCTTGCGGGCGAGGACGCCGCCGCCGCCCGCGCCCGGGTGGAGGCGATGTGCCAGAAGCTCCTCGCCAACACGGTGATCGAGAACTACGCCGTCGAGATCGTCTGAACGGCGTCTAGCCCTTCAGCCACATCGGACCCATGAAGTCGGCCTTGCCGAGCTTCACGCCGCGCGCCCGCAGCAGGCCGTAGGCGGTGGTCGCGTGGAAATGCATGTTGGGCAGCGAGAACGAGGTCAGGAAGCCTTCCGCGAGGAACGGCAGCTTGAAGTCCTTGCCGAGCTTGAAGACCACGTCCTTGCCCTGAAGCGCCTCGATCTCCTCGCGCGTCACCGCGTTGAGGCTGGCGATCGCCTCGCCGACCAGCGCCTGAAGCTGTTCGTAGGTGTGCGGCGGGATGTCCGACGGGGGCAGGAACAGGCCCTGGCGCACGCCCTCGATGGCGTCCACCGAGTGATGCACGACCGACTGGATCTGGAAGCGGAACGGCAGCATGTCGGGGGCGACGCGGGCATCGGCGACCTCCACCAGGTCGAGCCCCGCCTTGGCGCCCTTGTCGAGGAAGCCCGCGACCGCGTTCAGCGTCTGCAGGAACGATCGGACGGTGACGTCGTACAGCGATACGGCCATGAGCGGCCCTCCCAATTCTTGTTGAAGCGGGCGCACCCTACAACAGGCCGCGCCGCGTTCCAGCCGTGACGCCGCGGCATTTGCGCTGCCGCCCTTCCGCCGGCGCGAATCGGCGCTAGTCTCCGCCCTGCCCGCCCGCCGCCCGCATCGGAGGCCGAGATGAGTGTGACCGCCCGCAGCCTTCTAGCGCCCGCCGCGCTGGCGGCGCTCCTCGCCGGCGCCGCCCCCGCCGCGCCCGCGCTGCTCGACGAGCCGCCGCCCCCGCCCATCGACTGCACCAAGGATTTCGAGACGCTCTACTCGATCGCCTACAACGCGCCGGACGTCGCCTACGAGCAGACCGCGACCACCGAAGAGGTCTGGTCGTTCAGCCGCCACGACACCTACATCTTCACGCGCGAGGGCCACCCCGCCCACCCGGCGATCCTGCTGCGCTCGTTCCGGCCGACCGGCAAGCGCAACTGGGGCGTCTCGATGAGCGGCTGCGGCTTCGGCGATCAGACCGCCTTCCAGCAGATGATGAAGGACTACAAAGGGCCGAACGGCGACATGCTCGACGCGCTGATGCAGGCCCGCCCCATCGGCCCGCCGGTCCTCGTCGCGCCGCAATAGGACGCCATGCGCCTCAACCAGATCACCCTGCCCTCGCGCGACGTGGCGCGCGGCCGCGACTTCTATCTCCGCCTCGGCTTCACGCTGATCGTCGACAGCCCGCCGCATTATGTGCGCCTCGAAGCGCCCGAGGGCGGCGCGACGCTCTCGCTGCATCTGGTGGAGGCGATGCCGTCCGGCGAGACCGCCATCGTCTATCTGGAGAGCGACACGCTCGACGCCGACGTGGCGCGGCTCGAAGCCGCCGGCCTCGCCTTCGCGCAAGGCCCCCGCGACGAAAGCTGGCTCTGGCGCGAGGCGCGGCTGAAGGACCCGGACGGCAATGAGATCTGCCTCTATCACGCGGGCGTGAATCGCCTGGACCCGCCCTGGCGGGCGAGAAGCGGCCCCTCCGCGGCCTGACGGACGGCGGGGCTGCCGCCCTCAAGCGAACGGATTTGCGCATATGAAGCTCATCGGCCTGATCGGCGGCCTCTCGTGGGAATCCTCCGCCGCCTACTATGCGCTCATCAACCGCGAGGCCCAGCGCCGGCTGGGCGGCGTCCATTCGGCCCGCACGCTGATGTATTCGCTCGACTTCGGCATCGTCGAGCGCCATCAGGCGCGCGGCGACTGGGACGCGGCCAACGCCATGGTGGTGGAGGCCGCCCGCGCGCTGGAACGGGGCGGGGCCGAGCTTCTGGTCATCTGCTCCAACACGATGAGCATCGCCTCCGAGGCCGTCGCCGCCGCCTGCCGGACGCCGCTGCTGCACATCGCCGACGCGACCGCCGCGCCGATCCTGGCGGCGGGCCTTCGCCGCGTCGGCCTCATGGGCACCGGCTTCACCATGGAGATGGGCTTCCTCAAGGACCGCCTGGCGCAGGCCGGGCTCGAAATCCTGGTGCCGGAGGCGGACGACCGCGCCCTCATCCACCGCGTCATCTATGACGAGCTGATCAAGGGGGTCATCTCGCCCGCCTCGCGCGAGGCCTATCTCGGCGCGATCGGCCGCCTGGCCGCCCGGGGGGCCGAGGGCGTCATCCTCGGCTGCACCGAGATCGGGCTGCTGGTGGACCAGTCGATGACCGCGATTCCCCTCTTCGACACGATGGCGCTTCATGCTATGGCCGCGCTCGATTACGCCATGGACCCGTCCCGATGAAGGCTGCCGTCGTCGTCTTTCCCGCCTCGAACTGCGACCGCGACGCCGCGACCGCGCTCGAGGTCGTGACCGGCCGCAAGACGCAGATGCTCTGGCACGGCGACGCCGAGGTGCCGGCCGATATCGACCTCATCGTGCTGCCCGGCGGCTTTTCCTATGGCGACTATCTGCGCTGCGGCGCGATGGCGGCGCGCTCGCCCATCATGCGGGCGGTGGTGGAGCGGGCGAAGGCGGGCACGCCGGTTTTCGGCATCTGCAACGGCTGGCAGATTCTCGCCGAATGCGGCCTGCTGCCCGGCGGCTTCCTGCGCAATGCCGGCCTCAAATTCGTCAACCGGCCGGTCGGCGTGCGGGTCGAGGACAGCCAGTCGATCTTCACCAACCGCTACGCCCACGGCGAGGCGATCTCGATCCCGGTCGCCAACGGCGAGGGTAATTTCTTCGCCGACGACGAGACGCTGGACCGGCTGGAGGGCGAGGGCCGTGTCGCGGTGCGCTATCTCGACAACCCCAACGGCTCGGTGCGCGACATCGCCGGGGTGTTCAACGAGACCCGCACGGTGCTGGGCATGATGCCCCACCCCGAACGCCACGTCGAAGCGATCCACCACAACCAGGACGGCCGCCGCTTCTTCGAAAGCCTGCTCGGCGCGGTCGGTTGAGCCTGACGGCAGCCCCGCCGCCGCGCCCGCCCCGCCGCCAGACGGGTCTGGCCTGAATCGCCGCCGACCTTTAGAAGCCGCCCCATGACCGAGATCACGCCCGCCATCGTCGCCGAACACGGCCTCAGCCCGGACGAATACGCGAAGATTCTCCAGCTTCTGAACCGCGCCCCGAACCTCACCGAGCTCGGCATCTTCTCGGTCATGTGGTCGGAGCACTGCTCCTACAAATCGACCCGCGTCTGGCTGAAGACCCTGCCGACCACCGGGCCTTGCGTCATTCACGGCCCCGGCGAGAACGCCGGCGTCATCGACATCGGCGACGGCGACGCCTGCATCTTCAAGATGGAGAGCCACAACCACCCCTCGTTCATCGAGCCCTATCAGGGCGCGGCGACCGGGGTCGGCGGCATCATGCGCGACGTCTTCACCATGGGCGCGCGCCCGGTCGCCATGCTGAACGCGCTGCGCTTCGGCGAGCCCTCGCATCCCAAGACGCGCCACCTCGTTTCCGGCGTCGTCGCCGGCATCGGCGGCTACGGTAATTGCATGGGCGTGCCGACGGTGGCGGGCGAGGTCAATTTCGACCCCAGCTACAACGGCAACATCCTCGTCAACGCGATGTGCGTCGGCCTCGCGCGGCAGGACAAGATCTTCCTCTCCGCCGCCTCCGGCGTCGGCAATCCGGTCGTCTATGTCGGCTCCAAGACCGGGCGCGACGGCATCCACGGCGCGACCATGGCCTCGGCCGAGTTCGACGACGACAGCGAGGAGAAGCGCCCGACCGTGCAGGTGGGCGATCCGTTCGTCGAGAAGCTGCTGCTGGAAGCCTGCCTGGAGCTGATGGCGTCGGACGCCATCGTCGCCATTCAGGACATGGGCGCGGCCGGCCTCACCTCGTCCTCGGCCGAGATGGCCTCCAAGGGCGACGCCGGCCTCGACCTCGACCTCGACGCCGTGCCCCAGCGCGAGGAGGGCATGACCGCCTACGAGATGCTGCTCTCCGAAAGCCAGGAGCGCATGCTGATGATCCTCAAGCCCGGCCGCGAGGCCGAGGCGCAGGCGATCTTCGAGAAATGGGGCCTCGACTTCGCGATCATCGGCCGCGTCACCGACACCCGCCGCCTGATCGTGCGCCACAAGGGCAAGGTCGAGGCCGACCTGCCGGTCAGCGCCCTCGCCGACGAGGAAGCGCCGCGCTACACGCGGCCCTGGACGCCGACGCCGAAGAAGCCGGTTCTGGACGCCGCCGCCTGCCCCGCCCCCGACGACTGGAACGCCACGCTGCTCGCCATGGTCGGCTCGGCCGATCTCGCCTCGCGCCGCTGGATCTGGGAGCAGTACGATTCGACCGTCATGAACGACACCGCCGAAGGCCCCGGCGGCGACGCGGCGGTGGTGCGCGTCCACGGCACCGGCAAGGCGCTCGCCGTCACCGCCGACTGCACGCCGCGCTACTGCCTCGCCGACCCGGTCGAGGGCGGCAAGCAGGCGGTCGCCGAAACCTGGCGCAACATCACCGCGGTCGGCGGCACGCCGCTCGCCTTCACCGACAACATGAATTTCGGCAATCCGCAGAAGCCCGAGATCATGGGCCAGTTCGTCGGCGCGGTCGAAGGGCTGAAGGAAGCGGGCCTGGCGCTCGGCTATCCGGTCGTCTCGGGCAATTGCTCGCTCTACAACGAGACCAACGGCCAGGGCATCCTGCCGACCCCGGCGATCGGCGGCGTCGGCCTTTTGAAGGATCTGACGAAGCGCGCCTCGATCCCGCTGAAGCGCTGGGGCGACACGATCGTCCTCGTCGGCGAGACGAAGGGCTGGCTCGGCGCCTCGATCTATGCCCGCGACGCGCACGGGTTGAGCGATCACGCGCCGCCGCCGGTCGACCTAGCGGCCGAGAAGCGCAACGGCGACTTCGTGCGCGGGCTGATCGAGCGCGGCGCGGTCGATACGGTGCACGACCTCTCCGACGGCGGCCTCATCGTCGCCCTCGCCGAGATGATCATGGCGGCGCGCGTCGAATCGATCGGCGCGCAGATCGATCTTCCCGAAGGGGTTACGGCCCACGCTTTCCTGTTCGGCGAGGATCAGGGCCGCTACCTCGTGGCCGCGCCGGAAGACGTCGCCAAGGCCGTCCTCGCCGACGCGAAGGCGGCCGGCGTGCCGGTCCTGCGCCTCGGCGTCGCCGGCGGCATGCACTACCGCATCGGCGATCTCGTCTGGCTCGACGTCGCGGCGCTGCGCGCCTCGCATGAAGGCTTCTTCCCGACCCTGATGGCCGCCCCGCTCAACTGAGCGCCCGGGCGACCCGCGCGCGGGACTCGACTTGGCCCCCGAATCCGGATATTTTTCCTAGAAAATCGGCTGGACCGATCGCCTGGGGGGAGTGCCATGAAGCCTGTCCGCGTCCTTGTCGCCGCCGCCTTCCTTGCCCTGCCGCTCGCCGCCTGCGGCGACGGCGCCTCCGCCCCGGCGGTTCAGGAGGCGAAGGTCGAACAGGCCCGCCTCCAGGAATTCGTCGCCCTGCTGCCCGCCGCGCCCAAGGGCTTCGCCGCCGCGCCGCCGGTTCTGACCACCGGCGAGGACAAATCGGTCGTCTCGATCACCTACACCGCGCCGACCACCGACGCCTTCTCGGTCGAGATCACCTTCTCCAACGCCGAGGTGGCGAAGTTCCAGAAGATGCTGGACGAGCCGTCCGAGCGCACCAAGGCGGCCGCCGAGGTCAACCAGATCGCCGGCAAGGATGCGCTCAGCTTCTCCTCGCCCGTCGTCACCCGCGCCCAGTACGTGATGATCGTCAGCCCGTCGCGCTTCGTCTCGGTGACGCCGGTCTTCGGCGATACGCTCAAGCCCATCATGCGCTCGGTGTTCGAGCAGATCGACTTCGCCGCCATCGGCGCGAAATAGCCTCAAGGCCGCCCGCGGCGGAACCGATGGAACCTCGGGCGCGCCGTCCCTATATTGGGGGCGGCCCACACGATCACGGTTCCGCCCATGCCCATGAACGCCGCCGACATCGAACGCCTCATCCGCACGGCCCTGCCGGACGCCGAGGTGACGATCACCGATCTCGCGGGCGACGGCGATCATTACGCCGCCCATGTCGTCTCGCCCGCTTTCGCCGGCAAGACCCGGGTCGCCCAGCACAAGATGGTGTTCGAGGCGCTCGGCGGGCGGATGGGCGGCGAGCTGCACGCCCTCGCCCTCACCACCGCCGTGCCGCGCTGACCGCCGCGCCTTGACCCGTCCGTCCGGCCACCCTAACTCTCTGCCAATCGCGCCTTCCCCGGCGCAACATCGTTTCAAGGAAGGGCTCATTCGATGAGCAATCCGGTTTTCGAGCGCATCCAGTCGCTGGTCGATTCGAGCGACGTGGTGCTGTTCATGAAGGGCACGCAGGCCTTCCCGCAGTGCGGCTTCTCGGCGACCGTCGCCAAGATCCTCGGCCATATCGGCGTCGACTTCGCCGACGTGAACGTGCTGGCGGACCCCGAAATCCGCAACGGCATCAAGGAGTTCACCAACTGGCCGACGATCCCGCAGCTCTATGTGAAGGGCGAGTTCGTGGGCGGCTGCGACATCGTGCGGGAAATGTTCGAAACCGGCGAACTGCGCGCTTTCTTGGACGAAAAAGGCGTGAAGCTCGATCAGGCGGCGTAACGCCGCGCTTCGCGGCGCACGGCTTTAGGCTAATCTCCCGCGGCCGCGCATCTCGCGCGGCCGCTGTCGTCTTGGGAGATTGCCGATGAAGATGCTCGTCTGGGCCTGCGCGCTGGCGCTGGGTCTTGCGCTGCCGGGGCGCGCCGCCGCCGACGTTCCGCCGCCGCCTACCCCGCCCGCGCCCGACATCTTCGTGCTGAGCCTCTACCACACGAAGCTGGAATCCGAGGCCGTCAGCCCCGAATTCGGCCGCGCCCAGACGGACTCGCTGATCCTCAACTACTTCTCGGCCGAGCTGCTGGCGCTCTACAAGAGCACCTTCTCCTCGCCCGAACCCATCGTCGACGCCGACGTCTTCATGATGGCCCAGGACTGGGACACCAAGGAGGTCGCCACCAAGACCACCGCCCAGACCGCGACCACGGCGACCGTCGAGGCCGACTTCCAGATCGCCGGCCAGCCGCGCAAGGTGACCTTCACGCTGTCGCTCATCGCGCCGGACGTCTGGCAGATCGAGGACATCGCCTCGGACGGCGTCAGCCTGCGCCAGATGATCGCCTCGGGAACCGCCGCGACGCCCTGAGCCGGCCCGCCCCCGAACGGGGCCTGACGCGAAAACGAAAACGCCCGCGCCATCGGCGCGGGCGTTGTTCTGTGTGCGGCTTGCCGCCGGATCAGCGCGAGTAGAACTCGATGATCAGGTTCGGGTTCATCTGCACCGGGTAGGGCACTTCGGCCAGCTTGGGCGTGCGCACCAGCTTGGCGGTGCCCTTGTGGTGGTCGACCTCGAAATAGTCCGGCACGTCGCGCTCGGGCGACTGCGCGGCGGCGATGACCACCGCCATGTTGCGGGCCTTCTCCGACAGCTCGATCACGTCGCCGGGCTTGAGCAGCGCCGACGAGACGTTGAGGCGCTTGCCGTTCACCTTCACGTGGCCGTGGCTGACGATCTGGCGCGCCGCGAACGGCGTCGGAGCCAGCTTGGCACGATAGACGGCGGCGTCGAGACGGCGCTCCAGCAGGCCGATCATGTTCTCGCCGGTGTCGCCGCGCAGGCGATTCGCCTCGGCGAAGATCTTGCGGAACTGGCGCTCGGTGATGTTGCCGTAATAGCCCTTGAGCGTCTGCTTGGCGCGCAGCTGGACGCCGAAGTCCGAGATCTTGCTCTTGCGGCGCGCGCCGTGCTGGCCGGGGCCGGATTCGCGCTTGTTGGTGGGACTCTTCGACGTGCCCCAGAGATTCTGGCCGATGCGGCGCGAAATCTTGTGTTTCGCCTCAAGGCGCTTGCTCATTGCGGTTTCCCATACGAAATCGTCGTCAGGTTCGGAAAACGCCCCTCCTCTGCCCCTAACGGAGCCGACAGACGATCCTGGATCGTCGCGGGTGTTCCCCCGCCGGGCCTGACCCCGGCGAAGGCGGCGGACCATACGGATCGGCGGCCCCAAGTCAAGCGCGCGAGCGGCGAAACGACGCGGCCCGGAAGACAGCCGAATTAGGTTAGAAAGACGGTCCAAACTACCGGAATCGGACCCCAATGCTGTCTTTCTCCCGCTTCGCCGCCGTCTCCGTCTTCGCCCTCGGCCTGATGGCCTTCCAGGACCCGGCCGGCCGCTTCACCATCGACTTCCCCGAAGGCTGGACCGAGATGCCGCCGCAAGGCGAGGGCATCCACGCCGTCCAGGCCCCGGCCGAGCTCGGCAAGGTCGTCTGCAACGCGCAGTCGCCCGACATGCCCGGCCTCGTCGGCATGACCCAGGACGCCATCAACGCCGAGATGTCGGCCCCGATGGACACCGCCGGCTGGGCCAACATCCTCGGCGTCGACGCCGCGCTGGTCGAGGTCCACAAGGCCGAGGCGCTGCCGATCGACGGCAAGTATCTCCAGTTCGCCACGCTGACCATGAAGGCTGGCGCCTTCGCGCCGGTCGACGTGAAGGCCGTCATGGGCGTGTTCGTGCTGCCCGGCCGCCTGGTGAACGCCGGCTGCTACGCCCCGATGGACGCCTTCGACAAGGTGAAGGACGTCTTCGAGAAGACCGTCAGCTCGGTCCGCCCGCTCTAAGGGCCGTCTGCGCAAAGCGCGGCGCGGGATCAGCTTCCCGCGCCGTATAGCGCCCACAGGCGCTTTTTCTCGGCGTCCGCCTCGGCCCGGAACGCCTCCGTCGTCCAATAGCGATACTCGCCCCGCGCATAGGCCTCACCGTTCTTGCGGTACATGAAGGCGTTGAAGGCGTTGGCGAGGGCGTTGTTGCGGGTGCGCGTCACCTTGGCCGGCGCGCCCATGACGATCGAGTTCGGCGGCACAACCGTGCGCTCCTTCAGGAACGCCCCGCCCGCGACGATCGAGTTCTCGCCGATCACGCAGCCGTCCATGATGGTCGCGCCGATGCCGATGAGGCAATTGTCGCCGATCGTGCAGCCGTGCAGCGTCACATGATGGGTGATCGAGCAGTTCGCGCCGACGATCGTGTCGGCGCCGTCGCCGACATGGATCATCACGAAGTCCTGCACATTGGTGTTGGGCCCGATGACGATCCGGTGCATCTCGGCCCGCATGACGACGTTCGGCCAGACGCTGGCGCCCGCCTCGATCGTCACGTCGCCATAGAGCAGCGCCGTGGGGTGGATGAAGGCCGGACCGTTCAGCTTCACGTCCGGGCCGAGCGCCGGCCCGCTCACGATCCCTCTCCCGTTCCCGCCATCCCCGTCTCCCCGCTTCTGTCCGCCGCCGCCTTCGCGGCCGCCCGTTCGGCGTTGCGCCTGGCGTGCGGGCGATGGACCAGCGCGGTGACGATCCCGCGCATGGTCCGCACGTCCTGCTGCGAGAGCTGCGCCCGCTGCCAGATATTGCGCATGTTGCGCACCATCGCCGGACGCTTCGACGGCGGAAACAGGAACCCCGCCTCGTCCAGCTCGTGCTCGATCTGCTCGAAGAAGCCGATCAGCTCCTCTTTCGAGGCGAGATCGAAGCGGCCGAGATCGAGGCTGGCGGCCGGCGTCTCGTCGGCGTGCTTGAACCATTCGTAGAACACCAGCAGCGCCGCCTGGGCGATGTTCATGGACGAGAAGCGGGAATCGGTCGGCACGGTCAGCACCGCGTCGGCCAGCACCACGTCCTCGTTGACGAGGCCCGCCCGCTCCGAGCCGAACAGCAGCCCGGTGGGCGCTCCCGCGGCGGAGCGCAACCGCAGCCGCCGCGCCGCCTCCGGCGGGGTCAGCACCTCCTTGGCCATTTCCCGGTCGCGGGCCGTGGTGGCGACGACCAGCGTCAGCCCGGCCAGCGCCTCGGCCACCGTGTCGAACACCCGCACCCCGTCGAGGATCCACGTCGCCCCGGACGAGACCGCGTAGGCCCGGGCGTTGGGCCAGCCGTCCCGGGGCCTGACGAGGCGCAGGTCCCCAAGGCCGAAATTGGCCATCGCCCGCGCCACCGCGCCGATATTCTCGCCCAGCTGCGGATCGGCCAGGATGACGGCCGGGGCCGGGGTTTCGGGGGGAAGAGGGTTCATTTCGGTCCTTCACGCGCGCGGCGGCGCGCTGTTATACCCTGCCCAGCATCCCGGCAAACGCCAAGCGCGCCCGCACGTCTGAAAGGATCCCCATGGCCAAGATCAAAGTCGCCAATCCCGTCGTCGATCTGGACGGCGACGAGATGACCCGCATCATCTGGGCGCTCATCAAGGAAAAGCTGATCCTGCCCTTCCTCGACGTGCCGATCGAGGTTTACGACCTTTCCGTCGAGCACCGCGACGCGACCGAGGACAAGGTGACGGTCGATGCGGCCGAGGCGATCGCCCGCCACGGCGTCGGCGTCAAATGCGCCACCATCACGCCGGACGAGGCGCGCGTCGCCGAGTTCAAGCTGAAGAAGATGTGGAAGTCGCCCAACGGTACGATCCGCAACATCCTGGGCGGCGTCATCTTCCGCGAGCCGATCATCTGCGCGAACGTGCCGCGCCTGGTGCCCGGCTGGACGCAGCCCATCGTCGTCGGCCGCCACGCCTTCGGCGACCAGTATCGCGCCACCGACTTCAAGGTGCCCGGCCCCGGCAAGCTGACCATCTCGTTCAAGGGCGCCGACGGCAAGACGATCGAGCACGAGGTCTACGACTTCAAAGGCCCCGGCGTCGCGATGGCGATGTACAACCTCGACGATTCGATCCGCGACTTCGCGCGCGCCTCGTTCAACTACGGCCTCAGCCGCGACTACCCGGTCTATCTGTCGACCAAGAACACCATCCTCAAGGCCTATGACGGCCGCTTCAAGGACATCTTCCAGGAGGTGTTCGACGCCGAGTTCAAGGCCGAGTTCGACAAGCGCAAGCTGACCTACGAGCACCGCCTGATCGACGACATGGTGGCGGCGGCGCTGAAATGGTCGGGCGGCTATGTCTGGGCCTGCAAGAACTACGACGGCGACGTGCAGTCCGACATCGTGGCGCAGGGCTTCGGCTCGCTCGGCCTGATGACCTCGGTGCTGCTGACGCCGGACGGCAAGACGGTGCTCGCCGAGGCCGCGCACGGCACGGTGACGCGCCACTACCGCGCCCATCAGAAAGGCGAGAAGACCTCGACCAACTCGATCGCCTCGATCTTCGCCTGGACGCGCGGCCTCAAGCACCGCGCCAAGCTGGACGGCAACGAGGCGCTCGACAATTTCGCCGAGACGCTGGAGAAGGTCTGCGTCGACACCGTCGAGGCGGGCTTCATGACCAAGGATCTCGCGGTCCTCGTCGGCCCCGACCAGAAATGGCTGACGACCGAGGGCTTCCTCGACAAGGTCGCCGAGAACCTGGTCGCCGCGCTCGGCTAAAGCCCGCCCGTCCCGGCTTTCCGGAGGCCCGCCCGAACGGCGGGCCTTCTCTCTTGTCCGGCAGAAGCCCTCACTCGTGGCTGGTCTTCGATCGCTCGCGTTCCTCGGCGATGCGCGCGATCACCGCGTCCTCGTCGAGCCCCAGACCTTCGAGCACATGGGCGGCGAGCTGGAGGCTGCCTTCCACCGCCTCGGGAATGACGTCGTCGACGCCGAGGCTGCGCAGATGGTCGGCGTGCTTCCAGTCCTTGGCGCGCGCCACCAGCGGCGTCCCCGGCCACTCGTCGTGGACCGCCCGCACCATGCGTTCGGCGAGCTGCGGATTGTCGAGCGTCACCACGAAGACCGGCGCGCGGTTGGCCCCTGCCCGCAGCAGCACCTCCTTGCGCGTGGCGTCGCCGAAGAAGACCGGCATGCCGCCGGAGCGGGCGCGCGCCACGCGGCCTGGATCGGCGTCGAGGGCGAGCCAGGGCACGCCTTCGCCGTCCAGCACCTGCGCGATGAGCTGCCCCACCCGCCCGAAGCCGCCGATGATGACCGCGCCGTCCTTGTCGGCGGTCTGCAGGCGCGGCCGCTCGGCGCGCCGGCCTTCGACGAGACCGCCCAGCCGCCTGCCGAGCTCGTCGAGCGGCGCCGTCAGCGTCATCGACAGCACCACGACCGCGATCAGGGTCTGGGTCGTTTCATGGTCGAGCAGCCCAGCCCCGGCGGCCGCCGACAGGAGGATCAGCGCGAACTCGCCGCCATGGGCGAGCAGGAACGAAACCTGGATCGAGATCGCGAACGGCACCCGGAACGCCGCCCCGAGGGCCAGCAGGACGATCGCCTTGATCGCCACGAGCGCCGCCAGCCCGGTCAGGATCGCCCCGATATTCGACCACACGAACTCCGGGTCGATCGACATGCCGACCCAGACGAAGAACAGCCCGAGCAGCAATCCCTTGAACGGCTCGATGTCCGCCTCGATCTGATGCTTGAAGGCGCTTTCCGCCAGCATCGCGCCGGCGAGGAACGCCCCCATCGAGGTCGGCAGGCCCGCGGCACCCGTCGCCGCCGCGCTCGCCAGCGCGACCAGAAGCACCACGGCGAGGAAGATCTCGTGATTGCCGGCCCGCCCCGCCGCCTTCATCGCCGCCGGAACCACATAGCGGCCGGCGAGCAGCAGCGCCGTCACGGCGAGCGTGCCGTAGAGCATGGTGTTCAGCACCTGGGCGCTCATCGTCTCGCCGTGCGGCGCGGCGAGCGCGCCGACCAGGAAGAGGATCGGCACGACCGTCAGGTCCTGCAGCAGCAGCACGGCGAAGGTCGTCTGGCCCTCGGGCGTCGCGAAGCGGTGACGGCCGACCAGAAGCTGGATGACGATGGCCGTGGAGGAGAGCGCGAGGCCGAGGGCGGCGACGATCGCCGGCCAGAAGGCGAGACCGGCGAGGGAGAGCGCGCCGGCCAGCAGGATCGCCGTCGCGAGCACCTGCGCGGAGCCGAGGCCGAACAATTGCCGCCGCAAGGTCCACAGCCGCGCGAACGACACGTCGAGGCCGATGGTGAACAGGAGGAAGATGACGCCGACCTCGCCCAGCCCCTCGAAGCCCGCCGCGTCGTTGATCGTCACCCAGCCGAGCCAGGGATGCTGCGCGGCGAAGCGGCCGAGCCCGTAGGGACCGAAGGCCATGCCCGCCAGCATGAAGCCGAGGATCGGGTTGACCTTCAGCCGTTGCAGCAGCGGCACGCCGATACCGGCCGCCGCCAGGAAGACCATCGCGTCCTTGAACTGGGCGATCGCCTCCGTGCCTGCCATGCGCCTCCCTTCAGGCCGCGGCGGACTGGAGCGCGCCCCGGATCGCCTGAAGCGCCTCGTCCGCCTTGCTGGGGTCCGGACCGCCGGCCTGGGCCATGTCGGGCCGTCCGCCGCCGCCCTTGCCGCCCAGCTTCTCGTTGGCAGTGCGCACCAGAGCGACCGCGTCGAACGTGCCGGTGAGATCGGCCGTGACGCCGACCACGATCGAGGCCTTGCCGCCGTCGTCGGTGACGAAGGCGACGACGCCCGAGCCGACCTTCGCCTTCGCCTCGTCGGCGAGGCCTTTCAGGTCCTTGGCCGGAACGCCGGAGACGACCTTGAGGATCGCCTTGGCCGCGCCGATCGTCTCCACCTCGTCGCCGCCCGAAGCGGCCGGACCGGCGAGCGCCAGCTTCTTCTTCGTCTCGGCGAGTTCGCGCTCCAGCTTGCGCCGCTCGTCGGCGAGCGCGGTCACGCGCTCGATGAGTTCGGCGGGCGCCGCCTTGATCGCCGCAGCCGCCTCGCGGACGATGCCGGCCTGCGCTTCGAGCCACAGCCGCGCCGCCTCGCCGGTCAGCGCCTCGACGCGCCTGACGCCCGACGACACGGCGCTTTCGCCGACGATCTTGAAGAGCGCGATGTCGCCCAGCCGCCCGACATGGGTGCCGCCGCACAGCTCGACCGAGAAGGTGCGGCCGTCCTTGTCCTCGGCGCTCGGCATCGAGAGCACGCGCACCTCGTCGCCGTATTTCTCGCCGAAGAGGGCGAGCGCCCCCGCCTCGATCGCCTCGTCCGGGGTCATCAGGCGCGTCGTCACCGGCCGGTTGTCGCGGATGACGCGATTGACCTCGGCCTCGACCGCGGCGATCTCGGCCGGGGTCATCGCCTTGGCGTGGCTGAAATCGAAGCGCAGACGGTCGTGCGCGACGAGCGAGCCCTTCTGCGTCACATGGCCGCCGAGCGTGCGGCGCAGCGCCTCGTGCAGCAGATGGGTGGCCGAGTGGTTGGCCCGCGTCGTCCGCCGCCGCGCGACGTCGATGGAAAGGCTCGCCTCGTCGCCGAGGCGGAACGAGCCCGAGACGACGCGGCCGAGATGGACATGGAGCGCGCCCAGCTTCTTCTGCGTATCGGAAACCGCGAAGCGCGCGCCGCCCATCGAGATGATGCCGCTGTCGCCCGCCTGGCCGCCGCTCTCGCCGTAGAACGGCGTCTGGTTGACGAGGATCGCGCCTTCGTCGCCCTCGCTGAGCGTGTCGGTCTCAACGCCGTTCTTCAGCAGAGCGACGATGCGGCCCTGCGCGGTGTCGGCGTCGTAGCCGAGGAACTCGGTCGCGCCCTCGCGGTCGCGGATGCCGAACCAGACCGTTTCGGTCGCCGCCTCGCCCGAGCCCGCCCAGGCCGCGCGCGCGGCCGCCTTCTGCGCCGACATCGCGGCCTCGAAGCCGGCGAGATCGACCGAAAGATTGCGGTCTCTGAGCGCATCCTGCGTCAGGTCGAGCGGGAAGCCGAACGTGTCGTAGAGGCGGAACGCGACATCGCCCGGCAATTCGCCGTTGCGCACGTCGGCGACCGCCTCGTCGAGCAGGCGCAGGCCCCGCTCCAGCGTCTGGCGGAAGCGGATCTCCTCAAGCTGGAGCGTCTCGGCGATCAGGCCTTCGGCCCGCACCAGTTCGCCATAGGCCGCGCCCATCTGGGCGACCAGCATCGGCACCAGGCGGTGCATCAGCGGGTCCTTGGCGCCCAGGATGTGGGCGTGGCGCATCGCCCGGCGCATGATGCGGCGCAGGACATAGCCGCGCCCCTCGTTCGACGGCATCACGCCGTCGGCGATCAGGAACGAGGACGCCCGCAGATGGTCGGCGATGACCCGGTGGCTCGCCGCCTGCGCGCCGTCCGGGGCGACCCCGGTCAGCGCGGCCGAAGTCTCGATCAGCGCCCGGAAGAGATCGGTGTCGTAGTTCGAGGTCTTGCCCTGGAGCACCGAGGCGATGCGCTCCAGTCCCATGCCGGTGTCGATCGAGGGCTTGGGCAGCGCCACGCGCTCGCCGCCCGGCAGCTGCTCGTACTGCATGAAGACGAGGTTCCAGAACTCGACGAAGCGGTCGCCGTCCTGATCGGGGCTGCCCGGCGGGCCGCCTGCGACGCTGTCGCCGTAATCGTAGAAGATTTCCGAGCAGGGGCCGCAGGGGCCGGTGTCGCCCATCGACCAGAAATTGTCGCTGGTCGGGATGCGGATGATCCGCTCGTCCGAAAAGCCCGCGATCTTCTTCCAGAGCGCCGCCGCCTCGTCGTCCTGCGAATAGACGGTGACCAGCAGGCGGTCCATCGGCAGCTTGAACTCGCGCGACACGAGGTCCCAGGCGAAGTGGATCGCCTGTTCCTTGAAATAGTCGCCGAACGAGAAATTGCCAAGCATCTCGAAGAAGGTGTGGTGCCGGGCGGTGTAGCCGACATTGTCGAGATCGTTGTGCTTGCCCCCGGCCCGGACGCATTTCTGCGACGAGGCGGCGCGCGCGACCGCCCGGTGCTCGGCCCCGGTGAAGACGTTCTTGAAGGGCACCATGCCGGCGTTCACGAACATCAAGGTGGGGTCGTTGCGCGGCACCAGCGGGGCCGACGGCACGATTTCGTGGCCCTGGCGCGCGAAATGGCCAAGGAAGGCGGAGCGGATTTCGGTCAGGCTGATCGTCATGGCGCCTATCTAAGGGGTGCGATGCTGCAGCGCAAAGCGCCTGCCGCCGCACCGGCCGCAAAAAAGACGGCGGCCCCGGAAATTCCGGAGCCGCCTCGGCATTCCTGCAACGGGGAGGCGCTCTGCGGGGCGCCGGTCGGTCAGGAAATGCTAGTCCTCCTCGGGCTCCTTGTCGCCCTGCAGCGCCTGGCCGACCTGGCCGGCATTGGCCCGGATCGCCTGCTCGACCTTGTCGGCCATGTCGGGGTTGTCCTTGAAGAAGGACTTGGCGTTCTCGCGGCCCTGGCCGATGCGCTGGCCGTCATAGGAGAACCACGACCCGGACTTCTCGATGATCCCGGCCTTGACGCCGAGGTCCACCAGCTCGCCGACCTTCGAGATGCCCTCGCCGTACATGATGTCGAACTCGACCTGACGGAACGGCGGGGCGACCTTGTTCTTGACCACCTTCACGCGGGTCTGGCTGCCCACCACCTCGTCGCGCTCCTTGATGGCGCCGATGCGGCGGATGTCGAGGCGGACGGAGGCGTAGAATTTCAGCGCGTTGCCGCCGGTCGTCGTTTCGGGGCTGCCGTACATGACGCCGATCTTCATGCGGATCTGGTTGATGAAGATGACGATCGTGTTGGACTTCGAGATCGAGGCGGTCAGCTTGCGCAGCGCCTGGCTCATCAGCCGGGCCTGGAGGCCGGGCAGCGCGTCGCCCATCTCGCCGTCGAGTTCGGCCTTGGGGGTCAGCGCGGCGACCGAGTCGATGACGAGGATGTCGACCGCGCCCGAACGGACCAGCGTGTCGGCGATCTCCAGCGCCTGCTCGCCGGTGTCAGGCTGCGAGATCAGCAGATCGTCCAGCTTGACGCCCAGCTTGCGGGCATAGCCGGAATCGAGCGCGTGCTCGGCGTCGACGAAGGCGGCGATGCCGCCCTTCTTCTGGGCCTCGGCGACGCAGTGCAGCGCCAGCGTCGTCTTGCCCGAGGATTCCGGTCCGTAGATCTCGATCACCCGGCCCTTCGGCAGGCCGCCGATCCCCAGCGCGATGTCGAGGCTGAGCGAGCCGGTCGAGATCGCCTCGATGTCGGCGACCTTGTCGTTGACGCCCAGCCGCATGATCGAGCCCTTGCCGAAGGCACGGTCGATCTGGGCCAGCGCGGCGTCGAGCGCGCGCTTCTTCTCGGGGTCTTTGCGGTCCATTTCGGCTTCTTTGACGACGCGCAGATTCGCGGAGGACATCGGGGCGATCCTTATTTCATGCGGGGGTGCCGCGAGCAATGAATCGACTGTGCCCGGTTTGTTCCAGTTCTGCAAGTGTTCTTTTATGTTCTCATTTGTTCGCGTCGGTTGACGCAACATCTGGTAGCGTCAACCTCGGGGAGAACAATCTAGGGCTGAATCGGGGCAGGCCCGCTCAGGCCGGCGCCGACATCACGTCCTTGACCTTGGCCGCCAGCTCCTGGAGCGGGAACGGCTTGGGCAGGAAGTGGACGGCGCCGTCGGTCTCGGCCTGCTTGCGGAAGGAATCCTCCGCATAGCCCGACATGAAGATGACCCGCATGTCCTGCCGGATCGTGCGGGCGATGCGCGCCACTTCCGGCCCGTCCATGCCCGGCATCACCACGTCCGAGATCATCAGGTGGATGCGCTTGTCGAAGGCCCGCACGATGTCGAGCGCCTCTTCGCCGCCGCTCGCCTTCAGCACTTCGTAGCCGCGCATCTCCAGCGCCCGGGCGGTCAGGCTGCGCACCGAATCGTCGTCCTCGACCAGCAGGATCGTGCCCATGCCGGTCAGGTCGCGGGCCGGGGCGGCCTTCGCCGTCTCGGCCTCCTTGTCGGCCTGCTCCTGCTCGGGCGTCGCGACATAGCGCGGCAGGTAGATCTTGAAGGTCGTGCCCTTGCCGAGTTCGGATTCGGGGAAGACGAAACCGCCCGACTGCTTCACGAAGCCATAGACGCTGGCGAGGCCGAGGCCGGTGCCCTGGCCCGCTTCCTTGGTGGTGAAGAACGGCTCGAAGATCTTGGCGATGTTTTCCGGCGCGATACCGGTGCCGGTGTCGGCCACCTCGATCAGCACATAGTCGCCGGGCGTCAGGATCGAATAGCCCTGCTCTTTCGATTCCGCTTCGCCGACATTGCGCGTGCGAAGCGTCAGCGTGCCGCCGTCCGGCATCGCGTCGCGCGCGTTGACGCCCAGATTGATGATCATGTTGTCGAACTGCGCCTGATCGACGCGCACCGGCCACAGATCGCGGCCGAAATCGTGCGCCAGCTTGATGCGCTCGGTCAGCAGCCGCTTGAGGATCTCGGACAGGTCGGCGATCAGGTCGGAAGCCGGATAGACCTTGGGTGTCAGCGTCTGCTGGCGCGAGAAGGCGAGCAGATGGCGCACAAGGCGCGCCGCCCGGTTGCCCGAGTTCCTGATCTGCATCAGGTCGGCGAACGAAGGATCGCCCGGCTTGTGACGCAACAGCAGAAGATCGGCATAGCCGTTCATCGCGGTGAGGATGTTGTTGAAGTCGTGCGCGACGCCGCCGGCCAGCTTGCCGACCGCCTGCATCTTCTGCGCCTGCAGGAACTGCATCTCGATCGACTTGAGGTTCGTCATGTCGATGACGTGGACAGCGACCGCATCGCCCGCACCCTCGCGGCCATTGACCGGCAGGGCGTGGATCTGGGCGGCGCCCCCGGCCTCGAACGTGACCTCGGCGGTCGTCGCGCCCTCCGAGCGGTCGGCGGCGACGCGCACCACGCGCTCCGCTTCGGCGCGGTCGGCGGCCGACACCAGCGCCGCGAACGACGTGCCTTTCAGCGCCTCGGCGTCGGCCGCCTTGGCGAAGCGGGCGAACTCGGCGTTGGCGACGTCGATCGTGCCGTCCGGGCGGACCAGCGCCATCGCCACCGGCGCCGCGGCGAAGAGATCGGCGAACGCCTCCTCGCGGCCGACCGGGGCCGCCGCCGCGGGCTCGGCGGCGCGCTCGGGCAACTGGACGATCTCCGCGCCGTTCGCCGGCATCTCGCGGCTCGTCACGTCGGCGAGCGGGTGGAAGCGCCAGAAATTGAGCCTCTGGTCGGCGCTGCCGCGCGCCATGCTCTCCACCGAGACGCGCCGCCAATGGGCGACGCCGCCTTCGGTGGTGCGGATGTCGGCGGTCGCCGAAGCGCCTTCGGTCGCGGCCCGCGCCAGACGATAGAGCCGGCCCGACATGTCGGCGTCCGGGCGGATGGCGAGTTCGGGCGGCAGCACCCGCGCCGCCTTGCCGCCGCACATCTCGCGGTAGGAGAGATTGGCGAAGACCACGGTGCCGTCGGCCCGGGTGACGGCCAGCGGGTCGGTGAAGCCTTCGAAGGCCGAGGCGAGCATCCGCGCCCGGCGGTCGCGCGCGCCCGCGTTGGGGCGGCGCATGGCGATCGCGGTCAGCACGCCGATGCCCGAAACCGTCAGCCCGATCAGCAGCGCGAGCCCGGCGAACCCCGCCTCGCGGTGATAGACGACGGCAAGGACCGCCGCCGCGAAGGCGATGCCGAGACAGAAGGCCGACAGAGTGAGCGCCGCGCGCCCGCCGGCCGGACGGCCGTCGCGCTTCGGCCGCGCCTCGCGCGCCATGTCGATCGCGCCGCGGTTTTCGCCGGAGATTTCCTGTTCCGCCGCCATTCGTCCGTCTCTTGTAACGCGCAGGACTCTTTCGATTCGGCTACGTTACGACCTCGATCGTTGACGCATGATGAACCCGATGATCTGGGCCACCGCCTTGTAGTGCTCGGCCGGAATCTCGCCGTCCACGTCGACCGCCGCGTAAAGGGCGCGGGCGAGGGGCGGATTCTCGACCACCGGCACCTTGCTTTCGACCGCCAGTTCGCGGATGCGCAACGCCAGCGCATCGACGCCCTTGGCCACGCATCTGGGCGCCGACATCGCGCCCGACTCATATTTCAGCGCTACAGCGTAGTGCGTCGGGTTGGTCACCACCACCGTCGCCGTCGGCACCGCCGCCATCATGCGCTTGCGGCCGCGCTCCATGCGGATCTGGCGGATCTTCATCTTGACCAGCGGATCGCCTTCCGACTGCTTCATTTCATCGCGGATTTCCTGCTTGCTCATCCGCATCCGGCGCATGAACGACAGGCGCTGCCAGAACCAGTCGATGGCCGCGAAGATCGCCACCACCATCAGCACCGCGCCCAGCATCCGGGCGGTCATGGAGAGCGTCGCCGCCCCGGTCGCCCTCGGGTCGGCGTCGACGAGACTGACGACCGCGCTGTGATCGGGCCACACAGCCCACACCGCCGCCGCCCCGGCGCTGATGACCTTGATCAGCCCCTTGACGAAATTGACCAGCGACTCGCCGCCGAACAGGCGCGCGAAGCCCTTGCCGGGCGACAGCTTGGAGAGGTCGATCTTCATCCGCTCGGCGGTGAAGAGCAGCGGCGCCTGCACCAGATTGCCGCCGATCGCCGCCGCCAGCATCAAAAGGAACGGCAGCCCGAGGATGACCGCCAGCGCCGCCGCCACCTGCCAGGCGAGGCCGAGCAGGCCCCCGGCCGTGGCGTCCATCGCTTGCGGGGCGGCGATGAAGGCGGTGAAGCGGTCCATGAAGGCCTTGCCGGCCTCGCCGCCCCACACGACGATCGCGAAGGTCGCCGCGCTCAAGGTCGCGAAGGTCACGACGTCCTGACTTCGGGGGACCTCGCCGCGGTCGCGCGCATCCTGCAATCGTTTCTGTGTGGGATCTTCCGTTCTTTGGGCGTCGTCGTTTTCCTCGGCCATGGATCAGCGCACCAGGCCCGCGAAGGAATCGACGAAGCGATCGAGGAAGACCTGCATCATCAGGCCGATCAGCAGCATCAGCAGCCCGAACCCGCCCATGATCGAGAGCGGCATCGAGATGAAGAAGACCTGGAACTGCGGCATCATCTTCGCGACGACGCCGAGGCCCGCATAGAAGACGAGGCTGATCACCAGGAACGGCGCGGACAGCTCGATCCCCAGAAGGAAGCTCGACGAGACGAAGCGGACGACCAGCTCCAGGAAGCCGCTGACCGGCGGCGGCGACCCCGGCACAAAGATGTCGTAGGAGCGGAAGATGCCGTCGAAGAGGATGGCGTGGCCGCCGGTGATGAACAGCATCAAGATGCCCATCGTCACCAGGAAGGTCGAAACGATCGCGCCGTGGGAGCCCTGGGTCGGATCGACCGCGATGGCGAAGCCGAGGCCGGTCTGGAGGGCGATCACATTGCCCGCCACGTTGAGCGAGGTCAGCAGCAGCCGCGCCGCGAGGCCGATCGACAGGCCGACCAGCGTCTCGGTCCCGGTCAGCAGGAACAGCGTGCCGCCGTCGGCGGGCAGCGCCGGCAGACGCCCGGCCAGCGGGGCGGTCAGCAGGAACGAGACGGCGAGCGCGAGGCCGAGGCGGAAGCGGGTCGAGACGAAGCCCTCGCCGATCCCCGGAAACACCATCAACAGCGCCCCCAGCCGCGCGAAGATCAGCAGGAATGCGAAGATCTGCTGCGGCAGCAGGCTGTCGAGAAGGGGGATGCCAGGCACCGCGCCGCGCCTAGTGCGAGCCGATGCGCGCGAAGATGTCCGTCATGTAGGAACCCATCTGCTGCGCCATGAACGGCATCATGAGCAGCAGGACGAGGAACACCGCGACGATCTTCGGCACGAAGACGATGGTCGCCTCCTGAATCTGGGTCAGCGCCTGAAGCACGCCGATCACCGTGCCGACGACGAGCGCCACCAGCATCACCGGCCCCGCCACCATCAGCAGCGTCCAGATCGAGATTCTCGCGATGTCGAGCGCTTCTGCGCCTGTCATGCCTGGCCCTTCCGGCCTTGACCCGCGGCCGCCGTCAGATCGGCATCCGCATGATTTCCTGATAGGCGGTGATCACCCGGTCGCGCAGCGAGATGACGGTCTCCAGCGTGGTTTCGGCGTTGGCGACCGCGGTCACCACGTCGACCAGTTCGGCCTTGCCGGCGGCGCTGGCGTTCATCGCGGCCTCGCCCGCCTTGGTGGTCTTGACCGCGTCCTCGATGGTCGAGGACAGCACGTCGCCGAAGCCGCCGGAAGCCGCGACCGGCGCGGCGGGCGCGCCCGCCCCGGCGTCGGCCTTGGGCGTCGCCGAATAGGCCCTCAGCGCCGTCGCGATATCGATCGCCATGTCCTACTCCCTCAGCCGCGGCGCAGCAGGTCGAGCGTGCGGGCCATCATGGTCCGCGCCGCGTCGATGACGTTGAGGTTCGCCTCGTAGGCCCGCTGCGCCTCGCGCATGTCAGTCATCTCGATCAGCGGATTGACGTTGGGCATCGTCACATAGCCCTGTTCGTTCGCCGCCGGATGGCCGGGGTTGTACTGAAGGCGGAAGTCGGAATTGTCGCGCGCCACCTTGCCGACCTCCACCACGTTCGCGCCGGTCGCCTCGTCCACCGCCTCGCGGAAGGTGACGATCTGGCGGCGATAGGGCTGGCCGTCCGCGCCGGCGGCGGTCGAGCTGGCGTTGGCGATGTTCTCGGCGATGATGCGCATGCGGTCGCTCTGCACGCGCATCCCGCTCGCCGCCGTCGCCATCGACTTGTCGATATCCATGCTTCGCGCTCCTTACCGCTGCCCGCCGGCCGCCAGACGGATCATGTTCAGCGCCTTGCGGTAGAGTTGGGTGACCGTCGCGTAGTCCATCTGGACCGACGAGACCTTCATCATCTGGTCTTCCAGATTGACCGAATTGCCGTTGGGCGTGGATTCGGAACCCGGCATCTCGCGGACGCGGAAGCCGCCCACGTCCGAAGCCGGCAGCGCGAAGTGCCGGGGATCGGTGGTCCGCAGGCCGCCCTCTCCGGCCGCCATCGCCGCGAAGTCGGGCGCTTCCACGTCCTTCGCCTCGTAGCCGGGGGTATTGGCGTTGGCGACGTTCTCGGCCAGCACGCTCTGGCGGGCCGTCAGGAACGACAGACGCTCGCGCATGGTCTCGAACAGCGGCAGCTTGGTGATGTCCATCGGCGCATTCCGCGGCGCGCTATGGTTGACGCGCCATTAACCGGCAGAATGTGCCGGGGGCGGTTAATCGACCCTTAAGACTGGTGAACGCCGCCCGTTAATCACCCTTAACGCGCCATTAACCCTCGTTAACCAAGTCTCTCGCCATCGCGGCCCGACGCCGCGCACGGGACGCCATGGACATCGACTCCCTCATCCGGCTGGCCGCCGCGCTCGGCGCGGTCCTCGGCCTCGTGCTGCTGGCGGCCTGGGCGATGCGGCGCTTCGGGCTCGGCGGGCTGGCGGTCGCGGCGTCCGGTCCGGCGAAGCGGCTGTCGGTGGTCGAGGCGCGCCCGCTCGACGCCCGCCGCCAGCTCCTGCTGCTGCGCCGCGACGACGTGGAGCATCTGGTGATCCTGTCGGCGGCCGGCGAGACGGTGATCGAGACCGGCATCCCCGCCCGCCGCGAGGATGCGCTGTGACCCCGGCGCGCTGGATCGCCCTCGGCCTGTGGGCAGGCGCGCTGGCCGGGGCCGCCGCCGCACAGTCGGTGACGCTCGATTTCGGCACCGGCGACGGGCTGACGGGCCGCATCGTCCAGCTCGTGCTGCTGGTGACGCTGCTCTCGGTCGCGCCCTCGATCCTCATCATGGCGTCGAGCTTCGTGCGCATCGTCGTGGTGCTGTCGCTGCTGCGCACCGCCATCGGCCTTCAGCAGAGCCCGCCCAACGCGGTCATCGTCAGCCTGGCGCTGTTCCTCACCGCCTTCATCATGGCCAATCCGCTGAAGCAGGCCTGGGACGAGGGCGTGCGCCCGATGATGAACGACGAGGTGTCGATGGAGGAGGGCTTCAACCGCACCGCCGCGCCGATCGCCGCCTTCATGCTGACCCATACGCGCCAGGACGATCTGGCGATGTTCTTCGACCTCGCCAAGCAGACCCCGCCCGCGACGGCGGCCGAGACGCCGCTCAACGTACTGGTCCCCGCCTTCATGATCAGCGAGCTGAGGCGGGCCTTCGAGATCGGCTTCATGATCTTCCTGCCGTTCCTCATCATCGACCTGGTGGTTTCGTCGCTGCTGATGTCGATGGGCATGATGATGCTGCCGCCGGTAACGATCTCGCTGCCCTTCAAGCTGATCTTCTTCGTGCTGGTGGACGGCTGGCGGCTGATCGTCGGCGCCCTCGCCTCCAGCTACGGGATGTAGGGGCCGCGCCCGGACCGGGAAGCGGCGCGGCGAAGCGCTAGGCGAACAGCGCCGCGTAAAGCTCGGGCTTGAAGCCGACCAGCATGTCCTTGCCTGCGATCAGCACGGGGCGCTTGATCATGCCAGGCTGGGCCAGCATCAGCTTCACCGCCCTGGCGGCGGTGAGGTTCGCCTTGTCGGCGTCGCCCAGCGCGCGAAAGGTGGTGCCGGCGCGGTTGAGGATCGTCTCCCACCCTGCCCGTTCGACCCAGCCCTCCAACGTCGCCTTGTCGAGACCCGCCTTCCGGTAGTCGTGAAACGCGTGCGCCACATTGTGCGCGTCGAGCCAGGCGCGCGCCTTCTTCATCGTGTCGCAGTTGGGAATGCCGTAGATCGTGACCGTTCGCGCCATGCACGCCTGATGGCACGATTCGCCGCATCGGCGGCACTTCTACGGCTCCCCGCCCCGGCCTATGGTCCACCCGCAGAAGGAAGACGGGAGGGTGCGTCATGGATCTGGGTCTGAAGGGAAAGAAGGCGGTGGTTCTGGGCGGGACGCGCGGCATCGGCCGCGCCATCGTCGAGACGCTCATCGCCGACGGCGCGCATGTCGCGCTGTGCGCGCGCAACGCCGAACAGGTGGCCGAAACGGTCGCCGCGCTGAAGGCGCAGGGCGCGACCGTCACCGGCGGCGCGGTGGATATCGTGGACGCGGCCGCGCTCACGGACTGGATCGGCCGGGCGGCCGGCGAACTCGGCGGCATCGACATCCTGGTCTCGAACGCCGGCGCGATGGCGCAGGGCAACACGCGCGAGGCCTGGGAAGCGAACCTGAGGCTGGACGTGCTGGGCGGCGCGGTGGCGGCGTTCGACGCGGCGCGGCCCCATCTGGAGAAGGCGGCGGCCGGGGGCGATGCCGCCTTCATCATCATTTCCTCGGTCTCGGCCGCGGAGAGCGACCGCGCCGACAGCTACGGTCCGATCAAGGCGGCGCTGATCCATCTCGCCAAGGGCATGGCGCGGCAATACGCAAAGAAGGGCGTGCGCGTGAACGTCGTCTCACCCGGCACGGTCTATTTCAAGGGCGGCGTCTGGAACTGGATCGAGGAGAACCAGCCGGAGGTGTTCAAGGGCGCGATGGAGCGCAATCCGACGGGCCGCATGGCGACGCCGCAGGACATCGCCAACGCGGCGGTGTTCCTCGCCAGCCCCGCCTCGTCGTTCACGACCGGAATTAACCTGCTGGTCGACGGCGCGATCTCGCGGCGGGTCAACTTCTAGCGCGCGTTCTCGGCCGTCCCCGGCGCGGGGCGGCCGAGCCCGAGGCTCTGCAGGAAGGCGTCGAGCGTGTCGGTCGTGGCGATCGCCTTGGCGGTGTCGCGGAAGGCGACGCCCGAGGGATCGACCGCGCGGGTGATGACCTCGAAGGCCGCCGCTTCCGGCGTCTCGGCCATCGGCACCACGAAGCGGCGGCGCAGCCCGTCGAGGCCCGGCTTGTCGTCGGCCATCGTGTAGGCGACGGCGGCGCGCATCACGTCATAGCGTTCTTCGGCGTCGAGCGGCTTCGGATCGGTTTCCCGCCCGGCGATCAGGATCTCGACGGCGGCCGCCGTCTCGACCCAGCGCGAGGCCGACCACAGCACGTCGGCGCGCAGCCGCCGCGCCTCGGGCGTGTCGTCCTGCTCGAAGGAGTCGAGCGCGGCGTCGTATTGCTTCAGATCGCTGAGCGCCCGCCCTGCCAGCAGACGGCGCTGGGCGGCGAGATCGTCGGGCAGGCGCGTCTGGGCCGACGTCCTCAGCGCCACCAGCGCCTTCTCGGGCTTGCGATCCATCAGATAGACCGCCGCCAGCTTGGCCGCGATCTGCGCCTTGGCGACGCCGTCGAGGCGGCGATCGACCTGGTGCTGGAGCAGTTCGGCCGCCTGCTCCAGCAGGTCGACCGCGATCAGCCGGTCGGCGAGACGGCGCACCATCTCGTCGCCCAGCGTGCCGATGGGGGTCAGCTCCTTGAAGTCGTAATAGAGCCCGAGCGCCTGGATGGGCGGCAGCGCGTCGGCCTTGCCGTGCAGGAAGAGATCCTCGAACACGGCCGACATCTCCAGCCCGATCCGCCGCGTCTCCTCCTGATTGGGAAAGCCGAGCACCGCGGCCCGCAGCGTCTGAAGGCCGTCGCGGTAGTCGCCGGCGGCGATCTGGAGGCTGCCGAGCCTATGCAGAACAGTGAGTTCCAGCGCATCGCCACGCCATTGCCAGCGCAGTTCGTCGAGCGCCTTGATGGCTTCCGGCGCCTTCAGCGCGCCGGTTTGCTCCTTGAGCACGATTTCGGCGAGCGTCGCGCGCACCGCGAGCGGCCGGTAGCCGGCCTCGCGCACCTCGGCGAAGAGCCGCAGCGCCTCGGCGTCGCGCTTCAGCCGCTGCGCCAGTTCGCCGCGCAGCAATTCGGCCTCCAGCGCCACGCCGCGCGGCACCCCGTCCTTCGGCACCGCCGCCAGCATCCGCTCGGCGACGTCGACCGCGTTGGTTTCGACCGCGCCGCGCGCCCCGGCGACGCGGAAGCGCCCCTGCCAGTCGGCGCGGAACGAGGCGATGGCCGCCTCGCCCTCGACCGCCGCGTCGCGCGCCGCGCCCCATTCGCCGAGCGCCGCATGGCCGACGGCACGGAACAATTGCGCCGCCGGATCGTCGTCGAGGCTGGCCGATCCCAGATCGTCCATCGCCAGCGCCGGACGGTCGAGCAGCAGCAGCGCCGCCCCGCGCAGCGCCCGGAAGGCCGGATCGCCGACGATCGCCTCGTCGTCGCGGACCATCAGCTGCAACATGCCGAGCGCCTCCGCGCCCAGATCGTGCGCCAGATAGAAGCGCGCGAGGTCGAGCCGCGCGTGTTCGATATTGGAGCCTTCCGGGTCGATGGCGTTGACGAGGCGGCTGCGCTCTTCCAAGAAGTCGCCCTCGCCCGCCCAGGCCTCGAACTCCATCGCCGCCGGCCGCGCCATGTCGCCCAGCGCCTCGCGCTCGGGCGCGTAGTCCGACACCGTTCCGGCCGACAGCGTGAGGCCGCCCGGCGAGGCGATCAGCACTTCCTGCTCGTCGGGCGTCACGGTGAGGTCGTCCACGAAGGGACGGATCACCAGGCCCTGGGCCGACGAGTCGGCGGCGAAATCGACATAGCTGCGCGCGCCGATCACCCCTTGCGGCTCACCCGAGGCGGGCACGACGATCAGCCGTTCGCCGCTCGCCGGATCGGTCATCTCGATGGGAGCCGCCGCCCCGGTCATCGTGGCGCGCGCCTTGGCCGGGCCGACCGTGCGCGCGTCGCGCAGCAGCGCGATGGGACGGGGCGGTTCGAGCGGATCGGGCGACAGCGTCGCGGTCCAGGCCCCGCCGCGCTGTCCGGCGGTCAGCGCATGGGTGCCCGCAAGGCCGATCTCGACGATGGTCGCGCCGCCCTCGTGGCGCACGACGGCCGAGGTCACGATGTCGATGTTTTCCTTCTGGATCGCCCCGGCGTCGATCGCCGCCTCGCCCGGCAGGACGATGAAGGCGGTCGAACCGCGCTTGAACATCGCGGCCGGGCGGTTGACGAGCACCGGCAGCAGAAGATCGATCTCGTTGCGCGAGCGGGTGGCCGCGAAGGCGGGCGGCTCGGCGGGCAGGGCTTCGGCCGTCTCGGCGTCATGCCCTTCTTCGTGCCCTTCGCCATGCCCATCGGCGGGCGCGCCGTCATGGGCGTCCGCATGCGCGTCCTCATGGCCCGGCTCGGCCGCGTCGCCGTGCCCCTCGCCTTCGGCCGCCGCGTGTTCGCTCTCGTGTCCCGCCGCGTCCGCAGGCTCGGCCGTCTCGTGCCCGGCATCGGGGCTTTCCGGCTCATGCGCGGGCGGCTCTGCGGCGTGTTCGTCCGCGTGCTCGCCGGCGACTTCGTGCGCGCCGTCCTCATGCGCCGCGTCGGGCTTGGCCTCATCCGGCTTCGCTTCGTCCGGCTTGGGATCGTCGGGCTTGGCCTCGCCGGGTTTCGCCTCGTCGGGCTTGGCTTCGGCGTGCGCCTCTTCCGGCTTCGCCTCGCCATGCGCCTCTTCCGGCTTGGCTTCGGCGGGCGGCGGCTCCTCGTGACCCGCCGCGGCGTCTTCGGGCTTCGGCTCGTCATGGGCCGGCTCGGGCGCGGCGGCCGCCGCGATCTCCTCCGGCACCACGATCTCGGTGTCGCCGTCCTTGTCGTTGGCCGGGGCCAGCACCTCGAAGACCGTGCGCGTCTTGTCGCGCCGGTGTTCGACCTTCGAGCCGGGGTCGATCTTGATCTCCAGCAGCACCTTGTCGTCGCCGCCGCTCGCCGTCGCGCCCCTGACGAAGGCGGGCGGGTTCTTCTGGAGCCGTGACACGTCGATCGAGCCGCCGCGCTTGAAGACGGCCGAGATCTTGCCGTCCGCGACTTTCGCCTCGTAATCGACTTCTTCGCCCCATTCGAAGATCAGGCGGGTGCGATCCTGCTCGACCGCGATCTTCAGCTTCGCCTCGATCGGCCCCTTGGGCGGCGGGCGGACGGTCGGATCGACGATATCCGGCGGATCGTCCTTGACCGAGGCCGGCACCAGATCGATGGCGACGAGCGGCCCGCCGGCGCTGGCGTGCAGGCGCACCTTGCCGTTGAGCGACATCTTCAGCGTGCGCCCGTCGGCATCGAGCTTGATGACCGAGACATAGGCGTCGAGCGGCAGCTTGACCTGATCGGGCGGCAACCGGAACGCCCGGTCGAAGCGGACGATCAGGACGCCCTCGGCGATCGAGGCGTCGTAGCCGACCGGGCTCGACCATTTGAACAGGATACGGGCATAGCCCTTGGAGGTGTCGGCCGTGACCTTGATGGTCTCCGGTCCGCCGCGCGTCGCCGGCGCGGCGGCCTCGGCGGCGGCAGGCTGGGCAGGCTGAGCGGCGGCGGGCGGCGCGGCGGCGGGCGTCGCCTCCTGCGCCAATGACGGCGCGGCGGCCCACAGGACCGCCGCCAGGATCGCACCGGCACGAAAGGCGCGCGCCATGCCCTACCCTCCCGGCGTCGCACCCGGCGAGGGCGCGGCCTCGGCGGGGGCCTCGGCAGGGGTTTCGGCGGGCGCTTCGGCAGGCGCTTCGGGCGGCGCTTCGGCGGGCGGCGCTTCCGCGGGCGGTCCGGCCGGCGGCAGTTCGGCCGCCGCCTGTTCCGGCAGCTTGTAGCGCCGCGCGAGTTCGACGGTCACTTCCTGCGCCCTCTCCGGCTTCATCGCCGCGAGGATCGGCGCCGCCTTCGCCGGCTTGATCCGGCTCAGCACGTCGAGCAGCACGTTGATCTCCAGCGTGTCGAAGATCTGCGCCGCGTCGCCCGGCTTCATCGCCTCATAGGTCTTCACCAGGCTGGCGAGCTGCGCCTCTTCCTGCTCGTCGCGCTTGCCGAACATGGTTTCGATATTGGCTTCGATCGCCTTGAGCTCGGTGATCCGCTCCTCGACGCGCTTCTCGGCCGCCGCGATCACCTTCTCGCGCATGTCGAGATCGCGCTCGCGGGCGTCGAGCTGCTCGCGCCGCGTCGCCAGGCTCTCCAGCACGTCGGCTTCCGAAGCGGTCGGCCCCGACGCGCCGGGATCGGTGTCCTCAGCCTCGGCGTCCTTATGGGCGTCCGGCGCGCCGTGGCCGGCCTCGCCCGAAGCCGTGTCCGCCGCCGCGTCGCCATGTTCGGCGGCCGGTTCGGCGGGCGCTTCGGCGGCGGCGTGTTCCTCGGCCTGCGCGGTGCGCGGCCCCAGCAGCGCGGCGATTTCCGAACCGAACCCGGCCAGCTTCAGCGCCAGCAGCAGCGTCAGCGCCAGCGCGGCGGCCGGCAGCAGGCGCAGGGCGGACCGGGGACGGGCTTGCGTCATCTCGCCCCGCGCAGTTCGCGCAGCGGCGCGGCGGGACGCAGCGCCTCGACGGGCCGCGCGGTCGCGGCGCGGGGCGCGGCGGCGCGCGCCGTCAGGCGGTCGGCGAGGCCTTCGGCCGCGCCCACCAGAAGCGTCAGTTCGTCGGCGGCGGCGCGGGCCTTCGATTGCTGGGTGGCGAGTTCGGCGCCCGAACGCTCGGCCGCCTCGCGCAGCGCGGCGACCGCCGTTTCGGCTCGCGCGGCGGCTCCGGCGAGGTCCATCACCGCCTGCTTCACGCCGTCCCGGCCCGAGCGCAGATCGCGCAGACGCCGGTCGAGGATCACCGCCCAGACGATCGCCGCCGCCAGAAGCCCGGCGACCAGAAGATTGACGGCGAGTTCCATGGTCATGTGAGCCTCACAATGCGGGCGCGGCGACGGGACGGCGCAGCGTGCGGTCGACCTTGACCGCGACGAACTGTCCGACGCGGCCGATATGGCCTTTGACGAGGGGAATGCCGCCGCAGCGCAGCTCGATGGGCGAGTCCGGCGAGGCGTTGAGCATCAGCGTCTGGCCGACCTGGAAGTTCATCACTTCGCGCAGGCTCATGGTCTGCTCGTCCAGCACCGCGTCGATCTGCACCTGCGTCGCCCACAATTCGGTGGCGAGGTGGCTTTCCCAGATCGAGTCGCGGCCGAACTTCTCGCCCATGAACTGCTGCAGCAGCAGCTTGCGGATCGGCTCCAGCGTCGCATAGGGCAGCAGCAATTCGATGCGCCCGCCGCGATCCTCCATGTCGACCCGCAGCTTGACGAGGATCGCCGCGTTCGCCGGGCGGGCGATGGCGGCGAAGCGCGGATTGGTCTCCAGCCGGTCCAGCTCGAACGTCACCTTGCTCAGCGGCTCGAAGGCCTGCTGCATGTCGTGCATGACCACTTCGATCATGCGCTGCACCAGGCTGCGCTCGATGGTCGTGTAGGGCCGGCCCTCGATGCGCATCGCCGCCGTGCCGCGCCGCCCGCCCAGCAGCACGTCGACGATCGAATAGATGAGGTTCGACTCGATCGTGAACAGGCCGAAATTGTCGAGTTCGTGCGCGCGGAAGACCGCCAGGATCGCCGGCAGCGGGATCGAATTCAGATAGTCGCCGAAACGGATCGAGGAGATGTTGTCGAGGCTGACCTCGACATTGTCCGAGGTGAAATTGCGCAGGCTCGTCGTCATCAGCCGCACCAGGCGGTCGAAGACGATCTCCAGCATCGGCAGGCGCTCGTAGGAGACGAGCGCCGAATTGACGATGGCGCGGATGCCGGTGCGGTCGGAGCCGTCGTCCGACATCGCGTCGAAGCCGAGCAGGCTGTCGATCTCGTCCTGGTTGAGAACGCGGTCGGCCTGAAGCGCGTCGCCGGGCCCGCCGCCATCGGCCAGCGCGGCATCCCAGTCGGGGGAGTCGTCGCCCGCGCTCATTGGATCAGCATTTCCTTGAACAGCACGTCGTCCACATGGGCCGGCGCGACCGCCAGATTGACCCGGCGCACCAGCTCCTCCTTCAGGCGGAACATGCCGGCCGAGCCGCTGAGATCCTCCACCCGCAACTCGCGCAGGAAGACCTGGAAATTGTCGATCACGCGCGGCATCACCGGATCGATCTTGGCGGCGGCCTCGGCGTCCGCCACCTCCAGCGCCACGACCAGTTTGAGGATCGCCCGCTCGCCGCCCGCCGCCGTCAGGTTGACCAGCATGTCGGGCAGATCGACGAAGACCGGCGGCGGCGCTTCGGCGTGTTCGGCCGCGGCCTCGCCCTCGACCGGCTCCTCGCCGCCCATGAACAGGAAGAAATACGCGGCCCCGCCCAGAACCAGCAGGATCGGCAGGCCGAAGAACAGCCCCATCTTGACGAGACTGCGCTTCTTCTTGGGCGGCGCCTCGCCGCCCTCGGCGGCGCCGTCGGCCGCTTCTTCCGGAGCTTTTTCCTTGGCCTTGGCCATCGCCGCGATCCCATGGAACGGCGCGGACACCAAGTCCGCGCCGAATTCGGGATCACGCTAGGTGGCCGATGGTTAACGGCCCGTTAGAAACCGGCAGAAATTGCCGGGTTGTTCACTCGTCCGATCCGCCGTTGAGGGCACGCCCGATCAGCCCGCCGAACACCGCCCCGGCGATCGGCGCGACCCAGAACAGCCAGAGCTGGCCGAGCGCCGCCGGATCGGCGAACACCGCCACGCCGGTCGAGCGGGCAGGGTTGACCGAGGTGTTGGTCACCGGGATCGAGATCAGGTGGATCAGCGTCAGCGCCAGGCCGATGGCGATGGGCGCGAACCCGGCCGGAGCCTTGGGGCTGGTCGCCCCGACGATGACGATCAGGAACACCGCCGTCAGCAGGAACTCGGTCGCCGCCGCCGCCGCCAGCGGGTACTTGCCGGGCGAGAGGTCGCCATAGCCGTTGGTCGCAAAGCCGCCCAGCACGAAGCCCGGGGCCTGCGAGGCGATGTAATAGAGCGCGCCGCCCGCCGCGACCGCGCCCGCCACCTGGGCGAGGATATAGGGACCGGCGTCGAGCGGATTGGCCCGTCCCGCCGCCACCAGGCCCAGCGTCACCGCCGGATTGAAATGGCCGCCCGAGATGTGGCCGACCGCATAGGCCATCGTCAGCACGGTCAGGCCGAAGGCGAGGCTGACCCCGGCGAAGGCGATGCCGAGATTGGCGTCGCCGAACTTGGCCGCCAGCACGGCCGATCCGCACCCGCCGAAGACCAGCACGAACGTGCCCAGAAACTCGGCCAGCAATTTGCGCGGCAAAGACATCTCATTCCCCCCTGATCCACTCTTGTGGCCCGGCCATGCTAGCCGGGAAACGCCATCCGCGCACGGCAGATGTTGCCGCAGCCGGGCGGGCGGTGGCCTCCCCACGCCAATGAAATCAAGAGCTTGGCTGTTGGCACGCGGCTTGCGGGTAGCGGGCGGGGGCAAAAGCCCTGGCCGGCGATAACCGCCGGCATCGCGAATCGAAGGAGTCGCCTGCCGTGGACAATGCGCTGCTGCTCAGTCTGTCGAACCAGATGGTCGCGCGGCGCACCATGGAGGTGATCTCCAACAACATCGCCAACATGAACACGACCGGCTTCAAGCGCGAGAGCCCGGTCTTCGAGGAATTCCTCGTCGACGTCGACGTGCAGGACTCGACCGGCTCCCACAAGGAGAACCTGTCCTTCGTCCGCGACACGCTCGCCGTGCACGACATGTCGAACGGCGAGTTGAAGACCACCGGCAACAAGTTCGACGTCGCCATCGAGGGCGACGGCTTCTTCGCGGTCGGCACGCCGGCCGGCACGCGCTACACCCGCAACGGCAATTTCGGGCTCGACGACACCGGCCGCCTCGTCACCTCGTCGGGCAATCCGGTGCTCGACGACGGCGGCGCGGAGATCGTCTTCTCGCCCGAGGAGACCGAGATCACCATCGCCCGCGACGGCACGATCTCGACCGAGCAGGGCGTGCGCAACCGCCTTCAGGTCGTCGATTTCCCGAACCCCCAGCAGCTCAAGCTCATCGGCGACTCGCTGTGGGAGGCCGACGAGCAGCCGGCGCCGGTGACCGGCAACGTCGTCGTGCAGGGCATGCTCGAACAGTCGAACGTCCAGCCCGTCCTCGAGATGGTGCGGATGATGGAGACGCTGCGCTCCTATCAGAGCTCTACCGAACTTCTGAACGCCGGCGAGGATCTCAGCCGCCGGGCCGTCCAGAAACTCGGCGAAGTGCGCGCCTGAAGGCCGCGGGAAGGAACTGAACCATGCGTTCGATGAACATCGCCGCGACGGGCATGCTGGCTCAGCAGCTCAATGTCGAGGTCATCTCGAACAACATCGCGAACATGAACACCACCGGCTACAAGGCGCAGCGGGCGGAGTTCCAGGATCTTCTCTACCAGAACCTCGAACGGCCGGGGGCGACCACCTCGACCACCGGCACGATCGTGCCCTACGGCATCCAGATCGGCCTCGGCGTGAAGCCGGCGGCGATCTACCGCATCACCGAACAGGGCAATCTCAACTTCACCGAGAACCCCTACGACGTGGCGGTCCAGGGCCGCGGCTATTTCCGCGTCCAGCTCCCCAGCGGCGAGGACGCCTATACGCGGGCCGGCGCGCTCGGCCGCTCCGCCGAGGGCCAGCTCGTGACGCCCGACGGCTATACGATCCAGCCCGGCATCGTCATTCCGCAGGACGCCACCGACGTTTCGATCAGTCAGCAGGGCCAGGTGACGGTCAAGCTGCCCGGCCAGGCGACGCCCCAGCAGGTCGGCCAGATCGACCTCGCCATCTTCGTCAACGAAGGCGGCCTCGAAGCGACCGGCGACAATCTCTACCTGGAAACCGCCGCCTCGGGCTCGGCCGTCGTCGGCACGCCCGGCTCGGCCGGCTACGGCACGCTGATGCAGGGCTTCCTCGAAACCGCCAACGTCAATCCGGTGGCCGAGATCACCAGCCTCATCACCGCCCAGCGCGCCTACGAGATGAACTCCAAGGTCATCTCGGCGTCGGACGAAATGATGTCGATGACCTCGCGTCTGAGAGGCTAGGCCATGATCCGCGCGCTCTTCCTCGCCGCCGCTCTCCTCGCCGCCGCGCCCGCCGCGTCCGCGCTCACGCTCGAAGAGGCGCTGCTCGACGCGCTGGTGCCGCAGGGCGCGCCGGGCGACGCCGCCGTCTCGATCGTCGGCCGCGTGCCGGCGGACATCGACCCGGAAACCCTTTCCGTCGCCGCCGTCCGTTTCGACGCGGCCTCGGGCCGCTTCGTCGTGCAGATCAAGCTCGCCAGCGGCCGCCTCTTCGGCATCCAGGGCAAGGTCGAGCCGGGCGTCGACGTGCCGATGCTGACGCGCACGCTGAGAGCCGGCGAGATCGCCGAACCGGAGGACGTGCTCCTCACCCGCGTCGCCCAGTCGCGCCTGGCGCGCGGCGCGCTCACCGAGACCGCCGATGTCGTCGGCTTCAGCGCGCGGCGTCAGCTCCGCGCCGGCCTCGTCCTGCGCGAGGGCGATTTCGAAAAGCCGGTCGTCGTGCGCAAGGGCGACGTCGTCACCATCGTCTACCGCGTGCCCGGCGTCGAGCTGACGGCGCGCGGCACGTCGCTGGCCAATGGCGGCCTCGGCGACACCGTCGCCGTCGTCAACACCCAGTCGCACAAGCAGATCGAAGCCGTCGTCGCCGGCGCGGGCGCGGTCACCGTCTCGCCGCAAAACGCCGCGCTGAACTGAAGATCAGGGGAAAGAAAATGCGTTCCGTCCGTCTCGCCCTCGCCTGCGCTTCCATCGCCCTTCTCGGCGCCTGCACGACCGCCGACCGCCTCAGCCAGATCGGCAAGGCGCCGGACCTGACGCCGGTGCGCGATCCCACGCTCGCGCCGGACTACGTTCCGGTCTCGATGCCGATGCCCGCGCCGCAGCAGGTCGCCTACGAGCCGAACTCGCTCTGGCGTCCGGGCAACCGCACCTTCTTCAAGGACCAGCGGGCGCAGCGCATCGGCGACATCCTGACCGTCAACATCCAGATCGACGACAAGGCCAAGGTCGCCAACACCTCCTCGCGCGGCCGCACGAACTCGGAAGAATCGGGCCTGCCGAACCTGCTCGGCTTCGAGAGCAATTACGGCGGCGTCCTGCCCGACGCGGTCGATCCCTCCAAGCTCATCTCGATGAACTCCGACAGCGCCAGCCGCGGCACCGGCAGCGTCGACCGCAACGAGCAGATCAACCTGACCATCGCGGCGGTCGTCACGCAGGTCATGCCGAACGGCAACCTCGTCATCCAGGGCCGCCAGGAAGTGCGCGTGAACTACGAGGTGCGCGAGCTCCTGCTGGGCGGCATCGTGCGCCCCGAGGACATCGCCAACGACAACACGATCAACCACACCCAGATCGCCGAGGCCCGCATCTCGTATGGCGGCCGCGGACAGATCACCGACGTGCAGCAGCCGCGCTACGGCCAGCAGCTGATCGACGTCATCTGGCCGTTCTGACGCCCCGGCGCTTGCGATCGCCGTCCCTCCGGCGAGCCTGCCCTGAGGTGGGGGCTGAGGGCCGCGTCAAGCGTCTCCGGCAATCAGGGAAGACAGGAGGCCGGGGGCGACCCCGGCCTCCGACTCGTTCTGACGATGCGTTCGGGCCGGCGCGAGCCGGCGGGACTCACTCGTCCCGATAGACCTTTTCGCGGCGCTCGTGGCGCTCCTGCGCCTCGATCGACAGCGTGGCGATCGGGCGGGCGTCGAGACGGCGCAGCGAAATCGGCTCGCCGGTGTCTTCGCAGAACCCATAGGTGCCGTCGTCGATTCGCCGCAGGGCGGCGTCGATCTTGGCGATCAGCTTGCGCTGGCGGTCGCGGGTCCTCAGTTCGAGGGCGCGATCCGATTCGTGCGACGCCCGATCGGTGAGATCGGCGTGCTGGACGGTTTCCTCCTGCAGGCTGGCCACGGTTTCGCGGCTTTCCTTGCGGATTTCTTCCTTCCAGTCCTTGAGTTTGCGCCGGAAATACTCCCGCTGGCGCTCATTCATGAACGGCTCGTCGTCGGACGGCCGATAGTCGGCCGGCAACACAATACCCATGCGCTGCGAACCCTCCTTTTAAGAGGCGAAGCGTGGCCTCGCGGGCCGCTGTATAGCTAGGCTGACTTTGCGGCACAACCGGGGCCGCAACGACGATTTGATGACGGCGGCGAGGACGTCTCGCTCAGGCCGCGTATTCGAGCTTGGCCAACTCAACCTGCGCGCGCAGGTCGATCTCGTCGATCAGGCTCTGAAGGCCGGGTTCGTTGAACTCGTCCCGCCGCTCGGCGACCAGGGCGGTCAGGCGGCGCAGGGTCTGGCGCGGGATGGTTCCGGCCAGCAGTCCGATCTTGATGTCGTCGAGCAGGTCCAGCATGTCGCTCGCCCGGCGGACGGCCCGGCGGCGGCCGGTCGTCGGGTCGGGCGTCTCCTGCAAGGCCAGCAGCGCGTCGAGCGCGGCGACCTGCAAGGTGGCGCTCGACGCCGAAGGGGCGCGCGCGGCGGCCGGCGATTCGACCGAGAACGACCCGCCCGTGCCGCCGGCCTTCGACGGCGCGGACTTGGCGATCTGGTCGGGACGGCGTGGACCTTCGATACGCATGGGGGCCGGCGGCCTCTGGCGAGCGTTACACTGGCCCTAAACTCGCCTCCCATCGTTAACACTCTCCTAACAATCGTTGACGACCCGGCAGATATTGCCGCCGGAGGCGCAGAGCGACGCGCGGGCGGGCGCGAAAACCCGCCGGAATCCGCGGAAATCCGCCCGTTTACCCTGGCACGGGCTTCGCATGGCCGAGGCGGGCAAGAACGCCCCGAGCCGAAAGCCGCGAACCATGAAGCCGTTCCGCCGCCTGATTGCGACCCTCGCCGCCCTCGCGGTGGCGTTCTCGCCCATGGCCGCGCCGGACGCTTTCGCCTTCTCCCGGATCAAGGACCTCGCCGACGTCGAGGGCGTGCGCGACAACATGCTGGTCGGCTACGGCCTTGTGGTCGGCCTGAACGGCACCGGCGATTCGCTGCGCAATTCGCCGTTCACGCTCCAGTCGGTGCAGTCGATGCTGGAGCGCCTCGGCGTCAATACGCGCGGCGCGACGCTCAACACCAAGAACGTCGCCGCCGTGATGGTGACCGCCAGCCTGCCCGCCTTCGCCAGCCAGGGCTCGCGCATCGACATCAGCGTCAGCGCCCTCGGCGACGCCAAGAGCCTCCAGGGCGGCACGCTGCTCGTCACCCCGCTGCTCGCCGCCGACGGCGAGATCTACGCCGTCGCCCAGGGCCCGATCGCGGTCGGCGGCTTCAAGGCCGAAGGCGCCGCCGCCTCGGTCGAGCGCGGCGTGCCGACCAGCGGCCGCATCGCCTCCGGGGCCATCGTCGAGCGCGAAGTGCCGTTCGAACTGGCGACGCTGGAGCGCATGCGCCTGGCGCTGCGCAATCCCGACTTCACCACCGCCAAGCGCATCCAGGACGCGATCAACCGCATGCTGGGGGCGGGCGCGGCGATCGCCACCAACCCGGCGACGGTCGAACTGGTGCTGCCGCAGCGCGGCCCCGGCGACGTCGTCGCCCTGCTCACCGACATCGAGCAATTGCGGGTCGATCCCGACCAGCCGGCCAAGATCGTCATCGACGAGGAATCCGGCATCATCGTCATGGGCGCCGAGGTGCGGGTCAGCCGCGTCGCCATCGCCCAGGGCAATCTCACCATCAAGATCACCGAGGCGCCGCAGGTCAGCCAGCCCGAGGCGCTCGCGCAGGCCGGCGAGAGCGTCGTCGTGCCGCGCAGCGAAGTGACGGTCGACGACGGCGGCGATCGCAAGCTCGCCATCGTCGACGAGACGGTCAGCCTCCAGTCGCTGGTCGACGGCCTCAACGCGCTCGGCATCGGGCCGCGCGACATGATCGCCATTCTCCAGGCGATCAAGGCCGCCGGCGCGCTCCAGGCCGAAATCGAGGTGATGTGATGAACTTCGCCGCCGCCCCCGTCGAGGTCAAACCGCTCGCCGATCTCGGCACCGCGCTGCAGAACCGCCAGCGCGAGGCGGCCCGCAACGCGGCCCAGGATTTCGAGTCCGTCTTCGTCTCGCAGATGATGGAGCCGATGTTCCAGGGCCTGAAGACCGACGGCATGTTCGGCGGCGGCCAGGGCGAGGCGGTGTTCCGCTCGCTGATGATCCAGGAAGTCGGCAAGGAGATCTCCAAGTCCGGCGGCGTCGGCATCTCCGATGCGGTGTTCGGCGAGATGCTCCGCATGCAGGGCCTGCGCGACGAACCGATCGCCAGCCCGGTCCAGAACGCCGCCGCCGCGATGGAGTTCTAGGCGATGGCCGACCGCGTCGACGTCATCCTCGAACTGACCCGGCAGCTGTCGCAGCTCGTCGCCCGCGAGATGGAGCTGATCGAGGCGCGCGAGGCCCATCGCCTGACCGATCTGGAGGAGGAACGCTCGCGCTTCTCGCTGCTCTATACGCGCGAGATGCAGGCGGCCAAGGCCGACCCGGCGTCGATGAAGAAGGCCGGCCCCGAAAAGCTCCGCCGCCTGCGCGACGAGACCGCCGCCTTCAACGCCGCCATCGACCGCCACCAGCGCCTGATCGCCCGCGTCCGCCATGTCTCGGAAGGCATCATCAAGGCGGTCGCCGACGAAGCCTCGCGCCAGCGCGCGCCCAAGACCGTCTATGGCGCGGGCGGCACGACCTATGGCCGCACCGGCGCGGCCCCCATCGCCATCAACCAGAAGATCTGACGGCCGCGACATCCGTCACAGGAACGGCGCAACCGCCGGAGGCGCGTGCCGACGGTCACAGAACGCAGGCCCATCCGTCTTTATCGCGAGGACCGGCGCCGCCGCATGGCCGGCCGCCCTCGAAAAAACGGATTTGGGAAGACCTCGACATGACCCGCGCCACTCTGGCGGCCGCCCTGGCCGCCGCGCTCTCCGCCTCCGCGGCCATGGCCGCCGAAGCCGGCTCCGACGCCGAAATCGCCCGCGGCAAATATCTCGTCGGCATCATGGACTGCTCGGCCTGCCACACGCCGGGCAGCTTCCTCGGCAAGCCCGACTTCGACCGCTATCTGGCCGGCAGCGATGTCGGCTTCGCGGTGCCGGGCCTCGGCTATTTCTGGGGCGCGAACCTGACGCCCGACGAGGCGACCGGCATCGGGTCGTGGTCGAAGGACGAGATCGTCACCGCGCTGCGCACCGGCGTGCGTCCGGACGGCCGTCAGCTCGCCCCCGCGATGCCGTGGATCTCGTATGCGAGCCTCACCGACGAGGACGCCTACGCCGTCGCCGCCTTCCTGAAGACGCTGCCGCCGATCCGCAACGACGCCGAGATCGCCCCGGTGGGCTGGGATGAGACGCCGGCCGCGCCCTATCAGCCGGTGGTCTTTCCGGAAGTCGCGGCCGCGCCCTGAGCGCGCCGCGGCCTCTTGCCGCTCGCGCCGGTTTCCTCTCAAGTCCGCGGACGCGCCCTGCGCCCACGCGGTCTTGAGGGGAGGATCGGTATGATATCCGCCTGTTCGACGCTTCTGCTTGCGGCGACGCTGGCCGCCGGCCTCGTGCCCGCCGCCGCGGCCGACGCCGCCGGCCGGATCACCGGGATCGGCGGCGTGTTCGTGACGAGCAAGGACCCGCAGGCGCTCGCGGCCTGGTATCGGGACGTGCTCGGCATCGCGCTGGAGCCCTGGGGCGGCGCGGCCCTGCGTTACGACGCGCCGGGCCATCCCCCGGCGGCGATCTGGGGGCCCTTCCCGGCGGGCACGGAGTATTTCGCCCCCTCGACCCGCGAGTTCATGATCAATTTCGCGGTCGACGACCTCGACGCCTTCATCGCGGTCATCGAGGCGAAGGGCGTCAAGATTCTGGGCCGCATGGACGACGCGACCGGCAGGTTCGCGTGGATCGCCGATCCGGACGGCACCAAGATCGAGCTGTGGCAGCCCCCGGCCGGCGAGGCCGGCACGACGCCCTGAGGCCGCGCCCTAGAACAGCGAGGCGACGGACGAGTCCTGCGATCCGGCCTGCAGGCGCGCGAGGCCGGAATTGTAGTTGGCGAGCTGCGCCTGGAGATAGGCCGGCACCGCGCCGCCGGTCTTGCCCTTGGCCGCCTCGCCGTCTCCGGTCAGCAGCTTCTTGGTCTCGGGGTCCATCGTCAGCTCGCGATAGGCGGTGCGGATCGCCGCCATCGCCGCGCCGATGGCGCTGCGGGCGCTCGCCGCGCTCTCCTTGGTCGCCAGCGAATACGACGCCTTGAGGCCGAGCGCATAGGTCGGCAGCTCCGCGCTGTCGGCATTGGCGTCCGCGTCCGCCGACGGCTTGACGAAGCGCCCGGCCGAAAGGCCGAGACCGGCGAGCGCGTCGAGATTGCCCGCCCCCGCCTTCAGCGTGACCGACTGTCCCTCGCGCGGCTCGATCTTGATCTGCTCGCCCGCCGCGCCGCGCACGATGCTGGCCTTGCCGTTGAGCTGGAGCACGGCGTTCAGCTTGCGCACCAGCGTCGTCGCCGTCTCGCCGGCCGAAATCGTGATGCGCCGCGCCGTCAGATCGCCGACCTGAAGAGTGAAATAGTCGCCCGGCCGCGCCGTCGTCTGCGCCGTGATGGTGCGGGTCTGGCCGGTGCTCAGCGGCCCGGTCGGCAGGCCGAGCGCGTCGAGCGCCGACGCGCCGCCCGCATCGACCGCGAGGCCGCGTCCGTAACCCTCGCCCGCCGTCACGCCGAACTGCGAGGCCCAGACTTCCGCGCCGCTCGCGTCGAGTTCGGCGGCGAAGGCGTTGGCGGTGTTGGCGAGCGTCTGCGTCGCGCCGGGCAGCGCGCCCTTGGTTTCGCCCGCGACGAAGATGCGCCCGCCCGTGACCGCGATGCCGTTGATCTTGTCGGCCGCGCCGCTGCCCAGATAGCTGACGAAGTCGGCGCTGACGCTCGCCCCGGCATCGTCCAGCTTGAAGACATAGCCGTCCATGCCGCCGCTATGGGCGGTGGCGACGCTCGCGCCGCCGCCGGTCAGCGCGGCGTTGGTGGTGGAGCCGGCGAGATAGACCGAGCCGCCCTCGACCGCGAGGCCGGCGATCGTGCCGCCCGAAAGATCGCCCAGCGTCTGCGACCACACCGCGGCGCTGGTCGCATCGGCGGTGGAGAATTTGCGCACCACGCCCTGCCCGCTCTCGGTCGAGGCGACGACGAGATCGCCGTTGCCGTCGATGGCGAGGCCGGCCACGCGATCGTCGCCCGCCGTGCCGAACTGGCGCGTATAGAGGCGCGTCCCCGCCGCATCGAGCTTCATCACATAGGCGTCCGCGCCGCCGATCGAGGCGGCCGCGCCCTGGATGCGGCCCTTGGTCTGGCCGCCGACATAGATCGCATCGTCCGGCCCCACGGCCACCGCCGTCGCGCCGTCGTCGAGCGCCGAGCCGATCTGGCGGGCGAAGACTTCCTCGCCGCCCGCGCTCACCTTGACGACCAGCGAGTCCTTGCCGCCCGCCGAAACGCCGGTGCCCAGCTTGCCCGCGATCTGGCCCGCGACGATCGCCGCGCCCTTGCTGTCGACCGCCAGGCCGAGGCCGTTCGCCTCGGTCGTCGCGCCCAGCAGCTTCGACCACAGCAGATTGCCGGCCGAATCGTATTTGCGCAGCATCACGTCGCTGGACGACTGGTTGAGCTGGCTGCCGAGATCGGCGTTGGTCGTCCCCATCACGAAGACGTTGCCGTCGGAATCGACCGCCGTCTGCTTGACGTTGATCTCGCCGTCGTCGTCGGCGATCGGGCTGCGATAGACGGTGGTCGGCGACGCGCCGTCCACTTCCAGCTTGCGCAGCTCCGCCCCGGCCTTGCCCTGGTTGGCGAGATAGAGCGCGGTCGAGGGTGCGCTGGGCGCGAAGCTGATCGTCTCGCTGGCGTAGCCGTTGACCCGCACCGCGTATTGCTTGGGCGGGGTGAAATTGTCCTTCTTGTCGGTGTCGGCGGGCGTCACGTCGAGCCGCTGCAACCGCGTCTGGATACCGGCGTCCGCCAGCTTGCCGTTGATGAAGGCGATGACGTTGCCGAGATTGCGCGGCTGCGTCATCTCGCCGAGGTCGATGGCGACCGCCGTGGTCGCAGTGCCCCGCTTGACGTTGATGGTGAAGGGCGAGGCGCTGTCGAGCGCCGCCATCGGCGACTGCACGTCGCCCTGCACGACGGTGCGGGTGGTGAAGACCGAGCTGGAGCGGGTGACGGCGGCGGCGGTCTTGGCGGCGGTCTGCTTCGCGCCGGTCAGCAGCGTCAGCGTGTCGAGCTCGAGCCCGGCGGCGTATTTCATCGTCTCGGCGAAGCCGGTCTGGAAGCGGGCGTTGAGCCCGGCGAGCGTACCGCTCTGCGCCTTGCTGTCGGCGGCGGCGTTCGCCAGCGTCTGCAGGGTCGAAAGACCCTTGTAGAGCGCGAAGAGCTTCTTGTAGTCGGCCGGCACGCCCGGCTTGTCGAAGGAGGAATCCTTCTCGTCGATCAGCCCGTCGGCCTGCATCGCCTTGACGAGGCGGGCGGCGTCGCTGGTCGAGTTGGAGGCGTCCCAGGGCGTCTTCACGTCCACCTTCACGGCGGAACCGGAGGCGTCCTCGCGCGCCGCGGCGGCCCGCGAGGCCCGCGCAGCCGTCAGCGCCGAGCTGGTATAGCCCGTGAAACCGGCGAGAATGCTGAGGTCCATCGGGACGATGGCCAAGAAAACGCCTCCGCAAGGGCGCCCGAATCCCTTTCGCGCGCCATGCCCCAAAATGCCTCTCCCGGGGTTAAGGGGGTCTGAAGGAAACCCCTTCGATTTACCATGCTTAACGGATCGTTAATCGGCCCGGGCGAGGATCGCGCCATGGCCTCCGCATCGACCCTCGCCATGCGCCACTACGATCAGGGCATCGCCGCCCTGGAAGAGGGCCGCCACGCCGACGCCATCGCGGCGCTGGAGCAGGCCCTCGCCGGCAACCCGAACGACCCGGCCGTGCTCTTCGCGCTCGGCGAGGCCGCCGCCCGGATCGGCCTGCATCAGGCCGCCGCCCGCTTCTTCGAGGAAACCCTGCGCGTCGCGCCCGAACGCCACGAGGCGACCATCGCCCTGTCGCGGGCGATGACGGCGATGATGCGCCATGGCGACGCGATCGAATCGCTGCGCGCCGCGCTCGCCGGCGCGCCGGAGCACATGGGCCTGTGGCTGGCGCTCGGCAACGCGGTGCGCGAGACCGGCGACGTCGAGAACGCCGAAACCTTCTATCGCGAGGCCCTGCGCCTCAATCCCGACTCGGTCGAGGCGCGCGGCAATCTCGCCGATCTCGTCTTCGACGCGGGCGGCATCACCGAGGCGCTGGCGCTCTACGACGAAGCGGTGCGCCGCGCCCCGGACAACGCCCAGCTGCGCGTCAACCGGGCGCTGGCGCTGCTCTCCAAGGGCGACGTCGAGGGCGGCTGGCGCGATTACGAATGGCGTCTGAAGATTCCCGGCCGCGCCATCGAGCGCCGCAACGCCCCGCCGCGCTGGCAGGGCGAGCCGCGCGGCGGCCGTCCGCTGCTGGTGATGACCGAACAGGGCGTCGGCGACCAGATCGCCTTCGCCGCCTTCCTGCCGCAGATGCTTGAGGACGGCCCGCTCGCCCTCGAATGCGATCCGCGCCTCGCCGCCCTGCTCGCCCGCTCGCTGCCCGCCGTCACGGTCGGGGCGCAGACGGTGCGGCGCGAGGGCACGGCGCTCAGCACCGACAATGGCTGGAGCCACGGCGCGGCGCTGTCGATCGAACTGGGCAGCCTGCCGCTGATGTGCGGCGGCAAACCCGCCGCGCCGGAACCCTTCCTCAAGCCCGATCCCGCCGAGGCCGCGCGCTGGCGCGCCTGGCGCGAGACGCTCGGTCCCAGGCCCGCCATCGGCATCTCGTGGCGCTCCGGCCTCAAGGGCGGCCTGCGCGACAGCCAATACGCCCCGCTCGCCCGCTGGGCGCAGTTCGCCGGCAAGCTCGACGCCTCCATCGTCGTCGCGCAATACGGCGCGGAGCCGTCCGAGATCGCGGCGCTGGAAGGCCTGTCCGGCAAGACGCTGCACGTCCCGCCCGGCCTCGACCAGCGCGACGAACTCGACCGCACGGCGGCGATGCTTTCGGTCCTCGACGGCGTCGTCTCCGCGCCCACCGCCGTCGCCTCGATCAGCGGCGCGCTCGGCGTGCCGACCTACAAGGTGCTGCATTACCGCTCGTGGACCAGCCTCGGCGCGGACCGCGAGCCGTTCATGCCGTCGGTCGCCTGCATGACGCCCGAACATGCCGGGCAGTGGCGTCAGGTCTTCGAGAAGACTCTCAGCCGGCTTTCGCGCGGCTGACCGCCGCGTTCGCCGCGACCCGCGCCGCGATCTCGCGCGCCAGCCGCTCCGCGCCGCGTCCGTCGATGGCCGTGCGGCCCGCCGCCGCCATCGCCCGCCGCCGCTCGCCGTCGCCCGCCAGCGCCAGCACCGCCTCGGTGATCCGGCGATCGTTGAGGCCCGAAACCGTGCCCAGATTGATCCCGAAGCCGGCATCGTCGAAGCCCTGCGCCGAAGCGGCGTGATCGGGCGTCAGGCCGAGATAGATCGCCGGCGTGCCGACATGCGCGCATTCGAAGGCGGTGACGCCATAGGCGACGACCGCGAGGTCGCAGCCCGCCGCCACCTCCATCAGCGAAGGTGGCGCAAACAGGATCTCGGCGTCCGGGGCCGCCGCCTGGCAGGCATCGGCGACCGCTTCGGGGAAGGCGACTGCGGGTCCGATCGCCACCACCGGCGTCACCCGCCGTCCGGCCGCCGCCACCGCCTTGACCGCCCGCTGGGTGAGGCCCTGCGGATCGCTGCCGCCCATGGCGACCATGACGCGCAGCGTCGCGCGGCCCGAGTCGAGCGGTCGCGCGCCGCGCCAGACCGCGCCGCCCATCACCGCCCAGTCCCAGCCGATGCAGAGGTCGGTTTCGCCGTCCGGCCAGGCGAGCGCCCGCGTCTGCGGCACCGGCGGATAGACCGCGAGGTGCGCCGCCAGCCGCCGCGGCGAACCGTCGTCGAGCGCAACGATCAGCCCGGCCGCCCCGCGCAGGCTGCGCACGTCGGCCTCGGAAAGATCGGTGCGGATGTCGAGGATGAGCGCCGACGCGCCCGTTTCGGCGAGCACGGCGGCGATCCAGTCGCGCTCGCCCGTCCCTTCAGGCTTCTCGATCACCCGGAAGCCCGCCGCGCGCACGCCCGCCATCGCGGCCGCCTCGCCCATCGTCGCGAAGACGACGCCGAAACCCGCCTCGTCGCGCAGCGCCCCGGCGAGCTGCAGGCAGCGCCGCACATGCCCCATGCCCAGCGCATGCCCGCCGTCGCAGCGGATCGCCACCGTGCCCGCCGTCTGCGTCGCCGCCTTCTGGCGGACATGGCCGTTGATCGCGAGCAGCCCCGTATCGCGCCGCAGCAGCGCGATCAGGTCGGTCAGCGAGGCTTCGCCCGCCTGCGCCTTCAGCCGGTCATAGACCGCCTCGATGAAGGCGGCGTCGGCGGGCGTGTCGACGGAAAGGCGCGCGCCTTCGAAATCGTAGGCGGGATCGGGCGTCATGAGGGCGACCTTGATGCGATGGGCGTTCAGCTTCAGCCAGCCGGTGACATGCTCGCGCGCCACCTTGTCGTCGCGCGCCTCGGTCAGCATCAGGTCGAGCGCCCGGCGGCTCATCGGATCGACGCCGTCATGCAGCGCCCGCGCGCCCGGGGCCAGCATCACGAAATCGGCGTCCTCCGCGATCATCGCCTCGATCATCGCATCGACGAAGGCGGCGTCGAGCAGCGGCGCGTCGGCGTTGACGCGCACGATGATGTCGGGATCGCAGGCCTCCGCCGCCAGCGCGAAGCGGCCGAGCACGTCGTCCTCCGGCCCGCGCACGCAGGAAACGCCTTCCGCCGCCGCCCAGGCGGCGAGCGCGTCGTCGGCCGGATTGATGGTCGTCGCCAGCACGATCTCGCCGATCCGCCGCGAGGCCTTCAGCCGGTGCACCACATGCCAGATCAGCGGCCGCCCGGCGATCTCCATCAGCGACTTGCCCGGCAGGCGCGACGACGACATGCGGGCCTGCACGATCGCCGCGATGCGCGGGGCCGTCACGGCGTCCACCCGGCGCGGATGGCGCGCAGCGGCCGCAGCCCGTCCAGCGGATCGGCGCGCCAGTCGCGGTCGGCGAGTTCGGAGGGCGCGGCGGTCTTCAGGCCCGACCCGTCCGCCGCCTCGCCCTCGCGCACCGCCTTGATGACCTCGGAAATCTGGCCCGGCAGCCAGCAATGACCGCTCGCATATTCCGCGCCCGTCTCGTCGAGGTCGATGTGGAACTCGACGAAGCCCGCGCCCCAGCGATGGATCGCGCGGTGCAGCACGCCGGGGCTGACAGTGTGGTCCGACCAGCCGACCGGACAGCCGGTCGCCCGGCGGATGATGTCGATGGAGGCGAGATTGGCCTCCGCCGGCGGCGTCGGATAGGCCGAAACCGTGTGCAGCAGCCGGATCGACGAGGCCCCCGCGCCGCGCAGCACCTGAACCGCGTGCACGATCTCGGCCAGCGTCGCCATGCCGGTCGAAAGCACCACCGGCTTGCCGGTCGCCGCGCAGGCCGCCAGCAGATCGTCCCACAGCAATTCGTAGGAGGCGATCTTGTAGAAGGCGACATAGGGCAGCAGCTCGGCCACCGCATCCAGATAGAACGGCGTGCAGGCGAACTGGACGCCCCGCACCACGCAATGCGCGGCGATCGGATCGAGCAGCTTCAGCGGCAATTCCCATTGCTCGCGCGCCCGGTGCTTTTCGCTGCGCGCCAGGATCTCGGGCGCGAACAGCTCCTTCACGCGGAACAGCTGGAACTTCACCGAATCGCAGCCCGCCTCGGCGGCGGCGTCCACGAAGGCGAGACAGCGCTCAAGGTCGCTCCCGTGGTTGGACGAGACTTCGGCGCAGAAATGGACCGGCATGGGGCGGGCAGGCTTATGGTCAATGAAAGGTGAGCATCGGCGCGTTGCGTTAACGAATTCTCAAGCGGCGGGCGCGCGAATGGGGAAAACGGAGTGAGGCATGAGCGCCGCGCTGCGCGAGGACGCGCACCCGAACGAAGAGGCCGCCTGGCAGGGCCATGACGGCCCGGTTCACGGCCGCGCCAACGGCATGGACATCATCGCCTGCCGGGCCTGCGGCTTCCGCCACGCCGTGCCGCTGCCCGATCCGGCGGCGCTCGAAGCGGAATACGCCGAGGCCTATTACCGCGACGCCAAGCCGACCTATCTCGCCGACGCGGGCGCCGATCAGGGCTGGGCGCAGCTCGTCCAGAACGACCGCCTCGACGCCATCGCCCGCGCGCTGGGGCGCGCGCCCGGAGCGCCCCGGGGAACGCTCATCGAGTTCGGCTCGGGGCCGGGCTTCTTCCTCGACGCCGCGACGGCCAAAGGCTGGACCGCCATCGGCATCGAGCCCTCGCGCCAGGCCGCCGCCTTCGCGCAGGGGCGCGGCCTCACCGTCCACAACCGCACGCTGGCCGACGCCGCCGCGCATGGCCTGCCGAAAGCCGACGCGGTCGCCGCCACCAATGTGCTCGAACATCTCGCCGATCCGGCCGGCGCGCTCCGCGTCGCCTGCGATCTGCTGAAGCCGGGCGGCGTCCTCTGCCTCACCGTCCCCAACGATTTCTCGCCGCTTCAGATCGCGGCGCGCGACGGGCGCGGCCATGCGCCGTGGTGGATCGCCCCGCCGCACCATCTCAACTATTTCGACTTCGACAGCCTCGAAGCGCTGCTGGTGCGGCTCGGCCTCCGTCCGGTCGAGCGCCTCACCAGCTTCCCGATGGAGGCCTTCCTGCTGATGGGCGACGACTATGTCGCCGACCCCGCGCTCGGCCGCGCCTGCCACGCCAAGCGGATGAATTTCGACCTCGCCTTCGAAGCCGCCGGCATCGGCGAGGTGCGCCGCCGCCTTTACGGCGCGCTCGCCGCCGCGGGCCTCGGCCGCGAGGCGACGGTGATCGCGGTGAAGCCGTGAGCGCCGCCGCGCAGCGCGGCCCGGCCGGCGGGCTGGAGCGCTTCGGCGCGCCGCGCGGCGTCGAGGCGCTCGCCCGCTTCAGGCGCGCCGTCCTCTTCGGCGCGGGCGCGAGCGCCGGCGAGGTGGAGAAAATCCTCGCGCGCTACGGCATCGCGCTCGCCGCCTTCGCCGACAACGGCGCGGCGAAGCAGGGCACGGTCTTCCGCGGCGCGCCGGTCGTCGCGCCCGCCGCGCTGCCGGCGATGATCGACGGCGAAACCGCCATCGTCATCGCCTCGGTCTATCAGGTCGAGATCGCCACGCAGCTGCGCGAGCTCGGCATTCCGGCTGAGGCGGTCTTTCCCTTCGTCTCGCCGATGTTCGCCGGCCATTTCGGCGCGGCCGCCTTCGCGGGCGCGGACGAGGCGCTCGCCCGCCTTCCCGCCCGCCTCGCCGACGACGCCTCGCGCGCCTATGTCGAGGCGCTGATCGCCTATCGCTGGACGATGGACCCGCTCCGCCTCGCGCGGAACCCGAGGCTCAGGGGCTTCTACGACTACGAAGGCGTCGGGCCGTTCGCCGGCGATCACATCGTCGACGTCGGGGCCTATGACGGCGATTCCGCCGTCGCCTATCTGAAGCGCCTCGGCGGCGAGGCGCGCGTCTCGGCGCTGGAGCCGCTGCCGCAGAACCGCGCGGCGCTGGAAGCGACCATCGCGTCGCATCCCTTCGGCGGCCGCATCGCCGCCGTGCCGTTCGGGGCCGGGGCCGCGCCCATGTCGGCCGAGATCGACAGCGAGGACGAGGGCGTCGACGCCCGCGCCACGCTGCGCGGCAAGCCCGGCGCGCGCGCCGAGATCCGCATCGAAACGCTCGACCGGCTGTTCGCCGAAGACCCGGTCAATTTCATCAAGATCGACATCGAGGGCCACGACCCCGCCGCGCTGGAAGGCGCGCGCACGATCCTCAATCGCGACAAGCCCGGCCTCGCCATCGCCGCCTATCACGCGCCGGACCATTTGTGGACGATCCCGGCGCTCGTCGATCGGCTCTGCCCCGGCTACCGCATCCATGTCGGCCACCACCCGGCCGCCGTCTATGAGTGCGAACTCTTCTGCGTCCACGACGCGCGGCGATGAACGAGCGCTTCTACAACACCGCCGCGCGCAAGGGCTTCCACTGGCCGGGCCGCATCCTCGCCGGCGAGGGCGTGCTTGAGAACTGGCTCGCCGAACGCGGCACGGGCGGCCTCGCCGTCGTCGCCGACCGCGCCTTCGCCGATCATCCGCTGGTGCGCCGCGCGGGCGGCCCGCACGCGCTCGTCGCCCGCGAGCCGAACCGCGACGACATCGCCGCCATCGCCGGAGAGATCGCCGCCGCGCCGCCCGCCGCGATCCTGGCGCTCGGCGGCGGCGCGACCATCGACGCCGCCAAGGCGGTCGCCGCGCATCTGCGCTACGGCACGCTCGACATCCGCGACCGGCCGCGCGCCGCGATCCTGCCGCACCTCGTCGCCGCGCCGACGACCGCCGGTTCGGGGTCGGAGACCAGCCGCTTCTTCATCGCCGCCGACCCCGCGACCGGCGTCAAGATCTCCACCCGCTCGTGGTCCATCGTTCCCGATCTGACGCTGCTCGATCCCTTGCTGCTGCAAGGCTCCGGCGCGCCGCGCCTGCTGCTCGGGGCCTTCGACGCGGCGATGCATCTGTGGGAGACGCACATCGCGCGCGGCGAGCGCAGCCCGTTCACCGACGCGCTCGCGCAAGGCTTCCTGCCGCGCATCCTCGCCGCCCTGCCGATCCTCGCCGCGCGCGCGGAGCCGGACGGCGCGACGCTGCTGGCGCTCATGGAAGCCTCGGCCATGGCGGGCGTCGCGATCTCGAACGTGCGCACCGGCCTCGTCCATTCGCTGGGCGAATCCCTCGCCGCGCAGACGCCGCTCGCCCATCCGCTCACCTTGCGCGTCTTCCTGCGCCCGGCCCTCGAAAGCTATGCCGAGGCGATCCGCGCCCATGTCGCGCCGCTGATGCACGCGCTCGACGCCGCCGCCCCCGCCGGCGCGCCGTGGAGCGTCGCGCGCTTCATTGCCGCCTGGGAGAACGCTTTCGCGGCGCTCGGGCACGACGATCTCATCCGCGCCGCCTTCGCCGCGCGCCCGCCTTCGGCCGAAGCGCTGCTGGCGACCGCCGCGCGCGACACGACGCTGGCGAAGGAAAACCCCGCCCCCTTCGCCGAGGGCGATCTCGCCCGCATCGCCGCCGCCGGTCTTTCCGCCTTCGCCCGTTAATCGACATTAACGGGCCGGTAACCGCCGTTAACGATAGTCCACGGCGCACTCTTGAGGACGCAAGATGTCCGCCATCTCCCTTTCCGCCCGCCAGGATCAGGATCGCGTCATGGCGCGCCTCGCCGCCATCGCCGCCCGCACCCGGCAACTGGCGATCGCCGGCATCTACCGCGCCGGTTCCGGCCATCCGGGCGGGGCGCTTTCGGCCGCCGATCTGCTCGCCGTTCTCTACGGCGCGGAGCTGAGCATTCCCGGCGGCACGACGGACGATCCCGGCCGCGACCGCTTCGTGCTGTCGAAGGGCCACGCCGCGCCCGCGCTCTACGCGGTCTGGGCGGCGATGGGCTATGTCGCCGACGCGGTGCCGCTGGCGCTGCGGCGCATCGGCACGGCCTCGCAGGGCCACCCGCACGTCCTCGATCTTCCGTTG
>JAXMDZ010000019.1:0-60324 GCA_046348585.1 Alphaproteobacteria bacterium
CGTCGTCGGTCTTGAAGACCAGACGGCCCTGGATCTGGCCGCCGATGCAGCGCAGCGCCGCCGCCGCCAGCACGCCCTCGGGCGCGCCGCCCTGGCCGATATAGATATCGACGCCGGTATGGGCCTCGGCGGTGTCGATGACGCCCGCCACGTCGCCGTCGGTGATGAGGCGCACGGCCGCGCCGGTCTTGCGGACGGCGGCGATGATCTTCTCGTGGCGCGGACGGTCGAGGATGCAGGCGGTGATCTGGTCGGCGCGCACGCCCTTGGCCTTGGCGAGCGCGACGATGTTGTCGGCCGGATCGGCGTCGAGATCGACGACGCCCGCCGGGTAGCCGCCGCCGACGGCGATCTTGTCCATGTAGACGTCGGGGGCGTGCAGCAGCGTGCCGCCGACCGCGAGGGCGACCACCGCCATGGCGCCCGGCATCGACTTGGCGGTCAACGTGGTGCCTTCCAGAGGGTCGAGCGCGATGTCGACGCGGGGGCCGCGTCCGGTGCCGACCTTCTCGCCGATGAAGAGCATCGGGGCTTCGTCGCGTTCGCCTTCGCCGATGACGACGGTGCCCTCGATCTCCAGCTTGTCGAAGGCGCGGCGCATGGCGTCGACGGCGGCCTGGTCGGCGGCCTTTTCGTCGCCACGGCCCGCGAGCTTGTAGGCGGCGAGCGCCGCCGCCTCGGTGACGCGCGCGACCTCGATGGCCAGTGTCCGGTTCAGCAGTGCGGCGTCGCTCATCAATACCCCAGCATCACGGTGCGTTATTCGTCGGATTCCCCGGATGGCGGCCGGTCTAGCCCGCGTCCTGACCTTCCGTCAAAGTCTTTCCATCCGGATCATGCAGGGCGGTTCGACCACCGCCCCGGCGGCCTCCACGGCCTTGATCGCGCCGATCACCGAGGATTCGCGCGCGTCGTGCGTGATGATGACGATGGCGACCTTTTCGTCCGGCGCGCGGCCGCGCTGGATCATGCTTTCGATCGAGACGCTCTTGTCGGCGAGGCTGCTGGCGATGGTGGCGAGGACGCCCGGCCGGTCGAGCACGTCGAAGCGCAGATAGAACGTGCCCTCGCGTTCGCCGAGCGGGGCGCGCTCCGCCTTGCGGAGCAGGCGCGAGGGCACGCCGAAGGCGGGGACGCGCAGGCCCCGGGCGATGTCGATGAGGTCGGCGGCGACGGCGGAGGCGGTCGGCCCCGCGCCCGCGCCCCGGCCCTCGAACACCGAGGAGCCGGCGGCGCTCGATTCCGTGACGACGCCGTTGAGGACGCCCATCACGTCGGCGAGGGCGCTGCCCAGCGGGATCATCGCGGGGTGGACCCGCGCTTCCAGCCCGCGCGCCGTCATCGAGGCGATGCCGAGCAGCTTGATGCGGTAGCCGAACTCGCGCGCGAAGCCGATATCGACCGGCGAGATGCGCTCGATGCCCTGGCAATAGACGCCGTCCATGTCGGGCACCGTGCCGAAGGCGAGGCTGGCGAGGATGGCGAGCTTGTGCGCGGTGTCGCCGCCGCCGACGTCGAGGGTCGGGTCGGCTTCGGCGTAGCCGAGCGCCTGGGCTTCGGCGAGCACATCGGCGAAGGAGCGGCCGGTCTCCTCCATCTGGCTGAGGATGTAGTTGCAGGTGCCGTTGAGGATGCCGGCGACGCGGCTGACGACGTTGCCCGCCAGGCCCTCGCGCAGCGCCTTGACGATCGGAATGCCGCCGGCCGCCGCCGCCTCGAAATTGAGGGCGAGGTTCCACTTCTCCGCCTCGGCCGCCAGCGCCGCGCCGCGCGCCGCGATCAGCGCCTTGTTGGCGGTGACGACATGCTTGCCGGACTGGAGGGCGCGCTCGACCGCTTCGGCCGCGACGCCGACGCCGCCGATCAGTTCGACGAAGACGTCGATGCGCTCTGAGGCCGCAAGCGCGCGGGCGTCGTCGAACCATTCGAAGCGGCCGGGGGCGATGCCGCGATCCTTCGCGCGGTCGCGGGCGCTGACGGCGGCGATCTCGATGCGCCGTCCGCAGCGGGCGGCGATGAGATCGTCGTTCTCCGTCAGCAGGCGGACGAAACCGGCCCCGACCGTGCCGAGGCCGGCGATGCCGATACGCAGCGCGTCGGTCATATGCCCGCCACGCGGTCGAGTTCGGGCGCGGGGCCGTTGCCGAGCAGCTCGCGGGCGCGGCCGAGGAACGTCTTGATGTTGCGCGCCGCCTGGCGGATGCGGTGCTCGTTCTCGACCAGGCCGAAGCGGACATGGCCGTCGCCGTATTCGCCGAAGCCGAGGCCGGGCGCGACGGCGACGCCGGCGTGCTCGATCATCAGATTGGCGAACTCGACCGAGGAGATGCCGCGGAAGGCTTCCGGGATCGGCGCCCAGGCGAACATGGTGGCGGGCGGCGAGGGAATGTCCCAGCCGGCGCGGCGGAAGCTTTCGACCAGCACGTCGCGGCGGGCGCGGTAGGTCTTGCGGATCTCCTCGACGCAATCCTGCGGCCCGTTGAGCGCGGCGGCGGCCGCGGCCTGGATCGGCGTGAACGCGCCGTAGTCGAGATAGGACTTCACGCGGCTGAGGGCGTGGACGAGCTTTTCGTTGCCGGCCGCGAAACCCATGCGCCAGCCGGGCATCGCGTAGGTCTTCGACAGCGACTGGAACTCGATGGTGATGTCCTTCGCGCCTTCGACCTGGAGCATCGAGGGCGGCGGGTTGCCGTCGAAATACAGCTCCGCATAGGCGAGGTCGGAGAGAATCCACATGTCGAAGCGGCGGGCGAAGGCGACGATCTCCTTGTAGAAGTCGAGATCGACGACCTGCGCGGTCGGGTTCGAGGGATAGGAGACGACGACGGCGACCGGCGCGGGCACCGAGTGCTTGGCCGCGCCGTGCAGGCGGCTGAGGAACATCTCCGGCGTTTCGGCCGGGACATGGCGCACCACCGCCCCCGCCATGATGAAGCCGTAGGCGTGGATCGGATAGGCGGGGTTCGGCGCGAGCACGACGTCGCCCGGCGCAGTGATCGCCTGGGCGAGATTGGCGAAGCCTTCCTTCGAGCCGAGGGTGGCGATCACCTCGGTCTCGGGGTTCAGCTTCACGCCGAAACGGCGCTCGTAATAGCCGGCCATCGCCTTTCGCAGGCCGGGGATGCCCTTCGACGCCGAATAGCGGCTGGTCTTGGGGTCGCGGGCAACCTCGACCAGCTTGTCGACGATGTGCTTGGGGGTCGGCATGTCCGGGTTGCCCATGCCGAAATCGATGATGTCGTCGCCGGCGGCCCGGGCCTTGGCCTTCAGGCGGTTCACCTGCTCGAAGACGTAAGGGGGGAGGCGCTTGATCTTGTAGAAATCGGTCGAAGGCATGACGCGGGAGCCGGATTCGTGGGTTCGAGGCCGCGCACCCTACAGGATCGCCCTCCCCCGCCAAAGACCGGAGTGCGGCCCTTTCCGCCTGTCGCCGCGTCAGGTGCCGCCGGCTCTCAGGCGTTCTCCGGCGGCGCGGGCGGCCGCGCCGTCGGCCGCGATGGCCGCCTCGGCGGCGGCCCAGGCGGCGGCGCCGGTAGGCGCGGGGCCGGGCCGGACGAGGCCGCCCAGCGCCGGGAAAGCCGCCTCCGGCGAGGCGCAGCCGCCGAGCGTCAGCAGCCCGCAGAGGATCAGAAGACGCATGTCCGGAGGCCCTCGCCGCCCGTCATCGGGCCGACACGATCCTGCGACAGCTTGACGACAGCGGCAAGCGGCTCGCCTTGCCACGGCGCGGCCGGTCGGCCAATTTGGGCGGGCCGGAGGCACGCGATTTCGCGGCGCATTTCGGTGGCGCATTTCTCAGTGGCGCATTTCGAGGAGTTCGATGTCGGACCCGAAGACGACTAAGCCCGACGCCAAGCCGCAGCAGGCCGACTTTCCGCTGCCGGATCTGGCAAGCCTGGCGCGTAACCTGGTCGAGGTCGGCAAGAAGAGCCAGCAGCTCGTCGTCGACTATTTCAGCCGCCGCGAGTCGAAGCCGGGCGTCGGCGTGGTCGATCCCTTGAATGTCGGCTCGGCTTTCGTGGATCTCGCCGGGCACATGATGCACGACCCCAAGCGCGTGCTCGACGCGCAGGTGCAGCTGTGGTCGGGGCATCTGAAGATCTGGCAGAACGCGGCGCGGCGTCTGATCGGCGAGGACTACGAGACCGTGGTCCCCTCGCCCACCGGCGACAAGCGCTTCAAGGACCCGGCCTGGCACGAGAACCAGATCTTCGACTTCATCAAGCAGTCCTATCTGCTGACCGCCAACTGGTTGCAGGACACGGTCGCCAGCGTCGAAGGGATCGACGAGAAGGCGCGCAAGAAGATCAATTTCTACACCAAGCAATTCGTCGATGCGTTGTCGCCGACCAATTTCGTGCTGACCAATCCCGAGGTGCTGAAGGAGACGCTGCGCACCAACGGCGAGAACCTGGTGCGCGGCCTGACGCATGTGCTGGAGGATCTGGAGCGCGGCAACGGCAGGCTGGCGATCCGCCAGGTGGACGACAGCAAGTTCGAGGTCGGCGGCAATCTGGCCACCACGCCGGGCAAGGTGATCTTCCAGAACCACCTGTTCCAGCTTCTGCAATACGCGCCGACCACCGAGGAGGTCTACGAGCGGCCGCTGCTGATCGTGCCGCCGTGGATCAACAAGTTCTACATCCTCGATCTGAAGCCGGAAAACTCGTTCATCCGCTGGGCGACGGCGCAGGGTTATACGGTCTTCGTCGTCTCGTGGGTGAACCCGGACGCGAACCTCGCCAAGAAGCGCTTCGACGACTACCTGACCGAAGGCTTCTATCCCGCCGTCGACGCCGTGAACGCGGCGACGGGCGTCAAGGAACTCAACATCATCGGCTATTGCATCGGCGGCACGCTGACCTCGGCGGGCCTCGCGCACATGGCGGTGAACAAGGACACGCGCATCACCTCGGCGACCTTCTTCACCTCGCAGGTCGATTTCACCGAGGCGGGCGATCTGTCGGTCTTCATCGACGACGAGCAGCTCGCCTCGATGGAAGCCCAGATGAAGAGCCAGGGCGGCTATCTGGACGGCGACGCGATGGCGACGACGTTCAACATGCTGCGCTCGAACGATCTCATCTGGTCGTTCGTGGTGAACAATTATCTCATGGGCCGCGATCCGCTGGCCTTCGACATCCTCTACTGGAACTCCGACACCACGCGGATGCCGGTCGCCATGCACATGCAGTATCTGCGCGAGTGCTATCGCGACAATCTGCTGGCGCAGGGCAAGATGAAGCTGGCGGGCACCAAGATCGACCTGACCAAGATCAAGATCCCGGTCTTCCTCCAGTCGTCGAAGGAGGACCACATCGCGCCGGCGAAATCGGTGTTCAAGGCGCTGAAGATCTTCTCCGGCCCGACAGAGTTCATGATGGCCGGGTCCGGCCATATCGCGGGCGTCGTCAATCCGCCGTCCGCCAGGAAGTACCAGTTCTGGACCAACACCAAGAAGGCGGCGACGCTGGACGAGTGGCGGGCCGGAGCGACCGAGACGCCCGGCTCGTGGTGGCATTACTGGGACCAGTGGCTGGCCCCCAAGTCCGGCAAGAAGGTGAAGGCGCGAATCCCCGGCGACGGCGCGCTGCCCGCCCTGGAGGACGCGCCCGGCTCCTACGTGAAGATGAAATAGCATGGCCGAGCCCGTCACACGTCCGACGGGCGCGAGCGTCGCCGCCTTCATCGACGCGATCGAGGACGGCGAGAAGCGCAAGGACTGCAAGGCGCTCGTCGCGCTGTTCAGGAAGGTGACGGGCGAAAAGCCGGAGATGTGGGGGCCGAGCATCGTCGGCTTCGGCCGCTACGACATGGTCTATGTCAACGGCAAGACGCAGCAATGGCTGCGCATCGGGTTCGCGCCGCGCAAGAACGAGCTGTCGATCTATGTCTGGGGCGACCGCAGCGACGGCCCGGCCGTGCTGAAGAAGCTCGGCAAGGCGAAAGCCGCGCGCGCCTGTCTTTATGTGAAGCGGCTGGCCGACATCGACACCGGCGTGCTGAAGGACCTGATCGCCGACCGCTGGGCGGAGCTGGCGAAACGCTATCCTAGCTGACGCCCAGCATCAGGCCCATGTTCTGAACGGCCGCGCCCGACGCGCCCTTGCCCAGATTGTCGAGCCGCGCGACCAGCACCGCCTGGCGGTAGGTCTCGTTCGCATAGACGCGCAGTTCGAGCCGGTTGGTGCCGTTGTCGGCCTCCGGCTCGATGCGGTCCTTGCGCGGCTCCGAGAGCGGCGAAGGAATGACGGAGACCCATTCGCTGCCCGCGTAGCGCGCGGCGAGGACGGCTTCCAGATCGGCGGCCTTCGGCTTTGCGGGCAGCGCGTCGAGGTGCAGCGGCACGCTGACCAGCATACCCTGCCGGTAGTTCCCCACCGAGGGCACGAAGATCGGCCGCACGGTGAGACCCGCATAGAGCTGAAGCTCGGGCACATGCTTGTGGGTGAGGCTGAGGCCGTACATGTCGAAGACCGGTCCCTGGCCGGCTTCGTATTGCTCGATCATCGCCTTGCCGCCGCCGGAATAGCCGCTGACGGCGTTCACCGAGAGCGGATGGTCCGCGGGGATGAGGCCGGCATCGACCAGCGGGCGGATCAGCGCGATCGCCCCGGTCGGGTAGCAGCCGGGATTGCTGACCCGCTTCGCGCGTGCGATCAGCGCGCCCTGTTCCGGCGTCAGTTCCGGAAAGCCGTAGGCCCACCCCGGCGCGACGCGGTGCGCGGTCGAGGCGTCGAGCAGCCTCGGCGCGGCGTCGCCCATCGCCTCGGCCATGGCGGCGGCTTCCTTTGCGGCGTCGTCGGGCAGGCAGAGCACCACCAGATCGACCGATTCCATCATCGCGCGGCGGGCGGCGGCGTCCTTGCGCAGTTCGGGCGCGATCGACTTCACCTCGTACTGCGGCAGCGCGTCGAGGCGCTGGCGGATTTCGAGGCCGGTGGTGCCGTGTTCGCCGTCGATGAAGATGGTGGGTCTGGCCATGGCGAGAACCGTCAATGCGATGTGGACAAAGCGAAAGGGCGTCCGCTGCCGGACGCCCTTCCAGATAGCACGAAGGTTGAGCGTCTCAGCGCTTGGAGAACTGGAAGCTGCGGCGCGCCTTCGGGCGGCCGTACTTCTTGCGCTCGACGACGCGCGGGTCGCGCGTGAGGAAGCCGCCCTTCTTGAGCACGGCGCGCAGGTCCGGCTCCATCGCGATCAGGCAGCGCGACAGGCCGTGGCGCAGCGCGCCGGCCTGGCCCGAGAGGCCGCCGCCGGCGATCGTCGCGATCACGTCGTACTGGCCTTCGCGGTTCGCCGTCTGGAGCGGCTGGTGGATCATCATGCGCAGAACCGGACGGGCGAAGTAGACTTCCTCCGGACGGCCTTCGATGACGATCTTGCCGGTGCCGCGCTTCAGCCAGACGCGAGCGATGGCGTTCTTGCGGCGGCCGGTCGCGTAGGCGCGGCCCAGCTTGTCGATCTTCGGCTTGCCCTCGCCGGCGGCGGGGGCGGCCTCGACGGCCTTGGTTTCCTCGGCCTTGACCAGGCGCGATTTCAGCTCGCCGAGCGAGCGGGTGTCCTGAGCCATGGCGATCAGACTCTCTTGTTCTTCGGGTTCATGGCGCCGACGTCGACCGTTTCGGGCGTCTGCGCGGCATGGGGGTGTTCGGCGCCGGCATAGACCTTGAGGTTGCCGAGCAGCTTGCGGAACAGCGGACCGCGCGGAAGCATGCGCTCGACCGCCTTTTCGAGCACGCGCTCCGGGAACTTGCCGGCGAGGATCTTGCCCGCCACGCGCTCCTTGATGCCGCCCGGGTGGCCGGTGTGGTGGAAGTACTTCTTGTCCGCCAGCTTGTTGCCGGTGAAGACGACCTTCTCGGCATTGATGACGATGACGTTGTCGCCGGTGTCCATGTGGGGCGTGAAGGTCGGCTGGTGCTTGCCGCGCAGACGCATGGCGATGTGCGAAGCGAGGCGGCCGACGACGAGGCCCTCGGCGTCGATCACCACCCACTTCTTGTTGATGTCCGCGGGACGCGCGGAGAACGTGCTCATGGGATATCTCTTTTCAAGTGCGAACCGCCCGAGGGCGTCCGGAAGGCGCGTCGTGTACGGGCGCGGGGGCGGAAAGTCAACGCCGGACGCGCTTTTTTGTGTGTGGTAATATATTACCGCCTACGCGATGCCGGCCACCAGCACCGCGCCGATGGCCACCGGGACGACGAGGCGGAGCAGCCAGCGCAGGGCCTCGCGGCCCCGGCCCGTGCCGCCGACCTCGTCGGTCAGGATCGCTCCGGCCGGGGTCCAGCCCAGGAACAGCGCGATGGCGATGCCGCCCACCGGCAGCATGAGGTTCGAGGTCAGCCAGTCGATGACGCCGAAGAAGGTCGCCTCCTTCAGCACGCCGAAGGGGGCGAGCGGGTGGACATCGGCCAGCAGGTTGAACGACCAGACCGTCGAAAGCCCCATGAAACCGGCGAAAACCGAGACCCAGATTGTCGCGGTCAGGCGGCGGACGCCGTCGCGCTCCATCAGCCAGGCGACGATCAGCTCCATGATCGAGATGGCCGAGGCCAGCGCCGAGACGAAGAGCAGGACGAAGAAGGCGAAGGCGAGCCATGCGCCGCCCGCGATCTGGCCGAAGGCGACGGGGAGCGTCACGAACATGAGGCCGGGGCCGCCCGCCGGGTCGAGCCCGTGGGCGAAGACGATGGGGAAGATGGCGAGGCCCGCGAGGACCGAGGCGAAGGTGTCGGCGGCGATGGCCGAGACCGCCATGGTGCCGAGCGCGATCTCGCGGCCCGCATAGGCGGCGTAGGTGATCATCACGCCGATGCCGACGCCGATGGAGAAGAAGCCGAGGCCGACCGCGTTGAGCGCGACCTCCCAGGTGACTTTCGAGAAGTCGGGCCGGAACAGGAAGGAAAGCGCCGCGCCCATGCCGCCCGAGAAGGCCGCATAGACGACGAGGCCGCCGAGGATGACGAACATCAGCGGCATCAGCACGGTCAGCGCCCGTTCCAGCCCGCCCGAGACGCCGCCCGCGACGACCAGCGCCGTCGCACCCATGAAGACCGCGTGCCAGATCGTCATCGCTCCCGGATCGGCGAGGAACGCCTCGAACGCCGCCCCGGCCGCCGCGCCGTTCGCCGCCGTCGCGCCGCCCTGGGCCGCCTCGACCGCGAAGGCGATCGTCCAGCCGCCGAACACCGAATAGAAGCTGAGGATCAGGAAGCCCGCGCCGACGCCCCAGCCGCCGATCGCCTTCCAGGCGGCGGAGGCCCCTGTCTTTTCCGCGACGCGGGCGATCGAGCCGACCGCGCTGCCCTGCCCCGCCCGGCCGATGGCGAACTCGGCGATCATTAGCGGCAGGACGGCGAGCGCGAGGCCCACGAGATAGAGCAGGAAGAAGGCCCCGCCGCCGTTCTCGCCCACCATGTAGGGGAACTTCCAGATGCTCCCCAGTCCCACCGCCGAGCCGACGGTGGCGAGAAAGAAGGCGGCGCGCCCGGACCAGGACTGGGCGGTCATGCCCCCTCCGCCCCTTTGGGGCACCTCCCCCGTGATCGGGGGAGGAAAGGTGGGGGTGCGGGGCGCATCAGGCCGCCTTGGCCAGGCGGTCGAAGGCCTGAAGATTGGCGAGGAGAGCCGGCATGTCCTTCAGGTGGACCATGTTGGGGCCGTCGGACGGGGCGCTGTCGGGGTCCTGGTGGGTTTCCATGAAGACCGCCGCGACGCCGACCGCGACGGCGGCCCGGGCCAGGACCGGCACCATCGCCCGGTCGCCGCCAGAGGTCGTGCCGCGCCCGCCCGGCTGCTGCACCGAGTGGGTGGCGTCGAACACCACAGGCGCGCCGGTGTCGCGCAGCACCGGGATGGCGCGCATGTCGCTGACCAGCGTGTTGTAGCCGAAGGAGACGCCGCGCTCGGTCACCAGCACGTCGGGATTGCCGCTGTCGGTGATCTTGGCGACGACGTTCTTCATGTCCCACGGGGCGAGGAACTGGCCCTTCTTCACGTTGACCGCGCGGCCGGTCTTCGCGGCGGCGACCAGCAGGTCGGTCTGGCGGCAGAGGAAGGCCGGGATCTGGAGCACGTCCACCACTTCGGCGGCGACGGCGCATTGTTCCTCGGTGTGGACGTCGGTGATGACGGGAACGCCGAACTTCGCCTTCACCTCGGCGAAGACCGGCAGCGCGAGGTCCAGCCCGATGCCGCGCGCCGAATTGGCGGAGGAGCGGTTCGCCTTGTCGAAGGAGGATTTGTAGATGAGGCCGATGCCGAGCTTGCGCGTGATCTCGACCAGGGCGGAGGCCATTTCGAGCGCGTGGTCGCGGCTTTCCATGGCGCAGGGACCGGCGATGAGGGCGAGCGGCAGGGCGTTGCCGACACGGACATTGCCGATGGTGACGATGGGGTTCGGAGCGGTCATGGCGGTCTTCTACAGCAAGATGGGGGTCCGGGTCGAAGCCCGTCTCAGCAGCCGCCTGCCGCCAGGATGGCGGTCAGCCGTCGCCGGGGCCCTGGCGCGGCGCTCTCCCGATCAGGACCAGAATCAGGCCAAGCGCGGCCACGATGTAAGTCAGGACCCAGAACGCAATGATGATGGATTGCACGGCGTCGCCTCTGGCCCCCTGCGTGGCGATCATGACGATCAGCGAGCAGCATCCCGGCAGCATCAGGATGATGCCGAGCACCAGGAGAATGCGCCGACCTCTGCTCGTCATCGTCCGTCCTCCGCGCCGCCGTCCGGTTTCCAGCCGGCGGCGGGCGGGCGCACGCCGTCGGCGATGAGTTTGGCCCCGAACGCCCCGATCGCGAGGCCGACGACCCAGATCGGGATCAGAAAGGCCAGGGAGTTGAGGTCGGACGCCGAGCCGCGAAACTCGGAGGCCGCCACGAGCACGAAGTAGAGCGAGCAGAGTCCGGGCGCGAGCAGGATGAGGCCGCCGACGAGGCAGATCAGGCGGGTCAGCGTCATGGGCGGCGCTCCCCGGCGGCGCGGCGGCGGAGCGCTTCGATGCCGCCGTCCCGATGGAACAGATTGTAGGTCTCGAAAGGAACGATCTGCCCGGCCGGGGTGACGAAGTGGATGCAGCTGCGCTTCACCGCCGCGAGGCAGAAATTGCGCGCGTCCATGAACTGCACCACGGCGACGCGGAAGATCGAGGAATAGTCGAGTTCCTCCGGAACCGGAACATCCGGCAGGCAGCACAGGAGCGCGTTCATCCGCGCCGGGGCCGAGGCCTCGCCGACCGACAGCGAGAAGAGATCGAAGATCCGCCGCCTCAGCTCGGGGTATTTCTCGAACGTCACGGCGTTCGGCACGGCGTCCAGCAGAACCTCGCGCGGGATCAGCGAGGTCACCGGCGCGACCTGCCGCCCGTTGCGCAGGCCGTAGCCGATGGCGATCGCGTCGGGATTGCAGGGCAGCGGGATCATGTCCGCCTCGCCGAAGATCCCGTGATCGTCGATCACCCGGCGGCGGATCTCGGACAGGAGCACCCGGTCGCGGTCGCCGTCATAGTCCTCGGTCCGCCCGGCCTGCTGGATCGGCTGAAAGGTGACGCCGCGCACGCAGCGCCATTCCAGCGCGTGGTCGATGATCGCGGCCACCTCGTCGTCGTTGACGCCCCGCTTCACGGTGACGACCAGCGTGGTCGAGATGTTCCGCGCCTCCAGCGCCTCCAGCGCCTGCCGCCGGATGCGGCGCAGATCGGCCCCGCGCAGGTCGAGCAGCGCCTCGCGGCGCAGCGAGTCGAACTGGAGGTAGATCTCAAGCCCCGTGCGCCGCTCGGCCAGCGCGTCCGCGAAGGCCGGGTCGGTGGCGATGCGGATGCCGTTGGTGTTGATCATCAGATGGCGGATCGGCCGCGCTTTGGCGGCGTCCACGATGGCGAGGAAATCCGGGTGCAGCGTCGGCTCGCCGCCCGAGAGCTGAAGCAGGTCCGGCTCGCCCTCGCTTTCGACCAGCACGTCGAGCATGCGCTCGATCTCGGCCAGCGGGCGGTGCAGCGTCTTGCGGGTCGACGAGCCGGCGAAGCAGATCGGGCAGTCGAGATTGCAGGCCTCGTTGACCTCGATGATGGCGAGGCAGGAATGCTGTTCGTGGTCCGGGCAGAGGCCGCAATCCCATGGGCACCCCAGGTCGGTGCGCGACTGGAACTTCAGCGGGATGTCGCCCGGCTTGAGGAACTCGCGCTGCCATTTGAAGAAGCGCGCGTCGCTGGAGACGCGGGTCGACCTGACGCCGCACGACGCGCAGCGCTTCTCGTAGAAGACGTCGTCGCCGGCGATCTTGATCTTGGCCGGCACGACCCGCAGGCAGGTTTCGCACAGCGAGGCCGTCTGGCCGTAGAAGACGTAGGGCCGGGACGGACGGACGAAGGGCGCGGCGAAGTTCATGGGCGGTCCTCAGAAGGCTGGCTCGACAGGCCGTAGAGCGCATAGACGACCAAGGCGGCCGCCACGATGTGGAACACCGTGAACGGCCCGATGAGGCTGGCATAGGGTTTGAGAAATTCCCACACGAAACGCTGTCCCGCATAGATCGCAACGGTTGCATAGAAGCCGTTGCGCATGACCCAGGCGGGCTTCAGCCGCATGAGCGCGGCGAGGACGATTCCCCACGCCAGCATGGCCGCCGATTCGTAGAGCTGCACCGGATGGCGCAGGATGCCGTCGCCGTAGTCGTGGCCCCAGGACGTGCCCGTCGGGATGCCGTAGGTGAAGTCGTCGAGGCCCGCGAGGTAGCAGCCGATGCGGCCGACCACGATGCCGGCCGCGAACGGCAGCGCGAGCCGCGCGCCGGTGCGGCTGACGATGCCGTAGCGCAGCTTGAAGAGCTCGACCGCGAGAATGCCGCCCGCCAGCGCGCCTTCGATCGAGCGGGCGATTCCGACGAGGCCGGAGAGCCACAGATTGAGCGTGCCGAGGCCGTAGGCCCCCGCCGCCGCCCCGAGCAGCAGCCAGATGAGATAGTCCGTCCGCCGAGCGGCGGCGACGGGCAGTTCGGTGCGGATGAGCCGCCCCTGGACGGCGAAGACCAGCGAGGCCGTCGCCCAGGCGAGGACATCGAAGGCGAGGTGGATTTCCATGGACCGGCTCTCGTCCTCCCGAGACGGACCATGGCCGACCCGCATGACGGACGCCACCGCGCGGTGCGTGCCCCCTCAGCCCCCGCATGCGCGAGGGGGCGTTCGCGGCGCTAGACGAGGCGGCTCTGGGCGACGGCGGCGCGGATGAAGTCGGCGAAGAGCGGGTGCGGCTCGAAGGGGCGGCTCTTCAGTTCGGGGTGATACTGGACGCCGATGAACCAGGGGTGGTCCGGGATCTCGACGATCTCGGGCAGGAGGCCGTCGGGCGACGAGCCGGAGAAACGCAGGCCCTTCGATTCCAGCGCCTCGCGGAAGGCGAAGTTCACTTCGTAGCGGTGGCGGTGTCGTTCGCTGATCGTGGTCGCGCCGTAGATGCCCGCGACGCGGCTGCCGGGCGCGAGGGCGGCGTCATAGGCCCCGAGGCGCATCGTGCCGCCGAGATCGCCCGCCGCGTGGCGCTTCTCCAGCTCGTTGCCCTTCAGCCATTCGGTCATCAGGCCGACGATGTGAGTGCCGGACGGGGAGAACTCCGACGAGGTGGCGTCGGCGATCCCGGCGAGATTGCGGGCCGCCTCGATGCAGGCCATCTGCATGCCGAAGCAGATGCCGAAATAGGGAATGCCGCGCTCGCGCGCGAACTGCGCCGCGCGGATCTTGCCCTCCGAGCCGCGCTCGCCGAAGCCGCCGGGGACGAGGATCGCGTGCTTGTCCTCCAGCACCTGGACGGCGGCCCCGTTCTCGAACACCTCGCTCTCGATCCAGTCGATCTTCACCCGCACGTTGTTGGCGATGCCGCCATGGGTGAGCGCCTCGGCGAGCGACTTATAGGCGTCGTGCAGGCCGACATACTTGCCGACCACCGCGATCTTCACCTCGCCCTCGGGCTTGGTGACGCGCTCCACGATGTTGCGCCAACGCCCGAGGTCGGGCTCGGGCAGGTCGCGGATGCCGAAGACCGAGAGCAGTTCGGTGTCGAAGCCTTCGGCGTGATAGGCGTTCGGCACGTCGTAGATGGTCTTCACGTCGAGCGCCTGGATGACGCGCGAGGCAGGGACGTTGCAGAACAGCGCGATCTTGCGGCGCTCGTTCTCGGGGATCTCGCGGTCGGCGCGGATGAGCAGGATGTCGGGCTGGATGCCGATGCCGCGCAGTTCCTTGACCGAGTGCTGGGTCGGCTTGGTCTTCAGCTCGCCCGCGCTCGGGATATAGGGCGCGAGCGTCAGATGCACGAAGGCCGCCTGCCCCTCGCCCAGTTCGTTGCCGAGCTGGCGGATCGCCTCGAAGAACGGCAGGCCCTCGATGTCGCCGACCGTGCCGCCGATCTCGACCAGCACGAAATCGTAGCCTTCGACGCCCTCCAGGACGAACTCCTTGATGGCGTCGGTGACGTGCGGGATCACCTGCACCGTCGCGCCGAGATAGCCGCCGCGCCGCTCCTTGGCGATGATGTTCTGGTAGATGCGGCCCGTCGTGATGTTGTCGGACTTCGACGAGGCGACGCCGGTGAAGCGCTCGTAATGGCCGAGGTCGAGGTCGGTCTCGGCCCCGTCGTCGGTGACGAAGACCTCGCCGTGCTGGTAGGGGCTCATCGTCCCCGGATCGACGTTGAGATAGGGGTCGAGTTTCCTCAGCCGGACCTTGTAGCCGCGCGCCTGAAGCAGCGCGCCGAGCGCCGCCGAGGCCAGACCTTTGCCGAGCGAGGAGACCACGCCGCCGGTGATGAATACGAACCGCGCCATGGGAGGTCACCATAAACACGCGCCTTCGCGCGCCGCAAGGAAAAGCGGCGCGCGAGGAAATCGCGCGAAATCGAAAGGAAAACTAAGGGGTTGCGGGCTTGTCGGCCGGGGGCGTCGCGGCCGGATCGGCGGCGGCGGGCGGCGTCGCAGGCTCGGGCGCGCCCTGAGTCGCGGGCGCCGAGGCGGGCTGGGCCTCCGGCTGCGCCGCGGGCTGGCCCGCAGGCTGTCCGGCGGGCGGCGATTCGAGCGGGGCCAGCGGATCGAGCGGCGCGGGCGCGGCCGGCGCGGTCGTGGCCGGACCCTGGATGATCGAGGCCGGGCCGGAGGCGTGCTTGGCGAGCAGCGTCAGGCCGATCGAGGTGACGAAGAAGGCCGCCGCCAGCATGGCGGTCGTCTTGGTGAGGACGTTGGCCGCGCCGCGCGCCGAAAACAGGCCGCCGGCCGCATTGCCGCCGCCCATGCCGAGGCCGCCGCCTTCGGAACGCTGCAACAGGATCACGGCGATCATCGCCAGCGCGATGAACAGGTGAACGACAAGGAGAACGACTTCCATCGGGGCTCGGACTGTTCGGGCCGGGCGCGGGTCGGCGCCGGCCGGGTGATCTGCAAGCGCGGGTGTCTAGCCGAAAGCGCGCGGCGTTGCAAAGCGCGGGGACGCGCGGGGGCGGAGGCCCACCCCGCCCTCAGGCGCGGCGGCCGCGGGCGCGGATGCGTTCGAGCGTCTGGTCCAGCTCGGCCCGGCACTCGTCTTCCTGGCGGTCCGGGGACAGCGTGACCTGGAGCGCCACCGACAGGCGGGCGATCAGTTCGGCGTTCTTGGCGATGTCGACGCCCTGAATGGCCGTCTTGGCGACGCCGATGATGGTCTGGGCGGTGTTCTGGGCCTGCTGGGCCTTTTCGGCCGCCGCCAGCGTCGAAAGCTCCTGGGCGGTCGAGAGGATCTTGTCGAGGTCGGCGCGGCGCGCGCCGGGGCCGTTCTCCGCCGCCGCCTGGCCGGCGACGAAACCGGCGATCACCCCGATCTGAAGGGCCGCCCGGCGCAGCCGCTCCATGTTCACCTGGCCGCGGTTCTCGGCGATCCCGGCCTGCACGGCCGCCTGCGCTTCGAGGCCGGTGAGGCCCTCGAACGCTTTCAGGCGCAGCGAGTTCACGACATGGATGGTCTTGGCGCTGTGGGTGCGGCGCGAATCCTCCTTGCGGCGGTCGGGGCCGACATAGTCGGAGGTCACGACGAAGCCCTTGCGCGCGTGGATGTGGCTGCGCAGCCGCTCCATCAGCGATCCGGTCGAATAGGGACGGCAGACGAGATCGTCGGCCCCGCTTTCGAGCGCCCGGCGCACCAGATCGCCTTCGGCGTTCCAGGTGGTCGCCAGAATGATGGCGAAGGGGTTGCGGCCGATCTCGCTGCGGCGGATGCGGCCCATCGTGTCGAAGGCCGGGTCCTTGGCGGTCCCCGCCTCGAGCACCAGCAGGTCGAAATCGGAGGTCGCCATGGCGCGGCGCAGGTCTTCCAGCGTCGCGTAGCTGTCGATGTCGCGGAAGCCCAGCGAATACAGCACGTTGCGCGTCGCGTTCCGGTTCATGGCGACCGGATCGTAGACGGCGACGGACGCCAGATCGAAGCGCAGGGCTGTCATGGGCGCGCGGCAGGTGTCTCAACGCCCCAGCCCCGATGGCGGGAGCACCGGCCGCAGAATAAAGGCTGAGGAATTACGGACGGTTTACGCCGTTAATTCCAATTGGAGCCAATTCCCGCCCGCTCTAGTTGCGATAGGCGTCGAGGATCGCGTCGAAGTCGGCCGCCTTGAGGCTCGCGCCGCCGACCAGCGCGCCGTCGACATTGGGAAGCCCCAGGATTTCGGCGGCATTCGAGGGTTTGACCGAGCCGCCATAGAGGATGCGGAAGCGCGCCCCCTCGCCCGCCCCGAAGCGGGCCGCGAGGCGGGCGCGGATGGCCGCGTGCATCGCCGCGATGTCGTCACTGGACGGGGTGCGGCCGGTGCCGATCGCCCAGACCGGCTCGTAGGCGACGACGATGCTCACCGGCGTCGCGGCGGCGGGGAGGCTCGCGTCCACCTGGCCGCAGACGACCGCGATGGCCGAGCCCGCGTCGCGCTCGGCGAGCGTCTCGCCGACGCAGACGATGGCGACGAGGCCGGCCTTCAGCGCGGCCTCCGCCTTGGCGGCGACGGCGGCGTCGGTTTCGCCGTAGGCGGCGCGGCGTTCCGAATGGCCGACGATGACATGGGTGCCGCCCGCGTCGGCGATCATCGGCGCGGCGATGTCGCCGGTATGGGCGCCCGAGGCGGCGGCGTGGCAGTCCTGCCCGCCGAAGGCGATTCCCTGCCCGCTCAAATGCCCGGCAAGGGTCCGGATCAGGGTCGCCGGGGGGCAGATCAGCACGTCGCAGGCCGGGGGCGCGGCGGCGATCCGGGCGGCGAGCGCCTCGACCTCGGCGCGGGAGGCGAGGAGGCCGTTCATCTTCCAGTTTCCGGCGGCGAGCGGCCGGGGCGCTTCGGGCGATCTGGTCATGGGGCCTGCTTACAAGGGCCTCGCCGCGCCGCCAAGATCGGGACGGGAGGCCGCAAAGGGTAACTTTTCGCATCCGCCGGGCGAATGACTTCGTATCATCGCTGCAACCGGCGCGAGGCCCCATGCTGATCCGCGACTCCAGACTCGATATCCCGTCGTCCGAAATCACCCCGAAGGCCGTCTATCTGAACCGCCGGGCGCTGATGACCGCCGGGGCGGGTCTGATCGCCGCGGCCGCCCTGCCCCGCATCGCCCGCGCCGCCGCGCTGAACCCCGTCCACAGCGACCTGACGACGACCGGCGAGGAGCTGACCTCGAAGGAGGACGCGACCAGCTACAACAATTTCTACGAGTTTGGGACCGGCAAGGCCGATCCGGCGCGCTATGCCGGAACGCTCACCACCTCGCCCTGGACGGTCAAGATCGACGGCCTCGTCGGCAAGCCGGGCGATTATGCGCTGGACGATCTGCTGAAGGGCATGACCATCGAGGAGCGGGTCTATCGGATGCGCTGCGTCGAGGCCTGGTCGATGGTGCTGCCCTGGGCGGGCTTCCCGCTCGCCGCCCTGCTCGCCCGGATCGAGCCGCAGCCCTCGGCGAAATACGTCGCCTTCGAGACGCTGGTGCGCCCCTCCGAAATGCCCGAGCAGGACAGTTCCTGGCCGCCGCTGCCCTGGCCCTATGTCGAGGGACTGAGGCTGGACGAGGCGATGAACCCGCTGACGCTGCTGGCGGTCGGCCTCTACGGCGAGAGCCTGCCCAACCAGAACGGCGCGCCGCTGCGCCTCGTGGTGCCGTGGAAATACGGCTTCAAGAGCATCAAGTCGATCGTCCGCATCTCGCTGACCGAGACCCAGCCGCCGACGAGCTGGAACCTTCAGGCCCCGCAGGAATACGGCTTCTATTCCAACGTGAACCCAACCGTGGACCACCCGCGCTGGAGCCAGGCGACCGAACGGCGCATCGGCGAGGGGCTGGGGTCGAGCCGCCAGACGCTGATGTTCAACGGCTATGGCGATTTCGTCGCCTCGATGTACGCCGGGATGGATCTGGCCAGGGATTTCTGATGACCGCCTCCCCCACGCTCCTCCAGCGCACGCACGGCGCACTGCGCCGCGTGCCGACCTGGAGCGTCTATCTCGCCTGCATGGTTCCGGCGGCGCTGCTGACGGCGGCCGCCTTCACCAACCGGCTCGGCCCCGATCCGGGGGGCGCGCTGGTCAAGGAACTGGGCGAGTGGTCGCTGCGCCTTCTCATTCTCGGCCTTGCGATCTCGCCGCTGCGGGCGCTGACAGGGCTGAACCTGGTGCGCTTCCGCCGGGTGGTGGGGCTCGCCGCCTTCACGACGGTGGCGCTGCATCTGGTGGGCTATGTCGGCCTCTACAGCCAGTTCGACCTGATCCGCATCCTGCGCGACATCCTGCGCCGCCCCTACATCACCATCGGCATGGCCGCGTTTGCGATCCTCGTGCCCCTCGCCGTCACCTCGACCAATGCGATGATCCGGCGGATGGGGCCGAAGGCCTGGAACCGGCTGCACCGCCTCGTCTATGCGGCGGCGATCCTGGGGGCCGTCCATTTCGTGATGCTGGTGAAGGCCTGGCCGCCGGAGCCGCTGATCTATCTCGCCATCGTGCTGGCGCTGGTCGGCTGGCGGGCGATCCCGAAGCGGCGGACCCCGGGGCCGGTCCCGGCCTGAGCCCTGCCGCCAGCCTTGCGGTGCGGCGGGGCGGCCACCTATAAGGCGCGTCCGGCTAACAAGGCACCGTCATGCTTGAAACTCTGCGCGCCGCCTCGAAATCGTGGGTCGCTGCGATCCTGATCGGGATGCTGATTCTCAGCTTCGCGATCTGGGGCATCAACGACATCTTCCGCGGCAACAAGGCGACCTGGCTCGCCAAGGTCGGCGACACCGAGATCGACCAGCGCACCTTCGACACCGAGCTGCGCCAGCGCCTGCGCCGGATGCCCGGCCCCGACGGGCGGCCGATGACCGTCGCCGAGGCGCAGGCCCAGGGCATCGACCGCGTGGTGCTGGAGAGCATGATCGCCGACATCGCCGTGCTTCAGGAAGCGCGGCGCATGGGCCTGACCGCCAGCGACCAGATGGTGCGCGACGGCATCGCCGCGATTCCCGGACTGCTCGGCCCCGACGGCAATATCGACCAGCAGCGCCTGCAGCAGGGCCTCTACGACATGGGCCTCAGCGAAGCGCAGTTCGTGGAACTGATGCGCGAGGACCTGATCCGCGCGCAGCTTCTGCAGACCGCGCAGGTCGGCGCGCCCGCCCCGCGCACGCTGGCGGCGGCGCTGGCGGCCTATGAGAACGAACGCCGCGTGGTCGAATACATCGTGCTGCCGGTCGAGAAGGCGGGCGAGATCCCCGCCCCCGACGACGCCGCGCTCGAAGCCTTCATCGCCGCCAATCCCGAGAGCTACACCGCGCCGGAACTGAGGGCCGTCCATATCGCCACCGTCGCGCCGGAAGACCTGATGGCCGGGATCGAAATTCCCGAGGACGCGGTCAAGGCCGAATACGAGGCGACGATCCACAAATTCGAGACGCTGGAGACGCGCGAGCTTCAGCAGATCGTCTATCCGAGAAAGGAAGAGGCCGAAGCCGCCCGCAAGCTGATCGACGAGGGCAAGACCTTCGAGGATCTGGCCGCGGCGCAGAAGCTGACGGCCGAGGACACCGCGCTCGGCACGCTCTCCAAGGGCGATCCGACAGTGCCGGCCGGGGCGTTCGAGATCGCCGAAGGCAGCGTCAGCCAGCCGCTGGAAGGTCCGTTCGGCTGGGTGCTGATCCGCGCCGTCAAGGTGACGCCGGGATCGGTGAAACCCTATGAAGAGGTGCGCGGCGAGGTCCGCGACAGCCTCGCGCGCGCCCAGGCGATCGACCGGATCGCCGAGATGCGCGACCAGATCGACGACGCGCTCGCCGCGACCGACGATCTGGCGGGCGCGGCCGAGACGCTGAAAGGCACGGTGACGCTGAAGCTCCGCGAGATCCCGGCGATCGACGCGCAGGGCCAGGACGCGAGCGGCAAGCCGATCGAGGGCCTGCCCGATGGCTCCGGCTTCATCGCCGACATCTTCGCCACCGAACCGGGCGACAAGAGCGGCCTCGGCGAGACGCCCAACAACGTGTTGTATGTCGTCCATGTGGACGCCGTGACACCGCCCGCCCTGCGCAGCGTCGAGAGCGTGCGCGCCGACGTGACCGCCGCCTGGATCGCGGTCGAGCAGGCCAAGAAGCTGAAAGCCCTCGCCGACGAGACGATCAAGACGGCGAACGAGACCGGCCTCGCCGCCGCCGATGTCGCCAAGGCGCTGGGGCTCGACCTGCACACCAGCGAACCGCTGCAGCGCGGCGCCGGAACCGCCGACATCCTGGCCCCGACGGTCGCGGAGATCTTCAAGGCGAAGGCCGGGGCCTGGGTCACAGGGCTCGGCGCGCCGCCCGCCATCGTGATCGCCCGCGTCAAGGAGGTGACGGCCATGCCCCAGCCCGATCCCAAGGGTCAGGAGCGCGAGATCCGCGCCGCCGAAACGCGCGCCATCGCCGACGCCATGGCCGACGCCTATCGTCAGGCGATCGTTGCGGCGACCGACATCCGGATCGACGAAGCCCGCTTCAAGGCGGCGGGCGCGTCCGGCCCATGAGCGCGGGCGCGGACGGATTTTCCGCCGCCGCCTTCGCCGCGGGGCGGCCGCAGATCGTCGCGCGCACGCTGATCGCCGATCTGGAGACGCCGGTTTCGGCGTTCCTGAAGATCGCGCACGGGCGACCCTACGCCTTCCTGCTGGAGAGCGTTCAGGGCGGCGAGACGCTGGGGCGCTATTCGATCATCGGCTTCGAGCCGGACCTCGTCTGGCGCTGCCGCGACGGCGCGGCCGAACTCGACGAGGGTCAGGGCTTCCGGCCCGAGAGCGGCGAGGTGCTCGCTTCGCTGCGCCGTCTCATCGCGCGCGCCCGGATCGAACTGCCGCACGGCATGCCGCCGATGGCGGCGGGGGTCTTCGGCTATCTCGGCTATGAGATGGTGCGGCTGTTCGAGAAGCTGCCGCAGAGCAACCCCGATCCGCTGAAGTTGCCCGACGCGGTGCTGGTGCGCCCCTCGGTGACGGCGATTTTCGACAATGTGCGCGGCGAGATCACGCTGGTCGCCCCGGTCTGGCCGGGCTCCGGCGACGCCGACGGCGCGCGCCGGGCCGCCGAAGCGCGGCTCGATGCGGCGGTGGCGCGCCTCGCCGCCGCGCTGCCGCGCCTGGAAGGCGGCGACGCCGCCTGGCCGAGCGCCGACCTGCTGAAATCCAACACGCCCAAGGCCGATTATCTGGCGATGGTGGAGAAGGCGAAGGAGTACATCGCCGCCGGAGACATTTTCCAGGTCGTGCCGAGCCAGCGCTTCGCCATGCCGTTCGCGCTGCCGCCCTTCGCGCTCTATCGTTCGCTGCGGCGGCTGAACCCCTCGCCGTTCCTCTATTTCCTCGGCTTCCCCGACTGCGCCATCGTCGGCTCGTCGCCGGAGATCCTGGTGCGGCTGCGCGGCGGCAAGGTGACGATCCGGCCGATCGCCGGGACGCTGCCGCGCGGCGCGATGCCGGAGGCGGACCTTGCGAACGAGCGCCGCCTGCTCGCCGATCCCAAGGAGCGGGCCGAGCATCTGATGCTGCTCGATCTGGGGCGCAACGATGTCGGCCGGGTGGCGAAGACCGGCACCGTGAAGGTCACCGACGCCTTCGTCATCGAACGCTACAGCCACGTCATGCACATCGTCTCGAACGTCGAGGGCGAGATCGATCCGCGCCACGACGCGGTGGACGCACTGGGCGCGGGGATGCCGGCAGGCACCGTCTCCGGCGCGCCCAAGGTGCGGGCGATGGAGATCATCGACGAGCTGGAGGCCGAGAAGCGCGGCGTCTATGCCGGGGCGGTCGGCTATTTCGCGGCGGACGGCTCGATGGACACCTGCATCGTGCTGCGCACCGGCGTCGTCAAGGACGGCACGCTCTATGTGCAGGCCGGAGGCGGCGTGGTCGCGGACAGCGACCCGGAGAGCGAGTTCCAGGAAACCGTGAACAAGGCCCGCGCCATCGTCAGCGCCGCCGAGAACGCGGTGCGCTTCGTGGACGGCGCCGGCCCGAACGGGTGAAGTCGCGGCTTGCGGGATGACAAGTCCGTGCGGCGGGTGCAGGCTGGCCCCGCCCGTGAAGGAGACCGCCCATGCGCCTCGTCGTTCTCGCCGCCGCTCTCGCCACCCTGCCCTTCGCCGCCGCCGCGCAGGAAATCGGGATCATGAAGACCGGCTATGCCGACCTCACCGACGCGGCGGGCGCGACGGCCGGATCGGCGCTGTTCAGGCCGGGACCGAAGGGGCTGCTGCTCCGCATCCAGGCGAGCGGCCTCGAACCCGGCTGGCATGGCGTGCATCTGCACGGGACCGGCAGCTGCGACGCGGCGGACGGCTTCAAGGGCGCGGGCGATCATGCCGGACACGCCGAGGGCACGGCGCACGGCCTGCTCAATCCGGGCGGGCCGGAGGCCGGCGATCTGCCCAACATCTTCGCCGCCGCCGACGGCACAGCGAAGGCCGAATTCTACCTTTCCGGCGCGACGCTCGACTCCCTGCTGGACGCCGACGGCACGGCGCTTATCATCCACGCGGGCGAGGACGACCACACCAGCCAGCCGATCGGCGGGGCCGGAAGCCGGGTTTCCTGCGGCGTCGTGAAACTCGCTCAATAAATCTTCACAATGAACGTCCGCGACGCTTGACGGCGTCACAGTTCCGCCACAAGCTCTAGTGGTTCTCGGTTCTCCCAATCGCAAGATTTGGGGCTAAGAGGGAACTCCGGTGGTGCCGCGTGGGGCGGCCAGGCCGGGGCTGCCCCCGCAACTGTGAGCGGCGAGCGAGGGTCCGGCAGCCACTGGTGAAAACGCCGGGAAGGCGGACCCAAGCGGCGACCCGCAAGCCAGGAGACCTGCCGTGAACGCTGGATTCGTCCCCGGGCGGGGTGTCCGGAGCCGCATATCTTCCGCAGGCCTTGCGCCGCGGACAGGATAGGCGACTCTCTCCTCCTCCCGGGTCTGGGGGGAGAAACCGAGATGGCCGCCGTCGAGCTGCAACACCTTCTTCTGGACAAGCGCGCCGCCGCAGAGCCGCGCGCGGAGTCCGTCCGCCGTCCCGAAGCCACCGTGCGCGATCTGCATGCGCCGCTCGGTGGGCCGCTGGCGCAGAAGCCCAAACCCTCGGACCTCAAGCTGGACCGCAGCCGCGATTCGCTGCTGACCGCGTTCGGCAAGGCGACGCTCGACGACCGCTATCTGATGCCGGGCGAATCCTATCAGGACATGTTCGCCCGCGTGTCGTGCGCCTTCGCAGACGGGATCGAGCACGCGCAGCGGCTTTACGACGCGATGTCGCAGCTCTGGTTCATGCCGGCGACGCCGGTGCTGTCGAACGGCGGCACGACGCGCGGCCTGCCGATCTCGTGCTTCCTCAATTCGGTGCCCGACTCGCTGGAAGGCATCGTCGGCACCTGGAACGAAAACGTCGCGCTCGCCTCGAACGGCGGCGGCATCGGCACCTATTGGGGCCATGTGCGCTCGATCGGCGAGACCGTGAAGGGCCTCGGCGAGACCTCGGGCATCATTCCCTTCATCCACGTCATGGACGCGCTGACCCTGGCGATCAGCCAGGGCTCGCTGCGGCGCGGCTCGGCGGCGGTCTATCTCGACATCGACCATCCGGAGATCGAGGAGTTCCTGGAGATCCGCAAGGCGTCGGGCGATTTCAACCGCAAGGGCCTCAATCTCCATCACGGCATCAACGTCACCGACGCCTTCATGGAAGCGGTGCGCGACGGCGCGATGTTCCCGCTGCGCAGCCCCAAGACGCGCGAAGTGCTGCGCGAGGTGGATGCGCGCAAACTGTGGCAGCGCATCCTCGAAACCCGGCTGCAGACGGGCGAACCCTATCTGCTGTTCATCGACACGGTGAACAAGGCGCTGCCCAAGCATCAGCGCGATCTCGGCCTGAAGGTCACGACATCGAACCTGTGCAGCGAGATCACGCTGCCGACCGGCCCCGACCACAACGACGAGCACCGCACGGCGGTCTGTTGCCTCTCCTCGCTCAACATCGAGACCTGGGACGCCTGGGCGGAAGACCCGACCTTCATCGAGGACGTGATGCGCTTCCTCGACAACGTGCTGACCAGCTTCATCGAAACCGCGCCCGACACCATGGCCCGCGCCCGCTACTCGGCGCTGCGCGAACGCTCGGTCGGCCTCGGCGTGATGGGCTTCCACTCGTTCCTTCAGGCGCGGGGGATCGCTTTCGAGAGCGCGATGGCGAAGTCGTGGAACTTCAAGATTTTCAAGAAGATCCGGCGCGAAGCCGACGCCGCCTCTGTGCTTCTCGCCGAAGAGCGCGGGGCCTGCCTCGATGCGCAGGAGGCCGGAATGAAGGCGCGCTTCAGCAACAAGATCGCCATCGCCCCCACCGCCTCGATCAGCATCATCACCGGCGGGGCGAGTGCCGGCATCGAGCCGATCCCGGCCAATATCTACACCCACAAGACGCTTTCGGGCGCTTTCTCGGTGCGCAACCCCTATCTCCAGAAGATCCTGGCGGCGCGCGGCGCGGACACCCAGGCGGTCTGGGAATCGATCCTGGAGCACGAAGGCTCGGTCGCCCATCTCGACTGCCTCAGCGACGACGAGAAGCAGGTCTTCCGCACCGCTTTCGAACTGGACCAGCGCTGGATCGTCGAATTCGCCGCCGACCGCGCGCCCTATATCTGCCAGAGCCAGTCGCTCAATCTTTTCCTGCCCGCCGACATCGACAAGTGGGACCTCCACATGCTGCACTGGACGGCGTGGGAGCAGGGCGTGAAGAGCCTCTATTACTGCCGCTCCAAGTCGATCAGCCGCGCCGGGTTCGCGGGCAAGCAGGAGAGCGCGGCGGCGGCCTTCGAGACCGCCGAGCGCACCGACTACGAGGAGTGCCTGGCATGTCAGTGAACGAACTCGGCCATCTCGATCCGCGCGAGCTGATCGGCACCGGGCGCGTCGGGCTGCTGACCTCCAGCGGCACCTATGACGTGGAACGCTATCCCTGGGCCTACGAATACTGGAAGCGCCAGCAGCAGACCCACTGGATGGGCGAGGAAGTGCCGCTGGGCGCGGACATCAAGGACTGGGCCTCGGACCGCGTGACGCCGGCCGAGCGCAGCCTGCTGACGCAGATCTTCCGCTTCTTCACCCAGTCGGACGTCGAGGTCGGCGACAATTACCTCAAACGCTACATCCCGCTGTTCCAGCCGCTGGAAGTGCAGATGATGATGGCGGCGTTCTCCAACATGGAGACGGTGCATATCGACGCCTATGCGCTGCTGCTGAAGACGCTGGGGATGCCCAAGACGGAGTTCGCGGCGTTCCGCGACTACGAGGAGATGCGCTCCAAGGCCGACTACATGCACACGTTCGGCGTCGGCACGGTCAGCGACGTCGCCCGCACGCTCGCCATGTTCGGGGCCTTCACCGAAGGCATGGCGCTGTTCGCCAGCTTCGCGATGCTGCTGAACTTCCCCCGCCGCAACAAGATGAACGGCATGGGCCAGATCGTCTCGTGGTCGGTGCGCGACGAGAGCCTGCACTGCGAAGGCATCATCAAGCTCTATCACGCCTGGAACCGCGAGACCGGAGCGGTCACGCGCGCGGTCCGCGACGATATCGTCGATGTCGCGCAGACCATGGTGGGGCTCGAGGAAAAGTTCATCGATCTCGCCTTCAGCCTCGGCGAGGTCGAGGGCATGAGCGCGGCCGATATCAAATCCTATGTGCGCTACATCGCCGACTGGCGGCTGACGCAGCTGAAGCTGACGCCGGCCTTCGGCTATTTCGCGCAAGAAGAGTCGAGCTACCGCCAGATCCGGCCACATCCCCTGCCCTGGCTGGTCGAGAGCCTCAACGGCGTCGAGCACGCCAATTTCTTCGAGCAGCGCGCGACCGAGTATTCCAAGGCCGCCAGCCGCGGCTCGTGGGACGGGGCGAACGGGGTCTGGGCCGCCTTCGACGCCCGCAAGGCCGCCAACGCCGCCGCATGACGCCGCTGGAGCGCGCCGCGCGGCTGCCCTTCTGGTCGGGGCCGGTTTCGCCCGTGCCGCTCAGCGGCGGCATCACCAACACCAATTTCCGCGTCCGCGACGGCGGCCGCGACTATGTGGTGCGCATCGGCGACGACAACCTCGTCCACGGCATCGTGCGCTCGAACGAGCTGGCGGTCTCGCGCGCCGCCCATGCGGCGGGCGTCTCGCCGGAGATCGTCCATGCCGAGCCGGGGGCGCTGGTCATGCGCTTCATCGAAGGCCGCACGCTGACCCCCGGCGACGTCCGCGACGACGCGCTGCTGCCGCGCCTCGTCGATCTGGTGGCGATGGCCCACCGCGAGATCCCCAAGCACCTGCGCGGCCCGGCCGCCGCCTTCTGGGTGTTCCATGTCGTGCGCGACTACGGCCACACGCTGCGCGAGGGCGCCTCTCCGCGCCTGCCCCTGCTGCCCGACCTGCTGGCGGCGGCCGAGGCGCTGGAGCGCGCGGTCGGCCCGGTCGAGATCGTCATGGGGCACAACGATCTGCTCGCCGCCAATTTCATCGACGACGGCAAGCGGCTGTGGCTGATCGACTGGGACTATGCCGGGTTCAACTCGCCGCTGTTCGACCTTGGCGGCCTCGCCTCCAACAGCGAGGTCAGCCCCGTCCAGCGCGAGGCGATCCTCGCGCACTACTACGGGCGGCCGGTGAGCGACGAGCTGCGGTACCGCGCCGCCGCGATGACCGCCGCCTCGCTGCTGCGCGAGGCGATGTGGTCGATGGTGTCGGAAATTCACTCGACTCTCGATTTCGACTATGGCGCTTACACGGCCGATTATCTCGCCCGCTTCGAGGCGGCCTACGCCGCCGTTCAGGACATGAGTTGACATGACCGCCCTCCCCTCGTCGGCCAAGATCGTCATCATCGGCGGCGGCATCGTCGGCTGCTCGGTCGCCTATCATCTGGGCGCGATGGGGCTGACCGACGTCATCCTGCTGGAGCGCCACAAGCTGACCAGCGGTTCGACCTGGCACGCGGCGGGCCTGGTGGGGCAGCTGCGCACCTCGGCCAATATCACGCAGATGCTGGGCTATTCGGTCGCGCTCTACGACCGGCTGGAGGCCGAGACGGGGCTGGCGACCGGCTGGAAGCGCAATGGCGGCCTGCGCCTCGCCTGCAACGCCGAACGCTGGACCGAGGTGAAGCGTCAGGCGACGACCGCCCGTTCGTTCGGGCTGGAGATGCACCTGCTCTCGCCGAAGGAGGCGCAGGATCTGTGGCCGGTCATGACGGTGGACGATGTGGTCGGCGCCGCCTTCCTGCCGACCGACGGACAGGCCAACCCGTCCGACATCGCCCAGGCGCTCGCCAAGGGGGCGCGCGCCAGGGGCGTCACCATCGCCGAGGATGTCGCGGTCACCGGCATCGAGGTCGAAGGCGGGCGGGTCCGCGCGGTGCTGACCGCCGCGGGCCGCATCGCCGCCGACAAGGTGGTGATCTGCGCCGGCCAGTGGTCGCGCGAGATCGGCGCGATGGCGGGCGTCAACGTGCCGCTGGTCAGCGTGCAGCACCAATATCTCATCACCGAGAAGATCGAGGGCGTGCCGCGCAACCTGCCGACGCTGCGCGATCCCGACCGGCTGACCTACTACAAGGAGGAGGTCGGCGGCCTCGTCATGGGCGGCTACGAGCCGAACCCCATTCCCTGGGCCGTGGACGGCCTGCCCGAAGGCTTCCATTTCGGCCTGCTCGACACCGACTGGGACCATTTCGAGCCGCTGATGAAGCTGGCGCTGGGGCGCGTGCCCGCGCTGGAGACGGCCGGGATCAAGCAGTTCATCAACGGGCCGGAGAGCTTCACGCCGGACGGCAATTTCATCCTGGGCGAAGCGCCCGAAGTGCGCGGCGTCTTCGTCGGCGCGGGCTTCAACGCCTTCGGCATCGCCAGCGGCGGCGGCGCGGGCATGGCGCTGGCCGAGTGGGTCGCCAAGGGCGAGCCGCCCTACGACCTGTGGCCGGTCGATATCCGCCGCTTCGGCAAGCACCAGCGCGACGTGGCGATCGTCCGCGAACGGACGCTGGAGGCCTATGCCAAGCACTACACGATGGCCTGGCCGTTCGAGGAATATCGCAGCGCCCGGCCGCTGCGCCGCTCGCCGCTCTATGACCGGCTGAAGGCGCAGGGCGCCTGCTTCGGCGAGAAGATGGGCTGGGAGCGGCCCAACTGGTTCGCCGCTCCCGGCGAGACGGCCGAGGATGTCTATACCTATGGCCGCCAGAACTGGTTCGCCGCGACGGCGCGCGAACATGCGGCCTGCCGCGAGCGGGCGGCGGTGTTCGACCAGACGAGCTTCGCCAAATTCAGCATGACCGGGCGCGACGCCGAGGCGGCGCTGCAATGGATCGCCTCCAACGATGTCGGCAAGCCGCCCGGCGCGCTGACCTATACGCAGATGCTGAACGCGCGCGGCGGCATCGAGTGCGACCTGACCGTCGCGCGGCTGGCGGAGGACGAATTCTACATCGTCACCGGCACCGGCTTCGCCACCCACGATTTCGACTGGATCGCCCGCAACATCCCCGAGGGGCTCGACGCGCGCCTGACCGACGTGACCGAAACGGCGAGCGTGCTGTCGCTGATGGGGCCGCGGGCGCGCGACATTCTGGCGGCGGTGACGGCGGACGACGTGTCGAACGCCGCCTTCCCGTTCGGCGCGGTGCGCAAGATCTCCATCGCCGGGGCGAGCGTGACGGCGCTGCGCGTCACCTATGTCGGCGAACTCGGCTGGGAGCTGCATATCCCCATCGCGGCGGCGTCCGCCGTCTATGAGGCGGTGATGCAGGCCGGCGCGGCGCACGGCCTCGTCAACGGCGGCTACCGCGCCATCGAGACGCTGCGGCTGGAGAAGGGCTATCGCGCCTGGGGCAGCGATATCGGCCCCGACCATTCGCCGCTCCATGCCGGCCTCGGCTGGGCGGTGAAGCTGCGCTCCGGCGTCGACTTCCTCGGCCGCGAGGCGCTGCTGGCGCAGAAGGCGAAGCCGCTGCCCAAGCTCTTCGCCGGGTTCCTGGTGGACGATCCCGCCATCGTGCTGCTGGGGCGCGAGACGATCTATCGCAACGGCAAGCGCTGCGGCTGGCTGTCGAGCGCGGGCTTCGGCTTCACGCTGGGGAAGAACATCGGCTACGGCTATGTGCGCGACCCGGAGGGCGTGGACGCCGACTATGTGATGTCGGGCGACTACCAGCTTGAGATCGCCACCGAACTGGTGCCCGCGACGCCGTTCCTCAAGCCGCCCTACGACCCCGCGATGGCCCGCATCAAGGCCTGAGGAACCGCCCGCAACCCCACTCGCCGCTTGACGAAACGGGCCGGGCGGACGCATGTCCCCGCCATGATCCTGCTCATCGATAACTACGACAGCTTCACCTACAATCTCGTCCATTACTTGGGCGAGTTGGGGGCCGAGGTCGTCGTCCATCGCAACGATGCGATCTCGGTCGAGCAGGCGCTGTCGGCAAGGCCGGAGGCGATCGTACTGTCGCCCGGTCCCTGCACGCCGAACGAGGCGGGGATTTGTCTCGATCTCATCGCCGCCGCCAAGGACAGCGTGCCGATCCTCGGCGTCTGTCTCGGCCATCAGGCGATCGGCCAAGCATTCGGCGGCAAGGTGGTGCGCGCCCCGGTGCCGATGCACGGCAAGATCAGTCCGATCCACCACACCGGGACCGGCATCTTCAAAGGCCTGCCCGACAATTTCGAGGCGACGCGCTATCACAGCCTGATCGTCGAGCGCGCCTCGCTGCCCGACGTGCTGGAGGTGACGGCCGAGACCGCCGACGGGCTGGTCATGGGCCTCGCCCACCGGACGCGGCCGATCCACGGCGTGCAGTTCCATCCCGAAAGCATCGCCTCGCAGCACGGTCACGCGATGCTGCGCAATTTCCTCACCCTCGCGCGCGCCGCATGAGCGGGCTGAAACCCGTGCTGGCGCGTCTCGCCGGCGGCGCGACGCTGAACGCCGCCGAAGCGGCCGAGGCGTTCGCGTGCGTCATGCGCGGCGAGGCGAGCGCGGCGCAGACGGCGGCGCTGCTGAGCATGTTGCGGGTGCGCGGCGAGACGGTGGACGAGATCGCCGGCGCGGCGACCGCCATGCGCGGCGCGATGCTGGCCGTCGAGGCCCCGCCGCACGCCGTCGATTGCTGCGGCACCGGCGGCGACGGGGCGCATACGCTGAACGTTTCGACCGCCGTCGCCTTCGTGCTGGCGGGCGGCGGCGTCGCGGTCGCCAAGCACGGCAACCGGGCGATCACCTCGAAATCCGGTGCGGCCGATGTGCTGAGCGCGCTGGGCGTGCCGGTGGAGCTTGAGCCGGCGGCGGCGGCGGCGGCGCTGGCGGAGGACAAATTCGCCTTCCTGTTCGCGCCGAAATTCCATCCCGCCATGCGCCATGTCGGGCCGGTGCGGCAGGAGCTGGGCTTCCGCACGCTGTTCAATCTGCTGGGGCCGCTCGCCAACCCCGCCGGGGTGCGCCGCCAGCTGATCGGCGCGCCGACCGTCGAGGCGGCGCGCAAGATCGCCGGGGTGCTGGCGCTGCTGGGGGTCGAGCGCGCCTGGGTCGCCAGCGGCCATGGCGGGCTGGACGAAATCTCGCCGTCGGGGCCGTCGACCGTGTTCGTCGTCGAGGACGGCCATATCGCCGAGCATGTCGTCACGCCCGAGGATGCCGGGGTCGCCCGCCATCCCATCGAGGCGATCAGGGGCGGCGACGCGGCGGCCAATGCGGCGGCGCTGAGCGCGCTGCTGGACGGCGCGGCGGGGGCCTATCGCGACACGGTGATCCTCAACGCCGCCGCCGCCTTCGTGGTCGCCGGCAAGGCCGCGACGCCGATCGACGGCGCGGCGCTGGCGCGGCGGGCGCTGGATAGCGGCGCGGCGAAGGCGGCGCTGGACGCCGCGCGGAGGCGCGCCTGATGGCGACCATCCTGGAGCAGATCGAAGCCTATAAGCGGCGCGAGATCGAAGCGCGCAAGGCCGCCCGCCCCTATGAGGCCGTCGCCGAGGCGGCGCGCGCCGCCGATGCGGTACGCGGCTTCAAGGCGAGCCTTCAACGGGCGATCGCGGCGACCGGCTTCGGCCTGATCGCCGAGATCAAGAAGGCGAGCCCGTCCAAGGGCCTCATCCGGGCCGATTTCGATCCGCCGGCGCTCGCCCGCGCCTATGAGGCCGGGGGGGCGGCGTGCCTGTCGGTGCTGACCGATGAGCCCTCGTTCCAGGGCGCGGACGCCTATCTGGTGGCGGCCCGGGCCGCGACCGCCCTGCCCGCCATCCGCAAGGACTTCCTGTTCGAGCCGTATCAGGTGGCCGAGGCGCGGGCGCTGAACGCCGACTGCATCCTCGTCATCATGGCCTCGCTGGACGACGCCGAGGCCGCCGCGCTGCTGGACGAAGCGGCGCGCTGGGGCATGGACGCGCTGATCGAAGTGCATGACGAGGCCGAGATGGCGCGCGCGCTGGCGCTGGGCGGCGAGGCCATGATCGGCGTCAACAACCGCAACCTCCACACTTTCGAGACCTCGCTGGCGACGACCGAGCGTCTGTCGGCGCTCGTCCCGCCGGACCGCCTGCTGGTCGCGGAGAGCGGCATCAACACCCATGCCGACCTCGCCCGCCTCGCGGCCTGCGGGGCGCGCGCCTTCCTGGTCGGCGAAAGCCTGATGCGCCAGCGCGACGTGACGGCCGCGACCCGGGCGCTGCTGGGCGGGTAGATCCGCTTCGCCGCCCGGGCGGCCTGTGCTAGTTTGAAGCCATGAAACTCGCCGACCGTATCGTGGCGGATGCCGATACCTGCGCCGGACACCCCCGGATCGCGGGAACGCGGATTCGCGTGGCGCATATCCTCGAATGGCTGGCGGCGGGCATGACGGAACACGAGATCCTCGCCGACTACGACCAGTTGACCGCGCAAGACATTCGCGCGGCGCTGGCCTTCGGCGCCGCTTCGGTCGAGAAGAGCGCCGTCGCCGCCGAATGAGGGTTCTGGTGGACGAGAACCTGCCGCGGCGCGCCGCTGTGTGGCTGCGCGGCGAGGGCGTCGATGCCGTCCATGTTCTTGAAGTCCTGGGGGCAGGCGGCAGCGACAGCGATGTCTGGAAGCTCGCACTCGACGAGCGCCGGACCATACTGACGCGAGATCGCGACTTCGTCGGGCTGCTCGCCGCCGCGAGTGCGGGCAGCGTCGTCGTCATCCGTGTCGGCAACTGCACCGTCGCCGCCCTGCTCGACTGGCTGGGCGCGAATTGGCCCGCGATCGCCTTGCGGCTGGAGGCCGGGGAGACGCTGATCGAAGAGCCGTCGCGCGGGGACTAGCTCGCCTTCGCCAGGGCGAAGAGGGCGAGCATTTTCTGGTGCATCATGTTGATCGCCTTCAGCGGGCGGATCATCACCTTGAAGCGGGTGATGAGGCCTTCCTCGTTCCACCAGATCATGTCGACGCCGTTGATCGTGATGCCGTCCACGACGGCCTCGAACTCCAGCACCGCCGTGCGCTCGGCGGTCCATTCGCCCAGATAGCGGAAGCTGGAATTGTTGAGGAGGCTCATCGCCGCCTGGAGATAGAGCGCGGCGACGGCGCGCCCGGCCTGCGGCGTGTGCACCACCGGCGACTGGAAGACGGCGTCCTCGGCGAGCAGGCCCTCGATCGCCGAGGCGTCGCCGGATTTGACGAAGGCGTGCCATTTCTCCAGCGCGGCGAAGCTCATTTGGGTCTCCTCGGGTCCCGGTTTTCGACCTGCGCGAGGCCGGGACAGGCCGCGCGCGCTGTGGCACTCTAGCTCGAATCCGCCGTCACGGAAGAAGCCCGAACGCCCAAGGCCCATGACCGATCTGACCCATATCGACGACCAGGGCCGCGCCGCGATGGTGGACGTGACCGCCAAGGACGACACCGAACGCAGCGCCACCGCCGGGGCGTTCATCGCGCTTTCCCCCGCGACGCTCGCGCTCATCGCCGAGGGCAAGGCCGCCAAGGGCGACGTGATCGCCGCCGCCCGCATCGCCGGCATCATGGCGGCGAAGAAGACGTCCGAGCTGATCCCGCTGTGCCATCCGCTGATGCTGACCGGGGTCGGCGTCGAGATCGCGCCGCGTGAGGACGGCGCGGGGCTTTCGATTTCGGCGACGGCCAAGACGCGCGGGCCGACCGGCGTGGAGATGGAGGCGCTGACGGCGGCGAGCGTCGCGGCGCTGACCATCTATGACATGGTGAAGGCCGTGGACCGCACGGCGACGATCGGCGACATCCGCCTTATCGCCAAGAGCGGCGGCAAGTCGGGCGATTTCCTGCGCGACGGCGAGACGCCGCCCGCGCCGGTCGCCACCCCGCCCGCCCCCGCGCCGCGCCTGCTGTCGCGCGGCTTCCGCCGGGCGCCGGGCGCGCCGGCCGTCCGTCCGCGCAATGTCGATGAAGGCCCGGCGACGCCGCGCGCCACCCATTCGCGCGCCGAGGCGTTCCGCAGCTTTCTGCGCGACAACCGCCTTCAGGTCAGCACCTGGGCGGCGAATGCCGGCCTGCCGGTCGGCCTCGTCTATGGCTTCCTGCACGGCCGGGTCGGACGGCTGCCACGCGACGCGGAGGAGAAGCTGGCGCGCGCCGCCAACGCCACCGTGGGCGAGGTCTTCGGTTCGGAATGATCACGGTCGCCGAGGCAGAGGCGCGCATTCTGGAAGGCGCGGGGCCGTCGGTCCGCGAGCGCGTCCCGCTGGCGGCGGCGGCGGGTCGCGTGCTCGCCGAGGACGCCGCCGCCCGCCGCACCCATCCGCCGCACGACGTGAGCGCCATGGACGGCTATGCGGTGCGCCATGCCGACATCGCGGCCCTGCCCGCCACGCTGCCCGTCGGTTTCGCGGTGGCGGCGGGCGCGATGCCGCCCCGCGCGCTGAAACCCGGCGAGGCGGCCCGCATCTTCACCGGCGCGGTGGTGCCCGAAGGGGCCGATACCATCGTCATCCAGGAGGATACCCGCGCCGAGCCGGGCGCGGTGACGATCCTGGAGGCTCCCGCCGCCGGGCGGAACGTGCGCAAGGCCGGTTACGATTTCGCCGCCGGGGCGATGCTGCTGCCCGCCGGGACGCGGCTCGCCGGGCCGGCGCTGGGGCTGCTCGCCGCCGCGCGGGTGGACGAGGTGTCCGTCTGGCGGCGGCCGCGCGTCGCGCTGCTGGCGACCGGCGACGAGCTGGTGCCGCCGGGGCGCGACCCGAAGGGGGCCGAGATCGTCGCCTCGACCGGGGTCGCGCTGGCGGCGCTGCTGGACGGCTGGGGAGCGGAGGCGGTCGATCTCGGCATCGCCCGCGACGACGCGGCCGAAATCCGTGCGAAGGCGGAGGCCGGGCTCAGCGCCGATGTGCTGCTCACGCAAGGCGGCGCGTCGGTCGGCGATCACGATCTCATCCAGCCGGCGCTGGAGCCGCTCGGCCTCACCGTCGGCTTCTGGAAGATCGCCATGCGCCCGGGCAAGCCGCTGATGTCGGGCCGGATCGGCGGCACGCGGGTGATCGGCCTGCCCGGCAATCCGGTTTCGGCGCTGGTCTGCGCCATGCTGTTCGTGCAGCCGCTGGTGCGGGCGCTTTCCGGCGAGCCGTGGCGCGGGCAGAGGCTGATCGAGGCGCGGCTCGGGGCGCCGCTGAAGGCCAATGACGGCCGTCAGGACTATCTGCGCGCCGTGGTGGAGCTGTCGCCGGATGGGCCGGTCGCCACCGCCATGCCGGTGCAGGACAGCGGCAATCTTTCGGCTTTCGCGCAGGCCGGGGGGCTGATCGTGCGCCCGCCGCTCGCACCGGCAGCGGCGGCCGGCGAGGTCGTGAAGGTGCTGCCGCTCGCGCCCTGGCTGTGAGTAACCTTGACGCGGTTGACGTGCGGCGCGAACTAAACTAGAACGCATCGGGAATAGTTCGGATTTGTTCCGATCTCCGGGAGGGGGCGCCGATGCTGACGCGCAAACAGTATGAACTGCTGATGTTCATCCATGAGCGGATCCGCGAAACCGGCGTGCCGCCCTCGTTCGACGAGATGAAGGATGCGCTGGACCTGAAATCCAAGTCCGGCATCCATCGCCTGATCACCGCGCTGGTCGAGCGCGGCTTCATCCACCGGCTGGAGCATCGCGCCCGGGCGCTGGAGGTGATCAAGCTGCCCGACAATTCGGCGCTCTCGCCCCGTTTCCGCAATGGCAGCTTCTCGCCGACCCTCGTCGAGGGCACCGGCAGCACGCTGCGCGCCGCGCCCAAGCCCTCGGCCGCGCAGCCGAGCGCGCCCTCCAACGTGCAGGCCGCGATGCAGGCGGCGGCCGCCAACATCTCCATTCCGCTGGTCGGCCGGATCGCCGCCGGCACGCCGATCGAGGCGCTGTCGGGCCGCGGCGAGGAAATCGCCGTGCCGCCCGACATGCTGGGCGCGGGCGAGCACTACGCGCTGCAGGTGACCGGCGATTCGATGATCAACGCCGGCATTCTCGACGGCGACACCGTGGTGATCCGCAAGTCCGACACCGCGACCAACGGCGATATCGTGGTGGCGCTGGTCGACGAGGCCGAGGCGACGCTGAAGCGGTTCCGCCGCAAGGGCGAGACCGTGGCGCTGGAGGCCGCGAACCCGGCCTATGAGACGCGCATCTACGGTCCCGACCGCGTGAAGGTGCAGGGCCGTCTGGTCGGGTTGCTGCGCCACTACTGAGCGGCGCTAGCGCGCGCCGGGGGCCTCGGCCCAGACCGTCCAGCGCCGCTCGCCGATGTGGCGGCGGACGGTATCGAGCGCGACCGTTCCGTCTGTGGCGATGTGGAGGGCCATCGCGCCGTCGCGCGCCGTATCGGCCGCCGTGAGGGTAAGGCCTTGCCCGCAGGGTTCGATCTCGCGGGCGGCGATCAGGATGTCGAGCCCGGCGGCACAGGCATGGGCCTCGTTGCCCGCCCGCTCCAGATAGCCGACGTCCAGGCCGCGCACGTGCGCGACGCAGAGCTTCTGCGCGCAGGTCCACACACCCTCGCGCCCGGCCCGCGCGGCCTCGCCGACCGGACGCTCGTCGCCGTCGCGCTCAAGCCATTCCGTCGCGGCGAAGCGCGCCCGGCGACCCGAGACGATGGCAAGGCGGCCGTCCTCCGCCCGGACGGCGACGTTCTTGGCGTCGCGGTCGATCAGGATGTCGGGCGGCGGCGTCAGCCAGCCGAGCGCCAGCGCGGCGGCGATGGGCGCGAGACCCGCGAGCCGCCATCGCCCGCGCCAGAGCGCGAGCCAGAGGCCGCCGAGCGTCACCAGCCCGAGCGCGAGATCCGGCCATGAGGCGACATGCCCCGCCGCCCCGGGCAGGCCGGAGGTCCAGCGGGCGATGGCCAGCATCGCGTCGATCCCCCACCCCGCCACCTGGAACGCCCAGGCGTCGAGGCCGAACGGCATCAGCAGCAGGCCGACCGCGCAGAACGGCATGATGACGAAGCCGATGACCGGCATCGCCGCGACATTGGCGAGCACGCCATAGAAGGCGATGCGGTTGAAGTGGAAGGCGGCATAGGGCGCGGTCGCCAGGCCCGCGACGCCGGAGGCGAGAACGGCGACGAGCAGCGCGTGGCCGAGATGTCCGCCCCAGCCGTCGCGCATCACCAGCGGGCGGCCGCGCCGGATCTGCCAGTCCTCGAACGCCTCGAACGCGGCGACCAGCGCGGTGACGGCCGCGAACGACATCTGGAAGCTGGGGTCGAGCACGCTTTCGGGCGCGAGCACCAGCACCACGAGCGCCGAGATCGCGACCATGCGCAGCGTGAAGGCGGCGCGGTCGATGAGCACGGCGACGAAGACGAGGCCGATCATCAGGAACGAGCGCTGCGCCGGAACCGACGCGCCGCTGATCGCGAGGTAGATCGCGGCGGCGAGGAGCGCGCCCGCCGCCGCCCATTTCTTCAGCTGGAAGCGCAGCGCCACGAACGGCACGAGCGCGCCGCAGAAGCGGATCGCCCCGAAGGCCCCGAGGCCGACGATCGCCATGTGCAGACCCGAGATCGAAAGCACATGGGCGAGCGAGGAATCGCGCAGCGCCGAATCGTCCCGTGCCGCGATCTGGCCCCGGTCGCCGACGGTGAGCGCGGCGGCGATGGCCCCGGCGGAGCCCGGCAGCAGCGCATGGATGCGGGCGCTGGCGTCGTAGCGCCGTCCGGCGATCCACACCGTCGCCGCCTCCAGCGGTCCGGCGGCCTCGCCCGGCGGCAGGACCTGCGGCGGGCCGAGCGCGAAGCCGTAGGCGCCGATGCCGGCGAACCAGGCGGCGCGGGCGAAATCGTAGCCGCCGGGCGTCACCGGCAGGGTCAGCGGCGTCAGACGGACCCGCAGCGTCAGCCGCTCGCCGGGGCGCGGCATCGCATCGGCCTTGCGCAGGGCGATGCGGGCGACGGCGGGAGCCTCGCCCGGCGCGAGGCCCGGAACGCCGTCGAGCGCCAGCAGGATGCGCGCCCGCCCGTCGCGGTGGCCGAAGGCGTCGAGCACCAGCCCGCTGACCGTGACGGCCGGCGTCGGGGCGCGCAGCACCGGCGTCGCCACCGCTTCGGCCCGCAGGATGGCCGCGCCATAACCGAGCGCCGCCAGCGCGAGGGCGGCCAGCAGCACGCCGCCCCACGGCAGGACGCGCCGCAGCAGGGCCGCCGCCAGCGCCAAGCCGCCCGCCGCCCATCCGGTCCAGACCGGCGGCTCGGCAACCGGCAACAGATAGCCGAGCGCCCCCGCCCCCAGCGCCACCGGGGCCCACAGCGCATAGCGGCTTTGCTGGGCGGCCAGCCAGGCCCGGAAACCGGCCGGCGGCGGCGCGCCCGCAAAAGGCTGGCCTTGCGGCATGCTTGGGCCGGTGGCTAAAGAGGGCGCGCTTTCATTCCTCCAGTAAACCGTAAGGCGTTCATGTCCGCGCCCAGCCAAATCGTCACGCGCTTCGCCCCCTCGCCGACCGGCTATCTGCATATCGGCGGCGCGCGCACGGCCCTGTTCAACTGGCTGTATGCCAAGCACACCGGCGGCATCTTCCGGCTGCGGATCGAGGACACCGACCGCGCCCGCTCCACGCCCGAGGCGATCGACGCGATCCTGGAGGGGATGCGCTGGCTCGGCCTCGATCACGACGGCGAGGTCGTCTATCAGTTCGCCCGCGCCGAACGGCACCGCGAGGTCGCCGAGGAGCTGCTGGCCAAGGGCCTCGCCTATCGCTGCTACGCGACGCCCGAGGAGCTGGACGCGATGCGGGCCGAGCAGAAGGCGGCCGGCAAGCCGATGCGCTATGACGGCCGCTGGCGCGACCGCGCCCCGGACGGCCCCGTCCCCAACGTGCCGCCGGTCGTCCGCCTGAAAGCGCCCCAGACCGGCGAGACGGTCATCGAGGACGCGGTGCAGGGCCAGGTTGTGTTCCGCAACGACGTGCTCGACGATTTCGTGCTGCTGCGCGGCGACGGCACCCCGACCTATATGTTGAGCGTCGTGGTCGACGATTTCGACATGGGCGTCACCCACATCATCCGGGGCGACGACCACCTGACCAATTCCGCCCGCCAGCGCCAGATCATCGACGCGATGGGCTGGCCGCAGCCGGTCTATGCCCATCTGCCTCTGCTGCACGGCGAGGACGGGGCGAAACTGTCGAAGCGGCACGGCGCGCTCGGCATCCACGAGTACCAGAATCTCGGCTATCTGCCTGAAGCGATGCGGAATTACCTGCTCCGCCTCGGCTGGTCCCACGGCGACGCCGAAACGATTTCGACCGAACAGGCGATCGACTGGTTCAACCTGGAATCGATCGGCCGGAGCCCTGCCCGGGTCGATTTCAAGAAGCTGAACAATCTCAACGGTTTCTACATGCGGGCTGCCGCCGATTCCTATCTCGCGGCGGAGACCGAGGCGCTGATGGGGCGTCAGGGCCGCCCGGCCCTGACCGCGCATCAGCGGGCGCAGCTTCTGGCGGCCATGCCGAGCTTAAAGGATCGCGCGAAGACTCTTGTAGAACTTATTGATAATGCGTCGTTTATTTTCGACACCAGGCCGCTCGCGCCGGACGACAAGGCGACCAAGGCGCTGACCGCCGAGGCCCGCGCCCGGCTTGGCCGGCTGGCCGCCGCGCTGGCCGCGACGCCGTGGACGGCAGGCGAGATCGAGGCCGCGGTGCGCGGCTTCGCAGAGGCCGAGGGGGCAAAGCTCGGCGACGTCGCCCAGCCGCTGCGCGCGGCGCTGACCGGGCGGACCGTCTCGCCGCCGGTCTTCGACGTGATGGCGATCCTGGGGCGCGCGGAAGCCCTCGCCCGCATCGGCGACCAGGCTGCGGCCTGAAGCCGCCCTTGAGCCGCGCGGCGCGGCTCTCAGTGGTGCGTTAACCAGGTTTTCCGTATATTGCGCCGCAACGTGAGGTTTCTACACATCTCCCCATCAGAACAGGGTGCCGCATATGGCTGACATCAAGGGCTCGAAAGCAACCGCCGGCGGGACCGCAACGGTCAGCTACGGCGGCAAGACCTTCGACTATCCGGTCCTCAAGGGGTCGGTCGGGCCCGACGTCATCGACATCCGCAAGCTCTACGCCGACACCGGGGCCTTCACCTACGACCCCGGCTTCACCTCGACCGCCAGCTGCGAGAGCACGATCACCTATATCGACGGCGACGAGGGCGTGCTGCTCTATCGCGGCTATCCGATCGACGCGCTGGCCGAACAGGGCGACTTCCTGGAGACCTGCTACCTGCTGATGCACGGCGAGCTGCCGAACGCCCAGCAGATGAAGAAGTTCGACCACGGCATCACCAACCACACGATGGTGCACGAACAGCTGACGCAGTTCTTCCGTGGCTTCCGCCGCGACGCGCACCCGATGGCGATCATGGTCGGCGTGGTCGGCGCGCTGTCGGCCTTCTATCACGACAGCCTCGACATCAACGACGCCCGCCAGCGCGAGATCTCCAGCCACCGCCTGATCGCCAAGATGCCGACGATCGCCGCGATGGCCTATAAATACTCGATCGGCCAGCCCTTCGTGTATCCGCGCAACGACCTCGGCTATGCCGAGAACTTCCTGCGCATGTGCTTTGCGGTGCCGGCCGAGGAGTACAAGGCGAACCCGGTGCTCGCCCGCGCGCTCGACCGCATCTTCATCCTGCACGCCGACCACGAGCAGAACGCCTCGACCTCGACGGTGCGGCTCGCCGGCTCGTCGGGGGCCAATCCGTTCGCCTGCATCGCGGCGGGCATCGCCTGTCTGTGGGGGCCGGCGCATGGCGGCGCGAACGAGGCGGCGCTGCAGATGCTGGAGGAGATCGGCACGGTCGATCGCATTCCCGAATTCATCGCGCGCGCCAAGGACAAGAATTCCGGCCAGCGCCTGATGGGCTTCGGCCACCGGGTCTACAAGAACTACGACCCGCGCGCGAAGGTGATGCAGAAGACCGCGCACGAAGTGCTGAAAGAGCTTGGGATCAAGGACGATCCGCTGCTCGACGTGGCGGTGGAGCTTGAGCGCATCGCGCTGTCGGACCCCTATTTCATCGAGAAGAAGCTGTACCCGAACATCGACTTCTATTCGGGCATCACGCTGAAGGCGATGGGCTTCCCGACCTCGATGTTCACGGTGCTGTTCGCGCTGGCCCGCACGGTCGGCTGGATCGCGCAGTGGGGCGAGATGATCGAGGACCCGGCGCAGAAGATCGGCCGCCCGCGCCAGCTCTACACCGGCGCGCCCCGCCGCGACTACGTGCCGCTGAACAAGCGCTAGGACCGGGCGCGGGGCGGCGAAGGCCTCCCCGCACACCAACGGCGCGGCGAATCCGGACGCGTTCGGGATGGCTTGCGACTAGGGATCGCCAAACAGCAGGTTGATGCCGGCCCTTCCGACAGAGCGCATCCCGGTGCACGCCCCGGTGTCGGCGGAAAACAGGAAGCGGTAGACCACCGGCGATGCTCCGGCACGGTTCTCCAAAATTTCGTGATCTCGTAGGGCCGGGAGATACCCAGCCCCAGATACTCGCCCTTCATGCGCCCCATCTCCACCCTGTACAGGAGCATGGATTGTCCGGCGTCGGCGATGGCCTGAGACATCGCCCGATACCAGTCCGCATCGGCGAGCCGCAGAATGTGCGGCTCATCGATGAAAGCCATGTTGCCTTCGCCGCCGGTCATGATCACCCGCGGGTTGGAGGCGAGCGACGTATCGACGCCTTCGAGCGCCTTCTGTTTGACGCCGATCTCAATTTCATCGGCGAAGCGGATCGTTCCACCGTGGTGCTCAAGCCAGCATGTTCCGGCTTCCTCCGCCCCGCCGGAGTCGCGCTGCTGTGTCACAGATTCAAGGCGGGCCCATGCGCGGCCCTGACGGTCCAGTTGATCGAACAAGGATGTGCCGGTTGCCGAGCGCGCAATGAGTCTTCTTCCGCCAAAAGGGCCTCCCCAGCCTCTGAGATGAAGGACCTGAGGCGACGGACCCCAGAACCCGCCCTGCACATCCTCCAGCCCATGCGTGCTGACCTCTTCAAGCAGAGGCCCGACGCCGTCCTTGTTCCAGGCGACGAAGCCACCACGTCTTCTCCAGTCGATGTGATACATCCGGGAGGCTCCGCTGACTTGCCCCATTCTTATCCGAGGGACGGCTGTGAAGGGGCGCCTGGTTCATGGCCCGGTCCGGCGTCCGCCGTTTCGAGGACGGCTTTGGCAGCGCGGTGGCTGGCGCTGGTGTCGCCGGGGCCAAGTTTGTGGACCGCTTCGGCGAGCGCCGTCTTCTGGGCTTCGATGGCGGCGGGGTCGGTCAGCAGCGGCCTCAGCGCCGCCGCCAGCGCCTGCGGCGTCGCCGCGTTCTGGACGAATTCCGGGATCGCCCGGCGGCCGAGCACCAGATTGGCGATGGTGATGTGCTCCACCGTCACCAGCCGCGTCCAGATCGCCGCCGTCAGCCAGCCGACCTTGTAGGCGACGACCATCGGCACGCCCGCCACCGCCAGTTCCGTCGTCACCGTGCCGGACGCGGCGAGCGCGGCGTCGGCGGCGTCGAAGGCGGCGTAGCGGTCGGCCTCCGTCGTCAGGAGATCGACGGGCACCGGGAAGCCGGCGAGGCCGGCGCGGACCAGCGGCTCGACCAGCGGCACCGTCGGCAGCACCACGCGCAGCCCCGGCACGGACGGCGCGACCGCGGCGATCGCATCCCGGAACACCGGCAGCAGATTGGTCACCTCGACCCGGCGGCTGCCCGGCAGGAGGCAGAGCAGCTTCGCGTCCGGTGCGATGCCGAGCCGCGCCCGCAGCGCCGCGCCGCCGGTCATGCGCGCGGCGCGCTCCACCGCCGGGTGGCCGACGAAGGTCGCGGGCAGGCCGTAGGTTTCGTAGAAGGGCGGCTCGAACGGCAGCAGGCAGAGCACGCGGTCGAGGAAGTCCTTCATCTTCGCGGCGCGGCCGGGACGCGAGGCCCAGACCTGCGGCGAGACGTATTTGACGATCTTCAGCGCCGGGTCGCGCGCCCGGATGCGCCGGGCGACGCGGTGATTGAAATCGCCGCTGTCGATGAGGACGACGACATCGGGCTTTGTGCGGACGGCGAAATCGGCCACCTGATCCATGCGGCGGAACAGCAGGCGCGCCTTGGGCAGCACCTCGCGGATGCCCATGACGGCGATCTCGGCGATGTCGAAGAAACTGACAAGGCCCTGCGCGCGCATCGCCGGGCCGCCGACGCCGATGAGGCGCACGCCCGGACGCAGCTTGCGCAGTTCGGCCATCAGCGCGCCGCCCAGCGCGTCGCCGGAGGGTTCGCCCGCGCAGAGCATGATGGTGAGCGGCCGGGGTGCGGTCATGCCGCCACCCGCGCCGGATCGAGCCCGACGAGATACAGGCCCGCCGCCTCCGCGGCCGCCAGCGTTTCGGCGCGGCGCACCAGCATCGCCCCGCCCGCCTCGATGACGACGCCGTCGAGCCGCGCGGCGGCGGCGGCGGCGATGGTTTCCGGCCCGATGACGGGCAGATCGAGCCGCCGGTCCTGATGCGCCTTGGCGAACTTCGCCAGCACCCCGCCCCGCCCCGGCAGCGCCGCGACGCGGGCGAGCAGCCCGTCGGTGTGGTCGCGGTCCTCGACCGCCACGACCGCGCCGTCGCGGGCGACCGCGCCCTGCCCCCGGTCGGTCGTCCCGACCTCAAGCGCGGCGGCGGCGGCGAGGCGGATGTCGCCCCAGGCGCGTTCGTCCGGCGCGCGGGCCGAGAGCGTGCCGGCCTCGACCAGAAGATCCGGCCAGACCTCGGCCGGGCCGACCACGGCGATGCCGTCGCGCTCGAACAGGCGCGAGATGGCGCGGTGGAGCTTGTCGTCGTGACGCCAGGCCCCGGCCAGCAGCGAGAGGAGCCCGGTGAAGCCGCGCCAGTCGAGGCTGAGATCGCGCAGGCGAGGCCGCATGACCTTGCCCACGAACATCAGCCGGTCGCAGCCCGCCCCCTTCAGCCGCCGGATCGCCTCGCCCAGCCGGCCGATCGGCAGCGTGACGCCGGGATGGGCGTCGAGCGCCGGATCGGCGAGGCCCTTCAGGCGGATCGTGAAGAAGGCGCGCCCTTCCGCCGCGCAGCGCCCGGCCAGATCGACCGGCAGGCCGCCCGCGCCGGCGATGATGCCCAGAGCGCCCGTCATCGGGGCGCTCAGGCGTCCCGGTGCGGCATGCACAGAGCGCGGTTGCCGCCCGCCCGGATGAACTCGACGATCTCCATCGCCTCGGCGCATTTGGCGAAGGTTTCGGCGACGTCGTCGAGGCGCTCCTGGAAGGTGCCTTCCTCGGCGAAAAGCAGGCGGTAGGCGTTGCGCACGTCGTGGATCGTCTCGCGCGAGAAGCCGCGCCGCTTCAGGCCGACGAGGTTGAGGCCGCCGAGATAGGCGCGGTTGCCGAGCGCCGAACCGAACGGGATGAGATCGCCCTCCAGCCCCGCCATGCCGCCCAGCATGGCGTTGCGGCCGATGCGCGAATTCTGATGCACCGCCGCGCCGCCGCCGATCCAGGCGCTGTCGCCGATCTGGACGTGGCCGCCGATCATCACATTGTTGGCCATGATGACGCCGTCGCCCAGCACGCAATCGTGCGCGATATGGGCGTGGGTCATGATGAAGCAGCCGTCGCCGACGCGGGTTTCGCCGCGCGCGTTGGGCATGCCGCGATTGATGGTGACGAATTCGCGGATGACGTTGCGCGCGCCGATGACGAGCGCCGTCTCCTCGCCCTTGTAGCCGACGCTCTGCGGCGGGCCGCCAAGCACCGCGAAGGGATGGACGACCGTATCCGCGCCGATGGTGGTGTTGCGGGCGACGACGGCGTGCGGGCCGATCTTCACGCCGTCATGCAGCACGACGTTGGGGCCGACGGTCGCGAACTGCTCGACGACCACGTTCGCGCCCAGCGTCGCCGACGGGTCGATGAGCGCGGAGGGATGGACGTCACTCATCGGACACCGCCGGCGCCTTGCTGCCCGCGTCCATGATCATGGCGCTGAACTCGGCTTCGGCGCACAGGCGATCGCCCACCCGCGCCTCGCCCTGAAAGCGCCACACCGGGCCGCGGCGGCGGATCGCCTTGACCGGCAGCAGCACGGTGTCGCCGGGCACCACGGGCACGCGGAAGCGCGCCTTGTCGATGGTCATGAAGTAGACGACCTTGCCGTCGGTCGTGATGTCGAGGCTGTGGACGACCAGCGCCCCGGCGGTCTGCGCCATCGCCTCGATCAGCAGGACGCCAGGCATGACCGGCATGCCGGGGAAGTGCCCCGCGAATTGCGGTTCGTTGAAGGTGACGTTCTTGATGCCGGTCGCGCTGACGCTCGGCACCATGTCGATCACCCGGTCGATCATCAGGAAGGGCGGCCGGTGCGGCAGCAATTCCATGATGCGTTTGATGTCCGCGCTCGCCAGAGCCCCGGTTCCTGCCGCCTCAGTCATCGCCCCGCGTCTTCCCCTTAGCCAGTCGCCTTACCGCCGCCACCTCGCGCCGCCAGGTCGCGATCGGCTGCGCCGGGCGGCCACCATAATCCGCGCCGCCGGGCAAGTCTTTGGTGACGCCCGAAGTCGCGGCGATGCGCGCCCCCGGCCCGATGCTGCGATGATCGGCGATCCCGACCTGGCCGCCCAGGATGGCGCCGTCGCCGATGGTGACGGAGCCCGCCATGCCGACCTGCGCCGCCAGAATGGCGTAGCGGCCGATGCGGCAATTATGGGCGACATGGACCATGTTATCGAGCTTGGCGCCCTCGCCGATCACCGTGTCGCCGAGCGCGCCGCGGTCGACGCAGGAATTGGCGCCGATCTCGACGTCGTCCTGGACGATCACCCGGCCGAGCTGCGGCACCTTGTGAAGTCCCGTGCGGCCGGGGACGAAGCCGAAGCCATCGGTGCCGATCCGCACGCCGGAGAGGATCGTCACGCGGTCGCCGATCAGCGCATAGGCGACGCAGGCGTGCGGTCCGATATAGCTGTTGCGTCCGATGCAGACGCCGCGCCCGATCACCGCATAGGCCGCGAGGTGCGTGCCCGCGCCGATCCGCGCGCCGGGGCCGACGACGACGCCGGGCTCGCGGGTGACGCCGTCCTCAAGCACCGCTGTCGGGTCGATGAGTGTCTCGCCGCGCGGGCCGACGAGGCGGCCGGCATCGGGATGAAAGAGCGCCCCCGCCTGCGCGAACGCGGCGGCGGGTTCGGGATGGATGAGCGCGGTCGTGCCGGGCGGCACGGCGGACGCGACCTCGGCGGTCACCAGGACCGCCGCGGCCGGCGCGCCGGTGAGACGGCGGGCATGAGCCTCGGTCAGCGCGTAGCAGAGCGTGCCGGGATCGGGCGCCTCGATGGACGAGACGTCCACAATTCGGAAATCGGGATCGGCGCCGTCGAAGATGGTCGCGCCGATCGCCTTGGCGAGGTCGCCGAGGGCCAAGGGCCCCCGGCTGTCGTAGAAGCGCGGGTCTGTCATCGACGTCCGCGCATCGGCTTACTGGTTGGGGGCCTCGGCGGCGCCCGCCGCCGGAGCGGTCGGCGTGACGGTGACCGTCGGCAGAACCTGGTCGAGGCGCTGGATCACGGTGGCCGTCACGTCGATGTCGACCGAGCCCAGGACCACGGCGCCGCGATCGAGCATGATCGTGCCGTTACGCTCCTGGAACACCGTGTTGATGATCGGGCCGAGAGCCTTCTCAATCTCGGTGCGGGCGACGTTGATGCCGTTCTGGATGGCGGCCTGCTCTTCCTGCATCTTCTTCTGCAGGGCTTCGCCGCGCTCGCGCAGTTCCTTTTCCTTCTTCTGCACGGCCTCGGGCGACAGAACGCCGGCCTGCTCCTGAAGGGCCTGGGCCTCGGCGCGGAGCTTCTTCTCCTCCTCGCCGTACTTGGCTTCCATGTCCTTGCCGAAGCCGTCGATCTGACGGATCAGCTCCTTGCCGGCGGCCGAGGTGCGCAGGATCGCGCCGCGATCGACGACCAGAATGACGGGCACGCCCGCCGGGGCGCCCGATGCCGTCGTGCCCGGCGCGGGCACGGACTGCTGGGCCGTCGTGCGGGTGCCGACGATGAGGATGGCGACGAAAAGCACGGCGACGGTCAGAGCCGCCCCGACGCCGATCAGGGTGCGAGTGTTCATGTGATGCGCCTTAGAATTGCGTACCCGCGCTGAAGCGGAACGTTTCGGTTTTATCATAGTCTTCTTTTGCGAAGACGTGCGAGAAATCAAGGCGGACGCGGCCGAACGGCGAGTCCCAGAAGACGCTGAGGCCGGCCGACGCGCGCAGCGAAAGCTCGTCACGGATACAGCTGGTGGTCGTCACTTCGGTCGTATCCGGGCCGACCGTCGTCGAGGACGAGGCGACCGTGCAGCCGCCCGCGCCGTCGACCAGACCGACCGTGCCGAAATCGACGAAGAGGCTGGTGTCGATGCCCAGATCGTCGGGCAGGTAGTTCGGAACGGTCAGTTCGACCGTGCCGATGGCGTAGAGTTCGGCGCCGATGGCGTCGTCGTATTCCGACGTGCTGGTGACGACGTTGTTGACCTCGACCACCGTAGTGGAGAGCTGGCGCGGGCCGACGCCCGCCGTCTCGAAGCCGCGGAACGACGAGCCGCCCTTGAAGAAGCGGTCGTTGAGGCGGAGCGGCGCGGTGTCGTCCCAGCTGGCGATGAAGCCGGCGTTCGCGCCGATCGACAGCACGAAGTCGTCCGACCACAGGCGCTGATACCAGGTCGCGTCGGCCTCGGCGCGATAGTATTTCACGTCGCCGCCAAGGCCCGCGAAATCGCCCGAGAAGGTCACGAGGAAGCCGGCCTTGGGCGAGATCGGATCGTCGCGGTCGTCATAGGCGTAGTCGAAGCCGACGACCGAGGTGAGGAAGGTGCCTTCCAGATCCTTGATGAATTCCGAGGCGTCGCTGTCGGCGGTGATGTCGTCGCTGCGCAGCGTGTAGCGCAGGCCGAGGCGCGAAAACTCCGACAGCGGGAAGCCGAGGCGCAGGCCGCCGCCGGTCGTCGTCGCCTCGTAGGACGATTCCTCGTAGGTCGAGGTGATGTTGTAGAGGTCGAAGCCGGCCGCAAGGTTGCGGTCGAGGAAGTACGGCTCGGTGAAGCGGAAGTCGAACTGCTTGCGCAGGCCCGAGAGGCTGGCGCGCAGGCGCAGGAACTGGCCGCGGCCGAGCAGGTTGCGCTCGGCGACCGAGATGTCGCCGACGACGCCTTCCTGGCTGGAATAGCCGATGCCGAACTGAAGCTCGCCGGTCGTCGTTTCGGCGACCGCGACGTTCAGCACGGTCTTGTCCGGGGCCGAGCCCTTCTCTTCCGTGATCGCCACGTCCTTGAAGTAGCCGAGGCCCTTCACGCGCGTCTTGGAGCGGTCGACCAGCACCTTGTTGTAGGCGTCGCCTTCGGCGAGGCGGAACTCGCGGCGGATCACCTTGTCGAGCGTGCGGGTGTTGCCGAGGATGTTGATGCGCTCGACATAGACGCGCGGGCCCTGATTGATCGTGAAGACCACGTTGATCAGCTTGCCCTTGGCGTCGCGGCGCACGCGCGGCTTCACCTCGGCGAAGGCGTAGCCGTGCGAGCCGGCGTAATAGGTGAGCGCTTCGACCGTCTTTTCGATCAGCTCGGCGTTGTAGGTGTCGCCGGTCTCGAACTTCACGAGCGGCGCCATCTCGTTGACGTCGAGCTCGGCGACGCCGGACTCGATCTTCACTTCGCCGAAATTGTACTGCTCGCCTTCCTCGATGGTGAAGGTGAGGTAGAAGCCCGACTTGTCGCGGGCGAGCTCGGCGACCGCCGAGATGACGCGGAAATCGGCGTAGCCGTTGCGCAGGTAGAAGCGGCGCAGCTGTTCGCGGTCGAAAGTGACGCGGTCGGGATCGTAGTTGTCCTGGCTGGCGAAGAACTTCCACCACTCGGATTCGGTCGTCACGATCTCGGAGCGCAGCTCGCGCTCGGTGAAGATCTTGTTGCCGATGAACGAGATGTCGAGGATGCCGGTCGAGGGGCCTTCGTCGATCTCATAGACGAGATCGACGCGGTTCTGCGGCAGCTCGATGATCTTCGGCTCGATGGTCGCGGCGAAGCGGCCCGAACGGCGATAGAGTTCGAGCATGCGCTGAACGTCGGACTGGACCTTGGCGCGGGTGAGGATCTGGCGCGGCTGAAGCTGCGCTTCCTTGCCGAGCTCCTTCTCGTCGAGGCGGTCGTTGCCTTCGTAGTTGACCGAGTTGATGACCGGGTTCTCGATCACGTCGATCTGCACGACGCCGCCGCTTTCGCGGATCGTCACGTCGGCGAAGAGGCCGGTGCCGACCAGGCGCTTCAGCGCAAGGTCGCCGTCGCCTTCCGAATAACGCTGGCCTTCGGTGAAGGGCAGGTACTGGCGGATGGTCGCTTCCTCGATGCGGCGCGTGCCGCTGACGACGATGCGGGTGATGATGTTGCCGGTCGCCGCCGGACGCGCCGTCTCGATGGCAGCGGGTTCGACGCCGCCGCCGGGCGCCTGGGCCAATGCGAGCTGACTTACCGAGGCCATCAGAACCCCGGCCGCCGCCGGACCCGCCAGGGCGATGAGTGTGCGCTTCATGTCTTACCGATACCGCTCGAAATTTCGAACTCTGCCGTCCGCACGCAGCCGCACAGTCCGCCCTAAGACCAGAAGATGCGCATGAGGTCGTTCCATGTCGCGAATAGCATGAGGCTGAGGACAAGCGCCAGACCTATGCGTAACGCAACCTCCTGCGCCTGCTCCCCCATCGGCTTCCGGCGCACCGCCTCGATCCCGTAGAACATAAGGTGACCGCCATCCAGCATGGGGATCGGAAAGAGGTTCAGCAGGCCGATGGAGGCCGACAGGTAGGCCCCCAGGGTGATCAGCGCAGCCAGCCCGAGCGTCGCCCACTCGCCGGACGCCTTGGCGATGCCGATGGGGCCGGAAAGCTGGCGCGTATCCTCGCGGCCGCTGATCAGCCCGCCGATAAAGGCGAAGGTGCGCTCGATGAAGAAGGCGACCTCGTGGACGCCCTTTGTGACCGCGCTCACAACGCCGGGGTATTCGACCGTGAAGACGGCGTTCTCTCCCCGGCCGATGCCGATCTGGTAGATTTCCTGCTTGTTGCCGAAGCGGTCGGTCACCTCGGCCCGCTTGGGGTGGACCACGATCTCGATCAGGCGGCCGTCGCGGCGAATCGTCAGCGTCAGCGGGTCGCCGTCCGAGGCGATGGCGGCGAGCTGGAGATCGTGGAAATCCGTCACCGGCTCGCCGTCGATGGAGACGATCTCGTCGCCCGCCTGCACGCCGGCCTCGGCGGCGGCGCTGCCTTCCTTGACGGTGTCGGCGATCGCCAGCGTGCGCGGGATGCCGTTGATCGAATAGAGCGCGGCGAAGACCGCGACGGCGAAGACGAAATTGGCCAGCGGCCCGGCCAGCACGATCAGCGCCTTCTGCCAGAGCGGCTTGAAGTGGAAGCAGCGCCCGGCGTCGGGGTCCTGCGCGATGCGGGCGAGACGGTCCTCGTCCGGCAGCGAGACGGCGTCCTCGTCGCCCCAGAACTTCACATAGCCGCCGAGCGGCACCCAGCCGATCTTCCAGCGCGTGCCCTTGCGGTCCTGCCACGAGGCGATGGCCCGGCCGAAGCCGATGGAGAAGGTCTCGATGCGCGTGTCGAACAGGCGGCCCACCCAGAAGTGCCCGGACTCGTGGACGAAGACCACGACGGTCAGCACCGCCAGGAACGGCACGATGTAGCCGAGGCCGCCGCCGATGAAGCCCGCGATCGCGTCCATCAAGTCTCCCTTTACGCCGCCCTGACCAGGCTCTCGCTCGCCGCCGCGCGCGCCGCGGCGTCGAGCATGTCGAGTTCGGCGAGCGAAGCGGGCTTCAGCCAGCCCCGCCGCGCGCCCTCGTTCAGCGCCGCCTCGACCACCGGGGCGATGCCGCCGAAGCCTATCCGGCCCCGGATGAAGGCGTCCACAGCCACCTCGTTGGCGGCGTTGAGGACGGCCGGGGCCGCCTCCCCTTCCTGGAGCGCCAGTTGGGCGAGAGCAAGGCAGGGGAACTTGGCCGTGTCCGGGGCCTCGAAGGTCAGCCGGCCGATGGCGGCGAGGTCGAGGCGCGGGCTGTCGGTGGTGAGCCGGTCGGGCCAGGCGAGCGCGTGGGCGATGGGCACCCGCATGTCGGGCGAACCCAGATGCGCCAGCACGCTGCCGTCGCTGTAGGAGACGAGGCTGTGGACGATGGACTGCGGGTGGACCAGCACCTCCAGCCGCTTCGGCTCCACCGCGAACAGGTAGTGGGCCTCGATCAGCTCCAGCCCCTTGTTCATCAATGTTGCGGAGTCGATGGAAATCTTGATCCCCATGTCCCAGGTCGGGTGACGCCGCGCCTGCTCCGGCGTCGCGGCGGCGATGGCCTCGGGCGCCCAGGTGCGGAACGGACCGCCGGAGGCCGTGACCTGAATGCGCTCGATGGCGGCGGGGCGCTCGAAGTCGAAGACCTGGAAGATCGCGTTGTGCTCGCTGTCCACCGGCATCAGCCGCGTCCCGGCGCGCCGGACCTCGGCGGTGAAGAGCGGGCCGGCGCAGACGAGGCATTCCTTGTTGGCGAGCGCCACCACCCCGCCCTGCCGGACGGCGGCGAGAGTCGGCGTCAGCCCGGCCGCGCCGACGATGGCGGCCATGGTCCAGTCGGCGGGACGGGCCGCCGCCTCGACGATGGCGGCCGCGCCGCCCGCCGCCTCGATGCCGGTGCCGGCCAGACGGGCGCGCAGTTCGGGCAGCGCCGTCTCGTCCTCGACCACCGCGATGCGGGCCTGCATCTCGATCGCCTGAGCGGCGAGCAGGGCCGCATTGACGCGCGCGGTCAGCGCCTCGACGGCGAAGGGGAATTGGCCGCTGCGGCGGACCTGCATCAGCACGTCGAGCGTCGAGCGCCCGACCGAGCCGGTGGAGCCCAGGACCGTGATGCGCCGCGCCTCAGCCACCCGTCAGTCCCCCGGCGGGGATTTCCGGCATCGCGAGGCGCACGAGGGCGAAAACGATGGTCGCGGCCAGCAGGCTGTCCATGCGGTCGAGGAATCCTCCATGGCCGGGGATCACGTCTCCGGCGTCCTTGGTGTGGAAGCGGCGCTTCACGGCCGATTCCAGCACGTCGCCCGCCTGACCCACCAGTGAAATCGCCGCCATGACCGCGATCATCGGCAGCGTGATCGCCCAGCCGGCGACGGCCGCGAAGATCGCGCCGATGCCGATGGCCCCGAAGAAGCCGCCGAAGAAGCCCGACCAGGTCTTCTTGGGCGAGATGCGCGGCGCCAGCAGCGGACCCTTGAAGACCCGCCCGGCGATCATCGCCCAGGAATCCGTCGCCCAGACGACGAACAGGAACCACAGCGTCGGCAGCCAGCCCTCCGGCGAGGCGCGCAGCCAGACCAGGGCGATGGCGGGAATGCCGAGATAGAGCGGCAGCGCGAAGGCCCAGCGCCGGTGGCGGCCGGCGATCTGCGCGTGAACTGTCATCACCAGCGCGCCCAGGCCGGCGGCGGCGAAGGCCCAGTCGTAGCGGCCGAGCGTCGCCAGCGCCGCCGCCCCGGCGACCGAGGCCGAGGCGACCGCGACGCCCGCCCACGAGAAGGGCTGCTGCGTCATCCGTTCCCACTCGACCGCCATGATCGCGCAGGCGAGCGCCACCCAGGCCGAGAAATACCAGCCGCCCGCCCGGACGATGAGCAGCGCGAAGCCGAAAAGCACCAGCGCCGAGGCGAGGCGGATGCCGAAATCGCCGCCGAGCGGCCCCCAGATCGAACGGCGCGGCGCGCCCTGCCCGGCTTCGCCCGTCATGCGCCGTCGCCCGCGCCGTAGCGGCGCTCGCGCCGGTTGAACTCCTCGATCGCCCCGATCAGCGCCTTGCGGTCGAACTCCGGCCACAGCGTGTCGGTGAAGACGAACTCCGCATAGGCCGACTGCCAGATCAGGAAGTTCGACAGCCGCTGTTCGCCGCTGGTGCGGATGATGAGATCGGGGTCCGGCACCCCGGCGGTGTGGAGGAATTGCGAGATCGTCTCGCGGCCGATGGCTTCCGGCTGGAGCGCGCCCGCCTTCGCCTCGCGGGCGATGGCGCGCACGGCGTCGACGATCTCGTCCTGGCCGCCATAGTTGAAGGCGATGGTGAGGTTGAGGCCGGTATTGCCTTCGGTGAGCGCGCGGGCGTCGTCGAGCATCGCGAGGATGTCGGGCGAGACGCGCTCGCGGCCGCCGATGAAGCGCAGGCGCACGTTCTTGGCGTGCATCTCCGCCAGATCCTCGCGGATGAAGCGGCGCAGCAGGCCCATGATGTCGGACACTTCGTGCGCGTCGCGGCGCCAGTTCTCGGACGAGAAGCTGTAGAGCGTCAGATAGGCGATGCCGATGTCGTGCGCGGCGGCGACCACCTTGCGCACGGCGCGCATGCCGGCGTGGTGGCCGAGCACGCGCGGCAGAAGGCGGGCGCGCGCCCAACGGCGGTTGCCGTCCATGATGATGGCGACATGGCGCGGCAGCCGAAGCGTTTCGGGGGCGGCGGCGGCGCTCATGTTTCGGCTCTCCCTGCCCGCACCCGGCGGTCCTCAGACCTGCATGATCTCCTGCTCCTTCGCCGCGAGCGCGGAGTCGATCTCCTTGATCTCGGCGTCGGTCGCCTTCTGCACGTCTTCGCCCTGCTTCTTGTGCTCGTCCTGGCTGATGACGTGCTCTTTTTCGAGCTTCTTGAGGTAGTCCATGCCGTCGCGGCGGACATTGCGCACCGCGACGCGGGCGGCCTCGGCGTATTTGCTGGCGAGCTTGGCGAGTTCCTTGCGGCGCTCCTCGTTCAGCGGCGGGATCGGAATGCGGATCAGCGTGCCGTCGACCTGCGGGTTGAGGCCGATGCCGGCGTTGCGGATCGCCTTGTCCACGGCGCTGACCGTGCCCTTGTCCCAGATCGTGATGGTGATCATCCGCGGCTCGGGCACGTTGACGGTGCCCAGCTCGGTGATCTTCATGGTCTGGCCGTAGGCCTCGGCGGTGACCGGATCGAGCAGGCCGGCCGAGGCGCGCCCGGTGCGCAGCCCGGCGAATTCCTGCTTCAGCGTCGCGACCGCGCCGTGCATGCGGCGCTTGAGTTCGTTCAGATCGAGAGGTTGCAGCTGGGCCATCGCGGTCTCCCTTATTACTGGCGTCCTAGTTGCCCGACGGGGCGTCCTCGATGACGGTCGAGAGGGCGCGGCCCGTCAGCGCACGGACGAAATTGCCGGGCTCGTGGATGTCGAACACGACGATCGGAATGTTGTTCTCGCGCGCCAGGCTGATCGCCGCCGCGTCCATGACCTTGAGGTCTTTCGCCAGAACGTCGTGGTGGGTCAGGCGCTCGTAGCGGACGGCGCCGGGGTCCTTCTTGGGGTCGGCGGAATAGACGCCGTCGACCTGCGTGCCCTTGAAGAGCGCGTCGCAGTCCATCTCGTTGGCGCGCAGCGCCGCCGCCGTGTCGGTGGTGAAATAGGGATTGCCGGTGCCGGCGGCGAAGATGACGACGCGGCCCTTTTCCATGTGCCGCACGGCCCGGCGGCGGATATAGGGCTCCGACACCGCGCTCATCGGGATCGCCGACTGCACGCGGGTCGGCACGCCGATCTTTTCCAGCGCGTTCTGCATGGCGAGCGCGTTCATCACCGTCGCCAGCATGCCCATATAGTCGGCGCTCGCCCGGTCCATGCCGGAGGCCGCCGCGCTGAGGCCGCGAAAGATGTTGCCGCCGCCGATCACGAGGCAGATCTGGGCGCCGGTTTCGACGCCCTGCTTCACGTCCGAAGCGATCTGATCGACCGTCTCCAGGTCGATGCCGTAATTGCGTTCGCCCATCAGCGCCTCGCCCGACACCTTCAGAAGTACGCGCTTGTAGAGCAGCTCTTCAGACATGGTGTCGGGGTCCCGTGATGTGGCGAGTCGGCGCGATCCTATCAGCCTTTGACGGCCGCCATCACTTCGGCGGCGAAGTCGCTCTCTTCCTTCTCGATCCCCTCGCCGAGGGCGAAGCGGTAGAAGCCGGTGACCTTGATCGGGCCGCCGGCCTTGCCTTCGGCTTCCTTCAGCGCCTGGGCGACGGTCTTGCCGCCGTCATGGACGTAAGGCTGATCGAGCAGGCAGACGTCCTTGTAGAAGGTCTTGATGCCCGACTCGACGATCTTCTCCACGATGTTGGCCGGCTTGCCCGAGGCGGCCGCCTTGTCGGTGAGGACCGCCCGCTCGCGCTCCACCACCGCCGGATCGACGCCCGAGGGGTCGACCGCCAGCGGCGCCGAGGCGGCGATGTGCATGGCGACCTGGCGTCCGAGCGCGGCCAGCGCCTCGGCCGAGCCGGTCGATTCCAGGCCGACGAGCACGGCGATCTTGCCGAGGCCGGGGGCGATCTGGGTGTGGATGTACGAGCCGACCGCGCCCTGGCCGACCGAAATCGCGGCGGCCCGGCGCAGCGCCATGTGCTCGCCGATCTTGGCGACCGTCGCCTGGATCTTGTCGGCGACCGAACCGCCGCCCGGATAGGCCGCGGCCTTCAGCGCCTCGACGTCGGCCCCAGTGGCCAGCGCGATGCCGGCGATGGCCGAAACCATCTCCTGAAACTCGGTGTTACGGGCCACGAAGTCGGTCTCGGAGTTGACCTCGACGACGACGCCCTTGCCGCCCTCGACGGCGAGCGCGACGAGGCCCTCGGCGGCGGTGCGGCCGGCCTTCTTGGCGGCCTTGGTGATGCCCTTCTTGCGCAGCCAGTCGATCGCGGCCTCGATGTCGCCGGCCGTCTCGTTGAGGGCGGTCTTACAGTCCATCATGCCCGCGCCGGTCTTCTCGCGCAGATCCTTCACCATCGCGGCGGTAATGGTCGACATTGTGATCGGTCCTGTCTTCGTGCGGTGCGCCCTTCAGGGGCGCAGATAAGAAACGGGCGGCCGCATCGTGGATACGGCCGCCCGACGGAAATCGTCTTCGGTCAGGCGGCTTCGATCGTGGGCAGTTCCTCGACCGGGGCTTCTTCCGAAGCGCCCAGATCGACGCCCGAGGCGCCCTGGCTCTCCGACAGGCCGTCGACGATCGCGCGGGACACCAGGTCGCAATAGAGCGAGATGGCGCGCGAGGCGTCGTCGTTGGCCGGGATCGGGAACGAGATGCCGTCCGGATCGCAGTTGGAATCGAGGATCGCGACGACCGGGATGTTGAGCTTGCGGGCCTCGGCGATGGCGATGGCTTCCTTGTTCGTGTCGATCACGAACAGGAGGTCCGGCAGGCCGCCCATTTCCTTGATGCCGCCGAGCGAACGCTCAAGCTTCTCGCGGTCGCGCTGACGCTCCAGCGCCTCGCGCTTGGTCAGGCCGACCGCGCCGGCGTCGAGCACTTCCTCAAGCTGGCGCAGGCGCTTGATCGAGTTGGAGATCGTCTGCCAGTTGGTCAGCGTGCCGCCGAGCCAGCGGTGGTTGACGTAGTATTGGGCCGAGCGCTTGGCCGCCTCGGCGATCGGCTCCGACGCCTGGCGCTTGGTGCCGACGAAGAGGATGCGCCCGCCCGCGGCGGCCGTCTTCTTCACCTGCAGCAGCGCCTGGTGCAGCAGGGGCACCGTCTGCGCGAGGTCGATGATGTGGATGTTGTTACGCGCGCCGAAGATGTAGGGCTCCATCTTCGGGTTCCAGCGATGCGTCTGGTGTCCGAAATGGGCGCCCGCTTCGAGCAGATCGCGCATGGAAAAATTCGGCAAAGCCATGTGCCGTCACTCCTTGACCGGTTGTTCCGCCGCGGCCCAAATGACGGCACCTGCCGCCACCGGAAGGTAGGCGAGGATCGGGGACAAGCCCGTCCCCACGCCTTGACCGCGTGTGAGATGGCGCGGCTTATACGGCCCTCGCCTGCCTCGCGCAACCCTTTCGTCTGGCGAAAACCGCCGTTTTCCGCCTCCGGAGCCCCCAAAGTGACCGTCCGCGACCCGATCCGCGCCGAAATGCTGACCTTCCGGCCCAACGCCATCGCGGAAGTCTCACGCGCCGGGATCGGCGATCCGGGGATCATCCCTCTGTGGTTCGGCGAAACCGACCTCGTGACCCCCACCTTCATCCGCGACGCGGCCAAGCAGGCGCTGGACGAGGGGCGGACCTTCTACACCTTTCCCGGCGGCCACCCGGCGCTGAGGGCCGCGCTGCAGGACTGGACGGAACGCTGGTACGGCGTCCGCCCGGAGCTGGAGCGGATCTGGGTGCCGGGCGCGGCCATGCTGTGCATCGTCACCGCGCTCCAGACCTGCATCACCACCGGCGACGAGGTCGTCGTGCTGGGGCCGATGTGGCCGAACATCAGCCAGGCGGTCGAGGCGGTCGGCGGCCATCCCCGCTATGTCCGGCTCGACCACGACGCCGCCAAGGGCGAATGGAGGCTCGACCTCGGCAAGATCGAGGCGGCCATCGGGCCGCGCACCAAGGCCCTCTTCATCGGCACGCCGGGCAATCCGACGGGCTGGGTCATCAGCGACGCCGAAATCAAGGCGCTGCTGGAGATCGCCCGGCGGCGCGGCGTCGCCATCATCGCCGACGAGGTCTATTCGCTGCTGTTCTTCGAGGCGAAGCGCGCGCCCTCGTTCATCGACCACGCGGCGGCGGACGACAACGTTTTCGTCGTCAACTCGTTCTCGAAGAGCTGGGCGATGACCGGCTGGCGGATCGGCTGGCTGATCGCCCCGCGCCGCCTCGCCCCGGCGATGGCGCAGCTTTCGGTCAGCAACAATACCGGCGTCACCGTGTTCGCCCAGTTCGGCGCGGTGGCGGCGCTGGAGAAAGGCGACGGCTTCATCGCCGAGATGGTGGAACGCTGCCGCACCGGGCGGCGGATGGTGGGCGAGTTCATCGCCCAGCAGAACCGCCTGTCGTGGGTGGAGCCGCGCGGGGCGTTCTACGGCTACATCCATGTGGACGGGCTGACGGACTCAGTCGGCTTCGCCAAGAACCTGCTGGCGACCACCAAGGTCGGCGTCGCGCCGGGCGCGGCCTTCGCCTGCGGCGACGATCGGGACGAGAGCTATCTGCGGCTCTGCTTCGCGCAGGACCCCGCCCGGCTGGCGACGGCGCTGGAGCGCATGGGCGGCGCGCTCAAGGGCTGAGGCCGTTCAGACCTCTTCCACTTCCACCACGCCCGGCAGGGTGCGGATGGCGCGGCGGAGATCGGGCGTGACGGCATAGCGGCCGATGTCGATTTCGACCGTCCGGCCTTCCTCGAGATTCAGCGCGAGGCTGACGCGGCCTTTGCCCTTGCGGGTCTCCAGCACGCTGCGCAGCGGCGGCATGGCCTTGGCGGCATCCGCCGTGATGCGCAGGCCCGCGCTCGCCGCCTTGGCGGCGTCGTCGAGGCTCTTGACGCCATGGGTGCGCAGGCGCGCGGTTTCTTCCTCCCAGTCGATGGTGACCGTGAAGACGACGGCGGCCCCCGGTCGCAGCAGATCGTCGTTCGCGGTGAGCAATTCGCTGAACACCGTCGTTTCGAACACCGCCGTCTGGTCGGAGATGCGGATGAAGGAATAAGGCCGCCCGCCCTCGCGGGCCTGCTTGTCCTTGCGGTCGAGGATGATGCCGGCGAGCTGCACCGCGCCGCCGTCCGACTTCCCCGCCGCCGTCACCTGCGCCCAGGTCTTCACGCCGAGCCGGCGCAGCGGCACCGCGTAATCGTCGAGCGGATGGCCGGAGAGGTAGAAACCGATCGCCTCGAACTCGCGTTGCAGACGTTCGCTCGAGTCCCACACCGCCCGGATCGGCAGCTTGGGATCCTTCACGTCCGAGGCCCCGCCGAACAGCGACGACTGACCGCTCTCGCGCTCGCGCTGTTCGGCGTCGGAATGGGCGAGCATGAGATCGACCGCCGCCGTCACCTGGGCGCGGTTGGGCACGATGGAGTCGAACGCCCCGGCCGCCGCCAGATTTTCCAGCGCCCGCTTGTTGACGAGGCGCGAGTCGACGCGGCGGGCGAAGTCGAACAGCGTCTTGAACGGCCCGTCGGCGCGGGCCGCCGCGACGCGCTCCATCGCCGCGCGCCCGACATTGCGGATCGCGCCCAGCGCATAGCGGATGGCCGGCTTGCCGTCCTCGCCCTGCTCCACCGCGAACGCCGCCTTCGAGCGGTTCACGTCCGGCGGCAGGACGCGGATGCCGAGCCGTTCGGCCTCCTGCCGATAGACGTTGAGCTTGGCGGTGTCGCCCATGTCGAGCGTCATCGAGGCGCAGAGGAACTCCGCCGGATGGTTCGCCTTGAGGAAGGCGGTCTGGTAGGCGACCTGCGCGTAGGCGGCCGCGTGGCCCTTGTTGAAGCCGTAGCCGGCGAACTTGTCGGCCTGCTGGAAGATCTCGTCGGCGGTCTCGGCGTCGATGCCGCGTTCGCCCGCGCCGGCGATGAAGCGCGCCTTCTGGCGCGCCATCTCGTCCTTGTCCTTCTTGCCCATCGCGCGGCGCAGAAGGTCGGCGTCGCCCAGCGAATAGCCCGCCAGCTCGCGGGCGATCATCATCACGTCCTCCTGATAGGTCATCACCCCGTAGGTGTCCTTCAGGATCGGTTCGAGCGACGGGTGGAGGTAGGTGACCTCCTCCTTGCCGTTCTTGCAGGCGATGTATTTGGGGATCGAGTCCATCGGACCCGGCCGGTAGAGCGCGACGAGCGCGATGATGTCCTCGATCCGGTCGGGTTTCAGCCGCCGGATGAGATCGCGCATGCCCTGGCTTTCCAGCTGGAACACGCCGATCGTGTCGCCGCGCGAGAGCATCTCGTAGGTCTTGCGGTCGCCGAACTCCATCTCCTCGCCGGTGCGCACGGTAAGGCCGCGCGCGGCGAGCAGCTTCTCGGTCTCGGCGATGACGGTCAGCGTCTTGAGGCCGAGGAAGTCGAACTTCACGAGGCCGACCGTTTCGGCGTCCTTGTAGTCGAACTGGCTGGCGGGCAGGTCCGCCTTCTGGTCGTGATAGAGCGGCACCAGTTCGGGGAGCGGGCGGTCGCCGATGACGATGCCGGCGGCGTGGGTGGAGGCGTTGCGGTAGAGGCCTTCCAGCTTCTGCGCCACCTCGAACAGGCGCGCGACGCCCTCGTCGCCCCGGATCAGGTCGCGCAGCTTTGGATCGGCGTTCACCGCCTCGCGCAGCGTGATCTGATTGCCCGGCTGGTTCGGCACCATCTTGCAGATGCGATCGACGAAATTGTAGCCCATCTGCAGCACGCGGCCGACGTCGCGCAGGCAGGCCCGCGCCGCCAGCGTGCCGAAGGTGATGATCTGGGCGACGCGGTCCTGGCCGTATTTGCCCTGGACGTAGCGGATGACCTCACCGCGCCGCTCCTGGC
>JAXMDZ010000020.1:0-59361 GCA_046348585.1 Alphaproteobacteria bacterium
AGCGGGCGAACGCGGCGACGGTGCCGGTCTCCGACGCGCTGGGCGGCATCGGCATCGCGGCGGTCGTCGCCTATGCCGGCTGGCGCGGGCTCGCCGGCGAATTGCCGCTCAACGCCTTCATGTCGTTCATCGCCGCCGCGCTGATGGCCTTCCAGCCGATCCGCGCGCTGTCGTCGCTGACGTCGGTGTTCGCGCAAGGCGGCGCGGCGCTGACCCGCATCTATGCGACGATCGACGCCAAGCCCGCGATCGCCGATGCGCCCGGCGCGCGGCCGCTGAACCTCGCCGCGCCGGGTCCGCTGATCCGCTTCGAGAACGTCTCGTTCGCCTATGCGCCGGGCGCGCCGGCCCTGAGCGAGGTCACGTTCGAGGCGAAGCGCGGCGAGACGGTCGCCCTCGTCGGGCCGAGCGGGGCGGGCAAGAGCACGGCGATCAATCTGCTGCTGCGCTTCTACGATCCCTCGGCGGGCCGGGTGCTGGTGGCGGGCGAGGACATCCGCGCCGCGACCATCGCCTCGCTGCGCGCCGCGACCGCGCTGGTGACGCAGGAGCCGTTCCTGTTCGACGACACGATCGCCGCCAACATCGCCTGCGGCCGCGAGGGCGCGAGCCGGGCCGAGATCGAGGCGGCGGCGGCCGCCGCCGAGGCGCACGGCTTCATCGCCGCGCTGCCCGACGGCTACGAGACGCGGGCCGGCGAAGGCGGGGCGCGGCTGTCGGGCGGCCAGCGCCAGCGCATCGCCATCGCCCGTGCGATCCTGCGCGACGCCCCCATCCTGCTGCTCGACGAGGCGACGAGCGCGCTCGACGCCGAGAACGAGGCGCGGGTGCAGGAGGCGCTGTCTCACCTGATGGCCGGGCGCACGACGCTGGTCATCGCCCATCGCCTCTCGACCATCATGTCGGCCGACCGCATCCTCGTCTTCGAGGCGGGCCGCATCGTGGAATCGGGCGCCCATGGCGAGCTGGTGGCGCAGGACGGGCTCTACGCCCGGCTGTTCCGCACCCAGTTCGCGCCGGTGGAGGCCTGAGCGTCCATGGGCCTGATGAAGCGCATCGGCCGCAGCGCCCCGGTGAGGGCCGCCGCCTGTTTCATCGCCGCCGCCTATATCCGGCTCGTCCACGCCACCTCGCGCTGGGAGACGGTCAACCGCGCGGCCCCCGAAGCATTCTGGAAGGCGGGCAAGCCCTTCATCCTGTCGTTCTGGCACGGGCGCATCCTGATGATGCCGTATTGCTGGCCGGGCGATAAGCCGATGCACATGCTGATCTCGCGCCACCGCGACGGCGCGCTGATCGCCGACACGATCGGCTGGTTCGGCCTGAAGACCGTGCGCGGCTCGACCGCCAAGCCGGGGCGCGAGCGCGACAAGGGCGCGACCGCCGCGCTGATGGACATGCTGCGCAAGCTGAAAGCCGGGGAGTATGTCGGCATCACCCCGGACGGGCCGGGGGGGCCGCGGATGCGGGCGAGCGAGGGCGTCGCCGCCGTCGCCCGCCTGTCGGGCGCGCCGGTGATCCCATGCGCCTATTCGGCGCGGCGGCGGCGTCTGCTCTCGTCGTGGGACCGCTTCGTCGTTGCGCTGCCGTTCACGAAGGGCGTGTTCGTCTGGGGCGAGCCGATCCATGTCGGGGCCGAGGCCAGGGGCGCGGCGCTGGACGCGGCGCGGCTGAAGATCGAAACCGAACTGACGCGCGTGACGCGCGAGGCCGACCGGCTGGCGGGGCACGACCCGGACGCCATCCTGCCGGCCGATCCTGAGGGGACCGGCGTAGCGGCATGAGCGGCGGGGGCTTCACCTACGGGGTCTATCGCGCGGCGAGCGCCGCCGCGGGGCCGTGGCTGCGCGGCTATCTGAAGCGGCGCGCGGCGGCGGGCAAGGAAATCCCCGAGCGGCTCGGCGAGCGCTTCGGCGAGACGGCGATGGCGCGGCCCGCGGGCAAGCTGATCTGGCTGCACGCGGCGAGCGTCGGCGAATCCATGTCGGCGCTGCCGCTGCTGCGGGCGATCCTCGACGCCAACCCGGACGCCCATGCGCTGTTCACGACCGGCACCGTCACCTCCGCGGCGCTGCTCGCCGAGCGGCTGCCGCCGCGCGCCGTCCATCAATTCGCGCCGCTCGACCAGCCCGCCGCGGTGCGGCGCTTCCTCGATCACTGGCGGCCGGACGCGGCGCTGTGGGTGGAATCCGATCTCTGGCCGAACGCGCTGGAGGCGCTGCGCGCGGCGCAGGTACCGGCGGCGCTCGTCAATGCGCGGCTGAGCGAAAAGAGCTTCGCCGGCTGGCGGCGCGCCCCGGCCTTCGCGGCGCGGGTGCTCTCCACCTTCCAGACGGCGCTCGCCCAGACCGGCGAGACGGCCGGGCGGCTGACGGCGCTGGGCGCGGCGGGCGTCGTCGTCACCGGCAATCTGAAAGCCGCCGCCTCGCCCCTGCCCGCCGCGCCCGAGGCGCTCGCCCAATTGACGCAGATGATCGGCGCGCGCCCGGTCTTCGCCGCCGCCAGCACGCATGGCGAGGAAGAGGCGATGGTCGGACGCGCCTATGCCGCGCTGAAGGCGTCGCGGCCCGAGCTTCTGCTGCTGCTCGCGCCGCGCCATCCCGAGCGCGGGCCGGAGATCGCCGAGACGCTGCGCGGTCTGGGGCTGGCCGTCTCGCGCAGAGGCGCTAAGGTGCGGATCGTGGCGGAGACGAATGTCTATCTGATGGACACGATCGGCGAACTCGGACTGCTTTATCGCTCGGCGCCGTTCGCCTTCATCGGCGGCAGCCTGGTGGCGCATGGCGGGCAGAACCCGCTGGAGCCGGCGCGGCTGGGCGTCGCGCCGCTGCACGGGCCGCACGTCTTCAACTTCCGCGCCGAATACGCCGAGATGGACGCCGCCGGAGGGGCCGTGCCGGTCGCCGACGAGGCGGCGCTGGCGGCGCTGGCCGGCGCATTCCTGGACGATCCGGACGCGGCGCGCGCCGCCGGGGCCAAGGCGCGGGCGATCGCCGAAGCGGGCGCGGGCGCGCTCGACGCGGCGAAGGCGGCGCTGGCTCCGGTGCTGGCGAGGGCGGGTCTCCATGCGCCCGCCTGAATTCTGGTCGCGTCCGCCGCAGCGGCCGGGCCTCTTCGCCCGCCTGCTGTCGCCGCTCGCCGCGATCTACGGCTTCGTGGTGCGCACGCGGCTGAAGCGTCCGCCGCAGATGCGCCCCGCCGTGCCGGTCATCTGCGTCGGCAATCTGACGCTGGGCGGCGCGGGCAAGACGCCGGTCGCCATCGCCATCCTGGAGCGGCTGACGGCGATGCGCGCCTCGCCCGTGGCGTTGAGCCGGGGCTATGGCGGCAGTCTTTCCGGGCCGGTGATCGTCGAGCCCGATCATCTGGCCGCCGAGGTCGGCGACGAGCCGCTGCTGCTCGCCCGGCACGCCCCGACGATCATCGCCAAGGACCGCGCCGCCGGGGCGCGCGCCTGCCTGACGGCGGGCGCGGGGGTCATCGTGATGGACGACGGCTTCCAGAACCCTTCCGTCGCCAAGGACCTGTCGATCGCGGTGGTGGACAGCGAGACGGGTTTCGGCAACGGCCGGGTCTTTCCGGCCGGGCCGATGCGCGAGACGGCGCGCGACGGCCTCGCCCGCGCCGACGCGGTGATCCTGATGGGCCGCGGCAAGTTCGATCCGGGCCATCCGCGCACGCTGCGCGCCTCGCTGCGCGCGCCGCTGGCCGGGGCCTTCGACGGGCGGCGGGTCGTCGCCTTCGCCGGCATCGGGCGGCCGGAGAAATTCTTTCAGACGCTTGAGCGGGCCGGCGCAGAAATCGTCGCGGTCTTCGCCTATCCCGACCATCACGCCTATGAGGACACCGATCTGGAGCGGATGCGGGCGCTGGCCGAGGCGCGCGGCGCCGATCTGGCGACCACCGAAAAGGACTTCGTGCGCCTGCCGCCGCGTCTGAGGCGGGGAATCCTCACCCTGCCCGTCGAGGCGCGTTTCGAGGACGAGCGGGCGCTCGACGCGCTGCTGCTGGACGCGCTGGCGCGGGCGCACAGCGCAAGCTAGACCGTCTGCCGCATGAGCAAGATCCTCCGCTGGCCGCTCTGGCTGCTCGAAGCCATACCGTTCTTCCTGGCGATGGGCGTCTTCCGGCTGCTCGGGGTCGACGTCGCATCGGCGGCGGGCGGCTGGCTCGCCCGGACGCTCGCCCCGCTCTCGCCCGCCCACGGCACGGCGAAGCGCAATCTCATGCGCGCCTTTCCAGAAAAGAGCGAGGCGGAGATCGCCGCGATCCTGAAAGGCATGTGGGACAATCTTGGCCGCACCTTCGCCGAATATCCGCATTTCCGCGCCTTCTCGGGCTATCCCAACGCGCGCATCGCCCTGTCGGGTCTCGACGTCGCGCAAGCGGCGAAGGCGGCCGGCAAGGGCGTCATCGCGCTGTCCGGGCATTGCGCGAACTGGGAGCTGATGGCGCTGACCGCGCATCAATGCGGGATGCACGGAGCGGAAATCTATCGGCCCATCAACAACCCGCTGGTCAATGCCTGGATCGTGCGCCAGCGCTCGCGCTACGCCTATCCCTTGCAGATCTCCAAGCTCGACGGACAGGGCGCGCGCGACATGCTGCGCACGCTGAAGAGCGGCGGCACGATCGCCATGCTGACCGACCAGAAGCACCGCGAGGGCATGGCCATCCCCTTCTTCGGCCGCGACGCGATGACCGTGACCGGGCCGGCGGTGCTGAGCCTGCGGACCGGGGCGGCGCTGACGCCGGTGACGATGGTGCGCACCAAGGGCGCGCGTTTCGCCATGGCTTTCCACGCGCCGCTTCAAGTGGCGCGGGTGGGCGAAAAGGAGGCCGATATCCGCGCCATCCTCGTCGCCATCTCAAAGGCGCTGGAGGAGGCGATCCGCGCCCATCCCGAGCAATGGCTGTGGGCGCATAACCGCTGGATGGACAAGGCCTGAGCCGCGCCCCGCCCGGGTCTTCAGCCGGGCATCGGCGGGGCGGCGAGCTGCGGGTCGAGGCGTTCCTGGAACCAGTTGAGCCGCCAGCACAGATGCGGCCCGGTGGCGCGGCCGGTCTTGCCGATCGCCCCGATGACCGCGCCCTTCTCCACCGTGTCGCCGACCTTCACGTCGAGCCGGCTCTGGTGCAGGTAGGAGGTGGTGATGCCGCCGCCATGATCGAGGATCGTGGTGCCGCCGGTGAAATAGAGATCGACCTCGGCCATGCGGACGATCGCCTTCTGCGGCGCGTGGATCGGCTCGCCTTCGCCGCGCGCGATGTCGACCCCGAAATGCGGCCGGCGCGGTTCGCCGTTGAGGATGCGCTGGCTGCCATAGACGCCGGTGATCGGACCGACGACCGGCCAGTCGAGGCCGGAGGCGAACCAGATCTCCGCCGTGTCGTGGCTGCGGGCCTCGGCGATCAGCTTGTTGTCGCGGGCGATGCGGTCGACGGCGTCGTCGGGCGGCGTCACCTTGTCGCCGGGCAGGCCGTCGATGCGCTGGATCTTGTATTCGCGCTGGGCGATGGCGAGCGTTTCGGTCTGCGCCTCGCGGCCGGGAAGCTCGATCTTGAGCGCGGCGGCCGGACCCTGGTCGCGGCCGAAGCCGAAGACGTAAAGGCCCTCCGGGCTGACGCGCAGCGCGGCGCCGTCGAGCCAGACCTTCGCCTCCGGCTCGGTGCGGCCGACGATCATGCCGCCCTGCTCGAAATCGCCGGTGAGGCCGGGCGCGGCGGCGCGGGCGGCGCGCAGCGGCACGGTGAGCGCGCCGCCGGCCGCCACCAGAAGGGTGAGGAAGCGGCGGCGGTCGAGCATCAGACCCGGCCTTCGGCCTTGAGCTGTTCGTAGCGGGCGAAGGCGATGTCGGCGCTGGCGTAGGGCTCCTGCACCTCGGCGCTCCAGTAGCGCAGATCGTCGAGCGGGATCACCTGGCCCGACACCGCGCAGCGCACGAAGCTGCCCGGCGAGAGCACGAGATAGTCGCCCGGCAGATAGCGCAGCTGGGCCTCGCGGGCGCCGCCTTCGGGGCGGGACTGGAAATTCATCGGCGTCGCGGCTCCCGCGTCTGGGTCGTTCGATTGCATCTAGAATAGCGTGCCCTGGCCGCCGCCGCCATCGCGCGGGCCGCGCTTCGGCCGCGCGGGCGCAGGCGAAGGCGCGGGCGCGGCGTCGCCGGTTGCGGTGGCGGCGCGTTCGCCGTCGTGGAACTGGAGGGTCAACGCGGCGCCGGGCGCGACCGACGCCGCTTCGCGCACCAGCGCGCCGGAGGCGGTGCGGACCAGCGCGAAACCGCGTTTCAGCGTCGCCCGGTGGCTGAGCGCCTCCAGCAGCTTGGCCGGCTGGGCGAGGGCGCGCTCCGCATCGGCCAGGCGGCGGCGTCCGGCGAGGCCGAGGCGGCGTCCGGCCTCGCCCGTGCGTTCGCCAAGCCGCGCCGTTTCGGTCTGGAGCAGCGCCGGGCGGAAACGTCCGGCGGCGGCGGCGAGACGCCCGCGCGCGCGTTCGACGAAGACGCCGAGCGCGCCGCCGAGGCGCGTCGCCGCGCCGTCGAAGCGCTGGGCGGCCAGCGCCAGCAGCTGATCGGGGCGCGGCAGGCCGCGGGCGAGATCGGCGACCCGGCGGCGGCGCTCCTCGCGCGCCCGCGCCATCGCCTGGACGAGACGGCGCTCCAGTCCCAGCGTCTCTGCGACGAGATCGGCGCGCACCGGCACCGCCATCTCGGCGGCGGCGGTCGGGGTCGGGGCGCGGCGGTCGGCGGCGTGGTCGATGAGCGTCGTGTCGGTCTCGTGGCCGACGGCGGAGATGAGCGGGATGGCGCTGGCGGCGGCGGCGCGCACCACCGCTTCGTCGGAGAAGGGCAGCAGGTCCTCGACCGAACCGCCGCCGCGCGCGACGATGAGGACGTCCGGGCGCGGGATCGCGCCGCCGGGTTCGAGCGCGTTGAAGCCGGCGATGGCGGCGGCGATCTGCGCCGGCGCGCCCTCCCCCTGCACGGCGACCGGCCAGACGAGGACGCGGCGCGGGAAGCGGTCGGCGAGGCGGTGGAGAATGTCGCGGATGACCGCGCCGGTCGGCGAGGTGACGACGCCGATCACCTCCGGCAGATGCGGCAGCGGCTTTTTGCGGGCGGCGTCGAAGAGGCCTTCGGCGGCGAGCCGGGCGCGCCGTTCCTCCAGCATCTTCATGATCGCGCCGATGCCGGCGAGTTCGAGCCGCTCGATGACGATCTGATACGACGATTTGCCCGGATAGGTGGTGAGGCGGCCGGAGGCGATGACCTCCATCCCCTCCTCCGGCTTCACCTTGAGCTTGGCATACGAGCCGCGCCAGACGACGGCGTCGATCTTCGCGCCCTCGTCCTTCAGCGCGAAATAGGCGTGACCCGAGGAATGGACGCCGCGAAAGCCCGAGATCTCGCCGCGCACCCGGACATAGCCGAAGCGGTCCTCGACGGTGCGCTTCAGCGCCTGCGAGAGTTCGCTGACGGAGAATTCCAGCGCGTTGGGGGCGTGCGACTCAAGGTCTGCGTCGGTCATGGGGCTTTGATAGCCCCCGCCGCCGCCGCCGTCATCGGGGCGGCGGCGCGCGTCATAGGCCCCGGGGATCAGCGCGCGCCGGGCACGCGGCAGGTGCGGATGCCGAGCAGGGCATAGGCCGGGCAGAAGCCGGTGATGCCGGTGAGCAGCGGCACCAGGCCGAACCAGGCCCAGGGCGTCTGCGGCCCGATGAAGACGAGCGAGAGGATGGCGAGGCCGGCGACGACGCGCAGGCCGCGGTCGAGGACGCCTTCATTGCAGGGCATGGGGATCTCCTTAACGTTCGGCCGGAGGATCGTCCGGCCGCCCTCCCCTCGCATGGCGGCGCGGGCGCGTCGGTGACTATGTCACGCTGCCTCGCCCGCCAGCGCCTTGAGGGCCGGGGCGGCGAGGATGCGGATGCGGCCGCGCGTGCGGGCGATGAGGCCGCGCCGGGCGAAGGCGGCGAGCTGGCGGCTGACCACGGCGCGGGCCGAGCCGATCTCGGCGGCGAGGGCGTCATGGGTCGCGGTCAGCGTGCCGTCCGCCGAAGCGAGGCGCAGCAGCGCGCGGGCGAGGCGGGCTTCGAGCCCGGTGAGCGCCACATCCTCCACCAGCCGCTCGAAATCGGCGAAGCGGCGGGCGACGGCGGCGAAGACGAGATCGCGAAAGGCGGCGTCGCCCGAGACTTTCTCGCGGAAGGCGGCAGCCGGGACCATCTCGGCCTCCAGCGCCGTCTCGGCCACGCCCTCGGCGGCGTAGGGGTGGCCCTCGATGAGGCAGTTGAAGGTCTGAAGGCAGACCTCGCCGGGCCGGACGCGGTAGAGCACGATCTCGCGCCCGTTCGCGGCGGTGAGCGAGACGCGGATCGTGCCGCGCCGGACAACGACGAAGCCTCGGCAGGGATCGCCGGGCCGGAACAGCACCTCGCCCGCCCGGCAGGCGAACGGCCGCCCCGGCGGGGGCGAGGCGGCGGACGGTCGCGGCGCATCGGTCATACGGCCTTGATAGACCGGACGGGACGCAAGGTCATGCCTTGCCGCGCGCTTGTGGCCCGCCGGGGCGGGACGTAGTAGGTGCGGCGGGGACGGCTTTGCGGGAACGGGCGATGCGCATTCTTCTTCTGGGATCGGGCGGGCGCGAACATGCGCTGGCCTGGAAGATCGCGGCCAGCCCGCTGTGCGATGCGCTGATCTGCGCGCCGGGCAATCCCGGCATGGCGGCGCTGGGGCGCTGCGTCCCGGTCGATGTGATGGACAATGACGCCGTGGTGGCGCTGGCCAAGGCCGAGCGGATCGATTTCGTGGTGGTCGGGCCGGACAATCCGCTCGCCAACGGCGTCGTCGATGCGCTGGAGGAAGCGGGTATCGCCGCCTTCGGGCCGAGCAAGGCGGCGGCGCAGCTGGAGGCCAGCAAGGGCTTCACCAAGGACCTCTGCGCCGAATACGGCATTCCGACCGGGCGCTATCGCCGCTTCACCGATGCGGCGGCGGCGAAGGCCTATGCCGCCACCCATCCGGTGCCGGTGGTGATCAAGGCCGACGGCCTCGCGCTCGGCAAGGGCGTCGTCATCGCGCCGACCGAAAGGGACGCGGTCGCCGAGATCGACCTGATGTTCGGCGGGGCGTTCGGCGAGGCCGGGCGCTCGATCGTCATCGAGGAATTCCTGCACGGCGAGGAGGTCAGCGTCTTCGCCCTGTCGGACGGCAAGGAAGCGCTGTTCTTCGGCACGGCGCAGGACCACAAGCGGGTCGGCGACGGCGACGAGGGGCCGAACACCGGCGGCATGGGCGCCTACAGCCCGGCGGCGATCGTGACCCCGGCGCTGATCGACGACATCATGGCGCGGATCGTCCGCCCGACCGTCGCGGCGATGGCGGCGCGCGGCACGCCGTTCAAGGGCGTGCTCTATGCCGGCCTCATCCTGACCGCCGAGGGGCCGAAGCTGATCGAATACAATGCCCGCTTCGGCGATCCGGAAACCCAGGTGCTGATGCCGCGCCTGACGAGCGACCTGGTGCCGATCCTGATGGCCGCGGCCGAGGGCCGGCTGGCCGGGGTCACGGCCGACTGGCGGGACGAGACGGCGCTGACCGTGGTGATGGCGGCGAAGGGCTATCCGGGGGCGGTCGAGAAGGGGTCGCCCATCGAAGGGCTGGAGGCGGCCGAGGCGGCGGGGGCGATCGTCTTTCAGGCCGGCACGGGGCGCAGGGCCGACGGCGTGCTGACCGCCCAAGGCGGGCGGGTGCTGAACGTGACGGCGCTGGGCGCTAACGTGACGGAGGCGCAGGCCCGCGCCTATGACGCCGTCGGCCGGATCGACTGGCCCGAAGGCTTCTGCCGCCGCGACATCGGCTGGCGGGCGGTCGAGCGGGAGCGGGGCTAGAGCATCCGCCGCCGCAGATCGCCGGCGAGCGCCGCGTGGCCGCGTTCGGCGGCGATGTCGGCGGCGGTCTTGCCGTCGGCCGAGCGGGCCGTGGGGGCCGCGCCTTTTTCGATCAGCGTGTCGCAGAGCGTCTCGTTGCCCCGCGACGCCGCCAAATGCAGCGGGGTCCAGAGGCTGCCCGCCGCATAGGAGGCGTCGGCCCCGGCCGCGATCAGCGCCGCGACGACATCCGGGTCGCCGCGTCCGGCGATGGCGGCGTGCAGCGGCTGGTTCGCCATGGCGTTGCCGGAAACCGCGCCGTGATCGGCCCCGGCCGCCAGCAGCAGCGCCGTCGCTTCCGGGCGGCCGAGAAAGGCGGCGAGGTGCAGCGCCGTCCAGCCGTCCGGGCTGCGCAGCGAGAGGTCGGCGCCGGCATCGACATGGCGGCGCAGTTCGGCCGCATCGCCCATCGCCGCCGCCTCGATGAGATCGGGCGCATAGCCGCGCGCGACAAGGGCGGCGGGAACCCGCTCCATGCCGCGATAGAGCGCCTGGAGCAGCGGCGAATCCGCCGGACGCGGTTCGGCCGCCGGGTCGAGCGCCGCGATCGCGGCCAGGGCGGCGGCTTCGTCGTTCGCGGCGATGGCCGCCATGACGTTTGCGTAAGGCATGGCTTTCCCTCAGGCCGCAAAACAGTAGCGCGGCGGGCGGAGCGCCGCTAATCGTAAATCCATCGCCATTGAAGGCCGCCGCAGAAAGCGGCCGTGACAAGATGAGGACGCGCCCATGAGCGAAGCGGCACCGTCGCGCCAGGAACAGTTCAGCGGCACCAAGGAGGTGACCGAGCAGCACCGCATCGACGAGGTGCGGCTGGCGCAATGGCTGGAGGGCCATGTCGAGGGCTATGAAGGCCCCTTGAGCGTGCGCCAGTTCAAAGGCGGCCAGTCGAACCCGACCTATCAGCTGGTGACGCCGAAGCGCAGATACGTGCTGCGCCGCAAGCCGCCGGGCAAGCTGCTGCCCTCCGCCCATGCCGTCGACCGCGAGTTCCGCGTCATCTCGGCGCTCTACCCGACCGGCTTTCCGGTGCCGCGCCCCTACGCGCTGTGCACGGACGAGAGCGTGATCGGCACGATGTTCTACGTCATGGATTGCGTCGAGGGCCGCGTGCTGTGGGAGCCGCTGCTGCCCGGCATGGAGCCGGCCGAGCGCCGCGCGATCTGGGAGACCCAGAACGAGACCCTCGCCCGGCTGCACAATCTCGACTACGTCAAGATCGGGCTGGAGGATTTCGGCAAGCCCGGAAACTATTTCGCCCGCCAGATCAGCCGCTGGGGCAAGCAATATCTCGCTTCCGTCACCGCGCAGATCGACGAGATGGACCGGCTGCTGGAATGGCTGCCCGCCAATATCCCGCCGGGCGAGCGGGCCTGCGTCGTCCATGGCGACTACCGGCTCGACAACATGATCCTGCATCCGGTCGAGCCCAAATGCATCGCGGTGCTGGACTGGGAGATCTCGACCATCGGCGATCCGCTGGCCGACTTCACCTATCACCTCGCCCAGTGGCGCATGCCCGACCGCGGCGGCGCGGGGACCGCGACGCTCGCCAACGCCGATCTCAAGGCGCTGGGGATTCCGAGCGAGGAGGAATACGTCGCCATGTATTGCGCCCGCACCGGGCGCGACGGGATCGAGCAGCTCGACTACTACTTCGCCTATAATTTCTTCCGCCTCGCCTGCATCCTGCAGGGCATCGTCGGGCGGGTGCGCGACGGGACGGCGGCCAGCGCCCATGCCGCCGCCAACGAGGCGGCGGTGCGCCCGCTCGCCGAGCGCGCCTGGTTCTACGCCCAGAAGGCGGGGGCGGTCTGATGGCCGGACTGGGGGCGCTCGCCTCGGACGCGAACGCGGGCGAGGTCCGCGAGGTCCATCGCTTCGACGAAGCGCGGCTGAAGGACTACCTGAAGGACCATATCGAGACCGGTTCCGTCTTCGCGGTGCGCCAGTTCTCGGGCGGGCAGTCGAACCCGACCTTCCTGATCGAGACGGCGGGGCGCAAATACGTGCTGCGCAAGAAGCCGCCCGGCAAGCTGCTGCAGAGCGCCCATCAGGTGGACCGCGAATACCGCATCATGAAGGCGCTGGCCGCGACCGACGTGCCGGTGCCGGCGATGCGCGCGCTGTGCGAGGACGAGAGCGTCATCGGCACGGCGTTCTACGTGATGGACTTCCTGGAGGGCCGCATCTTCCGCGATCCGGTGCTGCCGGGCCTTCAGCCGTCCGAGCGGGCCGCCATCTATGACGAGATGAACGCCGTCATGGCGCGGCTGCACAAGGTCGATTTCGAAGCCGTGGGGCTCGGCGATTTCGGCCGTCCAGGCAATTACTTCCAGCGCCAGATCAAACGCTGGATCGCCCAGTATCGCGGCGCCGAGACCGGGCGGATCGAGGCGATGGAAGATCTCATCGCCTGGATGCCCGACAACATCCCGCCCGACGACAGCGTTTCCATCGCCCATGGCGACTACCGGCTGGAGAACACGATCTTCCACCCCGCCGAGCCGCGCATGATCGCGGTGCTGGACTGGGAATTGTCGACCATCGGCCATCCGCTCGCCGATCTGGGCTATAACTGCATGGGCTACCGGCTCAACAATCCGCGCCAGGGCGGGCTGGTGGATGTCGACTACGCGGCGACGGGCATTCCCGGCGAAGAGGCCTATGTGCGGGCCTATTGCGCGCGCACCGGGCGCAGCTTCCCCATCCCGGACTGGGGCTTCTACATCGCCTTCGCCATCTTCCGCCTCGCCGCGATCTCGCAGGGCGTCTACAAGCGCGGCCTCGACGGCAACGCCAGTTCGGCGAATGCGGCGACCTTCAACCTCTGCGGCTTCCTGAGCGAAGCGGCGGCGAAGATGGTGAAGATCCGTTAGGGTTCGGCGGCGAGTCCTAACGGAAGCTGAAAAGCGACCCCCGCTGTGTCGATGAACGCCACAAAGGAGCCTTAAGCGTTCCTGCTTACCATGACCCCCAAGAGCCGGAAAATCCGGCCGGTGTGGGGCTTCATCGTGCTGTTTACGCGCTTCGCGGATTTGTCTGCGCTAACCAAGGAAGAGGCCATCGAGCGCCTCTCCAGCCTGGAGGCGCGCGTATCGCTGTCCGAGCGCAAGGCCGGGATGGGTTCGTTCCGCTGGACGCTCGGCGACGACATGCCCGCCTGGTCGCCCGGCCTTTTTCGTATTCTCGGCCTCGACCCGGAAAAGCCACGCATCCCCTACGGCCTCATCGCGCTCGCCCACGAGGACGACAAGGAGATCCTCAAGACCGCGATCGACAGCGTGGTGAAGGCCCCTGGGCCCTACTATCTGCGTTACCGCATCGTGCGTCCCGACGGCGCCGAGCGCCATCTTGAGATCAGCGGCGACACCGAGACCGACGAGAACGGCACGATGATCGCCGTCGTCGGCATCGTCACCGACATCACGGCGCGGGTCGAAGCCGAGGAGCAGCTGCGCGGCGCGATGGACGCCTTTCGCGTGCTGACCGAGGAAGCGACCGACCTCATCTGCCGTCACGATACGGCGATGAACGTGCTCTATTGCTCGCCGGCCCTGACGCGCATGCTGGGCTACGACGCGGCCGACATGCTGGGTCACTCCTTCGTGAAGATCATCCACGAGGAAGACCGCCAGGATCTCGCCCGCGCGCACCGCGAATTGCTGCGCCCCGGCACGACCAAGACGATCACCATGCGGATGAAGCACAAGGACGGCCGCGTCCTGTGGATCGAATCCGTCTGCCGTTCGGTCGGCGACCCGCTGACCGGGCGCGTCCACGAGATCATCACCGTCTCGCGCGACGTGAGCGTGCGCAAGGCGGCGGAGGCCGAGATTAACAAGGCCCGCGAGACCGCCGAATCGGCGAACCGCACCAAGTCGCGCTTCCTCGCGACGATGAGCCACGAACTGCGCACGCCGCTCAACGCCATCATCGGCTTCTCGGACATGCTGAAGTCGGAGCTCTTCGGGCCGCTGGGGCCGCGCTACAAGGAATACTCCGAGCTGATCCACGAATCCGGCACGCTGCTGCTGGACCTCATCAACGACATTCTCGACATGTCGAAGATCGAGGCGGGCCGCTTCGAATTGTCGCCCGAGTCCTTCAACGCCGCGGAAGCGGTGGAGACCTGCGCGCGGCTGATGAAGCAGAAGGCCGACCTTCAGGGCCTCAGCGTCGAGGCCGACATCGCCTCGGACACGACCGTCATGGCCGACAAGCGCGCAGTGAAGCAGATCCTGCTGAACCTGCTGTCGAACGCCATCAAATTCACGCCGCGCGGCGGGCGCATCACCGTGGCGACGGCGCGTCAGGGCGACAAGGTGTTGCTGTCGGTCGCCGATACCGGCATCGGCATTCCGGCCGCCGACCTGCCCCGGCTAGGCAAGCCGTTCGAGCAGGCGACGCAGGACAGCAATCTCGCCAAGGCCGGCACCGGCCTCGGTCTCGCGCTGGTGCGCTCGCTGGCCCAGCTCCATGGCGGCGATCTGAAGATCGAGTCGACGCCGGGCCGCGGCACCACCGTGACCGTCATCCTGCCCGCCGCGCAGGTCGCCGCGGCCGCCTGAACGGGCGGGCGCGCCTCAGACCGGCTGCAGCTCGACCGGGGCGGCGGCGAGGCGACGGAGCAGACGCCGCCGTTGCGCCAGCGGCCACCATTCGTAGAGAAAAATCTCGACGGGCCGCCAATTGGCGACCCAGCCGAGGATGAAGAGGCCTTCGGTCGCCACCCGCGCCACATAGCCCTGCCCGGCCAGCGCCGCGATGAGCTGGCCGCCGGCGATGGCGGCGGCGAGCGCCCCCACCCCGATCGCCAGCGAGCGGCGGCCGACGCGGAACAGCTCCTTCAGGTCCATCCCCACCATCTCCGCCCGTTCGGCGTAATAGCGCGCGAAGGCGCTTTGCAGCATCTCGCGCTCACCGGGGCCGCAGGCGGCGGCCGGCATGTGGACGACGAGGCGCAGCGGCGCGCCCGGCGGCAGCTCGCGCGCCCAGCCGACGACGAACTCGTCGACATTGCGGGCGAGATCGCGGGCCGGCACCGGAAAGGGATCGAGCGTATCGAAGAGATGCGCCGCCTGCTCGACGCGCAGCTCGATGAAGTGCGGCGGCGCGGCCGCCGGTCGTCCGGTCATGTCCGGCCCTCCCGGGGCGGAGCGCAACAGGTTCGCGCCGCCGAGGCAAGGCGCAAGACAAAGGCCCCGGCGTCAGCCGGGGCCTTCGGGAGCGGCGCCCTGCGGCGGATTATTCCGCGGCGGCCTTCAGCATCTGGCCGGCATATTTGCCGTATTCCAGACGCGCGATGGTGCGGGCGTGAACCTCGTCCGGACCGTCGGCGAGGCGCAGCGTGCGCTGGCCGGCATACATCTTGGCGAGGCCGGGATCGGTGGTGACGCCGGCCCCGCCCCAGGCCTGGATCGCGTCGTCGATGACCTTCAGCGCCATGCTGGGGGCCGCCACCTTGATCATCGCGATCTCGGTGCGGGCGACCTTGTTGCCGGCCTTGTCCATCATGTCGGCGGCCTTCAGGCAGAGCAGGCGCGTCATCTCGATATTGATGCGGGCGTCGGCGACGCGCTGTTCCCACACCGAATGGTCGGCGATCTTCTTGCCGAAGGCGACGCGGGTGAGCAGGCGCTTGCACATGCTCTCCAGCGCCCGCTCGGCGACGCCGATGGTGCGCATGCAGTGGTGGATGCGGCCCGGCCCGAGGCGGCCCTGGGCGATCTCGAAGCCGCGGCCCTCGCCGAGGATGACGTTCTCGACCGGCACCTCGACGTCCTTGAAGACGATCTCGCCGTGGCCGTGCGGGGCGTCGTCATAGCCGAAGACGGGGAGCATGCGGACGATCTCGACGCCCTTGGCGTCCATCGGCACGACGACCTGGCTCTGCTGGCGGTATTTGTCGGCCGACGGGTCGGTCTTGCCCATCACGATCATCACCTTGCAGCGCGGATCGCCGACCCCCGAGGACCACCATTTGCGGCCGTTGATGACGTATTTGTCGCCCTTGCGCTCGATGCGCGTCTCGATGTTCGAGGCGTCGGACGAGGCGACGGCCGGTTCGGTCATGATGAAGGCGGAGCGGATCTCGCCGGCGAGCAGCGGCTTGAGGTATTTCTCCTTCATCCAGTCGGCGCCGTAGCGCTCGAAGACTTCCATGTTGCCGGTGTCGGGGGCCGAGCAGTTGAAGACCTCGGAGGCGAAGCCGACGCGACCCATGATCTCGGCGAGCGGGGCGTATTCGAGATTGGTGAGGCCGCCGCCCAGATGGCTTTCGGGCAGGAAAAGGTTCCACAGGCCCGCGGCCCGCGCCTTCTCCTTCAGCTCCTCCAGCACCTTCACGACGATCCAGGGATTGCCGGCCTTGCGGGCGGCCGCCATCTCGGCGTTGTAGGTCTCCTCGGCCGGATAGACGTAGCGGTCCATGAAGTCGCTGACCCTGGCGATCAGATCCTTCACCTTCGCCGTGTGCTCGAAATTCATGGCTCTCTCCCTTGGTTTCTCGCCGAACCTTGCCGTGACGGCGCGAACTCTAGACCCGCGTGCGGCGCACGCGCCAGCGCGGCCCGCCGGGGCGCGCCGGATGCGGCTAGGTAGCCGAGCGGGCTTTATGACGGAAGTTTATTGTGTGAATGTCCATCATCACGAACGGTGATGAAGATGGCCGCCGCCCCTTCCGCCCTGAAACTGACCGGGATCGATCTCAACCTGTTCGTCGCGTTCGAGGCGATCTATGCCGAGCGCAATCTGACGCGGGCGGCCGACATCCTGAGCGTCACCCAGCCGGCGGTGAGCAATGCGCTCGCAAGGCTGCGCGCGACCTTCGGCGATCCGCTGTTCGAGAGGCGCGGCGGCGCGATGGTCCCGACCGCGGTGTCGCAGAGCCTGATCGGCCCGGTGCGCCAGGCGCTCGCCAGGCTGCGCAGCGGGCTCGACCAGCGCACCGCCTTCGATCCGGCGATTTCGGACCGCGTCTTCCACATCGCCCTGCGCGACACCTCGGCCGCCATGCTGCTGCCGGCCCTGGCGCGGCGGCTGGCGGCGGCGGCGCCGCATGTCCAGGTGCAGTGCCATCTGGTCGATCGGGCCGAGATCGCGCCGGAACTGGCGGCCGGGACGCTCGACCTCGCCATCGACATTCCGCAGATGGCGCGGTCCGACCTGTCCAGCGCGCCGCTGATCGCCGACCGTTATGTCTGCGTGCTGCGGCGCGGCCATCCGGCGGGGCGCGGGGCGATGACGCTGGAGCGCTTCGTGGCGCTGCGCCAGATCGCCATATCAGGGCGGCGGCGCGGGCGGACGCTGATCGAGGCGGCGCTCGCCCGGTTGGGCCGCGCGCCCTCGATGGCGCTGCGTGTGCCGACCTTCCAGATGGCGATGGAGGTGGTGAGGACGAGCGATCTTGTCGCCTGCGCGCCGCAGCTGCTCGCCGAAGGACAGGACGTGACGATCAAGGAACTGCCCTTCCCCGCCCCGACCGTCGAGTCGCTGCTCTACTGGCACCGCAACGCCGAGAGCGATCCGGGCAGCCAGTGGATGCGGGCCGAATTGCTGCGCCTGTTCGCCGGGGCGGCGGGGCCGGTCAGCCGCGCCGGGCGCGGAAGAAAGCCTTGAGCAGATCCGCCGAGGCATGGGCGAGATGGCCCTGCTCGATTTCCGGCCGGTGATGGCAGGTCGGCTGCTCGAAGAACCGCCCGCCATGGAGGACGCCGCCCATCTTGGGGTCTGACGCCGCGAAATGGAGGGTGCGGATGCGGGCGAACGAGATCGCCCCGGCGCACATCGCGCAGGGCTCCAGCGTCACATAGAGGTCGCAGCCGGTCAGCCGCTCGTTGTTCAGCGCCGCGGCCGCCTCGCGGATCGCCAGCATCTCGGCATGGGCGGTCGGGTCTTTCAGTTCGAGCGTGCGATTGCCGGCCTGAGCGACGATCTTGCCGTCCGGCCCGACCACGACCGCCCCCACCGGGACCTCCCCCCGGGCGGCGGCGGCCTCGGCGGCGATCATGGCGATGTGCATCGGGTCGTGCGGGTCGGTGGTCATGGGCGAAGTCTAGCACAGGGACGAGACGGCGATGAACAAGGCCGCGATCCTCTGCTACAAGCGCGCCATGACGGACGAGAGCAAGACGGAAGCGCCGGACGGCGGCGAGCGCATCGCGAAGGTGCTGGCACGGGCGGGCGTCGCCTCGCGGCGGGACGCCGAGAAGATGATCGCCGAGGGCCGGGTGAAAGTCGGGGGCGAAACGCTGACCACCCCCGCCTTCAAGGTGCCGCCGGGGGCGATCATCCAGGTCGACGGCAAGGTCGTGGCCGGGGCAGAGCCGACACGGCTGTGGCGCTATCACAAGCCGCCGGGCCTGGTGACCACTCACCGCGACGAGAAGGGGCGGTTGACCGTGTTCGACAGCCTGCCGCCGGGGATGCCGCGGGTGATCTCGGTCGGGCGGTTGGACCTCACTTCGGAAGGCCTGCTGCTGCTGACCAATGACGGGGCGCTCGCCCGCCGGCTGGAACTGCCGGAGACCGGCTGGCTGCGCCGCTACCGCGTGCGCTTCTTCGGCAATGTCGGCCAGGACGAACTCGACAAGCTGAAGCACGGAATCACCGCCGACGGCGTGCGCTACGGCCCCATCGAGGCGGTGCTGGAACGCTCCAAGGGGCAGAACTCGTGGGCGATGGTTTCCTTGCGCGAAGGCAAGAACCGCGAAGTGCGCAAGGTGTTCGAGCATCTGGGGCTGAAGGTCTCGCGGCTCATCCGCGTCGCCTACGGGCCGTTCCAGCTGGGCGATCTCGGCGAGGGGGAAGTCGCGGAGGTGAGCGGCAAGGTGCTGAAGGAACAGCTCGGCCTCGCCAAGAACCCGAGCCGCATGGCCGGCGCCGGGACGCCGCGGGCGATCGCCCCGGTCGCGGCCGCCGGTGCGAAACCGGCCCCGCGCCCCGTCCGCGAGCGGGCCGAGCGCACGCCGCACGCGCTGGACACGCGGCGGCCCGACGCGAAGCGGGGCAAGCCCGGCGGCCATGGCGCGCCGCCGCGCGGCAAGCCGGTGCACAAGGGTCCGACGCGGCGCGACGGGCCGGGCGCGAAGGACACGCGGGGACCCAAGCCCCGGACGCCGCGCTGATGCGCATCGTCGGCGGACGGCTGCGCGGCAAGGGGCTGGTCTCGCCCGCCGATCTGCGCGTGCGCCCGACCTCCGACCGGGTGCGCGAGAGCCTCTTCAACATCCTCGCCCACAACGATTTCGGCATCGGCTTCACGCTGGAGGAGGCGCGGGTGCTCGACCTCTTCGCCGGGACGGGGGCGCTCGGCTGCGAGGCGATCTCGCGGGGGGCGAAATGGTGCCTCTTCGTCGATGCCGACGCCGACAGCCGCGCCCTGCAGCGCGAGAATGTCGAGGCGCTGAGCCTGACCGGGGCGACCAAGATCTGGAAGCGCGACGCGACCGATCTGGGGCCGATGCCGGGCAATGCGGGCGGGCCGTTCGGGCTCGTCTTCTGCGACGCGCCCTATCGCAAGGGCCTGACCGAGAAGGCGCTGGCGAGCGCGCGGCGGGGCGGCTGGCTGGCGCCGAACGCGCTGATCGTCGCCGAGACGGCGGCGGACGAGCCGGGGCTTGCGGTGGAAGGCTTCGAGACGCTGGACGACCGCGTCTATGGCGAGACGCGGGTGACGGTGCTGAAGGCGGGGTGACGCTCAGCGCCGCCCGAACAGCCGTTCGATGTCGGCGAGCTTCAGTTCCACATAGGTCGGGCGGCCGTGGTTGCACTGGCCCGAATGCGGCGTCGCCTCCATCTCGCGGAGCAGCGCGTTCATCTCCTCCGCCGTGAGGCGGCGGCCTGCGCGCACCGAGCCGTGGCAGGCCATGGTGCCGCAGATCTCGTCCAGCCTTTCCTTCAGGCCGAAGGCCTGGCCGTGTTCGGCGATCTCGTCGGCGAGGTCGCGGACGAGGCCTTGCACGTCGGCGTCGCCGAGCAGCGCGGGCGTCTCGCGCACCGCCAGCGCGCCGGGGCCGAAATCCTCGACCACCAGGCCGAGCCGGGCGAGATCGTCCGCATGCTGAAGAACGCGCTCGGCCGAGGCGGGATCGAGTTCGACGATCTCCGGCGTCAGCAGCATCTGGCGCTGCGCCCCGCCCTCGGCGAGCGCCGCCTTCATCTTCTCGTAGACGAGGCGTTCGTGCGCCGCGTGCTGATCGACGATGACGAGGCCGTCTTCGGTTTCGGCGACGACATAGGTGTTGTGCACCTGTCCCCGCGCGACGCCGAGCGGATAGCGGCGCAATTCGCCCGCCGCCTCGCCCGCCACCCGCGCGGCGGGAGCGAAGTCGCGCACCATCTCCAGCACTTCGGCGGGCGGCGGCGCGGCATAGGCAAGGCCCGTCTCCGCCAGACCGGCGCGCGGCGGCAGCGGGCCGTAGAAGGCCGGAAAGGCCGGTTGCGGCGGCGGCGAGGGCGTGCGGAAGGCCTCGACCACGGAGGCCGACACGGTGGTCGCGGCGCGGTGTCCGGCGCGCTCCAGCGTCTGGCGCAGCGCGTTGACGATGAGGCCGCGCACCGAGGGGCCGTCGCGGAATCGCACCTCGGCCTTCGCCGGATGGACGTTGACGTCGACATCGGCCGGCGCGGTTTCCACGAAGACGACGGCGACCGCATGGCGGTCATGCGCCAGGAAATCGGCATAGGCGCCGCGCACCGCGCCGGTCAGCAGGCGATCCTTCACGGCGCGGCCGTTGACGAACAGGAACTGGTGCTGGGCGTTGCCCCGGTTGAAGGTCGGCACGCCCGCGAAGCCGAAGACCCGCGCTTCGGTCTTGGCGATGTCGAAGCCGAGCGCGTTGGGGCGGAAGCTGGGGCCGAGGATCGCCGCGATGCGGGCGAGCCAGCCGTCGGGGCCGGGCCGTTCGGCCGGCAGGTCGAGGATCGTGCGGCCCTCGTCCTCCAGGCGGAAGGCGACTTCGGGCGCGGCCATGGCGAGGCGCTTCACGGTGTCGGCGACGGCCTGCGATTCGGTGCGCGGCGATTTCATGAACTTGAGGCGCGCGGGCGTCGCGAAGAAGAGATCGCGCGCCTCGACCCGCGTGCCGTGGCCGCCGGCCCCCAGGAAGGCGACCGGCTGCGGCGCGCCGGTCGCGCCGCCGTCGACCGCGATGCGCCAGGCCTCCGCGCTCCCGGCCGTGCGGCTGTCGATGGTGAGGCGGGCGACCGATCCGATTGAGGGCAGCGCCTCGCCGCGAAAGCCGAGCGTGGCGATCTCGGTGAGGTCGTCGGCGCCGTCGGCGGCGACGGGCAGCTTCGAGGTCGCGTGGCGCAGCACCGCGAGCGACAGGTCCTCGTCCGTCATGCCCTTGCCGTCGTCGGCGACGCGGATCAGCGTCAGGCCGCCGCCGGCGATGGCGATCTCGATGCGCCGCGCCCCGGCGTCGAGCGCGTTTTCGACCAGTTCCTTCACCGCCGCGGCCGGGCGCTCGATCACCTCGCCCGCGGCGATGCGGTTGATCGTGCCTTCGCTGAGCCGGCGAATGGTCATCCGGCGCGGGCCTGCGCCAGATAGGCGCGCGCCAGCCGCTTGCCTTCCTCGACCGCCGGCTGGTCGAGCGGATCGACCTCCATCAGGCGGGCGGCGAGGATGGTTTCGAGCATGAAGTGCATGAAGAGCGCGCCCATGGCGCGTTCGTCCAGCTTCTCGACGCTCATGGTGCGGACCGGGCGGCCGCGCCGGGCGAGCGTTTCGGCGGTCGCCCGGGTCTGCGCGGCGACGAGATCGCCGAGCGCGTGGCCGCCGAGATAGCCGACGCCGAGGCGCTCGGCGAAGGCGGGATCGGGGCGATGGCCCTCGCCGCTCTGCGCCGCCGACAGCACGGTGAAGGCGCGCACATTGGGGCCGTCGAGATAGAGCTGGAGCTGGCTGTGCTGGTCGACCGGGCCGAGCGCGGTCGAGGCCGCCTGGCCCTTGCCGTCCTTGCCGACGCTTTCCGCCCAGAGCTGACGCCACCAGGCCCCGAAGCGGTCGAAGCGGTCGCCATAGGGCATCAGCACCAGCTCGCCGAACCCGGTATCGGCCGCCGCGATGGCGAGGGCCGCGCCGGCGACCGGCTCAGCGTCGTCGGCGGCGAGGACGCGGTCCCACACCGCCTCGGCCCCCTCGCGGAAGGCGGCGGCGTCGAGGCCCAGCAGCAGGGCGGGCAGCAGACCGACCAGCGTCAGCACCGAATAGCGCCCGCCGATGTCGAGCGGATGGTCGAGCGCCGGCGCGCCGATCTCCTCGGCGAATTTGCGGGCCGGATTGTTGGCGGTCGGCTCGGTCAGCACGGCGAAATGCTGGGCGAGATATTTGCCGCCGCCCGCCGCTTTGAGCGCCTCGGCGGCGGCGAGGGCCTGCATCATCGTCTCGCCGGTCGAGCCGGACTTGGAGACGACGAGAAAGCGGGTGGTCCTCAGATCGAGCGCCGTCAGCGCGTGGGCGAAGGTCGCGCCGTCGAGATTGTCGAAGACGTGGAAGCGCATGTCGCCGATGCGATCCATCACGCCGGGGGTGCGCCAGCCCTTGAGCTGCGCCACCGCCTGCGCCCCGAGGCCGGAGCCGCCGACGCCAAGAAGGCAGAGGTCGGTCGTGTTCTTCAGCAGATGCGCGACCACCGGTTCGGCGGCGGCGAGATCGTCGCGGCGGCGGACGATTTCGTAGAGCGGCTGGCCGCCGGCCCGGGCGCTGTCGCGCAGCGCCTGGAGATGCGGCTTCAGCGCCGCCAGATGGGCCTCATAGGCCTCGTGGCCGAGCGGATGCGGCCCGGACTGGGCCGGGAAGCAATGGCGGAGATCCTGGACGTAGGGGAGAGTCATGGCGCGAGTTTAGAGCGTTCGGGGACGCGGGGAAACGCCGTGCGTCCTTCGAGACGCGATCCTTCGGATCGCGCCTCAGGATGAGAACGGCACGCCCCTCGCCGCTATTGCAGGCCCTGGGGCTTGCCGACGACCACCCAGTAGAAGGCGTCCGGATTGAGCAGCCGCTTGGCGACGGCGGTCACCTGATCCTTGGTCACCGCCTCGATCTCGCTGTTGCGGCGGTTGACGTAGCCGGTGTCGAAACCGGCGAGATAGAGGCCGAGCAGCCGGTCGGCGATCTTGGCGTTGGAGTCGAAGCCGAGCGCGTAGGAGCCGGTGAGATAGGCCTTGGCGTCGGCGAGTTCCTCGTCGGTCACGCCGCCGTCGCGCATCTTCACGATCTCGGCCTTGGTGATGTCGATCGTGTCCTTCACGCGGGCATTGTCGGTGCCGACCGTGCCGGTCAGCGTGTCGGCGAAGCGGTAGCCCGCAAGGCCGGTATAGATGCCGTAGGCGAGGCCGCGCTTGACGCGCACTTCCTTCATCATGCGCGAGGCGAAGCCGCCGCCGCCCATGACGTAGTTCATGACCTGCGCCGCCCGGTAGTCGGGATCGGTCATCTTGAGGCCCGGCGCGCCGAAGACGACGACGCTCTGCGGGATGTCGTGGTCGACGATCTCGAGCTTGCCGCCGTTCTGCATCGCCGCCTCGCCCGGATCGGTCGCGGCGCGGGTCGCCGGGATGGCGGCGAACAGCGTGTCGAGCAGCGGCCCGAGTTCGGCGGCCGAGATGTCGCCGACCACCACGACCTTCAGCCGGTCGCGGCCGAGGCGCGAGCGCATGAAATCGACGATGTCGTCGCGGGTCACGGCGGCGAGCGATTCGGCGGTGCCTTCGACGCGGCGGCCGTAGGGGTGGCCGGGGAAGGCGCGTTCCGACCAGGTGTTGCCGGCGATGGAACTGGGATCCTCGTCGGCCTCTTTCTGGCTGGCGAACATCTGCGCCTTCATCCGGTCGATCGCTTCCTGATCGAAGCGCGGGCTGGCGACGGCGAGGCGCATCAGTTCGAAGGCGTCCGCCTTGTTGGCGGTCAGCGTCGTCAACGACAGATAGAAGGCGTCGATGTCGGCCGAACCGCCGAAGCTGATCGCCTTGTCCTGCATCTTCTGGGCGAACGCGGTGGAATCGTAGTCGCCCGCGCCCTCGTTCATCAGCGTGGAGACCAGAAGCGCGAGGCCCGCCTTGCCGTCGGGATCGAGCCGCGCGCCGCCGTCGAAACCGGCCTCGATCGAGATGATCGGCAGGCCGTGTTCCTCCACCAGCCAGGCTTCGATGCCACCGGGGCTTCTGACCGACTGGATGTCCATGGCCGCCGCCGGCCAGAGCAGCGCGAGCGCCCCGGCGAGGATTGCGGCCGAACGGGCGAGCAGGCTCATGGCTGGCCTCCGGCGGCGGGTTCGGCGGGTGCGGCTTCGGGTTCGAGAATGCCGGTGACCGAGCGGGCGGGCGTAAGATATTTGGCGGCAACGGCCTTCACCTGATCGGCGGTGACGGCCTGGATGCGATCCGCCCAGGCGTCGAGATCGGCGACGGTGAGGCCCTCCGCCAGCCCCTCGCCGTAATAGTTCGCCATGCCTTCCTGGCTGTCGCGGGCATAGATGGCGTTGGCGACGAGGACGCTCTTGGCGCGGGCGATTTCGTCCTCGCTCGGTCCTTCGGCGAGGAACTTGGCGAGTTCCGCATCGACCGCGGCTTCCAGCTCGGCCGCGCTCTTGCCGTCGGCGGGCTGGCCGTAGAGGCCGACCATGCGGTCGTCGAGGCCGTCGCCGTCATACCAGGAGGAAATCGAGGTCGCGGTCTTCGACCCCTTCACCAGCGCGAGACCGAGCCGGGAGGTGTCGCCCGAACCGGCCAGCACATAGGCCATGACCTGGAGCGCGTAGGCCTCGCCGTCCTTGGCGGAGGTGTAGCTGGGCGCGAGATAGAAGCGCGCGAAGGCCGGCACCGCGACGCGCGGATCGCGCATCGCGACGCGCCGGGCGGCGAGCGGCGGCGGCTCCTGCGGGCGGACGCGGGGCACCAGCGTGCGGGCCGGCAACGGGCCGTAATACTGCTCGGCGAGAGCCTTCACCTCGTCGACCGTGACGTCGCCCGCGACCACGAGGATCGCGTTGTTGGGGCCGTAATGGGCGTCGTAGAAGCTGCGCGCCTCCTCTGTCGTCAGGCCCTCGATCTCGCTGCGCCAGCCGATCACCGGAATGCCGTAGGGATGGGCGACAAAGAGCGCCGCCTGCATCTGTTCCCAGAAGAGGCTCTCGGGATTGTTGTCGGTGCGCTGGTTGCGCTCCTCGAGGATCACCTGGCGCTCGGAAGTCACCGTCGCGTCGTCGATGATCAGGTTCGCCATCCGGTCGGCGTCCAGCTCCATCATCAGGCCGAGCCGGTCCTTGGCGACGCGCTCGTAATAGACGGTGCGGTCGTAGGAGGTGTTGGCGTTGTTCTGGCCGCCGTTGCGCGTGACGATCGCGTCGAACTGCTGGTCGGGCACCTTGGGCGTGCCGCGGAACATCAGGTGCTCGAAGAAATGCGCGATGCCACCGGCGTCGCGCGGATCGTCGGTGCTGCCGGTACGGAACCACACCTGATGGGTGACGACGGGGGCGCGGTGGTCGGGGATGACGACCACCTGCATGCCGTTGGCGAGGCTGAACTCGTGCGCCTTGAAGGCATCGTCCTCGGCCGCGGCGGGCGCGACGAGGAAAGCGGCCGCGAGCGCGAGCGCCCGCCCGCGCGTCAGGATGCGGCCGGCCACCGCTTACTGACCCGTCGGCGGGGTGGTGGTCATCACGCGGCCCGACTCGTCGGTCTCGGGCGGCGGGGCGGCCGGGGTTTCACCGGCGTTCTGGCCGGAGGTCGCCAGCGCCTGCGCGGCGACCGAGCGCGCGTCGATGTCGGCGGCGGCCGGGGCGCCCGGCTGCGGCGCGCGCAGTTCGAGATCGGGCGGCATGGCGAGCGGGCGGCGCGGGGCGACCGCGTATTCGTCGGGCGGCAGTTTGCCGATGCCCATCGCCTCCGACACCGTGTCGCAGGCGCTGAGGGCGGCGGCCGCGCCGATGAGGGCGGCGGCCAAAGCGAATTTCGACGGGGTCAGACTAACGCGCATCGTCGGAGACACCTTCCAGTTCCGGCGCCTTGGCGGGCCGGGCGATAAACAGGGCGTCGATCAGAATGCCCACCACACCCATCACGATGGCGGCGTCCGCGACGTTGAAGACATACCAAGATTTACCGAAGGCGTGGAAATGGAAAAAGTCGGCCACCGCGCCATAAACGAAGCGGTCGATCACATTCCCGAGCGCCCCCCCGACCACCAGGCCGAGGCCGAGGGCGAGCCAGCGGCCCTCCGCCCGGAACAGCCACCAGGTCAGGACCACGCTCATGCCCAGCGAGAAGCCGATCAGCAACCAGACCCCGAGCGGACTGCCCGCCGGCAGCAGGCCGTAGGAAATGCCCCGGTTCCAGACCATCGTCAGGTCGAAGAAGGGCGCGATCTCGACCGGCGCGCAGACCGGGCAGTCGATGAAGCGGAGGCCGTAGAGGACCCAGGCCTTCGACGCCTGGTCGGCGGCGAAGACGAGGGCCGCGACGGCGAGGCCGAAGGCGGCGAAGCGGTGCGACCGGCGGGCGGCGGCGGTCACGCCCCCTCCCCGGCCGGCGGCAGAAGACGCACCGCCTCGGCGCAGCGGCCGCAGAGTTCGGGGTGGTCGGCCTCGGACCCGACTTCCGGCAGCACGCGCCAGCAGCGCACGCATTTGCCGCCCTCGGCCTTGGCGAAGCTGACCCGGGCCCCCGGCACATCCTCGAGCGCAAAGCTGCCCTCGCCCGCCGCTCCGGCCGCGACATGGGCGGCGGAGGTGATGGCGATCTCGGCGAGATCGACGCCCTGAAGCAGCGCCGCGTCGGCGGGGTCGGCAAGCGCGAGCGTCGGCGCCGCTTCGAGGCTCGCCCCGATCGTCTTGTCGCGGCGGGCGATTTCGAGCGCGCCGGTGACGACGCGGCGGAGCGTGCGGATGCGCTCCCACCTGGCGGCGAGCGCCGCGTCGCGGCTGCCCTCAGGTGCGGTCCAGAAGGTACGCAGATGGACGCTGTCGGTCTCGCTGGGGAAGCGGGTCAGGAACGCTTCCTCGGCGGTGAACGGAACGATCGGCGCAAGCCAGGTGACGAGCGCGTGGAAAGTCAGATCCATGACCGTGCGGCTCGCCCGGCGGCGCAGGCTGAAGGGCGCGTCGCAATAGAGCGCGTCCTTGCGGACGTCGAAATAGAACGCCGAAAGGTCGTTGGTGGCGAAGACGCCGACCGCCTTGGAGACGCGGATGAAGTCGAACGAGGCGTAGCCGGCCCGCACCTCGTCCTCCACCTCGGCGAGGCGGTGGAGCATGTAGCGCTCGAGCTCGGGCATGTCGGCCGGGGCGACCGCCTCGGCGGCCGTATAGCCGTCGAGCGCGCCCAGCAGATAGCGCAGCGTGTTGCGCAGCTTGCGATAGGCCTCGGCGCTGCCCGCCAGGATCGTCTTGTCGAGCGGCGGGTCCATGCCGTAGTCGGCGCTCGCCGCCCACAGCCGCAGAATGTCGGCGCCCTGCTCGTTGCACACATCGACCGGCGAGATCGTGTTGCCGAGCGACTTCGACATCTTCAGGCCCTTGCCGTCGACGATGAAGCCGTGGGTCATGATCGCGCGGAAGGGCGCGCGGCCGCGCGTGCCGCAGCCCTGCAGAAGCGAGGACTGGAACCAGCCGCGATGCTGGTCGGAGCCTTCGAGGTAGAGATCGGCCGGCCAGCCCTTGGTCCAGCCCGGCTCGATCGGCTCGTCGAGCACGAAGGCGTGGGTGGAGCCGGAATCGAACCAGACGTCGAGGATGTCCTTCACCTGCTCGTAGTCGGCGGCGGCGTAGGCGTCGCCCAGGAAGTCCTGCGGGTCGCGCACATACCAGGCGTCGGCCCCTTCCGCCTCGACCGCCGCGAGGATGCGGGCGTTGACCGCCTCGTCGACCAGGATCTCGCCGGTCGTCTTGTGGACGAAGAGCGTCAGCGGCACGCCCCAGGCGCGCTGGCGCGAGAGCACCCAGTCGGGCCGCGTCTCGACCATCGAGCGCAGGCGGTTGCGGCCCTGTTCGGGGAAGAACGCCGTCGCATCGATCGACTCCAACGCGCGCTGGCGCAGCGTCCTGGCCGCGCCCGCCTCGCCGGGGATGGCGAAGGGCTTGTCCATCGGCGCGAACCATTGCGGCGTGTTGCGGAAGATGATGGGCGCGCGCGAGCGCCAGGAGTGCGGATAGGAGTGCTGGAAGCGGCCCGACGCGAAGAGCGCGCCGGCTTCCTTCAGCTTCTCGATCACCGCGGCGTTTGCGGGTCCGTCCTTGCCGTCGTCCTTGAGGATCTTAAGGCCCGCGAAGAGCGGCACGTGGGCGAGATATTCGCCCTCAGGCCCGACCGTGTCGGGGATGTCCTTGGACGAGCGGCCGGACTTCAGCCAGACCTCGTAGTCGTCGACGCCATGGCCGGGCGCGGTGTGGACGAAGCCGGTGCCGGTGTCGTCGGTGACGTGCTCGCCGGAGAGCAGCGGCACGTCGAAATCGTAGCCGTGGCCGCGGAAGGGATGGGCGAGCACGACGCCATCGAGCGCCGGGGCGTCGGCGACGCGAACGAAGGCGACGCCGCCGTCCTTGGCCATCTGCCCGGCCAGATTGTCGGCGACCACCAGCCGTCCATGGCCTTCGGCCTCATAGACGCCATAGGCGATCGACGGCGAATACGAGACGGCGCGGTTGCCGGGGATGGTCCAGGGCGTCGTCGTCCAGATGACGACGCGGGCGCCGAGAAGCGCCTCAGGCCCCTTCACGACCGGGAACTTCACCCAGATCTGGGGCGAGTTCTTGTCGTGGTATTCGATCTCGGCTTCGGCGAGCGCGGTGCGCTCGACCGGCGACCACATCACCGGCTTGGAGCCGCGATAGAGCAGGCCGTGGCGGGCGAAGGTCAGCAATTCGCCGACGATGCGCGCCTCGGCGCGATAGTCCATCGTCGTGTAGGGATGGTCCCAGTCGCCGGTGCCGCCGAGGCGGCGGAACTCGCCGCGCTGCACGTCCAGCCAGTGGCTGGCGAAGGCGCGGCATTCGGCGCGGAACTCGGAAACCGGGATGTCGTCCTTGTTCTTGCCCTTGGCGCGATACTGCTCCTCGACCTTCCACTCGATCGGCAGGCCGTGGCAGTCCCAGCCATGCACGTAAGGCGCGTTGCGGCCCAGCATGTTCTGCGAGCGCGAGACGAAGTCCTTGAGGATCTTGTTGAAGGCGGTGCCGAGATGGATGTTGCCGTTGGCGTAGGGCGGGCCGTCATGCTGCACGAACAGCGGACGGTCCTTCGCCGCCGCGCGCTGGCGGGCGTAGAGGTCGGTCGCCTTCCAGCGGGCGAGCCATTCGGGTTCGGATTTGGGCAGACCCGCCTTCATCGGGAAGGCGGTCTTGGGCAGGAAGACGGTGTCCTTGTAGGGGTTCGGCTTCTTTTCGGGCTTCGGGCTGTCGGTCATGTGAGGCGTGCGACCCTGATCTGGGGTCTGTCCTTGAAGGGCTGGCGATAAGGGCGTGCGGGTGCTCCCCGGCCGGCGTCAGAGCGCGGCCGGGCCGGTAATTCGCAGCGCGAGGCGGCCGAAGCGGTCCATGGGCGGCTTGTAACAGGCCGGATTCCGTGGAGTCAAAGCGGCGGCACGCCTTCGGTGGCGGCGAGGATGCGGCGGGCCTCGGCCCCGTCCGCCTGGATCTGGGCTTTGAGGCTCTCCAGCCCGTCGAAGCGGCGCTCGGGGCGGATATAGCCGACGAAGGCGACATCGACCTGACGGCCGTAGAGATCGCCCGCGAAGTCAAAGAGATGCACTTCCAGCAGCGTGTCCTGCTTGTCGAAGGTGGGGCGGCGGCCGAAATTGGCGACCGCGTCGAAGCGCCCCTCGCCCGCCGTCACCCGCACCGCATAGACGCCGAGCGCCGGTTCCAGATAGCCCTTGAGCGAGACGTTGGCGGTGGGAAAGCCGATGGTCCGGCCGCGCTTGTCGCCGTGATGGACGTGGCCGGAAACCGTCCACCAATGGCCGAGCAGACGCGCCGCCTCGGACGGGCGGCCCTCCTTCAGCGCGGTGCGGATGTCGGTGGACGAGATCTTGGCCTCGCCATGGGCCGCGACCGGCGTGAAGATCGTGACGCCGAAGCCGTGCCGCGCGCCCGCGGCCTTCAGCGTCGCGGCGGTGCCGGCGCGGTCCTTGCCGAACTGGAAGTCGGCGCCGATCAGCACATGGCGGACGGCGAGGCGGCGCACCAAAATCTCGTCGATGAATGCGTCCGCGGTCATCGCCGCGATGGCGGCGTTGAAGGGCAGCGCATAGAGCGCATCGACGCCCAGCGCCTTCAGCGCGCCGGCCTTGGGGCGGAAGGGCGTCAGGCGGAACTTTTCGGTGCGGCGGCGGAAGAAGTCCTGCGGGTGCGGCTCGAAGGCGAGGACGCCGAAGGGCGCGCCGATGGCCCGCGCCTCCGCCTGCCCGGCCGCGATCAGCGCCTGATGGCCGCGATGCACGCCGTCGAAATTGCCGATGGCGACGACGCCGCCGCGCGCCGCTTCGGGCAAGGCGTCGCAGTGGCGTGCGACGATCAAAGGGTCAGGCCTTGGGGCGGGCGGGGGCGAGCAGCACCGCCTCGCCCTCGGCGACGACCGTCTCGCCGACCGTGGCGACGCAGGCGAGCGTCACCCGACGGCGATCCTTCGCCGTCACGGTGCAGGTCGCCGTCACCGCGTCGCCGATGCGCACCGGCGCCTTGAAGGCGAGCGTCTGCGCGACATAGACCGACCCGGCGCCGGGCAGCTTCGTGCCCAGCACGGCGGAGAAATAGCCCGCCGTCAGCATGCCGTGGGCGATGCGCGTCTTGAACGGCGTCGTCGCGGCATAGGCCTCGTCGAAATGGACGGGATTCATGTCGCCGGTCGCCTCGCCGAACAGCGCGATGTCCTTCTCGGTCACGGTGCGGGCATAGCTGGCCGACTGGCCGATCTCGATGTCTTCGGCGTAAACGGTCACGCGCGTCTCCGATGGCGAATGGCGATAGGGCGGCGGACCCTATCGAAAGCCACTCACCACTTCAAACGGGGCTGGAAGGCGACGGCGAACAAATCCTCGCCGTCGAGTTCCGCCGCGACACGCCGGGCTTCCGGGGCGTCAGGGGCCGCGCCGAAGCGTTCGGCATGGATGCCCGACGAGATCAGCAGCGCGTCGATGCCGGTGCGGTTAGCGCCCAGAATGTCGGTGTGCATGCCGTCGCCGACGGCGAGGATGCGCGTCGCCTCCAGCGTCCGCCCGGCGAGATCGCCGAGCCGGGCGAGCGCCTGGGCGTAGATCGGCGGGTGCGGCTTGCCGAAATAGACGACATGGCCGCCGATCGCCTCGTAGGCGGCGGCGACCGCTCCGGCGCACCAGATGAGCCGCGCGCCGCGATGGACCTTGATGTCCGGATTGGCGCAGATCATCGGCAGATCGCGGGCCCGCGCGGCGGCGAGCAATTCCTTGTAATCGTCCGGGCCTTCGCGCTCGTCGTCGGCGAGGCCGGTGCAGAGCAGCACCGACGCCGCGTCCAGCTTCGTTTCCACGGCCGGCAGGCCCGTCCAGACCACACGGTCGCGCGGCGGGCCGAGGTGGTAGAAGCTGGCCGCGCCCCGGCGCGCCATCTCGGCTCTCGTGGCGTCGCCGGAGGTGAGGATGCCGTCATAGGCGTCGCGCGGGACGTTCAGATGGTCGAGCATCTCGATCACCGACTCGCCCGGGCGCGGCGCGTTCGACAGCAGCAGCACCGGACCGCGCTCGGCGCGGAACCTTGCGAGGGCGGCGACGGCGGCGGGAAAGGCGGACTTGCCGTCATGCACCACGCCCCAGACATCGCAGAGGATGGCGTCGTAGCCGGCGGCGATATCGCCCAGCGAGGCGATCTCGGAGATCGTCGTCATAATGGAACAGCGGCTCGCACGAGGCGGGCGGGCGCGTCAAGCCAAGCCTTGATGAAGGCGGGCGTCCCTTGATGAAAGCGGCGTCCGGCGGGCGGCGGTCAGCCCGCGGCGCGGCGCTGGGCGCGGGCCTGGAACAGCGCCGACATGCCGGCGGCCTGGGCCGGGGCGGTCTGCGGCGCGGCGGACCGGTCCTCGGCGGCGGCGACGGCGCGCGGCGGCGCCGGTTCGTCGTCCTTCAGCGGGCGCGGCTCGCCGAAGAGATAGCCCTGGCCGTAGTCGATCGAGAAGTCGAGCAGGTCCACGACCTGACGTTCGGTCTCGATCTTCTCGCCGATCAGCGCGACGCCGTTGCGGGCGAGAATCTCGTGCAGGTCCTCCAGGCGGACGCCGTGTCCGCGCTGCGCCGCCGGGTCGAGCAGCACGGCGGGCGAGACTTTCAGGAAGCGCACGCCGCGCCGGCGCAGCGCCTCGATGTCGAGATCGAGCGAGGCAACGCGGTCCATCGAGAAGGCGAAGCCGAGGGAGGACAGCTCCTTCAGGTTCTGCTCCTCGGCCGGTCCCATCGCGTCGAAGGCGGCCTGCGGCAGTTCGAAGACGATCTGCGCGGCGAGGTCGCGGTGGGCGCGCATGAAATCGACGAACTGGGGGAAGAAGGCGAGGTCGCTGAGCGAGGCGAGCGAGATGTTGCAGAAGACGCCGACGTCGCGCTGGCGGGCGGTCAGGCGGCGGATGAACTGCACGCAGCGGAACAGCAGCAGATTGTCGACGGTCGACATGAGGCCGTGCGCCTCGGCCACCTGAAGATATTGCGCCGGCATGATGAGCGCGCCGTCCGGCGTGCGCAGCCGCGTCAGCGCCTCGTAGAAGCGCAGCTTGCGCTGGGGCAGGCTGACGACCGGCTGGACGTGGAGATCGACACGGTTCTCGATCAGCGAGCGCTGCACCAGATCGAGCAGGCGGGCGGCGTCGGCCGCGTCGCGGGTAGGCAATTGCGCGACCTCGGCCGGAACGGGTCCGGCGCTCAAGCGGTCGTGCAGGCGGCGGGTCTGGCCGGCGGTTTCGGCGAGCGCGGTCTCGACCGACTGGACCCGGCGCACCATCGATTCGGCGAACTGGCGCAGCAGGGTTTCGAGCAGCTTCAATTCGGCGGTGAGCTTGCTCTCGCGTTCGCTCTGGCCGGCCTCGGCTTTCGCGAAGCTCTCGGCGGTGCGCTCGCCCGCCAGCATCAGCTGGTCGGAGAGAATGAGGTCGGCGCGCTTGAGGGCGATCAGTTCGCGCTGCACCGCGCGCCGGTCGCGGCGGCGGATGCCGACATTCTGAAGCTGCGAGCCGACGCCGAAGGCGGCGATGCCCATCACCCCGGCGACCGCCGGGGTTCCGCCCATGTTCAGCGTCGCGAGCGCGGCCCCAGCGCCGGCGGCGGCGCAGCACAGCGTCACGAGCGCATCCGTGAGGTTCGACATTCTGTCCCCTGCGGCGCTGGCCTCCGGTTCGCGGCGGCCGCCGTCGTCCGGAGACTGTCGCGGCGATGGTTTATGGAGCGTTAACCTTGGTGAACGTACGCAGTTGCCCTAGGGTAAGGAGCGCAGCTCCCGGGAGAGTCCATGACCAACGCGCACGATTTCAGTTTCACCTCCATCGAGGGCCAGCCGCTCGACCTCGCCGGGTATGCGGGCAAGGCGGTGCTGGTGGTGAACACCGCCTCGGCCTGCGGCCTCACCCCGCAATACAAGGGGTTGCAGGCGCTCTGGGAGGCGCGCAAGGACGACGGGCTCGTCGTGCTGGGCGTCCCCTCCAACGATTTCGGGGCGCAGGAGCCGGGCAGCGAAGGCGAGGTCAAGGCGTTCTGCGAGATGCGCTACGGCGTCAGCTTTCCGCTGACCTCCAAGAACCAGGTGACCGGCCCCGGCGCGCATCCCCTCTATCTCTGGCTGGCGGAAACGACCGGCGAGGCGGGCCTGCCGCGCTGGAACTTCCACAAATTCCTGATCGGCAAGGACGGGGCGCTGAAGGGCGTGTTCGGCTCGCGCACCGAACCGGACGCGCCGGAGCTTGCCGCCGCCATCGACGCGGCGCTGAAGGACTGAGCGCCCTTCCCCACCCGTCATTTTGACAAGGCCACGGCGGGGCGGCAGTGTCCCGGCCGCCTTTGAGGCCGATGCAAGAACCTGCGTGGGGAGACGCCGATGCCCGAGAACCTGTTCGATCTGACCGGCAAGGTCGCGCTCATCACCGGCTCGACCAAGGGCATCGGCAAGGCGATCGCCTATCGCATGGCGCAGCACGGCGCGAAGGTCGTCGTCTCCAGCCGCAAGGCCGACGCGGTCGAGGCCGTCACCGCCGAGATCAACGCCGACTTCCCCGGCGCGGCGATCGGCATTCCCTGCAATATCGGCTACAAGGAACAGCTTCAGCAGCTGGTCGACAAGACGCGCGCGGCGCTCGGCAAGATCGACGTTCTGGTCTGCAACGCGGCGATCAATCCCTTCGCCGGCTCGATGGCCGACTGCCCGGACGAGGCCTTCGACAAGATCATGGCGACCAACGTCCGTTCGAACGTCTGGCTCTGCAACATGGTCATCCCCGAAATGAAGGCCCGCAAGGACGGGGCGATCGTCATCGTCTCGTCCATCGGCGGCCTCAAGGGCTCGAACATCCTGGGCGCCTACGGCATCTCGAAGGCGGCGGACTTCCAGCTGGCGCGCAACATCGCGGTCGAATACGGGCCGCACAATATCCGCGCCAACGCCATCGCGCCCGGCCTCATCAAGACCGACTTCGCGCGCTATCTGTGGGAAACGCCCGAGATCCTGAAGGCCTCGACCGCAGGCGCGCCGCTGCGCCGCATCGGCGAGCCCGACGAGATCGCCGGCATGGCGGTGTTCCTCGCCTCGAAGGCCGGGGCTTTCGCCACCGGCCAGGGCTTCGTCATCGACGGCGGCTCGACGATCAGCTGAGGGGCGGCCGAGGGTTAGAAGCCCCGGCCGCGCGCCTCGACCGGCCAGATGGCGACGAGCGTGTCGCCCTCGACCACATGCAGGGCGTCGTAGAGGTTCACGGTCGGGTCGCAATGCGGCACGACGCAGGCGAGCACGTCGCCGACATAGGGGCGGTCCCCGGCCTTCTCGCACAGCACGCCGCCTTGCTCGTCGCCGAAGAAGAAATACGAGGCGCTCGGCCCCGCCCCGCGCGCCAGCTTTGGCGGGCCGGCGTCGCAGGCGAAGGATTTGAGGCCCGCATCGGTCGTCGCCAGCTGCGGCAGGGCGGCCGAGATCACCGTCGTCTGGACGTAGAGCGAGGTTTCGAACGGCGCGCGCTCGCCGCCCTTCTCCCACACGTCGTTGTATTCGCGGTCCATGAAGACATAGGAGCCGGCCTGGAGTTCGGTGAAGACGCCGCCTTCGGGGTCGATCGCCACCGTGCCGGTGCCGCCGCCGGTGACGATGCGCGGCGGCATATTGCGCCGGGTCAGTTCGTCGCGCGCCTCGGCGACGAGCCGCGTCACCGCCGCCGCCTTCGCCGTCCGCTCGGCGGCGTCGCCGATATGCATGATCTGGCCGGCATAGGACTGCACGCCCTCGAAGGCGAGATGCGGATCGGCGGCGATCAGCGCGGCGAGCGCATAGGCGTCCTCGCCGGGGCGGATGCCGGTGCGGTGCAGGCCGGGATCGAGATCGACCAGCACCTTGAGCGCTCGGCCGCTCGCCCGCGCGGCCGCGGAGAGCTTCGGCACCAGCGCCGGATGATCGGCGACCACCATCAGGCCGCCGATCGCCGCGTTGAGCGCCGCCAGCCGGGTCAGCGCCTGCGGGGCGACGACCGGCGCGGTGATGAGGATGTCGGCGATCCCGGCTTCGGCCAGCGCCTCCGCCTCGCCCAGCTTGGCGCAGCACACGCCCACCGCCCCGGCCGCGAGCTGCATCTTCGCGAGCGTCGCGCATTTGTGCGTCTTGGCATGCGGGCGCAGCGCGATGCCCGCCTCCGCGCAGAGCGCCGCCATCGCCGCGATGTTGCGCTTCAGCACGTCCAGCTCGACCACGAGCGCGGGCGTCGCCAGCGCCGCGCGGCCGCCGGGAACGCCGATCAGGGCGGCGTTGAGCTGAAGGGCGGGCGTGGCGCGGAAGCTCATGGCGGCTCTCAGGTGAGGAAGGCCGGGCGGCCGGCGATGCCCTTGAGGCGCGGGCGGCAGGCCTCGGCGTCATAGAGCGCGGCGGCATCGACCGTGCGCGCGCCCGCCCCCGGCGTCGCGGCGGGCAGCGCGACATAGCGCCCGCCCTGCACCGCGCAGAACTTGCCGAAGTCGCGGGCCTCGACCAGCTCCATGGCGAAGGTCGCAAAGGCGGTGGCGAGCATCCGGTCGAACGAATCGGGCGGGCCGGAACGCATCATGTAGGCGAGGCGCTGGACGATGGTGTCGAGGCCGGTGCGGGCCTTGATCTCGTCGCTGAGGACCTCGCCGATCCCGCCGAGCTTGCGGCGGCCGTAAGGGTCGGGCTCGCCGTATTCGATCTCCCCGCCGCCCGTCAGCTTCGCCCCTTCCGAGACGACGACGACGGCGTAGCGCGAGGGGTTGGCGGCATGGTCGGCGGCGACCAGCGTGGCGAGGCGGACGGGATCGACCGCGACCTCGGCGATGAGCGTGCGGTCGGCGTCGGCGAGGAGCCCGGCGAGCAGCGCGGTCTCGCCCGAACGGCGGCCGAAGAGTTCGACCACCAGCACCCGCTCGTGGCTGCTGGCCGTGGTGCGCAGCGCGGTGATCGCCTCGACCGAGCGGGTGACGGCGGTCGAGAAGCCGATGCACATGTCGGTGCCGAAGACGTCGTTGTCCATCGTCTTGGGCACGGTGACGATGGGCACCCCCTCGGCCGCCAGGCGCGCGCCGTAACGCAGCGTGCCGTCGCCGCCGATGACGATGAGGGCGTCGAGCCCCAGCGCGGCGATGGCCTCCAGCACATGGGGCGTCGTGTCGAAGGTCGCGGCCCCCGCCGGAGCCTTCGCCGCCAGATGCGGCGGCAGGTCGGCGACGGGCAGCATGTGCGGGTCGATGCGCGAAGTGTGCAGGATCGTGCCGCCGGTGCGGTCGATGGTGCGCACCCGTTCGGGCGTCAGCGTGGTCAGCCAGGCGGCGCTCGCCGGATCGGCCTGGTCGAAGCGCACCAGCGCCTCCCAGCCGCGCCGGAGCCCGAGCACGGACCAGCCGCGCCGGGCCGCCTCGCGGACCACGGTCTTGATCGCGACATTGAGGCCGGGCACGTCGCCGCCGCCGGTCAGCACGCCGATACGCATGTCCCTGCCTAGCGCGGCCGGAGCCGCACGGCAAACATCCTGTCAAAGCGCCGCATGGCTGGGCGGCGGCAGGCATGATGATCTCCCCGCCGCGCTGAGGCGCACGAAGGGATTCCTGGATGACGACGATGAAGACGGCGGGATTGGTGTGCGGCGCCCTGGCGGGGCTGGCGCTCGGCGCGGCGGCGCAGGCCGAGGAGACGGACGCCGCGATGCCCTACAAGACATCGTTCGAGAAGGCCCGCCAATATCTGCTAACCGACGCCGAACCCGTGCCGGAGGACGCAGCGGAGCCCGTCGCGCTCTACATCCTCGGCAACATCGCCAACACGATGTTCCACGAATTCGGCCACGCGCTGAAATCCGAGCTGGAGATCCCGATCCTCGGCAAGGAAGAAGACGCGGTCGACACCTTCGCCAACGTGATCATGGTGAGCAAGGAGTCCGATCCCGTCCTCGACGCGATGATCCTGGCGGTCGCCGACGACTATTTCGCCGCCGGCCAGTTCTCGGAAGAAGACGGCGGCGAGGCGACCCCCTGGGACGAGCACTCGCCCGACGAAGCGCGGGCCTACAACGTCATCTGCATCCTCGTGGGCGCCGACCCCGAGGGCTACAAGGAGGCGGCCGACAACGCCGGCATGCCGGCCGAACGCCAGGAATCCTGCGCGACCGACTATGAGGACGCGGTCAACGCCTGGGACAAGCTGCTGGAGCCCTATTATCTCGCCGAGGGCGAGACGCCCAAGACGAAGATCTCCATCGTCTACGGAAAGCCCGCCGAGGGACAGGAGGCCATCGCCGGCTTCATCAAGACGTCCGGCATGGTCGAGGTCGTGGCGAACGAGGTGCGCGCGATGGTGCGTCTGCCGCACGACATCTCGATCGGCGTCGAGTCCTGCGGCGAGGAAAACGCCTACTGGTCGCCCGAGGACCGCAAGCTGACCTTCTGCTACGAGATCGCCGAGGGCTATTACCGCCACGCGATGGAGAGCGCCCAGTAGGCGGCCCCCTGTCGCGGCCCGAAATTCCCGCTCGCCGCGGCGGGTATTCCGTGCACAGATGAGCGGCGATGAAGACGGTCTACAGTCCGCTGCACCTCGCCCATGCCCATGCGCATGAGTTCGAGGGCGGGCAGCTCATCCCCGCCAAGGACGTTCCGGCCCGGGCCGAGCTGGTGCTGGACGCGGTGCGGGCGCGCGGCCTCGGGCCGATCGTCGAGCCGCTTCACTTCGGCATGGAGCCGGTGCTGCGGGTCCATGCGGCCGAGTTCGTCCACATGCTGGAGCAGGCCTGGCCGCGCTGGGTCGCCAAATACGGCTACGAGGTGCGCGAGGCCTTCCCCTCCGCCTGGCCGGCGCGGGGCATGAGCCCCGCCCGCGTCGAGGACATCGAGGCGCAGCTCGGCTATTACGGCTTCGACACCGCGACGCCGATCGTGGCGGGCACCTGGACGGCGGCGCGTCAGGCGGCCGACGCGGCGCTGACCGCCGCCCAGTTCGTGCTGCGCGGCGAGCGGTCGGCCTTCGCGCTCTGCCGTCCGCCCGGCCACCATGCGGCGTCCGAGCTCTATGGCGGCTATTGCTTCCTCAACAACGCGGCGATCGCCGCCCAGAGCATGATCGACCGCGGCCACCGCGTCGCCATCCTCGATGTCGACATGCATCACGGCAACGGCACGCAGGCGATCTTCTACGCCCGCGCCGACGTGCTGACGGTCTCGATCCACGGCGATCCGGCCGCCTTCTACCCCCATTTCAGCGGCTTTGCGGGCGAGACCGGAGCGGGCGCGGGCGAGGGCTTCAATCTGAACCTGCCGCTGCCCGCCGACACGCTCTGGCCCGCCTATGCCGAGGCGCTGGCGGCGGGGGTGGAGCGGGTGCGGGCCTTCGCGCCCGACATGCTGGTGGTGGCGCTCGGCGTCGATACCTATGCGGGCGATCCGGCGGGCGGCTTCCGCCTGGAGGGCTCCGACTACACGCGGCTGGGCGCGGCGCTCGGCCGGCTGAAGCTGCCGACCCTCTTCACGATGGAGGGCGGCTACCGGCTCGACACGCTGGGGCCGGCGGTCGGCGACGTCCTCACCGCCTTCGAGGGGGCCTGAGCCGCCCCGCCGGACCCCGACCGGGAGGGGCCGCTAACCTTTTGATGCGGAATCGGAATTTGCTGCGGCGCGGCGGCGCTTTTCGGCCCCGTCCCGCCCTTGACAGGGCCGTCCGGCGGACCTACATGCCCGGCGCCTGCTAGCACTCCCGCCGGGTGAGTGCCAGTGCGGTTCATAACCGAATTCACCTGAACTCAGGAGAGAGAGCATGGGTTTCCGTCCGCTCCACGACCGCGTGGTGGTCAAGCGCATCCAGGAAGAGGCCAAGACCGCCGGCGGGATCATCATTCCCGACACCGCCCAGGAGAAGCCGCAGGAAGGCGAAGTCGTCGCCGTCGGCCCCGGCGCGCTGAACGACAAGGGCGAGCGCGTGGCGCTCGACGTCAAGGCGGGCGACCGCGTCCTGTTCGGCAAGTGGTCGGGCACGGAAGTGAAGGTCGACGGCCAGGACCTCCTGATCATGAAGGAGTCCGACATCATGGGCGTCATCGACGCCCCGGCGAAGTCGAAGAAGGCGGCCTGATCCCCCGAGGATCGGCCGTCTTTATCATTTGAAGAGACAGGAAGACTGAAATGGCAGCTAAGGAAGTCCGCTTCTCGGCCGATGCGCGCGAGAAGATGCTCAACGGCGTCAACGTCCTCGCCAACGCGGTGAAGGTGACGCTGGGCCCCAAGGGCCGCAACGTGGTGATCGAGAAGTCGTTCGGCGCCCCGCGCATCACCAAGGACGGCGTGACGGTCGCGAAGGAAGTCGAGCTCTCGGACAAGTTCGAGAACATGGGCGCGCAGATGGTGCGCGAAGTGGCCTCGAAGACCAACGACCTGGCCGGCGACGGCACCACGACCGCCACGGTGCTCGCCCAGGCGATCGTCCAGGAAGGCCACAAGGCCGTGTCGTCGGGCCGTAACCCGATGGACCTCAAGCGCGGCATCGAGATGGCGGTGGAAGTCGTCGTCGGCGACCTCAAGAAGCGCTCCAAGAAGGTCAAGTCGAACGACGAGATCGCCCAGGTCGGCACGATTTCGGCCAACGGCGAAGCCTCGATCGGCAAGATGATCGCCGAAGCGATGGCCAAGGTCGGCAACGAAGGCGTGATCACGGTCGAGGAAGCCAAGACCGCCGAGACCGAGCTGGAAGTCGTCGAGGGCATGCAGTTCGACCGCGGCTACATCTCGCCGTACTTCATCACCAACGCCGAGAAGATGGTCGCCGAGCTGGACGAGCCCTACATCCTCATCCACGAGAAGAAGCTGTCCTCGCTTCAGCCGATGCTGCCGATCCTGGAGTCGATCGTGCAGACCGGCCGTCCGCTGCTGATCATCGCGGAAGAAATCGAAGGCGAAGCGCTGGCGACCCTCGTCGTCAACAAGCTGCGCGGCGGCCTCAAGATCGCCGCCGTGAAGGCCCCGGGCTTCGGCGACCGCCGCAAGGCGATGCTGGAAGACATCGCCGTCGTCACCGCCGGCCAGGTCATCTCCGAAGACCTCGGCATCAAGCTTGAGAACGTCAAGCTGCCGATGCTCGGCCAGGCCAAGAAGGTCCGCATCACGAAGGACGACACCACCATCGTCGACGGCGCCGGCAAGAAGACCGAGATCCAGGCCCGCGTCGCGCAGATCAAGGCGCAGATCGAGGAGACCACCTCGGACTACGACCGCGAGAAGCTGCAGGAGCGTCTGGCGAAGCTGGCGGGCGGCGTCGCCGTCATCCGCGTCGGCGGCGCGACCGAAGTCGAGGTGAAGGAGCGCAAGGACCGCGTGGACGACGCGCTGAACGCCACCAAGGCGGCGGTCGAGGAAGGCATCGTCCCCGGCGGCGGCACGGCGCTGTTCTACGCCATCCGCGCGCTCGCCAAGCTGGAGCCGGAGAACGAGGACCAGAAGCAGGGCGTCGCCATCGTGCGCCGCGCGCTCGAGGCCCCGCTGCGCCAGATCGCCGAGAACGCCGGCGTCGAAGGTTCGGTCGTGGCCGGCAAGCTGCGCGAATCGAAGTCGACCAATTTCGGCTTCGACGCCCAGAAGGAAGAGTATGTCGACCTCGTGGAGCGCGGCATCGTCGACCCGACCAAGGTCGTGCGCGTCGCCCTGCAGGACGCCTCCTCGGTCGCGGCCCTGCTGATCACCACCGAAGCCATGATCGCCGACAAGCCGGAGCCGAAGGGCGCCGGCGGCATGCCCGGCGGCATGGGCGGCATGGGCGGCATGGGCGGCATGGACATGTAAGCAGCCGCCGTCCGGCTGTCAGCGCTTCGAAAGGGCCGGGTTCACCCGGCCCTTTCTCTTTGCTCCCTCGCACCGGGCCTTGCCCGGGCGGGACATCGGCTCTTCAATGGTCCGGTGCCGATCCCGGCCCCAACACATACAGACCGTCGGTTTTTTATCATGGCGACTCAGGCCCAGCGCCGCGCCGAGACGATCAGGGCGATCGTCGCGGCGGCACGCGGTCTCTTCGGATCGGACGGGTTCGCCGCGACGACGATCGACCGGATCGCCGCCGCCGCCGGCGTCGCCAAGGGCGCCGTCTATCACCACTTCGCCGCCAAGGACGAGATCTTCGAGCGCGTCCTCGACACGGTGCAAGGCGAGCTTGCCGCCGGGACCGCCAAGGCCGCCTGGGGCGCGAAGTCTCCGGTCGAGGCGATCGAACGCGGCACGCGCGCCTTCCTGAAAGCTTGCACGGCGCCTGAAGTCCGGCGGATCGTGCTGTTCGACGGCCCCGCCGTGCTCGGCTGGAAACGCTGGCGCGAAATCGACGAAGCGCATTTCAGCGCGCTCCTCGCCGCCTCGATCGCCGAGCTGCGCCGATCCTCGCCGGATACGCGCGGCGCGCGCGCGCTCACGCGGCTTCTGCTCGGAGCCGTAACGGAAGCGGCGCTCGCCTGTGCGTCGGCGGCGGAGGCCGGCGAGGACGCCGATGCCGCCGTCGCCCTCCACATGCGCGCGCTGTCGCTGCTGCTGGCAGGCGCCTCGGGTTGACATACCGACTATCGGTCTGTAAGTTGTCTGCATCTTCGGACCGGCAAGGATGCAACGCATGAAAACCGCCCTCGAGAACGCGCTCTACTACGCGGCCCGCAAGAGCGAGCAGAACATGGCCGCGGCGCTGGACGCCTGCACGGCCGACTTCGTGCTGCACTCGCCGCCCTTCGGCTCGACGCTGCGCGGTACGGAGGAGAACCTCGCCGGCATGGCGCAGTTCTTCGCGCTGTTCCCGGACTACACCGTCCATGCCGAGCACACCGCCGAGGGGCCAGGCTGCCTCATCATGGCCGGGAAAGTGTCGATGACGCCCCATCTCGCCTATCTGGGACTGCCCGGCGTTGGGCGGCGCGCCACCGTCGAATTCACGGCGACCTTCGAGACGCGCGGCGAGCGCCTCGCCCGCGAGGTCTTCCTTCTCGACATTGTGGAGTTATGCAACCAATCCGGTCTCTCGCTCGCCGCGCTGCTGGATGTGCTGAACCGCAGGCACGATCTGGCCGCCTGAGCGCGGGTTTCCGCGCCCGCCACTGCCGCCCGTTCTGGGGGAAGAAGGCGCCGGACCCTGCCGAAATCGATGAAGGCCCCGGAGCGATCCGGGGCCTTCTTCTTTTTTGCGATTGAAGTCCGCGCCGCTCTCCGTCACATGAACCCCGTTTCGCCGCATTGCAGCAGGGACGACCGATGGACGATCTCATCGCCGGTTACCGGCGCTTCCGCGCCGGCTTCTACGAGCAGAACCGCGAAATGCTGGAGCGCCTCGCCGTGCGCGGCCAGCGCCCGTCGACGATGATCATCGGCTGCTCGGACGCCCGCGTCGATCCGGCGATCAATTTCGACACCGCACCCGGCGACGTCTTCATGGTGCGCAACGTCGCCAACGTCGTGCCGCCCTACGCCCCCGACGACGACCAGCACGGCACCAGCGCGGCGCTGGAATTCGCCGTGAAGGGGCTGGAGATTCCCAACATCGTCATTCTCGGCCACGCCAAGTGCGGCGGCATCGGCGCGCTGGTCGACGCCGAACCGGGGGCCGAGCGCAAGACGGACTTCCTCGATCTGTGGATGGCGGTGGCGCGCCCGGCCCGGCGCGCCGCCTTCGCCAAGGCCGAGGCGGTGAACATGGCGCACGACCGCGAGCATGTCTGCCGCCTGTGCGAGCGCGAGAACGTGCGCGTCGGCCTCGCCAATCTGCGCACCTTCCCGTGGATCGCCGAGCGCGAGAAGGCCGGCCGCCTCGCCCTGCACGGCTGGTATTTCGACATCACCAAGGGCGAGCTGTACCGTCTGAACGCGCTGGACGAATTCGAACTGGTCCCGTCCAGGGGGGAGTGACCGCCCATGGACTATGCGAGCTATCTGAGGCTCGACACGCTGCTGTCGGCGCAGGCTCCCGAGAGCGCACGGCGCGGGGCGGAAGCCCATGACGAGATGCTCTTCATCGTCATCCATCAGGCCTACGAATTGTGGTTCAAGCAGATCCTGCACGAGCTGGAGCGGGTCGCGCGCATCTTCTCCGGCCGGGTGGTGGACGACGCCGAACTTTCCGGCGCGGTGCACGGGGCCGAGCGCGTGGTGCGCATCCTTCAGCTCGTGGTCTCGCAGATCGACGTGCTGGAGACGATGACGCCGATGGACTTCCTGGAGTTCCGCGACCTGCTGGTCCCGGCCTCCGGCTTTCAGAGCGAGCAGTTCCGCACGATCGAGACGCGGCTCGGCCTCACCCGCGCGGCGCGGCTGCGCTTCGACGGGGCCGATTTCGACGCCCGGCTCGACGCCGGGGCGCGGGCGCGGATCGAGGCGGCGGAGGCGCGCCCCAGCCTGCGCGACGCGGTGGACGAATGGCTCGCCCGCACGCCCTTCGTCGAGATGGGCGGCTTCGATTTCCGCGCCGTCTATGACGCGGCGATCGAGCGGATGCTGAAGGCCGACATCGAGACGATCCGCGCCCATCCGCAATTGAGCGAGGGCGAGAAGGAGATCCAGATCGCCGGCCTGGAGCGGTCGGCGGCGATGTACGACGCGCTGCTCGACGACGCCCGCTTCGAGGCGCTGCGCGAAACCGGGGCGTGGACCATGTCGCGGCGCGCCCTCCAGGCGGCGCTCTTCATCTTCCTCTATCGCGACGAACCGGCGCTGCAACTGCCCTTCCGGATGCTGCGGGCGCTGATGGACATCGACGAGCAGATGGCGCTGTGGCGGCTGCGCCATGCGCTGATGGTCAGCCGGATGATCGGCCGCAAGGTCGGCACCGGCGGCTCGTCCGGCTACGACTATCTGCGCGGCAGCGCCGAGAAGCACCGCGTCTTCACCGATCTCTTCGCCATCGCGACGTTCCTCATCCCGCGCTCCGACCTGCCCCGCCTGCCCGAAACGGTGCGGGCGCAGATGCGCTACCGCTACGAAGGCTGACGCCGGAACGCGAACGGCGGAGGGTCGCCCCTCCGCCGTCCGGTTCTCTCATCGGCCCCCGAAGGGGCGCGGCTCAGGGCACGCCGGGCGTCGCCGGGGCGGCCGGGTGGGTCGCGGTCCACACCTTGTTCGCTTCGCCCAGCACGTATTGGCGGATCGCCTCGACGTCGCTCTCCTTCAGATTGTCGGCGAACGAGGCCATGCCGTTGGCGGCGAGCGCGCCGTCCAGCACGATGTCCTTGTACTGGCTGAAGACGTCGGGCGTGCTCAGGCGCAGATCGGGCACCACGCCGGCGCTTTCGGCGAAGAAGCCGTGGCAGACCGTGCAGGTCTGGTGGAACAGCACGAAACCCTTCTCGATGGTCGCGGCGTCGCCGGTGACGGCGGGCGGCTTTTCCTGCGGGCCGCGGGTCGGAGCGAGCGCCGCGACGGTCTGACGGCCGCCCAGCTTGAAGACGAAGAGACGGCCCTGATTGGTGCCGGTCTTCACCGCCGCGGCGGTCGGGTCCTTGAGGCTTGCAAGGCCCCAGGCGCCGCCCCAGCCGGCCAGCAGCGCGACATACTGCTCGCCGTCCACCGAGAAGGTGACGGGCGGCGCGAGGATGCCGGTCTTCAGGTCGATCTTCCACAGCTGGTCGCCGGTTTCGGCGTCGTAAGCGCCGAAGACGCCGTCAGCGCCGCCGCCGAAGACGAGGCCGCCGGCGGTGGTCAGCAGGCCGCCGTTCCAGGCCCCGGCCATCGGCACCGACCAGCGTTCGGTCTGCGTCACCGGATCCCAGGCGCGGATGAAGCCCTTGGCCGGCGGCGGCGGGTTGCCCGATTCCACCGCGGCGACGATCGCCTTGGTGACGCCGGCGAAATCGACGCCGGTGTTCCACTTTCCCGGGATGTAGGCGTAGGGCTGCTGGTTCACGAACAGCGCCGCCGCGTCGATGGTCGGGATATAGACGAGGCCGGTTTCCGGATTGAAGGCCATCGGCTGCCAGTTATGGCCGCCGACCTGGGCCGGGAACACGACCTTGGGTTCCTTCGTGTAGTCGACGTCCGGGTTGGGGATCGGCTTGTGGGTGACGGGGTCGAGCCCCTTCGTCCAGTTCACCGCGACATAGGCCTGGGCCGAGATGAACGCGCCGGTCTTCGCGTCGAGCACGTAGAAGAAGCCGTTCTTGGGGGCCTGCATGACGACGCGGCGCGGCGCGCCGTCGATCGTCAGGTCCGCCAGCATGATGTGCTGCGTGGCGGTGAAGTCCCAGGAATCGCCGGGCGTGCCCTGGAAGTGCCAGACATATTCGCCCGTCTCGGGCTTCAGCGCGACGATCGAGGAGACGTAGAGATTGTCCCCGCCGCCCGGCGAGCGCATGTCGTGATTCCACGGCGAGCCGTTGCCGACGCCGATATAGATGAGGTCGGTGCCGGGGTCGTAGACGATCGAGTCCCACACCGTGCCGCCGCCGCCGACATCCGGCCAGGCGGCCTTGGGGTCCTTGCTCCAGGTCGGCAGGGCCTTTTCCAGCGCCGCGCTCTCCTGCGGCTTGGACGGATCGCCCGGCACCGTGAAGAAGCGCCATTTCTGCGCGCCGGTCGCCGCGTCATAGGCGGTGACGTAGCCGCGCACGCCCAGTTCCGCGCCGCCATTGCCGATCAGCACCATGCCCTTGGCGATGCGCGGGGCGCCGGTGATGACATAGGGCCGGGTACGGTCGATCAGCGTGTTGACCACCCAGTCGGGCTTGCCGGTGCGCGCGTCGAGCGCGATCAGGCGGCCGTCGAGCGAGGCGACATAGACGCGGCCCTGATAGACCGCGACGCCGCGATTGACGACGTCGCAGCAGGCGTTGCGCGCCCACTCGCCGGGCACTTCGGGGTCGTAGGTCCACAGTTCGCGGCCGGTGCGCGCGTCGATCGCCTTGACGACGCTCCAGCTGAGCGAGACGAACATCGTGCCGTCGACGACGATGGGCGAGGCTTCGAGGCCGCGCACCGTGCCGGTCTCCATCTCCCAGGCGACGCCCAGCGAGGCGACGGTGTCGCGGTTGATCTGGTCGAGCGGCGAGAAACGCTGTTCGTCGGTGGTGCGGCCGTGGGCCATCCAGTTGCCGGGTTCGGCGTCGGCGGCGGCGATGCGCGCCTCGGTGACGGCGGACGCCTTGGCGAGCTGCTCGGCGTCGGCGGGCGACGGCGTGCCGGTGGTGACGCCGCGCCGCGTGGCGCTTTCGGCCCCGGCGGCGGCCGGTGTGCCGGCGGGATAGGTGGGGGCGGCAGGGGCCGCCGGGGTCGCGGCCGGAGCGGTCGCGGCGGCGACCGCCGGAGCCGCGCCGTGCGGCGCGAAGATCCAGGATGTCGGCGCAAAATAGTAGAAACCGGCCGCCGCGATCAGCACTGCCGATCCGACGCCGACGAAAGGTCCGCCCAGCCCGCGCATCACGTCTCTCCCTCAAAACCCTGTTCTTGAATTGCCGGAACAAGATCGCGTTCGCGCCGGTCGCGCAAGACCTCCCTTTACGTCACCCCCGGACCGCGCCCCGGCTCAGACCCAGTCCTTCGTATAGACGAAGCGCGGCATGCCCCAGGCGAAGCGCACCGCGAGCAGGCGCAGCGTCAGGCCGGCCGCCACGGCGGCGACCGCCACCGCGTCCGGCGCGAAGCCGAGGTCGAGGCCGCCCACATAGAGCGTGCCGGTGACGATCGAGACGCTGGCGTAGAGTTCGGAGCTGAACAGCAGCGGGATCTGGTTGCACAGGAGATCGCGCACCACGCCCCCGGCGCAGCCGGTGATCATCCCCGCCAGCACGGCGATCGCCATCGGATGGCCCATCCGGCGGGCCATCTCGCAGCCGACGATGGTGACGACCACCAGGCCGATGGCGTCCAGCAGGATGAAGGCGTTCTTCAGCCGGTGGATGAAGCGGGCAAAGGCCATCGCGGCCAGCGCCGAGGCGGTGGTGACGCCGAGCAGCCAGGGCCGCTCCACCCAGGACAGCGGATAGTGGTCGAGCAGCACGTCGCGCATCGTGCCGCCGCCGAGCGCGGTGACGGCGGCGAGGATGAAGACGCCCACCCAGTCCATCGAGCGGCGGCCGGCGGCGAGCGCCCCGGTCATCGCCCAGGCGACGATGGCGACGAACGAGAAGATCTCGATCAATGGCGTCGCGTGCATCTCAATCCCCCCAGCGGCGCAGCAGATTGGCGGTCGCCTTCGAGATCAGATCGAAGGCCGGGCTCTTGCCGTGCTCCTGGAACAGGGCGCGGCGGGCGCGTTCCAGGTCGAACAGGATCTCGCGCGCGCCGGGATCGCGCACCAGGCTCTCGACCCAGCCGGCGCAGGCGAAGCGGACGCCGCGCGTCACCGGCCGCACAAGGTGCAGCGTCGTCGCCGGATAGACGATCGCCGCCCCGGCCGGCAGCTTGAAGCTCTGCTCGCCCGCCGCCGTCTCGACGATCAGTTCGCCGCCGTCATAGTCGGCCGGGTCCGACAGAAAGACGGTCAGCGACACGTCCGTGCGGCGGCCGTTCATGAAGGCGTCGTCGACATGGCGGCCATAGGACTGGCCCTCGCCATAGCGGTTGACGAGAAGCTGGATGGTCTTCGGCTGCACGGCGGCGGCGAAGACCGGATTGCGTCGCAGCGCCGCGTCGATCTCGGCGCGGATCGCCTCGGCGGCCGGGTCGTTTCCGGCGAGTTGCGCATTGTCCTTGACCAGCCGGGCGTGCCAGCCGGCGGTCGCCTTGCCGTCGGCGAAGGCGGCGTCCTCCAGCCGGGCGCGGATCGAGCGCACCTCGTCCGGGGTGAGAATGCCGTCCAGACCCAGAAACATGCCGACCTCCGTCAGAGCCGTCTTGCGCGGCCCCAGATTATTTGCGAATGACTTGCATTCCAAGAAACTCCTCGGGCCACCGTCTCAGGTAGATCATGCCGGACCTCAAGACCAATCTCCTGCTCGGCGCGGGCGTCCTCGCCCTCACCCAGACCCTTACCCTGTGGAACGGGGGGCTTGTGCCCGACGCCGCCGCCGCGCCCATCCTGACGGCCGAGGGTGACGAGGCCGGGGAAGGCGGCGAAGGCGGAGAGGGCGGCGGCGAAAGCGGCGGGGTGCCCGCCTCCTACGCGCTCGGTTCGACCGATCCCAACAAATGGTCCTACGACGCCACCGCCGCGATCGACGCCTATATCGCCGGCGCGCATGGCCAGTACGCCGAGGCGGCGGCCGCCGCCCGCATTCTTCAGGCGGAAGTCGACGCCTTCCTCGAAGCGCCCGCGCAGGAGACGCTGGACGCGGCCCGCGCCGCCTGGGTCGCCGCCCGGCCCGCCTATCTGCGCACCGAGGTCTATCGCTATTACGACGGCCCGATCGAAGAGGTCGAAGGCGGCCTCAACGCCTGGCCGATGAACGAGGCGTTCGTCGATTACACCCGGGACGCCCCGCAGGGCGGCCTCATCAACGACCCCGCTTTCGAGGTCTCGGAAGCTGCGATCATGGCGCGCAACCAGGCGACCGACGAGGCCGACGTGACCAGCGGCTGGCATGCCGCCGAATTCCTGCTCTGGGGCCAGGATCTCAGCGCCGAGGGGCCGGGCGACCGGCCCTTCACCGACTACGAGCCGGGCACGCCGGCCGCCGACAAGCGCCGCGCCTATCTGAAGGCGACGGTCGACCGGATCGTCGCCGACCTCGACGGCCTCGCCGCCGCCTGGGACATCGCCAGGGCCGACAGCTACGCGGCGCGCTTTAAGGCGCTGGCCCCGCGCGAGGCGGTCGGGCGGATCGTCAACGGTATGGCGATCATGACCGGGCACGAAATGCGCACCGAGCGCATGGCCGTGGCGCTCGACAGCGGCGACCAGGAAGACGAGCAGTCCTGCTTCTCCGACACCACCAAGCAGGATTTCGTGCACGATCTCGAAGGCGTCGCGGCGGTCTATTACGGCCGCTACGGCGCGGACCCGGCGGCAGGCATCGACACGCTGATGAAGACGCTGAACCCGGAACGCGCGACCCGGCTCGACACGCTGTTCGCTGAGGCGAAGGCGCGCCTCGATGCGCTGGGCGATCCGTGGGACAAGACGCTGGCGAGCCCGCCGGGCAGCCCCGAACGCGCCGCCGGCGAAGCGGCGGTCGCGGCGCTCGGCGCGCTTTCGGGCGAGCTGAAGGCGTCGGGCGTCGATCTCGGCGTGCTGGTGCAGGTGCCGGGCCTGTAACGTCATGGCGCGCGGGACGATGGCGGCGGCCGGTCTCGCCGCGACCGCCATACTGGCCGCGGCGCTCGCCGCCGGTACGGCCGCGACCGGCCCCGGCGCGGCGGAGGGCCTGCGGGCTGCGCTGCTGGCCGAAAAGGTAACGCCGATGCTGGGCGGCGACACGACGCGGCTCGCCACCACCGGCAGCTCCTTCACCTTCCTCATCGAGAACGCCGAACCGGGACGGCTGCGCGTCTTCCAGTTCGGCAACCGCCTCTTCAACACCAACTGGGTGCAGGCGCCGGGTTCGGTCAAATCCTTCGACGGGCTCGGGCCGGTCTTCAACCGCGTCTCCTGCGCCGGGTGCCACACGTTCGACGGACGCGGGCGGCCGCCGGAAAAGACCGGCGACCCGATGGAGTCGATCCTCGTGCGTCTCAGCGTGCCGGGCGAGGACGATCATGGCGGGCCGAGGCCGCATCCGGCCTATGGCGACCAGCTCGGCGACCGCGCCATCCACGGGGTTCAGCCGGAAGGCCGCGCCCTCATCGCCTGGGAAGAGGTTCCCGGCGTCTATGGCGACGGCACGCCCTACAGCCTGCGCCGTCCGGCCGTGACCTTCGCCGATCTCGCCTTCGGGCCGCTCGACGACGCGCTCATCAGCGTGCGGGTCGCGCCGCAGATGATCGGTATGGGGCTGCTGGAAAGCGTGCCGGAGGAAACGCTCGCCGCGCTCGCCGATCCGGACGATGCCGACGGCGACGGCATCTCGGGCCGCGTCAACAGGGTGTGGAGCCCGTCGGCCGGAAAGATCATGCCCGGCCGCTTCGGCTGGAAGGCGAACGCGGCGCGCTCGATCGACCAGACGAGCGGCGCGGCGCTCGGCGACATCGGCCTCACGACGTCGGTCCGTCCGGCGCAGAACTGCGCCGAGCCGCAGGCCGCCTGCCTTGCCGCCTTCGACCAGAGCGCCGGCGAGGGGCCGGAAATTTCGGACACCTTCCTCGAAAAGCTGGTGATCTATGTCCAGGCGCTCGCCGTGCCGCGCCAGCGCGGCGAGGACGATCCGGCGGTGATGCGCGGCGAGGCGCTGTTCCGCGCCGCCGGATGCGCGGCCTGCCACATGCCGACCCTGAAGACCGGGGCGGAGGCGGTGCTGCCCGAACTCGCGGGCCAGACCTTCCATCCCTTCACCGACCTGCTGCTGCACGACATGGGTCCGGGCCTCGCCGACGGACGCCCGGATTTCGCGGCCTCGGGCAGCGAATGGCGCACGCCGCCGCTCTGGGGCCTCGGCCTGGTGCCGCAGGTGAACGGCCACGACCTGCTGCTGCATGACGGCCGGGCGCGCGGCTTCGCCGAAGCGATCCTCTGGCACGGCGGCGAAGCGGAGGCCGCGAGGGAAGCCTTCCGCACCATGGACAAGGCCGACCGCGAAGCCCTCGTTGCCTTTCTCGGCTCGCTCTAGCCGAAACCCGCGCGGCGCTCGCGAGAAGGCGCTGGCGGCGGGCGCGATTCTGCCGCTTCAATGCGCGGGCCTGAGGGAGATCCCAGCTGACCCGACCGCCCGAACCCACCGCCCTGCATCGGCGCACGGCGCGCCATGTCGTCTATCATGCGCGCTTCTATGCCGGGGCGCTGGCCGCCGCCGGGGCCTTCGCGGCCGCGACAGCCGCCGGGGCCGATGCGGCGATCCGCATGCTGACGGCGGGCGACGCCTTCTTCGCCGTCTATCTCTTCATGCTCGGCTGGACCGCGCGCAAGGCGGACGCCGAAGCGACCCGGCGGCACGCCCGCATCGACGATGACGGCCTCGCGCTGATCGCCGTCCTCACCGCTTCGGCGGTGGCGCTCAGCCTCGGGGCGATTTTCTGGATCGTGCTCCTGTCGCGGGGCCAGACCGGGATCGGCGGCCTCGCCGCGGCGACCGCCAGCGTGCCGCTCGGCTGGGCGACCATGCACGCGGCGGTCGCGCTCCATTATGCGCGGCTCTATTACGCCGACGCGGGCGACGGCGCGGTGCGCGGCGGCCTCGCCTTTCCCGGCGAGGACAAGCCGGACCTCTGGGACTTTCTCTATTTCTCGTTCGTGATCGGCATGACCGCGCAGACCTCGGACACCGCCATTTCGGCGCGCGCGATCCGCCGCCTGGCGCTGGCGCACGGCGTCGTCTCGTTCTTCTACAACACGGTGATCGTGGCGCTGACCGTCAACGTCGCCGTCCAGATCGCCTCCTGAACGCGCCTGCACGCGCCCCCGCGCCGGGGTTCAATTCGGCGTGTGCGGGCGGATCTCCGGCTGCCGCGCCCGGATTTCCGCGCCATTCCGCCTGGCTGGACGGCCGGACCCTGGCCGTCCGCCTTTCGGACTTCCGGCCGTCAACCTGACGGCAAGGCCTGATGGCGTCTTGTCTTGGAACTGCACTAGGCTTTGCCGCGCTCCGGCGGCGGAGGCTTGAGGACGAGGGAGGGTTCATGGCGTTTCGCGAACCGGCCGAGCGCGGCGGCGGCCGCCTGCCCGCGCTCAACGTCCTCGGCGGCCCGCTCGCCGCCTGCAGCCGCACGCCGATGACCGGCTTCTTCCGCGACGGGTGCTGCAACACGGGACCGGAGGATCGCGGCGTCCACACGGTCTGCGCCGTGATGACGGCGGAGTTCCTCGCCTTCTCCAAGGCCGCCGGCAACGACCTTTCCACCCCGCGCCCCGAATACGGCTTCGCCGGCCTCCAGCCCGGCGACCGCTGGTGCCTGTGCGCGGCGCGCTGGGTCGAAGCCTTCGACGCCGGCGCCGCCCCAAAGCTGGTGCTCGCCGCGACCCATATCGCCACGCTCGCCTACGCGCCGCTGCCGGCGCTGAAGGCCCATGCCATCGACCTGAACTGAGATCATGCCGACCAAGACGAAGCCCGCCTCCGCCAAGCCTGCCGCCGGCCGCCCCGCGCCGCGCGCCAACCACGCCCAGATGGCCGCCAAGGCCTATCGCCTCGCGGCGCTCGACCAGGACTTCCTGCTCGCCGACCCGCAGCGCGGCGTGCGCTTCCTGCTGGAATACGAGAAGGCCGAGCAGAACCTGCGCGCCTGGGGCGTGCGCACCACCATCGTCGTCTTCGGCAGCGCCCGCGTCAGCCCGGACGGCCCGCCGCACCATCGCCGCTGGTATCAGGAGGCCCGCACCTTCGGCCGCATCGCCTCCGAGCGCGGCGGCGCGATGGATGTCGCCGACGGGCTGCGCGACAACGTGATCGCGACCGGCGGCGGACCCGGCGTCATGGAGGCCGCCAATCGCGGCGCCCACGACGCCGGCGCGCCCTCGATCGGCTTCAACATCGAATTGCCGCACGAACAGGGCCCCAACCCCTATTCGACGCCGGACCTGACGCTGCAATTCCACTATTTCGCGATGCGCAAGATGCATTTCGCGATGCGGGCGAACGCGCTCGTCGTCTTTCCGGGCGGCTTCGGCACGCTCGACGAATTGTTCGAACTGCTGACGCTGCGCCAGAACGCCAAGCTGGCGCACGATCTGCCCATCGTCCTCTTCGACCGCGACTATTGGCGGCGTCTCATCGACTTCCCCACCATGGTGGAGGCGGGCATGATCTCCGCCGGGGATATCGACCTCTTCGCCTATGCCGACACGGCCGAGGAAATCTGGTCGACGCTGATCGCCCGGGGCCTGCACGACGTGCCGGCGCAGCCTGTCCGCAGGCTGCGCTCGCATCCGCGCAAGGCCGTCCGGCGCCGGAACTGAAACGGGGACATCGATGCTGCGTATCGCGAAATGGGCGGGGCTCGCCCTGCTGGGCCTGATCGTTCTGGCGGCCGGGGCCGGCAGCTATCTCCTGTTCATCAATCCGTCGGTCTCAACGACGCTGAACAAGCAGACCTTCTGGATGCTCACCGAGAATCCGGAGCTGCTGACCCGGCTCGGCGCGATCGAGGGCACGATCCTCGACTTCCATTCCGGAAAGCTGAGCGACGAATCGTGGGGCACCAAGGCGAAGGTGACGCGCGAGCTTCAGGACAATCTCGCGCAGTTCCGCGCCTACGACCCCGCGACGCTGACCGGGCAGGACAAGCTGACCTGGCAGGTGATGACCTGGCTCTATGAGGATGTGCTCGCCTTCGACGCCGTGCCCTGGCTCTCGCCCGGCAGCATGCTGGGCAGCGGCACCGCCTACCCCATCAACCAGATGTTCGGCGAACAGAGCCGCTTTCCGCGCTTCATGCAGTCGCAGCACGTCGTCATCAACGCCAAGACGGCGCGCAACTATGTCAGCCGCCTGAACGCGGTGGGCCTTAAGTTCGACCAGGTGATCGAAGTGATCGGCGAACAGGCGAAGCTCGGCGTCGTGCCGCCGACCTTCGTCATCGACCGCGTGCTCACCGAGATGAAGGGCTTCGTCGCCAAGCCCGCGATGGAGAACACGCTCTATACCGGCTTCTACGCCAAGCTCGCCAAGCTCGATCTCAGCGCCGAGGAGAAGGCCGAACTCGCGGCCGCCGCCCAGAAGGCGATCGATACGGTCGTCTATCCCGCCTATGGCCGCCTGATCGCGGCGGTCGAGGCGCTGCGGCCGCAATCGACGCCGGACCCCGGCGTCTGGAAGCTGCCGGGGGGCGATGCCTATTACGCGCTGGCGCTGCGCGAGGAGACGACGACCGACCTGACGCCGCAGCAGGTCCACGACATCGGCCTTTCCGAAGTCGCGCGCATCGACGCCGAGATGGACGCGATTCTCAAGCGCCTCGGCCGCACCGAAGGCACGGTCGGCGAACGGATGATGGCGCTGGGCGAGGACCCGTCGCAGCTCTTCGAGGACAGCGATGCCGGGCGGCAGGCGATCCTCGACGAATACAAGAAGATCATCGGCGAGATGCAGTCGCGCCTGCCCGACGTCTTCGCGGCGCTGCCCGCCCAGCCGGTCGAGGTGGAGCGGGTGCCCGTCTTCGCCGAGGTCGGATCGGCCGGCGCCTATTACGAGCAGCCGGCGCTCGATGGTTCGCGGCCCGGCCGCTTCTTCGCCAATCTGCACGACGTGAAGGAGACGCCGCGCTTCTCGATGAAGACGCTCGCCTATCACGAGGCGATTCCCGGCCACCACTTCCAGATCGCCTCGGCGATGAACCTGGACCTGCCGCTCGCCCGCTCGTTCCTGCCGTTCACCGCCTATGTCGAAGGCTGGGCGCTCTACGCCGAACGCCTCGCCTGGGAGATGGGCGAATACAAGGACGACCCCTACGGCGATCTCGGCCGGCTTCAGGCCGAGATGTTCCGGGCCGTGCGGCTCGTGGTCGATACCGGCATGCACTACAAGCGCTGGAGCCGCGAGCAGGCGATCGACTACATGGTCGCCAGGACCGGCATGACGGTCAGCGACGTGACGCGTGAGATCGAGCGCTATGCGGTGATGCCGGGGCAGGCCTGCGCCTACAAGATCGGCATGATGAAGATCCTGGAGCTGCGCGAGAAGGCGAAGGCGGCGCTCGGCGACCGCTTCGACCTCAAGGCCTTCCACAGGGCGGTGATCGAGAACGGGCCGCTCCCGCTGACCGTTCTGGAGCAGGTGATCGACGCCTGGATCGCCGAGCAGAAGGGCTGAGGCTTCAGCCCGGCGGCGTCAGCGCCGCCGGGTCGAAGGGGTAGAGCGCGCCGCAGAACTCGCACTTGGCCTCGATGAGGCCTTCGGGCGTCGTCAGGTCGGCCAGCTCCTCCGCCGTGTAGCTCTTCAGGATGTTCTCCACCCGCGCCGACGAGCAGCGGCAGCGAAAGCCGATGGGCTGGGCGGCGAACACGCGCACGCCGTCCTCGTTGAAGAGGCGATAGAGCAGGTCCTCGCCGCCGAGCATCGGGTCGAGCAGTTCGTCGGCGCCGACCGTATTGAGCAGCGCCCCGAAGCGCCGCCAGTCGTCGTCGTCCGGGTCGAACGGGCGATGGCCGCCCTCGCCCGCCACGCGCTGGAGGATGATGCCGCCCGCCCGCCATTGCGGCGCCTCGCCGGGGGTCTGCACCTGGCCGACGACGATCTTCAGCCGGGTCGGGATCTGTTCCGACCGCTGGAAATAGGTCAGCGCCGCCTCGCTCAGCGATCCGGCCAGCTCGACGATGCCCTGATAGCGGTTCTGCCCCTCGTCGGGGTCGATGGTGAGCGCGAACGAGCCGTTGCCGAGCAGCGGCGCGTCGGGCTCGGCGTCGGCATCGACGCTGACGAAGCTGCGGACATGGCCGGGGGTGACGAAATCGGCGGCGACCATCGTGGCGCGGCCGTCGCCCCTCGTCTGGAGCGTCAGCGTGCCCTCGAATTTCAGCGACGAGCCGAGCAGCGAGACGATGGTCAGCGCCTCGCCCGCCAGCCGCGCGGCGTCGCCGCGATAGCCGTGGCCCGAAATGACGCGCTCCGCCACCGGCCCCAGCCGCACGATGCGGCCGCGGGCTTCGGCGCCTTCGATGGCGAAGGGCAATGCGATGTCGTCGGCCGGGCGGGTCACGGGGGTCTGAGCCTTGTTCGGGAAGGCCCTTATTTGGGGTCGGTCAGCGCCCAGACAAGGACCGCCTTCTGGGCGTGCAGGCGGTTCTCCGCCTCGTCCCAGACCGCCGAGCGGGGGCCGTCGATGATCTCGGCCGCGACTTCCTCGCCGCGCTTGGCGGGCAGGCAGTGCATGAAGATCGCGTCCTTGCCGGCGGCGTCCATGAGCCTTGAGTCGACCTGATAGGGACGCAGCAGATTGTGGCGATACTCGCGGTCGCTGTCGCCCATCGAGACCCAGCAATCGGTGATGACGCAATCGGCGGCGTCGACCGCTTCGTAGGGGTCGGTAGTCAGCGTCAGATCGGCCTTCTCGCGGGCCGCCCAGTCGAGGATCTCGCGGCCCGGCGCGAGCTGTTCGGGCGTCGCGATCTTCAGCTTCACGTCCAGCCGGGCGGCGGCGTGGATCCACGAGGTCAGCACGTTGTTGGCGTCGCCCGTCCAGGCGACCGTGCGGCCGCGGATCGAGCCCAACCGCTCCTCGAAGGTCTGGATGTCGGCCAGCACCTGGCAGGGATGCGACTTCTTGGTGAGGCCGTTGATGACCGGCACGCTGGCGTACTGGGCAAGCTCGCTCAGCTCCAGATGGCTCAACATGCGGATCATGATGGCGTCGACATAGCGCGACATGACGCGCGCCGTGTCGGCGATCGACTCGCGCTGGCCGAGTTCGATTTCGTCGCCCGAGACGATCAGCACATGAGCGCCCAGTTCGTTGATGCCGACGTCGAACGACATGCGGGTGCGCAGCGAGGGCTGCTGGAAGACCAGCGCGATCTTGCGGCCGAGCAGCGGCAGGTAGTCGCCGAGGTCGCCCTTGCGGTGGCGGGCCTTCAGCGCCTTGGCGCTGGCCAGAAGGGCCTCGATCTCGGCGGTCGAGAAATCGGCGAGGTCGAGAAAATGCCTGGGCTTGCCGCCCGCTTGTCCGGTCATGCGGCTGCGTCCTGTTTTCTGGCGATGGCGGCGCAGGCGGCGGCGATCGCCGCGGTCGCCTCGGCGATTTCGGCGTCGCCCGCGACGAGCGGCGGGATGATCCGCACGACATTGTCGCCGGCGCCGACGGTCAGCAGATGCTGCTCGCGCAGCGCCGCCACGAACTCGGTGTTGGGAATGCGCATCTTGAGGCCGAGCAGCAGACCTTGCCCGCGCACCTCCTCGATGAGGGCGGGATATTCGTCCTTCAGCATGGCGAGCTGCTGCTTGAGGCGCAGCGAAACCGCCTGCACATGTTCGAGGAAACCCGGCTCCAGCACCGCGTCGAGCACTGCGTTGCCGACCGCCATGGCGAGCGGGTTGCCGCCGAAGGTGCTGCCATGCGTGCCGGCGGTCATGCCGGCGGCGGCGCGCTCGGTGGCGAGGCACGCGCCCATCGGAAAGCCGCCGCCGATGCCTTTGGCGATCGCCATGATGTCGGGCGTGACGCCGGTCCATTCATAGGCGAAGAGCTTGCCGGTGCGCCCGACGCCGGTCTGCACCTCGTCAAAGATGAGGACGAGATCGTTGGCGTCGCAGATTTGGCGCAGCGCCCGCAGGAACTCCGGCGCCGCATTGCGCACCCCGCCCTCGCCCTGGATCGGCTCGATCAGGATGCCGGCGGTCTCGGGCCCCACCATCGCCTTCACCGACTCCAGATCGCCGAGCGGAACCTGGTCGAAGCCTTCGACCTTGGGGCCGAAGCCTTCCAGGTATTTCGCCTGGCCGCCGGCCGCGATGGTCGCCAGCGTGCGGCCGTGGAAAGCGCCCTCGAAGGTCACGATGCGGAAGCGTTCCGGCCGCCCTTCGTGGCTCTGGAACTTGCGCGCCATCTTGATCGCGCATTCCAGCGCCTCGGCCCCGGAATTGGTGAAGAAGACCGTGTCGGCGAAGGTCGCGGCGACCAGACGCTCGGCGAGCCGCTCGCCCGCCGGAATGCGGTAGAGATTGGAGGTGTGCCACAGCTTGCCGGCCTGCTCGGCGAGCGCCGCCACCAGCCGCGGATGGGCGTGGCCCAGCACGTTCACCGCGATGCCCGCCCCGAAGTCCAGATATCGCTGGCCGTCCGCGGCGAACAGATAGCAACCCTCGCCCCGCTCGAAGGCGAGGTCGGCGCGCGCATAGGTCGGCAGAACCGGGGTGATCACGGCAGTCGCTTTCGGCTGGAAACGGCACCAAATCGGAGGGCAGGGAAATACGGGATTTGCGCCCGCGATGCGAGGCAGTTTTGCCGTCCGGGTGGGGGCCTTGCGATTCTCCGTGTACGGAAAGCCGCCGAAACGGCTCGAAAGACGGCCTGATTCGCGGAATGTTCCTGTGGGCGGGCCTTAACGAACTCTTGTGCCACCCCGGCCTTCATGGTCCATATTTGGTATGCGGTTGGGGGTGACGGGAAGCGCCGACACAACCGCTAGGGGGTCATTTCTCAAAATCGAAGGGGACGGCATGTCCTGGACAGACGAACGGATCGAGCGTCTGAAGCAGATGTGGGGCGAGGGCCTGAGCGCCAGCCAGATCGCGCGGGCGCTCGGCGAAGTCACGCGCAATGCGGTGATCGGCAAGGTGCACCGGCTCGGCCTCGCCGGGCGGGCGACGGCGCCCCGGGTCGAACGTCCCCGTCCCGCGCCGCAGCCCAGGCTGCACGCGCCGCGGGTCGCCGCCATGCGGGCCGAGCCGGTGGTCGAGGAGCCTCTGGAGCCGATGCCCGAGAATGCGGTGACGGTGGTCGATCTGTCTGCTTCGGTCTGCCGCTGGCCGATCGGCGATCCGGCGACCGCCGATTTCCGCTTCTGCGGCCGCAAGGCCAAGGCCGGCGCGCCCTATTGCGAGGCCCATGTCCGCATGGCCTACCAGCCCGCGCAGAGCCGCCGCGACCGCGACCGCGAACTGGCCCGCCGGAAGCTGAATTTCGGCTGATCCGCCTTTCGGGCGGCGAACCTAGCCTGCGGCGCGGGCGGGTTCGTCGGCCTTGAGGGACTCGTCCAGCGAATAGCCGGCCGAGCGCACCGTGCGGATCGGGTCGCGCTCGCCGTTGGCGATCAGCGCCTTGCGCAGACGCCCGATATGCACATCGACCGTGCGCGCCTCGACATAGACGTCCGAGCCCCACACCGCAT
>JAXMDZ010000021.1:0-50839 GCA_046348585.1 Alphaproteobacteria bacterium
CGTTGCGGTCGGCGATGCGGCCGACGGCCTCGGAGGCGAACAGCTTGCAGCACGAGGCTTCCATGGCGATGTTCTGCCCGGCGTCGCGTTTGCGGGCGGTCTCCAGCACCATGCAGCGGGCGGCGTAGGCCTCCATCTTGGAGTCCGCGATCATCGCCTGGATCATCTGGAAGTCGGCGATGCGCTGGCCGAACTGCTCGCGGTCGACGGCATAGGCGACGCTGTCGCGCACCAGCCGCTCGCTGACCCCGACGCAGACCGCCGAGATGTGCAGCCGGCCGCGGTCGAGCACCTGCATGGCGAGCTTGAAGCCCTCGCCTTCCCGCTCGCCGATCAGGCATTCGGCCGGAATCTCGCAATCCTCGAAGATCACGTCGTGGATATGGGCGCCCTGCTGGCCCATCTTCTTTTCCGGCTTGCCGACCGTGATGCCCTTGAGGTCGGAGGGCACGAAGAAGGCGGAGATGCCGCCCGCCCCCTTGTTGTCGGGGTTGGTGCGGGCCATCAGCGTGAAGGCCCCGGCCTTCGCGGCGTTGGTGATGTAGCGCTTGGTGCCGTTGACGACATAGACGTCGCCCTTGCGGATCGCGGTGGTGCGCACCGAGGCGGCGTCGGACCCGGCCCCCGGCTCGGTCAGGCAGAAGCTGGCGATGGTCTCGCCGCTGGCGATGCGAGGCAGCCAGTAATCCTTCTGTTCGGGACGGCCGAACATGACGAGGCCCTGGCTGCCGATGCCGACATTGGTGCCGATGACGGAGCGGAAGGCGGGCGAGGTCTGGCCCAGTTCGAAGCAGACCAGCGCCTCCTCCTCCATCGAGAGGCCGAGGCCGCCATACTCGACCGGGATCGAAAGCCCGAAGAGGCCGAGATCGCGCATCTCCTGGACGATCTCGTCCGGCACGCGGTCCTCCCGGCTGACCTGCTCCTCGATCGGCACCAGCCGCTCGCGCACGAAGCGGGCGACGGAGGAAATGAGCTGTTCGCGGGTTTCGGGATCGAGGGCCATGGCGTTTCCGTGTTCTGTGCGGCGGCACTATAGGCGCGCCGCCGCAAGGCTCAACGCCTTCCGAAGGCCTGGACCAGCTCCTCCGCCACCCGCGCCTGTTCGGCGGCGTCGCCCGACTTCATGGCGCGGTGGACGCAGTGGCCGATATGGCCGCGCAGCAGGTCGGCCTCCACCCGCGACAGCGCGGCGCGCGCGGCGGCGATCTGGGTGACGATGTCGATGCAGTAGCGGCCGTCCTCGACCATTTTCGCGATGCCGCGCACCTGGCCCTCGACGCGCTTCAGCGCCGCCAGGGACTTCTTCGTGTCGCCGTGAGCCATGATACCCCCTGAGGGTATATTGACGGATACCCATACGGGGTATATCCCGCCATCTCCGGCCGGACAAGCGAGCCGGCGAGCGAGGACGGCCCATGGACCATCTTCAGGCGCACGCTGAGTGCTGCGGCGGCTCGGCCCCGGCGGCCGGCCGGCGCACGGTCAAGGACCCGGTCTGCGGCATGGACGTAGATCCCGAGGCCGGCAAGCCGAGCGCCGAATACGCGGGCATCACCTATCATTTCTGCGCCGAACGCTGCCGCACGAAGTTCCTGGCCGACCCGGCGATGTATCTGGAGCGCCGCGCCGCCCCGCCCGCCGCGCCGCCGGGGTCCAAATGGACCTGTCCGATGGACCCGGAGATCGTGCGCGACGGGCCGGGCGCCTGTCCGATCTGCGGCATGGCGCTGGAGCCGATGGTGCCGATGGCGGGGGCCGCCAATCCCGAGCGGGCCGACATGACCCGGCGCTTCGCCGTCGCGGCCGCGCTGACCGCGCCGGTCTTCGTGCTGGAGATGGGACGGCATCTCTTCGGCTGGAGCTTCGGACTTCCGGCCGAGGCCGCGCGCTGGATTCAGGGCGGACTGGCGACGCCGGTGGTGCTGTGGGCGGGCTGGCCGTTCCTGGCGCGCGGCGCGGCCTCGCTGAAGACCATGAACCTCAACATGTTCACGCTGATCGGCCTCGGCGTGCTCGTCGCCTGGGCGGCGAGCCTCGTGGCGCTGCTCGCGCCGGACGTCCTTCCGCACGCCGCCCATGGCGTCCACGGCGCGCCGCCGGTCTATTTCGAGGCGGCTTCGGTGATCGTCACGCTGGCGCTGCTCGGGCAGGTGCTGGAGCTGAAGGCCCGCGAGGCGACCGGCGGGGCGATCCGGGCGCTGCTCGACCTCGCGCCCAAGATGGCGCGGCGGGTGCGCGCCGACGGCGAGGACGAGGACGTGCCGCTCGACGCCGTGCAGAAAGGCGACCTGCTGCGCGTGCGGCCGGGCGAGGCGGTGCCGGTGGACGGCGTCGTCTTCGCCGGTCGCAGCCATGTGGACGAATCCCTCGTCACCGGCGAGCCGCTGCCGGTCGAGAAAGCGAGCGGCGCGGCGGTCACCGGCGGCACGATCAACGGCAGCGGGGCCTTCATCATGAAGGCCGAACGGGTGGGCGCGGAAACGATGCTGGCCCGCATCGTGGCGCTGGTCGCCGAGGCGCAGCGCAGCCGCGCACCGGTCCAGCGCCTCGCCGACCGCGTTTCGGCCTGGTTCGTGCCGGGCGTCGTCGCGGTGGCGCTCGCCGCCTTCGCCGCCTGGTGGGCGTTCGCGCCCGAGGGCGGCCTCGCGCGCGGGCTGGTGGCGGCGGTCTCGGTGCTGATCATCGCCTGCCCCTGCGCGCTCGGTCTCGCGACCCCGATGGCGGTGATGGCCGGGGTCGGACGCGGGGCGCGGGCCGGTGTGCTGGTGCGCGACGCGGCGGCGCTGGAGGCGCTCGCCCGCGCCGACACCATCGCCTTCGACAAGACGGGCACGCTGACCGAAGGCAGACCGTCGCTGACCGCGCAGGAGACGGCGTCCGGGTTCGAGGCGGACGAGACGCTGCGCCTCGTGGCGAGCGCCGAGTCGCAGGCCGAGCATCCGCTGGCCGGCGCGATCGTCGCGGCGGCGAAGGCGAAGGGGCTTTCCTTGAGCGCGCCATCCGCCTTCGACGCGCCGCCGGGACAGGGCGTGCGCGCCACGGTCGGGGGCCGCGCGGTGCTCGCCGGCAGCGCCGCCTGGCTCACGGCCAACGGCGTCGATGCAGCCGCCCTCGCCGCCCGCGCCGAGACGCTGAGGTCGGACGGCGCGACGGCGGTGCTGGCGGCGATCGACGGACGGGCGGCGGCAGTCTTCGCCATCGCCGATCCGGTCAAGCCGGGCGCGCATGAAGCGGTGGGCGCGCTGATGGCGCTCGGGATCGTCCCGGTGATGCTGACCGGCGACGCCGAAACGACGGCGCTCGCCGTCGCGCGGCGTCTCGGCATTGCGGAGGTGCGCGCGGGCGTCTCGCCCGCCGGCAAGGCCGAGGCGGTCGCAGGCCTGCGCGCCGCCGGACATGTCGTGGCGATGGCGGGCGACGGCGTGAACGACGCCCCGGCGCTGGCCGCCGCCGATGCCGGGATCGCCATGGGCACCGGCGCGGACGCCGCCTTGCAGAGCGCCGCCGTGACGCTGCTGAAGGGCGACATCGCGGGCCTGGTCAGGGCGCGGCGGCTGGCCGAGGCGACGATGCGCACCATCCGCCAGAACCTGCTGCTCGCCTTCGGTTACAATCTCGCCTGCGTGCCGCTGGCGGCGGGCGTGCTGGAGCCGTTCGGCGGCGTCGCCCCCGGCCCTGAGATCGCTGCGGCGGCGATGGCGCTGTCGTCGGTGAGCGTGATCCTGAACGCCCTGCGGCTGGAACGGGTGCGGCTCTAGCCCCGTCAGCCCCCCGGCGCGTGGCGGTACCAGTAGCTGCCCACCGCCTCGAACCCGAGGCCCTCGTAGAGCACGCGGGCCGGGGCGTTGCGCTCCAGCACCTGAAGCCAGAGCCGCGTCGCGCCCTGTTCCCCCGCCCAGCGTTCGAGATCGGCGAGCACGGCGCGGGCCGCTCCGCCCCGGCGTGCCGCTTCCGCCGTCGCCATGCATTCGACGCCGCACCAGGGCGGCTCGGCAATGCCGAGCCCCACACCGGCGGGCGCGCCCTCTCTGCCCGCCACGAAGAAGCATTTGGGTTCGGGCAGCGCGGCGATGATGGCGGGCGCGGCGGCCCGGCGGTCGGGCGTCAGGGTAGCGAGATAGATGTCGAGCCAGGCCTGCGGCGCTTCGCGGTGGCGGCTGACGGCGAGGGCAGGTTCGCCAGCGGGCGCGACCGCCTTCGTCATCAGCAGCGTGCGGTCGATGCTGTCATAGCCGCGCGCCGCCAGCCGCGCGTCGAGATCGGCGGGCAGGCTGATATCGACGATCTGGAAGATCGGCTTCTGGCCGCGCGCGCGATAGTCGCGCTCGGCGGCGTCGATGGCAGCCTCCGCATCGCCGCCCTCCCAGGCGAGCGTCAGAATCGAATTGGCGCGCTGGCTGCCGCCGCCGGAGAAGCGCAGCACCCAGCCGGCGCGGGCGAGCGTCTCGTGCGGCGGCCAGGCGCGGGCGGCGGCTTCCTCAAGCGCGCGGCGCTCTGCGGGAGTCATTCCGGCTTGCGGCGGAAGCGCAATTCGCCGCCCAGCGTCGAGCGGCCGTCTTCCAGAATCTCGCTGCGCTCGATCCAGAGATCGGCGCCCTCGAAGCGCACGGCGGTGATCATCTCGCCGCCCGACCCGTCGGGCGCCGGATAGCGCGCGGTGAATCCGGCCTCGCCGAGCGCCAGCGTGCCCGCGACCGGGGCCGCGCCTTCCTTCGTGCGGGTGACGGTCAGCGCGTCGGCCGCCTCGTCATAGGCGAAGACGACCTCGATCCGGGTGACGCGGCCGGCGATGCCGCCCGACGAGACTTCCATGCCGCGCACGGTCCGCGTCTCCGCGTCCCAGGCATAGGATTTCGTGGTGCGAATCTCGTCCGGATAGGCCGGGTGATCGGGCTCCCAGGTCCCGCCGCAGACGAGATCGCACAGCGGCGACAGCGGATGGCCCACCGACGGTCCGGCGGCGGGCGGCGTCGCGGCCAGCGCCATCGCGAGGACCACGGAGGCGAGCGCGAGCGGCGTCATTCGGGCGCCCGCTTGTAATGAAATTCGTCGCCGGCGGAGTTGTATTGCTCGCCGCTCAAGGCGTGGAGTTCGCTCATCAGGCCGGGTGCGGGAAACGAGAAGATCGTCACCGCCGTTAGGTCCGGCTTGCCCGGCACGAGGCCATAGGCCCTGACCTCGCCATCGACGATTTCGACCTTCGCACTCGCCGAGGCGAGGCCGGGCTGGTCGAGGACATAGGCGACGACCCGCGTCCTGGGGTTCAGCGTGAACGAGACGCCGTGCGCATAGGTGGAATCGCCGGGATCGCCGAGCGCCATTTCGCCGACCAGCGTGCCGGACTCCTCGTTCCACGAGAGGCGGAAATTCGGCTGCTGCAGATCGGGGTCCGGCGTCTCGGGCAGCCAGAAGCCGCACATCAGATCGCAGATCGCCTTCAGTTCGGGCGGCGGCCCGGCGGCGGCGGCGCTTCCGGCGGCGGCCAGCACCAGTGCGGCGGCGATCCAGCGTGTCATTCCCTCTCCCCTCGCGTCCTCAGCCTTGCTAAGCACCGGGCCTTCGGAGGCCCCATGCTCAACGTCACCACGCCCGGCGCGCTCACCGGCATTCGCGTCGTCGATCTGTCCCGCGTCCTCGGCGGACCTTATGCGACGCAGATACTGGGCGATCATGGCGCCGATGTGGTCAAGGTCGAACCGCCGGGGGGCGACGAAACGCGCGAATGGGGACCGCCGTTCCGCGACGACGACGGGGCGCGCGGACCCAGCGCCTACTACCTCAACGTCAACCGCAACAAGCGCGGCATCGCGCTCGACCTGCGCAAGGCTGAGGGCCGTGCGGCGCTGCTGCGCCTGCTGGAAGACGCCGACGTGCTGGTCGAGAACTTCAAGATCGGCACGCTGGAGAAATGGGATCTCGGCTTCGAGGAAGTGCTCGCGCCGATGTTCTCCGGCCTCATCCATTGCCGCATCTCCGGCTTCGGCAAGGAAGGCCCCTATGGCGGCTTTCCCGGCTACGACGCGGTGGTGCAGACGATGACCGGCCTCTCCTCGGTCACCGGCTCGCCGGCCAGCGGCCCGGTCAAGATGGGCACGCCCGTCATCGACATCGCCAGCGGCCTCAACGCGGTGATCGGCATCCTGCTGGCGCTGCGCGAGCGCGAGCGCACCGGCAAGGGCCAGTCGGTCGAGGTCGCGCTCTACGATGTCGGGCTGTCGCTGCTGCATCCCCATTCGGCGAACTGGCTGTGGGGGCGGAAGATGCCGCAGCTCATCGGCAACGCCCATCCCAACGTCGTGCCCTACGACCTCTTCCAGACGGCGACGCGGCCGGTGTTCCTGGGCGTCGGCAATGACGGTCAGGTGAAGAAGGCGTTCGAGGTTCTGGGCGTGCCGCATCTGACCGACGATCCGCGCTTCTCCTCGATGGCGGCGCGCAATCAGAACCGCATCGAGCTGACGGCCATCCTCGCGCCGATCTTCGCCCGCGAGGACGGCGTCGCGCTCGCCCAGCGCCTGCTGGAGGCGGGCGTCCCGGCCGGGCCGCTCAACAACGTGCAGGAGGCGCTGGACGATCCGCAGACCGAGGCGCGGGCGATGCGGGTGGAGACCGACGGCTACAAGGGCATGGGCAGCCCGATCAAGCTGTCGGCGACGCCCCCGGCGCTCCGCCGCCTGCCTCCCGATTTCGGGGCCGACACCGACGCGGTGCTCGGCGCGGCGGGCTACGACGCCGAGGCGATCGCGGCGCTGCGCAAGGCGGGCGCGATACCGGCGAAATAGGCCTTAAGCCTGTTCCTCGAACGATTTCTTCAGTTCCACCAGGTCGAAGTCGCGCGTCGTCTCGCCGCTCGACGGGCTGAAGGGGAACGGCTCGCGGTGGCCGGTGCGGACATAGCCGCGCCGCTCGTACCAGGCGATCAGCTCCTCGCGGACGCTGATGACCACCATGCTCATCCACTTCGCCGCCCACAGGTCGCGCGCCGCGCGCTCGCACTTGGCGAGCAGCGCCTTGCCGAGACCGGCGATCTGCAGCGCCGGCTCGATGGCGAACATGCCGAAATAGGAGCCCTCGCCGTCCTTCTGGATCAGCGCGCAGCCGACAAGCACGTCGCCCTTCAGCACGTCGGCCAGTTCGGCGAGCACGAAACGCCCGTCATGGTCGGCGATGAGGGCGGCGATCTCGGCCTCGGTGGTGCGCGGCCCGGTCAGCAGGTCAGCCTCGCTGGCCCAGCCGGTGGCGGCTTCCGGCCCGCGATAGGCGCGCTCGATCAGCGACGTGACCTTGGGCACGTCGTCGGCCGTCGCATAGCGGAAATGCGGCTCGTTCATGACACTATTGTCTCAGCATTCGGGAACGCCGCCAAGATGGCCCCCTTTCAGCCCCGCAGCCGCTCGGCCCGGGCGGTCCGGCGCTCCACCAGGCGGCGGATGCGGACCTGCCGGGCATGGGTCAGCGGGAAGCGCCAGAGCAGCAGGACGGCGGCGAAATAGAACGGCCAGGGGATGAGGATATAGGTGAGGGTCAGGCCGAAGATCGCGTCGGGGGTGTTGGCGGCGCTGGCCGGGTTGAAGCCGAACCAGCCGAGCAGCATCAGCGCGATGAAGCCGCCCAGCGCGTCGGCCAGCTTGCCGCCCATGCCCCAGAAGGCGATCAGCAGCCCGGCCCGCGACTTCCCCGAGCGCAGCTCGTCGAGGTCGATGACGTCGGCGGCGATCGAGGCGCCGAGCGTCGCCGCCGCGCCGCCGCCGATCCCGGCGAGCACCATCACCAGGCAGGCGAGGCCGAGTTCGCCCTTGGGCACGATCAGCAGGAAGGCGAAGGTGACGGTCGAACTCAGCACCGCGACGATCAGCGCGTTGTGCTTGGTGAAGCGCGAACCGAGCGCCACCCAGAGCGGCACGCCCAGCACCGCCGCCAGCAGATAGACGATCACCGGCAGGCCGGCCTGCGGGCCCAGTCCCATCGCGAAGACGAAGAACCAGATGACGACCGTGGTGTTGACGACAGCGCCGATGCGCCCGATCGCCGTCGCCAGCAGGATGCGGATGAAGGGGCCGTTGGAGAGGGCGACGCGAAAGGCCTTCGCCCATGAGCCCGCGCCCTCGCCGCTGCGGCGCGGCGGCTCGTCGGGCACGAAGCGGGCGATCAGCAGGGCGCTGACCGGAAACATGACGACCGCCCACAGGCCGAGGCCCTGCATGACCGGGGTGAGGCCCTGCGGCGTGCCGCCGCCGCCGCCGGTGATCACCGGCGCGAGGGTCGCCACCAGAATGCCCACGAACGAAAACAGCGTCCGCCAGCCGGTGATGCGATTGCGCTCGTGATAGTCGCCCGACAACTCCGCCCCCCAGGCGCCGTAGGGGATCTGGATCATCGTCCAGCCGAGATAGAGCAGGAACAGCCAGAGCAGCATGTAGCCGGCGCTCACTCCCGGCGCGGCGAAGAAGATCATATAGACGGCGAGCATCTTCACCGGCACGCCGAGCAGCAGCCAGGATTTGCGCCGTCCCAGCGGCCAGCTCGCCGAGCGGTCGGAGAAGATGCCGATCATCGGATCGATCACCACGTCGCAGAGCCGGGTCGCCAGCAGAATCCAGCCCATCGCGGCGATCGAGACGCCGAGTTCTGCATAGAACGCGGTCAGGTAGATCGAGAGCGGCAGGTCGGCGATCGCCATGGGCAGCGCGAGCTGGCCATAGGCCGCGAGCGTGCGGCGCGAATGGACCCTGGCGGGCGAAACGCCCGCGCCTGCGACCTGCATATTGCCTCCCGTCGGCGTTCTATCCGTCGCGGCGTCTGGCGGCCGCTTTGCCGGGCAAGCCTATGTGTGGCGGCCGGGGCACGGCAAGCCGCATCCTGCGGCGGATCGCGGCAGTGTGCGCGCCGCCACAGCGCGCCCGTTGACACGGCGGGCAAACAGGCTACGCCTGACCCGCCCGAACGAAGGACACGCCATGAAGACCGCCCTGATGTGCCTGGCCGCCGCCGCTCTCGCTGCGCCCGCCGCCGCCGCCGACTCCAAGCCGCGCTGGGAGATCGGGGTCGGGGCCTTCGCGACCTATTCGCCCGCCTATTACGGCGCGAGCCAAAGCGACTTCGGCGGCTTTCCGGTGATCTATCTCGCCTATCGGGGCGACGATTTCTCGATCCTGCCCAACGGGCTCTACGACGTGGACGCCGGCAACGAGAAGTCCGTCGATTTCGGCCTCTCGGTCGATCTCTCGGGCAGCGTGGACAGCGAGGACCGGCTGGGTCTGGGCGACATCGACTATGTGGGCGAGATCGGGCCGGAAATCTCGTTCGCGATCTTCGCCGACGGCCGCACGCGCGTCGAGGCGGCGGTCGCCATCCGCGCCGCCTTCGAATGGGACAACGGCTATATCGGCTATGTCGTCCAGCCGCGCCTCGCCTATCTGACCACGCTGAGCCCGACGACCCGGCTCGGCCTGTCGGTCGCGCCCAAGTTCGGCTTCGACGGCTATAACGAGCTGTTCTACTCGACCCCCGGCTTCACCGCCGGCGACGGCTATATCGGCACCGACATCGCGCTGAAGCTGGTCAACGACGTCTCCGGCCGGCTGCGGCTCAGCGGCGAGATCAAGGCGATCTCGCTCTCGGGCGCTGAGAACGAGGCGAGCGCGCTCTACCAGGAAGACTGGAACTTCTCGGTGCGCGCCGGCTTCACCTACGCCATCTGGCAGTCGGAATAGGCTCAGCCCATCGGCATCAGGCCGATGGTCGCGCCGACCATCAGGCTTGAGAGCGTGCCCGAGATCAGCGAGCGCTGCGCGAGCTGCACGATCTCCTTGCGCCGGTTGGGCGCGAGCACCGTGACGCCCGCGATGGTGATGCCCACGGACGAGAAATTGGCGAAGCCGCACAGCGCGTAGAGCATCATCAGGTCGGTGCGCGCCGAGAGCGCGTCGGCCGGCAGCGAGGCCTGCTGGAGATAGGCGACCACCTCGTTGAGGATGAATTTGAGGCCGAGCAGCCGCCCGGCGTCGAGCGCCTCGTCCCAGGGCACGCCGATGCACCAGGCGATCGGCGCGAACGCCCAGCCCGCCATGCGCTCGAAGGTCAGCGGCGCGCCCCACACGTCGCCGAGCGCGGACAGCATGTAGTTGGCGAGCGCCACCAGCGCGATCACCACCACCAGCATGGCGATGATCTGGAGGAACATGGCGAGGCCGTCGGTGGTGCCGCGCGCCACCGCGTCCATCGTGCCGTTGTAGGAATGGCCGATCCCGGCGTCGGCGGGGGTCGTTTCCTTGCCAGGGATCATCACCATGGCAATGATGATCGAGGCGGGCAGCGAAAGCAGCGACGCGATGATGATGTGGCCGAGCGCCGCCTCGCCGACCACCGGCTTCAGGATGATCGAATAGAAGACGAGGATCGTTCCGGCCGCGTTCGCCATGCCGCAGGTGAAGACGATGAACAGCTCGCTGCGGGTCAGCCGCTCCAGATAGGGCTTGATGAGCAGCGGCGATTCGATGGTGCCGAGAAAGACGTTCGCGCCGCAGGAGACGCCCACCGCGCCGCCGATGCCGAGCGTGCGGCGCAGCGCCCAGGACATCGCCGAAACCACCGCCGGCAATACGCGCCAGTGCCAGGCGAGCGCCGACAGCGCCCCGATGACCATGAGGCTGGGGAGGATCTGGAAGGCGAAATTGCCCATCGCGCCGGGGTTGGTCACCGTGAAGGGCGCGTCCGCGCCGCCCAGATAGCCGAACACGAACGAGGTGCCCGCCTTGGTGGCGATCTGAATCGCCTCGACCACCACGTTGAGGGCGAGCAGCCCGTCGCGGACGATGGGGATGTTGAGGAAGATCGCGGCGAGCACGATCTGGGTCGCCACCCCCGCCGCCACAACCCGCCAGGGGAATTCGCGCTTGCGCTCGGAAAGCGCCCAGGCCAGCGCGAGGATGACGCAGATGCCGAAGGCGCTTTGCAGATTGAGGAGCGACATGGAGGTCCGGGGCTTGAATCTGCCCCAAGCGTGGCACGGCGGACCGCCGTCGCACAATCGGCGCGGTCCGGCCCCCGGCCTCCTCCCCGGCCCCGGCCCGGCTTCCCCCAAGGCATCTTGCCATCGCCCCGTCCAAGAGTCAGAAGCGAGGCCGTCCTGATAAGGCCCCGGGCCGCACGGCCCCTCTAGGAGAGCAACATGGCCATTCGTTTCGACGGCAAAGTCGTCATCGTCACCGGCGCCGGCGGCGGCCTCGGCAAGCAGCACGCGCTGGAATTCGCCCGCCGCGGCGCAAAGGTCGTGGTCAACGATCTGGGCGGTTCGGTCGACGGCACGGGCGGCAATTCCGCCGCCGCCGAAGCCGTGGTCGCCGAGATCAAGGCGGCGGGCGGCGAGGCGATGGCCAACGGCGCGTCGGTCACCGACGACGCGGGCGTCGCCCACCTCGTCAAGCAGACCATGGACGCCTGGGGCCGCATCGACATCCTCATCGCCAATGCCGGCATCCTGCGCGACAAGTCGTTCTCCAAGATGGAGCTGAAGGACTTCGACGCCGTCATGGCCGTGCACCTGATGGGCACGGTGAAGCCGGTGAAGGCGATCTGGGAGATCATGAAGGCCCAGAAATACGGCCGCATCGTCGTCACGACGTCCTCGACCGGCCTTTACGGCAATTTCGGCCAGACCAATTACGGCGCGGCCAAGCTCAGCCTCGTCGGCTTCATGAACACGCTGAAGCTGGAAGGCCAGAAGGACAACATCAAGGTCAACGCGATCTCGCCGGTCGCCGCGACCCGCATGACCGAAAACCTGTTCCCGCCCGAGGCGCTCAAGGTCTTCGCGCCCGAATACGTGACCCCCGCCGTCGTCTTCCTCGCCAGCGAGGACGCCCCGACCGGCGCCATCGTCACCGCGGGTGCGGGCACTTTCGCCAAGGCGGAAATCATCGAGTCGGCCGGCGTCTATCTCGGCAAGGACGGCGTCGACGCCGACGAGGTCGCCGCCAACTGGAGCAAGATCGCCGACATGACCGGGGCCAAGGCCTATTTCATGGGCGGCGAGCAGACCGGCAAGTTCCTGGAGCGGCTGTCGGGCAAGTAAGCCCGCGATGGAACGCTTCGCCAGCTTCGACGGCGCGCCGATCGCCTACCGGACGATCGGCGCAGGCCGCCCGGCGCTCCTGCTGCACGGCTTCCTGGCGGACGCCGAACTGAACTGGATCCAGCCCGGCATCGCCGCGAAGATCGCGGCGTCCGGGCGGCAGGTCATCCTGCCCGATCTGCGCGGCCATGGGGCCAGCGCCGCGCCCGCCGACGCCCACGCCTATCCGCCCGACGCGCTGGCGATGGACCAGGAGGCGCTTGTCGCCCATCTCGGCCTCGGCGATTACGATCTCGTCGGCTATTCGCTCGGCGCGCGCACCGCCATGCGGATGATGGTGCGCGGCGCGCGCCCGGCGCGCGCGGCGCTCGGCGGCATGGGCGACAGCGGCATCATGAACGTCGCGGCCCGCAAGGCCTTCTTCGCCGACTCGATCCGCAACGGCGCGCGCGCGGCGCGGCCGGAGGCGGGCAAGTATATCCAGGCCACCATCGCCGAACGCGGCCTTTCGGCCGAGGCCATGCTGAACGTGCTGGAGCAGCAGGTGGATACGCCCCGCGCGGCGCTTTCCGCCATCGGCGTGCCGATCCTCGTCGTCTCCGGGGCTGACGACGAGGACAACGGCTCGGCCGAGGCGCTGGCCGCCGCCCTGCCCCGCGCCCGCGCCGTCCGCGTGCCGGGCAATCACCTGACCGCCGTCGGCGAACCGGCGCTCGCCGAGGCGATCCTCGCCTTCCTCGATACGCCTATTTGATCGCCCGGAAGGCGGCGAAGTCGATCTTCTCCGCATAGGCCTTCTTCATCTCGGCCGGGGCGCTGCCCGAAACGACGATCGACGAGCGCTTGTCGACGATGAAGGTGATGTGGCCGTCGCTCGGCTCGACGATGCCGGTCTCGCCGTTGAAGACCTCCGTCTTCAGGCCCATGGCGGCGACCATCGCGGGGTCGACGAACATCTGGGCCATCTGCTCGACCATGTCGCTGTCGGCCATGATCTCGATGCGCACGTCGGTGCCGTCGGCGGCCTGGTAGCTGCGGTCGAGCACGACGCCGCCGCCGACCGCCGCGACGCCGAGATTGGTCGCCTGACCCTCCTGCAGGGTCCAGCCGTCGAGCGGCGCGGGCAGCACGGCGCGGATCGCCTCGCCATAGGCCGCGGCGAGCGAGGCGGCGGCCTTCTCGGCCGCCCGCCGCGCATGGCCGATTTCGCCCGCCGCGAGCGCGGTGCGCGCCTCGTCGAGCAGCGGCGCGGGATCGGCGGGCGGCGCGGCGTCCTGGGCGAAGGCGGGGCCGGCGAGCAACGCGGCGAGAAGGATCAGGCGCTTGAGGGACATCTTGGCCTCGCAATTCGGTTTCGGACGGGCGCGCGACAGGGCAACATGGCGGCGAGCCGACTGCAAGCCGGAGCGCGCCCATGAGACTCCTCGCCTCGATCCTCCTGCTGGCGGCGGCGCTGTCCGGGGCGGCGGTCGCCGACGTCTTCCGCCGCGCCAACGGCAACGATCCCGACACGCTCGACCCGCAGAAATACGAGCTGCTGTCGGAAGGCATCATCCTGCGCGACCTGTTCGAGGGGCTGACGACGCAGGATGCCGACAACCGCATCGTGCCGGGCCAGGCGGAAAGCTGGACCGTCTCCGACGACGGGCTGGTGTGGACCTTCACGCTGCGCGAGGGCCTCGTCTGGTCCGACGGCGCGCCGCTGACGGCGGAGGATTTCGTCGCCGGGATGCGCCGGGCGGCCGATCCGAAGACGGGCGCGAAGATTCCCGAAGTCACCTACAAGCTGAAGAACGCGCGGGCGATCCAGGCCGGCGCCATGCCGGTCGAGACGCTGGGCGTCGCCGCGCCGGACGCGCGCACCGTGGTGCTGACGCTCGAAGCGCCCTCGCCGCTCATCCCCACCATCCTCGCCCACGCCGTGCTCGCGCCGGTGCCGCGCCATGCGATCGCCGCCCATGGCGACGACTGGATCAAGCCCGGCATCATGGTCACCAATGGGCCTTATGTGCTGGCCTCGTGGGAGCCGTCCGACAAGGTGCGGATCGTCAAGAACCCGCGCTTCCGCGACGCCGCCTCGGTGGCGATGGACGAGGTCGTCTTCTACCCCTCCGACGACATGGAGATGGCGCTGAAGCGGTTCCGGGCGGGCGAACTCGACCTCGTGCCGCAATTGCCGCCGACCAAGATCGCCTGGGCGCGCAAGGAGGCGGCCGAGGCGCTGGCCCTGACCCCGGTCGCCCAGCTGCGCTATCTGGAGATCAACCACACGCTGGCGAAGTTTCAGGACGTGCGCGTGCGCCGCGCCCTGGCGCTGGCGATCGACCGCGAGACCATCGCCGGACCGATCAGCGGCGGCTCGGTGACGGCCGCCTACGGCATCGTGCCGCGCACGCTGGAGGGCTATGAGGGCGCCCTCTTCGACTTCGCCGGCCAGACCCAGGCCGAACGCATCGCCGCCGCGAAGGCGCTGCTCGCCGAGGCGGGCTACGGACCTGACAATCCCCTCACCCTCGAACTCCGGGTGATGAGCGACGGCTGGGCGAAACCGCTGTCGGCGGCCATCGTCTCGATGTGGGGACAGGCCGGCATCAGGGCGACGGTCCTCGCCGCCGAGGCGAAGGTCCATTACGCCGCCGTCGGCGAGAGCCAGTTCGAGGTGGCGCTGTCGGGCTGGTTCGGCGGCGACGACCCGGAGACCTTCATGTGGCTCTACCAGACCGGCGGCGGCCTCAACGAAAGCGGCTATTCGAACGCCGCCTTCGATGCCGCCTCGGCGAGGGCCGAGACGACGATGGAGCTGGGCGAGCGCTATCGCCTGTTCGCCGAGGCCGAGCGGATGCTGCTGGATGACGTGGCGACGGTGCCGCTGTTCTGGACGATCCAGGCGAGCCTCATCTCGCCGCGCATCGACGGCTTCAAGCCGACCCCGCGCGGCCTGCCCCGCAGCCGCTACGCCCGGCCGCGGGACTGACGCCGGGGCCTCGCGTGGCCAATCGCGCGCGCCGCTGTTAGGTTCGCCACTCCCAAGGGACGCGACCCATGACGCTGCTGCCTGTGATGCTCGCCGCACTCCTTGCCTCGAGCGCACCCGAACCGCCGCCAATGCCGGAACCCGCCGGCTGCGCCGACTACATGCGCCCCGGCACGCCCGTCGATGCCTGCGACGAGGCGATCGCCGCCGCGACGGACGCCAAGGAGAAGTCCGTCCTGCTGTACCGGCGTGCCTACATCAAGATCGGCCGCGGCGAATATCTCGCCTATGCCGGCACCGTGGCCGATCTTGACGAGGCCATTGCGCTGTTTCCCGGCAACTGGCGGGCCCTGCACGAGCGCGCCTACCTCTTCATCGAACTCGGAGAGCCGGCCAAGGCGGAGGCCGATCTCGACCGTCAGCTTGCGATCACGCCCGGCGAACCGGCCGGCCTCGGAGAGCGCGCACTGGCGCGGTTCTATCAGGCGAATCTCGAGGGGGCGCTCGCCGACCGCGACGAGCTGGTCCGCCTGAACCCCGGCGATCTCGAGCACGCGGCAGGAAAGGTGCGCGCGCTTCTGTGGCTCGGGCGATTTGACGACGCGCGCCGGGAAGCCAGGCGGATGGCCGATCTCATCGCGAAGTCCGGCCGCCCGGGGCTCGAGAAGGCGCTGGAAGCGCAGTCCGCCGAAATCGAGGCGTGGGCGAACGCCGAACCCCTCGACAAGGCGCGCGCCGTTTGCCGGATGCCCGAACCCGATAGCCCGCCCGATCCGATGCCGCTATTCGGCAATTGCACGCGCGTCTTCCTGGAGGCGCAGGACAATGCGGTGAGGGCGGACGCCCTCTCCATACGTTCGATCGTTACCGCCCACTACTTCCGAAACCCCGACGCGGCGACGGAAGACCTGCGCATCGCCTATGCGCTCGATCCGGCGGATGGACGCCACGCACCAATCTCGGCATGCAATTGGCCGAACTCGGCCGATACGGCGAGTCGCTCGCCTATCTCGACCGGGGATTGAAGGCAAAACCCATCGCCCATGGCTATGCGATGCGCGCTCAGGCGCGGCTCGCCGTCGGGGATTGTCCGGGCGCGGGCGCGGATGCCAAGACATCGGTCGAGCTTGAGGAATCGGTGCTCGCCTATCTCGTCATGGGCGACCACGCCCATTTCTGCCAGAAGGACGACAAGGCTGCGAAGGCGCACTGGACCAAGGCGCGCGATCTCGGCGCTCCGCCCGACATGATCGCGGAGCGCCTCAATTCGCTGAAGTGATCGGGCGGACGCCGGGGCCTAAAGCCCCAGCACCGCCTTCGCCATGATGTTGCGCTGGATCTCGTTCGAGCCGGCGTAGATCGAGGCCTTGCGGACGTTGAAGTAATAGGGCGCGATCGTCGCGGCGTAGTCCGGACCCGGACGCGGCTCGTTCGAGCCGCGCGTCTGGGTGTCCTGCACGAAGGGCTGTGCGTAGGTGCCGACCGCTTCCAGCGTCAGCGCCGCGATCTCCTGCTGGATCTCGGTGCCCCGGCATTTCAGCATCGAGGATTCGGGGCCGACCGCCTGGCCGCTCGACAGGGCCGAGAAGATGCGCAGCTCCACGAACTCCATGGCGCTGATCTGCACGTCCATCTCGGCGATCTTGCGGGCGAAATCGGGATCGTCGATCAGCCGCGCCCCGTCCGCCGTCTCCTGCGAGGCGATCTTGCGCACCTTCTGAAGCGCCCGGCGCATGCCCGGCGCATAAGGGTTGCCGCGCTCGAACTGGAGCAGATACTTGGCGTAGGTCCAGCCTTCGCCCGGCTTGCCGATCAGGTTCTCCTTGGGGACCTTCACGTCCTCGTAGAAGACCTGGTTGATCTCCTGACGCCCGTCCGGCGGGCCGTCGAGGGTCGGCAGGGCGCGCACGGTAATGCCGGGCGTCTTCATGTCGACCAGGATGAAGCTGATGCCTTCCTGCGTCTTGCCGGTGTTGTCGGTGCGCACGAGGTTGAACATCCAGTCGGCGTATTGCGCCAGCGTCGTCCAGATCTTCGAGCCGTTGAGCAGGTAGTGGTCGCCCTTGTCCTCGCACTTCATCGACAGCGAGGCGAGGTCGGAGCCCGAACCCGGCTCCGAATAGCCCTGGCACCACCAGCGCTCGGAGGCGAGGATCTTGGGCAGGTGCTCGGCCTTCTGCGCCGCGTTGCCGAACTTCATGATGACGGGGGCGACCATCTTCATGCCGAAGGCGACGACGCCCGGCGCGCCGGCCGCCGACATCTCCAGCTCGAACAGGTATTTCTGGGCCGCCGTGAATCCGGCTCCGCCGTATTCCTTGGGCCAGTTGGTGGCCGCCCAGCCGCGCGTGTGGAGCGCCTTCTGCCAGCGGATATGAGCCTCCTTGCTCATATAGCCGTTCTTGGAGTTGGCGAGCTGGTGGCGCATGTCCTCGTCGAAATGCTCGGCGATGAAGGCGCGCACCTCGCTGCGGAAGGCGAGGTCTTCGGGCGTGAAGGCGAGATCCATGGGAGGTCGTCCTTCCTAGACCTTGTCGAGGAACTGAAGCGCCGGGCGTCCGGCGAGGAACGAGCCCATCTTCGCCATGCCGGCCTTGCCGGCCTCCGACTTGCCGTGGACTTCGAGCGCCGCCTGGTCGGCATACTGCTCGTAGACGACATAGGTGTCGGCTTCCTTGGCGCGGAAGAGATCGTATTGCAGGTTGCCGGGCTCCTCGGCCTTCACGACCTTGGCGAGGTCGGCGAAGGCGGCTTCGAACTCCGCGCCCTTGCCGGGCTGGATCTTGAGGGTGGCGAGCAGGCCGATGGTCATGGGGGACTCCTCCTGTGTTCTTGTCGGCGCGACCCTAACGGCCACGGCGGCGGCCGCGCAAGGCGGCCCGTTTTGACGTGGCGTCAGCGGCCCTTGAAGACCGGCGGACGCTTGTCGAGGAAGGCGGAAACCGCCTCGGCATGGTCCTCGGTGTGGTGGGCGAGCGCCTGCATGCTGGCCGACAGTTCCATGATCGTGTCGAAGCTGTTGGCGACGCCCTCGCGCAGCAGCCGCTTGGTCATCCGCAGCACGTCGGGCGCCTGCTGGGCGATCTTCGCGGCGAGCGCGCGCGCCTCGTCCATCAGCGACGCCGCCGGAACGACGCGGCTGACGAGACCCCACGACTGCGCCGTTGCGGCGTCGATCGTGTCGCCGGTAAAGAGCAGTTCGCTGGCCCGCGCCATGCCGATCACCTTGGGCAGCAGCCAGGCGCCGCCGTCGCCGGGGATCAGGCCGATCTTCAGGAACGTCGCGCCGAAGATCGCCGTGTCGGCGGCGATGCGCGTGTCGGCGAGGCAGGCGACGTCGTTGCCGAGGCCGATGGCGGGGCCGTTTACGGCGGCGATCATCGGGACCTCGATGCCCCAGAGGCTTCGCACCAGACGGTGAATGCCGGTGCGGTAGCGTTCACGCACGGCCACACCCGGACCTGCGAACGCGCCCGCGCGTTCGCGCATCGCCTTGACGTTGCCGCCGGCCGAGAACGCCTTGCCGGCCCCGGTCAGGATGACGCAGCGGACCTCGCGGTCCTCGTTCACCCGGGCGGCGGCGGCGGCGAACAGCTCGCCGTCGCCCTCCTCGCCGAGCGGATTGCGGCTCTCCGGCCGGTTGATCGTCAGCGTGACGATGGGGCCGTTCTTCTCGAACAACAGGGCTGTCATGGGCGGTTCCTCCGTATCCCAATCGTATACGGAAGATTACCGCCGGGGCGCAAATTGCGCGGCTCGCACAACCGCTTTCTTGGGAGAAAAGCCCTAGTGTGACGCTGGGGAAGGAAAAAGAACCGCTCATGCCAGGCCTGAAATCAGCCGCCGCACGGCCCAAGGAAGCGCTCGATACGCTGCGGTCGCTGTCCTGGAACGGAGTCCGGCTGCTGGTCCGCACGCTCGCCCGCGAGCTTGCGCCGAAAGGCCCGGACATCCCGCTCACCCTCGCCAAGATCCGCCTCGCGACCACCGCGCTGGACGACGGCATCAAGGTGATGCCGATCGCCGCGGTCCTGCTCGCGATCTGCTATTCGATGTGGCATCCGGCCTGGCTGGTGGCGATCTGGGTGACGCTGTTCGGCCTGACCTGGTCGCTGCACTGGACGATCGGGGCGCAGCTCGCCGCCGCGCCGCGCGACAATCCCTCGCGCGCCCTCGCCCTCATCCTCTTCAAGAGCGCGCTGTTCGTGACCGCCTGGGGCTCGCAGGTCTGGTTCTTCTGGGTGCCGGGCGACCCGATCAACCACATGATCATCACCGCCGTCGCGCTCGCCTCGACGATGGGCGCGTCGATGTCGGCCGCCTGGTCGCCGGCGAGCGCCTACCAGATCGTCTTCCATATCGGCACGACGGCGCTGGCCTTCCTGCTGGAGGGTGGCCCGTCCAATGTGATGATGGCGTGCCTGGCGCTCGTCTATGCGGTGTTCGTCGCCGGCACGACGATCCGGATGCACGGCACGACCGAACAGATGCTGCGCCTGGAAGGCGACAAGGACGCGCTGATCGCCGACCTGCGCGCCGCCAACAAGGCCAAGAGCGAGTTCCTGGCCAATATGAGCCACGAACTGCGCACGCCGCTCAACGCCATCCTCGGCTTCTCGGAAGTGATCAAGGACGAGATCATGGGGCCGATCGGCACGCCGGGCTACAAGGGCTATGCGGGCGACATCCATGTGAGCGGCCAGCACCTGCTCGGGCTCATCAACGACATTCTCGATCTCTCCAAGATCGAGGCCGGCCGCACCGAACTGCGCGACGACCTCTTCACGATCGACGCGATCTCGGACGCCGCCATCGCGATGGTCGACCGCCAGGCCGAGGCCGGCCGCATCACGCTGCTGAAGGACGTCGATCCCTCGATCGTGGTGCGCTGGGATCTGCGCGCCGCCAAGCAGATCGCCATCAACCTGATGTCCAACGCCGTCAAGTTCACGCCGCCGGGCGGCACCGTGACGGTGCGCTCGCGCCGGACGGCCGACGGCGGCGCGACGGTCTCGGTGATCGACACCGGCTGCGGCATCGCGCCGGAGGAGCACGCCCTCGTCTTCGAACCGTTCGGCCAGGGCCGCCACGACATCGCCATGGAGCACAAGAGCACCGGCCTCGGTCTCGCCATCGTGCGCGGCCTGGTGGAAGCCCATGGCGGCCGGCTCGAACTGGAGAGCGAGCCGGGCCGCGGCGCGGCCTTCATCATCGTCGTGCCGCCCGACCGCGTGCAGAGCCGCGACGACGCCCGGCTCGCCGCCTGACGCCCGTCTCCGGACCCGTGCCCCCCGCAAAACGAGAACGGCGGCCCGAAGGCCGCCGTCCGCGCTCCGTCGCCGGAAATCTGAGCCTCAGCCGAGCGAGGCGTAGCGCTTGAGGTGGTGATCGACGTTGCCGAACTGGGTGTCGATGACCGTCAGGCGCTTGAAGTAGTGGCCGACGTTCAGCTCGTCGGTCATGCCCATGCCGCCGTGGATCTGCACCGCCTGCTGGCCGATGAAACGCCCGGCCTTGCCGATCTGCACCTTCGCGGCGCTCGCCGCCTTCTTGCGCTCGGCCTCTTCCTCTTCCAGCTTCAACGTCACCATGTAGGTGATCGAGACCGACTGTTCGTAGTTCATGAACATGTCGACCATGCGGTGCTGGAGCACCTGGAACTTGCCGATGGGCGTTCCGAACTGCTTGCGGGTCTTGGAGTATTCGATGGTGGTGTCGTTCAGCACCTTCATCGCGCCGATGGCTTCCGCCGACAGCGCGGCGATCGCCTCGTCCGTCACCTTCTCGACGATCTTGAGGCCGCCGCCGACCTCGCCGATCACCGCATCGGCGCCGACGGTCACGTTCTCAAGCGTCACTTCCGAGGCGCGCTGGCCGTCGACGGTCGGATAGTCGCGGGTCGAGACGCCCTTGGCGTTCTTGTCGACGACGAAGACGGTGACGCCGTCGGCGTCGCGCTGGCCGCCCGAGGTGCGGGCGGTGACGATCAGCTTGTCGGCCCAGGGAGCGCCCGAGACGACCGCCTTGTAGCCGTTCAGCGTGAAGCCGTTGCCGGACTTCGCCGCCGTGGTGACGAGATCGGCGAGGTTGTAGCGGCCCTGCGGCTCGGCATAGGCGAAAGCGAAGACGTTCTCGCCGGCCGCGATGGCGGGCAGCAGCGTCTCCTTCTGGGCGGTCGAACCGGCCGCCTTCAGGAAGCCCGCCGCGATGACGGCGTTCTGGATGAAGGGCTCGATCACGAGCGCGCGGCCGAACTCCTCGGCGATGATCATGGTGTCGACGGCGGAGCCGCCGAGGCCGCCGAAATCCTCGGGGATCGCGGCGCCGAGCAGGCCGTTCTCGGCGAAGTAGGCATAGACCTCCTTGCGCCAGCCGGCGTCGCTCTTCGACACCTTGCGGCGGGTGTCGAAGTCGTAGGTGTTCTGGAGGTATTTCTGCACCGAGTTGCGCAGAAGGGTTTGTTCTTCGGTGAACGAGAAGTCCATGTGCGTTTCCTGAGCGTTTCCGGAGCCGGACGCCCCGCCCTGTTTCGGGTCGGGACGCCGGGAGATGACGGGCGTTGCGGGTGCTTTAGAGGCCGAGAACCATCTTCGCAATGATGTTGCGCTGGATCTCGTTCGAGCCGCCGTAGATCGAGGTCTTGCGCATGTTCGCGTAGTGCTGCGTCACGCCCTCGGCATAGTCGGGCCCAGGGGCGAACTCGTTGTGGGCCAGCGGATCGGAGAACGGCACGGCGTAATAGCCGACGCCCTCCATCACCAGTTCGGTGATGCGCTGCTGGATCTCGGTGCCCTTGATCTTGAGGATCGAGCTTTCGAGGCCCGGACCCTTGCCCGCCTGCTCGGAGGCGAGGGTGCGCAGCTCGGTGTATTCGAGCGCCGCCAGGTCGATCTCCAGTTCGGCGATCTTGCGCTGGAAGTCGGCGTCCTCGATCAGCTTCTCGCCGTCGATCTTCTCCATCGCCAGCATGTCCTTCAGGCGGCCGATGGCGTTCTTGGAGCGGGCCACCCCGGCGATGCCGGCGCGTTCGTGGCTGAGCAGGAACTTGGCGCAGGTCCAGCCCTTGTTCTCCTCGTGGATGCGGTTCTCGACCGGCACCTTCACGTTGTCGAACCAGACCTCGTTGACCTCGTGGCCGCCGTCCATGGTGATGATCGGCTTCACGGTGATGCCCGGCGTCTTCATGTCGACGAGCAGGAACGAGATGCCCTCCTGGGCCTTGGCGTTCTTGTCGGTGCGGGCGAGCACGAAGATCCAGTCGGCGAACTGGGCGAGCGTCGTCCAGGTCTTCTGGCCGTTGACGATGTAGTGGTCGCCTTCGCGCACCGCGGTGGTCTTGAGGCTGGCGAGGTCGGAGCCGGCGCCCGGCTCGCTATAGCCCTGGCACCACCACACGTCGCCCGACAGGATGCCGGGGATGTGGCGGGCCTTCTGCTCGGGCGTGCCGAAGGTGTAGATCACCGGGCCGACCATCGAGACGCCGAAGGGCAGGATCATCGGCGTTTCGGCGCGGGCGCATTCCTCGTTCCAGATGTACTTCTGGGTCGGCGTCCAGGTGGTCGTGTTGTAGGGCGCCGGCCACGACGGCACGAGCCAGCCCTTCTTGTAGAGAATGCGGTGCCAGGCGAGGAAATCCTCCTTCTGGCGGTATTCGCCGCGCCGCACGCCCTTCAGGTGGGCGGGGTTGTTGGCCTCGATGAAGGCCCGCACCTCGGCGCGAAACGCCTCGTCTTCCGGCGTGAAATTGAGGTCCATGTCTCTCTCCTCGGGCGGCCGTCCCTGCGTCCGGTTCCTGCCGACAAATTGTCAAACTGGCGCGCGATGATAGCCGCCGTTGCCGCGCGCGCAAGCCGACGTTGCGTCAAGCGCAAAGGACCCGCAGTGCGATGCCATGGGGGCGGCGCGCCGTCCTTGATGCGGCCGACGCCCCGGCCTAGCGTCGGCGCGCCGTCCCAGGGGAGGCGGAGCCGCGCATGACCGATCCGAGCGACGCCTATCGCCGCTTCCGCGCCAGCATGGACATCGACTACGGCAAGTGGCGCGAGGGCGAGCCCTACGACATCGCCGCGCTCGACGGCATGAGCGCGGCCGAGAAGGCCGAGATCGAAGCCGAGCTGAGCGGCCGCCCGCGCCTCGACTGGCGCGACGTCGAGGCGCTGGAGCGGATCGGCACGCCGGCCGCCCTCGCCCGCATCGAGCTGGCGGCCAAGGCGCAGTCGGACGGCGGCGGGGCCGAGGCGCTGGGCGTGAAGCTGAAAGAGGGCTGGTCGCCCGCCATCGAACGGCGCTTCATCGCCAAGCTGCGGGCCGCGCAATTGATGGAATCCTCGCTCGACCGGCTGTTCGAAATCGCCCGCGACCACCCGACGGCGGCCGTCCGGGCGGCGCTGTTCGAGCTCGCCACCGAGGGCGACGAGAGCGTGCGCTACGCCTTCGGGGCGTTCCTGCTCTACCTGCACGGCCACAGCGAGGAATGGTACGGCTTCGGCGAGGGTCACCGGCCGCATCTGCTCGCCCTCAAGGGCACGCCGCAGGAACAGACCGCGGCGCGCGCCTGGCTCGCCAAACGGATCGCCGCGCCGCTGCGCGACGACGCGGGGACGCCATGATCGCCGCGCTCGCCGTCGCCGTACTGGTCCTGACCGTGCTGCTGGCGCTGTCGGCGCCCTGGTTCGGCTGGGGCCCCGGCATCGACGCCGCCGGGCGCGGCATGGCGATGTTCTTCCCCGTCGTGCTGATGGGTCTTCGCGTCTCGTGCCTTACCGGGATGGCGATCGCCCTCGCGGCCACGGGAGCGTTTGACTGGAGCGGCCTGCATCCCGTGCTCTCGGGCCTTCTCGCGGTGGCGCTGGTCGCCGCCATGGGGGCGACCTCGTTCTTCAGCATCGAGAGGCTGTTCGACCGGCCGAGCGCCGAGGGCCGTCCGGCGGCGGCGTTCCTGGCGAGCGTCGTCGCGCCGCTGGTCCTCGTCCTGTGGTTCCTGGTCGAGCGGCACGGCGCGACCGACCCGGCGCAGATCTGGGCGCTGCGCGGCCTCGTCGTGCTGATCGCGCTGGCCCCGCTGCCGATCCTCGCCCGCAACGAGCGCCGCCGCGCGAGCGACCGCCGCGCGCAGGACGACTACGAGGCGCGCGAGGAGGCGGCGGCCGAGGCCCGCGCCGCGGCTCTGCCGGCGGACGCCTCGTTCGCGGCGATCCTCGCCTTCGCCGACGCGCTGGGCGAGGACGACTGGCGGGCGCGCGGCCGGGTGATGGCGCGGACGGCGGCCTTCGCCGATCCGCAAGGCGAGCTGATGGCGATGCTGGCCGATGCCGACCGCACCGTGCGGCTGCGCGCGGCGATGCACACTACGCATTTCGCGATCGCGCCCACGCCCGCCTATTTCGCGCTCGCCCGTCCGCTGATCGAGGAGATCGTCGCGCGCCTGACGAGCGACGCCGCGCCGCCCGAGGCGCTTTACGACGAGGCCCAGGCGGCGATCCGGCTCGGCTGGGCGTCGATGCACAATGACGGCCTGCCCAAGGCGCTGGCGGCGGCGCTCGCCGCGGCGATCGAGGCCAAGGGCGAAACGGCGGGATTCGACCAGCTCCGGCACGATGCCGGCCTGCTCGCCCAATTGGTCGCGGGCTGACGCGCTTGCCGCCACGGCGCGGGGCGCTTACCTCTCAGCCCATGTCTGCCGCCTGGCGTCCCGTCCCCTCGCCCTGCATCAAGGTCTGCGTGCTCGATCCGCACTCCGGCCTCTGTCAGGGCTGCCACCGCTCGCTGCGCGAGATCGCCGCCTGGGGCTCGATGCCGGACGCCGAGCGCGACGCCGTCATGGCCGCGCTGCCCGCCCGCGCCGCAGAAGCCAAAGCGCGGTGAGGGCCTTCGCCTATTTCGTCGCGGCGCTGCTCGGCCTCGGCGCCGGGGCGCTGCTGATCGCCTGGGCGGCCGGCTGGGAAAGCGGCGGCGACTGGAGCGATACGCGGGCGCCGCACGCCATGTGGCTGGCGACCCTCGCCGCGCTCGGCGCATCGGGCATCGTCGCGGCGGCGCGGCGCAACCTGTCGGAGACCGTGTTCTCGCTGCTCACCTGGGCGGGGGCGTTCCTGCTGCTCATCCTCGCCTATTCCTATCGCGACGATCTGACCCGCCTGTGGGCGCGCATCAGGGGCGAGGTGCTGCCCGCCGAGGCGGTCGAGACGGCCGCCGGCACGGTCGAGATCCGGCGGGGCCGCGACCGGCACTTCCAGGTCGAGGCCGAGGTGGACGGCGCGCCCGTGACCTTCCTCGTGGACACGGGGGCGAGCGGCATCGCGCTCGCCTTCGACGACGCCAAGGCCGCCGGGATCGACACGGCGAGCCTCACCTTCGACATCCCCTCGCAGGCCGTGTCCGGCACCGTGATGGTCGCGCGGACGCGGGTCGGGCTATTGCGGATCGGGCCGATCGAGCGGCGCGACGTCGAGGTCGCGGTGCTGCCCTTCGGGCCGAACGCCTCGCTGCTCGGCCAGAGTTTCCTCGAAACCCTCGCCTCGTTCGAGGTGAACGGCGACCGCATGATCCTGCGCGACTGAGCCTCGCGCCCGCGCCCCAAGAACCGGATTCCCCTGCCCCGGCCGATGCTCTAGAACGCGCCATCCAGCCAAGAGAGGCCCCATGCTCGCCACCCCGCGCGACGATCTGAAAGCCAACACCCCCGAGTGGGAGACCATCCCCCACATCGCCGCCACGGGTTTCCGCGAATACGACGCGCGCTGGAAATACGGCGTCGACATCAACCTGATGGGCTTTCAGGCGCTGGGCATGGCGCTGGGCACGATGGTCGTGGACGAATGCGCGAAGAAGGGCGTGCCGCCGCGCGTCGTCGTCGGGCACGATTACCGCGACTATTCGCTGATGCTGAAGCACTCGCTGATCGTCGGCCTGATGACGGCGGGCTGCGCGGTCAACGATATCGGCCTCGCGCTCTCGCCGGTCGCCTATTTCGCGCAGTTCGCCTATGACTGCGCCGCCGTCGCGATGGTGACCGCGAGCCACAACGAGAAGCCCTGGACCGGCGTCAAGATGGGCATCGAGAAGCCGCTCACCTTCGGCCCGGCCGAGATGAACGCGCTGAAGGAGATCGCCCTCGGCGGCAAGTGGAAGGCGCGGCCGGGCGGCTCCTACGTGTTCCATGCCGACGCCCGCGAGCGCTACATCGCCGATCTGCTGAAGGACGGGCCGCTGAAGCGCCGCATCCGCGCCGTCGTCGCCTGCGGCAACGGCACCGCCGCGCATTACGCGCCGGAGGTGCTCGCCAAGCTCGGCGTCGATGTCGTGCCGCTCGATACCGAACTCGACTACACCTTCCCGCGCTACAATCCCAACCCCGAAGACCACGAGATGCTGCACGCGATGAGCGAGGCGGTGAAGGAGACCGGCGCGGAGCTGGCGCTCGGCTTCGACGGCGACGGCGACCGCTGCGGCGTGGTGGCGGGCGACGGCGAGGAGATCTTCGCCGACAAGATCGGCGTCATGCTCGCCCGCGACCTCTCGGCGCTCTACCCGAACCGCACCTTCGTCGCCGACGTGAAATCGACCGGCCTCTATGCGGTGGACACGGTGCTGAAGGCGAACGGCGCGAAGACCGACTACTGGATGACCGGCCACAGCCACATCAAGCGGCGCAATCACGAACTGGGGGCGCTCGCCGCCTTCGAGAAGTCCGGCCATTTCTTCTTCAACGCGCCGATCGGGCGCGGCTATGACGACGGCCTCGTCTCGGCGATCGCCGTGCTGCGCATGATGGAGCGCAATCCGGGCAAGTCGCTGGCCCAGCTCTATGCCGAGCTGCCGGTCACCCACGCGACGCTGACCATGGGCCCGCATTGCGGCGACACGATCAAATACGGCGTCGTCGACGAACTCGTCGCCCGCTTCAAGGCGATGCACGCGAACGGCGAAAGCGTGACGGGCCAGAAGATCGTCGAGGTGCTCACCGTCAACGGCGTGCGCTTCACGACCGAGGACGGCACCTGGGGCCTCATCCGCGCCTCGTCCAACAAGCCGCAACTCGTGGTGGTGGCGGAAAGCCCGGTCTCCAAGGCGCGGATGTGCGCGATGTACCGCTATCTGAAGGATCTTCTGGACGCGGACACGCGCATCGGCGCCTGGGACCAGACGATGGATGCAACCTGTCAGAATTGTCATTGAGCGTGTGATTGCGGGCGCGGACGGGCGCTGCTAATCAGCCGTCAGGACGGCCCTCAAGGCCCTCCGCGCGGCGCAACGATGGCGCGGCGCGTCTTTAGATCCAGACTGGAGTTGGCCTCATGGCGACTGGCACCGTAAAGTTCTTCAACACCCAGAAGGGCTATGGATTCATCAAGCCCGACGATGGCGGGAAGGACGTATTCGTTCACATCACCGCGGTGCAGGCGGCAGGCCTTCGCGGCCTGGACGAAGGCCAGGCGGTCTCGTTCGACGTCCTGATGGAGCGCGGCAAGCCGGCCGCGGGCAATCTGAAGGCGCTCTGAGCGCCCTCACGCCGACGGTTTCACGCGAAGGGCGGTGCGGCGACGCACCGCCCTTCGTCGTTTCGGCGGCGCGTCTCAGGAGAGCAGCATCCTCAGGCCCGAGGCCGCGAGGAAGGCGCCGAACACGATGCGCAGCGTCCGCGGCGGCAACGCATGGGCGAGCCGCGCGCCCCAGGGCGCAGCGACCACCGAAGTCGGCGCGAGGATCGCCAGCGCCGCCCAGTTCACATAACCGAGAGAGAACGGCGGCAGGCCGGGCGCGTTCCAGCCGAAGGCGACGAAGCCGAGCGCCGCCGGCGCGCCGATCAGCACGCCGAGCCCCGCCCCGGTCGCCACCGCGCGATGGATCGGCACGCCGCACAGCGTCATCGCGGTGACGCCGAATGTGCCGCCGCCGATCCCCATCAGGGCCGAGACGAGGCCGAGCAGCGTGGCGACCGCATGGCTGAGGACATGGCGCGGCACCTCCGCCGTCAGCACCCAGCGTCCCGGCGCGAAGGCGACATAGAGCGCGAAGCCGACGCAGACCACGCCGAAAAACGCCTTCAGCCCCGCGCCGGAAATGAACGCCGCCGCGACCGCGCCCAGCGCCGAACCGGCCAGAACCGCCGGCCCGAAGCGTCTCAGCAGCGTCCAGTCCACCGCGCCGCGCCGCGCGTGCGCCGAAACCGAGCGCACCGAATTGAAGATGATGGTGGCGAGCGAGGTGCCGACCGCCACATGCACCGCCACCCCGACATCGACCCCGGCGAGGCGCAAGATCTCCACGAAGATCGGCACGATGACGATGCCGCCGCCGATGCCGAGCATGCCGCCGCTGATCCCGGCGAGAAGGCCCGCGCCGGTCAGCGCGGCGAGCAGCATCACGATCTCGCCGAACGACAACCCGTCGATGAAGGCCATCAGGCCGCCTCGGCCGCGGCGGGCGCGACGCGGGCGAGCGCCTCGCGCAGCACCTCGATGCCGGCGCCGCGCTTGTGGGCCTGTTCGGAAAGGTGGCGGCGGAACAACCGCGCCCCGGGCCGTCCGGCGAAGACGCCGAGGATGTGGCGGGTCATGGCGATCAGCGGCGCGCCCTGCGCCAATTCGCGTTCGACATAAGGCAGGAAGGCGGCGACCGCCTCCTCGGCGCTCGCCACCGGATCGGCCGCGCCGAAGAGTGCGCTGTCCACGCGGGCGAGCAGGAAGGGATGCTCGTAGGCCGCCCGCCCCATCATCACGCCGTCGGCCCAGGCGAGATGCGTCTTCGCCTCGTCCAGCGTCTTCACGCCGCCGTTCAGCACGATCGTCAGATGCGGCCGCTCCGCCTTCACCCGGCGCACCAGATCGTAATCGAGCGGCGGCACGTCGCGGTTTTCCTTGGGGCTGAGCCCCTTCAGCCAGGCCTTGCGGGCATGGACGACGAAGACTTCAGGCCCCGCCGCCGCGACGGCATCGACGAAGCGGCGCAGGCTTGCCTCCGGGTCCTGTTCGTCGATGCCGATGCGGCATTTCACCGTCACCGGAATGCGCACCTTCGCCTTCATCGCCGCGACGCAGTCGGCGACCAGCTCCGGCTCGGCCATCAGGCAGGCCCCGAAGCGGCCGTTCTGCACCCGGTCGGAAGGGCAGCCGCAATTGAGGTTGACCTCGTCATAGCCGCGCTCCTCGGCCATGACGGCGCAGCGCGCCAGATCGGCCGGGTCGCTGCCGCCGAGCTGAAGCGCGACGGGATGCTCGCCCGGCGAGAAGGCCAGCAGCCGCTCGCGCGGCCCGTGGATCAGCGCCCCCGTCGTCACCATCTCTGTATAGAGCAGCGTGCGGCGCGTCAGGATGCGATGGAACGAACGGCAATGCCGGTCGGTCCAATCCATCATCGGGGCCACGCTGAATCTGTGCATCGGGAAAGGAATGCTCTTTTTCCGCCGGATGTCATGGAGAAAGGCCGGAAACCGGACATTACGGCCTTCCGGCCGCCCCGCCGCCGCAACGACCTATGTCACACCGGCCGCCCCGCGCAAGACCGCCGCGAGGCCAGCCTGCCCCCGGCGGATCGCCGGCCGCCCATTGGCATGACATGAAGGTGAGACATTCCCTTGCTATCGAATGCTGCGCTGCACGGGCTTTACGCTGCGCCGCGAAATGCGAGGGTCCGGATGTTCTCCTTGGCTGGGCAGAAGGCGTTGGTGGTCGGCGTGGCCAACGAGCACTCCATCGCCTGGGGGTGCGCCAAGGCGCTCAAGACCCAGGGCGCCGATATCGCGCTCACCTGGCTCAACGAAAGCGCCGAACGCTATGTGCAGCCGCTGGCCGAGGAGCTGGGGGCCGAGATCGTCGGCCCGCTCGACGTCTCGCGGCCCGGACAGACCGAGGCGATCTTCGCCGAGATCGCGGCGCGCTGGGGCCGGCTCGATGCGCTGCTCCACTCCATCGCCTTCGCGCCCAAGGCCGACCTTCACGGCCGCGTGGTCGATTGCTCGGCGGAAGGCTTCGCGCTGGCGATGGACATTTCGGTCCACTCGTTCCTGCGGATGATCCGCCTGGCCGAGCCGCTGATGACCGAGGGCGGCGCCTGCCTGTCGGTCTCGTTCTTCGGTTCGTCGCGGGTCGTGCGGCACTACAACATGATGGGGCCGGTCAAGGCCGCCCTCGAAAGCGTCGTGCGCTACGCGGCGGCCGAGCTGGGCGACAAGGGCATTCGCGTGAACGCGCTGTCGCCGGGGCCGCTAGCCACCCGCGCCGCGAGCGGGATCGACCATTTCGACGAAATGCTTTCCGAAGCCGCACAGCGCGCGCCCACGCATCAGCTGGCGACGGTCGAGGATGTCGGCGCGATGGCGGCCTTCCTCGCCTCTCCCGCCGCGCGGAACATCACCGGCGGCGTCCACGAAATCGACGGCGGCTACTCCATAACAGTGTGAGCCCAGACCATGGCCAGCATCTTCGAGCTGATGGACCCGATCCGGCAGCCGACCATTCCGCGACCCGAGGGCGACATGATCTCCGGCATGCGCCGGTCGCTTCATGCCGCGTCGTCCGAACTCGAAGCGTCGAGCGCGACCTACAACATCCTCACCGCCGCGCGGTCGCGGCATAGCAAGCGCATCAACGAGGTTCACGCGAAGCGAACCCACGACACGCTTGCCGACGCGGAAACGCTGGTCGGCAGCCTGCGCCAGGCGCAGGCGGACGGGCAGATCCTCCAGGCCTGGACCGGCTATCTCCGCGACGCCGGCGAACGGGCGATCCTGACCGCCGACACGCTGCGCAAGCGCGGCGACATCTTCCTCAGCCACGAGGAAGCGGGCTGCCCGCCGGTGCTGATCTACGACTACGAGATCGTGATGGACGGCAAGGACCTGCCCTATCCGTCCAACTACATGCTGCTGCGGATCAAGCCGCCCGAGGGCGTGACGGTTCTGGAGCGCAAGCGCCCCTACATCATCATCGATCCCCGCGCCGGCCACGGCCCGGGCATCGGCGGCTTCAAGGCCGACAGCCAGGTCGGCGTCGCGCTCCGCGACGGCCATCCGGTCTATTTCGTGGCGTTCCGCCGCCAGCCCGAACCCGGCCAGTATCTCTCCTACGTCACGCGGACCGAGGCCGCCTTCGTCCGCGAAGTCATGCGCCGCCACCCGCAATCGCCCAAGCCGATCGTGGCGGGCAATTGCCAGGGCGGCTGGGCGACGCTGCTGCTCGCCGCCGCCAATCCCGACCTGACCGGGCCGATCATCGTCAACGGCGCGCCGGTCGCGCCCTGGTCGGGCCGCATCGGCGAAAACCCGATGCGCTACAATGCGGGCGTCCTGGGCGGCACCTGGATTCCGATGTTCCTGTCGGACATCGGCGGCGGCGTCTTCGACGGCGCGCATCTGGTTCAGAACTTCGAATTGATGAACCCGGCCCGCACGCTGTTCCGCAAATACACCGACCTCTTCCGCGACATCGACAAGGGCGACGAGAGCTTCCTCGAATTCGAGAAATGGTGGGGCGGCTTCTTCCTGCTCAACGAGCCCGAGATCCGCTGGATCGTCGAGCAGCTGTTCGTCGGCAACCGGCTCGTCAAGAACGAGGCGCGGCTGGAGCCGGGCCGGCCGATCGACCTGAAGGCCATCCGCGCGCCGATCATCGTCTTCGCCAGCCACGGCGACAACATCACGCCGCCGCAGCAGGCGCTGAACTGGATCGTCGAAACCTACGCCGACGTCGCCGAGATCCGCATTCGCGGACAGCGCATCATCTACATGGTCCACGACCAGGTGGGGCATCTGGGCATCTTCGTCTCCTCGCAGATCGCCAGGAAGGAGCACTCCGAGGTCGCCTCCACCCTCAAGACCATCGAGGCGCTGGCCCCCGGCCTCTACGAAATGAGCATCGACGACGTGGCCGAGGAGAACGGCGAAAAGCGCTTCTTCGTCAGCTTCTCGGAACGCAGCTTCGACGACATCCGCGCGCTCGACGACGGCTTCCACGACGAACGCTCGTTCGCGGCCGTGGCGCGCTCGGCCGAGGTGCAGGCGCAGATCTACGACGCCGTGGTCCGCCCGGTGGTCAAGTCGCTGGTCACCGAAACGACCGCCGAGTTCTCGCGGGCGATGCACCCGCAGCGCCTGTCGCGGGCGCTGATGTCGTCGCGGAACCCGCTGATGAAGCCGGTGGAGATCGCGGCCGCCCAGATCCGCGAGAACCCGCAAGCCCGTCGAGCCCGAAAATCCCTTCCTCGCCGCGGAGGCGCTCTGGGTCCAGATGGCCGAACAGGCGATCGACCTCTTCCGCGATATGCGCGACATGCATTACGAGCTGATCTTCCACTCGCTCTGGGGCACGCCCTGGGCGCGGACCTTCGGCCGCTCGCACGAATCGCGCCGCACGCTGAAGAGCCATGGCGAACTGCGCGGGCTGCCGGAAGTCGCCCAGGCGCTGCACGCCATCGAACAGGGCGGTTTCGCGGAAGCGGTCATCCGCATGCTCGTCCTGCTCGCCGAGAACCGCGGCCAGGTACGCCGCGACCGTCTGGAGCGCTCCTCGCAGGTTCTGACCCAGGACGAGCCGTTCCGCTCGCTCGGCTCGGAGCGGCGCGCGCTCATCATCCACCAGCAGACGCTGATCGCCTCCTACGAGCCGGACCGCGCCATCGAGACGCTGCCGCTGCTGCTGCGCGATCCGGCCGAACGCGAACTGGCGCTGGCGGTCGTGCAGTACATCCCCGGCCCGATCGACGAGATGTCGCCGCACACGTTCTCGCTGCTGCAACGCTTCCGCGAGGTGCTCGACCTCGCGCCGCTGACAGGCGATGTTCTGGAGAATCCGCTGAAGGCCGGACCGCAGGCCGCGCTCGCCGCGCCGTCCGTTCCCTCAGCGCCCGTCGCCGCGACCCCAGCGCGGCGCAAGAAGAACGGAGTCTGACATGCGGCTGGTCAACCGTACCCTCGACGAGATCCGGCCGGGCGACCGCGCCGAGGTTCGCCGCCTGATTTCGGCCGACGATCTCTATGTGTTCGCGGTCGCTTCGGGGAACTACAATCCGATGCATCTGACCGACAGCGACCTCAATCGCGACGGGGCCAAGGAGCGCGTCGCGCCCGGCATGTTCGTCGGCTCGCTGATTTCGGCGGTCCTGGGAACGCAGCTTCCCGGCCCCGGCACGCTCTATCGCCGCCAGACGCTGGAGTTTCACACCCGCGCCCATGCCGGCGAAGAAGTCATCGCGGCCGTCGAGGTGCTCGACAAGGCGGACGACGGCGCGGTGCGCCTGCGGACCACGGTCAGCCGCGCCTCCGACGGCGAGTTGATCGTGTCGGGCGAGGCGCTCGTACAGGCGCCGGCCGAGAAGTTCGATCAGGACGCCATCGAAATGCCGGGCCTCATCGTCCAGCGGCATCGGCACTTCGAGGCGATGCTGGAGCGCGCCCGCCTTCTGCCGGCGCTGCCGACCGCCGTGGTCTGCCCCGAGGAGGAGAACTCGCTGGGCGGCGCGCTGCTGGCCGCCCGGGAAGGCATCATCACGCCCATTCTGATCGGCTGCGAGCGCACCATCCGCAAGACCGCGGAGGCCGCGAACGCCGATCTTTCGGGGATCGAACTGATCGACGTCTCCGGCCACGCCGCCGCCGAACGGGCCTGCCAGCTCGTGCGCGACGGCCGGGCGGCCGCCGTCATGAAGGGCCATCTGCACACCGACGACCTGCTGAAGCCGATGCTCGACAAGACGCTCGGCCTGCGGGTCGGGCGGCGTTTCACCCATGTCTTCGTCATGGACGTGCCGGGCCAGCCCGAACCGATCCTCGTCACGGACGCCGCCATCAACATCGCCCCCGACCTCGCCACCAAGGTCGACATTTGCCAGAACGCGATCGACCTCGCGCTGTCCCTCGGCCTCGATCCCCGGGTCGGCGTCCTGTCGGCGGTCGAAACGGTCAATCCCGCCATCCAGTCGTCCATCGACGCGGCGCTGCTGTCGAAGATGGCCGATCGCGGCCAGATCCGCGGCGGACAGGTGGAAGGCCCGCTCGCCATGGACAACGCGATCGACGTCAGCGCCGCCCGCACCAAGGGCCTCCGGGGCTCCGTCGCGGGGCGGGCGAACATCCTCGTGGTGCCCGGCCTCGATTCCGGCAACATGCTGGCCAAGCAGCTCGCCTTCATCAGCCACGCCGAGGGCGCGGGACTGGTGCTGGGGGCGCGGGTGCCGGTCATCCTCAACAGCCGGTCGGACAGCCCGATGTCGCGGCTCGCCTCCTGCGCCGTCGCGGCGATCCATCACAGCGCGGGCGGGCGCGCATGACCGAGGCGATCCTGACGCTCAACGCCGGGTCGTCCTCGCTCAAGGTCTCGCTCTTTCCGGTCGCGGGCGAACGGGCGCTGGCGTCCGGCCTCGTCGACCGGATCGGCCCCGAGGCGGTCGTGAAGCTGGAGGACGCCGAAGGACGGCCGATCGCCTCCGAGGGCGACCTCACGAGCCACGCCGGAGCGATGGCCGCCATGATCGGGGGCTTTCGCGGGCACTGGCCGGATCTCGACCTGCTGGCGATCGGCCACCGGGTCGTGCATGGCGGGGCCAACCGCGCCGAGCCCGTGGCGGTCGACGAGGCGATCCTCGTCGAACTCGACCGGCTCTCGCCCTTCGCGCCGCTCCATCAGCCGCACAATCTCGCAGGCATCCGCGCCGCGATGGCGGCCTTTCCGGGCGTGCCGCAGATCGCCTGCTTCGACACGGCCTTTCACCGCAGCCACCCGTGGGTCAACGACGCCTTCGCGCTGCCGCGCGCCATGTATGACGAAGGCGTCCGCCGCTACGGCTTCCACGGCCTCAGCTACGAATACATCGCCGGCGAGTTGTCGCGTCTCGCGCCGCGCCTCGCCGAAGGCCGGGTCGTGGTGGCGCATCTGGGCAACGGCGCATCGATGTGCGCGATCCAGAACGGCCGCTCGGTCGCCTCGACCATGGGCTTTTCGGCGCTGGACGGCCTGCCGATGGGCACGCGCTGCGGCCAGGTCGATCCCGGCGTGCTGCTCTATCTGATGGAGCAGAAGGGCATGACCGCCCGCCAGATCTCCGACCTTCTCTACAAGCAGTCCGGGCTGCTCGGCCTCTCGGGCCTTTCCAACGACATGCGCACGCTGGAAGCGGCGGACACGCCCGAAGCCCGGCAGGCGATCGACTATTTCGTCTTCCGCTGCCAGCGCGAGGTCGGCGCGATGGCGGCCGCCCTCGGCGGCATCGACGCCCTCGTCTTCTGCGGCGGGATCGGCGAACACTCGTCGCTGGTGCGCGCCCGCATCTGCGAGCGGCTGGGCTGGATGGGCATCGAGATCGACCACGCGCGCAACGCCGCGAACGAACGGATCGTTTCGACCGGCCTCGCCCGCACGACGGTGATGGTGGTGCCGACGAACGAGGAACTGATCATCGCCTCGTCGGCGCGCGCGGCGATCGGCTGCGCGGACCCGGACCGGACCTGACCGCCGCCGCGCGGTCAGTCCAGCACCGCCCGCGCCATGGCCTTCGCCGCGGCCTTGACCGAAAGGCCGGCCTCGCGCGCCAGCGTGCGCCAGGCATGGAAGCTGAGCGCCAGCGTCAGCATCGCCTTGCGCCGCGCATCCAGCCCCGCCCCCAGTATCCGATGCCAGGCGGCGATTCCCGGCGCGAAGCGCAGATCGGCGATCTCGCGCACCGCCTCGCTCGCCTCCGCGTCGCGCAGCACGCAGGCGACGATCCCCTCGTTGCGCTCGAACCAGGCATAGATCGCGGGCAGCGCCGCGTGCAGCCGCGCCGCCGGATCGGCGATCGCCCGCCACGGCTCGCCGTCGGGCAGCGGATCGAGCGCCAGCGAATGCCCGGAACAGGCCAGCAGCATCGCCCGCTCGTCCGGGAAATGCGCATAGAGCGTATGCCGCTGCACCCCGGCGCGTTCGGCGATCATGCTGACCGTCGTGCGGGCCGGCCCCACCGTGCCGTGCAGATCGATCGCCGCCTCGACGATGCGTCGGCGGGTATCGGCCTGGCCCTCGGCCCGGCGTTTCAGCGTATAGGTGCGCGCCATCACATTTCACTGCACATGACTGTACGTCCATATTGACTTGCGGTCACTTTGAATGCACATGCCTGTCCTGTCAATTCCGACGAAACGCGGCGAGGAGGAAGCGCCATGGAAACCAGGATCAGCGAGATCGCCGACGGCATCTACCGGCTCTCGACGTTCATCCGCGAGGTCGAGCCCGGCGGCCTCGCCTTCAACCAGTTCCTGATCGCGGGCGAGGAACCGCTGCTATTCCACACCGGCATGCGCGCCCTCTTCCCGCAGCTGCGCGAGGCGGTCGCGAAGCTGATCAAGCCCGAAACGCTGCGCTGGATCGGCTTCGGCCATTACGAGGCCGACGAGTGCGGCTCCATGAACGACTGGCTCGCCCTCGCCCCGCGCGCCGAAATCGCGCACGGCATGACGGCGGTCGGCGTGTCGCTGAACGATCAGGCGATCCGTGCGCCCCGCGCCCTCGCGGACGGCGAGACGATCGATCTCGGCGGCAAGCGCGTGCGCTATCTCGACACGCCGCACGTCCCGCACGGCTGGGAGGCGGGCCTCATCTTCGAGGAGACGACCGGCACGCTGCTCTGCGGCGATCTCTTCACGCAATACGGCGAAGCCCCCGCCGCCACCGATGGCGACATCGTTGGCCCGGCCATCGCCGCCGAGGACGTCGCGGGCTTCTCCGCGCTCCATGCGGCGATGGGCGCGACGCTGCGCAGGCTCGCGGGGCTTGGCCCCCGCACGCTGGCGCCGATGCACGCACCGGCGTTCCGGGGCGACGCGGCCGCCGCGCTCGCGGCGCTCGGCGACGATTACGACCGCCGCGTGCGCGCCAAACTCGGCGAGCTCGGCTTCGTCGTCATGGCGCGGGCCGCCTGACGGGACGACCGCCCCGGCGATTCGGCGCTGGCGGGCCGCCCGGCGCGGCATCGCGCCGGGAGCCCATCGAGCGCGCACGAAGCGCACATCGCCGGTATTTCCGTCACACATTGACGCTAGGGAACTGGACAAATGCCCGCCGCTCGGCTTCAACCCCCGCGCGGCGGCGCACATCGCCCGCCCGAAACCGTCCCGAAGGAATAGAACTACCGAATGCAGGTCAAAGGTACGAGCTTCAACGACCGCGCCGAGGCATCGCTGAAGGCGAAGCAGGAATTGCTGGCGCGCGCGCGCGCCAATTCACCGGCGAACGATCCCGAATTCGCGCAGCGTCAGGCCGAACGCCTGGCGGCGGCGCGCGAGAAGTCGATCCGCGATGCGGAACGCAAGCAGGCCAAGCGCGAGGCATCCGAGCGCTTCAAGGCCGAGCGCGAAGCCGAGCGCATCCGCCTCGAAGCCGAGGCCAAGGAACGCGCCGAGCGCGAAGCGGCCGAGAAGCTGCGCCTCGAAGTCTCGCAGCAGATCGCCGAAGCCAAGGCGAAACTCGCCTCCGCCGGGTTCCGCGCCTCGCGCTGACCGGCTGCCGAAGCGGGCCCTCAGGGGCCCGCTTTCGATTCGTCCCCATACGTGTCAGGCCGGCGCCCGCCGATAGTGGACATAGGCGGGACGCCAGACGCGCCGCCGGATCGCCGCGTCGATCTCCTCGTCGCTCAGCTTCGCGCACAGGCCCTCGTTGCGCGCCTGCCGGGCGACCGCGCGGCCGACATGCAGCGCGATGTCGCGCATGCCGCCGACGGCGGGCAGAAGCCCGGCCGCCGGATCGCGCCGGGCGGGCGACAATTCGGCCAGCGCCCGCGCCGCGACCATCAGCATCTCGTCGCTGATCCGCCGCGCATGGACCGAAATCGCGCCCAGCGCGACGCCGGGGAAGATGTAGGAATTGTTGGTCTGATCGACCTGCCGCTCGACGCCGCCATGGCGCACGACCGGGAACGGACTGCCGGTGCCGACCACGGCGCGGCCGCCGGTCCAGTCGATCACGTCCTGCGGCCGCGCCTCGGCGCGCGAGGTCGGGTTCGACAGCGGGAAGATCACCGGGCGCGGCGTGCGCGCCGCCATGGCGCGGACGATGCGTTCGTCGAAGGCCCCCGGCTGGCCCGAGACGCCGATCAGCGCGGTGACCGGCGCGTTGGTCACGACATCCAGCAATGAGACTCGGCCGGGGCGTTCGAGCGTCCAGGACGCGGCCACGTCGGCGCTCTGCAGGAACGGACGCTGGAAGCTCTCGATGGCGTTCATGCCCTCGACCAGCAGGCCTTCCTTGTCGACCATGTAGAAGCGCCGCGCCGCCTCCTCCGCCGGCAGTCCGGCATGGATCATCGCGCGCATCAGGAACCCGGCGATGCCGGTGCCGGCCGATCCCGCGCCCAGCACGGCGATGCGCTGCCCGGTCATCGGCACGCCGGTCACCTCGATCGCCGCAATCAGCGCGCCGGTCGCCACCGCCGCGGTGCCCTGGATGTCGTCGTTGAATGTGCAGAGCCGGTCGCGATAGCGCTCCAGCAGCCGCGTCGCGTTGGCGCGGGCGAAATCCTCCCATTGCAGCAGGACATGCGGCCAGCGCCGCTGGATCGCCGTCACCACCGCCTCGATGAAATCGTCATAGGCCTCGCCCCGCATGCGCGGGCTGCGCCAGCCGACATAAAGCGGATCGGCCAGCCGCTCGGCGTTGTCGGTGCCGACGTCGAGCATGATCGGCAGCGTGGTGCGCGGATCGATGCCGCCGCAGGCGGTGTAGAGCGCCAGCTTGCCGATGGCGATGCCCATGCCGCCCGCCCCCTGGTCGCCGAGGCCGAGAATGCGCTCGCCGTCGGTGACGCAGATCGCCTCGACCGCATCGAAGCGCGGGTTGGAGAGGATCTGGTCCAGCCGGTCGGCATAGGGCGGGCTGAGGAACAGCCCGCGCGGCTTGCGGAAGACGCGGCTGAAATGCTCGCAGCCGAGGCCGACGGTCGGCGTATAGACCAGCGGCATCATGCCTTCGAGGTCGCTCTCCAGCAGCGCGTAGAACAGCGTCTCGTTCGTGTCCTGAAGCTCGCGCAGGAAGGCGTAGCGTTCGAGGTCGGTGGCGAATTCCTGAAGGGCGCGCATGCGCCGGCGCACCTGGCCGTTCAGCGTGCCGACATTGGGCGGCAGCAGGCCGTTCAGGCCGAACGCGTCGCGCTCGTCCTGGGTGAACGCGGTGCCCTTGTTGAGCAACGGGTCCATCAGAAGTTCGTAGCCCGAGCGCGCCGTGATGAACTCGCCCTCGCCGCCGGCCGGTTCCATGCTCTCCATGCTCCACTGCGCGCCCGTTGCGGACCGGCCTAACCGCCGATCGTGTCAAAACGATGCGCGCTCAATATCCGGTCGTCAGCCCGAGGCGGACGAGATTGCGCGTCGCGTCGCCCGCGACCGCGGACGTGCGCTCCTCGTAGCGCCAGTCGAGCGTCGCGCGGACGCGCGGCGTGAACACATAGTCGAAGCCGAGGCCGGTGAAGAAGCGTTCGTCGCGCCGGTCCTGGCCGTCATAGACGTCCTGCCCCCAGCCGATCTCGGCGCGCACCAGCATCTGGCGCAGCGGCTCGTATTCGGCGGCGAGGCGCACGCTGTCGCGGGTGACCGGCGCGGTGATCGTGCCGCCCGCGTCCTGCGCGGTGCGCTCCGCGCCGAAATCGCGCCGGGCGGTGAGGGTGAGCGAGATCAGCTCGGTCGGGAACCAGGTCAGCGCCGCGCCGTAGGTGAGGCCGGTCACCTCGCCGCCGCCCGAAAAGCTCTGCGCGGCGTAGCCGGCGAAGACCTCGCCGGTCAGCAGGCGGCTGAAGGCGAACTCCGCGCCCGCCACCGCCCGCCAGCCGTCGCTGTCGGCGCTGGCATCGTCGTAGCGCTGGATGTTCGCCCCGCCCTCCACGAACAGCGACGTGCCCGGCGTCGCGCGCCAGCCCGCCCGCAGGCGGATGTCGCTGTTGGCGCCGTTCCTGAAGCTCTGGTCGACGAGAACGCCGCCCGCCGTCAGGCGGTCGTCGTAATCGGACCAGACGATCTCGCCGGCCAGCATCGCCTGAAAGCGTCCGGTGTCGAAGACGAGCGTGAGCGCGGCGGGCACGCGGGTATAGCGGGCGAGATCGACATAAGGGTCGAACGAGCCGCCGATGACGATGCCGTCGGTGGTCGCGTCGGCGGTCTCGGCGGAGGCCGCGCCCAGCGTGCCGCGGATGCGCACATAGTCCGACACCTGCGCGCCATAGGCGGCCTCGGCGCTCCAGTCGAAATGATCGAACTGCGAGGCGTCGGTATACCAGGTCTGCTCGATCTCGGCCGTCAGGGTCAGGCTGTCCGGCCCGTCCTCGTTGGCGATGTCGAGCCGCCCGCGCAGGCCTGCGATCGGGCTGGCCGTCGCGGCGTCTCCGGCGGCATAGGCGATGTTGTCGTCATAGCCGACGCTCTGGCGCGCCGAGGGCGAGATCTTCCACGGCCCCAGCATGATGCCGGGGGCGGCGTTGTTGCGGGCGAAGCGGTCGCCGACGCTCTCCGGCTCCGGCGCGGCGCTCTGCGCCCAGGCGCAGGAGGCGCACAGGAGGCCGTAGAGCGGCAGAAGGCGGCTTCGCGCCGGCATCGGGGAGCGACTCTCCAGAACGTCAGGCTCTGGAATGCGGCCGCCGTGGTTAACAGGCGTTTACCCGCCTGCGTCCCGTTCCGGCATGGATCAGCGTTAACGGCGGCGAAACGGCACGGCCTTACCCTCGGGCGCATGACGATGCTCCGCCGCCTCTTCCCGCTCCTTCCGTTCCTCCTGGCGGCCGCCGCTTGCGCCGGCCCGACCGCCGGGGTCCAGCCGGGCGATCCGGCGAGCCGGGCGATCGGCGTCTCGGGCGGGGCCGAGGCCGGGGCCGAGATCGCGGCGGGCGACCGGCTGCGCGTCGCGGTCTTCGGCGACGAAACGCTGTCGGGCGAATACGCCGTGGACGAGGCGGGGGCGATCACCCTCCCCCTCGCCGGACCGGTCCAGGTCGCCGGCCAGACGCCCAAGGGCGCCGCCGCCGCGATCGTCACGGCGCTGCGCTCGGGCGGCCTCTTCCGCGATCCCAAGGTGACGGTCGAGGTGCTGACGCTGCGGCCGTTCTACATCTTCGGCGAGGTCAACCGGGCGGGCGAATATCCCTATAAGCCGGGCCTGTCGCTGTTCGCGGCGGTGGCGACGGCGGGCGGCTACACCTACCGCGCCGACACCTCGTTCGTTTACATCCGCAAGGCGACCGAGACGGCCGAACGGCGCTACGACCTCGACGCCGACATCGCCATCATGCCCGGCGACGTCATCCGCATCCCCGAGCGCTTCTTCTGATCCTCAGAACGCCGCGCGGCCGGTCAGCACCAGCGGGATCGTCGCCAGCAGGATCTTGATGTCGGCCCACACCGAGAAGGTGCGGATATACTCAAGGTCCGAGGCGACGCGGGCGCGGGCATGGGCGGCGTCGGCGACCTCGCCGCGCAGGCCGCGGACCTGGGCGAGACCGGTCATGCCCGGACGCACCGCGTGGCGGGCGAAATATTCCGGCACCAGATCCTCGTAGCGCACGCCGGCGGCGTGCATGCCCAGCACATGGGCGCGCGGACCGACCAGCGACATGTCGCCCAGCAGCACGTTGAAAAGCTGCGGCAGCTCGTCGAGGCTGGTGCGGCGGATGAAGCGGCCGACCGGCGTCACGCGCGGGTCGTCCTTGACCGTGTGGGCGACGCCGCTGCGGTCTTCCATCTCCACATACATCGAGCGGAACTTGTAGACGTCGAACGGCACGTTGCCGCGGCCCCAGCGGCGCTGGGTGAAGAAGACCGGGCCGCGGCTCGACAGCTTCACGGCGGCGGCGACGGCCAGCAGCACCGGCGAGAGCAGCACAATCAGCGCCGCCGCCCCGGCGATGTCGAAGGCCCGCTTGGCGGCGAAGGCGAAGCTGCGATTGCCGGGAACGGCGACCGGGCGGCGCAGGACGCCGGCCGGGCTGAGGTCGGACGAGATGTTGAGCACCTGGGCGACGCCCAGTTCGCCGATGCGCAGCGTCATCGCGTTCGCGTCGGCCGCTTCGAAGCGGTCCCTGGCGTTGGCACCTGCCGGCTGGATATTCATGGCGACCCAAGACCCCGATCTTCGGCGTCCACTTCCGGGACGCCATCGACGGTCAGGCTTCAAAGCCTGTGCCAGCCCCTCATGGCTAATTTTGCTTAAGGTTATCAAGAAGTTATCGGCGCTAACCTTAACGCGCGCGGCTTCGGTCCGTCGCGGCATTGTCGGTTCCTTAAGAGCGGGTGATGGAAATAGGCGGATGGCGGACGGCCGCCGGCATACAGGAGCGTTAACGAATTGTGCACTGCGGCAAAGGGCCGCCGCGCCGATGTCGCGGTGATCGGCTCAGGCCCGGTCGGCCTGAAGCTGGCGCTCGATCTCGCCGATGCCGGCCTCGACGTGGTGCTGATCGACTCCGGCCGCGACGGCAACGATCCGGCCGCCCAGGCGCTGAGCGACGCCGAGATCGCCGACCCCGCCCGCCACGCGCCCATGAACCTCGCCGTCCGGCGCGGCCTCGGCGGCACCTCGCTTCTGTGGGGCGGACGGGCCGTCGCCTTCGACGCCGTGGATTTCGCGGCCCGCGACTGGCTGCCCGAGGCCGCCTGGCCCATTCCCGAATCCGAGGTGACGCCCTGGTACGAGGCGGCCTCGGACTTCCTCGATTGCGGCCCGCCGGTCTTCCGCGATCCCTTCCCCGCCCCTCTGCCGCCGCTCGGCGGCCTCAGACTCGACGATCTCGAACGCTGGTGCGCCCAGCCCGACATGCGCCGCGTGCACGGCGCGCGCGTGCTCGCCCATCCGAAGATCCGCGTGGCGCTCGGCGCGACCGCGACGCGGCTCCGTATCGATCCCGTCACCGGAACCGCGACCGGCGTCGAGATCGCCGAAGGCGGCGCGCGCACGATGCTGACCCCGCGCGCCGTCGCGCTCGCCTGCGGCGGCGTCGAGACGGCGCGGCTGATGCTGGCGAGCCGGACGGACGATCCGGCGCTGTTCGGCGGCCCCGGCGGCCCGCTCGGCCGTTTCTATATGGGACACGCTTTCGGCTCGATCGCCGACATCGCCTTCCTGCGCCCCGGCGACGACGCCGCCTTCGAGTTCTACCGCGACGCCTCGGGCCGTTACGCCCGCCGCCGCCTGACGCTCGACGCCGAGACGCAAAGCGCGCTGAAGCTGATGAACATGTCGGCCTGGCCGGACCTGCCTGAGCTTTACGATCCCGCCCATGGCAGCGCGATCCTCTCGATGGCCTATCTGGCGCTGCGCATGCCGGTAATCGGACCGCGGCTGATGGCCGAGGCGATCCGGCGCCGCAAGCTGGGCGACGGCCCGGCGCGGCTCGGCGCGCATCTGTGGAACGTGCTGAAGGGCGCGCCCTCGGCCGCGCTCTTCTCGATCCGCTTCCTCGCCGCGCGCTATGGCTCGTCCGTGCGCCTGCCCGGCTTCTTCGTGCGCAACGCCGCCCGCCGCTACGCCTTCCATTTCCACGCCGAGCACGCGCCCGATCCGGCAAGCCGCGTCACCTTGAGCGAGGCCCGCGACGCGCTGGGCCTCCCCCGCGCCCGCATCGACCTGCGCTTCGGCGAGGCCGACGCCCGCTCGATCCTCGCCACCCACGACGCGATGGACGCGCGTCTGCACGCCGCCGGCATCGCCCGGATCGAGCATCGCCTGCCGGAGGCGGAGCGCGCCGCGGCGATCCTGGCGCTCGCCTCGGACGGCTTCCATCAGGTCGGCACGGCGCGCATGGCGGCCGATCCCAAGCGCGGCGTCGTCGATGCCGACGCCCGCGTCCACGGCAGCGCCAATCTGTTCCTCGCCGGGTCGGCGATCTTCCCCTCGTCGGGACAGGCCAATCCGACCTATCTCGCCGTCGCGCTGGCGGCGCGGCTGGCGGCGCATCTGAAGCGCGTCCTTCCCGAACTGCCCTGACGCCCGCCCGTCAGCGGCCCGCGAGCGCCGCGTCCACCTTCTCCACCAGCCCCGCGACCGGCGCGCGCGAAGCGGCCGCGACATTGGCGGCGAGGTGCCCTTCCGCGAAGGACGAGGCGATCACCACGCCGCGCGGATTGGCGGCGAAGGCATAGTCGAGCAGCAGGCGCGGCAGGTCGTCATAGCCAAGCCGTTCCAGCAGCGCCGGATCGCGCTTCGCCGCCGCCTTCAGCGACGCCAGCGCGCCGCCGACCCCGAACACCGAATGGGTGACGGTGAAGGCATGCATCCCCAGCAAAGGCCGCAGCCCCGGCGCGAAGGGCGAATGCGCGGTCTGCGCCACGTCCACCGGCAGGCCCGCCCGCTCGGCTGCGCGGATCGCCTCCGGCGTCCCGGCGACGCCGATCAGCGCGGCGAGGCCCTCGTCCTTCAGGTCGCAGAGCGCGCGGATGACCGCCTCGTCGCGCACATCGTCCGTGGACGGATCGTGCAGCGCCAGCACCGCCACGGCGTCGCGCCGCAGCCGCTCGAGGCTGCGCAGCAGGCCGACGCGCACCGTCTCGGCGTCCAGCGCGACGCGCCGCGCCCCGTCCGGCCGCAGCCGCTTCACCAGCGGCCGCAGGCCCGGCAGCGCGGCGACCACCGGCCGCGCGACCGCGCCCGCGAAGCGCTTCAGCAGGCCCTTGGGCGGCGCGGCGAGACCGGCCTTGGTGACGATCTGCGCCGGCACGCCCCTCAGCGCGTCGCCGAGGATCGTCTCCGCCGCACCGTCGCCATAGGAGGGCGCGACGTCGAACCAGGTGACCCCGGCGTCCAGTGCGCGCTCCACCGCCCGCGCGCCCGTCGCCGCCGAAATGCGCGAGCCGAGCGAGGCGCAGCCGAAACCGAGCGCCGAAACCGCGCCGAGACCGTCGCAGGCGACGGTGCGCATCTATTCGGCCGGAGCGGCGACCCGCGCCGGGGCCGGCGGCGGCTTGCCGGGGCGCGCGATCTCGCGCAGCGCGGTGAACAGGCGCGTCAGCTGATTGTCCACCGACCAGGGCACGATCTTCTCGTGCACCTTCTGCGGGTCGACCTTGCCGGCGCGGATGTCGGCCCATTGCTGAAGAATCGCACCGGCGACGACGGCTTCAGATTCCTCGACCGTCGCGCCGCGCTCCACCATGCGGCCGTTGACGCCTTCGGCGATCACCTGGTCGAACTGCGGCAGGCGCAGGCCGCCGAACGGCCGCCCGCTCGCCAGCAGCTCCAGCAGGAAGCACGGCATGCCTTCCCAGTGCGAAACGAGGATGCCCATGTGGACCTGGCGCATCACCGCCGCGACGCCTTCGGGCAGCAGCGCGCCGTGGCGCACCGTGTAGGCCTCGATCGCCGCGAATTCGGGGAAGCGGTGCGGATCGGCCGACCCGCAGAAATGGAACTCGAACTGCCCGTTCAGCGCCTCGTGCAGGCGGCGGGCGACGCGGAACATCAGCGCCGGGTCCTTGAACTCGTCGAGCCGCCCGGCATAGACGAGCTTCAGCTTGCCGCTCGACAGATCGAACGGCGTCGCATGGAAAAGGTCCGTATCGACCGAAACGGTCAGCACTTCGGCCTTCTTCGCCTGCGAGGGATAGCGCTCGGCGAGCCGGTCGCGGATGCGCGGCGTCACGCAGAAGATGCGCTTCGCCAGACGGAAGGCGAGCCATTCGGCGGCGGCGTTGATGCGCCAGTGGCGGCTCAGCACCGAATCCATCTTGTCGGTCTTCGGATCGCCCTCGTTGTGCGCCATCACCACCAGCGGACAGCCGAGCATCCGGGCGAGCGGCGCGAACTCGAAGCGTTCGACCTCGGCGGCGGCGGCCTCACCCCGGATCATCCGGCGGATCTTGGGCAGATGCCGCGCCAGCGCCTTGGCGAAGCGGAAGGTGACGGAGTTGGAGACGGTCTTGGCCGCCGTGGTCTGACTGTCCGCCGGAATGTGCAGCACCGGCACGAAATCGATCTCGCGCCCGGCGACGGTGATCGTGTGCAGCTTGCCGATCTCCAGATCGCCGAAATCGTCGAGCCCGACCATCAGGATGCGCATGTCGGCGGGATGGCGGCGGATGAGCTGGCGGACATGGGTCTCCATGCCGCCGACCTTCGCGCCGCGCGGGTCGAAGCAATGGATCGAAACGAGGCGTTGGGTCATGGCGGGAGCGTCCGGCAAGGTCAGCGCGTGGCGATGAGGGACTTGGTGAGGCCGAAGACGCGCTCGCGCTCCAGCCTCCCGTCCGGGAAGAGATGCATGAAGCGGCGCGCGTCGAGAAGATTGGAATCCTCGATGAAGCGCGCCGCGTCGTCCACCGTTTCGGCCTTCGGGAAGGCGCCCAGGCCCCGGCGCATCACCTTGGCGATGCGCATCGGCTCGGGCAGCCAGTGGAAGAACAGCGACCGGAAATGCGGCTCCATCGGGAACCAGTAGTTCGGTGTCTGCACGAAATAATGCGGCGCGAGGCGGCGGATCTCGCCGGCCGTCGCCACCATGTCCTTCCAGCGCCCGACATGCTCCAGCAGCGAGTTGGAATGCACGATGTCGAAGCTCATGTCGGCGAAGGCGCTCATGTTGCGGCAGTCGCCCTGGATCGCCTCGAAGCGCGCATCGTCCAGCCGCTCGGGCTGGAGGTTGACCAGCACGAAGCTCAGCTTGCGCCCGGCCCACACCGGCTCCAGGTCCAGCCAATAGTCGCGGTTGCCGCCGAGGTCGATGACGCGGCAGGTCTCCTGGCGCTTCAGAATGGCGTCGGCCATCTCCACGAAGCGCCTCAGCCGCTTCGCGCGATAGGAGGTCTGCGCCCCCCAATGCTCCTCGCCAACCTTACCGGCCACCGGCAGAATCCTTAATATTGCCGCCCTACCCTTACAGCGGCGCGGTTAAGGGAGCGTGGCGATGCTGCTCGACAGGCGGAGATTTCTGGCGGCCGGGGCCGCCGCCGCCCTGCTGCGCCCGGGCCGCGCCGCCGCGGCCGAAGGGCCGGATATCGGGGCCGCCGCGGCGGCCCGCGGCGTGCGCTTCGGCAGCGCCTTCGACCGCGAGGTCTTCGACGACGCCGCCTATGCGGCGCTGATCGGCTCCGAGTGCCGGATCGGCTCGATCGAGAACAGCCTGAAATTCGACTGGCTGCGCCCCACGGGGCCTCAGGCCGACTACGCCGCCGCCGACCGCCTCGTCGCCTTCGCCGAGGCGTCGGGCGTCGCGCCGCGCGGCACGGCGCTGATCTGGAACGACTGGACGCCGGACTGGCTCGGCTGGCTGCCCGCCCCCGAAATCGCCTCGGTCATGGAGCGTCATATCGCCGAGACGGTCGGGCGCTATGCCGGGCGCGTCGTCTCGTGGGATGTCGTCAACGAGCCGTTCTTCCCGCCGCACGGCCGCGAGGGCGGCTATCGCAAGGGACCGTGGCTGGAGGCGATGGGGCCGTCCTATATCGAACGCGCCTTTGCCGCCGCCGCCGCCGCCGATCCGGCGGCGCAGCTCGTGCTCAACGAGGCCTTCTGCGAGCAGGACGACGAACTCGGGCGCGCCATCCGCCCGCTGCTCCGCGACCAGGTGGCGCGGATGAAGGCGGCGGGCGTCAGGATCGACGCGGTCGGCTTCGAGGCGCATCTGAAGCCCCATCTGCCCTACGACGACGCCGCCTTCGCCGCCTACGCCGCTTCGATCGCCGAGCTTGGCGTCGATATCCTCATCACCGAACTCGACGTGGACGACAGCGCCATGCCCGACGATCTCGCGGCGCGCGATGCGGCGGTGGCGGCGCGGGTCGCGGCCTTCCTCGACGCGGTGCTCGCCGTGCCGCGCCTCAAGACCGTCATCTGCTGGCATCTCAGCGACCGCTATTCCTGGTATCGCGGCGCGGACTGGTATGCCGATCAGGTGGCCGCGTCCGGCGGCACGCCGGGCCGCCCGGTGCGCTCGCATCTCTTCGACGCAGATCTCGCGCCGAAGCTGGCGGCCTTCGCCGCGATGGACGCCTTCGTGCGCTCAGCGCCGCGCTAGCAGAAGCCCGGCCCGCCCGGCGATCCGGCGCACCGGATCGGGGTAGAGCGCCGCCATCGCCGCGCCATAGACCGCCGCCCCCGCCGCGATCTCGACCAGCAGCCCGCCGAGCGAATGGGCGGGCGGCAGCAGCGCCAGCACGGCGCTCATCGCCGCCGTCGCGCCGGCGATGCGGGCGAGGTCGCGCCCGTCGAGGTAATAGCCGAACAGCCGGTTGGCGACCGCGAAGCTCGCCGCGCCCGCGACGCAGGCCGCGACGAGGCAGCCGAGCGCCGCGCCATGGACGCCGCCGAGCTTCAGCCCGATCCAGCAGCCCGCGACCGTCGCCAGCGCCTCCAGCACCGTGCTCCAGACATTCAGCGTGGTGCGCTCGAACAGCAGGAAGCACTGGTCCGAGCCGTGGTTCTTGAAGACCCTCAGCGCCCCCGCCGCGACGGCGAGCGGCAACACCATGCCGGTCATCGCGCGATAGGGCGCGGCGACCAGCGCCTCCACCATCGAGCCGCCGAGCAGGATCACGCCCGCGACCGAAGGCACGAGCACGGCGAGCAGCAGCGCGCCGTTCATGGCGAACTGGGGCAGCGCGGCGCGATGGCCGACCTCGGCGATCCGGCGCACCGCGACCGTGAACGACGCGCCGCTCACCAGCAGCGCCGCGAACGTGGTGAGCCGCAGCCCCAGCCACCAGCCGACCGTGAGATAGCCGACCGCCGCGACGCCTTCCTCGTATTGCACGATGAAGCGGATCGACTGGCTGCCGATCCAGAAGAGAAGGCTCGCCACCACCAGCGGCGCGCCGTAGCGCCACGCCCCGGCGAGCAGCGCCCGGTCGATCGCCGGGGCGCGCAGCCGCCAGCGCATCAGCGGCAGGGCGGCGGCCAGCGCCGCCGCCTGCGCCGCCGCATAGGCCCACAGCAGGGTCTCGGGCGTCGCGGGGAAGACCGCGAACGCCGCAAGGCCCAGCCCCAGCCCGAGCAGCGAGCCCGCGATCTGGTTGACGCTGAAGGCGGCGATCTCGGCATGGGCCCGGGCGCGGTCGGCGAAATGGCTGGCGAGGTTGCGGGTGAGCGTGAAGGCGAGCGTCGCGGCGATGAAATGCACGCTCGGCTCGATATCGACGACGAAACGCACGGCGGCGGCGGCGAACGCCGCCTGCACCAGCGCCGCGCCGATCTGCACGGCGCTCTCCATGGCGTCGAGCCGGTTTCGCTCCTCCGGCGCGCGCAGTCCCGCCACGTAGCGCAGCACATAGGCCGACCACCAGAACAGCGCCGTCAGCCCGGCCAGTTCCTGGATCGCCCAGACGATGGCGTAGGCCCCCAGCGCCTCGGGGGCGAGGTAATAGGTCCACACGATCATCGCCGCCATCTGCGCCAGCGGCCCGACGATCTGGGCCGGCAGATAGAGGATCGTCTGACGCATCAGCACGGCGGGCGGCCTCGCGCGAACAGAGCGGGCCGCATCAGCAGCAGCACCAGCGCGGCGAACTGGCCGAACGCCGTCGTCTTGCTGGCGAGCGAGGTCGAAGTCGAACAGACCGCGAGGAAAAAGAGGATCGGCCAGATCGCGGCGGGACTGGCGGCCCGCCAGATCTCGCGCAGGAAGGCCATCAGGCCGATGAAGAACGGCACGGAGATGAGAATGCCGTAATAGGCGATGAAGGCGATCCAGAAGCTCTCGATGCCGAAGGCGATGCCCTCGGTGCGCTGCAGCGTCGCCACCACGTCGGGATCGGCCCCGACCAGCAGGTCGTGCAGCGGAATGCGGGCGATCAGATCGAACATCCGCACCCGCGCCTCGGCCGAACCCGCATCCGAAACGAAGCGACCGATGAACTTGTCGAGGAAACCGTCAGCAACCAGCGCCGCCGCGCCGATGACCAGCACCGGCACGACGAAGGCGGCGGCGGCGGCGGCGCTGATCGGAAAGCGGCGGCCGCGCAGCAGGCCGAGCGCGTTCCAGCCGCCGATCCCGGCGGCGGCGGCGAGGAACAGCACGGCCGCGAAGCGCCCGCCGAAGACCGCCAGCGCCAGCGTCTGGAGCAGCAGCAGGGCGCCCCGCGTCCCCGGCCTCAGATCGCGCCCGCCGCCCAGCATCAGGATGATGCCGTAGGCGGCGGTCATCGCCGCGTTGTTCAGCGGATGGCCGAGCAGCGCCGACGAGCGGTAGTCGGAGGTCAGCTCCAGCCCCTCGGCGACCAGCGGCGTCAGCCGCCAGCCGAGCGCGAACTCGGCAAGGCCGATCAGCGCGTTCAGCGCCATGAAGCCGTGCAGCGACAGCGCCAGCACGCGCTGGGTCCGCTGCGGCAGGCGCGGCAGCAGCACGAACAGCGCCATCGGCAACAGGAAGGTATCGAAGGTCGAAGTCAGCGCCGCGCCGTGGCCGAACGCCACATAGGCGAACAGCATCGCCCAGGTGACGGCGAACAGCAGGAACCCCTTGTGACGCCGCACCAGCTCGCCGGCGAGCGCGGAGAGGTTGCGATGCGCGGCAAGGAAGGCGGCGAGCGCGGCGAAGGCGAGATAGGTCGCCGGCGCGATCTTCTGCCACTGCGCGCCGCCCGAGGTCTCGTAGGCGACGCCCAGCATCGCCAGCATCAGATTGGAGACGAGAAAGAGCGCGGCGAGCGTCGCCCAGGCGAGCAGCGAAGCGGCCGCCATGGAGTCGCCGCGCCGCGCGGCGCGCCCCCTCACCCACCCGGTATCGCTCAGTTCCTCCGCGCGCATCGCGGCGCCCGCCTTTCGCTAGGCCGCCGTCCCGGCCATGGTCAGGACGATGCCGCAGGTCTTTTCGCCGCGAATGCGCAGCGCGCGCAAGGCGGAGGCGATGCCGGCGCGCCGGGTCTC
>JAXMDZ010000022.1:0-37500 GCA_046348585.1 Alphaproteobacteria bacterium
CAAGGGCTTCAACGTGCCGCGCGTCCTCGACGAGATGCAGAGCTTCGATCTGGTGCTGTGGCTCACCGGGCATGCGGCGCTGCCGTTCCTGGAGGACGGGCCGATCGCCAGCAGCGCGGCCTTCGACAATGCCGAGCGCGTGTTCGCGGGCGACATCCTGACCTACGCCTTCTGGTTCAACTGACGACGGCCTGACGGGCGGCCGGGTTCGCGGCGCGGCGCGGCCTTGACGGCGCAGGACGTTTTTGCATAATCACCATTATGCCAAAACAGGTCGACCACGCCGATCGCATCCGCACCATCGCCTCGGCGGCGATCGCGGCGATCGGCGAAGTCGGGCTGGACGCGCTGCGCCTGCGCGACGTCGCCGAAGCGGGCGACATGACGACCGGCGCGGTGACGCATTATTTCGACGGCAAGGACGCGGTGCTGGAGGCGGCGCTGGCCGAAGTCGTGCGCCGCATCCTCGAAGGCCAGGCCGCGCTCGATGCGGAAGTCGAGCGCGGCAACCCGGTCGAGGCCGTCGCCGCCTTCCTGCCCGACACCGAGGAGCGGCGGCGCGACTGGAAGGTCTGGTTCGCCTTCTGGGCGCGGGCCGCCGCCGACGAGCGGCTGCGCGCGTTGCACAAATCCTACTATGCCGACGTGATCGGGCGGCTCGACGCGACGCTGGCGCGCCGCATGTCGCCCGCCCGCCGGGCCGGCCTCGCCGACGCCATCGTTGCGGCGGTGGACGGGATTTCGATCCGCGCCGCGCTGGAACCCGAGGACTGGCCGCCCGAGCGCCAGCGCCGGACGCTGGCGCTGCTGCTGACGCCGCTGTTCGCGCCCGGCCCGCAGAAGGCCGCCCCGGCGAAGACCGGAGCGAAGAACGTCAAAGCCAAACGAAAGACGCGCTGAAGGCGCGCAAGGAGGAGCCCATGCCCAGTCTCGTCACGCTTGCCCCCGATACGCCGGTCGCCGAGATCATGGCGGTGCTCGCGCGCGACGGCGCGCTCATCGTGCGCGACGTTCTGAGCGCCGCCGAGGCGGATGCGCTGCGCGCCGAACTCCAGCCCTATGTCGATGCGACGCCGCCGGGGGCCGACGGCTTCTCGGGCTTCAACACCACGCGCACCGGGGCGCTGGTCGCCCGCTCGCCCGCCTGCCGGGGGCTGGTGATGAACAGGCTGGTCCGCGCCGTCTGCGACGCCTTCCTGCTGCCCAATTGCGAACGCTACCAGCTTCATCTGGCGCAGCTCATCCGCATCAAGCCGGGCGAACCGGCGCAGGCGATCCACCGCGACCGCTGGGCCTGGGGCACGTATCTGAAGGGCGTCGAGCCGCAGCTCAACACGATCTGGGCGGTGACCGATTTCACCAGGGAGAACGGCGCGACCCGGGTCGTGCCCGGCTCGTCCGATTGGCCCGACACGCGCGAGGCGGCCGAGGAGGAGATCGGCTATGCCGAGATGAAGCGCGGCTCGGTGCTGATCTACACCGGCACCGTCTTCCACAGCGGCGGCGCAAACGTTTCGAGCGGCGACCGCATGGGCCTCAACATCACCTACGCGCTCGGCTGGCTGCGGCAGGAGGAGAACCAGTATCTGTCCTGCCCGCCGGAGATCGCCCGCACGCTGGACCCGGAACTGGCGCAGCTCATCGGCTACGCCATGGGGCAGTATGCGCTCGGCTATTACACGCCGCCGCTGCCGCCGGGCGAAGGCCCGGAAGCGGTGGCCCCGGACTTCGCCCTGACCGGACGGATCGACGGATCGCTGGGCGGCGCGGAGCTGATGGAGAAGCTGCGCGACCAGGTCCAGGCGTCCGCCGGCTGAGGTCTGCAGGGCGGCGTCCTATTTGCCGTCGCCCTGCGGCGTGAAGCCGAAGGGGTGGCGGAAACCCGGATCGTAGGCGGTTTCGGGCGCGGCCCGCACCGCCTCGTCCAGCGCCTTGGCGTCTTCGCCGACGAGGATGCGCCAGCGGCCGGTCTTCACGCCGTCGAGGATGATCTTCGCCGCCTCGGCGGCGCTGGTGGGCGCGTCGGTTTCGAAGCGGCGGCCTATTTCGGCGATGAGGCCGGCGATCTGCTCGTCGCTGAAGGCGGCCGGATCGACGCCCTGCGCCTTCATGCGGGCGCGCGCGCCGGCGAGTTCGGCGGCGCTGAAGGCGGTCTCGCCGTCCTTCAGGACGCTGCGCGTGTTGGTGGCGATCGCCGTGCCGATATGGCCGGGCATGACGACCGAGCAGGTGACGTGCGGCGCGTTGAGGCGCAGATCGGTGATCAGCGCCTCGGTGAAGCCTTTGACCGCGAACTTGGCGGCGGAATAGGCGGTGTGCGGGGTGAGCGGTCCGAGGCTCGCCCAGAAGCCGTTGACCGAGGAGGTGTTGGTGATGTGGCCGCGATCGGCCTTCAGCAGCATCGGCAGGAAGGCGCGCGTCGTCCAGTAGACGCCGCCCCAGCAGATGGCGAAGGTCCTCTCCCATTCGTCGCGCTCGCCGGCGACGAAGCTGCCGCCGCCGCCGATGCCGGCATTGTTGAAGAGCAGGTGGATGCGGTCGGTCCTGAGTTCCTCGGCCGCCTCGCGCTGGAAGCGCCTGATGTCGTCTTCCTTGCCGACATCGGCGATGTGGGCGGTGATGCGCGTGCCCTGCGGCAGTCCGGCCGCCTCGGCGAGACGTTTGGTCTCGGCCATCGTGGCGGCGTTCACGTCGCACATCGCGACGGTGCAGCCCTCGGCGGCGAGCTGGCGGACGAGTTCGCGCCCCATGCCCGTGCCGCCGCCCGTCACGACGGCGATCCGTCCTGCGAAATCCATCATCCGCGTCTCCTCCTCGGGCGTCTCATGCGCCGTGTGCGGCGGGAGTGAAGCGCAGCGCCGTCCCCGCGTCCATCGCTGACGTAAGGGCAAACTTGCATGGGCGGCGCGCCTCCGCTTTATGCTGCGGCGCGCCATTCCAGCCGGAGCCGTCCCATGTCCTTCACCACCGTCGAACGCGCCGAGGCGCCGCTCTACCGCTCCAAGCTGTTCCTGCCGGGCAGCCAGGTGAAGTTCTTCGAGAAGGCGGCCAAAGGCCCCGCCGACGTCGTCTGCCTCGACCTTGAGGACGCGGTCGCGCCCGCCGACAAGGTGCAGGCGCGCAAGAACATCGTGCAGGCGCTCAACGAGGTCGATTTCGGCGACAAGCTCGTCACCGTGCGCATCAACGGGCTCGACACCCATCTCGCCTATCGCGACGTGATCGATCTGGTGGAGCTGGGCGGCGAGCGGCTCGACGCCATCATGATCCCCAAGGTCGGGGTCGCGGCCGACGTCTATGCCGTCGACATGCTGGTGACGCAGGCCTCGAAATTCGCCGGCCGCAAGAAGCAGATCAAGCTGGAGGTGATCCTCGAGACGGCGCTCGGCATGACCAATATCGACGCGATCTGCGGTTCCTCGAAGCGGCTGCAGAGCGTCCATTTCGGCTCGGCCGACTACGCCGCCTCGGCGGGCATGCGCACCACCAATATCGGCGGCGGCAACGCCGACTACGTGATGCTCACCGACAAGGACGAAGAGGGGCGCCGGGTGCGCCACTGGAACGACCTCTGGCACTATCCGCTGATCCGCATGGTGGCGGCGGCGCGCGCCCACGGCATCACGCCGATCGACGGACCGTTCGGCGACTACAACGACCCGGACGGTTTCCGCGTGCAGGCGAACCGCACGGCGATCCTCGGCTGCGAGGGCAAGTGGGCGATCCACCCCAACCAGGTGCCGCTGGCGAACGAGGTCTTCACGCCTCCCACCGCCGAGGTGGAGAAGGCCCGCGCCATTCTGGCCGCGATGGCCGAGGCGCAGGCTTCGGGCGCGGGCGCGGCGACCTACAAGGGCGTGCTCATCGACGCCGCCTCGATCCGCCAGGCGGAGGTGATCGTCAAGCAGGCCGACATCATCGCGGCCCGCACCGGCGGCTGAGCGGTTTCTAGCGCCCGGTCAGCGACAGAAGATTGCCGTCCGGGTCGTTGAACCAGGCGACCTTGGTGCCGTCCGGCCCGGTCCAGATGCCGTCCGCGCCTTGTGCGTCGCCAAGGAACTCGTAGCGGATGAGGGCGACGCCGTGCGCGGCGAGATTTCGCGCCGAGGCGGCGATGTCGTCCACCGCGAAGCCGAAGACCGGATGCGCGCCGGCCTTGAAGTCCGGCAGCGTGGTGATGCGCACCATCGCGTCGCCGATGCGGGCGACGAGCGCGAAGGGGTCCTGCGTCAGGTTCAGGCCCAGCACGGTTCCGTAGAAACGCCGCGCCGTTTCGGTATCCGTCGTCGAGATGAAGGCGACCGCCTTCGCGCCGTCGAGCATGTGAGCGTCCTCCCGCGCGCCGCCCGCGCGCGCCGGGCAGGTTAGGCGGCGGCGCGGGCACCGGATACCGCTCCAATCGCCGCAGCGTCAGCCGAGCGATCCTTGGGCGCGCGCCAGCTTGTCGGGATTGCGGATGATGAAGAGGCGGGCGATGCGGCCGTCCTCGATGTCGGCGGTGTAGAGCGAGTGCAGCACGCCGTTCTGCGAAAGCGCGAGGCCGAACTGGCCGTTGACCTCGACGGGAGTCACCTCGGCGATCTGGCCGGCATATTTGCGCGCGACGCTGGCGAGCACATGCACCGCATCGTCCGGTCCGATCAGCGGACGCAGCGCGGCGCGGACCTTGCCGCCGCCGTCGGAATAGACGATCGCGTCCTCGGTCAGCAGCGCCTTCATCGCCGCCGCGTCGCCGTTGGCGGCGGCCGCCATGAAGGCGGCGACGACGCGCTGCTGCACGGAGCGGTCGGTTTCGAAGCGCGGGCGGCCCGAGCGCACGCGCTCGCGCGCCCGGCTGACCAGCTTGCGGCAGGCGGGCTCGGTCTTCTTCAGGGCGGCGGCGATCTCGTCATAGCCGCAGTCGAAGGCGTCGTGCAGGATGAAGGCGGCGCGCTCGTCGGGGCTGAGGCGTTCGAGCACATGCAGGAAGCCGAGGCTGATGCGCTCGGCGCGGTCGTCCTCTTCCTCCTCGTGTTCGAGGCCGGCCAGCGGCTCGACCACCGGTTCGGGCAACCAGGGGCCGACATAGTCCTCGCGCCGGGCCTTGGCCTTGCGCAGCGCGTCGATGGCGAGGCGCGAGGCGGCGCGGGTCAGCCAGGCCTGCGGATTGGCGATCGCGGCGCGGTCGGCCTTCGCCCAGCGCAGGAAGGTCTCCTGCACCACGTCCTCGGCGGCGGCTCGCTCGCCCAGCATCCGGTAGGCGAGGCGGACGAGCCGCGCGCGCTCGGCCTCGAAGGCGTCGTCGTGGCGGGCGGCGCCGCTCACGCCGCCTCCAGCGGCTGGGCGACGACCACCGCGCCGTCCGGCAGGCGGATGCGGGTGCAGGCGGCGGCGTGGCCGAGCGCCCGCTTCACCAGCGGGTAGTTGCGAGCCCCGGCGGCGGTCAGCGCCAGCGCCATGACGGTTTCCCTGCCCCAGCGGTGCTCGACCTCGGCGCGCAGCTCGGCGGCGACCGGGTGGCCCTTGCAGAAGGCGGCGGCGAAGTCGAAGCCGAGCTGGGCGCTGGGCCTGGTCGGCTCTCCGGCGAGGAGGGCGTGCAGGGTCGCGGGCGCGACGCCCGCCTCCAGCGCCGCGTCGGCGACGATCTGGGTGCAGGGGCCGCAATCCTCGTGCAGCGTCGCGGCCAGCATCGCCCCGAACCAGGCGTCGCGCGGCGCGCGGCCGCGCATCCGCAGCGCCGTCTGGGCGCGGATGAAGCGGCGGAAGGCCTGCGGCGAGGCGTCGGTCATCTCGTGCAGATAGCTCGCGTCATAGCCGTAGCGCGTCTCAAGACGGCGGATCATACGATGATAGAGCCAGCCGAGCATCAGGGCCTCCCTTGGGTCAGCGCGGCGCGCCAGGCGGCGAAAAGGCCGAGCGCGCCGGGAACGATGACGCCGCCGGCTTCCAGCGCCGCGGAGGCGGCCGGGGCGTCGTGGATGTGGACGACATGAAAGAGCGCGTGCAGGCCAGGCCAGGCGGCGGCCATCGCCGCGACGCCCCAGCCGAGCGCCGGGCGGATCGCATAGGCGGCGAAACCGGCCGCCGCCACCAGGAAGGCGAAGCCGATATCGACCACGAAATGCGGATTGAACGGCCCGGTCAGCGGCACGCCGGGCGTTGCCGCATACCAGTCGCCGGGGGCGGCGATCATCGCCGCCGCGTTGAGGCCGTGAAAGAGGGCGAGCGCCCCCGCCAATATCCGGGTGAACATGCCGAACCGTCCTTGTCTGCGCTAAAGACGGGGCTCTGGACGATTTGTGACCGGCGCGAGGCGTTAACGTAACGGCAGCCGCGATTGACAGACGCCCCCTCCATCGCGGATGTGAGGCCCATGAGCACCTATCTCGAATTCGAGAAGCCGATCGCCGAGCTGGAGACCAAGGTTTCCGAGCTGCGCAAACTGGCCGAGGCGACGCCCGGCATGAACGTCGCCGACGAGGCCGCCCGGCTGGAGACGCGCGCCGCGCAGCTTCTGAAGGAGACCTACGCCAAGCTGACGCCCTGGCAGAAGACGCAGGTCGCCCGCCATCCCGGCCGGCCGCATTTCTACGACTATGTGCGCGGCCTCATCGAGGACTTCACGCCGCTGGCCGGCGACCGCGGCTTCGGCGACGACGCCGCCATCGTCGGCGGGCTGGGGCGCTTCCGGGGCCAGCCGGTCGCCCTCATCGGGCACGAGAAGGGCAACGACACCAAGTCGCGCCTGAAGCACAATTTCGGCATGGCGACGCCCGAGGGCTATCGCAAGGCGATCCGCATCATGGATCTCGCCGATCGCTTCGGCATGCCGGTCATCACGCTGCCCGACACGCCGGGCGCCTATCCGGGTCTCGTTTCCGAAGAGCGCGGCGTCGCCGAAGCGATCGCCCGTTCGACCGACCGCTCGCTGAGCCTTGAAGTGCCGCTGATCTGCGTGGTGACGGGCGAGGGCATGTCGGGCGGGGCGATCGCCATCGCCTCGGGCAATGCGGTGATGATGCTGGAGCACTCGATCTACGCGGTGATCTCGCCGGAGGGCTGCGCCTCGATCCTGTGGCGCTCGTCCGACAAGGCGGCGGACGCGGCGACCGCGATGAAGATCACGGCGCAGGACCTGCTGGCGCTGAAGGTGATCGACCGGGTGATCCCGGAGCCGGTCGGCGGCGCGCACCGCGATCCGCTGACGGCGGTGGCGGCGGTGGGCGATGCGATCGCCGCCGAACTCGCGAGCCTCGCCGGCAAGGACGGCGCGACGCTGAAGCGCGAACGGCGCGAGAAATTCCTGCGCATGGGCCGCAGCCTGGCGGCCTAGCCGTCCAGCGGCTCCAGCGCCTTCTTCAGCGCCGGCAGGTCATCCCGGATGACGCCGAAGACCAGCGACGGGTCGATCTGGGCATAGCCGTGGATCAGCCTGTTGCGCATGGACCATGCCTGCTGGACCGGCAGCCCGGCCGTCAGGTCCGGCCGCACCGCGTCCAGCCGCTTCAGCGCTTCCCCGACGATGGAAAGGTCGAAGACGACCGCATGCAGGCGCATCGTGTCGGCGGCGAGCGCGGTCGCGTCATAGCCTTGAGCGAAAGCCTCGATATTGGCGATGGCGCGCAGGATGTCGAAGACGAAGATGCGCCAGTCCGGCTCATGCATAGACGGCTTCCGCATGGATGCGGTCGCGCAGCAGCGGGTGAACCAGCCCTGGCGTGAAGATGTCTATGGGGCGCCCAAGGCGCGCCTCAAGCGCCGCCTCGAGTTCGGCGAGGCGGAAATAGGACGGCGCGCCTTCGAACTCGACCAGTATGTCGATGTCGCTGTCGGGCCCCGCCATGTCGCGCGCGGTCGATCCGAACACGCCGATGCGCACGATCTTGAATGCGTCAAGTTCGTGCTTCATGGCCCTGAGGGCGGCGATGGCGTCGTCGCGGCGCATGACAGCAGTCTAGCGCAGCGCGGCTAGACCGTCACCTGGGCGCCGAGTTCGACGACGCGGCCGGTCGGGATCTGGAAGAAGTCGGTGGCGTTGGTCGCGTTGCGGTTGAGCGCGATGAACAGCTTGTCCTGCCAGCGCGGCATGCCCGAGCGGCGGTCGGGCACGATCACCTTGCGGCCGAGGAAGAACGACGTCGTCATGATGTCGAACTTCAGCCCCTGCTTCTTCAGCCGGGCGAGGGCGCGCGGCACGTTCGGCGTCTCCATGTAGCCGAAGTTCAGGATCACCCGCGTCACGTCGTCGTCGATCCGCTCCACCTTGGCGCGCTGCTCCTCGGGGATGCGCGGATAGGAGGCGGTGAAGACGGTCAGCATGATCAGCTTCTCGTGCAGCACCTTGTTGTGCTTGAGATTGTGGAAGAGGGCCGGCGGCGCGACCTCGATGTCGTTGGACAGGAACACCGCCGTGCCGGGCACCCGCACCGGCGGGCTCTTCTTCAGCATCGCCAGCAGGTCTTCCAGCTTCATCGAGTCGCGGCGGGTCTTTTCCTGGACGATCTGGTTGCCGCGGCGCCACGTCCACATGATCAGCATCATGCCGATACCAAGCAGCAGCGGCACATAGGCGCCCTGGAACAGCTTGAGCAGATTGGCCGACAGGAAGGTCAGCTCGATCGCCAGGATCGGCGCGATGATCAGCATGGTCACGGGCCGCGACAGGCCCCACACGCGCCGCACGATGACATAGGCGAGCAGCGAGGAGACGACCATCGTGCCGGTCACCGCGATGCCGTAGGCGTGGCTGAGCGCCGAGGACGAGCCGAAGCCGACGACGAGGGCGATGACGCCGACGAAGAGCAGCGTGTTGATGACCGGCAGGTAGATCTGCCCGGCCGCCGTCTCGCTGGTGCGGCGGATCTCCATGCGCGGCAGCAGGCCGAGCTGGACCGCCTGCTGGGTCAGCGAGAAGGCCCCGGTGATGACCGCCTGGCTGGCGATCACGGTCGCCATGGTCGCCAGGATGACCAGCGGCACCAGCAATTCGGGCGGCGCGAGCAGGAAGAAGGGATTGGCGGCCATCTCGTGATGGGCGAGCACCAGGCCGCCCTGGCCGAAATAGTTGAGCGTCAGCGCCGGGAAGACGAACCACATCCAGGCGGCGGTGATCGGCTTGCGGCCGAAATGGCCCATGTCGGCGTAGAGCGCCTCGCAGCCCGTGACGGTGAGGAACACCGAGCCCAGCACCAGCAGCCCGGCGAAGCCGTGCTCGATCAGGAAGCCGATGGCGTAGGTCGGGCTCAGCGCATAGAGAATCGCCGGATCGTCGAGGATGTGCCGCAGGCCAAGCGCGCCGATCGACAGGAACCAGACGACGCAGATCGGCCCGAACGCCGCCGAGACGCGGCCCGTGCCGTGGCGCTGCACCGAGAACAGCACGCCCAGGATGATGATCGCCATCGGTAGGATGTACGGATCGAACGTGTCGGTGACGAGCGAGAGGCCTTCCAGCGCCGAGAGCACCGAGATCGCCGGCGTGATGATCGCCTCGCCCGAGAACAGCGAGGCCCCGGCGATGCCGAGCACGAAGATCGTCGTGGTGCGGCGGCCATAGGCCTTCTGCGCCAGCGCCATCAGCGAGAGCGTGCCGCCTTCGCCGTTATTGTCGGTGCGCAGCAGGAAGACGACGTATTTCAGCGTCACGATGATGGTCAGCGACCAGAACATCAGCGAGACGATGCCGATGATCTCGTTGTTGCTGAGTCCGTCGGCGCTGGCCGCCGTCAGGGCTTCGCGGAAGGCGTAGAGCGGGCTGGTGCCGATGTCGCCATAGACGACCCCGATGCTGCCCAGCGTCAGCGCCCAGAACGAGGCCTTGGGATGATGGTCGTGCTCGCCGGCCGGGATCGTGCCGGTGGCGGCCGGTGCGGTGTCGGTCAAAGTCGCATCACGCGGTTCGCCGGAAATGGCCCCTCAAGTGCGCCGCAATCTACGCGCCGCTTCACGAAAGTCTACGCCGCAGAAGCAATATTCACGCTTGACCTTGCGCGCCGAAAGGAGTTGCCGGACGCCCCTTCCCGAAGGTCAGCGGGCGAGCGCCCCGCCCGCTTCGAGGCGCTTGGCTTCGGTCTCAGCCGCGGCGAGCGCGGCCTCAGCGGCGGCGAGCGCCGCCTCGGCCTTCTCGACGCCCTCGTCGTCCATGATGGCGCGGCCGTTGAGGTCTTCGACGCGGACGAAATCGATGCCGTAGGCATAGCCGCCGTCCGGCTCGATGCGCGAATCCTGCGCGTCCGCGTTGCCGGGCTGGGCGAGGTCGGGCGTGACGAAGACGAACTTGGTCTCGCCCGTCGTCACCGCTTCGGCGAACTTGAATGTGAATCGCTCGTCGATCCAGGGCTTCGCCGCGCCCTTCGCGCCGATCGTCGCGCGGAAGACGATGGTCTGGATCGCCTCCGACGAGCCGTTGCGCAGATTGAACGAGAGCAGCGGTCCGGCCTCGCCGTTCGCGCCCGGCCGCCAGACGAATTGCGGGTTCACCAGTTCCAGCGCGGCGAGGAATCGGGGGGCCGAGGCTTCCGTGCGGTGCGCCGTGGCGATCGCCGCTTCGGCCTCGGCGACCTTGGCGGCGAGGGCCGGGATCTCGGTGTCGCGCAGTTCGGCGATTCGCCGGGCGCGAGCCATGGCGACGATCTCCGCCGGGGTCTTGCCGGCGATCTCGGCCAGCGGCCAGCCCATCTCGATGGCGATCTCGAAATCCTCGCGCGCGGCGGGCGGCAGGGCCGCGCCGAGCGCGGCGATCGAGGCCTCCGCCGCCTCCTTCGAGGCGCCGTCGACGACCGTCGGCGCGCTCTGGCCGCAGGCCGCCACGATCAGGGCGGCCGCCAGAGCGATGCTTCTCGCCGCCGCCCGCATGGCGCTCAGAACCCGATGCCGCGCGCGAAGGCGGCGATGTCGGCGACCAGCTTCTCGGGCTTCTCCAGCGCCGCGAAATGCCCGCCTTCGCCCATGTCGGTCCAGCGCACGACGTTCATCTGCCGCTCCACCATCGAGCGCGGCGGGAAGGGGATGAGGTCGACCGGGAAATTGGCGATGCCGACCGGCTTCTCGATGCGCGCCTTTTCGGGAACCGGCGCGCCGCTCGCGTCCTCGAAGAGGCCGCGATAGAGCCAGGTCGAGGTCGCGAAGGTGCCGGAGACCAGATAGATCATCACGTTGGTCAGCATCTGATCCATCGAATAGACGCTCTCGATGCGGCCGTCCTTGAGGTCGGACCAGCCGTGGAACTTCTCCACGATCCAGGCGGCGACGCCGACGGGCGAGTCCGTCAGGGCGTAGGAGAGGGTCAGCGGCTTGGTCGACTGTTCGCGGAAGTAAGCGCCTTCGGCCTCGAAGAGGGCCGCGGCCCGCATCGCGTAGGCGCGCTCCTCGTCGGTCTCGGGGCCGACGCCCGGCGAGCGCCAGCCGAGCATGTTGAGATGGACGCCCGCGCAGGCCGGGGCGTCGTAGCCGAGCCAGCCGGAGACCGCGCTGCCCCAGTCGCCGCCCTGGGCGATGTAGCTCTTGTAGCCGAGCGCGCCGGTCATCAGCGCGTCGAAATGGGCGGCGACGGTGCGCGGCGAGATCGGCCGCTTCGGCTTGCCCGAGAAGCCGTAGCCCGGCAGCGAGGGGACGATCACGTCGAAGCCGTCCTCGGCCTTGCCGCCGAACCGCTCGGGATGGGCGAGCGCCTCGACGATGTGCAGGAACTCGAAATACGAGCCCGGCCAGCCGTGGCTGAGGATCAGCGGCCGGGGCGAGGGGTTCGAGCCCTTCTCGTGCACGAAATGGATGTCGATGTCGCCGACCCGCGCCTTGAACTGCGCAAAGCGGTTGAGGCCGGCCTCGGCCTTGCGCCAGTCGAAGCCGCCGCGCCAATGCGCGATCAGCGCCTCCATGTAGGCGGCGCTCGCGCCATAGGCCCAGGGACCGCCCGGGCCGCCCTCAGGCGCGTCCGGCATCACGAAGGCGGCGACGCGGGCGGCGATGGCGTCGAGGGTCGGTTGGGGAACCTCGACGGCGAAGGGGCGGGGCGTGGCGGCGGCAAGGGTCATGGGGATTCCGGAGGCGCTGGGCGGCTGGGCGTTGGCGGGCGGCGCACGGTAGAAGCCGGGGCCGGGCCAATCAATCGCGGAGGCGCTGCGTGCGAACAATCGATTCAAATTTGAACCCTTACCAATCCTTAAGGCTGGCGGCGGAAGGTCGTGGGGCATGACGGGAAACGTGAGGCTGGTCCTGGTGGCGGCCTGCGCCCTCGTCGACCCCGAGGGGCGCGTCCTGATGGCGGAGCGTCCCGAGGGCAAGGAATTGGCGGGACTGTGGGAGTTCCCGGGAGGCAAGGTCGAGGATGGCGAAAGGCCTGAAGACGCACTGGTCCGCGAACTCGGCGAAGAGCTGGGGATTCGCGTCGACGCGGGCGCGCTCCGGCCGTTCGCCTTCGCCAGCCACGCCTATGAGCGGTTCCACCTGCTCATGCCGCTCTATCTCTGCCGCTCCTGGTCGGGAGAGGTGAGACCGATGGAAGGACAACGCATTCTCTGGTCGGCGCCCGCCGATCTCCACTCTCTGCCCATGCCGCCGGCCGACGTGCCGCTGGTTGCGGCTCTCCAGCGCAAGGGGGCGCTCCTGTCATGAAGAAGCTCGGCACATTCCTCAATCGTTTCGGCCGCGACGAGTCCGGCGCGACGTCGATCGAATACGGCCTCATCGCCACCTTCATCGCGCTGGCGATCATCTCGTCGATCCAGCTGGTCGGCACGACGTTGATCACCGACTTCTATGACGTGGTCGTCGACGCCTTCAACTAGGGCTTCGGCTTCAGAGCGTCCTCGAGCCGCATCCGGGCGGAGCCGGGTTTCAGCGGCTGGGGCTGGCTCTCGTGGGGGCGCCAGCCCGTCAGGGTGAGGTAGACAAAGGTCGCCGGCACCCGCCCGTCCGCCGCGCCGTGCCGCTCCGCATAGAGCGCCAGCGCCCGCATCAGGGTTCCCCGCGCCAGAAAGGACCGCCGCCGCGCGGTCAGCACGTTGCTCTCCCCCGCGCCCCGCAGATCGGCCAGCAGCCTGAGCGGATCGCCGTAGCGGATCGTCAGACGGTCGGCGTCGGCGACCGGCAGCGCGAAGCCCGCCCGCTGCAGCAGCGCTCCGGCGTCGCGCACATCGGCGAAGGGGAAGATGCGGGGGGAAAGGCCGCCCGCCTCGATCTCGGCCTCGGCCAGCGCGGCGCGCAATTCGTGCAGCGTCTCGGCCCCGAACAGGATGCCGAGGAAAAACCCGTCCGGCTTCAGTGCGGCCCGCGCCTGCACCAGCGCGCCGACCGGATCGTTGACGGCGTGCAGGTCGAGCAGGCTGACCACGAGGTCGAAATCGCCGCCGAGCCAGGGCGAGGCTTCGGCATCGTCGTCCGGTCCGGCATGGACGATGTCGGCGATCTTGGCCTTGGGGAGCGCCGTCTCCAGGTGCCGGCCGCGATCGCCCCAGACGAGGGCGCGGCCGAAGGGGCGGGCGACGTCGAGCAGCTTCTCGGCCGCCAGCCCTGCCGCATAGGCGTGCAGCACGTCGTGCGCGGCGAAGGCGGCCGCCCGGCGCGCCGCCCGCAGCCGCCGCAGCGGGCGGTCGAATAGTCGCGGGGGGGCGTCCTCGCGCCCGCGCGGAGATGGGCTAGGCTCATCGCTCATGCGCGCCATGGATAGCCCGCGTCCGGCCTGGTTGGCGAGGCTCGCCCGCGCCGGAACCGGGCTGGCCGATCTGCTGTTCCCGCCGCGCTGCCTCGGCTGCGGGACCGAGACGGGGGCGGCGGGGGCGCTCTGCACGCCCTGCTGGGAGGCGACCGACTTCATCGACGCGGCGGCGTGCCGGCGCTGCGGCATTCCGCTGGAGGCGGATTTCGCGGGCGAGACCGAGTGCGCCGCCTGCATCGCGCGGCCGCCCGTCTTCGCCCGCGCCCGCTCGGTCGTGCGCTACGACACGGCGCGCGAGCTGGTGCTGCGCTTCAAGCACGCCGACCGCACCGACTACGCTCCCGCCTTCGCCGCCTGGATGGCCCGGGCCGGGTCCGAGCTTCTCGCCGCCACCGATCTGATCGTGCCGGTGCCGCTGCATCGCGGCCGGCTGCTGGCGCGGCGCTACAATCAGGCGGCGGTGCTGGCGAACGCGCTGGCGCGGCGAACGGGCAAGCGGGCGATCCCCGATGCGCTGACCCGCACCCGGGCGACGCCCAGCCAGGGCGAGATGGTCTCGGCCAGCGCCCGGCGGCGCAACGTGCTGGGGGCCTTCGCGGTGCGGCCGGGGGCGACGAAGGCGCTGGCGGGGAAGTCGGTGCTGCTGATCGACGACGTGATGACCACCGGCGCGACGCTGGAGGCGGCGGCGCGGGCCTTGCTGCGGGCCGGGGCGCGCGAGGTCGCGGCGCTGACGCTGGCGCGCGTTGTGCGGCCGGAGGAAGGGCCTATATTGGCGTCATCATGAAGCCGGTCACGATCTACACCACCGCCTGGTGCCCCTATTGCCACCGCGCCAAGGCGCTGCTCGCCGCCAAGGGCGCGCCGTTCGAGGAAATCGACGTGACGATGGACGCCAAGCTGCGCGCCGACATGGAAGCCAAGGCCGGCCGCCATACCGTGCCGCAGATCTGGATCGGCGAGACGCATGTGGGCGGCTGCGACGATCTGCACGCGCTGGAGCAGGCGGGCCGGCTCGACGCGATGCTGGCGGGCTAGGCGATGACCGGCGCCTTCCGCGCGGCCTGCGTGCAACTGCGCTCCAGCGACGACATGGCGGAGAATATCCGCGACGCCTCGGCGCTCATCCGCGAGGCGGCGGCGAAGGGCGCGCACTATGTGCAGACGCCGGAGAACACCTGCCTGATGGCCCCCGACGGCGGGGCGAAGTTCGAACTGACCTTCGCCGAGGCCGACGATCCGGCGCTGCCCGCCTTTCGCGCCCTCGCGGCGGAGCTGGGCATCTGGCTGCATATCGGCTCGCTCGCCATCAAGGTCGCGCCCGGCAAGGTCGCCAACCGCGCCTATGTGATCGACCCGAAAGGGGCGATCGCCGCGACCTACGACAAGATCCATCTCTTCGACGTGAAGCTGGCGGGCGGCGAGGACTACAAGGAAAGCGCGACCGTCGCGCCGGGCGGACGGCTCGCCGCCGTCGATCTGCCCTGGGGGCGGCTCGGGCTTTCGATCTGCTACGACATCCGCTTTCCCCATCTCTACCGGGCGCTCGCCAAGGCGAGATGCGCCTTCATCGCCATCCCCGCCGCCTTCACCAAGACGACCGGCGAGGCGCACTGGCACATTCTCCAGCGCGCCCGGGCGATCGAAACCGGGGCGTTCGTGATCTCGGCCGCCCAGGGCGGGCGTCACGCCAATGGCCGCCAGACCTTCGGCCATAGCCTCATCGTCGGCCCGTGGGGCGAGATCCTGGCCGAGGCCGGAACCGACCCTTGCGTGATCCTCGCCGAGATCGACCCGGCCGAAGTGGCGACGGTGCGCGGCCGCATCCCCTCGCTGACCCACGACCGCCCGTTCGCCTGACGGGCCGGGCGGGAGCGGCGCTCTTGCCGCGGCGCAGCATCGGTCCCATGTTGGCGGTCATGGAACATTCATCGGTGCGCGCGCAGGCTTGAGTCCGCCATGATCAGGTACGACCTCGAGTGCCGGAAGAAGCATCGCTTCGAAGGCTGGTTCGCCTCCTCCTCGGCCTATGAGGACGAGGCGGCGAAGGGCCGCGTCGCCTGTCCGGTCTGCAATTCCAAGAAGATCGCCAAGGCTCCGATGGCGCCCTCGGTGGCGACACGCTCCGCCGCCGCGACGCCGGGTCCGGCGGAGATGCGCGAGATGCTGGTCAAGCTGCGCCGCCATGTGGAGCGCACCGGCGAGCATGTCGGCGAGCGCTTCGCCGACGAGGCGCGGGCCATCCATCACGGCGAGGCCGACGACCGTCCGATCTATGGCGATGCGACGCCCGAAGACGTCGAGGCGCTGCGCGAGGAAGGCATCGAGACGGCCCGCATCCCCTGGGTGCCGATCGGTGACGCCTAGGGCGAAGTGGCGGGCCGCACCCTTGTGTGGCACATCACGGCCCGAACAGGAGCCGCCATGACCTCGTCCCCCGACACCGCCGCACGCGAGACCGGCCTCGACCTGATGCCGCGCTTCGATGCGGCCGGCCTCATCACCGCCGTCGTCACCGAGGCGGGGAGCGGCGCGCTGCTGATGGTCGCGCACATGAACGAGACGGCGCTGCGGCTGACCGTCGAGAGCGGCGACGCTTGGTACTGGTCGCGCTCGCGCGGCGCGCTGTGGCGCAAGGGCGAGACCTCGGGCCACACGCAAAAGGTGGTCGAGCTGCGCATCGACTGCGACCAGGACGCGGTGTGGCTTCAGGTCGAGCAGACCGGCCCCGCCTGCCACACCGGCGCGCATTCGTGCTTCTACCGCGCGGTGCGCGGGCCGGACGGCCGCCTGGAGCGGGTAGGCTAGTCGGCCACGAAGCCGTCGAGGCGCGCCCGCACCGCCGCGTCGATGGCGGCAAGGTCGGCCATATGCCGCTTCGAGACCGTGAAGCCGTAGGCGAAGCCCGTGCGCCAGGGCGCCTGGGGCACCTTGCAGACCGTGCCGAAGCAGGCGGCGGCGATGCGCACGCCGTCATTGCGCTGATAGACCGCGTAGGCGTTGCCGGACTTCGCGGCGCTGCCCTCGGCCGCCTCGATCACCAGCACGCCGCCCGGCAGGGTGCGCTCGCCATAAGCGCCGTAGGCGGCCATTTCGGAGCGGGCGAGGGCGAGCGCCGCGTCGTCCACGGGTAGCGCGCCGAAGCTTTTCTGCAGGGTGTAGAACGCGCCTTCCCATTCGGCGTCAGGCGTTTCGCCCTTCTGGCGGCGGGCATAGCTCAGCCCGTCGAGATCGGGCAGCTCGCCCCAGAAATAGAGCACCGTCGCCTTGCCGTAGCGCACCGGCCCTTCGTCCTCGGCGAGGCCTTCGCAGGCCGGCGGCAGCGTCTCCAGCGCCTGGCAGGGAATGCGCAGATGCACGTCCAGCAGATAGGCGTCGTGCCAGAGCGAGGCCTCGCGGGCGATCATCTCGCCCGCCCGGTCGAGGCCCCAGCGCACGATGGGCGCGATGAACAGGCTCGATCCCGCCCACACCACGATGACGAAGGCGATGAGGCCGTAGAAGCGCAGGCTCCGCATCAGCCGCTTCCCGAAGCTGAGGGGCGGGGGCGGGGGGAGCGGAGACCGGCCGTTCATGCGGGGCGGGTCGCCAGGGCGAGATAGTTGACGCCGGTATCGGACGAGCGCCGCCAGGCATCGGCGAGCGGGTTGTAGGCGATGCCGGTCAGCTCCGCCGTTTCGAGGCCCGATGCGGCGAGCGCCGCCTTGAGTTCGGCGGGGGTGACGAATTTCGCCCAGTCGTGGGTGCCGCGCGGCAGCCAGCCCAGCACGTATTCGGCCCCGACGATGGCCAGCGCCCAGGCCTTCATCGTGCGGTTGATGGTCGCCACCACCATCATGCCGCCGGGTTTCAGCATGGCGGCGCAGCTGTCCATGAACAGTTTGAGGTCGGCGACGTGCTCGACCACCTCCATGTTGAGGATGACGTCGAAGCGCTCGCCGGCGGCGGCCAGCGCCTCGGCCGTCGTCACCCGGTAGTCGATGGCGAGGCCCTGCTCGGCGGCGTGGACGCTGGCGGTGCCGATATTGCGTTCAGAGGCGTCGGCCCCGGTGACCGCGAAGCCGAGGCGGGCCATCGGCTCGCTGAGAAGGCCGCCGCCGCAGCCGATGTCGAGCAGGCGCAGCCCCTCGAACGGCCGCCGCGCCGCGCCGTCGCGGCCGAAGCGGGCGAGGGCCTTCTCGCGGATATAGGCGAGGCGCACCGGGTTGAAGCGGTGCAGCGGGCGGAACTTGCCGGTCTCGTCCCACCACTCGGCGGCGATCGCGCTGAAACGCGCGACGTCGGCGGCGTCGACGGTGGAGGCGCCGTCCTGCGGCGCCGTGGCGGGGGCGGCGGTCATGGCGCCTATGTAAGGCCCCCCGGCCGCCGCGCCAACCGCCTGTTTTGTGTTGCCACCGGGGGGTGCGGCCTGTATCGCCATGCCGCCTCCCGCCCCCTGGAAAAGCCCGCCGAAGCCGCCTATGTCCGCCCCGATGAAACCCCGCCTCGTGATGAAGTTCGGCGGCACCTCCGTGGCCGGCGTGGAGCGCATCCGCGCCGTCGCGCGGCTGGTCAAGCGCCAGGTCGATCTGGGCTACGACGTCGCCGTCGTGGTCTCGGCGATGTCGGGGGAAACCAACAAGCTGGTCGCCTTCACCCGCGAGATGTCGCCGCTGCACGACGCGCGCGAATACGACGCCATCGCCTCGACCGGCGAGAACGTGACCGCCGGGCTCACCGCCATCGCGCTCGACGCGATCGGGGTGCCGGCGCGCTCGTGGGCCGGATGGCAGGTGCCGATCCGGACCGACGGCGTGCACGGCTCGGCCTCGATCGTGGAGATCGGCGTCGAGGGGATCGTCGAACGCTTCGGCCAGGGCGTCGTCGCGGTGGTCGCCGGCTTCCAGGGCGTCAGCCCCGAGGGCCGGGTGACGACGCTGGGGCGCGGCGGTTCGGACACCTCGGCGGTGGCGCTGGCGGCGGCGCTGGGCGCGGAGCGCTGCGACATCTATACCGACGTGGACGGCGTCTACACGACCGATCCGCGCATCGTGGAGAAGGCGCAGAAGCTCGACAAGGTCTCCTACGAGGAGATGCTGGAAATGGCCTCGCTGGGCGCCAAGGTGCTCCAGACCCGCTCGGTCGAGGTGGCGATGATCCACAAGGTGAGGACGCAGGTCCTCTCCAGCTTCGACGAATCGGCCGGCGAGAACCTGCCCGGCACGCTGGTCTGCGATGAGGACGAGATCATGGAAAAGAGGCTGGTCACCGGCGTCGCCTACAGCCGCGACGAAGCCAAGATCACGCTGGTGCGCGTGCCGGACCGTCCCGGCGTCGCCGCCTCGATCTTCTCGCCGCTGGCGGACGCCGGCATCAATGTCGACATGATCGTCCAGAACGTCTCCGACGACGGCAAGACGACCGACATGACCTTCACCACCGGCAAGGCGGATTTCGACCGCGCGCTGAAGGTGCTGGAGGACAATCGCGCCGCCATCGGCTTCGAGCGCATCTCGACCGATCCCAACGTCGTCAAGGTCTCGGTCATCGGGGTCGGCATGCGCACCCATGCCGGCGTCGCCCAGACGATGTTCAAGACGCTGGCCGAGAAGGGCATCAACATCCAGGTGATCTCGACCTCCGAGATCAAGGTCTCGGTGCTGATCGCCGCCGAATACACCGAGCTCGCGGTGCGCGCGCTGCACACCGCCTACGGCCTCGACAAGGCATGAACGGGGCGAAGCCCATACCCCGCGCCGGGGGCGGCTGATGGTCACCGCGGCGGGCAATCCCCGGCTGCTGCTCCGGCGCCTGCGCGACATCATGCAGGAGCGGACCAGCGCGCAGGACCGGCTCGACCGCATCGTCACCCTCATCGCCTCCAACATGGTGGCCGAGGTCTGCTCGATCTACCTGATGCGCCACGGCGGCGAGCTGGAGCTGTTCGCCACCGAAGGCCTCAACAAGAGCGCCGTCCACAAGACGCGGCTGAAGAAGGGCGAGGGCCTCGTCGGCGACATCGCCCTGCACGCGCGGCCGCTCAATCTGCCGGACGCGCAGAGCCATCCGAACTTCGTCTTCCTGCCCGAGACCGGCGAAGAGCCGTTCCAGAGCCTGATGGGCGTGCCGATCCTGCGCGACGGCCTCTGCCTCGGCGTCATCGTGGTGCAGAACAAGACCCGCCGCCTCTACGACGAGGAGGAGGTGGAGGCCGCGCAGACCATCGCCATGGTGCTGGCCGAGATGGTCGCCTCCGGCGATCTCGTCTCGCCGGGCGAGCTTGAGGAAACCGGCATCCGCCGCGACCGGCCCTGGCGCGGCAAGGGCAGCGCCATCGCCGACGGCGTCGCCATCGGCGAGGTCGTGCTGCACGAGCCGCGCGTCAAGGTCGAGCGGCTGATCGCCGAGAACCCGGACGCCGAGCGCGTCCGCCTGGAGACGGCGGTCGCCGAGCTGCGTTCCTCGGTCGACGAGATGGTCGATCACGAGGACATGGAGCTTCTGGGCGACACCAAGGAAGTGCTCGAAGCCTACCGCATGTTCGCCAACGATTCGGGCTGGCTGACGCGGCTGCGCGAGGCGATCGGCACGGGCCTCACCGCCGAGGCGGCGGTGGAGCGCGTGCAGTCCGAGACGCGGGCGCGGCTGATGCGCCATACCGATCCCTATCTGCGCGAACGCGCTCACGATCTCGACGATCTCGCCAACCGCCTGCTGCGCCACCTGGCGGGTCTCGCCGACACCGCGGCCGGGGCGCTGCTGCCCGACAACGTCGTGCTGGTCGCCCGCGCGATGGGGCCGGCCGAACTGCTCGACTACGACCGCGCCAAGCTGAAGGCCGTGGTGCTGGAGGAAGGCTCGCCCACCAGCCACGTCGCCATCGTCGCGCGGGCCCTCGGCATTCCCCTTGTCGGCCGCATCGACAATCTCGTCGACATGGCCGACAGCGGCAATGCGATCATCGTCGACGGCGAGCGCGGCGAAGTCCATCTGCGCCCGGCCGCCGACGTCGTCGCCTCCTATCGCGCCAAGCTCGCGGTGATGGCGCAGCGCGAACTGGAGTTCGCGGCCGTGCGCGACGCGCCCGCCGAGACGGCGGACGGGGTGGCGGTGGCGCTCAACCTCAATGCGGGGCTTGCGGTCGATCTGCCGCATCTCGACGAGACGGGCGCGGCGGGGATCGGGCTCTTCCGCACCGAACTGCCCTTCATGATCACGACGCGGCTGCCGAGCCTGCGCCAGCAGACCGATCTCTATGCGCGGGTGCTGACCGCCGCCGGGACGCGGCCCGTCACCTTCCGCACGCTCGATCTGGGCGGCGACAAGGTGCTGCCCTACATGCACATGGAGGCGGAGGAAAACCCCGCCATGGGCTGGCGCGCCATCCGCATCAGCCTCGATCGCCCGGCGCTGCTGCGCTACCAGCTCCGCGCGATGATCGCGGCGGCGGCCGGGCGCAATCTCAACGTGATGTTCCCGATGATCGCCGAGGTCGCCGAGTTCGCGCAGGCGCGGGCGCTGCTCGACGCCGAACTGGCGCGCGCCGCCAGCCTCTGCAAGACGCCGCCCGCCGCCGTCCGGGCGGGCACGATGCTGGAAGTGCCCTCGCTCGGCTGGAGTCTCAAGCCGCTGCTCGCCATCGCCGACTTCATCTCGCTCGGCACCAACGATCTGATGCAGTTCTTCTTCGCCTCCGACCGCGGCAATCCGCGGCTCGGCGACCGCTACGATGCGCTGAGCCCCGCCTTCCTGCGCTTCATCCGCGCCTGCGTGGAGGAGGCCTCGGCGGCCGGCAAGGGTCTTGCGGTCTGCGGCGAGATGGCGGGGCGGCCGCTCGAAGCGCTCGCGCTGGCGGCGCTCGGCGTGCGCCAGCTTTCGATGCAGCCGCACGCCATCGGTCCGGTGAAGATGGCGATCCGCTCGGTCGCGCTCGGCCCGCTCGCCGCCTTCCTGGAGCAGCGCCTCGACGATCCCGGCCACTCGCTGCGCGACGATTTCCGCGCCTTCGCCGAAGCGGCGGGCGCGAAGCTCGCCTGAGCCTCACGCTTTCGCGGCCGGGCCGGCGGGGTTAGGCTCCGCCACCCGCGATGGAGCCTCCCATGACCAAGGTCACCTATCGTATCGTCCCGCATGACGGCGGCTGGGCCTACACGCTGGACGGCGTTTTTTCCGAGCCTTACCCGACCAAGGCGGCCGCCGTTGCGGCGGCGCGGCAGGCGGCGTTCGAGCAGCAATGGCCGGAGGCGCATTCGGTCTCGATCTCGTGGGAGGGCGAGGACGGCGTCTGGCACGACGAGGCCTCGCGCGGCGACGACCGCCCGGTGACCGCCGTCGACGAGACCTGAGGCCCGCCGCCGTCTCCGGTCGCGCGCCTCCGCAACGAAAAAGGCCCCGCACCGCCAGGCGGTGAGGGGCCTTTTGTCCGGCGTCGGGCCTCGCGGGCTCCGCCGCCGCCAGTCCATCCGTGGCCGGCGTCGTCGTCCGCGAGAGAGGGGCGCAGCGCGCGAGGCGCCGCGCCGCCTCTTAGCCGACGGCCTTCAGGTTTTCCGCCGACATCTTGCCGGTGCGGCGGTCCTTCTGGAGCTCGAAGCTCACCTTCTGGCCCTCGGTCAGGCTGCCGAGTTCCGAGCGCTCGACGGCGCTGATATGCACGAAGGCGTCGCTGCCGCCGTCGTCGGGGGCGATGAAACCAAAGCCCTTCTGCGTGTTAAACCACTTCACGGTTCCCGTCGTCATGGGAGCCCTTTCTCAAAAACAAGGATGTATGCCCTCGCGGTCTTCCACGAAGCGTCGAACTTGCAGTTTCGGGTAAAATGATCGTCGGCGGCGCAAATGGAAGCGCCCGCCAAGGTCCAATCGACCGTCTATCGACGCCGCTCAGATGCGCCCAATGGCCGAATAATGCAAGGACTTAATTTCACCCTCTCTGAAAATGCCCGGAAAGCCGGAGGATATTGATTTCGCGGCGGCGGGAAACACTGCTATAGGGACGTCATGAAATACTCACTTTCCGCGCAGAGCCGGGATGGCCGCGAAGTCTCGACCGGCCACCGCACGGCGGCGTCGGCGCTCGCCGCGATCGCCCAGATCAAGGGCGAGGGCGCCTTGCAGATCCAGATTTTCGACGTCAAGACCGGGCGTCTGATGGACGAGGCGGCGCTCGCCCGCGCCGACGCGCAGGCCCAGATGATGGACCGCCTGCGGGCCCCGAACGCCGCCTGAACGCCCGCCGTTAACACCCTCTTCATTGCGTCCCGGCCCCTTGCGGGTTTATGTGACCGGCGGTTGGGCCGGGCGGGATCGCCGCCCGCCCCAAGTCTCCGGCGCAAGGGTCAGTCAGCATCGTGTCGTCCGAAAACGGTCAACCTCCGACCAGCCGCCGGCTCAATCTGAAGGACGTTCAGGAAGCGCCCGGCGCATCGGCCGAAAGCGTCGGCATGGAGCTGCGCGCCATCCGCCTGCATCGCGGCGAGACCGTCGCCCAGGTCAGCCAGGTGCTGCGCATCCGCAAGGATCTGGTCGAGGCGATCGAGCAGTCGCGCCACGACCTGCTGCCCGGCCAGGCCTATGCGGTCGGCTTCGTGCGTTCCTATGCCGATTATCTGCGCCTCGACACCGCCGACGTGGTGCGGCGCTACAAGGCCGAGATGGCGGCGCTGGAGCCGACCGGCCACTTCGCCATTCCGGTGCCGGAGGAGGAGCAGCGCTTCTCGTTCGTTTCGGTCGGCATCATCCTGCTCTGCCTCGCCGGCGCGGCGGCGGGCGCCTATTACCTCGCCACCCAGGCCGGCTGGATCGGCGGCTCGCGGCCGCTCACCCCCGGCACGACGGCCGCGACGGAACCCGATTCCGGCTCGACGACGCCGCCGCCCGACGGCCTCGACGGTTCCCGCCCGGCGCCGGTCGCCGCGGCGCCGGCCCCGACGCCCGCGCCCACCCCGGTTCCGACGCCCGCGCCGACGCCCGTCCCGCGTCCCGGCGGCATCGTCGCCCCGGCTCCCGGCGAGGCGGCGCAGGCGGCGACGGGCCGCGAGATGGGCAAGGCCAACACCGATGCCCGCATCGTCTTCATCGCGCGGCGGCCGACCCTGCTGACGGTCGCGTCGAGCGAGCTGCGCAACACCATCTTCATCAACCGCACGCTTGAGGCGGGCGACAGCTACCGGGTGCCCAACAAGTCCGGCCTGCTGCTCTCGATCGCCGATGCCGGTGCGATCGACGTCATCCTCGACGGCGTCTTCATCGGCCATGCCGGGGCCGATGGCGCGGCGGTGACCGATTTCGCGCTGTCGCCGGAAGCCTATGGCGCGCCCGCCGCGCGGCCGGACGCCCCGCCCGCGCCGGCGAGCGAACCTGCGAGCCAACCCGCGACCGGGCCGGCCGCCGAGCCGGCAGCGCCCGCGCCCGCCGCCGGTCCCACGCCTTCGCCCACGCCGCCGCCGGCGCTGCCCCCGGGGGGCTGAAGCGATGAGCGCCGTCCGGCCCTATCGCCAGATCGCGCGCCGCGTCAGCCGCAAGATCCGCGTCGGCGCGGTCGAGGTGGGCGGCGACGCGCCGATCAGCGTCCAGTCGATGACCAACACGATCACCGCCGACGCGGCGGCGACGATCCGTCAGGTCAAGGCGCTGGAGGAGGCCGGGGCCGACATCGTGCGCGTCTCGGTGCCGGACGAGGAGTCGTCGAAGGCGCTGAGAGCGATCGTCCGCGCGGCCCGCGTGCCGATCGTCGCCGACATCCATTTCCACTATCGCCGCGCCATCGAGGCGGCCGAGGCGGGCGCGGCGTGCCTGCGCATCAATCCCGGCAATATCGGCAGCGCCGCGCGGGTGCGCGAGGTGGTGCAGGCGGCGAAGGATCACGGCTGCTCGATGCGCATCGGCGTCAATGCCGGAAGCCTGGAGCCCGAATTGCTGGAGCGCTACGGCGAACCCTGTCCCGAGGCGATGGTGGAAAGCGCGCTCAATCACGCGCGGCTTCTGGAGGACAACGATTTCCGCGAGTTCAAGATTTCGGTGAAGGCCTCGGACGTGTTCCTCGCGGCCGCCGCCTATCAGGGTCTTGCGGAGGCCTGCGATTACCCGCTGCACCTGGGCGTGACCGAGGCGGGCGGCATGATCCCCGGCACGGTCAAATCGTCCATCGGCATCGGCAGCCTGCTGTGGGCGGGCATCGGCGACACGATCCGCGTCTCGCTGTCGGCCGATCCGGTGGAGGAAGTGCGGGTCGGCTTCGACATCCTCAAGGCGCTGGGGCTGCGCCATCGCGGGGTCAACATCATCTCGTGCCCGTCCTGCGCGCGTCAGGGTTTCGACGTCATCAAGACGGTCGGCATTCTGGAGGAGCGGCTGAAGCACATCGCCACGCCCATGAGCCTGTCGATCATCGGCTGCGTCGTGAACGGCCCCGGCGAGGCGACGCAGACCGATATCGGTTTCACCGGCGGCGGCTCGCTCGGCAAGGGCACGGGCGGTTCGGGCATGATCTATCTGGCCGGCAAGCAGGCCTACAAGCAGTCGAACGAGGATCTCGTCGAGCACATCGTGGCGCTCTGCGAGAAGAAGGCCGCCGAGATCGAAGCCGCCCGCGCCGCCCCGCCCCGCGCGGCCGAGTAGCGTTCGCGCCCCGCAGCCGCTACACCCCGCCCCATGTTGCCCACCGCCCAGATCGATCGCATCGCCGCCCGCTTCGAGGAGATCGAGGCGCAGCTCGCCGCCGGCCATGGCGATCTGGTCAAGCTGTCGAAGGAGCGTGCGCAATTGCGCCCGGTCGCCGAGGCGCTGGCCGAGTATCGCGCGGCCGAAGCCGAGCGGGTCTCGCTGGAGGCGATGGCGAACGACAAGGACGCCGAGATGGCGGCGCTCGCCCGCGAGGAGCTGGAAGGCGTCAAGGAACGCTTGCCGGAACTGGAGCGCGGCTTGAAGCTGTTGCTGATCCCGCGCGACGCGGCCGACGAGGGCAGCGCCATCCTGGAGATCCGCGCCGGCACCGGCGGCGACGAGGCGGCGCTGTTCGCCGGCGATCTGATGGCGATGTATCGCCGCTACGCCCAGCTTCAGGGCTGGCGCGTCGAATTGCTGTCGATCTCGGAAAGCGATCTGGGCGGCGTCAAGGAAGCGATCCTGTCGGTCGAGGGGCAGGGCGTCTTCGCCAAGCTGAAATTCGAGAGCGGCGTGCACCGCGTGCAGCGCGTGCCGCAGACCGAGGCGCAGGGCCGCATCCATACCTCCGCCGCCACCGTCGCCGTGCTGCCGGAGGCCGAGGACGTCGAGATCGACATCAAGGACGCCGATCTGCGGATCGACGTCTATCGCGCCTCGGGGGCGGGCGGGCAGCACGTCAACAAGACGGAATCGGCGGTGCGCATCACCCATATCCCGACCGGGGTCGTCGCCGCCTCGCAGGAAGAGAAGTCGCAGCACAAGAACAAGGCGCGGGCGATGAAGATGCTGAAAGCCCGCCTCTACGACGCCGAACGCAGCCGGGTCGATTCCGCCCGCGCCGCCGACCGCAAGGATCAGGTCGGTTCGGGTGATCGCTCGGAGCGCATCCGCACCTATAATTTCCCGCAAGGCCGGGTGACGGACCACCGCATCAACCTGACGCTCTACAAGCTCGACCGCGTGGTCGCGGGCGACGATCTCGGCGAAGTGATCGACGCGCTGATCGCCGAGGATCAGGCCAAGAAGCTGGCGGCGCTGGACGGCGCGGCCCCATGATCGCCGCCGCGCTGGCCGCCGAGGGCGAGCGCGCGCTGGCGGCGGCGGGGATAGAGGCGCCGCGCCGCGAGGCCCGGCTGCTGCTGGCGCTGGCGCTCGGCGTCGAGGCGCAGGCGCTGGTGCTGGACGATCCGCCGGTCGATGACGCCGCCGCCGAACGCTTCCGCGCGCTTCTCGCCCGCCGCGCCGCGCACGAGCCGTTCGCCCATCTCGCCGGGCGGCGCGGGTTCTGGACGCACGATCTGGAGGTGACGCCGGCGACGCTGATCCCGCGTCCCGAAACCGAGATCCTGGTCGAGACGGCGCTCGCCCTCGCCGGCGACCGCCGCGCGCCCTTGGAGATTCTCGACCTCGGCACAGGCAGCGGCGCGATCCTCATCGCGCTGCTGGGCGAGTTGCCGAACGCCACGGGCTTCGGCGTCGATGTCAGCGAGGGGGCGCTGGAAGTCGCGCGGCGCAACGCGCTGCGGGCCGGGGTGGGGGCGCGCGCCCGCTTCGGCGTGTCGAGCTGGTGGAGCCATGTGCGCGGCGATTTCGATCTCGTCGTCTCCAACCCGCCCTATATTCCGAGCGGCGACATCGCCGGGCTGGCGCGCGACGTGCGCGATTACGAGCCGCGGCTTGCGCTCGATGGCGGGCCGGACGGGCTGGCCGCCTATCGCGCCATCGCCTCGATCGCCTGCCGCCGGATCGTGCCCGGCGGGGCGCTGATCGTCGAAGTGGGCGCTGGACAGGCGGAAGCGGTGGCGGCGCTGTTCGCGGCGTCCGGGTTCAAGGACACGCGGATCGTGCCCGATCTTGCCGGAATCGGCCGGGTGGTCGCCGGGTTGACGTAGCGTCAAAACCGGCGGAAGGCCGCCGAGATTCCATTTGGAGCCGGGGATCGAAAGGAGTAATTTCCGATCCGGGGACAGGCCGGATGCGGCCGCGAATCGCGTCATCGCCGACAGGATCGGGCGGACGGGGGAGCGCGGCGGGATAAGCGCCCGGTCCGACGACAACGCAAACGTCCGCTGACTGGGTTCGCCGCCGCACGGCCGGTTCGCATGACCGCGAGCCGGGGCTTGCGCCGAACCGCACAGCGGAAACGTGCGACCCTCAACGATAACGACCAAAGGAGAGAGCCTTCGACATGAGGCCTCAGCAGAATAATTTCGGCGGCAAGCGCGGCCGCGGCCGCAATCGCAGCGGCGGCGGTGGAGGGGGCGGCGGCGGTGGCGGCGGCGGCGGGAACAAGCCGCAGAACGTCCTTCACCGGAACTTCGAATCCACCGGCCCGGACGTGAAGGTCCGCGGCAACGCCCAGCACGTTTACGAGAAATATCTTCAGCTCGCCCGCGACGCCAATTCGTCCGGCGACCGCGTGATGGCGGAGAACTACCTCCAGCACGCCGAGCACTATTTCCGCATCATCGCGGCCGCGCAGGCCTCCATGACGCAGCAGCAGCGCGACCAGCACGCCGCCAACGCGCGCGCCAACGCCAATGGCGGCGGCAACGGGCATGGCGAGGCGGGCGATCAGGGCGACGGCGAAGGCCAGGCCCAGGAAGGCGCGACGGTGGAGCAGATCCAGCCGCCGCAGCCCCAGGTCCAGCCGATGGACGACGACCAGCCGGTCGTCTGATCCGGTTCAGTCGGCGAGAGCGAGCCTGTCGCCCGGCGCGATGCGTCCGGGCTCCAGAACCTCCAGATAGACGCCGCAGGCGTTCGCGCCGAAAGCGGCGAGCAGCGTCTGGGGGATGGTCATGTCGCGCTCGGCGGTCGCCGGGTTCACGTTGGTGGCCGGGCAGCGCACGATCTCCCGGCGCATGGCGAGGCTGACGCCGCCGAGCCGCAGCGTGCGGCCCTCCCAGCCTTTCTCCGCCCAAGGGGCGAGGCCCTCGATATGGATATTGCCGCGAAAGCGCAGCGGATCGACCGTCATGCCGGTCACGCGCTCGAGGTCGCGGACGCTGGCGAGGTTGATCAGCGACACCCATTTCGCGGGGACATCGGTGAAGGCATGGCCGCCGCCGTGGACGATGCGCGGCTTGCCGGGCAGCGCGTCGCCCAGATAGGCGGCGAAGAACTGCTCGGCGATGCCGCGCCCGACCGGGGTCGAAAGCTGCGCCCGCGCCACCTGCCGTCCGCCGCGCCTGACCGTCAGCACCGCGCCGTCGCCCTCGAACGCGGTGTCGAGCGCGGCCAGCTTCTCGTCGCGCATCAGCATCAGGTATTTGGTCTTGGGGAAATGCCGCGGGGCGTCCGGATCGAACTGGGGCGCGCCCTGTTCGATGGCGTAGGCGCGGTCGCCGGGAAAGGTCGCGCCCGCCGTCAGTTGGACCGCCTCCAGCCGTTCCGGCGACAGGCCCTTCACGGGGTAGCGGTAGAGGCTTTCGACCTGCGGCATGGCTCTCTCTGCGGAATGTCCGTCACCCCTAGGGCCTGACCTCTCCCGGCGGGAGGTGACAGGCGGTCGCGGGTCGTTTCCGGCCCCGGTCAATCTTGATCGCGGCCCGCGCGACCCTACATCAATTGTGGTCTTGGAGGCCCCGCGGTGCCGTGCCCATCTGGGGCGGCCGCAGCCGGGAGCGCTCATCGGAGGGACAGATGGATATCGAGAAATATACCGAGCGGTCGCGCGGATTCATGCAATCCGCCCAAGGGCTTGCCCTTCGCTCCGGGCATCAGCGCTTCGCGCCCGAGCATCTTCTGAAAGTGCTGCTGGACGACGAGGAAGGCCTTGCCGCCTCGCTCATCAAGGCGGCGGGCGGCGAGCAGCGCGCCGCGCTGGCGGCGACCGAGGCGGCGCTGAAGAAGCTTCCCAAGGTGGAAGGCAGCGGGGCGGGGCAGGTCTATCTCGCGCCCGAGACGGCCAAGGTCTTCGAGACCGCCGAGAGTCTGGCGAAGAAGGCGGGCGACAGTTTCGTCGCCGCCGAGCGGCTGCTGCTGGCGCTCGCCATGACGCCGAACACGGAAGCCGAGAAGGCGCTGAAGCTGGCCGGCGTCGAACCGAAGGCGCTGAACCGCGCGGTCGAGGATCTGCGCAAGGGGCGCACCGCCGATACGGCGACCGCCGAGAACCAGTACGATGCGCTGAAGAAATACGCCCGCGACCTGACCCAGGCGGCGCGCGACGGCAAGCTCGATCCGGTGATCGGCCGCGACGAGGAGATCCGCCGCACCATCCAGGTGCTCGCCCGCCGCACCAAGAACAACCCCGTGCTTATCGGCGAACCCGGCGTCGGCAAGACGGCGATCGCCGAAGGCCTCGCGCTGCGCATCGTCAACGGCGACGTGCCCGAATCGCTGAAGGGCAAGGCGCTGATGGCGCTCGACATGGGCTCGCTGATCGCCGGCGCGAAATATCGCGGCGAGTTCGAAGAACGGCTGAAGGCGGTGCTGAGCGAGGTCACGTCCTCGACCGGCGGCATCATCCTGTTCATCGACGAGATGCACACGCTGGTCGGCGCGGGCAAGGCGGACGGCGCGATGGATGCCTCCAACCTGCTCAAGCCCGCGCTGGCGCGCGGCGAATTGCACTGCGTCGGCGCGACGACGCTCGACGAATACCGCAAGCATATCGAGAAGGACGCCGCGCTCGCCCGTCGCTTCCAGTCGATCTTCGTCGGCGAGCCGACGGTCGAGGACACGATCTCGATCCTGCGCGGCCTCAAGGAGAAATACGAGCTGCACCACGGCGTGCGCATCTCGGACGCGGCGCTGGTCGCGGCCGCGACGCTTTCCGACCGCTACATCTCGGACCGCTTCCTGCCCGACAAGGCGATCGACCTGGTGGACGAGGCGGCCTCGCGCCTCAGGATGCAGATCGACTCCAAGCCCGAGGAGCTGGACGAACTCGACCGCCGCTCGATCCAGCTGAAGATCGAGCGCGAGGCGCTGAAGAAGGAAACCGATCAGGCCAGCCAGGACCGCCTCGCCAAGCTGGAGAAGGAGATCGCCGAACTCGACGAGAAGTCGGAAGGTCTGGCGGTGAAGTGGCGCGCCGAGAAGGACGCGCTGAAAGAAGCGACCGGCTTCAAGGAGAAGCTGGATCAGGCGCGGCTGGAACTGGAGCAGGCGCAGCGCCGCGGCGACCTCGCCCGCGCGGGCGAGCTTGCCTATGGCGTGATCCCCGGCCTCGAGAAGCAGCTGAAAGCCGTCGAGGAGCAGAAGAACGCCTCGCTCGCCAACGAGGCGGTGACGGAATCGCAGATCGCCGGCGTCGTCAGCCGCTGGACCGGCATTCCGGTCGACAAGATGCTGGAAGGCGAGCGCGAGAAGCTGCTCCACATGGAGGAAGCGCTCGAAGGCCGCGTCGTCGGACAGGAGGATGCGCTGCGCGCCGTCTCCAACGCCGTGCGCCGCGCCCGCGCCGGGTTGCAGGACCCCAACCGGCCGATCGGCTCGTTCATGTTCCTCGGCCCCACGGGCGTCGGCAAGACCGAGCTGACCAAGGCGCTCGCAGCGTTCCTCTTCAACGACGATCAGGCGCTCGTGCGCATCGACATGTCGGAATACATGGAGAAGCACTCGGTCGCCCGGCTGATCGGCGCGCCGCCCGGCTATGTCGGCTACGACGAAGGCGGGGCGCTGACCGAGGCGGTGCGGCGGCGGCCTTATCAGGTGATCCTCTTCGACGAGATCGAGAAGGCCCATCCCGACGTCTTCAACGTGCTGCTCCAGGTGCTGGACGACGGCCGCCTGACCGACGGCCAGGGCCGCACGGTGGACTTCCGCAACACGCTGATCGTGCTCACCTCGAACATCGGCGGCGACATCCTGTCGAACCAGCCGGAGGGCGAGGAGACCTCGGCGGTGCGCGGCGAGGTGATGGAGCTGGTGCGTGGCCGCTTCCGGCCCGAGTTCCTCAACCGGATCGACGAGATCATCCTCTTCCGCCGCCTCGGGCGGGCGCAGATGGACGGCGTGGTCGAGATCCAGCTGCGCCGTCTCGAAAAGCTGCTGGCCGATCGCAAGATCGCGCTGACGCTTGACGAGAAGGCGCGGGCTTGGCTCGCCAATGCGGGCTACGACCCGGTCTATGGCGCGCGGCCGCTGAAGCGGGTTATCCAGAAGGCGGTGCAGGACCCGCTCGCCCAGCTGATCCTCAAAGGCGAGGTGAAGGACGGCGATGCGGTCGCGGTCTCTGCCGGCGAGCAAGGGCTGACGCTGAACGGCGTCAGCTTCGGCGGAGAGGACGAGGCCTTCGCCGCGAAGGCGCCGCCGCCGCCGAGCCGCCGCGTCCACTGAACGCGGCGCGATCCCGCCTCGCCCGCAACATCCGGCGAGGCGGATCGGTTTGCGTTGCGAGCGCGGCTATTGCGGGTCGGGCGGCGTCTGCTCGGCGGTGCGCGCGGCGATCGAGGCGGTGCGCAGATACTCGCCGTATTCGTAGCAGAACTTCACCTTGCGCTCGGCCGGGATGAAATAGGCGTTGCGCTCGTTGCAGACCTCGAACGAGAGCGTCATCGGCGCGGTCAGGCGGAAGGTGCTCTCGATCTGCCAGGCGATGGCCTCGGCGATGCCGGAGGCCTGGAGGAGGTTCTGCGCTTCCTGGAGTTCGGGCGTCGCATCGTTCCAGGCGATCTCGATTTCGTAAGGCGGCGCCTCGTCTTCGGCGAGTTCGTTCTCGCCGAGCAGCGCGTCCCACGACTCCACGGCCTTCTTGTAGTCCCAGGCGCAACCGTCGATCCGGTCCTGCGGCATCCCGCTCTCGAGCGCCATGTCGGTGTAGGATTCGGGATCGTGGCCGACCAGAAGGCACAGCACCATCGCGGCGCGCTGGGCGTCGAACGAATGCTGCGCCCACTCGCTGTCGCGCGTTTCGCCGAAATCGTAGAAGACGTCGATCACCCGCTCGATCAGTGCGTCGAGCGCCGGATCGTCATCGTCGGCGATCATGTTGATGACGGCGAAGGAGTCGACGGCGTCCTCCTCGCGGCCGAGCACGGGGATGTTGAACTCCGACACCAGGCCGTGGCCGAACTCGTGGTAGATGATGCGGACCGCGAAACCCATCATGTAGTCGATGGAGGCGGCGATCTCATCCTCGCCGGCGGTGCTGCCTTCCGGTTCGGTCCAGACCGCCCGCGTGTTGGCGACGACTTCGGCGAAGTCCGGCTTGTTGGTGGGCGCGGCTTCCTCGACCTCGTCGGCCGGATCGGTGGAAGGGTCCTGCGTGCCGTCGTCGATGGTTTCGGCCTGAGGGTCCTCCTCCTGCGGCTCCTGCGCCGCGACGGGCATGGCGGCAAGCAGCATGGCGATCAGGATCGTCCACAGGCGCATCGATATCTCCCCCGCCGGCGCGGCCGTGCGCCGGATCGCCCGACATGATCATCGCTTTGCGGGGCCCGCCAGTGGTCACGCCGCCGCGCCCCGGGGGCGTTTGTCAGTCGAGGGTCGCCGAGACGCGCTCGATCATCGGCAGGGCGCGCTCGGCGGCGAGGCCGCCCAGGGCGATCAGCTCGTCGGCGCGATCGAACTCCAGAAGGCCGATATGCGACACGTCCGGCTCGATCATCACGTCGGCGGGGTCCGAGGCGAGGCGGGTGCGCGTCAGCCGGTCGAGCATGATGTTGAGCGCGCCGGTCATGGTGTCGGCGATGCCGGGGCCGTCCTTGGGCCGTCCGAAGATCAGCCGGGCGACGATCTTGTCGGGCCTCAGCCAGTCGCTCCACGAGGCTTCGTTTTCGCCGGCCCCGAAGGGTCCGGGTTCGGCCAGATTGCCGTCGGCGAGCTGGCCGTCGACATGCAGGCCGACGCCGATCACCAGTCGCGCGCCCATCGCCCGGGCGGCGGCCGTCGGCACCGGATTGGTGAGCGCGCCGTCGAGATAGACCCGCCCGTCGATATCGACCGCCGGGAAGACGCCGGGCAGCGCATAGGAAGCGCGCATCGCCCGCGACAGCAGGCCGTCGCGCAGCCAGGTCTCGTGGCCGGTTTTCAGCTCCGTCGCCACGGCGGCGAAATTGCGGTTCAGGTTCTCGATCAGGATGCCGTCGATGTACTGGTCGAGCAGCGCCTTCAGCCGCTTGCCGGCGACGAGGCCGCCGCTGCCAAGCGAGATATCCATCAGGGCACGGACCGATCGCTTGTCGAGGCTGCGCGCCCAGGTCTCCAGCTCGTCCAGGCGGCCCGCCAGATAGAGCCCGCCGACCACCGCACCGATCGAGGTTCCGGCCACGATGTCGGGCTCGTAGCCGGCCTGGATCAGCGTCCGCAGAACGCCGATATGGCACCATCCGCGCGCCACCCCGCCGCCCAGCGCCAGCCCTATGGAAACGGTTGCCATGAGGTCACCTTAGCGCGGCGCCGGGAGCGGGAAAATTGCGCCGTTCCGCCCTTCGAAAAAAAGATCGAGGGACGCGGTATTTCCGCGTTGACACCACATCGGGCGGCGCATACAAGCCGCGCCTCGCCGACACGGCTCGGCGGACGCTGATTGACATAGTTGAGATTATTGGAAGGGCGACGCAGGCGGCGGGGTTTGGCTGTTTGGTTTGGGGCTTTAGGGCTTTGGGCTGGATGGCTGGATTGGCTGGATTGTGTTGCTTGGACAGGACGCAGAAGCGGAATGCCTGGGACTGGTTGGCTTTAGGGCTGTCTGGTTTTGGGAACTATCTGCTTTTGAGTTTTGATATGCGACGCAGTTTAGTACATGGGGCTTGGATGAGACTTGGCGCCTTGGGGGAACCCAAAGGGAGCCGAAGTTCTTTCGTTAGAACTTGAGAGTTTGATCCTGGCTCAGAACGAACGCTGGCGGCAGGCTTAACACATGCAAGTCGAACGCCCGTAGCAATACGGGAGTGGCGGACGGGTGAGTAACGCGTGGGAACGTACCCTGAGGTACGGAATAACCGAGGGAAACTTCGGCTAATACCGTATGAGCCCCGCAAGGGGGAAAGATTTATCGCCTTGGGAGCGGCCCGCGTCGGATTAGCTAGTTGGTGGGGTAACGGCCTACCAAGGCTTCGATCCGTAGCTGGTCTGAGAGGACGATCAGCCACACTGGGACTGAGACACGGCCCAGACTCCTACGGGAGGCAGCAGTGGGGAATCTTGCGCAATGGGGGCAACCCTGACGCAGCCATGCCGCGTGAACGATGAAGGCCTTAGGGTTGTAAAGTTCTTTTACCCGTGACGATGATGACGGTAACGGGGGAATAAGCTCCGGCTAACTTCGTGCCAGCAGCCGCGGTAATACGAAGGGGGCTAGCGTTGTTCGGAATTACTGGGCGTAAAGCGCGCGCAGGCGGTTCGATAAGTTGGGGGTGAAATCCCCGGGCTCAACCCGGGAATGGCCTTCAAGACTGTCGAGCTAGAGGACGAGAGAGGTGAGTGGAATTCCCAGTGTAGAGGTGAAATTCGTAGATATTGGGAAGAACACCGGTGGCGAAGGCGGCTCACTGGCTCGTTTCTGACGCTGAGGCGCGAAAGCGTGGGGAGCAAACAGGATTAGATACCCTGGTAGTCCACGCCGTAAACGATGAGTGCCAGGTGTCGGGGGACTTAGTCCTTCGGCGCCGCAGCTAACGCCTTAAGCACTCCGCCTGGGGAGTACGGCCGCAAGGTTAAAACTCAAAGGAATTGACGGGGGCCCGCACAAGCGGTGGAGCATGTGGTTTAATTCGACGCAACGCGCAGAACCTTACCAGGCCTTGACATCCCACGCGACCTCGAGAGATCGGGGGTTCCCTTCGGGGACGTGGAGACAGGTGCTGCATGGCTGTCGTCAGCTCGTGTCGTGAGATGTTGGGTTAAGTCCCGCAACGAGCGCAACCCTCGCCTTCAGTTGCCATCATTCAGTTGGGCACTCTGGAGGGACTGCCGGTGACAAGCCGGAGGAAGGTGGGGATGACGTCAAGTCCTCATGGCCCTTACGGCCTGGGCTACACACGTGCTACAATGGCGGTGACAGAGGGCAGCGATCCCGCGAGGGGGAGCCAATCTCCAAAAGCCGTCTCAGTTCAGATTGCACTCTGCAACTCGGGTGCATGAAGGTGGAATCGCTAGTAATCGCAGAACAGCAGGCTGCGGTGAATACGTTCCCGGGCCTTGTACACACCGCCCGTCACACCATGGGAGTTGGTTCGGCCTTAAGACAGTGCGCTAACCCGCAAGGGGGGCAGCTGGCCACGGCCGGGTCAGCGACTGGGGTGAAGTCGTAACAAGGTAGCCGTAGGGGAACCTGCGGCTGGATCACCTCCTTTCTAAGGATGGAAAGCTTGAAGCTCGACCGGCTTGCCGGTCACAGGGGTTTAGCCTTCCTCATTAGACATAACGCCAAGACGGCGGCGCCCATTGAGGGTGTCGCGAGATCTGGCACGCCGGGCTTCGGCCTGGCTTTCTGTAAGTCCCATGCCGCCGCCTTCGCCGCCCTTCCAATCGAGACGTTTCCCGCATGGGGCATTGGTCCTTGCGGGGGCGTCTTCAGGACGCATTGGGGCATGCGCTCGGAACTTGAGTGAACGCCGGCCGGCCTGTCGAGGGTTGAGGGCTCGTAGCTCAGGTGGTTAGAGCGCACGCCTGATAAGCGTGAGGTCGGAGGTTCGAGTCCTCCCGGGCCCACCATTCCAATCCGGTCGTGCGCGAAGCGGGCGAGAGCCTGTTCGCAACAGGCGCGGCCGAACGCTCCGGTGGAGCGTTCCGGGGCTGTAGCTCAGTTGGGAGAGCGCGTGCTTTGCAAGCATGAGGTCATCGGTTCGATCCCGTTCAGCTCCACCATCTTCGTTCGAGCGCGCTTTGGGCGCGGCTCCGGGGATGGGATGGCGTCCTGTTGAAGAGATACGCGGCGGCTTCGGCTGCCGTGTGCGCCGCCTTCGGGCGGCGAGCGGGGGTACCCCCCGCGGCTAACTGACATTGTGAAGAGAGGTTGACGATCTGAGGCGCCGGGACGTGTTCCGGCAGGCCGATGGAGGACCATTCCCTCGTACGGAATGGCGCACCGCCATGGCTGGGGCTTCGGATCGGAAACGAACAATCTGGTCTTGAAGTTGGATCCGGATGGCGCGGCCGTCGATCGGGGAAACCCGGTCGTGCGTCGGCGGCGCTGCGTTGGCGGGAAGTCTAGCCGGCTTCCTGTCTTAAGGATCCTGACGCGGAAAGCGATCAAGCGATGAGAAGGGCATTTGGTGGATGCCTTGGCGTTGAGAGGCGATGAAGGACGTGGCACGCTGCGATAAGCCGTGGGGAGGGGTGAGCACCCGTTGATCCGCGGATTTCCTAATGGGGAAACCCGGCCCGCAAGGGTCATCTCGCAAGAGAGGCGAACCCGGAGAACTGAAACATCTCAGTACCCGGAGGAAAGGACATCAACAGAGACTCCGTGAGTAGTGGCGAGCGAAAGCGGATCAGGCCAGTGGCCTTGAGCTAAGAACCGGAACGGCATGGAAAGGCCGGCCAAAGCGGGTGATAGCCCCGTACGGGTAGAAAGGCTCGAGGTCCTTGAGTAAGGCGGGACACGTGTAATCCTGTCTGAACATGGGGGGACCACCCTCCAAGCCTAAGTACTCCTCAACGACCGATAGCGAACGAGTACCGTGAGGGAAAGGTGAAAAGCACCCCGACGAGGGGAGTGAAATAGACCTGAAACCGGATGCCTACAAACAGAGGGAGCCGCAAGGTGACCTCGTACCTTTTGTATAATGGGTCAGCGAGTTCGTTCGTGCAGCATGCTTAAGCCGTTAGGCGTAGGCGGAGCGAAAGCGAGTCTGAATAGGGCGCGAAGTTGCACGGATGAGACCCGAAACCAAGTGATCTAGCCATGAGCAGGTTGAAGGTGCGGTAACACGCACTGGAGGACCGAACCCACGCCTGTTGAAAAAGTCGGGGATGACTTGTGGTTAGGGGTGAAAGGCCAATCAAACTTGGAGATAGCTGGTTCTCCGCGAAAGCTATTGAGGTAGCGCGGCAGACGAATTCCTTCGGGGGTAGAGCACTGGATGGGCTAGGGGGTCTCAACCACTTACCAAACCTAACCAAACTCCGAATACCGAAGAGAACTATCTGCCAGACAGACGGCGGGTGCTAACGTCCGTCGTCGAGAGGGAAAAAACCCTGATCGCCGTCTAAGGTCCCCAAGTCATGGCTAAGTGGGAAAGGATGTGGAGATCCCCTGACAACCAGGATGTTGGCTTAGAAGCAGCCATCATTTAAAGAAAGCGTAACAGCTCACTGGTCGAGGGTCTCTG
>JAXMDZ010000022.1:40000-49446 GCA_046348585.1 Alphaproteobacteria bacterium
GCGCGAGAATCGCCCATTTGGCGGAGGCGCTGCCGACCAGGAGATCCGTTCCCATGGCGATGAGAATCACCATGATGAGGATCGGCAGGCCGCCGGCCCCGGCCGATTTCAGGAACTCCGCGCCGCTGATCGCCATCAGCGCGCCGAGATTCGACCAGCCGAAGAGCGTCACGAAAACCGCAGCGAAAAAGGCGAGCACGAGATAGCTGCCCATCTCTGCCATGCCCTTGGACGCCATCTGGACGGCGTCGCGATCCGAGCGGATCGTGCCGGCGGCGATGCCGTAGGCGAGGCCGATCAGCAGGAAGGCGAGGAACAGGACGGCGATGAGGCCGCGCAGCAGCGGATCGAAGTCGCCGTCGACCGGATCGCGCAGCGCCGATCCCGGCTCCCAGGCGAGGAACGCCACGAGGCCGATGAAGGCGAGCAACGTGAGGCCGGCCCAGCGCAGGCCGCGGCGCTCGCGCGCGCCGCGCGCGGGATCGTCGCCCGCCGGCGCGAGGTCGATCCACTGCGGACCGGCGTTGAGACGCGGCTCGACAATGCGCTCGCAGATCAGCGTGCCGGCGATCGACAGCACCGGCATCAGCGCCATCATCAGATACCAGTTGGAGGTGATCTCCACGACATAGGTCTTGTCGATGAGCTGGGCCGCCGCCTGGGTGAGGCCGGAGAGCAGGCCGTCGAGCGTGGTGATGGAAAGATTCGCCGTGAAGCCGCCCGCGACGCCCGCGAAGCCCGCCGACAGACCGGCGAGCGGATGGCGGCCTGACGCCGCGAAGACGGCGCCCGCCAGCGGTATCAGCACGACGTAGCCGGCGTCGGAAGCAATCGAGGCCTGGCAGCCGGCGAAGACGATGGTGAAGGTCAGCAGCGGCTTCGGCACGATGCGGACGAGGCCCGACAACGCCGCCGCGAACAGTCCGGCACGCTCGGCGACGGCGACGCCGATCATCATGATCAGAACGATTCCGAGCGGCGGAAAGCCGGTGAAGATCTGCGGCAGCTCGGTGAAGAGCCGCCGAAGCTGGTCGGGATGCAGCAGCGAGACGGCGGCGATCGGCTTGCCGTCGGCCGGGTTGAGCGCGCCGGTCCCGGCCGCCGCCAGCAGCGCCGAAACGGCCATCAGGATCGCGATGGAAACGACGAAGAGCGTCACCGGGTCGGGCAGTCTGTTGCCCGCGCGTTCCACGGCGTCGAGCGCGCGGCGCAGGCGCGACGGCCGTTCTGCTGCGATGTCCGTCATGATCCCCCAAGATACCGACGCGAGGGCGATCATCGCCGTTCGGCGCGCCCTCGTCCACTGCCGCACTGCGGCATCGAATCGCCCTTGGCGGGGACGCCCGCTCCGCTAACCTGACGGGCACCGCCCGCAGAGGCGGCCCTGGGAGGGCGCGATGAAATTCACCTGGTTCAATCTGATGCCGTGGCCGTATCTGCCGGACGATTTCCGGGAGAAGAACCGGTCGGTCTGGGTCGATATCGATCAGCGCCTGTTCGACCCGGCCAAGAGCCACGCGGTCTACAACACCTATATGGACCTGCTGGAATATGCCGGGACGCTCGGCTTCGACGGCATCGGCGTCAACGAGCATCACCAGAACGGCTACGGCATCATGCCTTCGCCCAACATCATCGCGGCGGGGCTGGCGCGCGGCAAATCGGACGCGGCGATCGTCGTGCTGGGCAATTCGATCGCGCTCTACAATCCGCCGATCCGCGTGGCCGAAGAGTTCGCCATGCTCGACTGCATCAGCGGCGGGCGGCTGGTCGCCGGGTTTCCGGTCGGCACCTCGATGGACACCAATTACTGCTACGGCCAGATCCCGTCGCTGACGCGCGAGAAATACCAGGAGGCGCACGACCTCATCATCAAGGCGTGGACGACGCGCGATCCCTTCGCCTTCAACGGACGCTACAACAAGCTGCGCCACGTCAATATCTGGCCGCGTCCGATCCAGCAGCCGCATCCGCCGGTGCATATTCCCGGCGGCGGCTCGGTGGAGACCTACGATTTCTGCATCGACAACACCTACTCGTATTCCTACCTCTCCTTCTCCGGCTATATCCGCGCCAAGGCGCTGATGCAGGGCTATTGGGACCGCGTGGCGGCAAGGGGCACGCCCGACACCTCTCCCTATCGCGCCGGCTTCGCGCAGACGATCTGCGTCGCCGAGACCGACGAGGAGGCCGAGCGGCTCTACGCGCCGCATGTCAGCTATTTCTATAATCGCTGCCTGCACGTTCATCCGGGCTTCGCGGACGCGCCCGGCTATCGCACGATCAAGACGATCCAGACCGGGGCGCTGTCGCAATACGCGCCGCCGCGCGGCGGCTATTCCGATCTGACCTGGAAGGAGCTGACCGAGCAGGGACACGTCATCGCCGGAAGCCCGGAGACGGTGCGCCAGCGCATGGAGGAGCTGATCCGCTCGCTGCATGTCGGCAACATCTTCTGCCTGATGCATATCGGCGACATGCCGGCCGACAAGTGCATGTATTCGACCAGGCTCTTCGCCGAGAAGGTGATGCCGAAGCTGCGCGGCATCTTCCCGGAGTATGCCGATGACGGCCGCTTCTGGTGCAAGCCGCTGGCTTCGCTGGTGAAGCCGGACAACCTGCCGCCCGCCCCGGCGCGGGCGCCCGAGAGCGTGAGGGCCTGAGCCGTGCGGACGATCACGATCGAGACGAAGCACGTTCCGGTGCGGGTCATCACCGGCGGCGCGGGCGCGCCGCTGCTTTTCCTGCACGGCGCGGGCGGGGTGACGGCGGACGATCCGCTGCTGAAGCGCCTCGCCGGGCGCCACACGGTCTATGCGCCGCTGCTGCCCGGCTATGGCGACAGCGACGAGTGCGCCGAGCTGCGCGACATGCTGGACATCACGCTCCACTACTGGGACGTCGTGGAGGCGCTCGGCCTGAAGAACCCGGTGATCGCCGGGCACTCGATGGGCGGGATGATCGCGGCCGAGATGGCGGCGATCGCGCCCCATGACGTGACGCGGCTCGCGCTGATCGCGCCGGCCGGGCTGTGGCTCGACGATCACCCGATCGCCGACATCTTCGCCATGCTGCCCTTCGAGATGCCGGCGCTGCTGTTCCACGATCCGGCCGCGGGCGCGGCGGCGATGACGGCGGGGCTCGACATCGACGATCCGAAATTCCTCCAGACCTATCTGGTCGCCAATGCACGCCAGCTCGGCATGGCGGGGCGTATCCTCTTCCCGATCCCCGACCGCGGGCTCGCCCAGCGGCTCTACCGCATCCGCGCGAAGACCGTGCTGGTCTGGGGCGACAGCGACCGGCTGATCCCGCCGGTCTATGCGCGCGCCTTCCAGAAGGGCATCGCCGGGGCGACGCTGGTCTCCATCCCCGAGGCCGGCCACATGGTCGTTTCGGAGAAGCCGGAGGCGGTGGCGGCGGCGATCGAGGCGCTCGGCTAGCCGGCCGCAGCGCGGGCGGCGAAGGCGACGAGACTGTCGAACAGGGCGCGGTCCGTGACGATGCGGGGCACCTTGTTCTGGCCGCCCGCCTTGCCGCGCGAGGCCATCCAGGCCGCGAAGGCGCCGGGCGGCACGATGCGGACTTCCGGCGCGTGCAGGCCGTGTCCCTCGGCCCGGTGGGCGCGGTAGTCGTCGTTGCGGCGCTGAAGGTCTGCGTCGATGAGGGCGGCGAAACGCGCCGCGGCGTCGGCGGAGGGCGCTGCGGCGCATTCGACGATGTAGAGATGCCGTCCGAGCTCGCCGGGCCGCTCGGGGAAGACCGGGCCGACGCTGAAATCGGTGACATCCGCGCCGATCGCCCAGGCGGCGTCCGACACCGCGGACTCGATCTCCTCGCCGATGAGATGCTCGCCGAAGGCGGAGAGCATGTAGGAGGTGCGGCCGGTGACGAGGAGACGCGGCGTCTTCACATCGACGAAGCGCACCGTGTCGCCGATGACATAGGCGTAGAGCCCGGCGCAGGTGGTCATCGCCACGGCGTAGTTGACGTCGGGCTCGATGGTCGCCGTCCAATGGCGCGTCGGACGGGCGGAGCCCAGTTCGTCCACCGGCACGAACTCGAAGAAGAGGCCGTTGTCGAGGCTGAGCTTCAGGCCCTCGCCGGGGCCGCGATCGGCGGCAGCGATGAAGCCCTCCGAGGCCGGATAGACCTCGCGCATGTCGATGTCCCGACCCGCGAACAGCGCCTCGAAGCGGGCGCGATAAGGCGCGAAATTGACGCCTCCATGGATGAAGACGCGCAGATCGGGGAGCGTGGCGCTTGCGGTCTCGCCGCGCGCGTCGCGCAGCGCGCGCATGCGCTCCAGGAGGATCAGCACCCAGGACGGCGTGCCGGTGAGGACGCGGATGTCCTTGTCGAGCGCCGCCTCGGCGATGCGGGCGAGCTTTTCATTCCAGTCGGCGAGAAGGGCGATCTCCGGCGGCGGGAAGGCATAGGGCTGCGCCCAGCGCGGCAGCGTCGAGGCGGCGATGGCGGAGAGATCGCCGGAGAAGATGCCGGGCGCTTCCTCGACCAGCGCCGTCGAGCCGCCCAGCATCAGCGAAGCGCCGCCGAAGAAGCGGCTCGATGGCCGTGCGGCGGCGTGGAAGGCGAGCACGTCGAGCGCCGCGCGCACGTTCGAGCGGCGCATATGCGCGGAGAGCGGCAGGTATTTGCTGCTGCCCGAAGTCGTGCCGGACGAGACGGCGAAATAGGGAATGCGCCCCGGCCAGGAGACGTTGTCGAGGACCGGGAAGGCGGGCTTCCAGTAGCCGTCCCACATCTCTTCGTAGCGGCGCAGCGGTACGCGCGCCTGGAAGTCGGCGACCGTGCGGATGGAGGCGAAGTCGTGATCCCGGCCGAAGGCTGTGCCGTGCGCGGCGCGCACCAGCTTCGCCAGTTCGCGCGCCTGCGCCGCGGCCGGGTCGAGCGCCGCGAGACGCCGCCGCCGCCACGCCGCGTAGAGCCGCAGGGCCGGCGTCAGGTCGAGCGGCACGGCGTCACCTCGTCAGCGTCATGACGGTCGGGTACTCGGCGGCGATCGTTTCCGGCCGCAGCGGCATGCGGATATAGCCGCCGGTCTGCCAGAGATCGATCTGGTCGAGGAAATTGGCCGACCCGATCCAGCCGTCATTGCCGCCCAGAAGCACGAAGTAGTTCTCGTCCAGATCGCCGAGATCGCTGACATGGCGCGCCTGGCTGCCGTAGCGCGTCGCGTGCCGGGCGTTCTGGAAGCCGTGCGCCGCCTTGAAGACGGTTTCGCGCGAGCCGCCGGTCGGCACGTCGGCATAGATGAAATTGCCCCCGATCACCGGAATGGCGCCAAGCGCGTGGGCGACTTCCAGCCGGTGCATGTCGCCCCAAGTGGGGTAGGGCGCGGCGTCGCTGGCGGCGAGCGGCACGCTGGCGCGGATCGCGGCGATGCGCTTCTCGGCCGTCAGGTTCTTCAGATCGTAGGCGAAGGCCTTGCCGAAGCCGTTCCAGCTCGAAAGATAGGCCGGCAGGTTTTCGGGCAGCTCGACGCCGTAAACGCGCGGCGCGAGATGATAGAGAAAGGCCTCGAAGGCCGGGGCCGAGACCGAGTCGACGCGGTAGTCGCCGTCGAAGGCGGCGAGGCGGTCGACGAAGGCCGGGTCGATCTCGCGCGCCTTCGCTTCGTCGAGCGCCTCGCGCAGGGCGGGCATCATTTCGCGCACGAACAGCGAGACGGTGTCGCGCTGCATGGCCTTCAGCTCGTCGAGCGTCACCGTGTCGTCGGCGGAAAGAAGCTGCCGCAGGCGGCGGATGCGTTCGTCGGACGAGAAGAACCAGCCGACCGGGACGCCGGGTTCGGCGTCATAGGGCTTGTTGTTGGCGCTGGCGACGAAGCCGTCCGCCGGGTTGAGCGCCCAGGGGAGTTCGGTCGGGTCGAGAATGCCGCTCCAGCGCATCGCCGGATCGGCGGCGTCGAGCACGATCGACTTCGGCAGCACGTCGAACGAGCGGCGCGGCAGCATGGTGGCGGTGATCTGGGCGATGTCGCCGCGCGCGTCGGCGTAGATGAAGTTCTGGGCGGGCAGGGCGAAGGTCTTAAGCGCGGCGCGGAAGTCCTGCGGCGTCGAAGTGCGCGAGGCGTTGAGGATGGCGGTGATCTCGTCGGTCGGCTCGTGGCCGATCCAGCGGATCGCCACCTCCTCGCCGGGCTTGGTCGCGCCGTCCATGATCATCGTGTCGGACATGATCGGGCCGATGCCGGTCGCCCAGCGCGTGACGATCTCGCCCGAGGCCCAGAGCCGCTTGGAGACGCGCGTCGTAGTGGAGACGATCTGGTCCGGCGCGAGGCGGCTTACGTCATAGAAGTCGGTGTGGGCGGCGCGCATGTTGGTGCCGCCCCAGGCGATGTCCGGCGTGCGGCCGAAGGCGAGGAAGGGCGTGCCGGGGATCATCATGCCGACGCCCCGATAGGAGGGCGAGGAATAGCCCGCCATCACCCACAGATTGGGCAGCATGACGCCGAGATGGGGATCGCTGGCGATGAGCGCGTGGCCGCTCGCCGAGCGGGCGGGCGAAACGGCGAAGGAATTGGAGCCGGAGCGGATCGAGTTGGCGAGAAGGTCGAAGAAGGCGGAGGTCTGCGTCGCATCGAAGCTGACGGTCGGGCCGGAGCCCGCCTGAAGCGTGCGGGCGTAAGCGGTCTCGAAGTCGGCGTTTGCGCGCTGGCGCATCAGCCCGATGGTCGGGAACCAGTTGATGTCGATGCCGGCGATGTGGCCGATGGCGACGATATCTTCGAGAGTGAAATCCTCGCGCCGCATGCCGAGCAAGGCGAACTCGGGCGGCAGGTCGCGCATCTGCGCCTGATAGAAATTGAGCCCGTCGACGAAGGCCTGGAGATAGGCGCGGGTTCCCGCCGGCATGGCGGCGACGATGGCCGGAGCGGCGTGGCGGACATCGAGCGTGCGGATCGCCTTGTCGAAGGCGGGGGCGCGGAACGGGCCGACCAGCTCGGACAGCCGCCCCTGCGAGAGTCGCTTTGCGAGCGCAATCTCGGCGAGGCGCAGATGGGCGTGCACGAGGCCGAGCGCGAAGGCGAGGTCGTGGTCGCTCGCCGCCTCGACATAGGGCACCTGATAGGCGTTCCAGCGGATCGTGACCGGATGGTCGAGCGGCAGGCCGGAGGTCGGAAAGACGGCGAGGCGTTCGGCGGTCGAAACCTCGCGCGGAAAGAGCGCGGCGCACGAGCCGGTGGCGACGGCGAGAAGGACGACGGCGACGCGGGAGAGGAGGCGGGGCACGAGGGCTCCAGTCCGGGTTGAGGGGACGCCGCTTCAATGTGGGGGCGGCGAGCCGCCCCGTCGAGAGGTGGCCATCGCAGATACGGCACCGGCGGCGGCTCGGATGCGCCTCCCGTCAGTAGCCCATCGCGGCCCCGTCCTTGCGGCTCTCGGAAGCCCCCCAATAGACCCCGGTGACGGGGTCGCGCAGGACCGCCTGATAGCCGCCGAAGCCGCCGCTGCCGGGCGCGAGGACGAAGCCGCGGCGCTCCAGTTCGGCCCTGGATTCGGCGGGAATGCCGCTTTCCAGCTCGACCGTGCCGACGCCCTTGGCGGCCTCGCCGGTCGGCTCGGTCGAGCCGGCGTGCCGCCAGCGCGCGGCGTCGCCCGCCTCCTGAACGCCCATGCCGAAATCGACCATGTTGACGATGATCTGCACATGGCCCTGGGGCTGCATGTCGCCGCCCATGACGCCGAAGGAGAGCCAGGGCTTGCCGTCCTTCATGGCGAAGCCGGGGATGATCGTCTGATAGGGCCGCTTGCCCGGCGCGTAGGCGTTGGGGTGGGCGGGGTCCATGTTGAACAATTCGCCCCGGTCCTGGAACATGAAGCCGAGCCCGTCGGGCACGAGGCCCGAGCCCATGCCGCGATAGTTCGACTGGATGATCGAGATCATCATCCCGTCGCTGTCGGCGACGGTGAAATAGGTCGTGTCGGAATGCAGCGGCGCTTCGCCCGGCGCGACCGAGGTCATGGCGTGCTTGAGGTCGATGAGGGCGCGGCGCTGGGCGGCGTAGTCCTTCGAGAGCAGCCAGTCCTGCGGGATCTTCGAGAAGGCGGGGTCGGCATAGTAGCGGGCGGCGTCCTCGAAGGCGAGGCGCTTGGCCTCGATCATCGCGGCGAGCGCATCGGCCGAGCCTGCGCCCATCGCCTTCAGGTCGAAGCCCTCCAGGATGTTGAGCATCTGGAGCGTGGCGAGCCCCTGCGCGTTGGGCGGCAGGCCATAGACCTGGACGCCGCGATAATCGATGCCCGCCGGTTCGACCCACTCGCCGTGATGGGCGGCGAAATCCTCCAGCCGCAGATCGCCGCCGATGCGCCGGAAGTAAGCGTCGATGCGCGCGGCGATCTCGCCCTTGTAGTAGGCGTCACGCCCGCCCTTGGCGATCAGCTCGTAAGTGGCGGCGAGGTCCGGGTTGCGGAACATCTCGCCCTGCTTCGGCGTCGCGCCGTTCACCAGATAGGTGGCGCGGGCGTTGGCGAATTCCTCGATGCGGCTGTCGCCCTTGTCGAACATGTCGCCGAGGCGCTGCATGTTGCGTTCGAGATAATAGGCGATGAGTTCGGTGACCGGGAAACCGTCGCGGCCGTAGCGGATCGCCGGGGCGAGCAGCTGGTCCATCGGCAGGCGGCCGAATTTTTCGTGCAGCGCGAACCAGCCGTCGACCGCGCCGGGCACGGTGACGGCGAGCGAGCCGAAGCCGGGGATCAGCGCGTCCGACCCGAGCTTCGCCTTCATCTGGACGTAGGAGCGGCCCATCGGCGCGCGGCCCGAGCCGTTATAGCCGTAGAGCTTGCCGGTCTTCGGGTCCCAGACGATGGCGAAGAGGTCGCCGCCGATGCCGCAACCGGTCGGCTCCATCAGGCCGAGCGCCGCATTGGCGGCGATGGCGGCGTCGACCGCGCTGCCGCCCGCTTTCAGGATGTCGATGGCGATCTGGGTGGCGAGCGGCTGGGCGGTCGCGGCCATGCCGTGCGTGCCGAGCACCGGGGCGCGGGTGGCGAACGGCGCGCCGACGATGCGGTCGCCGCCGCCGATGGCATGGTCGGTGGTGTTGGGTTCGGCGAGCGCGCCGGCGGTGAAGGTCATGGCGGCGAGGAGTCCGGCGGCGAGAAGCGGGGCGGCGAGGAAGCGGGCGGTCATGGCGACCTCTCGTGAAACGGCTGGCGGCAAGCCTAGCGCAGTTTCACGGCGGCGCACGGCCAAAACGCGGCTCAGCGGCCCGGCCAGGAGAGGCGGTCGAGGGCGGCGACGAGCCGGTCGATGTCTGCTTCGTCGTTGTAGAGCTGGAGCGACAGGCGCAGCAGCAGACGGCCGGTCGCCGACGAGGCCGCCACCTGGATGCCCGCCTCCGACCAGAGCGCGCGCATGAGCGCCAGGCCGTCGCCCGGATCGGCGGGGCGCGACTGGGGCAGCGTCCAGGCGGCGAG
>JAXMDZ010000023.1:0-47782 GCA_046348585.1 Alphaproteobacteria bacterium
TCGCCCACCGCGCCCAGGATCACCGCAAGGCCGCCGGTCATGTATTCGCAGCCGTTCGAGCCGCAACCTTCGATCACCGCCGTCGCGCCGGAATTGCGCACCGCGAAGCGCTCGCCCGCCTGGCCGGCGGCGAACAGCTTCCCCGCCGTCGCGCCATAGAGGACGGTGTTGCCGATGATCGTGTTCTCGTGCGCGGCGAAGCGCGCGGCGGCGAGCGGGCGGACCGCGATGGTCGCGCCGCTGAGGCCCTTGCCCACATAGTCGTTGGCGTCGCCGAAGAGCTCGATCTTGAGGCCCTGCACCGCGAACGCCCCGAGCGACTGGCCCGCCGTGCCGCGCAGGCGCAGCGTCAGATGTCCGGGCGCGAGGCCGTTCATGCCGTAGCGGCGCACGATATGGCTGGAGGTGCGCGTGCCGATCGCCCGGTCGGTGTTGCGGACATTGTAGGCGAGCTGCATCTTCTCGCCTTCCTCCAGCATCCGCGCCGCGTCGGTGACGATCTTGGCGTCGAGCGCGTCGGGCACCTCGTTGCGGCGGGTGCGGTCGGAATAGCGCCGGTTGCTGCCGGGGTCGGCCTGGACCAGCAGCGGATTGAGGTCGAGATCGTCGAGCGTCTCGCCGCCGCGGCTGACCTGCACCAGCAGGTCGGTGCGGCCGATCACCTCGTCGAGCCGCCGGAAGCCGAGCGAGGCCAGAATCTCGCGCACTTCCTCGGCGATGAAGCTGAAGAGGTTGACGACCTTTTCCGGCGTGCCGGCGAATTTGGCGCGCAGCGACTCGTCCTGCGTGCAGATGCCGACCGGGCAGGTGTTGGAGTGGCACTGACGCACCATGATGCAGCCCATGGCGATCAGCGAGGCGGTGCCGATGCCGAACTCCTCCGCCCCCATCATCGCGGCCATCACGATGTCGCGCCCGGTGCGCAGGCCGCCGTCGGTGCGCAGCGTCACGCGATGGCGCAGATTGTTGAGGGTGAGCACCTGATTGGCTTCGGTGAGGCCCATCTCCCAGGGCGCGCCGGCGAACTTCACCGAAGTCTGCGGGCTCGCGCCGGTGCCGCCGACATGGCCGGCGATCAGGATGATGTCGGCATGGGCCTTGGCGACGCCGGCGGCGATCGTGCCGATGCCGGTGGAGGCGACGAGCTTCACGCAGACCCGGGCGACGGGGTTGATCTGCTTGAGGTCGTAGATGAGCTGCGCCAGGTCCTCGATCGAATAGATGTCGTGGTGCGGCGGCGGCGAGATGAGCGTGACGCCCGGCGTCGCGTGGCGCAGGCGGGCGATCAGCTCCGTCACCTTGAAGCCGGGCAATTGACCGCCCTCGCCGGGCTTGGCGCCCTGCGCGACCTTGATCTCGATCTCGCGGCACTGGTTGAGATATTCGGCCGTCACGCTAAAACGGCCCGAGGCGATCTGCTTGATCGCCGAGTTCATGTTGTCGCCGTTGGGCATCGGCTTGAAGCGGGCGGGGTCCTCGCCGCCTTCGCCGGAGACCGATTTCGCGCCGATCCGGTTCATCGCGACGTTGAGCGCGCCGTGGGCTTCGGGCGAGAGCGCGCCCAGACTCATGCCCGGCGTCAGGAAGCGCTTGCGGATCTCGGTGATGGATTCCACCTCCTCCAGCGGCACCGGCGCGGCGGCGGGGCGGAAATCCATCAGATGGCGCGGCGCGACCGGCTTGCCCTCGTGCACCAGCGCGGCATAGCGCTTGTAGAGCGAGTAGGAGTCGCGGCCGACCGCTTCCTGCAGCAGATGGATGCTCTCCGCGCCGTGGGCGTGCGTCTCGGCGCCGCGGCGCAGGCGATAGAAGCCGCCGACCGGCAGCGCCGGCGTCTCGGTGGCGAAGGCGCGGGCGTGCTGGCGCACGCATTTGTCCTGGATGCCGGCGAGGCCGAGGCCCGAGATGCGGCTGGGCATGCCGGGGAAGAACTCGGCGACCAGCGCGCGGCTGAGGCCGATGGCCTCGAAATTATAGCCGCCGCGATAGGACGAGATGACCGAGATGCCCATCTTGGAGATGATCTTCAGCAGCCCGGCATGGATCGCGTCCATGTAGGACTTGACGCAGGCGCCGAGCGGGCGGTCGCCGAACAGGCCCTTCGCGTGGCGGTCGGCGATCGAGTCCTGCGCCAGATAGGCGTTCACCACCGTCGCGCCGACGCCGATCAGGCAGGCATGGTAATGCGTGTCGAGGCACTCGGCCGAGCGCACGATGATCGAGGTGAAGGTGCGCAGCCCCTTCGCCACCAGATGCGCGTGCACGCCGCCCGCCGCCAGGATCATCGGCACCGAGGCGAAGCTGCGCCCGATCCGCTCGTCGGTAAGAATGAGGTGGCTGTAGCCCTGACGCACCGCGTCCTCGGCCTCGGCGCGGATGCGCTCCAGCGCCGCCTTGAGTGCGCCGGGGCGCGCCGTGCCGTCGCCGTTCGTCTCGAACACGCAGTCGATCTCGTAGAAGCGCCCTTCCAGGTGCTCCTTCATGCGCTGGACCATGCCGGTCGAGATGCAGGGGCCTTCGAGCACGAAGACCTCGGTCTGGCTTTCCTCGGTCGCCAGCACGTTGCCGAGATTGCGGAAGCGGGTCTTGAGGCTCATCACCCGCTCCTCGCGCAGCGAGTCGATCGGCGGGTTGGTGACCTGGCTGAAATTCTGGCGGAAGAAATGCGAGAGCGGCCGGTACTGGTCGCTGAGCACGGCGAGCGGCGTGTCGTCGCCCATCGAGCCGACCGCTTCCTTGGCGTCATCCACCATCGGCGAGAGGATCAGCTCCAGCTCCTCCAGCGTGGCGCCGGCCGCGACCTGGCGGCGGCGCAGGTCGGCCGCCTCAAACAGCCGCGGCTCGGGGCCGGGGCCGACGATCGGCTCCAGCTCGACGACGTTCTGCACCCATTGCTCGTAAGGGTGCTCGGCGGCGAGCTTGTCCTTGATCGCGCGGTCCTCGTAGAAGCGGCCCTCGGCGAGATCGACGGCGATCATCTGGCCCGGGCCGACGCGGCCCTTGCGCGTCACCTTCGCCTCGTCGACGACGACCATGCCGGATTCGGAGCCGACGCACAGAAGCCCGTCCTCGGTGATCGTGTAGCGCAGCGGGCGCAGGCCGTTGCGGTCGAGCCCGGCGATCACCCAGCGCCCGTCGGTCGCGCAGATCGCCGCCGGGCCGTCCCACGGCTCCATCACCGAATTGGCGTAGGCGTACATCGCCCGGTGCGCCTCCGGGATGGACGAGCCCTTCTTCGCCCAGGCCTCAGGCACCAGCATCACCTTGGCGAGCGGGGCGCTGCGTCCGGCGCGCGCCAGCGTCTCGAACACCGCGTCGAGCGCCGCCGAATCCGACGAGCCCGGCTGTACGATCGGCTTGATGTCGTCCTCGTGGCCCGCGAAGGCGTCGGACGCCATGCGGATCTCGTGGCTCTTCATCCAGTTGACGTTGCCCTTCACCGTATTGATCTCGCCGTTGTGGGCGAGCATCCGGAACGGGTGGGCGAGCCGCCAGGTCGGGAAGGTGTTGGTCGAATAGCGCTGATGAAAAATGGCCATCGGCGAAACGAAGCGCGTGTCCTGAAGGTCGGGATAGAAGACCGGCAGCGACTGCGCCAGGAACATGCCCTTGTAGATGAGCGAGCGGGTCGAGAACGAGCAGATGTAAAAGTCGAGGATCGAGGCTTCGCGCACGCGCTTTTCGATGCGGCGGCGAACGATGAAGAGTTCGCGCTCGATCGCCTCGATGTCGGCGGCGGCTGGGTTGTCGAACATGATCTGTTCGATCTCGGGCCTCGTCGCGTTCGCCTTTTCGCCGATCACCGAAATGTCGATCGGCACCTGCCGCCAGCCATAGATGTAATAGCCGAAATTCAGCAATTCGCTTTCGACGATGGTGCGGCAGGTTTCCTGCGCGGCGTAGTCGGTGCGCGGCAGGAAGATCATGCCGATCCCCAGATGGCCCTCGCGCAGCTTGTGCCCGGTGCGCGCCACATGGTCGGCGAAGAATTCGCGCGGCACCTGAACGTGGATGCCCGCGCCGTCGCCGGTCTTGCCGTCGGCGTCGACCGCGCCGCGATGCCACACCGCCTTCAGCGCGCCGATCGCCGCTTCGACCACTTCGCGGCGCGCGACGCCGTCGATCGAGGCGACGAGGCCGACGCCGCAGGCGTCGCGCTCGTGCGCCGGATCGTAGGCGTGGTGCGCCTGAAGGCGGTCGCGTTCCGCAAGGTAGCGGGCGATCTCGGCCTCGGCGGCGTGGCGGGCGTCGGTCATTGCGGCTCCGGTGCGGGCTTGCGATGGCAGACGGCCTGAATCTTATTGCCGTCCGGGTCGCGGACATAGGCCCCGTAATAGTTCGGGTGGTAATGCGGGCGGGGGCCGGGCGCGCCTTCGTCGCGGCCGCCATGCGCCATGGCCGCGGCGTGGAAGGCGTCGACCTCGCCGCGCGAGGCGGCGATGAAGGCGGCGTGGACGCCGTTGCCGGGCATCGCCTGGCCGCCGTCGAAGGGCTTGAGGATGAAGAGCTTCGGCCCGGTCGGCTCGCCATAGGCGATGGCGCTTTCGAAGCGGAACAGCTGCTTGTGGCCGAGCGTCGCCATGACCGCGTCGTAGAAGCGGGCGGCGCGGTCGAAATCCTCGGTCCCGAGGGTGATGTGGCTGTACATGGGTTTCACTCCGCTGCCTGGCGGGCCGTGGCCCGCGCGTCGAGATAGGCGGCGATCTGCACCGCAGCGTCGCGCCCGTCCCTGATCGCCCACACCACCAGCGAGGCGCCCCGCACGATGTCGCCGGCCGCGAAGACGCCTTCGAGGCCGGTCATCATGGTGCGGGGATCGCACTTGAGCGTGCCCCAGCGCGTGAGCCCAAGGTCAGGCGCACCGAACAGTACCGGCAGGTCTTCCGGATCGAAACCCAGGGCGGCTATCACCATGTCGGCGGCGATTTCGAAGTCGCCGTCCGGCACGGCTTCCGGCGCGCGGCGGCCCGAAGCGTCGGGCAGGCCGAGCCGCATCCGCCGCACTTCGAGCGCCGTCACCTGCGCGCCGCCGAAGATCGCCTTCGGCGCGGCGAGGAACTCGAAACGGACGCCCTCCTCCTCGGCGTTCGCCACCTCGCGCATCGAGCCCGGCATGTTCTCGCGGTCGCGGCGATAGAGGCAGACGACACCGGCCGCGCCCTGGCGGATCGCGGTGCGCACGCAGTCCATCGCGGTGTCGCCGCCGCCGATCACGACCACGCGCTTGCCGCGCGCATCGAGCGCGCCGCCGTCGAAATCCGGCACCGCGTCGCCCAGTCCCTTGCGGTTGGCGGCGGTGAGATAGCGCATCGCCGCAATGACCCCCGCGCGGTCAGCGCCCGGCACGTCCAGCGGGCGCGCCTTGTAGACGCCGGTGGCGATCAGCACCGCGTCGTGCCGCGCCCTGAGGGCGTCCAGCGCGATCGTCTCGCCGACCGCGACGCCGGTTTCGAAGACGATGCCGGACTCGGCGAGACGCTGCGTGCGGCGCAGGACGACGTCTTTTTCCAGCTTGAAGTTCGGTATGCCGTAGATGAGCAGCCCGCCCGCCCGGTCGTAGCGGTCATAGATTGTGACCGCAAAGCCCTGCTTGCGCAGGTCTTCCGCCGCCGCGAGGCCGGCCGGACCCGCGCCGACGATGCCGACCGACTGGCCGCGCTCGCGCGCCGGACGCACCGGCTTCACCCAGCCGCGCTCCCAGGCGGTGTCGGTGATGTATTTCTCGATGGCCCCGATCGTCACCGTGCCGTGGCCGGACTGTTCGATCACGCAGCTGCCTTCGCAGAGCCGGTCCTGCGGACAGATGCGGCCGCAGATCTCCGGCATCGAATTGGTCGCCGCCGAGACCTCGTAGGCTTCCTCCAGCCGGCCTTCGGCGGTCAGCTTCAGCCAGTCGGGGATGTTGTTCCCGAGCGGGCAATGAACCTGACAGAAGGGGACGCCGCACTGGCTGCAGCGGCTTGCCTGTTCGGCCGCGCGGGCGGCGGCGTAGCCCGCGTAGATCTCGTCGAAATCGGCCCGGCGCTCGGGCGCGGCGCGCTTGTCCGGCCCCGCCTGACCCACGGAGACGAAGCGCAGCATTCGGGTCTTGGCCATGGCGGACCTCGCCGGGGTGATCGGAGCCTGTCTTATACGGCCCGCTTTTCGGGCTGAAAAGGCCGGAATCGCCATTTGAGACAATAATGTTGTCTTAGTTGATCCCGGAGTTGCTCGCTATCCGATGTGGTTCCGGGCGCTCCCTTCATTTTTAGGTCCGATACGGTTCTTTATGCGATCAATCGGCTGATTTCCCTTGGCTTCGCCCGACCGCCCCCTTGGCGTTTTGTGCGGCGCGTGATCAGGTGCGACTCGGTTCCCTCCCCTCAGCAGCACCCATGTCAGACCTCCTGCTCGCCATCCTGCTCGGCATCGTCGAGGGCCTGACCGAGTTCCTGCCGATCTCCTCCACCGCCCACCAGATTCTCGCCGCCGACCTGCTAGGCTTCAAAGTGCCGGGCTGGGACGCCTTCGTGGTGATGATCCAGCTGGGCGCGATCCTGGCGGTCTGCGTCGTCTATTTCGCCAAGCTGTGGCGGGTGCTGGTGACGTTGCCGAGCGATCCGGCCTCGCGGCTGTTCGCGGCCGGGATCGTGATCGCGGTCCTGCCGGCGGTCGTGCTGGGCGTCGCCTTCCACAAGCAGATCAAGGACGTGCTGTTCGCGCCGCTGCCGATCGCCGTCGCGCTGATCGCAGGCGGGCTGATCATCATCGCGGTCGAGCGCAATCTGCCGCGCGTCAGATACGCCGCCTCCGACGCCCTGCCGCTGTCGGTCTGCCTGAAGATCGGGGCGATCCAGTGCCTCGCCATGGTGCCGGGGGTGAGCCGCTCGGGCGCGACCATCATCGGCGCGCTGCTGCTGGGGGTGGAGCGGCGGGCGGCGGCCGAGTTCTCGTTCTTTCTCGCCATCCCGACCATGGCCGGGGCCTTCGCCTACGATCTCTACAAGAACTGGTCGGTCTTCACCCCCGACAGCGCCGCGCTGATCGGCGCGGGATCGCTGGCGGCCTTCCTTTCGGCGCTATTCGTGGTCAGATGGTCGCTGGACTTCATCCAGCGCCGCGGCTTCACGCCGTTCGCCTGGTACCGGATCGGCCTCGGCGGCGCGATCCTCGCCGCGCTCGCTCTCGGCTGAGGACCGCCGCCCCAACGCAAGGACGCGCCATGAAACGCCTCATCCTCGCCGCCCTCGCCGCGGCGCTCGCCATGAGCGCCCTCAGCGCCGCCGCCGAGGAGCGCCGCAAGGTGAACCCGCTCGCCATTCAGGGACGCTGGCTGGGCACGCCGGGCGCGCTGCCCACGGCCTGTGACGTCGATGGCTATGTCATCGGCTTCGGCACCAATGACGGCAAGAAGTTCATGATGGGGGTGCAAAAGCGCGAGGGCGGCGTCGCGCCGCTGAACCCGATCAACACGATCTATTTCGCCATCGACCCGCCCGAAGGCGCGCCGGTGCGGCTGGAGATCTTCCTGGAGGGCGAGAAGGACGGCCAGAAGATTCGCATGGGCATCGACCAGACCGGCGGCTCGACGCTGGAGCTGGTGCCGGCGGGGGCCGACAATGCCTATGGCGCGACCTCGCTCTATCTGCGCCGCTGTTCCTGACGGGGCCGGAGGGCCGGCATGTTCGCACTGCGCTTCCTGTTCGCCCTGGCCGCGCTTGCGGGCGCGGCCCTGGAGGCTGCGGCGGAGGAGCCGCGCAAGGTGCTTCCTCCCGCCGCGTTGCACGGCGAGTGGTTCGGTTCGACCGGCGCGCGGCCAACCGCCTGCGCCGCCGGCGGGCTACTGGAGGCCGACGGCTACTGGGTCGTCATCCTCGCCGGATATGAAGGCATCTCGATGTCGGTCCAGCCGCTCGCCAAAGGCCGGGTCACCGGCGAGACTCTGACGCAGTACAAGGTGATGCCGCCGCCGCCCGGTGCGCCGGCAGGGCTGGACATCTTCCTGCACGGCCCCAAGAGCGATGTGGCGGCCGATGTGCTCAACGGATCGACGGTCGCCTGGGTTCCGGCGGACGCCGCGGGGAATTTCGGCGCCCCCTCGCTGACCCTCTATCGCTGCAGCGCCGCGAGCTTCCCGCCATGAAAAACGCCGGTCCGCTCGCCACCGCGCTCGCGGCGCTGATCGTCGCGGTCGCCGCCTGGCTCGGTCTCGATCTGGACGCGCTGCGGGCCGGAGAGCCGCGCCCCGGCACGGCCGGGCTGCCTTCGCCCTCGACGCCCGGCGCCCCCGCGCCGCCGCCCGGCCCGCCGGCGACGCCGCCGGGCGGGGTGCCGGTCGATGGCTTCGACTATTACGTCCTCGCGCTCTCCTGGTCGCCGTCCTTCTGCGAAAGCGAGGCGACCGAACGCGACGCCCTGCAATGCGAGACGACGCCGCACGCCTTCATCGTCCACGGCCTGTGGCCGCAGAACGATCGCGGCTACCCGGAAGACTGTCCGACCGACACCCCGCGCGTGCCCGACGCGCTGATCGACGAGATGCTGGACATCATGCCCTCGCGCGGCCTGATCGGGCATCAATGGCGCGCCCACGGCGCCTGCACCGGCAAGACGCAGGAGCAGTATTTCGCCGCCGTCCGCGCCGCCTGGGAGGCCATCGTCATACCGCGCCGCTTCGACATGCCGGACGCCAAAGTGACGCCGACCGTGCGCGAGGTGGTCGGCGAGTTCCTGCGCGCCAATCCCGAATTCCGGCCCGAGGGAATCGTCGTCACCTGCGACGGCGACCTTCTGGACGAAGTGCGGCTGTGCATGACCAAGGACTATGTCTTCCAGAGCTGCGGCCCGCAGACGCTGCGTTCGGCCTGCCGCCGCGAGCGCGTCGAGATGCCGCCGCCCCGCAGCGGAGCGCCGCGATGAGCGAGATCAAGCCCTGGCGGGTGCGCGCCAGCCGCACGCTCTATCAGGACCCGTGGGTGAGGATGCGCGGCGACGAATGCGAGACGACGCCCGGCCATGTGCTGGGCGCCTATCACGTTCTGGAGTACCGCGACTGGACCCATGCGGTGGCGCTCGACGCCGAAGGCCGCATCGTGCTGGTGCGGCAATACCGGCATGGCTATGGCGGCCTGTCGCTGGAGCTGCCGGGCGGCATGATGGACCCCGGCGACGCCGATGCCGCCGCCGCCGCGGCGCGCGAGCTGGAGGAGGAGACCGGCTATGTCGCGCCGTCGATCCGCCATGTCGCGGCGCTGTCGCCCAACCCGGCGACCCACGCCAACCGGCTGCATGTCGCGCTGGCCGAGGGCGTGACGCCCACCGGCCGCCGCCATCTCGACGGTTCGGAGGCGATCGAGATCGAGCTTCTAAGCGTCGCCGAGGCGGTGCGGCTGGCGCTTTCGGGCGGCATGATCCAGGCGATGCATGTCGGGTTGATGATGATCGGCCTCAACGCCGCCGGACGCCTGAAAGGCACGCTCTAGAGACATCCGATCGAGCGTCGTCCTGCCGAAGAACCGGCATCTGCTTTTTCAGACGATGCTCTAGCCGGCATTCAGAACCAGCGCGATGCCGGCGAGCAGGATGGCTATGCCGATCAGCTCGCGGCGTTTGGGTTGCTCGCGGAAGAGGAAGCGCGAGAGCGCCACCGTCGCCAGGATCTCGACCAGGCCGAGCGTGCGCACATAGGCGACCTGTTGCAGCCCGAGCGCGAAGAACCAGCAGAGCGAGCCGAGGCCGCCGACGATTCCGGCGAAGGCCGAAGCCCGCCAGGCACCGGCGATGGCCCGGAAGGCGCGCGGCTCGCGCACCAGCAGGAAACCGCCCATCGCGACGGTCTGAAGGGTCAGCACGACCAGCAGGGCGACCACCGAGGCGGCGGCGATGTCGGCGTCGGCCATCGCCAGCACCGTGCCGCGCACCGCGACGCCGGAGAGCGCGAGGCTGGCCCCCGACAGGAGGCCGAACAGGGCCGAACGCTCGCCGAGCCCATGCAGCAGCGCCTGAAGCGGGCGCTCGCCGCGCGCCGACATCAGCATCACCGCGAAGGTGGCGATGGCGATGCCGGCCGCCGCGCCCCAGGTGACGGCGGCCCCCATCACCAGCGCCTCGAACAGCGCCGCCTGCACCACGTCGGTCTTGGAATAGGCGACGCCGACCGCGAAATTGCGCGCCTCCAGCGCCTTCAGCAGGAAGTACGTGCCGCCGATCTGGCCGATCGCGCCGGTCGCCGCCCAGGCAAGGGCCGCAGGGCCGGGAAGCGGCAGATGGGTTCCGGCCGCGAACGCCAGCACCGCCGCATAGGCGGCCGCCACGGGCAGCGCGAAGAGATAGCGGACATAGGTGGCGGCGGCGGTGGAGAGCCGTCCGGCCAGCCACTTCTGCGCCGCCGTGCGCGCCGCCTGAAACGAGGCGGCCGCGACGGTGAGCGGAATCCAGAGCCAGTCGGGCGGGGTCAGTTGGCCGTCGCCTCGAACTGGCCGGTCTTGCGGAAGCGCCAGAGATAGGTCGGCAGGATCGCCTCGGCCGCCTCGGCGGCGACGCCGAGATCGGCGAGGCCTTTCGCGCCGGGGGCGACCACGCTGTCGCCCTTCAGCAGGTCGACCTGATCGGGCGTCAGCGGCGGATTGGGCAGCAGGGCGGCCGGGTAGGCGCCGAGCTTGGCGAGCGCGAAGGGCAGGGCCATGAAGAGACGGCGGCGGCCGGTGATGCGGACGATCAGCTCCATCAGCTCGCGGAAGCTCAGCACTTCCGGCCCGCCCAGCTCGTAGGTTTCGCCGGCGCTCGCGGGGGTCTCCAGCGCCGCCGCGACGGCCTGCGCCACGTCGCCGACGAAGACCGGCTGGAACTTCGTGCGGCCGCTGCCAATCAGCGGCAGAACGAGCGTGTAGCGCGCCAGATTGGCGAAGCGGTTGAAGAACTGGTCCTCCTGGCCGAAGACCACCGAAGGGCGCAGGATCGTCGCGGCCGGGAAGGCGGTGCGGACCGCCGCCTCGCCCGCCGCCTTGGAGCGGGCATAGTCAGAGGCCGAGTCTTCCGAAGCGCCGAGCGCCGACATCTGGACGAGGCGGGCGACCCCGGCCGCGGCGGCGGCTTCCGCCACATTGCGCGCGCCCTCCTCGTGCACCGCGAAGAAGCGCTTGCCGCCGAGGCCTCCATGCATCACGCCGACGAGGTTCACCACCGCGTCGGCGCCGCGCACAGCGGCCGCGACCTCGTCCGGCCGCGCGATGTCGGCCTTGAAGGGCTGGACCTGGCCGACCAGCCCCATCGGGCGCAGGAACTCGGCGAGATTGGGATGGCGCACGGCGGCGCGGACGCGCCAGCCCGCCTTCGCCAAGGCGCGGACGATATGGCGGCCCAGGAACCCGGAAGCGCCGAAAACGGTGACGATGCGACCCGACATGATGACCCCTCGAACGCAGGCCGGAATACCGCGTCCGGCGCGCCGGCGGAAGGCGAAAACGCGCTGGGGCCCGCAACGCAATTGACAAGGGCGCGGCGGGGCCTTAGTCACCCGCCCTCCGATGCCGTGCCCAGATGGCGGAATTGGTAGACGCACTGCTTTCAGGTAGCAGCGCCGCGAGGCGTGGAGGTTCGAGTCCTCTTCTGGGCACCATCTGACTGTTCGGCCGAGTTCGCCAACAGTCGACAAAATCCCGAAAATCCGGTAATTTTGCGCTGGTTTGGCCGCCAGCGTCCGCCGCCGTTCGCCTGCAGCCATGCCAAAGTGGGGGCCTTTTGGGGGGCCTTTTCTTAGGACCGGCATTCTGGCGGCGCGGAGGCAGTGCGATGGCGCTGACGGATGTTTCGGTTCGAAATGCCAAGCCGCGCGAGCGCGAATACAAGCTGGCGGACGGGGGCGGGCTTTATCTGCTGGTCACGCCAAGCGGCGGGAAACTGTGGCGGGTGAAATACCGGCTCCATGGCGTGGAGCGGAAGTTGGCTCTGGGGAAGTATCCCGTCATCACGCTCGCCGATGCCCGCAAGGCCCGCGACGGCGCCAAGGCCGGGGCCGGGAAAGGCGATGATCCGGCCGCCGCCAAGCGGCGGGAACGCGTCGCCGCCAAGTTGTCCACCGCCACCACGTTTGGTGGCGTCGCGCAGGAATACATCGAAAAGGCGGAACGCGAGGGTCGCGCCGCTGCGACCATCGCCAAGCTGCGCTGGGCCTGCGACTGGCTGAAAGCCTCTATCGGGCACCGGCCTGTCGATCAGATCGAGGCCCATGAAATTCTGGCGATCCTGAAGCGTCAGGAAAAGGCCGGAGCGCTGGAGACGGCCCGGCGCACCCGCGCCTTCGCCAGCCGGGTCTTTCGTTACGCCGTCGCAACGGCGCGTGCGAAGACCGACCCGGCCAGCCTGCTTCTGGGTGCCGTCGCTTCGCCCCGACCCCAGCACCTTTCGGCGATTGTCGAACCAAAGCGCGTCGGCGAGCTGTTGCGGGCCATCGCCGGATATGGCGGCACGCCCATTGTCGCCCTGGCTCTCGCCCTTTCACCCCATGTCTTCGTCCGGCCGGGCGAACTGCGGCAGGCGGAATGGGCGGAGTTTGATTCTGACGCCGCCGTGTGGCGCATTCCCGCCGCCCGGATGAAGAAGCGGCGCGAGCATGTGGTGCCGCTGTCCCGCCAAGCGACGGCGATCCTGCAACAGGTCCGGGCGCTGTCGGGCGACGGTCGGTATGTGTTCCCCGCTCAGGGGAAGCGGGACCGGCCCATGTCGGAAAACACGGCGACGGCTGCGCTTCGTCGCATGGGCTTCGCCGCAGACGAGATGACCGCCCACGGCTTCCGGGCGATGGCCAGCACGCTGCTGAACGAGTCGGGTAAATGGCACCCCGACGCCATCGAACGCGCGCTGGCGCACCGCGACGGCGATCAGGTACGGGCCGCCTACCATCGCGGCGCGCATTGGGAGGAACGGGTCCAGATGGCCCAATGGTGGAGCGATCATCTGGATACGCTCCGAAACGGCGCGGCAATTCTGCCCTTCCGTGCGGGGGTGCCGGCGAGCGGCTAGCGATCATTGCCCTCCATCTGGCGTGGATCGTCCGACCGGTGCAGAATCACCCGGCACAACTGGCTGCGGCGCGACGATTGGTTACCGACGAACGACCCGAACCTGCAGGACTGTCCAACACGCCTTTTGTCAGCCTGTCCGAAGCGATCCAGCTTCTGGCGTTTGGGAAGGTGCAGTCGGAGGGCGCTTTGCAGTTGGCCTTTCAGGCGGAGTTGAAGGACCCGGAGACGAATCATCCGGACATATGGCGTGATCGGATCGCCGGTCTTGAAGCTCAAGGAGAGCGCCTAGACGATGCAGGTCGCCGACGGTTGCGGTCGTTGCGCAAGCGGCTCAAGGATTTTGACCAAGAAGTCGCCAAGGTAGACGAAGCGGCCACTAGACTTTTTGCGGCGCATGTCGCCGATGAGGTTTGCCTGACGGGTTTTGAGAGGTTTCCGCTAAAGGATGCCGGGACCGAACGACGCCCTATCCCGCCAGATTATTTCGCCGATCCTCGCAGCGCGAGTTGGCTGGCAAACCGTATTCATGCGTCGCTCGGTGGCGAGATGACCCAAAGTATGTACAGTCGATTGCGGAACGACCCGGAATGGATGGACGTGCGCCTTCGGCGCGACGCCTTGATAACACTCTGGCGCAAGCTCCAACCGCCAGCCGCAGTGCCACCGCCGCAAGAATCGCCGCGCGCGTTACCCACCTGGTTGTCGCTGCCAATGGCGGTGGCCTGGGTGCGCTATCGAAACATCGAAGCAGCCCTCAAGTTGGGGTACGTTGAGGCGCTGAAGGCTGACGCGTTCTACCCTTATGGCGCTTCACAAGGCTCTTCATCGGACTTACGAGCGGCGCTCGCGGACGGTCGGCTTGTCGCGCGTGGTGCGCTGGCGGGGGGCACGATGCAGCCCATCCCAGCGGTGGAATGGGTGCGGCTAGATGTCTTGCCACGTTACGGTGATCCGCCATCGCCCTATTCCCATACGGTGATCGCGCAGGTGGACCTGTTGCGCGTCTTCCCACCGCACGGTGGCCAACAAACCACGACGCAAAAAAAGCCGCTGCCCGATAACCGGCTAAGGGCGTGGCTTGTGGCACTGGAGAGCGAGGGCGATTCGCTGCCCCAAACCGAGTTGCTGCAGCTCGCCTTGGCGGCGCACCCCAACAACGCCATTCCTCGCTCCCAAATCCGCCGAATAGTAGGCCCGCGAAAACGCGGTCCCAAAGGATCGGCGGAAAAGTGACGGCCGAATTGCCGCCGAATTCGACGGCCGAATTATTCACGCCCACATCTGGACGCATCCGCCGGTGCACGCCGGCACGTCGAAAGGATGCGTCATGGAAGCCATCGTCACCTCCGTCAATGAAGCCGCCAAGGCGCTGAGTCTCGGCCGCACCTCGATCTACCAGCTGATCCGCGAGGGCCGGCTGGACGTTGTGAAGCTGGGCCGCCGGACGCTGATCAAGGTCGATTCCATCAAGCGGCTGATCGGCGCAGCGATCTGAGCTTCCGGCGATGGCCTACCACCGCCCCTTGCGCGCCCGGCGCAAGTCGCGCGTCCGAGCGCATTACGGCTACACCGTCTATGAAGCAGCCCACGCGCTGAGCGTCTGCCGTTACACCGTGCGGCGCTGGATTGCCGGCGGGCTCAAGACTGTGGATGGCCAGCGGCCATTCCTGATCAGGGGCGCGGACCTCAACGCCTTCCTGGCGGAGCGGCGAAGCGCCGCGAAACGGCCGTGCGGGCCGGGCCGGATGTTCTGCCTGCGCTGCGCGGAACCGCGTCGCCCGGCGCTGGGCATGGCCGACTATGTATGGAACGGCCGCACAGCCGGGAACCTGCAGGCCCTGTGCGAGACGTGCGGCACGGTCATGAACCGCCGCTGCGCCTTCGCGCGCATCGCCGACGTCATGCCGAATCTGACCGTGACGATCCGGCGGGCATGAGTGCGCCTAAGCATCTGCACCGCCCCCCGCTCAAATGTTCACTTCAGAAAGGCCTGAAAGACATGCGGACGCACAACGCCGAAAACGAACGGATCAAACACCGCTATCGCGGCTTCCTGGCCGACGCGAAAGGCGCGAGCGAGGCGACCATCGCTGGCGTCATGGCCGCGCTGGCCCGCTTCGAAGCGTCCACCGGCCATCGCCCGTTCAGGAGCTTCCACATCGAACAGGCGCGCGCCTTCAAGGGCAGGCTGCTTGAGGCCAAGGCCGAAGCGACCGGCGCGTCGCTCAGCCTTTCCACGGTCCATCACATCTGCAAGGCGCTGGAGGCGTTTTTCTTCTGGCTGGCGGGCGAACCGGGCTTTCGGTCGCGGCTGAAACACGCCGACGCCGCCTATTTCAGCCTGAGGGGCAATCAGGTGAGGGCGGCCCGCGCGCCCGGCCCGACACGCCCGGTGCCGACGCTGGCGCAGATCGACCGCGTGCTTGAGCTGATGCCCACCGAAACGGACATTCAGCGCCGCGACCGGGCAGTGATCGCCGCCGCGATCCTGACTGGCGCGCGCGACGGCGCGTTGCGGACCGCGCAGCTGCGCCATGTCGATCTGGCCGAAGGCCTGTTCCTGAATGACGGGCGCACCATGAGCACGAAGGGCGGCAAGGTCTTCCCGACCTGGTTCTTCCCGGTGGGCGAACAGGCACTGGCCATCGTGACGGATTGGATCGCCCATCTGCGCAATGTCCTGCTGTTCGCCGAAACCGACCCGCTCTTTCCCGCAACCCTGGTCGCGCCGAATGCCGGATCGCAGCTCTTCGAGGCAGCTGGGCTGCGCCGCGACTTCTGGTCCAGCGCCGAACCCATCCGCGCCATTTTCCGCCGCGCGTTCGAAGCGGCCGGGCTGCCCTATGCCAACCCGCACAGCTTCCGCAAGACGCTGGCCGAACTCGGCAAACAGCTCTACCGCAATGATGTGGAGGGCCTCCAAGCCTGGGCGCAGAACCTCGGCCACGAAAGCCTGCTGACCACGCTGACCAGCTACGGGCAGGTTCCGGCGCAGCGTCAGGCGACCATCATCCGCGAAGCGCACGCCGCGCCGACGCCGGAAGCGACGGGCACAGTATTGAGCGACGCCATTGTGGAACGTGCGCTGGCGCAGGTCATGGCCCAGCGGCGTTCATCCGCCGCCGGATAAACCTCGCGCCTATTGCCGGTAGAGCTCGCGCTGAATGCCGACAAAGGCCTGACGGATCGCCGGCACTTCCCCCAGCGCCGCTTTGGCGTCGGCCAGCGAGCCGTAACGCGCGTTCAGGAAGCCTGCGAGCTTCGGCGTCGCCAGTTCCGCCTCGCCGCGTTCCTCATAGGCTTTGAGGATGCCCAGAAGGAACGCGCGCATCTCGGAACCTTCCGCCGCGATCCCCTCGCTCCTGGCGGCTTCGGCGCGGTCTGCGCGGGTCTTGGGCGGGGTGGTGAAGCGGATATAGGCGAGCACGTCGAAAAGGTCGCTGTCCGGCGCGTCGATCAGCCGGCGCATCTCGCCCAGCTTGTCGGCGTCATAGCCCTGCTGCTCCAGTACGGACACGAAATGCTCGCGCTGGTCAGGGTCGCTCCATGTGCGCCTCAGATCGTCCTCGCTCGCGATCATGCCGGCGAGGTCGCCGAACAGCCGCTCAAGGAATTGCTGCGCCGTCATCGGTCTGCCGTCCGGCCCCCAATAGGTGGTCGCCTTGACATAGGTGATCGCCCGTTCCTTGCCGTCCGCCAGCTTGATGACCACGCGAGGCTGCGGCTCGCCGCCATCATCGTCGTCATCCGGCGGATCGGGTTGGTCAGGTTCTTCCGGCTTGGGGCCGCCCGGCGGCCGTGGCGCGGGGTCTTCCGGGGGGATCGGTTCGCCGTCCCATTCGGGATCGTTGAACTTCTCGTGCGCCTTCACGAAATCATAGATCGTGAAATAGTCCTTGCCGTCATAGGTGCGGGTTCCGCGCCCGATGATCTGCTTGAATTCGATCATCGACCTTATCGGCCGCATCAACACGATGTTGCGCACGTTCCGGGCATCGACGCCGGTGGAAAGTTTCTGCGAGGTCGTCAGGATCGTCGGGATCGTCTTGTCGTTGTCCTGAAAGTCGCGCAGGTGCTTTTCGCCCGGCTTGCCGTCATCGGCCGTGACGCGGTGGCAATAGTTCGGGTTCGTGCTGGTCTTGGTCTGGTTGATGTAGTCGCGCACGCGGGCCGCATGATCCTGCGTGGCGCAGAAGACCAGCGTCTTCTGGCGCTGGTCGATCTGGCCCATGAACTCCGCGACCCGGCTGCGCTCGCGCGCCTCGATTTCAATGCGGGTGTTGAAGTCGGCTTCGGTATAGGTGCGGTCTTCGTCCACCGCGCCGGCCACGATTTCGTCGCTGCCGTCCCAGACATATTCGTCGATGGTGCTGGCCATCTGGCGCACCTTGAACGGCGTCAGGAAGCCGTCTTCGATGCCCTCGCGCAGCGAATAGACGTAAACGGGATCGCCGAAATATCGGTAGGTATCGGCGTTGACCTTGCGGCGCGGCGTGGCGGTCAGGCCCAACTGAACCGCCGGCGCGAAATGATCCATGATGCCGCGCCAGTTGCTTTCGTCCTGCGCGCCGCCGCGGTGGCATTCGTCGATGATGACGAAATCGAAGAAGTCCGGGGGATAGCCTTCATAGATCGGCTTGCCCTCGCCGGTCATGAAGGTCTGGAAGATCGTGAAGAACAGGCTGGCGTTCTTCGGGACGCTGCCCTTCTTGCGCAGCGCGTCCGGGTCGATCCGGGTGATGGCGTCGGCGGGAAAGGCGGAGAAGGCATTATAGGCCTGGTCCGCCAGAATGTTGCGGTCCGCGAGAAACAGGATGCGCGGCCGGCGCACCGGCTCGCCTGAGAGGTTCCAGCGCGCGTGGAACAGCTTCCATGCGATCTGGAAAGCGATGGAGGTCTTGCCCGTGCCGGTCGCCAGCGTCAGCAAGATGCGCTTGTCGCCCTTGGCGACGGCCTCCAGCACCGCGTTGATGGCGTTGTGCTGGTAATAGCGCAGCTCCCACTTGCCGCCGGCGACTTCGAACGGCACCGTGCCGAAGCGCTCGCGCCATTCATTGGCCTCGGTGAAACAACGCGCCCATAGCTGATCGGGCGTGGGGAAGGGCGTCAGGTCGCCTTCCGCGCCGCCGATCATGTCGGCCTCGTACCAGCCGATGCCGTTGGTGGCATAGGCGAAGCGGGTTTTCAGCCGCCCGGCATAGTCCTTCGCCTGGCCCAGCCCCGCCGTATGGCCAAGGCCCGCGCGCTTGGCTTCGATGACCGCCAGCTTCTGGTCGCGATAGATCAGCACATAGTCGGCGGTCAGGCGCTCGCCGCGCTTGCCGCCCGGCATGATGCGGCCGGGACAGATGACCTCGCGGCGCACCCGCGCCCCCTCCACCGACCCCCAGCCGGCGACGGCCAGAACCGGGTCGATTCGGTTGGCGCGCGTGTCGGCTTCGGTTTCGGTGTCGCGCATCAGGTCAGTTCGCCCGCGAAGGCTTTTTGCAGGAGGGATTGGCGCAGAGTGCCAAGATCGGAAATAGATGAACTGTAACGGCCTTCAAGGTCAGAAACTTGATCCCGAAGATCGCGCATCCTTTCGACGATCTTCATCTGCCAAGATAAATCGCGAGGAACTCTAACAGTAAGCGCGCTCCATTTCGACTTATTGATGATCGGTAAAGTCGCCTGTCCTGCATTTCTTATTACTGCGTTCTGGAAGTCTGGGCTGATCATTTGAAGATATACAAACTCTCCAGAAATTCCCTTGTGCGGAATTAGTGCGTTGATCTGCTGATTCGTCGCAATCTTCTGATCGCTGTAGCCTGCCTTCCCGATGGTCGCCCCGATGCAAACCATCAGCGCGCAACCCGGCGGCAAGACGCGTGATACTGCCGCGCCTTTTTCGCTAAGGCCTTCGTTCTCATAGCCCAGACGCCCATCGGGCAGGAAATCCCCCTGGCTTTATGAATGGCAGATCGTGCCCAAGGTTTCCGGCGTCAGAGGTTCGCGGCGTCGAGCCTGTGACCGTTTTTCCAATCTCGGAGAGGCAACCTCGCGCCAGCCATCGGGTGATTTGGCGAACTCTGGCGCTTCAGAACTGCCGCAAATAACTCCCGCGCGTCGGCGTGGTTGGCTTCGGCGTTGGCGCGGGCGCGGGCGAGGCTCTCGAAGGCTTCATCAAGAACCGCAACGATCCGCTTCTGTTCGTCAAGCGGGGGGAGGTTGATAATGATCTCGTAGACTTCGTCTCGGTTGATTCCTGGCTTTACCCCCTTCGCCAGTGCTGGGAGGTCGAGCTGAACCAACAGGTATTCAAGGAAGTCGAAATCGATACGTCTTGCATCGTGAGTCGTAAAATAGCTCACGTCAGATGCCCAAAAAGGGCCATCAACCCTGTTGATTGCCCCCGCTGATCCCTTCCGGCCAACGATTAGGGAAGGGCCTTGCCTAAGCGCAGTCTGGCAATAGTCCATCACGCCGTTCGCCCCATAGACCGGGACCGGACCTGTAGGGCTCCGCAGGTCTTTCGAAATCGCCTTGCCGTAGTTGAGGCTTACAACCTCTCCAAGTGGCCGGACCTTCCACCCGGCCTTCACAGCAACCCCCGGATGCGCTCCAGAATCTCCGCCGTTTCGGCGTCGCGCGCCAGAATGGCGTCGATGATCGATTCGGGGCTGCGCAGCGCCTCAGCTTCCGGCACGTTGGGGTTCTTCACCGACAGGTCAAAGGTAGCGGCGTCCACGCCGTTCGCATCGACGATCCACGATTTCGGCCCCGTGGCGAACTCCGCCTGCAGCGCCACAAACTCCGCCAGATCGTCGTCATTCAGCGGGTTGGTCTTGCCCAGACTCCGGCCGGGATCGAGCTGGTAGAACCAGATGCGCCGCGTCGGCTCGCCCTTGTCGAAGAACAGCACTACCGTCTTGACGCCCGCCCCCTGAAACGTGCCCTGCGGACAATCGAGGATGGTGTGAAGGTTGCAGCTTTCCAGCAACTCGCGGCGCAGCGCCACGCTGGCGTTGTCGGTGTTGCTCAGAAAGGTGTTCTTGATGACCACCGCTGCGCGCCCGCCGGCCCGCAGCTTGCGGATGAAATGCTGCAGGAACAGATAGGCCGTCTCGCCCGACTTGATGGGGAAGTTCTGCTGCACCTCGCGCCGCTCGCCGCCGCCGAAGGGCGGGTTGGCCAGCACGATGTCGTGGCGGTCCTTCTCCTGGATATCCAGCACGTTCTCGTTGAGCGAATTGGTGTGGACGATGTTCGGGGCCTCGATCCCGTGCAGGATCATGTTCATCACGCCGATCACATAGGCGAGCGACTTCTTTTCCTGGCCATAGAAGGTGCGCTTCTGCAGCGTCTCGTACGCGCTGGCGCTGATATTGGGGCGGCGCAGATAGTCATAGGCCTCGCACAGGAAGCCGGCCGAGCCCACCGCGCCGTCATAGATCGTCTCGCCGATCTGCGGCTTCACGATCCTGATCATCGCCCGGATCAGCGGGCGGGGCGTGTAGTACTCGCCGCCGTTCCGCCCGGCATTGCCCATGCGGCGGATGCGGGTTTCGTAAAGCGACGACAGCTCGTGCCGGTCGGCGCTGGTCTTGAAGGCCAGCCCGTCCGCGATCTCCAGCACGTCGCGTAGGATATAGCCCGACCGGAATTTCGAGCGCAGTTCGGTGAAAACCTCGCCGATCTTGTAGTCGATGGTGTCCGGCCCGGTGGCGCGGTCGTGGAAACGTGCGAGATAGGGGAAAAGCTGGCGATCCACGAAGGTCACCAGATCATCGCCGGTCAGCGCCGCGTTGTGGTCGAACTGGCCGTCTTTCTTCGGCGCGGCCCAGCGGTCCCAGCGAAACTCGCCGTCGATGATCGGGGCGTAGGTCTTCCCATCCAGCTCCGCCCGGTCGCGCCGCTCGCTTTCGAGGTCGTGAAGGTATTTGAGGAACAGCACCCAAGAGGTCTGCTCCACATAGTCCAGCTCGTTCGAAATCCCTTCCTCGGCCCGCAGCGCCTTTTCGATACTGTTGAAGGCGTTCTCATACATAGACGGCGATCCCCCGGCGCTTCACCTCAAGATCGCCGTTTAGGCCCCCCCTTGTCACCAGACTTGAGCGGCTGCCCGCCGATCCAGCCGTGCGGCCTTTTGACAATTGGGGGCTTTTCTGGGGGCCTTCTAAAAAACCACATCTGACTTTTCTATATTTATCAATGAGTTATAGTTTATATTTCAGTCCTCTTCTGGCACCATTCCGGCTCCGGCGCATCGGGGCGGCTGCACATTGACTTCGGGCTTGTGGCGCGGCACGCAGCCTTCATGACCGTCCATCTGCATCACGGCGACCTGCCTGCGGGGCTCGATCTCGGGCGCGAGGTCGCGATCGACACCGAAACGCTCGGCCTCAAACCGCGCCGCGACCGGCTTTGCCTGGTGCAGCTTTCGTCCGGCGACGGCGATGCGCATCTCGTCAAGTTCGGCGCCCGGGGCGTCTATGAGGCGCCGCGCCTCATAGCCCTGCTGGCCGACCCCAAGGTGCTCAAGATCTTCCATTACGGCCGCTTCGACATCGCGGTGATGAAGCATCACCTCGGCGTCGATACCCAGCCCGTCTATTGCACCAAGATCGCCTCCAAGCTCGCCCGCACCTATACCGACCGGCACGGGCTGAAGGATCTGGTGAAGGAGTTGATCGGCGTCGATCTGTCCAAGGCCTCGCAGAGTTCGGACTGGGCGGCCGAGACGCTGAGCCGCGACCAGATGGACTACGCCGCTTCGGACGTGCTGCACCTCCACAAGGTGAAGGCGATCCTCGACGCCATGCTGGCGCGCGAGGGGCGCACCGAACTCGCCGCCCGGTGCTTCGACTTCCTGCCGACCCGCGCTGCGCTCGACCTTGCGGGCTGGGCCGGCGACGGCGAAGGCGAGCGCGACCTTTTTGCGCACTGAAGGATCAGGCGCGGCGCGCGCGGGAATCCTGCTGTGGACGGCGCAGATCGCCGCCTTCGCCCTTCTGATCGCCGCCTGGACGCAGCCGCTGCTCAGCGTGCGCGTGACCGCGCGGCTGCCCGCCTTCATCCCCGAACCGTTCCAGTCGATGACCATCCTCGACGAAACCCGCAGCGTCATCACGATGCTGGAGCGGCTGTGGGAGACGAACTACCTGGTCATCGCCGGGCTGCTGTTCTTTTTCGGCGTCGCGCTGCCGATCGTGAAGAACGCCGGGATCGTGCTGCTGCTCGCCAGCCGGGCCGGCACGCGCAGCCGCGGGATCGCGGCGGCGCTGCAATTCGTCGGCCGCTTCGCGATGGTCGATATCTTCGCCGTCTCGATCATCGTCTCGGTGATGGCCGCCTCGACCGTCGGCCAGGGCGACAATCCCGGCCCGGCGGTGGTCGAAACCATCACGCAATTGCGCAGCGGATTTTACCTTTTCGTCGTCTATGTGCTGCTGAGTTTCGCCATCGACGTCGCCCTGTCGCTGCGCGCCCGCTCTCCGGGGTGACGGCCGCCGCCGCGCCCGCCACGATACGGGCGCATTGTCCGGTTGAGTTCCGCTTCAGCCCGCCCCTAACGAGGACGAGATTCATGACCTTCTTCAAACGCACCGTTTCCGCCCTGGCGCTGGGCGCGGCGCTCGCCCTTCCGGCGGCGCTGGTCGCCCCTGCCCTCGCCCCCGCTGCGATGGCGCAGGAGAGCGCCGAGACCCGCTTCGCCGAGCTGATGCGGCTCTACGGCGCGCCGGACGGGCTGCTGAAATGGGACAGCGTCGAGGAGACCGGCTCGGGCTATATCGCGCACGGCTTCAGGATCGACCTCACCGGCCGCAATGCCGGCCTCACCGAAGTGCCGCTGGGCGATTTCGAGGTGACCTCCTACGCCGTCGAGAACGGCTATGTCACGGAGCTGGCCGGCCGCTTCTCCAGCATCAAGGCCGACCTCGCCCAGCTGATGACCGCCGGACAGACCCTCGGCCAGACGCCGAGCGGCGCGACGGTCGGCATGGGGCTGGCGATGATGGCGGGCTATGTCCAGGGCCTCGGCTATCAGACGCTGGACATCTCGGCCTCGATCGAGTCGCGGCTCGATCTCGGCACCGGCCAATGGGCGCAGGCGGGGACGCTCTCCGTCGCGGACGCCTTCTCGCTCGACTTCACCGCCGACCTCGCCAACGTGACGGCGGCCTATGTCGACTGGGCGCGCGAGAACGGCGCGAAGATGCTGCTCGACCCCGTCGCCGGCCAGGCCGAAGCCGAAGCGGCGGCGGCCGATCCGAACAGCCCGCTCGCCAAGGTCGGCTATAGCGGTTTCTCGCTCCTCTTCGACGACGAGGGGCTGATGGCCCGGCTGGAGCCGCAGCTCGCCCAAGCGCGGGCCGGTATGCTGGGCGTCAACGCCGACGGCACGCCGAAGACCGAGCTGACCGACGCGGACCTGATGACCCAGGCGACCGCGATGGCGGGCACCGGCGGCGTGACGCCGGAGAAGCTGCTGCCGCTGGTGAAGGCGATCTATGGGTTCGTGATGAAGCCGGACGTGATCGCCGTCGCGGTGCGGATCGACCCCGCGCTGACGATTTCCGAGTTCCGCAGCCTGACGCCCCAGCCGGGGGCCACGGCCGCGCCCGCCGCCCCGGCGGTCGACTGGAACAGCCGCCTCACCATCGACGCGCATAACTGACGCCGCACGGCCCGCGGCGCGGCATGGACGGGGCCGCGCCGGGGGACTATCTGAGGGGTCTGTTCCCGTTGGAGTCTCCCCGCGCCATGACCGCGCCGGCCGAAAGCGCCACAGACCTTGCCGTCGCGCGCCGCGTCCTCGCCATCGAGGCGGCGGCGCTGGGAGCGCTGGGCGCGGCGCTGGACGGCGCTTTCGCGGCGGCGGTCGAGACGCTGCTCGGCGTAAGCGGCCGGGTGATCGTCAGCGGCATGGGCAAGAGCGGCCACATCGCCACCAAGATCGCCGCCACCTTCGCCTCGACCGGCACGCCCGCCCAGTTCGTCCACCCGGCCGAGGCGAGCCACGGCGATCTCGGCATGATCGGCGCGGCCGACGCGGTGCTGATGCTTTCCAATTCGGGCGAGACGCGCGAACTCGCCGACATGATCGTGCACACGCGGCGGCAGAAGATCCCGCTGATCGGCATGGCCTCGCGGCCGGGCAGCACGCTGCTGAAATCGGCCGACGTGGCGCTCGTGCTGCCGCAGGCCGAGGAGGCCTGCCCCATGGGCCTCGCGCCGACCACCTCCACCACCATGATGCTGGCGCTCGGCGATGCGCTGGCGGTCGCGCTGATGGAGCGGCGCGGCTTCGACCGCGACCAGTACAAGGTGTTCCATCCCGGCGGCTCGCTCGGCCAGGCGTTGCTGACGGTCGCCGACCTCATGCACACGGGCGAGGCCATGCCGCTGGTCGGCGAAACCGCGCCGATGGAGGAGGCGGTCGCGGTCATGTCGGCCAAGCGCTTCGGCTGCGTCGGGGTGGTCGACGGCGGCGGCAGGCTGACGGGCATCGTCACCGACGGCGACATGCGCCGCCGCTTCGGCGAGAACCTGGCGGGCCGGCCGGTCGCGGCGGTGATGACCCGCGCCCCCAAGACGATCGAGGCCACGGCCCTCGCGTCCGAAGCCCTCGCCCGCCTCCAGACGCACCAGATCACCTCGCTCTTCGTCGCCGGCGCGGGCGGCAGGCCGGCCGGTCTCATCCACATCCACGACTGCCTGAAGGCGGGCCTTTCATGAGCGGGGAAAGCCGCGCCGCACACCGCCTCGAAGGCCTCGCCCCGCGAACCGGGCAGAGCGAGCGCCGCTTCGCCGAGGCCGAGCGCCATCGCCGCCGCGTCACGCGGCTGAAGATCGCCCTGCCGGCGCTGGCGCTGGTGTCGGCCGCCGCGATCTTCGTCAGCCTGGCGCTCAACCAGCGCGCCGACGAGCATGTCGCGGGGTCCGGCACGCCGGGCATCGAGATGCACGCCCCGGTGCTGAAAGGCACCGGCGACAACGGCAAGCCCTATGAAGTGGTGGCGAGCGAAGCGGCGCAGAACCGCGAGGGGCTGGTGGCGCTGAGCGATGTCGCGGCGAAGGTCGAGCTTGAGGACGGGCTGATGACGCTGACTGCCCGTTCGGGCACGCTGCACCCCGAATCCGGCGCGACTTCGGTGTCGGGCGGCGTCGTCATCGAACTCGGCGGCATCTACCGCTTCGAGACCGAACGCGCCGAGGGCAACATGAAGACCGGCATCTTCACCGGCGACGCGCCGGTCAAGGTGACGGGGCCGATGGGCACGATCGAGGCGGCGGGCTTTCGCATCGAGAAATCGGTGAAGCAGGTGACGTTCACCGGCGGCGTCACATCGGTATTCGATCCGGCGGCGGCGAAGGCCGCCGACCCCGGCAACAAGGACAAGACTCCATGATCCGCAGCGCGCTTCTGGCCGGATTTCTCGCTCTGGCCGCTTCCGGCGGGGCGCTCGCCGCCGAGGGCAAGGCGCCGTTTTCGGGGCTGGGCGACGATTCCGACAAGCCCATCCATGTCAGCGGCGAGACCCAGCAGGCCGATTTCAACGCCGAGACCATCACCTACGAAGGCGCGGTGCGGGTCGAGCAGGGCGAGATGGTGCTGCGCGCCGACAAGGTGGTGGCCGAAGCCCCCAAGGCCAAGCTGGTGCGGGTGACCGCCTCGGGCGACGTGGTCATCACCTCGCGCGATGCGACCGCGACCGCGCCGCTCGCCGTCTATGACATCACAGCGCGGACGATCCGCCTGACCGGCACGGTGGTGCTGACCCAGGGCGGCAACACGCTGCGCGGCACGGAGCTCTTCGTCGATCTCAAGGCCGGCACCGCCACGCTGAGCGCCAAAGGCTCGGCCAGCGGCCGGGTCGACGGCGTGCTCGACCCCGGAACGGCCAAGGGCCAGTAGGCCGGGGCCGGCGCGTACCGAGGAGCCCGAGGCGCATTTCCGCCGGAAAACGGGCTTCACGCAGGTGCAACATTCGTTGCTTGCGCGGCCCGACGGAATGGCCAACATGGCGGCGTTAAGGATCAGGGCAAGAACCGCGCCAACTGGCCGGACCTTCACCCATTCTTAAGCGCCCGCCCTGTCTCATGGACCCTGCAATGACCTCGAACGCCCCGGAAAGCCTGACGAAACCGGCCGGACCTGCACCCACGCTGGTGCAGGGCAGCGGCGGGCTGATCGTCAAGCGGATCGGCAAGAGCTTCCGCAAGCGCCCCGTGGTGCGGGGCGTCAGCCTGGAAGTGCGGCGCGGCGAGTCCGTCGGCCTGCTCGGACCCAACGGGGCAGGCAAGACGACGACCTTTTACATGATCATGGGCCTGATCCCGGTCGATTACGGCACGATCGAACTGGACGGCGTCGATGTGACGGCGATGCCGATGTATCGCCGCGCCCGGCTGGGCCTCGGCTATCTGCCTCAGGAGGCCTCGATCTTCCGCGGCCTCACCGTCGAGGACAACGTGATGGCGGTCGCCGAACTCAGCGAGAAGAATCCGGCCCGCGCCCGCCAGCTGACCCAGGAGCTGCTGGCCGAGTTCGGCGTCGAGCATCTGGCGCGCACCCCGGCCATCGCGCTGTCGGGCGGCGAGCGCCGCCGGGTCGAGATCGCCCGGGCGCTGGCGAGCGCCCCCAGCTACATCCTGCTCGACGAGCCCTTCGCGGGCATCGACCCGATCGCGGTCGGCGAGATCCGCTCGCTCGTCACGCATCTGAAGAATCGCGGCATCGGCGTGCTGATCACCGACCACAATGTCCGCGAGACGCTCGACATCATCGACCGCGCCTCGATCATCCACGACGGGCGCGTGCTGATGGAGGGAACGCCCGCCGAGATCGTCGGCGACCGCGACGTGCGCCGGGTCTATCTCGGCGACAGATTCACCTTGTAGCGGGACGGGAAGGGGCGTTCGGGGACATGGCGATCGGGCAACGGCTGGAGATCCGGCAGGGCCAGGCGCTGGTCATGACGCCGCAGCTGCAGCAGGCGATCAAGCTGCTGCAGCTCTCCAACCTCGAGCTTCAGTCCTATGTCGAGGACGAACTGGAGCGCAATCCGCTGCTGGAGCGCGAGGCCCCGGCCGGAGGGCGCGAGGACGAGCGCGACGCGGCCCCGGTCGCCGCCGAGTCGCAGGTCGAGCGGCTCGATCAGGCGCTGGAGCACGGCGTCGCCGCCGAGACCGCGCTCGATAACGGCTTCGAGAACGTCTATGCGGACGAGTCACGCGCCGACGCCGCCGAACGCGGCGATCCGGATGCCGGCGGCGGGGCGGTCGATTGGTCGCGCGCCGGGGCGGGCGGCGGCTTCGACGGCGAGGCCGCCGATCTGGAAGCTCTGCTGACCCGCGAGAAGACGCTGCGCGACCATCTGGGCGACCAGGTGCAGACCGCCTTCGCCGACCCGGTGCAGAAGATGATCGCCGGCTGGCTGGTCGATCTCGTCGACGACGCCGGCTACATCCCCGCCGATCTCGGCCAGGCGGCCGAGAAGCTGGGCGTCGCCGACGCCGAGATCGAGGCGGTGCTGGCGAAGATGCAGACCTTCGAGCCGTCGGGCGTGTGCGCCCGCAGCCTCGCCGAGTGCCTCGCCATCCAGCTGAAGGAAAAGGATCGCTACGATCCGGCGATGCAGGCGGTGATCGCCAATCTGGAGATGCTGGCGCGGCGCGATCTGGTCGGGCTGATGCGCGTGTCGGGCTGCGACGCGGAAGACCTCGCGGGCATGATCGGCGAGATCCGTGCGCTCAACCCCAAGCCCGGCCTCGCCTATGCGACGGGCGAGGATTCGCCCGCCATCGTGCCCGACGTCTTCGTGCGCGAGACGCCGCAGGGCGGCTGGGCGGTGGAGCTGAACGCCGACACGCTGCCGCGCGTACTGGTCAACAACCGCTATGCGGCGCGCCTGACCACCGGTCCCAAGGGCAAGGAAGCCAAGGCCTATGTGACCGAGTGCCTGATGAGCGCCAACTGGCTGGTGAAGAGCCTCGATCAGCGGGCGCGGACGATCCTGAAGGTGGCGACCGAAATCGTGCGCCAGCAGGACGCCTTCTTCGCCCACGGCGTGCGTCATCTGAGGCCGCTGATCCTGAAGAACGTCGCCGAGGCGATCTCGATGCACGAATCGACGGTCAGCCGCGTCACCTCGAACAAATACATCTCCAGCCCGCGCGGCGTGTTCGAGCTGAAGTATTTCTTCACCTCGGCGATCCAGTCCTCCGAAGGGGGCGATGCGCATTCGGCCGAGTCGGTGCGCCACCGCATCCGCGACCTGATCGATCAGGAGCGCCCGCACGAAGTGCTGAGCGACGACCGGATCGTCGAAATCCTGAAAGAAGGCGGCATCGACATCGCGCGGCGCACGGTCGCCAAATACCGCGAGGCGATGCGCATCCCGTCGTCCGTCGAACGCCGCCGCCAGAAGCTCGCCGCCGCCTGAAACCGCGGATTTCCGCCTTGGTTGACTTCACGGCAGGACACGCCTATCAGGTCGCCCCTCATCGCCGGGGGGCAGCCGAATTGGCCTCGACGGCGGACCTTTCCGGCGCGACTATCAGGCCCGGGCGGACGCAGAAACGCCCAGCAATCGAAGCGACCATGCATATCCAGATCAGCGGACAGCAAATCGACATCGGCGATGCCTTGCGCACGCATGTGACGGAAAAACTGCAAAGCGGGATCGCCAAATACTTCGACCAGCCGATCGACGGCACCGTCACCTTCACGCGCGAGGGCGAAGGCTTCGCCTGCACCGCCTCGGTGCATGTCTTCGCCGGACTGACGCTCTTCGCCGAGGCGCGCGCCGGCGACATCTACGCCAGCTTCGATCTGGCCGCCGACCGCATGGAGAAGCGGCTGCGGCGGCACAAGAGCCGGCTGAAGGACCACAAGGCCCGCGGGGCCGCCACCGAGGACACGGTCGGCCAATACTACGTCATCGACGCCGAGGCGGAGTTCGCCGAGGGCGAAGGCGCGGGCGAACCGGCGATCATCGCCGAGTCGCCGGCCTCCGCCGCAACGCTGCGGGTCGGCGACGCGGTCGCCCGGCTCGACCTGTCGGGCGCGCCGGTGCTGGTTTTCCGCAATGCCGGTCACGGCGGACTGAACGTCGTCTATCGCCGGGCCGATGGCCATATCGGCTGGATCGACCCGTCCTTCGATCCCAAGCGCGCATGACCCAGATTTCACCCCTTCCGCAAGGCAGATCGCACCCCATGGCCGATCTTTCCGATCTCGTCTCCCAGACGGGCGTCGTCGCCGCGCTCAAGGCGCAGAGCAAGAAGCAGCTTCTGCAGGAGTTGGCCGCGCGCGCGGCCCAGCTGACCGGGGTCGCCGAGCGCACGATCTTCGAGACCTTGCTGGAGCGCGAGCGGCTGGGCACCACCGGCGTCGGACACGGCATCGCCATCCCGCACGGCAAGCTGACCGGGCTGCCCAAGATCGTCGGCCTGTTCGCACGGCTGGAATCGAAGATCGATTTCGACGCCATCGACGATCAGCCGGTCGATCTGGTCTTCCTGCTGCTCGCCCCGGAAGGCGCGGGAGCCGACCATCTGAAGGCGCTGGCGCGCGTCTCGCGCCTGCTGCGCAACGCCCAGGTCTGCGAAAAGCTGCGCGGCGCGGAAGACCGCGCCGCGCTCTACGCCATCCTCACCGAGCCGCTGGCCTCCAGCCAAGCGGCCTGAAGGGGGTCAGTGGACGCTGACCGGGTCGAGGTCGTTCTGGAGAGCGGCCGCGAAAGCGCGTTCGCGATCGTCCATGACCGCGATGCGCCGCCCGTCCGCCAGATGCACCGCATAGAGCTTTACGCCCTGGGGCAGCACCGCGCCTTCGGGCAGCGCGCCCTCGGCGATCAGCGCCTCCGGGCTGACCTGACGGACATAGACGATCGGCTTCGCGCCCGCCGCGTCCACGGGGATTTCGGTGTCGGTCATTTGCGCGCCTCCTCGCTGCCGGCCTTGATCGCGATGGTCCTGACCTTCGGCTCCGGCCGGCGGAGCGCCAGGCGCAGCGACAGAAGGCCGTTTTCGAGATCCGCGCCGGCCACTTCCATGCCGTCCGCCAGGACGAAGGAGCGCTGGAACTGCCGGGCGGCGATGCCGCGATGAAGGTAGGATTTGGCGGTGTCCTCGGCCTGCTTGCCGCGAATGACGAGCTGGTTGTCCTCCACCGTCACCGACAGGTCGGCCGGGGCGAAGCCGGCCACGGCGAGGGTGATGCGGAAGTCGGTTTCCGAGGTCTGCTCGATATTGTAGGGCGGATAGCTTTCCGCGCCCGCCTTGGCGAGGCGCTCGGCCATCCGCTCGAATCGGTCGAAACCCAGCAAATACGGGCTTCCGAAAGCAAGTACGCGCGTCATGTGCCCTCCTTAAGAGCGGCTGATCTGAGAAACCCGTCACACGCGGCGCCTCTCCGATTGCTGTAAATGTGGGGTAGGCTCCGCCGCGGTTCAACCCGCTTCGCGGGCAAGGGCGGAACGCTGGAGCGTTAAGGGGTGGCGCGGGTCTTTCCCACACGGGCGGAGCGGAGCCGGGCACGGCTCGGCTCGGACCGGGGCGTCTTCGACACGCTGCGCTGGCTGGCGCGGCGGACGTGGTCGTCCGCGCCCGAGAACCCGCGCCTCGCCCGGGCGTTCCGCACCGAGGAGCGGGCCGGCCTGATGCTGGCGGCGCTGGTGCGGACGGCCATCGTCCTGTCCGCCGCGCTGTGGATCGCCCTCACCTCGAACTACAAGGGCGGCGCCTTCGCCTTCGTGCTGGGCGAGGCGCTGATCCTCGCGGTCATCGGCGTCGTCCAGTTCGATCTCGCCCGGCGTCGGACCAATCCGCCCTGGCTCAAATATTTCTGGGCGACCCTCGACTGCGCCGTGCTGACGCTGCTGATCATGGCGCGCAATCCCTTCGTGGAGGGCGGGCCGCCGCCTTCGACGATCCTGCGCGAGAGCCTGATCCTGCTCTACCTCGTATTCCTGGTGCAGGCGGCCTTTGCCTTCTCGCCGCGGCTGGTCGTCTGGTGCGGGCTCTGCATCGTCGCGGGCTGGTCGGTCGTGCTGTTCTGGGTGATGGCCAAGCCCGGCGTCTTCTTCGATCTCGGCCTGCCGGACGAATCAGGCATCCGCGCCTATGCCTCGCGCTACGCCAACCCGTTCTATTTCCCGCTGTCGAAATGGCTGATCGAGATCTTCGCGGTGGCGCTGCTGACCTTCGGGCTCGCCATCGCGGTCGCCCGCTCGCGGCGGCTGGTGGCGCAGGCGACCCATGCCGAGCGGGCGCGCTCAAACCTCGCCCGCCACTTCTCGCCCAACATGGTCGAGACGCTGTCGCAGAGCGATCAGCCCTTCGACCGGGTGCGGCGGCAGAACGCGGCGGTGCTGTTCGCCGACATTCGCGATTTCACGCGCTTCGCCGAAGGCGCCGACCCCGACGACGTGATCGAGTTGCTGCGCGCCTTCCATGCCCTGCTGCAGCACCATGTCTTCGAGGCCCAGGGCACGCTCGACAAGGTGATGGGCGACGGGCTGATGGCGACGTTCGGCGTGCCCGTCGCCAGTTCCGCCGACGCGGCGCGGGCGCTGCGCTGCGCCCGGGCGATGCTGGCGGCGATCGAGGAGTGGAACGCCGAGCGCGCGGCGATCGGGTTGCACGCGATCCGCATCGGCATCGGCCTGCATTACGGCCCGGTGGTCGCGGGCAATGTCGGCAGCGAACAGCGCCTCGCCTTCGAGGTGATCGGCGACACCGTGAACACCGCGAGCCGCCTGCAGGCCCTCTCGAAGGAGCTGGGGGTGCGCATGGCGGTGTCGTCGGATGTCGTCGCCGCGGCGACGCGGGAGATGGGCGAAGGCGCGGCGGCGCTGTCCGGCGACCTGGTGCGCCAGGGCGACGTCGCGCTGCGCGGACGCGAGACGACGATCTCAGTATACAGTCTGGCATGATCGTTCCGACCCTTCCGCGCCGCGCCGTGCTTCTGGACGATGCGCGGCCCGGCGGCGCTTCGCGCCTGTTTCGCGATCCCGTCGCCTGGATCGAGGCGCGCACGCCGGACGAGGCGGCGGCGGCGCTGAGCCGCATCGACCGCGCGGTGGCGGACGGGCTGTGGGTGGCGGGCGGTTTCTCCTACGAGCTCGGCTATCTGTTCGAGCCGCGGCTGCGGCCGCTCTACCGCACGCCGCCCGATCCGCTGATCGCCGTCGGGCTCTACGAGCGGCCCATCGCCGTGGAGGCGGGCGCGGTTTTCGAGGCGGCCGCGGAGGGGGCGGACTGCGCGATCGGGGCGGCCGAGCCGGCGTGGGACGGGGCCGCCTATGGGACGGCGTTTGCGCGCATCCGCGACTATATCGCGGCGGGCGATGTCTATCAGATCAACCTGACCTTCCCGCTGCGCTTCGCGGCGGCGGGCGATCCGCGCGCGCGCCTCGCCGGGTGGCGCACCCTCGCCCGCGCCGGTCATGCGGCCTGGCTGCGGCTCGACGACCGCGAGGTCTTCTCGTTCTCGCCGGAGCTGTTCCTCGCCGCGGACGGATCGGGGACGATCCGCACGCGGCCGATGAAGGGGACGGCGGCGCGCGGCGCGGATGCGGCGGCGGACGATGCGGCGCGGGCGGCGCTCGCCGGCGATCCCAAGCAGCGGGCCGAGAATCTGATGATCGTCGATCTGCTGCGCAACGATCTGGCGCGCGTCTGCCTGCCGGGCAGCGTCAGGGTCAGCGATCTCTTCACGGTCGAGACCTATCCGACGCTGCACACCATGACCTCCGGCATCGAGGGGCGGCTGACGGACGGCGTGACGCCGACCGGTCTTCTGCGCGCGCTTTTTCCCTGCGGGTCGGTGACGGGCGCGCCGAAGGTCCGCGCCATGCAGATCATCGCCGAGACGGAGGCCGCGCCGCGCGGTTTTTACTGCGGGGCGATCGGGGCGATCGGGCCGGGGCTTCAGCTCGATCTCAATGTCGCCATCCGGACGCTGGTCGCCGAGGACGGATCGGGGGCGCTGCGGATGGGCGTCGGGTCGGGGATCGTCTTCGATTCGCAGGCGCGGGCCGAGTACGAGGAATGCCTGCTGAAGGCCCGCTTCGCGAGCGCCGCGCCGTTCGAGCTGCTGGAAACGATGCGCTGGGAGGCGGGGACGGGGTTCTTCTTCCTGGAGGAGCACCTCATGCGGCTGGCGGGGGCGGCGGCGTATTTCGGGGTCGAGTACCGGGAGGCGGCGGTGCGGGCGGCGCTGGCGGCGCATGTGGCGGGCGCGAGGGGCATGCGGCGGGTGCGGCTGCGGCTGGCGCTGGATGGGCGGGCGCTGGTCGCATCCGAGGCGCTGGAGGCGGCGTTCGCGGAGGGCGGCGGCGCGATCCGGCTGCACCTCGGATCGGTGCGGGTCGCCAGCGGCGATCCCTTCGCCCGGCACAAGACGACGCGGCGCGGCGTCTATGAGGCGGCGCTGGCCGAGGCGAAGGCGGCTGGCGCCGACGAGGCGGTGCTGCTGAACGAGCATGGCCGCGTCGCGGACGGATCGTTCACCAGTCTTTTTCTCGAACGGGACGGGGTGCTGCTGACCCCGCCGCCCGCCGAGGGGGCGCTGGACGGGGTGCTGAAGCGGGCGCTGATGCGGCGGGGGACGCCGAAGATCGCGGAGCGGGCGCTGACGCCGGAGGATCTGAGATCCGGGACGCTCCATGCCGGCAATTCGGTGCGCGGGCTGATGCGGGCGACGCTGATCTGAGGCGTCTATTCGCGGCCGCGCGCGCTGCGGGCCGGGAGCACCGCCTGGTCGATCCAGTTGCGCAGTTCGCGGGCCCGCATCGCCGGGTCGAGGACGCTTTCGTCGAGGCCGTATTTCCAGACCAGCGGACGCGGCGCGGGATCGGCGTGCAGCGCGTCGAGATCGGCGACATAGGCGGCCTGTTCGGCCTCGTCGGCGAACAGGCCCTGCTTGATCAGGATGTCGCCGTAGCGGCGGAAGACGGCGGCGATTTCGCGGAACGTATATTCGGGATGGTACTGCGTGCCCCAGAAGCCGCCGCCGCCGGGCGTGTCGATCTCGGCCGCCTGGACGGGGCTCCAGGCATTGGTCGAGAGCACGGTGGTGCCGGGGGCGAGCGTTTCGACCTCGTCGAGATGGACGGTGATCGCGTCGAAGATGCGCGGCTTGCCGAGATAGAGACCGTGGCCGTGCCCGGCCTCGGCGATCTCGATGCGGCGGCCGATGCCGATCTCGCGCCCGTCGGGATTCTTGCGCACCGTGCCGCCGGCCGCCACCGTCGCCACCTGAAGCCCCCAGCAGGAGCCGAAACAGGGCGTGGCGGTGCGGAACAGCGTGCGCACCAGATCGACCTGCGGGTCGATCGACGGGCCGCCGTCATAGACGTTGAGGGCCGAACCGGTGATGGCGACGCCGTCATAGCCTTCCAGCCCGCCGCTGTCGGGCAGGTTCGCGCCGGGATCGGCCGGATAGCAGATGTCGACCACCGTGCCGCCGGGCGCGAGGCTGCGCAGCAATTCGGCATAGGAGTCGCTCGACGCCGTGCCGCCGCTGGCGACGGCGCGTTCGCGGCCGGCCCTGGTGTTGCCTTCGACGACGAGGAGGCGGAGGGACATGGGTTCAAAGACTCCGTGGGTGCGACATACTATTTCACGATGCCGGCATAAAGCATCTTCGTTCCTCGCCCTCCCCTCCGGGGGGAGGGGGTGCCGGGATCGCCGCCGGATTATTCCGGGGCGCGCGGAGCGATCATGGCATGATTAGGACTATTTTCCAAGGCCCGCCTTTGGCCCCAAGCCGTGGATGGTCCGCCTGCGCGGACCATGACAGGGGGGCGGGACTGCCGCCGGTCTGGATGGCCGCCTCAAGGGCGGCCATGAGGAAGGGAGGCGGGCGGCGTTCAGCCGGCCGCCGCCTTGAGGTCGCCGGTGCGGGCGGCGAGGAAGATGCGCGACATGTCGGCCTCGGTGATGGCGCGCGGATTGCCGCCGGTCGAGGGATCGCGGAAGGCGTCGCGCCCGACGATCGCCGCCTTGTCGGCCGGAATGCCGATTTCGGCGAGGGTGTGCGGGATCGCCAGCGTCTTGCGGAAGTCGAGCACCCAGGCGAGCACCGCATCGACGTCGCCGCCCTTGAGATCGAGCAGGCGGGCGAGCGGCTTCATCTTTTCGGCGATGGCGGGCGCGTTGAAGGCGATGAGATAGGGCAGCAGGATCGCGTTCGCCAGGCCATGATGGGTGTCGTAATGGGCGCTGAGCGGATGGGCGATCGAGTGGACCGCGCCGAGGCCCTTCTGGAAGGCGGCCGCGCCCATCGAGGCGGCGGCGAGCATTTTCGCCCGCGCCGCGATGTCGGCGCCGTCGGCGGTGGCGCGCGGCAGCGCCTCCTTGATGAGCGCCATGCCGTTCAGCGCGACGCCGTCGGCGATCGGGTGGAAGCCCGGCGCGCAATAGGCCTCGAAGCAATGGACGAAGGCGTCCATGCCGGTCGCGGTGGTGATGTGCGAGGGCAGGCCGACCGAAAGCTCAGGATCGGAGATGACGATTTCCGGCATCATCTTCGGGTGGAAGATGATCTTCTTTTCGTGCGTGTCCTCGTTGGTGATGACGCTAGCGCGGCCGACTTCCGAGCCGGTGCCGGCGGTGGTCGGCACGGCGACGACCGGGGCGATGCCCTTGGGGTCGGCGCGGGTCCACCAGTCGCCGATGTCCTCGAAGTCCCAGAGCGGGCGGGTCTGGCCCGCCATGAAGGCGATGGCCTTGCCGACATCGAGGGCCGAGCCGCCGCCGAAGGCGACGACGCCGTCATGGCCGCCGTCGCGGAAGATCTTCAGCCCGTCCTCGACATGACGGGCGACCGGATTGCCGCGCACGTCGCCGTAGATCGCGTTGGTCTTGAGCGTGCGCAACGCCGCGGCGACCATGGCCGAGCCGGCGAGGCCCGCATCGGTGACGAGCAGCGGCCGCGCCATGCCGGCGGCCTTGCAGGCCTCGGCCAGCTCGGCGATGCGGCCGGGGCCGGCCCAGACCTTGGTCGGGTAGTTCCAGTTGCCTTTGAGCGTTTCGGTCATGGCGTGATCCTGAATGGGTGCGCGGCGGGCGGCCGCCAGCCCCGCCCCTTCTCCCCCAAGGGAGAAGGGTGCGCGGGCGCGGCGATCCGTCCTAGCCGATCTGGCGCAGGTGGAAGGATTTGGGGCGGGTGAGCATGTCGAAGCCGATGGGCGAGAGCGCGGCGCCGCGGCCGGTGTCCTTCACCCCGGTCCAGGCGAGCGCCGGGTCGAGATAGTCGCAGCGGTTCATGTAGACCGTGCCGGTTTCGACCTGGCGGCCGATGCTTTCCGCCGCCTCGATATCGGAGGTCCAGATCGAGGCGGTGAGGCCGTAGGGGCTGTCGTTCATCAGCGTGACCGCGTCGGCGTCGGAATCGACCGGCATAATGCCGACCACCGGGCCGAAGCTTTCCTCAACCATCACGCTCATATTGTGGTCGACGTCGACCAGCACCTGCGGCGCGAGATAGGGCGTGCCTTCGCGGTCGGCCGCGAACGCCTTGGGGTCGATGAGGGCGGTCGCGCCCTTGGAGCGCGCCTCCTCGATCTGGCCGCGGATGAGCGCGGCGAAGCGCGGCTGGGCCATCGGCCCCAGCGTCGTCGCCTCGTCGAGCGGATTGCCGAGGACGTATTTGCGGGTCAGCGCCGCGAACGCCTCGACGAAGGGCCGGAACAGCGCCTTGTCGACATAGATGCGCTCCACCCCGCAGCAGCACTGGCCGGAATTGAAGAAGGCGCCGTCCACCAGATTCTCGACCGCGAAATCGAGATCGGCGTCGGCGCGGACATAGGCCGGGTCCTTGCCGCCGAGTTCGAGGCCGAGCGAGGTGAAGGTGCCCGCCGCGGCGCGCTCGATCGCCTTGCCGCCGCCGACCGAGCCGGTGAAGTTGACGTGATCGACCGCGCCCGAGCCGAGCAGGCGCGCGGTCTGGTCATGCGTCAGGTTGATGTTCTGGAAGAGGCCCTTGGGAATGCCGGCCGCGTCCATCGCCTGCTGGAAGCGCTCGCCGACGAGGATGGTCTGCGCGGCGTGCTTGAGGATGACGGCGTTGCCCGCCATCAGCGCCGGGCCGATCGTGTTGACGGCGGTGAGATAGGGATAGTTCCAGGGCGCGATGACGAGGACGATGCCGAGCGGCTCGCGGCTGATGAAGCGGCGGAAGCCGGGCTTGGGATCGGCGGGCAGGACCGGCTTCAGGCTGTCCTCGGCGATCGCCGCCATGTAGCGCAGCCGTTCCTCGAAGCCCTTGAACTCACCGCCGTAGCGCACCGGGCGGCCCATCTGCAGCGCCAGCTCCGGCACGATCTCCTGGTTGAGGGCCAGCATCGCGTCCATGAACTTCATGACCGCGGCGACGCGCGCGGCGACCGGCGTCTTCGCCCATTCGATCTGCGCCGCGTGGGCGGCGTTCAGCGCCTTTTCGATGGCGGCGTCGGTGGCCGGCTTGCGGCGCACGAGCTCGCGCCCGTCGACCGGCGAGATGCAGACGATGTCTTCCATGACGACTCCTTGGAACCGGGCCGGCCGGTTCAGATGATCTCGAAATAGCGCGCCATTTCCCAATCGGTGATCGCCTTGCGGAACTCGCGCTCTTCCCATTTGCGGGTCGCCGCGTAGTGCTCCACGAAAGCGTCGCCGAAGAGATCGCGCGCCGGGGCGCTGGCTTCAAGCCGCTCCGCCGCTTCATACAACGTTCTGGGCAGCGCGCGCTCTGACGGAAATTTGACCTCGTAGGCATTGCCCACGATCGGCTCGCCCGGGTCGATGCGATTCTCGATCCCCCACAGGCCCGAGCCGATGGCGCAGGCGAGCGCGATGTAGGGATTAATGTCGGCGGCGGCGATGCGGTACTCGACCCGCTGGCTCTTCGGCCCGCCCTGGATGACGCGCAGCGCGCAGGTGCGGTTCTCGATGCCCCAGCTCGCGTCGGTCGGCGCCCAGAAGCCGGGGATGAGGCGGGTGTAGGAATTGACCGTGCAGGCGATCATCGCCAGCAGATGCGGCATCAGCGCCTGCTGGCCGCCGACGAACCAGCGCTGTTCCTGCGACATGGTGTGGGGCGCGGCGGCGTCGTGGAAGACGTTCTTGCCGTCCTTGCCCGCGAGCGAGACGTGGAGATGGCCCGACTGGCCGGGCCAGTCCTTCGACCATTTCGCCATGAAGCTCGCCATCCAGCCGCGCTTCTGCGCCAGCACCTTGGTGAAGGTCTTGAAGAGCGCCGCCCGGTCGGCCGATTCCAGCGCCTCGTCATAGGCGATGGCCGCCTCCAGCACGCCGGGGCCGGTTTCGGTGTGCAGGCCTTCGAGCGGCATGCGCATCCGTTCGCACATCGCCATCAGCTCGGCGTAGAAATCGGCGTGCACCGAGCTGCGCAGCATCGAATAGCCGAAGAAGCCGGGCGTGATGTTCTTGAGGTTGCGGTAGCCCTTGGCGCGGACGCTGTCGGGGGTTTCGTCGAAGACGAAGAACTCGAACTCGGCCGAGGCGTTGACCTTGTAGCCGGAGTCGGCGGCGCGCTTGAGCACCCGGCGCAGCACCCCGCGCGGGCAGATCGCCTCGGCCGCGCCCTCGAACTCGGCGATGAAGAGCAGCATCCCGTCCTCGAACGGCACGTCGCGGCAGGTCGAGGGGACGATGCGCGCCATCGCGTCGGGATAGGCGGTGTGCCAGCCGGTGAAGCTGACATTGTCGTAGAGCTGGTCGTTGGAATCCCAGCCGAGCACCACGTCGCAGAAGCCGAAGCCCTTATCGAGCGCGGAGAAGAATTTCTCGCGGCTCATATATTTGCCGCGCATCACGCCGTCGGCGTCGAACACGCCGACCTTCACATGGGTGAGGCCGCGCGCCTCGATGATGGCCCTGGCGTCGGCTGCCGTCTTGACGTCGCACGCTTTCATGATGTCGCCCGTTCTTTTACCCGCGTCCGGTTGCAAAAAGGGGCCGCCGTGGCCGGCGGCCCCCCTTCAGCCCTGATTTCGGCTCAGGAGGCTTCGCCGACGGCCCGCTCGGCGGCCGCGATCTCGGCCTGCCGCGCCGCCACTTCGGCGCCGATCGGCGGGCCCTTGAAGCGCCAGTTCTCGATCCCGAACCAGACGATCGCGGTGAGGCCGAGGAAGCCGACCGTGATGTAGAGCGCCCAGTCGTTGGGCGGCTGAATGCCGACGACGAAGATCAGCACCATCGCCGCCAGCGAGAGCAGCGCGAACAGCTTGTAGGTCGCCTCGCCGAGGTTCCACGGTCCCATCCGGTCCCATTTCGAGGTGCCCCAGGCGAACAGGCCGAGGGTGATCGGGATGACGAACGAGAAGAACAGGAAGATGACCGTGCACGACACGACGATCGTGTACACCGGCGTCTCGCCGATGGTGACCATCGAGGAGCCCCACACGAAAAGCACCGCCAGGATCGAGGCGGTCCAGATCGCGGCCACCGGCGTGCGGTGCTTCGGGCTGACCTTGGCGAGCAGCGCCGAACCCGGCAGGCCCTTGTCGCGCGAGAAGGCGAAGATCATGCGCGAGGCCGAGGTGACGGTGGCGAGGCCGCAGAGGAACTGAGAGATGAAGATCGCGCCGTAGAGCACGTCCTTCACGATCGGGTTCACCTTGGCGTCCATCGCCCAGAAGAAGACGTTCCAGCCCTGGCCCGCCGCTTCGTCCATGCTGGGCAGCATCAGCACGAAGCTGCACAGCATGACGTAGCCGAACACCGACGACCACAGCACCGAGGAGATCATGCCGCGCGGCACCGAATGGGCGGCGCGCTCGGTTTCTTCCGAAGTGTGCGCCGAGGCGTCGTAGCCGGTGATCGTGTAGATCGGCAGTAAGAGGCCGAGCAGGAACACCCACAGGCCCGACGTCTGCGGCCACACGCCGGCGCCCGCATCGCCCGAATAGTTGGAGAAGGTGAACAGGCGCGCGATGTCGAAGCTGTCGATAGCGAGCATGCACACAACGGTGAGCGCCACCGCCGTCGCGAGGATCAGATAGCCCGAGAAGTCGGTGAGCGTCGCCGTCAGGCGGATGCCCATGTGGTTGATCAGCGCCTGCACGCCGGTGATGCCGGCGAGGAAGGCGATGCGGACGACCGTCGTGTCCTCCATCCCCAGATAGCCGCCGAAGGCGCCGAGGAAGAAGTAATAGGTGCCGACATTGATGGCGCCGAGCACGGTGATGAGGCCGAGCAGGTTGAACCAGGCGGTCAGCCAGCCGGTGAAGCGGTTGCCGAGGATCGAACCCCAGTGATAGAGGCCGCCGGCCGTCGGATAGGCCGAGGAGATCTGCGCCATCGCGATGGCGAAGACCGCCGAGATGAGGCAGCCGAGCGGCCAGCCGATGCCGATCGCCGCGCCGCCCGCGCCGGAGGTCGCCTGGGCGAGCGAATTGATGCCGCCCGACAGGATGCAGATGATCGAGAACGAAATCGCAAAGTTCGAGAACTGACCCATGGAGCGCTCGAGTTCCTGCGCATAGCCCATGGAGTGGAGGACTTTCAGATCCTCCTTCTTGTCGTGTTCCGAATAGCCGTGACTGTCACTCATCATGACCCCCGAATCTTCGGCGGCCGCCTGCCGGTCCGCCGTATCCCCGAAGGAACGATAGCGCGGCATCTGAAAACCACCCAGCGCTTTATGTCGCAGGCGTCATTTTCGTGAAGTCCATGCTTAACCTGACGGCAGCGAGACCTTGCGCGGCGGCGCGCGACAGCGTTCCATCGCCGCGCGGGCGCGAGGGGGCGGCGGTGCGGCGTGTGGCGGCGTTCATTCTGGGCTGCCTCGCCGCGGGCGCGGCCGGTACGAGCCCGGCCCGTCCGGCCGAGCCGCCGCCGATCGTTTGGCCGGTGCCGGCCTGCGACCCCGAGACGGTCGCCAGCGCCTCGCCGGCCCCCGCGACCAGCGATTCCGCCTCGCTCGGCCTGTTGCCCTTCGTCACCGGCGTGGTCCCGCTGTCGGCGGCGGCGGTGATCGGGCTGACCGAGGACAACGCGCCGATCATCCGCTGCGCGGTCGTCGACGAGTACAGCGTCGGGCTTGAGAACGCGGCGATCGTGGCGATCGCCGGGCTGAAATTCTCGCAGCCCAAGGCGGTCAACACGGCCGAGCCGGGCGGGCGCTATCTGGTGCGCGTCTCGACGCTGTTCGGGGCCTCGTGGGTGCACGCGCCGCCGAAGCTGCCGATCCTGCCGGCCTGCGCGAACCTGGAGTCGCGGGGCGCGGTCCTGTCCGGGTTCGACGTGCCCAAGCCGGTGAGCCGCGTTCAGCCGCAATATCCGCCCGGGGCCGAAGGCGAGGGCATCGAGGGCAAGGTGTCGGTGCGGCTGGAGGTCTTCTCCAGCGGCCGGGTGACGCCGGTCTGCATCAGCGAGGCGACGCCGCCCGGCTGGTTCGAGGCGGCGGCTGTGGAGGCGGTGGCCGCGTGGCGCTTCCCCCAGCCAGAAGGGCCGGGACAGCGCTTCTTCTATGAGGTCAGGATCAGGTTCGAGTTGATGGAGTAAGGTCCGGCCGGGCGGTCAGACGAGCTGTTTGTCGATGGCGGCGGGGCGTTCCAGCCAGGCGGGGACGGGGAGGTTCTTTTCGCGCAGGAAGGCCGGGTTGAAGAGCTTGGACTGGTAGCGCGTGCCGTAGTCGCAGAGCATCGTCACGACGGTGTGGCCGGGGCCGAGTTCCTTCGCCAGACGGATCGCCCCCGCGACGTTGATGCCCGAGGAGCCGCCGAGGCACAGGCCCTCGTGCTCCAGCAGTTCGAAGACGATCTCGACCGCCTCGGCGTCGGGGATCTGGTAGCTGAAGTCCGGCGCGAAGCCTTCCAGATTGGCGGTGATGCGACCCTGGCCGATGCCTTCGGTGATCGAGGAGCCGGCGGCGGCGAGCGTGCCGGTCGTGTAGTAGGAATGAAGCGCCGCGCCGAAGGGATCGGCGAGCGCGATCTTCACGTCGGCCGAGCGTTCGCGCAGCGCCATCGCGGTGCCCGCGAGCGTGCCGCCGGTGCCGACGGCCGAAACGAAGCCGTCGACCTTGCCGCCGGTCTGCGCCCAGATTTCCGGCCCGGTCGTTTCGATATGGGCCTGGCGGTTGGCGACATTGTCGAACTGGTTGGCCCAGATCGCGCCGTTCGGCTCGCCCTTCGCCAGCGCCTCGGCGATGCGGCCCGAGACCTTCACGTAGTTGTTGGGGTTGGCGTACGGCACGGCCGGAACCTCGACGAGTTCGGCCCCGGCGAGGCGCAGCATGTCTTTCTTTTCCTGCGCCTGGGTTTCCGGGATGACGATGACCGAACGGAAGCCGAGCGCCGCGCCGATGAGGGCGAGGCCGATGCCGGTATTGCCGGCGGTGCCTTCGACGATGACGCCGCCGGGCCTGAGCGCGCCCCGCGCCACCGCGTCGCGGATGATGAAGAGGGCCGCGCGGTCCTTCACGGACTGGCCGGGGTTCATGAACTCCGCCTTGCCGAGAATGCGGCAGCCGGTCTCGGCGCTGGCGCGCTTCAGTTCGATGAGCGGGGTGTTGCCGACAGCGTCGGCGATGCCGTGAGCGATGGTCATGCGGGCCCTTACCCCACGTCAGAGCGGCCGGACAAGCGGCGGCGGCTGAAGCGAGAGATTAGCGAGCGTGATGCGACGGCAGGAGGGGGGGCGGCCGCCGCTGGATGGCCGGGTCAAGCCCGGCCATGAGGGTCCGCGAGGCGGCCGGATCTGGCCGCTAGTAGACCACCACGGAGCGGATGCTCTCGCCCGCGTGCATCAGGTCGAAGCCCTTGTTGATCTCGTCCAGCGTCAGGACGTGGGTGATCATCGGGTCGATCTCGATCTTGCCGTCCATGTACCAGTCCACGATCTTCGGCACGTCGGTGCGACCGCGCGCCCCGCCGAAGGCGCTGCCCTTCCACACCCGGCCGGTGACGAGCTGGAACGGGCGGGTGGCGATCTCCTTGCCCGATTCCGCGACGCCGATGACGATCGACTGGCCCCAGCCGCGATGGCAGGCCTCAAGCGCCTGGCGCATGACGGTCGTATTGCCGGTGCAGTCGAAGGTGTAGTCGGCCCCGCCGCCGGTCAGCTCGACCAGATGGGCGACGAGATCGCCCGGCACGGTCCTGGGGTTGACGAACCGGGTCATGCCGAAGCGGCGGCCCCAGTCTTCCTTGGCGGGGTTGATGTCGACGCCGACGATCATGTCGGCCCCGACCATCTTCAGGCCCTGGATGACGTTGAGGCCGATGCCGCCGAGGCCGAAGACGATGCAGTTGGCGCCGGGTTCGACCCTGGCGGTGTTGACCACCGCGCCGACCCCGGTGGTGACGCCGCAGCCGATATAGCAGGCCTTGTCGAAGGGGGCGTCGGGGCGGATCTTCGCCACCGCGATTTCGGGCAGAACGGTGTGGTTGGCGAAGGTCGAGCAGCCCATGTAGTGGAAGACCGGCTTGCCCTTGTAGGAAAAGCGCGAGGTCTGGTCGGGCATCAGCCCCTTGCCCTGCGTGCCGCGAATGGCGGTGCAGAGATTGGTCTTGCGCGACAGGCAGCTTTTGCAGCCGCGGCATTCGGGCGTGTAGAGCGGAATGACGTGATCGCCCGGCTTCACGGTGGAGACGCCGGGGCCGACCTCCAGCACCACGCCCGCCCCTTCATGGCCGAGGATCGAGGGGAAGATGCCCTCAGAGTCGAAGCCGTCGAGCGTATAGGCGTCGGTATGGCAGATGCCGGTCGCCTTGATCTCGATGAGGACTTCGCCGGTCTTCGGGCCTTCCAGATCGACCTCGACGATCTCCAGCGGTTTCTTCGCCTCGAAGGCGACTGCGGCGCGGGTTTTCATGGCGGCTCCCTGACGATTCGATGCGGTAGGCCGGTTTAGCGCGGGGCCGCGCCCAAGGCGATTCCCGGCCGCGCGATCAGACGAGGCGGAGGCGGATACCGGCGAGATGCACGATGCCGTCTTCGACCGGCGCGCCCTGCGCCCGCGCCGCCGCGAGCACCGCAGCGGGGTCCGTCGCCCGCAGATCGAGGCCGCCGAGGCCCTCGCCGCGCCCGTCGGCGGCGGCGACGAAGCGCAGCGTCGCGCCGTCGAGGTCGATCGAAAGGGCTTCGCCGTCGCGCCGGACGGGAAGGCCGAGGATCGCCCCCCAGCGCGCCGCCAGCGCGCCGGGATCGGCGGACTGAAGCTCGGCGGCGGCGATGGCGGCGACGCGGCCGGTGCGGATCGCGGCGCGCCAGTTCGTGCCCGCCGCATGGGTCCAGGGCCTTTCCGGCGTGTCGCCGCCGGCGTGCCAGTCGATTTCCAGCATCGCGCCGCCGGTGTCGCGCGGGTGGAGCTGGAGGAAGTGGTAGGCGGCGGTCGCGCGCTCGGCGATCACCCGCAGGCCCATCGCCGCGATGCGCTCGCGCAAGGGCGCGTGCGGCTCGGCCTGGAGGATGACCATGTAGCCGCCCGCCCCGCGCCGTTGCAGATAGCGCGCGCCCTGGGTGCCGGGTTTCACCGTCGCGCAGATTTCGAGCAGCTGGTCGCCGATGGGCAGGAGGCAGTTGCGCAGGCCGAACAGGTCTTCCAGATGATCGTCGCGGAAGCCTTCGGCGAGGCCGAGGACGGACGACAGCGCGGCGACGGCCGCTTCCAGATCGTCCGTGATGAGGGCGATCTGGCGCAGGCGTATCCAGCCGGGACTGTCGGTCATCGCGCCTCGCTCGCGGCGGCCTAGAGGCCGAGCACGTCGGCCATGGTGTAGAGGCCGGGCGGCTTGTCCTGGCCCCAGAGCGCGGCGGCGACCGCGCCGCGCGCGAACATGCCGCGCGACTCGGCCCGGTGGGTCATCTCGATGCGCTCGTGCTCGGCGGCGAAGGTGACGGTGTGGTCGCCCACCACCGAACCGCCGCGCAGGCTGGAGAAGCCGATCGCCCCGGCCGGGCGCGGCCCGGTATGGCCGTCGCGCGGCGCAAGGCGCAGATCGGCGAGGCGCGCGCCGCGGCCCCCGGCCGCCGCCTCGCCCAGCATCAGCGCGGTGCCCGAGGGGGCATCGACCTTGTGGCGGTGATGCATCTCGGAGATTTCGATGTCGAACTCCGGCCCCAGCATTCCGGCGGCCTTCTTCACCAGCGCGGCGAAGAGATTGACGCCGAGCGAGAAATTGCCGGACTGCACGACGACCGCGTGGCGGGCGGCGGCGGCGATCTTCGCCTGTTCGGCCTCGCCGATGCCGGTGGTGCCGATGACGTGGACGATGCGGGCCTGGGCGGCGAGCGCGGCGAGGGACGCCGAAGTGGCGGGCGTCGTGAAGTCGATGAGGGCGCGGGCGTGCAGCACCGCCTCCAGCGCATTCGACCCGAGCGGCACGCCGCCCATGTCGCGCCCCAGCGCGGCGTGGCCGTCATGCTCGAGCGCGGCGTGGAGCGTGGTGCGCGGCTCGGCGTCGATGGCGGCGATGAGCGCCTGGCCCATGCGCCCGGCGGCCCCCGCGACGACGATGGGGACGGAGGCGCTCATGCGAGCGACAAGCCGGTGGCGGCTTCCAGTTCGGCGAGCGCGACGGCGGGATCGGCGACCTTGATGGTCGTCATGCCGAGATCGCGCGCGGGTTTGAGATTGACGCCGAGATCGTCGAGATAGACGCAGGCGCGCGGATCGACCTTCAGCGTGTCGGTCATCATCGTGTAGATGCGCGGGTCGGGCTTTCTGAGGCCGATCTTCGCCGACTCGATGACGTGATCGAACAGCGCCATCACCTCCGCCACATAGAGCGAGCGGCCGGTCCGGCTGCCGATCTGGTTGGCGGGCAGATTGTTGGTGATGCAGCCGGTCTTGAAGGCGGCCTTCACGCGGGCGAGCGCCTCGACCATCGCCGGGCGCAGATCGCCCGAGAGCAGCGGCAGCACGTCGCGGCCGCGCACCTCGGCCCCCAGCGCCCTGGACTCGGCGGCGAACAGCGCGTCGAACTCGTCGAGGCCGATCTCGGCCCGCTCGAACTTCGCCCAGGCGTTCTCGTGGTGGTTGGCCGCGTTGGTGCGGCGGATGATGTCGGCCGGCAGGCCCCGTTCGCGCTCGTAACGCGCGAAGGCCTCGAACGGCGAGGAGGTGAGGACGCCTCCGAAATCCCAGATGACGGCTTCTATCATGCTGCGCCGATAGCATGCGCCTTCGCGCTTGGCCAATCGGTCCTAGAGCCCCTTGAGCATCATCTTTTCGAAGAACCGGCGTCCACTTCTTCGGATGATGCTCAGTCCAGCGTCGCATAGGTGGTGGAGCGGTCGGCGGCGCGCCCCGCCCCGATCCCGGCGGCGGCGGCTTCGAGGTCGGCGACGAAGGCCTCGACCGCCTTGGTGTTGGAGGCGCTGACCGTCATGTGCAGCGAGTCGGGCGGGCCCTGGCGGTCGAGATACCAGCCGCGCTTGGCCAGCGCGTCGCCGAGCGCGAAGACGTCGAGCGGGGCGGCGGCGGCGGGATCGGCGGAGAGCGCGACGAGGTGGTAGCGGCTGTCGCCCAGCACGCGCAGGCCGGGGATGGCGGCGATCGCGGCGCGGATGCGGTCGGCGTTCGCCAGCGTCGCCTCGGTCAGCTTCAGATAGCCCTCGACGCCCAGATGGCGCATCACCGCCCAGGCCGCCGCCATCGGCAGGCCCGAGCGCGTGCCCTGAAGGCCGGGCGAGCCGTAGAAGCCGCCGAGCCAGTCGTCGAAGAGGAAGGTCTGGTAGGCGCGCAGCGCCTTGGTGCGGTAGAGGACGACCGAGGCGCCCTTGGGGGCGTAGCCGAGCTTGTGCACGTCGGCCGAGATCGAGGTGACGCCGGGGACGCGGAAATCCCAGGGCGGCACGGGGCGGCCGAGCCGTTCGGCGAACGGCAGCACGAAGCCGCCCATGCAGGCATCGACATGGCAGCTGGCGCCCGCCCCGGCGGCGAGCGCGGCGATGGCCGGGATGTCGTCGACGACGCCTTGCGGGTATTGCGGCGCGGAGCCGACGACGAGCACCGTATTCGGCGTGACGGCGGCGCGCATCGCGTCCGGGTCGGCGGTCCAGTCGGGGCGCACCCTGGTCTTCACCGCCTTGACGCCGAACATGTGCGCGGCCTTGTGGAAGGCGGCGTGGGCGCTTTCGGCGAGGACCATTTCGGGGGCCGTTATGCCGCGCTCCTTCGCGCCCCGCTCGCGCGCCGCCAGCACCGCGCAGAGGATCGAATCCGTGCCGCCCGAGGTCATGAAGCCGGCGGCTTCCGGCGGCGCGTTGAGGAGGCTGCCGGTCCAGCCGACGACGTCGGCCTGGATCGCGGCGAGCGAGGGGAAGGCCTTGGTGTTGAGGGCGTTCTCGTGGAGGAAGAGGCGGGCGGCGCGTTCGGCGACCTCGTGCACCGAGGGGCCGCCGTCATAGACGAGGCCGAAGGTGCGCCCCAGATCCCAGCGCACGTCGCGGGCGCGCCGGGCTTCGAGTTCGGCGATCACCTGATCGACGCCGGTTCCGGACTGCGGCATCGTCATGGCGCGCTCCTTCGCTGAATGGAGAAGCGAGCTTCGGCGGGATCGCCGCCCGGCTCAAGCCCCGCGCGCGCTCAGCCGGGGCCGGAGGTGACGGGGCCGGGGCCGGACGTGCCGAGCGCGAGGTCGCAGACGTAAGGGTTCATCTGGCGCTCGCGGCCGAAGGTGGACATGCCGCCATGGCCGGGGACGAAGGCGGTTTCGCCGCCCAGCGGCCAGAGCCGCTCGACGATCGAGCGTACGAGCTGGTCGTGATTGCCGCCGGGAAAATCGGTGCGGCCGATCGAGCCTTGAAAGAGCACGTCGCCGACCAGCGCCAGA
>JAXMDZ010000024.1:0-41986 GCA_046348585.1 Alphaproteobacteria bacterium
CCGCCACCACGAGGAAATCCAGCGCAGCGAGCGCGGCTGAAAGGAACGATCATGTCTCTGACCGACGAAGCCAACGCGGCCTTCCTCGCCGACTACGACGCCCAGCCGGGCGTTTCGAAGACCGCCAGCGGGCTGCGCTACCGGGTCGTCAGCGAAGGCGCCGACGGCGGCAAGAAGCCGGGCGCGCGCAGCAACGTGACGGTGCACTACAAGGGCACGTTCATCGACGGGCGCGAGTTCGATTCGTCCTATCGCCGCAACTCGCCCGCAACCTTCGGCCTGCACCAGGTGATCTCGGGCTGGACCGAGGGCGTGCAGCTGATGAAGGAAGGCGACACGTTCGAGTTCGCCATCCCCTACGACCTCGCCTATGGCGAGCGCGGCGGCGGCTCGATCCCGCCGCGCCAGACGCTGGTCTTCCAGGTCGAACTGCTGAAGGTCGCCTGATCGATGCGCTCGGTCCTGCTCTGGATCCTCGCGCTGGTCAGCCTCGGCGCCGCCGTCTTCTTCTGGCGGCACGCGGCGGATCTGCAGGGCCGGCTCGACGGCTTCGTCGCCCAGGCCACGGCGACGAACGCCGATCTGGCGCGCCTGAAGGACATCGAGGGCAAGATCGACGGTCTCGATCGCGGCTTCGCGCGGGCGCTGAACGCGCAGGACGCGCTGTCGGCCGATTTCGGCAAGCTCGTCACCGACCCCGCGCAGGCCGAATTGCGCGCCGCCATCGAAGCGCGGCTCGCCAAGCTGAAGGACGATCTCGAACCGCCGGCCAAGGTGGTGCGCGAGCTTCTGCTGGCGATCGAGCCGCCGGGCTACACGCTCGATCCGGCCAAGGTGACGGTCGAGGCGAACGACGCCTTCCTCGCCGGGATCGACGCCGATCCCGCCTACACCAAGACCGCCAGCGGCCTGCGCTACAAGAAGATCAAGGCGGTCGAGACCGGGGCGCAGCCGACGGCCGAGAGCGAGGTGACGGTCCACTACCGGGGGACGTTCATCGAGGGCACCGAGTTCGACAGCTCGTACAAATCGGGCGAGGCGGCGACCTTCGTGCTCGGCAAGCTGATTCCGGGCTGGGTCGAGGGCATCCAGCTGATGAAGCAGGGCGAGACGTTCGAATTCGTCATCCCCTACCGTCTGGCCTATGGCGTCGCCGGCCGGGGCTCGATCCCGCCGCGCCAGACCCTGGTCTTCCAGGTGGAGCTGCTGAATGTCGGGGTTCCGGCGCCCGCGACCCCCTAGCGCCCTTTCATCGGGCGTTCATCGGGCGCATATTATCCCCGCGCCGCGCCCGGAATTGCTGCGGTGCAGCAAAGATGCTAGACGCAGCGCGCGATAGCCTTGGCTGCCTGTGATCCGGGCGAGCGGGGCGTGCGGGAGATTGTGGGATGGTCGGGATGACGCCGGAGCCGAAGACGGGGGTCTTCGCGCGGCTGAAGGGCGTGCTGTTCGGGTCGCGCCGGGCGCGCACGCTGTCGGCGCTCGCCATCGCCTGCGTGGCGACGGTCGTCACTTGGGCGGCGCTCGACCGCACGGTGGACGCGCCGGACTGGAACGCGCCGATCCGCGGCTTCTCCTACAACCCGAGCCACGGCTACACCAAGGAAGACAGCCTCAACTACAGCGAGGAGCGGCTGCGCGCCGACCTCAAGCAGCTCAAGCATGCGACCAACCGGGTGCGCACCTATTCGGTGTCGCGCGGCCTCGACAAGCTGCCGGCCATCGCCAACGAACTCGGCATGAAGGTCGCGCTCGGCATCTGGATCGGCACTGACCGCGCCTACAACAAGCAGGAGATCGAGGCGGCGCTGAAGATCATCCGCGCCAATCCGGTCTCGGTCGACCGGGTGTTCGTCGGCAACGAGGCGATCCTGCGCGGCGACGTGACGGTCGAGGAGCTGAACGCCTACATCAAGGAAATCCGCCGCGAATTGCCGCGGCGCATCAAGGTCTCGACCGCCGAGCCCTGGAACGTCTGGGACGCCAATCCGGATCTCGCCAAGGAAGTCGATTTCCTCGGCGTCCACATGCTGCCCTATTGGGAAGGCATTCCGCTCGAAAGCGCGGTCGGCCATATCCAGAACCGGCTCAAGGTCCTCCAGGACAAGTTCCCCGGCATGCCGATCGTCATCGGCGAAGCGGGCTGGCCCTCGGAAGGCCGCCAGAAGCAGGGCGCGGTCCCCAGCCTCGCCAACCAGGCGGCCTTCGTGCGGGCCTTCCTGACGGCCGCCAAGGAACTGGGCTGGGACTATTATCTGCTCGAAGCCTACGATCAGCCCTGGAAGATCGAGGACGAGGGCGCGGTCGGCGCGTTCTGGGGCGTCTATGACGCCGCGGGCGTGCAGAAATTCGAGCTGGAAGGCCATCTGTCGTCGCTGCCCGACTGGCCCTGGTTCGCAGGTGTCGCGGTGATCATCACCATGATCGGCGGGGCGCTGCTGCTGCGCACGACGCCGCATCTGTCGTTCTTCGGCCAGCTTTTCCTCGCCGCGCTCGCGGGACTTCTGGTGACCGGCCTTATCGGCATCTTCGACAGCGCCTCATTGGAATATGCGGGGTGGGAGACGTATCTCGTCTTCGTCTTCGTGGTGCCCGTCGCCTCGCTCGCCATCGCGGTGATCCTCGCCGAGTGCGTGGAGATGGCGCAGAGCCTCTGGCGCGTGCAGCGCCGTCTCGCCGCGCCGCCCGCCATGACGGCCGAACCGCGCGTCTCCATCCACGTCCCGGCCTATAACGAGCCGGCCGACATGATGATCGAGACGCTCGATGCGCTGGCGCGGCTCGATTATCGCAATTTCGAGGTCATCATCCTCGACAACAACACCAAGGACCCTGCCGTCTGGCAGCCGGTCGAGGCGCATGCGGCCAAGCTCGGCCCGCGCTTCCGCTTCTTCCACTTCGACGGCGTGAAGGGCTTCAAGGCCGGGGCGCTCAACAAGGCGCTGGAACTGACCGATCCGGACGCCGAATACGTCGCCGTCATCGACAGCGACTATCAGGTGACGCCGGACTGGCTGAAGACCTGCATCCCGCATTTCGCGAACCCCAAGGTCGCGCTCGTGCAGGGGCCGCAGGATTATCGCGACGGGCAGGACAATCTGTTCAAGGCGATGGCCTATCAGGAGTATGCGGGCTTCTTCCAGATCGGCATGGTCGAACGCAACGAAGACAACGCCATCATCCAGCACGGCACCATGACGATCATGCGCCGTCCGGTGCTGGACGAGAAGAAGTGGGCGACCTGGTGCATCACCGAGGACGCCGAACTGGGCCTGCGGATCTTCGAGGACGGCCATGAGTCCGTCTACCTCGCGCAGAGCTTCGGCAAGGGGCTGATCCCCGACACGCTCGCCGCCTACAAGGACCAGCGCTATCGCTGGGTCTATGGCGCGATGCAGATCATGAAACACCACGCCGGCGCGCTGTTCGGCGGCAAGACGCAGCTCACCTCCTCGCAGCGCTATCACTTCATCGCGGGCTGGCTGCCCTGGCTTGCCGACGGTCTGTCGCTCGCCTTCACGACGGCGGCGCTGATCTGGTCGGGGCTGATGGCCTGGGACGAGAAGACGTTCGACGTGCCGATGGTCTCGCTCGCGGCGATCGCGCTCGGGCTCTTCGCGGTGAAGACGGGAAAGACGCTGCTGCTCTATCCCTTCCGCGTCGGGACGGGATTCAAGGGCGCGCTGCAGGCGTCGATCGCCGGTCTGGCTCTGTCGCACACGGTCGGCAAGGCGGTGTGGAAGGGTCTCTTCACCAGCGGCATGCCGTTCCTGCGCACGCCCAAATGCGAGGACGCTGCGCCCATCCGCCAGGTGATCCTGCTGGCGTCGGAGGAACTCATCCTGCTCGGCCTCGTCGCGGCGGCGGTTACGGCGACGGCGATGACGCGCGGCCTCGGGGATCCGGCCGTCGTCGTGTGGATCGGGACGCTCTGCGTGCAGGCGATCCCCTTTGTCGCAACGCTGGTGATGGCCTTCATCAGCGCGGCGAAGATCGGCGAGCGGCGCACGCCCGCCAAGACCGAGCCGGCCCAGACCAAGCCGGCCCAGACCAAGGTCGCCGCCGCCGAGTAGCGTCAGGCTTGCGCCGCCGCGGCGCGGGCGAGGCGGTCGTTGATCGCTTCGCCGATCCCGTCATCGGGAATGGGCGCGACGGCGATGCGGGACGCGCCCCGGCGGTCGGCCTCGCGCAGCATCGCAAAGAGATTGGCCGCCGCTTCGCGCGGGTCGCCGGAAGCGCTGAGTTGGAGCGTCTCCGCGTTGGCCGGGGCAGGTCCGAAGGCGAGATAGATCTCGCCCGGCTGCGGCTGTTCGGCGTTCAGCCTGAGGCGGGCGCGGGGGGCGTAGTGGCGCAGCAGGCGTCCGGGCGAAGAGGGACGCGCTTCGTCGTCGTGCGGGGCGGCGAGCGGTCCGGCGATCGCCTCGATAGAAGCGCGCGGCAGCGCGCCGAGGCGCAGCAGCACGGCGCGCCCGTCCTCGAAGCCGACGACGGTCGATTCGAGGCCCGCTTCGCAGGGGCCGCCGTCGAGAATGGTGAGGTCGTCCGTGCCGAGGCTCTCGGCGACGTCGGCGGCGCGGGTCGGTGAGGGCTCGCCCGAGCGGTTGGCGCTGGGGGCGGCGACCGGGCATCCGGCCGCCGCGATCAGGGCGCGCGCCGTGGCCGGCGCGGGGACGCGGACGCCCAGGGTTTCTAGCCCTGCGCTGGCGAGATCGTGCACCGGGCAATCGGCGCGGCGCGGCAGCACGAGGGTCAGCGGCCCCGGCCAGAAGGCGGCGGCGAGGCGTTCCGCCGTGGGATTGAACGCGACGAGGCGGCGGGCGGCGCTGGCTTCCGCGACATGGACGATCAGCGGATTGAGGCGCGGACGGCCTTTGCGTTCGAAGATCGCGGCGAGCGCCGCGCCGTTGGTGGCGTCCGCGCCGAGGCCATAGACGGTCTCGGTCGGGAACGCGACGAGGCGGCCCGCCCGCAGCGCGTTCGCCGCCTGCAACAGATGCGCATCGTGGGAGGGATCGGTCGGATCGACGGTGAGGATCGGCATGGCGCTTTGCGGACGCCCAGCGCCCCGCGGCCTCCTTACCGCGCCGTCGCCGTGAGGTCGATGACCACATCCACCGAGGTGGCGACCGGCGTGTCGCTCGCATAGCTGCCCTGGCCGACCTGCCACTGCGTCCGGTCGAGGGTCAGCCGCGCCGTCATGTGCGCCTCGCCGCCTGCGACGGTCAGCGCGAAGGGCAGGGTGACGGGCCGCTCGATGCCGCGGATCGTCAATGTCCCGTCGGCCTCGTAGCCGTCTGCGCCGGTCCGGCGGAAGGCGGCCGTCGTGAAGCGCGCTTCGGGCGAGGCGGCGGCGTCGAACCAGAGCGGACCGGCGGCGGCCTTGTCCTGCGTCTCGTTCCCGCTGAAGGCGTTCGCCATGTCGATCCGCACATCGGCGCTCGCCGTCGAGAGATCGCCGGGATCGAACGAGATCTCGGCGGTCCAGGCGCCGAAGACGCCGCGCCGCAGATCGCCATCGACCATCAACTCGTAGGCGAGGCTGCTGCGCGCCGGATCGACGGTCCAATCGGCGGCGCGCGCCGGTCCGGCGGCCGCCGCCAGGATCGCCAGAACGGCCGCCATGCGTCTCACGGGCGTTCCTTCGGCGCGGGCAGGAAGGGGAGCATGCGCGAGAGGACCGTGTCGCGGTTCCAGACATGGTGCTTGAGCGCCGCCAGCACATGCAGCGCGAGCAGCACCAGCAAGGCTGTTCCGAGGGCGCCGTGCAGGTCCTCCAGACGGTCGGCGACGGCCTCGCGGTCGGCGACGGATTTCAGCCAGGGCAGGGCGGGCAGTTCGAGCGCGCCCCAGATCCGCGTCCTGATCATGTCGCCCGAGGGGGATGCCGTGATCAGCGCCCAGCCCGACAGGGGAATGCCGATCATCAGCGTATAGAACGCCCAATGGGTCGCGTGGGCGGCCCAGCGTTCCCAGCGCGGCATGGCGGCGGGGAGCGGCGGCGGCGGATCGACAAGCCTCAGCAGCAGGCGGAGGAGGCTGAAGGCGAGGATGGTGATGCCAAGGCTCTTGTGAAGCTGGTAGGCGGCGTAGTCTTCGGCCTCGGTCATGTAGTCGCCGAGCCAGATCATGTAGAGGATCGCCGCGGCGATCGCCCAATGCAGGGTCACGGCGATGAGGCCGAAAGCCTGTGTGCTATTCCTCAGTCCCATGCGCGTCCCCGTCTTCTAGGATGGCTTCTGATCGAGTTCGCCTTCGATCGTCAGCGTGACTTCGTCGCCGACGCCCAAATCGACATAGGCGCCGGCGCCGAACTCGGATCGCCTGATGACAGCGGTCGCCCGGAAGCCCAGGACATAGACGTCCCCCAGCGGACTCATCATGCCGCCGCGAAATACGACGTCGAAGGTCACGGGCCGGGTAACGCCGTGAAAGGTGAGATCGCCGGCGATCGTGCCGCTCGCCTCGCCGGTCCGCGTCGCGGAGGTCGAAACGAAGGTCATCTCGGGATACTTGGCCGCGTCGAAGAACTCGGGTCCGGCGATCTTCGCGTCGAAGGCGGGATCGAGCGTGAAGACGCTCGCCGGATCGACGGTGGCGGTCAGCGCCGATTTCTCCGGCGCGTTGGGATCGAAGGAGAGCGCGATGTCGAAGGTCTTGAACCACCCGGTGTAGAGCGAGGTGCCGAGATGGCTGACTTGCCAGATGACGCGGGTATGGGCCTTGTCCGCCCGGTAGTCCCCCGCCGGGGCGAGCGACGGGTCGGTCGAGACCCCTTGGGCTTGGGCGGCGGGCGCGAGGACCAGCAGTGCGGCGGCGACGATGTGGCAGGGGCGCATGAGAGGGGGCTCCGGTGCGGTGCGTTCGTCGTCAGGCGATGGTGCGTTCCGGCGGCATTGTCTATACCGCGACGGCGACCAGCGCCTCAGACACCCGGAGCCTAGCCGAATGGCGGACTATAGAACACCGCTGCAATGCATAAGGTTTGCGCTTGAGGACGTGGTCGGCGCGGCCCGTCTGGCCGAATGCGAGGCCTACAGCGACTACGACGCCGCGTTGGGCGAGGCCGTGCTCGGCGAGGCCGGAAAACTGGCGGAGGGCGTGCTCGCGCCGCTCAACCGCACGGGCGATGCGCAGCCGGCTCGCCTCGACGGCGGCGAGGTCAGAACGCCCGCCGGTTTCGCCGAGGCCTATCGCGCCTTCGCGGACGGCGGCTGGGCCGGAGTCGCGGCGGACCCGGCCTTCGGCGGGCAGGGCCTGCCGCACACGCTGGCCGTGGCGGTCGAGGAGCTGTGGCAATCGTCGAACCTGGCGTTCGGTCTCTGCCCGCTGCTGACCCATGGGGCGATCGAGGCGCTGTCGGCGCATGGCTCGGACGAGCTGAAGCGCATCTATCTGCCCAGGCTGATCGACGGCTCGTGGACCGGAACGATGAACCTGACCGAGCCGACCGCCGGGTCGGATGTCGGGGCGCTGAAGGCCCGCGCGGTCAAGGCGGATGACGGCAGCTACCGCATCACGGGGCAGAAGATCTTCATCACCTGGGGCGAGCATGATTGCGCGGAGAACATCGTGCATCTGGTGCTCGCCCGGCTCGCCGGCGCACCGCCGGGGACGCGCGGCATCTCGCTGTTCCTGGTGCCGAAATACCTGCCCGACGCGGACGGCAGGCCCGGCAAGCGCAACGATCTCGCCTGCGTTGGCCTTGAGCACAAGCTGGGCATCCACGGCAGCCCGACCTGCACGATGTCGTTCGGCGACCATGGCGGCGCGACGGGATTCCTGATCGGACAGGAAAATCGCGGCATGGCGGCGATGTTCACGATGATGAACAGCGCCCGTCTCAATGTCGGCGTGCAGGGCGTCGCCATCGCCGAGCGGGCGCTGCAGCGCGCCCGCGCCTATGCGGCGGAGCGCTTGCAGGGCAAGCCCTTCGGCTTGCAGCACGAAGGCGCGGGGATGGTGCCGATCGATCGCCATCCCGACATCCGCCGGACGCTGATGACCATGCAGGCGGGCACCGAGGCGGCGCGCGCCATCTGCCTCGCGACGGCGGTGGCGATCGACCTGGCGCGCCATCATCCCGATGCCGACGTGCGGGCGCGCTTCAAGGCGCGCGAGGAGCTGTTCACGCCGATCGCTAAGGCCTGGTCGACTGACATGGGCGTGCGGGCCGCGAGCCTCGGCGTCCAGGTGCATGGCGGCATGGGCTTCATCGAGCAGACTGGCGCCGCGCAATATTATCGCGACGCCCGCATCCTGCCGATCTACGAGGGCACCAACGGCATTCAGGCGATCGATCTGGTGACGCGCAAGATCGGCCTGCAGGACGGCCGGGCGGTCGAGGCGCTGTTCGGCGAGGTGGAAGACACGATCTCGGCCCTGTCGGACGGGGAATCGCCGTCGCTGCCGGTCATCGCCTCGGCGCTGGCGATGACGCTCGACGCGGCGCGCCGCGCGACGGACTGGCTGCGCGACCGGCTGCGCGAGGGCCGCCCCTATGACGCCCTCGCCGGGGCGACGCCGTATCTGGAGCTGATGGGGGTGCTGACCGGCGGGCAGTTCCTGGCGCGCGGCGCGGCGGCGGCGGCGCGCGGGATCGCGGCGGGAACGGGCGATCCGGCCTTTCTGGCGGCGCGGCTCGCGACCGCGCGCTTCTTTGCGGAAAACGAATTGCCGCACGCGGCGGGCCTCGTCGGGGCGATCACGGCGGGAGCCGAGACGCTCTACGCGGCGGAGTTCGGTCCGGGAGGCTGACGCAGCGACGGCCCCGGCGCTTTGACGAGGCGGTGCGAGACGCCTAGCCTGTCACGCATCGTTATTCAGAGACCCGCTCATGTCGGATGCCGTCGACCTGCCCGAGACTCCCGCCGAACCGTTGCCGGTCCGGGTGCGCGACGATCGCGGGCTGATCTACCCCTTCGAGACCAAGCCAGCCCTTGGCGAGGCGATCGAGGTCGCACCCGGGGTGCTGTGGGTGCGTATGAAAATGCCGATGCAGCTCGACCACATCAATGTGTGGCTGCTGGAGGACGGCGACGGCTGGGCGGTGGTGGACACCAGCCTCAACGAGCAGGGATCGAAGGACGCCTGGGAGGCGGTTTTCGCGCGCTATCTCGGCGGCCGTCGGATCACCCGCATCTTCGTCACGCACCTGCATCCCGATCATGTCGGCCTTGCCGGGTGGATCGGCGAGAAGTTCGACGCGCCGCTCCACATGTCGCGGACCGACTATCTGATGTGCCGGATGCTGGTGATGGACACCGGCAAGGAAGCGCCCCAAGAGGGCCTCAGCTTCTATCGCGCAGCGGGGTTTCCCGAGGAAGCCATCGAGAAATACCGCGAACGTTTCGGCGGCTTCGGCTTCGGCGTCTATCGCCTGCCGCAATCCTATCACCGCCTTCAGGACGGGGACGCGTTCTCGATCGGCGGGCGGACCTGGCGGGTCGTCGTGGGGCGCGGCCATGCGCCCGAACATGCCTGCCTCTGGTGCCCGGAGGAAAACCTCATCATCTCGGGCGACCAGATCCTGCCGCGCATCAGCTCCAACGTCTCGGTCTTTCCGACCGAACCGGACGCCAATCCGCTGCAGGACTGGATCGACAGCTGCGAGAAGCTGCGCGACCTGCTGCCGGCGGAGACGCTGGTGCTGCCGGCCCATAACGAGCCGTTCCGGAACGTCACCAAGCGGATGCAGGACCTGATCGACGGGCACGAGGAAGGCATGGCCAAGCTTCTGGCGCTGCTGGACGAGCCCAAACGGGCCGTCGAGGTGTTCCCGGCGCTGTTCCGCACCCGTATCACCACGGGCAATTACATCATGGCGACCGGCGAGAGCTTGGCGCATCTCAACTGTTTGATCGCGCGCGGGCAGGTGGTGCGGACCCGCGGCGCGGACGGGGCCGACCTCTACGCGCGCACTTGAGCGCACCCCGGCGGGCGCTTTAGGCTTGGCCGGTCGATGACGGGGAGAACGACATGCGGGGACGCCTGATCCCGATCCTGGCCCTTCTGGGCGCCGCCTTCGCCGCCGAGGCGCAGGTGCCGCCGGCCGCGACCCCGGCCATGCCGCCGATCGCCCATGCGCAGGATCCGGGGAAGATTTTCGACGGCATCACCATCGACGAGCTGGAGGGGATCGTGAAGGCCGCCGGCTACACCTACAAACGGATGTCGGGAAATTACGGCGACTATCTCGAAGTGGAGACGGCGGATGGCTACAAGTACGAGGCCTCGCTCAACGACTGTCCCGAATCCGGCGAGCAGCGCTGCTGGTCGCTGACGCTGCTCAGCTACTCGTTCAACGAAACGCCGCGCGTGACGCTGAAGGGCGTCAACGAGTGGAACAACAACGCCTGGGGCGTGCGCGGCATGCTCTACAAGGACGGCACGTCGGGCGTCGGCATGAATCTCGGCCTGAACGGCGGCGTCACCGCGGACTGGGTCGCCAAGCGGTTCGGCAATTTCGACTATTGGCTGTCGGCGTTCGGCGATTTCGTCGCCGGCACGACGCCGACTCCGGCGCCGTCCCCTACGCCGACGCCCTGACGGGTCAGCGCGGGGCGGTCTTGGCGGCGATCGCGATATCGCTCGACCAGGCGAGACGGGCGACGCGGGCATCTTCCCGCGCGTCGAGCTGATCCAGCACCGCCTGCACGCGCGCCGCCTGTCCCGGCGGCCAGCCCGGCTGGGGCATCAGATCGTCGATGATGTAGAGGCCGCCGGGCTTCAGCAGACGCCAGAGCGCCTCGAAGCCATCGAACTTGCCCGGCATCGCGTCGGCGAAGACGAGGTCGTAGCTGGCGGCGGGTTGGCCGCCGAACCACGAGAAGGCGTCGGCGTCGAGCAGGGTCAGGCGCGGGTCGCCGCGCAGGTGCTTGGCGGCGATCGCCGCCCAGCGCCCATCGGCCTCGATCGAGGTGAGATGGGCGCGCGCATCCATGCCGTCGAGCAGCCAGGCGGCGGCGAGCCCGGTGCCGGTGCCGATTTCGAGCAGGCGGCCGCCGGGCTTGGAGGCCGCCAGAACCCGCAACAGGCCGCCGAGCTTGTAGTCCGAGGGCAGGGCGAACCCGGCCTTCTCGGTATCGCTCCAGATCGCCGCCAGCACGGCGGGCGGACGGATCGGATCGTCATCCATGGGGCATCTCCCGCGCGCCGTCTGCGCCGGTTAAGGTTAGCGCCAAATGCCGGCGAAGTCGCCCGCCGGGCGTTTGCGTATGGTTTCCGGCGATGAAAGAGTGCGCCGCCGGCCGGGAGGCGGCCGGCCCCCCCGGGACACCTTCGTGCGCAGCACCGTCGCCAGACTGATCAAGTCCGCCCTGCCGCAGCGCGCCGTGCGCGAGCTGCAGTATTGGCAGCACCGTCTGCGGCGGGGCCGGGTGGCCAAGGCCGGTCCGCAGGCGGCGTTCGCCGAGGTCTATGCGACCAAGGCCTGGGGCGACGACGGCGGCGACTTCTTCTCCGGCCCGGGCACGGTCGAGGCGGCAGTGACGGCGCCCTATCTCGACTTTCTGCGGTCCGAGTTCGCGGCGATGGCGCGGCCGCCCCGGGTGCTCGACCTCGGCTGCGGCGATTTCAAGGTGTGCAGCCAGCTGCTGCCGTCGGTCGAAAGCGTCACCGGCGTCGATGTCGTGCCTGAGCTTGTCGCCCGCAACACGCGGCTGTTCGGTTCGGAGCGCGTGCGCTTCCTTTGCGCCGACATCTCGCGCGATCCGCTGCCCGAGGCCGACGTGGTGCTGGTGCGCGAGGTGATGCAGCACATGTCGAATGCGCAGATCGCCCGCCTGCTGAAACGGCTCGACGCCTATCCGGTCGCCTATGTCACAAATGTCGAGCCGGCCAAGGAGGCGGTCGCCACCGTCAATCGCGATCTGGTGCCGGGTCCCGATACGCGCGGCGTGTTCGGCTCGGGCCTCTTCCTCGACGAGCCGCCTTTCTCGTTCCGCGCCGCGCCGGTGCTGCGGCTGAAGTCGCACCAGCCGGGCGAACTGCCGGTCGAAGCCGTGACGCGCAAGGCGGTCCACGGGCGCTAGCTCAGTCGCGGTAGCTGAGCAGACGCCGGCCGGCGAAGAGAAGGTCGAGCTGGTCCCACATCGAGGCCGGCCGGTTGACCTCCACATGGGTCACCTGTTCCAGCACATAGAGATGGGCGCGGCTGCCGAGCGCGGCGGCGAGCTTTTCGCTTTCGGTCGAGGCGATCAGCGGATCGTCCTTGCCGTGCACCAGCAGCGCCTCGCCCTCGAAGCCCGAAAGATCCTGCCTGGAGGGATCGAGCGCGTCGAAACGGGCGCGCATCGAGGCGGGCAGGGCGGCGATCAGCGCCTCGACCTTGTCGGGGTCGCGGTTGGAGATGAGGGCGAAGACGGCCTGCCCGTCCGGTCCCAGGCCGCCCGTCAGCCCGGCGATGTCGGCGGCCGGGTCCTTCAGGCGGGCCTCGGCGATGGCGGTGAGCGCCGCGCGATCCGCCGGATTGTCGAGGCTGAGGGCATTGGCCTTGAGGAAGGCCCAGAGCGCGTAGTCGGCCGGCGGCTGCTCGCGCCACGGCTCGCCGGGCTTCAGGCGGTATTTGCGGGTGGTGACGAAGCGCACGACATCGGCCGCCTCGTAATAGCCGCCGATGAAGAAGACGAAGCCGACGCGCCCGGCGAGCGGCTGACGGGCGGCGGCGATGATCGAGGGTCCCGCCATATAGGACAGCGCCGTGATGCCGATCTTCGTCTTCGGCACAGGACCGAGATCGGCGTCGGAAAGCCAGAGCGCCGCGTCGGTCACCGTCACGATGTCGGACGGCCCGGCCCGCAGATCCTCGAAGGCCGCCGCTTCCGGCACCAGCGTGACGAAACCGGCCCGGGCGAGCGTCTCGGCGAAGGCGACGACGCGCGGGTCGGTGCGGGCGTTCTCGACGAGGCCCGGCACGAAGACCATGCGGCCCTTGGCCGGCTCGGCGGGGGTGTAGAGATCGCCGCCGCCCGTCCGGCCGTCGATCGTCCAGGTGACGGCGCTGTGCACGGGCGGCTTGTGCAGGGTCTTCCAGGTGCTGTCGCCGGAACCGGCGGCGATGTCCTCAAGGAACCAGGCGGCCTCGAAATAGCGGGGCACCCAATAGACCGACAGCCCGGCGAGACCGGCCAGGGCGAAAAGCAGGATGATGACGATGCGTCCGCGACCGTTCTTCATGGGCGGTCTTTAACGTCTTCGCCGTGGCGGCGTCGAGCGCGGCGGACTATGGTTCCGGCATGACGACGGCGCTTTTCACGCATTTCGCCTGTCTGGACCATGTGACGCCGCCGGGACACCCCGAATCCCCGGAGCGGCTGCGCGCGGTGCTGAAGGCGCTGGAGGCCCCCGAATTCGCCGGTCTGGCCCGCGGCGAGGCCCCGCGCGCGGCGGCCGAGACGCTGGCGCTCGTCCATCCGGGCGACTATGTGCGCCGCGTCCTTTCGAGCGTGCCGGAACGCGGCCTCAAGGTCGTCGACGGCGACACCACGCTGTCGCCGGGGTCGGGCGAGGCGGTGCTGCGGGCCGCCGGAGGGGCGATCGCGGCGGTCGATGCGGTGATGACGGGCGAGGCGCGCAACGCCTTCGCCGCCGTGCGGCCGCCCGGCCATCATGCCGAACCCGGAACGGCGATGGGCTTCTGCGTCTTCAACAACGTCGCCGTGGCGGCGCGGCACGCTCGCGCGGCGCACGGCCTGCGGCGGATCGCCGTGGTCGATTTCGACGTGCATCACGGCAACGGCACGCAGGCGGCGTTCGAGATGGACGCCGACATGTTCTTCGCCTCGACCCATCAATGGCCGCTCTATCCCGGTACCGGCCTGCCGCAGGAGCGGGGCATCGCCGGCAATGTGGTCAACGTGCCGCTGCCGCCGCGCACCGGATCGGACGAGTTCCGCGAGGCCTTCGACACGCTGGTCCTGCCGGCGCTGGAGGCGTTCGCGCCCGAGCTGGTGATGATCTCGGCCGGGTTCGACGCCCATGCCGCCGATCCGCTGGCCGACCTGCGCCTCTACGAATCCGACTATGCCTGGGCGACCTGGCGGCTGGGCGAGATCGCCGACGCCTGCGCCAAGGGGCGGATGGTATCGACTCTCGAGGGCGGCTATGACCTCGACGCGCTGGCGGCGTCCGCCGCGGCGCATGTGAAAGCACTGATGGCGGCGTAGCGATGGCGACCAAGACGGACATCGACAAGCTCTCCTTCGAGGAGGCGCTGAAATCGCTGGAAGAGATCGTCGCGCGGCTGGAGAGCGGCCGGGTGGAGCTGGAGGAATCCATCGCCATCTACGAGCGCGGCGCGGCGCTGAAGGCGCATTGCGAGCGCAAGCTGAAGGACGCCGAGGCCCGCATCGAGAAGATCGTGCTGGGGCCGGGCGGCGCGCCCGCCGGCGCCGAGAAGCTGGGCGCGGACTGACCCGATGTCCGACCGCGCGGCCGTCGAGGCGGCACTGCTGGAAACCCAGGCCTTCATGGAAGAGACGCTGGACGTGCTGCTGCCGCGTCCGGACGGCCCGGAGGCGCGGCTGCTGGTGGCGATGCGGCATGCGACGCTGGGAGGCGGCAAGCGGCTGCGCGCCTTCCTGACGCTCCAGGCCGGTCGGCTGTTCGGCGTGGACAGGCGGGCGCTGGGGCGGGCGGCGGCGGCGGTCGAATGCCTGCACGCCTATTCGCTGGTCCATGACGACCTGCCCTGCATGGACGACGACGATCTGCGGCGCGGCAAACCGACAGTGCATCGCGCCTTCGACGAGGCGACCGCGGTTCTGGCGGGCGATGCGCTTCAGGCGCTGGCCTTCGGCCTCATCTCCGCCCCCGACATCCATACCGATCCGTTCGTGCGCGCCGAACTCGTGACGCGCCTTGCCCAAGCCGCCGGTCCCTCCGGGATGGTGGCGGGGCAGATGATCGACATCGCGACCGAGGGCGCGGCTCCCGACATCGCCACCATCACCCGGCTGCAACGGCTGAAGACCGGGGCGCTGATCGTCTTCGCGGCGGAAGCCGGGGCGATTCTCGGCCATGCCGGAACGCATCAGCGCCATGCGCTGATCGGCTACGCCCACGACCTGGGGCTCGCCTTCCAGATCGCCGACGATCTGCTCGACGCCGAGGGCGACGCCGAAGCCATGGGCAAGGCCGCCGGGGGCAAGGACGCGGCGCGCGGCAAGGCCAATTTCGTCACCGTGATGGGCGTGGAACGGGCCCGCGCCCAGGCGGCGCTGCTGGCCGACCAGGCCGCCGCCCATCTGGAGAGCTTCGACGCCCGGGCCGACCTGCTGCGCGGCCTTGCCGGGTTCGTCGTCGGCCGCGACGCCTGAGGCGGCCGGGCGGCCGGCTTCCTGCCCCAAAAAGAGAGTTGTGGCGGTGTGTGACAAGGCTCGACGCGGCGGTTTCGCAGGTGCGATAATGGCTTGTCCGCAGGGTTAAGGGCGGGCAGTGCGTGGTGACATGACCGACAAGCCTGACGATTTCGCCGTTTCGAAGACCCCCCTGCTGGACCGCGTGAAGAGCCCGGCCGACATGAAGGCGCTGACCCGGCCGCAGCTGAAGCAGCTCGCCGACGAATTGCGCCGCGAGACCATCGACGCCGTCTCGGTGACCGGCGGACATCTGGGGGCGGGGCTCGGGGTCGTCGAACTGACCGTCGCGCTGCATCACCTGTTCGACACGCCCAACGACCGCCTCATCTGGGACGTCGGGCACCAGGCCTATCCGCACAAGATCCTGACCGGGCGGCGCGAGCGCATCCGCACGCTGCGCCAGGGCGGCGGCCTGTCCGGCTTCACGCGCCGCAGCGAGAGCGAATACGACCCGTTCGGCGCGGCCCATTCCTCGACCTCGATCTCGGCCGGGCTCGGCATGGCGGTGGCGCGCGATCTCGCCGGCGAGAAGCGCAACATCGTCGCGGTGATCGGCGACGGCGCGATGTCGGCGGGCATGGCCTATGAGGCGATGAACAACGCCGGCGCGATGCATTCGCGCATGATCGTGATCCTCAACGACAACGACATGTCGATCGCCCCGCCGGTCGGCGCGATGAGCGCCTATCTGGCGCGGCTGATCTCGTCGGGGACGTATCTGGGCTTCCGCAAATTCGCCAAGCAGCTCGCCAAGAAGCTGCCGCGCTTCTTCTTCGACAAGGCCAAGCGCGCCGAGGAGTATTCGCGCGGGCTGTGGACCGGCGGCACGCTGTTCGAGGAGCTGGGCTTCTACTATGTCGGGCCGATCGACGGGCACAATCTCGATCACCTGATCCCGGTGCTGACCAATGTGCGCGACGCCAGTCTCGGCGGGCCGGTGCTGGTGCATGTCGTCACCCAGAAGGGCAAGGGCTACGCGCCGGCCGAAAGCAGCGACGACAAATATCACGGCGTCGCCAAGTTCGACGTCATCACCGGCGTGCAGGCGAAGGCGCAGAGCAATGCGCCGAGCTATACCCGCGTCTTCGCCGAGGCGCTGATCGACGAGGCGAGCCGCGACGAGAAGATCGTGGCGGTGACGGCGGCGATGCCGACCGGCACGGGGCTGGACCTCTTCCAGACGAAATTTCCGGCGCGCTGCTTCGACGTCGGGATCGCCGAACAGCACGGCGTCACCTTCGCGGCGGGGCTGGCGGCCGAGGGCTTCAAGCCGTTCTGCGCGATCTACTCGACCTTCCTGCAGCGCGCCTACGACCAGGTGGTGCATGACGTGGCGATCCAGGGTCTGCCGGTGCGCTTCGCGCTGGACCGGGCGGGCCTTGTCGGCGCGGACGGCGCGACCCATGCGGGCGCTTACGACACGACCTATCTCGCTTCGCTGCCCGGCTTCGTGGTGATGGCGGCGGCCGACGAGGCGGAACTCAAGCACATGATCGCCACACAGGCGGCCTACGATGCCGGGCCGTCGGCGGTGCGCTATCCGCGCGGCGAAGGCATGGGCGTCGAAATGCCGGAGCACGGCCAGGTGCTGGAGATCGGCAAGGGCCGCATCGTGCGCAAGGGCGAGACGGTCGCGATCCTCTCCTACGGCACGCGGCTCGGCGAAGCGCTGCGCGCCGCCGACCAGCTGGCGGCGATGGGCCTTTCGGCGACGGTCGCCGATGCGCGCTTCTGCAAGCCGCTGGACGAGGCTCTGGTGCGCGAACTGCTCGCCGGCCACGAGGTCGTGGTGACGGTCGAGGAGGGGGCGATCGGCGGCTTCGCGGCGCATGTCATGCAGTTCGCGGTCAATGCCGGGCTGCTGGACGGCGGCGTGAAGCTGAGGGCGCTGACGCTGCCCGACACCTTCATCGACCACGACTCGCCGCAGCGCCAGTACGACGAGGCGCATCTGAACGCGCCGCACATCGTTTCCACCGTCATGACCGCGCTGGGACGCGAGGCACAATGGGCGAGCAACCGGGCGTAAGGCCCAAGCTGACGCTGACCGCCAAGCCCTCGCAGCCGTCGGGTCCGCCCGCCGGCGCGAAGATGCGCGCCGACCTGCTGGCGGTCGAGCAGGGCCTGTTCCGCAGCCGCAACCGGGCGCAGGCGGAAATCCGCGCCGGCAACATCTTCTCGGGCGACCGCAAGGTGGAAAGCGCCAGCGACATGCTGGACGCGGGCGTCAAGCTGACGCTGAAAGCGCGCGCCAACCCCTATGTGTCGCGCGGCGCGCTCAAGCTCGTCCACGCGCTCGACCATTTCGGCGTCGACCCCGCAAGCAAGGTGTGCCTCGATGTCGGCGCATCGACCGGCGGATTCACGCAGGTGCTCCTCCAGCGCGGCGCGAAGAAGGTGTTTGCGGTGGATGTCGGCACCGGACAACTCGCCGCCGAGGTGAAGCGCGACGAGCGGGTGGTGAGCCTGGAGAAGACCGATGCGCGCAATCTGACGCGCGCCGAGATCGTCGAGCAGCCGGACCTCATCGTCGCCGATGTCAGCTTCATCTCGCTGCAGCTGGCGCTGCCCCGGCCGCTCAGCCTCGCCGCCAAGGGCGCGGCGCTGATCGCGCTGGTCAAGCCGCAGTTCGAGGCGGGGCGCGGCAATGTCGGCAAGGGCGTGGTGCGCGATACGCTGACCCAGCGCGAGGTCGTGGCGCGGATCGGCGTCTGGCTGGGGGCGGCCGGCTGGACCGTCAAGGGCACGACGCCGAGCCCGGTGACCGGCGGCGACGGCAATCAGGAATTCCTGCTCTGGGCTGTGAAGGCGGCGTGACGGCGCGCCCCGCCCGCATCGTTTCGCTGGCCGCCGGCGGCGACGGGGTGAGCGAGGACGGCCTCTACGTGCCCTATGCCGCGCCGGGCGATCTGCTGGAGGTGGAGGCCGAGGGCGCGCGCGGCACGATCGCGCGGATCGTTGCCGCCTCGCCGGACCGGGCCGATCCGGTATGTCCGCATTTCGGGGTCTGCGGCGCCTGCCAGTTGCAGCATATGACGCTGCCCGCCGTGCTGGCCTGGAAGCGCGAGCAGGTGGCGCGGGCGCTCGCCCAGGCGGGCCTGACGCCGGATATCGAGGCGGCGCTCGACGCCCATGGCGAGGGCCGCCGCCGGGTGACGCTGGCGATCAAGAACGGCGTTGCGGGCTACCATCTGCGCGGCTCGCACGCGGTGATGCCGGTCGATGCCTGCCCGATCCTAGCGCCGGGTCTGGCGCGGGCGATCCCGTTCGCGCAGGCATTGGCCGGCGAACTGCCCGACAAGTGGGTCAGTTTGCTGCTGACCGCGACGCAGAGCGGCATCGACGCCGACATCAAGGGACCGCTGCATTCCAATGCGCGTCTGAACCGCTCGCTGGCGGCGCTGGCCCGCGAGCACGGGCTGGCGCGCCTCACCGCGGAGCGCGAGCCGATCGCCCTCTACCGCACGCCACAGATAGGGGTGGGGCCGGTGGCGACGGTGGTCCTGCCGCCGGCCGCCTTCCTGCAGGCGACCGCGAAGGGCGAGGACGTGCTGGGCGGGCTGGTGCTCGACGGCGTCAAGCGCTCGCGCAAGGTCGCCGACCTCTTCTGCGGGGTGGGGCCGTTCGCCATCCGCCTCGCGGCGCGGGCCCAGGTCTATGCCGCCGACAGCGACGCGGATGCGGTGGCGGCGCTGCGCAAGGCTGTGGCGGTGCCGGGCTTCAAGCCGGTCGTGGCTGAGCGGCGCGATCTCTTCCGCCGGCCGCTGGTGGCGCAGGAGCTGGAGCCCTTCGACGCGGTGGTGTTCGACCCCGCCTTCGACGGCGCGGCGGCGCAGGCGGCCGAACTTGCGCAGTGCCGCGTGCCGCGCATCGTCGCGGTCTCGTGCAATCCGACGAGCTTCGCGCGCGACGCAAGGACGCTCGCCGACGGCGGCTATGCGATCACCCGGGTGACGCCGGTCGACCAGTTCCGCTATTCGACCCATGTCGAGATCGTGGCGCAGTTCGAGCGGCGCTGATGGCGGGACGGCGCGTCTCGCGGAGCGGCCGCGCGTTATTCGCGGCGGAGGATCTTGTCGGTGAGGATGCTCGCCCACCACTGCGCGCGGAACGAGGCGGTGAGGGCGGCGCGGTCATAGACGGTCGTCACCCAGTCGAGGAACGGGGTCGGCGATTTCGCGTCGTGGTCGAGATAGGATTGCAGGAAATAGTCGAGGATGCCGGTCTTGGCCTGCGCCACATGGCCGTAGCGCAGCGAAAGCTGTCGCTTGGCCTCGGCGACCGGAAGGCCCTTGCGGAAGATGAGATAGAGCGCGCCCATCAGGCCGGCGCGGTCGGCCCCCGATTTGCAGTGCATCAGCGCGGGATATTCGAGCGTCTCGAACAGCTCCTTCGCGGCAAGGACGGTCGCGGCCTTGGGCGCTTCGCGCGAATAGACGACGAAATTGACGAGGGTTAGCCCGGCGCGCTGACAATACTCCTCCTCGAAGCGGTAGAAGGAATTGTCCGACGGTCCGCGCAGATTGACCATGGTGCGGATGCCGAGCTTCGCCGCGCCGTTGACCTGATAGGGCAGCGGCTGGGACGAGCGCCACATCTCGTCCGAGATGCGCGTGCGCGTGTTGAAGAAGGTGCGGAAGACGCCGTGGTCGAGAAACAGCATGTCGGCCATGGCGCGCCGCCGCGCCCAGCCGGTGAGACGCGGAAAGAGCGGCGGATCGCCAGGGCGGATGATGCCGACTAGGGCGTCGCGCCGCATTGGCCGCGATGCCTCAACACATGATCGGCGAGGACGAGCGCCATCATCGCCTCGCCGACCGGCACCGCGCGGATGCCGACGCAGGGGTCGTGCCGGCCCTTGGTGACGATCTCGGTCTCGCCGCCCGCCACCGTCACCGTCTTGCGCGGGGTGAGGATCGAGGAGGTCGGCTTCACCGCGAAGCGCGCGACGACGGGCTGTCCGCTGGAGATGCCGCCGAGGATGCCGCCGGCATGGTTGGAAAGAAAGAGCGGCCGTCCGTCATTGCCGGCGCGCATCTCGTCGGCGTTCTCAGCCCCGGTCAGCGCCGCCGAGGCGAAGCCGTCGCCGATCTCGACACCCTTGACGGCGTTGATGCTCATGAAGGCAGAGGCGAGGTCGGCGTCGAGCTTGCCGTAGAGCGGCGCGCCGAGCCCGGCGGGCACGCCCTCGGCGACCACTTCGATGACCGCGCCGACGCTGGAGCCCGCCTTGCGGACGGCGTCGAGATAGGACTCCCAGCGCCGCGCCGCGGCGGCGTCGGGGCACCAGAACGGGTTGTTGGCGGTTTCCGCCCAGTCCCAGGCGGCGCGGTCGATCCGGTCGGCGCCGACCTGGACGAGCGCGGCCCGGATCGTCAGGCCGGGGCCAAGCAGATGGGCGAGGGCCTTGCGGGCGATCGCCCCGGCGGCGACACGGGCCGCCGTCTCGCGCGCCGACTGGCGTCCGCCGCCACGATAGTCGCGCACGCCGTATTTCGCCTGATAGGTGAAGTCGGCATGGCCGGGGCGGTAGGCGTCGCGGATCTCGGCATAGTCCTTCGAGCGCTGGTCCTCGTTCTCGATGAGGAGGCTGATCGGCGTGCCGGTGGTGACCGGCCCGGCCATGCGCTCGTCGGCGAACGTGCCCGACAGGATCTTCACCGTGTCGGATTCGCGCCGCTGGGTGACGAATTTCGAGGTGCCGGGCTTGCGGGCGTCGAGGAAGGGCTGGATGTCGGCCTCGGTCAGCGCAATGCCCGGCGGGCAGCCGTCGACCACGCAGCCGAGCGCCGGCCCGTGGCTTTCGCCCCAGGTCGTCACGCGGAAGAGGTGGCCGAAACTGTTGTGGGACAAGGGGGGCCTAGCCCTCCTTGTCCATGGTCGCGAGCAGCGCGGCGCTTTGCGGAGCCGAGTCGACAGCGAGCATGCCGATGGCGCTGTAGCCGGCGTCGACATAGTGGATCTGGCCGGTCACCGCCGAACCCATGTCGGACAGCAGGTAGAGGCCGGCATTGCCGACTTCGTCGATGGTCACGTTGCGGCGGAGCGGCGCGTTCAACTCGTTCCACTTCAGGATGAAGCGGAAATCGCCGATGCCGGCGGCCGCCAGCGTCTTGATTGGGCCGGCCGAAATGGCGTTCACGCGGATCGCCTTCTTGCCGAGGTCCTCGGCGAGATAGCGCACGCTCGCCTCCAGCGCCGCCTTGGCGACGCCCATGATGTTGTAGTGCGGCATGACCCGCTCGGCGCCGTAATAGGTGAGGGTCAGCAGCGAACCGCCCTCGGTCATCATCTTTTCGGCGCGCTGGGCGACGGCCGTGAACGACCAGCACGAGACGTTCATCGAGAGCTGGAAATTCTCGTAGGTCGAATCGACGTAGCGGCCCTGAAGCTGGTTCTTGTCGGAGAAGGCGATGGCGTGGACGACGAAGTCGATGCCGCCCCACAGCTTCTGAAGATGGTCGAAACAGGCGTCGATGCTGGCCGGATCGGTGACGTCGCAGGCGAGCACGGCCGGCGAATTGACGCTGGCGGCGAGCGGGTCGACGCGCTTCTTCAGGGCCTCGCCCTGATAGGTGAAGGCGATCTCCGCGCCGGCGCCGTGCAGCGCCTTGGCGATGCCCCAGGCGATGGAGCGATCGTTCGCGACGCCCATGATGAGGCCGCGCTTTCCCGCCATGAGCTGGCTGGTCATACAATACCCCTTGGGAATGGCTGGGCGGCTGCTAACACGCGGGCGGAGAGGGGGTCAAACCCCGCCTAGCCCCAGCCCTGGCGGGGGTCGTAGGAGAGGCCGGAAACCGCCTCTTTCAGCGCCGCCGGAACAGGCTCGGGCAGCATCAGCTTCAGCGTCACCAGCAGGTCGCCGGCCGCCTGGCCGCCGCCAGCCGGCCAGCCCCGGCCCTTGAGGCGCAACGTCTTGCCGCCGTTCGAGCCGGCCGGGATGGTGAGCGCGATCTTGCCCGAGGGGGTCGGCACGTTGGCCTTGCCGCCCTCGACCGCCTCCTTCAGCGAGACCGGAAGCTCGACCCGCACATTGCGCCCCTCGCGCTGGAAGATGCGGTGGGGGGCGATGGTGACGGTGACGATGGCGTCGCCGCCGTTCTGGCCCTGGCCGCGCAGGCGGACCTGCTGTCCGTCCTCCAGCCCGGCCGGAATCTTCACGTCCACGGTCTTGCCGCCGAGCGTGATGCGCTGGGAGGCCCCGGCGAAGGCGTCTTCGAGGCTGACGGTCAGGGCATAGCGGACATCGGCCGCCTGCGGCCGGCCCTGGCGCGCGCCCTTGCGGCCGCCGCCGAGGCCGCCGAAGAGGTCGGCGAAAATGTCCTCGAAGCCGCCGCCGGGGCGGGCCCCGCCGGGCTGAGCCCCGCCGAAACCGAACTCGAAATGGCCGGCATCGCCGCCGAACCCGTGCGCGCCCTGCGGCGCGAAGCCGCGCGGCTGGCCGTTCTCGTCGATCTCGCCGCGATCGTAAGCGGCGCGCTTTTCCTTGTCGGACAGCAGCTCGTAGGCAGCCGAGACTTCCTTGAACTTCTTCTCGGAGGCGGGGTTATCCTTGTTCTTGTCGGGGTGGTGCTTCTTGGCGAGGTCGCGGAAGGCCTTCTTCAGTTCGGCCTCGCTCGCGCTCTTCTTGACGCCCAGCACGTTGTAGGGGTCGGCCATCGGGTCTCCAGAATCCGGTCGGGGCCGCGCGGCCCCAGCATCCCACCCTATGTAAGACGGCTCGCGTCTGCGTTAAAGGAAGCACATGAGCGAGCGCGAACAGATCGAAGTCCCCGAAATGACGCCGGTCGCCGACCCGCTGATCCAGTTCGCGGGCTGGATGCGGGAGGCCGAGGCCTCCGAAGTCAACGACCCGAACGGCGTCGCGCTGGCGACGGTGGATGGCGAGGGCCTGCCGGACGTCCGGATGGTGCTGCTGAAGGGCTACGACGCGGCCGGCTTCGTCTTCTTCACCAATTTCGAGAGCGCCAAGGGGCAGGAATTGCTGGCCAATCCCAAGGCGGCGCTGCTGTTCCACTGGAAGTCGCTGCGCCGCCAGGTGCGCATCCGGGGCCTCGTCAGCGTGGTCGACGATGCCGAGGCGGACGCCTATTTCGCCTCGCGACCGCGCGACAGCCGGATCGGGGCCTGGGCGTCGCGCCAGTCGCGGCCGATGTCGGGCCGGGCCGAGCTGGTGAAGGAAGTGGCGCGCTACGCCCTGAAATATCCGATCGGCACGGTGCCGCGTCCGCCCCACTGGTCGGGCTTCCGCGTCAGCCCGCTGCAGATCGAATTCTGGCGCGACGGGGCGTTCCGCTTGCACGACCGGCTGGTCTATCGCCGCCCCGACGAGAGCGCGCCGTGGCGGACGGAAAAGCTGTTCCCCTGAACCTTTGGGCGCGTGCGCCGGGGCGCCGAACGGCACTCGCGTATCGTTCGCAAACATAGCGCGGGACTGGACTTGGCGCGCGATGCTAGACAAGCGCGCATGAGGGCGGAATCGACCAACGGCGCCGGGTCCGGCGGTATGATGCAACGCGCGGCCTATGCCGCCATGGGGGTGGCGCTCGGCCTCTCGGCGATCAAGGCGGTGGCGTGGTGGTGGACCGATTCGGTCGCCATGCTGGCCTCGCTCGCCGACTCGGCGCTCGACTTCGCGGCCTCGTCGCTGAACGCCCTCGCCATCCGCCAGGCGCTGACCCCGGCCGATCGCGAGCATCGCTTCGGCCATGGCAAGGCGGAGGCGGTCGCGGGGCTCGCCCAGGCGGCGCTGGTCGCCGGTTCGGCGATCTTCCTGCTGGTGCAGTCGGTGGGGCGGATTATCGAGCCGCGCCCGCTCGCCTATGAGGATTGGGGCATCGCGGTCGCGGTGATCTCGATCGCCGCGACGCTCGGCCTCACCCTCTATCAGCGCATGGTGGTGCGGCGGACCGGGTCGCTGGCGATCTCGGCCGACTATCTCCACTACGTCACCGACCTTGGCTCGAATCTCGCCGTGCTGGCGGCGCTGGGGCTGGTGGCGGGCTTCGGCCTGATGTGGGCGGACGGAGCGTTCGGGCTGTTCATCGCCCTGACGATCGGCTGGGGCGCCTGGTCGATCCTCGGCCAGTCCTTCGACCAGCTCATCGACCGCGAGCTGCCCGACGGAGAGCGCGAGCGCATCCGCGAGATCGCCGAGAAGGTTCCGGGCGTCATCGAGATCCACGACATGCGGACCCGGATGTCGGGCACCTCGATCTTCATCCAGTTCCACGCGGTCTTCGACGGCGACATGCCGCTCGCCGAGGCGCACGCGCTGTCGGACCGGGTGGAGGAGGCCGTCATGGCCGCCTTCCCCAATGCCGAGGTGCTGATCCACTCCGATCCCAGCACCGTCCTGGAGGAGCGCCGGCCGCTCGCCTTCGTCCGGGGCTAGGCCCGCCGTTCTGGACGCCCGGCCCTTGCCCGCTTAGAAGAACCCCATAGTTCAAGAGACGTGCTTGGGGAGTGACGATGCTGGGGTTGATGCAGGACTGGCCGCTGCTGGCCCACAAGGTTCTGGACCATGCCGCGACCTATGCGGGCGACAGGGAAATCGTCACGCGCGGCATCGAGGGGCCGATCCGGCGGACGAACTGGCGCACGATCCACGAGCGCGCGCGGCGGCTCGCCAAGGCGCTGGCGAAGCGGGGCATCAAGCCCGGCGACCGCGTCGCGACGCTCGCCTGGAACACCGAGCGGCATCTGGAATCCTGGTACGGCATCATCGGGGCCGGCGGCGTCTATCACACGCTCAATCCGCGCCTCTTCCCCGAGCAGCTGATCTACATCGCCAATCACGCCGAGGACCGGATCGTCTTCGTCGATCTGACCTTCGTCCCGATCCTGGAGAAGGTGCAGGCCGAGCTGAAGACGGTGGAGGCCTTCGTCATCCTGACCGATGCGGCGCACATGCCGCAGACCAGCCTGAAGAACGCCATCGCCTATGAGGAGCTGCTGAAGGAGGCCGACGCCGACTATCGCTGGCTGACCCTGGACGAGAACGCGGCCTGTGGCCTCTGCTATACGAGCGGCACGACCGGCAACCCGAAGGGCGTGCTCTATTCGCACCGCTCGAACGTGCTGCACGCGATGGCGATTCTGAGCGCCGACGGGTTCGGCCTGTCGAACGCCGACACCGTGCTGCCGATCGTGCCGATGTTCCACGCCAATGCCTGGTCGCTGTCGTTCAGTGCCCCGATGACCGGGGCCAAGATGGTGATGCCCGGCGCCAAGCTGGACGGCGAGTCGGTCTACAATCTGCTGGAGGACGAGCAGATCACCATGTCGGCGGCGGTGCCGACCGTGTGGCTCATGCTGCTTCAGCACATGGAAGCCAACGATCTGAAGCTCTCGTCGCTGCGGCGGGTCGCCATCGGCGGATCGGCCTGCCCGCCCTCGATGATCGAGAAGTTCGAGCGGAACTACGGCGTCGAGGTGATGCACGCCTGGGGCATGACCGAGTTGTCGCCGGTCGGCACGCTCGGCTCGCTGCTCGCCAAGGACCGCAAGCTGCCCTTCGACGAACAGTTGAAGATCAAGACCAAGCAGGGACGGCCGCTGTTCAGCGTCGAGATGAAAATCCTGGACGACAACGGCAATGAACTGCCCCGCGACGGCAAGGCGTTCGGCCATCTCGTCGTGCGCGGTCCGGCGATCGCCAAGGGCTATTTCAAGGGCGAGGGCGGAGACATCCTCGACCGCGACGGGTTCTTCGACACTGGCGACGTGGCGACGCTCGACGCCGACGGCTACATGCAGATCACCGACCGCGCCAAGGACGTCATCAAGTCGGGCGGCGAGTGGATCAGCTCGATCGACATCGAGAATATCGCGGTCGGCCATCCGGCGGTGGCTATCGCCGCGGTGATCGGCATCGCCCATCCCAAGTGGGACGAGCGGCCGCTGCTGATCGTGCAGCTCAAGCCCGGCGCCGAGGCGACCAAGGAAGACCTGCTGAAATATCTCGACGGCAGAATCGCCAAATGGTGGACGCCGGACGACGTGGTGTTCGTCGAGGCGATCCCGGTGGGGCCGACCGGCAAGATCCAGAAACTGTCGCTGCGCGATATGTTCAAGGCCCATGTCCTGCCGGCGGCAGGCGCGGCGGCGGGCAAGTCCGCCGGATAGGGAAGGCGAGGGGCGATGACCGGACTGCAGAAAGCGCTGGCCGGCCTTGCCCTTCTCGCGGCGCTGATCGGCGGTGGCACGATCGGGACGGCGGGGATCGGGCACAAGTTCGGCCTCTGGCAGATGCCCGTGGCGCGGCTGCTGCTGGAGTACGGGTTCTATGGCGCGGCCGGCGGCGCGGCGCTGGGCGTTCTGACGCTGCTGATCGCCCTGCTGCGCCAGCGCGGCGGCGGCGCGTTCGGGGCGATCCTGGCGATCGCCGCCGGTGCGGGGGCTGCCTATGTGCCGTGGACCATGCACCAGAAGGAGCTGACGCTCCCGGCCCTGCACGACATCTCGACCGATACGCAGGACCCGCCGGCCTTCGTCGCGCTGGCGAATGAGCGCGCCAATTTCGAGAACGGCGCGGCGTACGATTCTGCCGCCGCGGCGAAGCAGAAGGAGGCCTATCCCGACATCGCGCCGCTGCGCAGCGCCCTGCCGCCCGACCGGCTGTTCGCCAAGGCGCTCGCCGCCGCGAAGGCGCTGGGCTGGCAGATCGTCGCCCAGTCGGTGGAAGAGGGGCGCATCGAGGCGACGGCGGTCAGCGAGTGGTTCGGCTTCAAGGACGACATCGCGATCCGGATCGTCGCCGACGGCGCGGGCGCGCGGCTCGACATGCGCTCGGCTTCGCGCACCGGCGCGCACGATCTGGGCGCGAATGCCGACCGGGTGAGGGCGTTTCTCGCGGGTCTGCGATGAGCGTCGTCGTCAGGCCGGTGCGCGCGGACGAGCGCGCGGCGTTCCTCGGCCCCGCGCTGCGTTCGTGGCTGGACGCCTATGTCGGTCACCTGCCTCAGGACGAGATCGACGCCGCGCCGGCGATGCTGGAACGCGCCTGGGAGAAGCGCGCCGACGCCTTCCGGGTAGCGGTGCTCGACGGCGCGATCGCCGGATTTTATTCGCTGGGCGCGGCGGGCGATCCTGAAACCGTCAACTATCTCTGGCATCTCTATGTCGATCCGCTGGCGCAGCGGCGGGGCGTCGGGCGGGCGCTGAACGCGGCGGCGCTCGCCGAGATCGCGGCGCGCGGTGCGGCGAAGGCCTGGCTCGACGTGCTGGAGCCGAACGCCAAGGCGCGGGCCTTCTACGCCGCGCTCGGCTGGCGCGAGAGCGGGCGCGAGCGGACGGAACGCTACGACCTCATCATCATGGAACGGGATCTGACGTGACCGAGATCATCGCCCATCGCGGCGGCGCCGACCTCTGGCCGGAAAACACGATGGCGGCCTTCGCCGGGGCCATCGCCTGCGGCGCGGACGGCGCCGAGCTGGACGTGCATTTGAGCGCCGACGGCGAGGTCGTGGTGTTCCACGACGAGGCGCTGAAGCCGGAGATCGTGCGGGGGCCGGGCGGCGCCTGGATGGAGGCGACGGGGCCGTTGCTGAAGGAGACGAGCTACGCCGCGCTGCAAGCCTATGACGTCGGCCGCCTGAAACCGGGCAGCGCCTATGCCAGGCAGCATCCGCATCAGACGCCGGCCGACGGCGCGCGCATTCCCCGCCTCGCCGACGTGATCGCCCTGGCCCAGCGCGAGAGCGATCGCTTCAAGCTGTGGATCGAACTGAAGACCGACCTGATGAAGCCCGAGCGCGGGGCCGATCCGGTGGCGCTGGCCGACGCCGCGCTGGCTGTGGTGCGGGCCGCGGGGTTCGAATCGCGCACCGTCTTCATCTCGTTTGACTGGCGCGCGCTCGCCCGCACCAAGGCCCTCGCACCGTCAATTCCGGCGCTGGCGACCACGCTGCCGCAATCGTGGTTTTCGCCCGAGGGACCGCCGCCGGAGCATTGGCCGCCGCCGCCCCGAACCTTGGAGAAAATGCGCGCCCTGGTTTCGGCCGGTGCGCCCTGGGAGGCTGGGCACTGCCTGAAGGACCACCCTTCGCTCCAGCATGCGGTGGCCTCGCTGGGGGCTGACGGATGGTTCCCCTACCACCCCGACGTGACCGCCGAAGCGGCTGCGCGGACCCGTGGGCTGGGCCTCGGTCTCGCGGCCTGGACCGTGCCGCCCGCCCTGGCCCCCACTCTGGCGCGTCTTGGGTGCAGCGCAATATGTACAGACGATCCCGTGCAGACGAGACACAAACTTGCGGAAAGCGAGTCCAATTTGGCTCAGAGCGGTTGACGCAGCGCGAATTCTGCCTAGGACTTTGCGTGTCGGTATCTAGGCCTTGCACGCATCCGTAGAGTTGCGGCGAACAACGAGCCAAAGAACCTGAGGGGGAAAATCCATGACGATCACCGCGCGTTTGTCGCACCTGTTCCTGGCAGGCGCTTGCCTGTCGCTGATGTCCGCCGCCGCCGCCCAGACGCCCGCTCCGCCGCCGGCTGAGGAAACCGCCACCGAAGCCGCTCCCGAGGGATCGGAAGAGCTGACGGTCACCGCAACCCGCCGCGCCACCAAGATCCAATCGACGCCGATCGCCATCACGGCCGTCAGCGAAAAGGCGATCGAGAACGCCAGCGTCCGCGAGACGCAGAGCCTGACGCAGGTCGTGCCCTCGCTCTCGTTTCCCCAGTCGGAATCGTCCGGCTCGGTGACCGCCCGTATCCGCGGCGTCGGCACCCAGGGATCGAACCCCGGCCTTGAGTCGGCGGTCGGCATCTTCATCGACGGCGTCTATCGCAGCCGCAACTCGAACGCCTTTGGCGATCTCGGCGACATCAAGCGCGTGGAAGTCCTGCGCGGCCCGCAAGGCACGCTGTTCGGCCGCAACACCTCGGCCGGTCTCATCAGCGTCATCACCAAGGAGCCCTCGCTCGACGAGACGTCGGGGTCGGCGACCGCGACCTATGAGTCCTTCAACGGCTACTATCTGACCGGCGGCATCACCGCGCCGCTGTCGGAGGACGTCGCCGGCATCCGCCTGTTCGGCAGCCTGCGCCAGCGCGACGGCTTCATGGACATCCTGTCGGGCCCCGGCCCCAGCGTCCGCGACGGCAACAAGAAGGAAGGCTGGAACCTGCGCGGCCAGCTTCTGTGGAAGCCGTCGGAGTCGACTTCGGTGCGCTTCATCGTCGATGGCGCCCACAAGGACGACGAGTGCTGCTACGCCGCCGTGTGGCGCCCCGGTTCGTTCGGCCGCGCGGGCGGCCAGACCGTCGCCGGCGTGATCCAGACGATCCTCGGCTATCCCGGCACTTCGACGGTCGACACGGTCGAGGAGCAGATCGGCTTCGCGAACCGCACCCACCCGCAGATCGTGGACGAGTGGGGCGCGTCGGCAGAAGTGAACTCCAATTTCGGCTGGGCGAACTTCACCTCGGTGACGGCCTATCGCGACTGGAAGCTCGCCGGCGGCTCGGACGCCGACTATACGGCCGCCGACCTGCTGTGGACCGATCCCGATGTCGGCTTTCAGCACTTCAAGACCTTCACCCAGGAGTTCCGTCTGGACGGCAGCTCGGGGCCGGTCGATTGGCTGGTCGGCGTCTTCTACTCGAACGAGACGCTGGAGCGCGAAACCTCGACGGTCAACGGCGCCGACACCGAAGCGTTCATGTCGCTCTATCGCCTGGGCGCGAGCGCGACGGCGACGCGGGCGACTCTGGCGGCGGTCCAGGTGCAGCGTCCGGGTTCGCCGACCTATCTCGCGACCTACGGCAACGTGAACACCCACGCGCTCAACACCGGTCTGCACGACTATTATGACCAGAGCGCTGAGAGCATCGCGCTGTTCACCCACAACACGATCAAGCTGACCGACCAGCTGAAGCTGACGCTCGGCCTGCGCTACACCTCCGAAACGAAGGACGTGGATGCGACCTATCGCACCAACGTGAACACGGGGTGCGCCTATCTGGAGAGCATCTACGGCCTGAACCCCAACGGGCGTTCCACCATCAATGTCGGGGCCAACAACCCCGGCGCAACCGCCGCGTCGGTCTACTGTCTGCCTTGGACGCGGACGGCGCTCGACGTGCTGACGGCCTCCGCGCCGCTGCACCAGACGAAGGACGAGAACGAGTTCTCGGGCATCGCAACGCTGGCCTACGAGTTCGACGAGAACTTCAACGCCTATCTCTCGTTCTCGCGCGGCTACAAGGCGGGCGGCTTCAACCTCGACCGCTATTTCAGCGTCGACAACGGCACGTTTGCGGGCTCGTCGATCGTCCGCTGCCCGGACGGCAGCGACGGCTCGCCGGCCCAGACCGACCTGCTCGGCAACATCGTCACCCCGGCGCGCCCCTATACCTGCGCGACGCCGACGGCGGTGGTCGCGCCCGACCTGTCGTTCGCGCCGGAATTCGTCGATGCGTTCGAACTCGGCGCCAAGGCGACGCTCGCCGGCGGCAAGCTGCAGGCGAACCTGGCGATCTTCCACCAGAAGTTCACCGACTATCAGCTCAACACCTTCACCGGCATCTCGTTCGTGGTGACCTCGGTGCCGGAAGTGCTGTCGACGGGCGCGGAACTGGACCTCAACTGGTACCCGGATATCGAGGGCCTCTCGATCAACGCGGGCCTCGCCTACGCCAACACCCGTTATGGTCACGATCTGGGCGACTACAGCACGCCCGGCTCGTTCCTCTATGAGAACCCGAACCTCTTCTATCTGCCGGGTTCCAACCTCACCAGCGCTCCGACTTGGACGCTGACCGGCGGCGTGACCTACGAGTTCCCCATCGCCGGCGGCGCCTGGCGGGGTCTGGCGCACGCCGACGCGCGCTACGTCACCGACCATCGCACCGGTTCGAACCTCGATCCGGCCAAGACCCAGGTCGACTATCTGCTGCTCAACGCGCGCATCGGCATCTCGACCGAGGACGAGTTGTTCGCCATCGAGCTGTGGGGCAAGAACCTGCTCGACGAGCGCTACGCCCAGATCGGCTTCGATGCGACGCTGCAGGGCGACGCGCCGACAGCTTTCAACCGCTCGCCCGCCACGTTCAGCCAGATCGGCGCGTTCCTGGGCGAGCCGCGTACGCTGGGCATCACGCTGAAGACGCGGTTCTGACACGTATCGGAACCGCTACCTGCCGGCCCGGGGAAACCCGGGCCGTTTTCTTTTTGGTTTGACGCACGGCGCGGCGGCGGATTCCATCCGGCTTCGGGAGATTCGGCCATGCGCTACGTCCTGCTTGCCTTGCTTGCGCTGCTGCTCGGCTTTGCAGCCTGGCTCGCATTCGCGCCTGTGCCGATCGATCCGGTCGCCTGGACGCCGCCGCCCAATCCCGGGCTGACCGGACCCTTCGCGCCGAACGAAGCGCTGAAAGGCGCGACCCTCGCGAGCATTGCGCCCGGCCATGGTCCCGAAGACGTCGCTCGGGGGCCGGACGGGTTGCTCTACACCGGGCTTGAAGACGGCAGCATCGTGCGGCTGAAGGCCGATGGCTCGACGCCGCCGGAGCTTGTGGCGCACACAGGCGGCCGGCCGCTTGGCATGGAGTTCGCCGCCGATGGCGCGCTGATCGTCGCCGACGGACAGCGCGGGCTGCTGCGCGTCGCGCCGGGCGGCGAAGTCACCGTTCTGGCGGTGAAGGCGGCCGACAAGCCCATCGCCTTCGCCGACGATCTGGCAATCGCCGCCGACGGAACCGTCTATTTCTCGGACGCCTCGACGCGCGGCCCCGACAATTTCATGCTGGACGCCTGGGAGGGGCGTCCCAATGGACGCCTGCTCGCCTACGATCCGCGCACCGGCGAAACGCGCGTGGTGCTGGACGGATTGCGCTTCGCCAATGGTGTCGCGCTGTCGGCTGACGGGTCGTTCGTGCTGGTCAACGAGACTTTCGCCTATCGCGTCGCGCGGGTCTGGTTGAGCGGGCCGAAGGCCGGCACGCACGATGTCTTCATCGACGCGCTGCCGGGCTTCCCCGACAATATCAGCGCCGATGAGAAGGGCCGCTTCTGGATCGCGCTGGTGCAGCCGCGCGACGCACAGGCCGACGCGATGGCGGAGCGCCCGCTGTTGAGGCGCATGCTGTTCAATCTGTTCAGCCTGACCGGCTTTCCCGAGCAGGGCAGCCCCTATGGCTGGGCGATCGGGGTCGGCGCGGACGGCGATGTGTTCGCCAATCTGCAGGACCCGTCCGGCCGGGTGACCAGCGTCACCAGCGTCAACCTGTTCGGCGATACGCTGGTGCTCGGCAGCATCGCCATGGATGCGATCGCCACGATCCCAGCGCCATAGGGTCCGCTAGGATTCGTCCGGGCGGAAGTCGAGCGCCGTTCCGTTCATGCAGAAGCGCAGGCCCGTCGGCGCGGGCCCGTCGGGAAACACATGGCCCAGATGGGCGTCGCACTTCGCGCACGCCGCCTCGATGCGCCGCATGCCGTGGCTCACGTCCTCCTTCAGCGTGACGGCGGCGCGGTCGACGACGTCGAAGAAGGACGGCCAGCCCGAGCCGGACTCGTATTTCGTCGCCGCGTCGAACAATTCGTTGCCGCAGGCGACGCAGACGAAGAGGCCGGGGCGCTTCTCGTGCAGCCAGGGGCCGGTGAAGGCGCGCTCGGTGCCGCCGCAGCGGGTCACCCGATAGGCCTCGGGCGAGAGCTCGGCCTTCCACTCATCGTCCGTCTTGGCGATCTTGTCGTCGGGCATCGTCCTCTCCTTCACCGTGGGCATCAATATAGGTCCGGCCAGGCGCCGTTTCGAGGCCGGGGGCATTGACAATATTCTATGGAATAGATAACTACATGCATCGGAATGCACATGGGGGCGGTCATGGCGCTGAGCCGCAGGGGATTTGTGCGTGTTCTGGGCGGGGGTGCGGTGTTCGCCGCCGCCACCGGCGTGGGCCTGTCGCGGTGCGACAGGATGCCGGCGGAGGCGATTGAGGGCTGGGCCGGGCCGCCTGCGACCGAGACGGACCCGAGGCGGCAGGCGCTGGCCTTCGCCCTGCTGGCCCCCAATCCGCACAATCTCCAGTCCTGGCTGGCCGACCTGCGGACGCCGGGCGAGATCGCCCTATACATCGACCGCGTCCGGATGCTGCCGATGACCGATCCGCCGGGCCGCCAGATCACCATCGGCTGCGGCTGCTTCCTGGAGACGCTGGTGCTCGCCGCCGCGGCCGAAGGTTGGCGCACCGAGGCGAGCCTGTGGCCCGACGGCATCGACGAGGCCGATCTCGGCGCGCGTCCCTTCGCGTGGCTCAGCTTCTCCGCCGCGCCGGCCGCCGATCCGGACGGTCTGGCGGCGCAGATCCTGCTGCGGCGATCGGCCAAGGTACCCTTCGAGGCCGGGCGCGCGCTGGAGAGCGGTCATGCGGCGGCGCTCCGCGCGGTCCACGGCGATGGCGATATCGGCCTGACGGTGACGAGCGCGCCGGAGACGGTCGCCCGGTTGCGCGACATCGCCATGCAGGCCTTCCGGATCGAGGTCGACACCGACCGCACCTATCGCGAGTCGGTAGAGCTGATGCGGATCGGCGCCGACGAGATCGCCGCCCACCGCGACGGGCTGGCGATGCACGGACCGTTCTTCTGGTGGCTGAAGCGGTTCGGCTTGCTGAGCGTCGAGGAGCAGATGCGGCGCGGCTCCACGGCGCGCGACACGGCGCGCTCGATCCTGGACGCCGACGCCGCTTCGACATCGACATTCGCCTGGCTGACGACGGCGGCGAATACGCGCGAAATGCAGTTGCGGGCGGGGCGGGACTATGTGCGGCTGAACCTGGCGGCGACGCGGGCCGGGGTGGCGATGGCGCCGTGGAGCCAAGTGCTGCAGGAATATCCCGAGATGGCGGCGCTGCAGCGGACATTCAAGGGTGTCGCCGGCGCGGCGGACGGCGAGACGGTGCAGATGTTCTTCCGCCTCGGCTATGCCGCGCCGCCGCCGCCGACGCCGCGCCGGCCGCTTGACGCCATCGTCCGGGCCTGAGATGGCGGGACATGGATCCCGCATCGCCCCCGCTGGTCTTCCGGACGCTGACCTGGATCGGCATCATCGAGCAGCTCCAGCGCACGCGCGCCGAGCGGATCCTGAAGCCGCTGGGCCTCGGCTTTCCCGAGTTCTCGATGCTGGTCCATTTCTCCCACGGCCATCCGCCGGAAAAGACCGTCACCGGCATCGCCTCCGATATGCAGCAGCTTCAGCCGGCGGTGACCAAGACCGTCGCCAAGCTGGTCGCCAAAGGCTTCGTGAAGGCCGCGCCCAACGCGGCCGACGGCCGGTCCAAAGTGCTGACCATGACGGCGAAGGGCAGAGCGGGTCTGGCGCGGGCGCTGGCGGCGATGGAGCCGCCGACCATGGCGGCCTTTGGAGGCTGGAGCGCCGCCGAACTGGAACAGCTTTTCGCCGGGCTCGATCGACTGAAACGCCATCTGGACGCCGATCGCTGACCGGGAGGCCCAGAGCGGCGATCAGGCGGCGCGAGGCAGGTCGCGCGGCGGAAGCGTGCGGTGGGCCGGAACGTCGCGTTGGCCCTCAGCCAGCCGCAGCGTCAGCGACACGGTGGTCCCGCGTCCGGGCTCGCTCGACACGTCGAGCGCCATGTCCATGGCCTTGGCGAGGCCGAGGCTGATGGCGAGGCCGAGGCCCGAGCCCTGGTGGGAGCGGGTGAAGCTGTCGTCGGACTGGTTGAACGGCTTGCCGAGGCGCGCGATGACGTCGGCCGGCATGCCGCAGCCGCGATCGGCGATCGTCAGCCGGCACTGCGCCGGGTTCAGCCGGCTCCAGACGATCTCGACGGTCTCGCCTTCGGGCGAGAACTTCACGGCGTTGCCCAGGACGTTGACGAGGATCTGGCGCAGCGCCTGATGGCCGCCCAGAACCTCCAGCGGCTCGCAGGTGGCGCAGACCTTGAGATCGACCCCGCGCGCCTTGGCGTCGGCGGCGACCATGCGGCGGGATTCGCGGACGATCTCCTCGAGCGCGATCTCCTCGATCGCGATCTGGTGCTGGCCGGCGTCGAGCTTGGACATCAGCAGGATGTCGTTGACGACGCCGAGCAGATGGCGGCCGCTGACCTGAATGTCCCTAGCGTATTCGACGTAATTGTCGCCGCCCAGCGGGCCGAAGGCCTGCGAGGCGAGGATCTCGGAGAAGCCGATGATCGAGTTGAGCGGCGTGCGCAGCTCGTGGCTCATATTGGCGAGGAAGAGGTTCTTCGCCGCGCTGGTCTGTTCGGCGGCCTCGGCGCGCGCCTCGATGGCGTGGACCCGGCCCAGCACGACGAACCAGATGAAGCCGAGGCAGAGCACCGTCGCGAAGCCGATGCCGATGAGCGTGAAGACGGACGGCGTGATCGAGGCGAGGAAGTCGGCGCCGACATCTCGCGTGGTCCAGTGCAGGGCGTAGCCGGTCGGCCGGCCGAGCGGATCGAGCATTTCCACGCCGTCGTCGAGATGGCGGTCGACATGCGGGGCTTCCAGTCCGAAATCCGCGGCGACGTTGCTCATCAGATGCGTGTCGATGGGACGCATCAGGATGAGGGCGACGTGCGGCTGTTCGCCGGCCGCGATGCGCTCCGCCGCCGAAACGGCGACCGCGGAGGCGGCGATGAAGTGGGGCATGCCGCGATATTCGACCATGCCCGAGATGGCGGAGGGGGCGCCGGGCTGACGGGTGGCGAAGGCGCGCAGGGCGATGTCCTTCAGGCGCTGCCGGTCGGCATCGGACTCCGGGACCTCGCCTTCGGCGTCGCCGTGATAGCCATAGACGATCTCGCCTTCGGTGGAGACGGCGAGGGTGTGCTCGGCGCCGAAGGCGGTGGCGACATAGGGGCCGAGATTGTCGTTGGCCCAGGCCGTGTTCGAGGTGTCGAGGAAGAAGTCGTACATTTCGTCCCAGAACGAGTAGTCGCCCACCACGTTGCTGAGTTCGCCCTGGTAGCGGTGCAGGAACGAGCGGGCGAGGCGCTGTTCGCCGGCGTGCTGGGTTTCGTTCAGGCGGCCGGCGGATTCCGACAGCAGCGCATAGAGGACGTAGCCGCCGATCAGGAAGAGCAGCGCCGTCGGCACGCCGAGCAGCAGCATCAGCGAGGCGGTCGAGCGCGCCGGGCGTTTGAGGACAGCAGTCATCCGAATTCCCTATCGGCGGCACGATAGGTGTAAGGAATGAACATCTCCCTTATTGCGTGCGTGGGATTGCATCGGTTCCCGGCGATAACTTTTGCTTATGCGCCGCCGCTTCCGGCGCGACCGGCGTTCAGGCGAGCAGGAGCGTGCCGTCCCGATCGTCCAGATGCGCGCCGAGGGCGGCGGAGGCCTCGATCATCTTGCGGCGGCGCCTGGCGCTTTCGCGCCCCGTCATCACGCGCACCGGCGCGGGGTGCAGCCGCACCGGGGTGAGCGCCAGATCGAGCCGCCCGTCCGGCCAGCGCGACACCGCGAAGACGAACGACCAGTCGTCGGGCAGGAAAGGAAACTTCCAGTAGTCGTCGATGAAATTGCCGGTGTCGTAGAGGATGAGGCCGCGGCCGCAGCGCTCCACGCCCTGGGTGAGATGGGCCGAGTGGCCGTGCACGACGTCGATCCCCGCGCCGATCGCCGCGCGGGCGAAGCTGCGGTAACGCTCCGGCGGGGAGAGCCGCATGTTCGGCCCCCAGTGCAGCGAGAGCACGAGGAAGGTCGCGCCCGCCGCGCGCAGATGGGCGATGGCGGGGGCGAGGCGGGCGGCGTCCTCCGCGCCGTCGATGGCGATGTAGTGCGTGCCGGGCGTCGCCGGGCCGGCGGCGAATTCCGGCATCGTGTCGGTCGCGACGACGACTCCGATGCGGTCGGCACCGGCGGCGAAGAGGGCGGGGGCGGCGGCGGCGCTCGCGTCCGCCCCGGCCCCGGCATGGGCGATGCCGGCGCGGTCGAGAGCGGCGACGGTGTCGGCGAGACCCTCCGCGCCGTAGTCCAGCATGTGGTTGTTGGCGAGCGCCAGGCAGCGCACGCCGCCGGCGGCGAGGATGCCGATCGCCTCGGGCACGGCGCGGAAGTGGAACGCCTTCCAGAAGGCGCGGCGCGTGCGCGCGGTGATGGGGCTTTCCAGATTGGCGATGACGCCATCGGCGGCGCGCAGCAAAGGCAGCGTGTCGCCCCAGAACCAGTCCGGCCCGCGCCGCGGCAGGACCCGCGAGACGCCGCGGCCGAGCATCAGGTCGCCGAGAAAGACGAGCGAGAGCGGCTGTCGGGCGGAAGCGTTCGTCATTGGCGGCGGCCGGGCCGCAGACAGAAAATTGCGCGCCCACGACACAAAGCATCTTCGTTCCTCACCCGCCCCCGAGGGGGGAGGGGGTGGGGAGCGTCAGCCATGTGGCGGGAAGCGGCGGTCATACGCCGTTTATAGGATAATATTCCACTTCGTCAAGGTTGGAGCGGGCGCGGCGGGGCGTTCGCGTGCCGCCCGGCCCCGGCATGGGCGAAGGCGGCGCGGGGGCCATGCGGATGGTGGCGGCTCGCTCCCATCGGGGGTAGCCTGACGGTCCGATGAGCGATGCGGTTGGCCCTGGCGATCTGGTTCTCTGTGTGAACGCGGCGCCGAACCATGTGACGGGCGAGGCGGTGCCGCTGATCGCCGGCGAGACCTATCGCGTCTATGGGGTCTACGAGTTCGCGTGCCCGTGCGGACGGGGCGACGCCCTGCTGGACATCAATATCGACTTCGCCTGGTGCCAGACGCGGTTCAGGCTGCTGCCGAAGCCGAAGGCGGAGCAGCGGCCGCGGAAGGTTGAGGTGCCGAAGGAGACGGAGAGGGTTTAGGGGAATTTATGACCTAGCCGCCAACGAGATTTGGCGTCGGCACGTTCTGCAGGGTCACAAGGCGTGCTAGGTTGTCGAAAGTGAGGAAACTGTGAGATAGATCAGCCACCTACAAGCATGTGGACAGATAACGCGGTGCCTTTGCGAGTAAAAATCCGAGATGAAATTCCCGCAATTTTGCCATTTGCTTCCGATATTCAGCGGCTGGCAGATGCGCACAAGGAAGAGTTGGGGTTCATCCCTGCTTCCAGTTTTGAAGAAGCCATCAAACGGGGCCGCATTATCGCGGCCATTTATGAAGTCGGTGGCAGGCTAACCTTGGCAGGCTACTTGATGCATGGAGGGGTATTCCCGTCTTCAAAGATCGTCCAGATCGCTGTGCAGCCCTCTCTCCGAAGGGAGGGGGTAGCAGCATCTCTGATGAGGTACTTCGCATCCGATCGGGAACGCGCTGGATACAACGAAATTCGGGCCGACATAGCGTCGAACTTACCAGCTGCATTGAGCTTCTATCGGCGGAACGCGTTTGAGCCTATCTCCACTCGCGCTGGCGGTCAGTCACGAAAGCGCATGATCATCCAGCATGTTCGGCCGCTGGATAGCGACAACCTGTTCTCTATGGCTGCACGCAGAGAAAACAGCCTAGATCTCTCAGTGCCAGCGCGGCCCAGTGTTGAGCCACCGCTTCTTGCAATCGATCTCAATGTCTTTCTCGACCTCGCCAAATCGCGGATACATGCCGATATCGCACAAAAATTGTTCGGCGCAGCTTTGCGGCACGAGGTGCGATTGGCAGTTGCTGATGAGTTTGTCGCCGAGCTTCGCAGAACATCGGTCGGGGTGAGCACTGACGTTGTACTGCAAATGGCACTTCAGTTGCCGCGATTGCCAAAGGCCGATTCGCAGAAATTGGCTGAAATGTCCGCCCAGATTCACCAGATGGTTTTTGCGGAGACGCTGAGTAAGCAGACCGGATCAGGGCAAGCTCGGAGCGATGCAAAACACCTAGCTCATGCTGCTCTATCGAGAGCAACGGCGTTCATCACCCGTGACGGGAAGCTGCTAGACGCGAGATCCAAATTGTTGGCAAAATTTGGGATCGACTTGGCCGCACTCGCAGAGATCAATTCCTGGTTTCTAGTCGACGAAAATCTTACCCCTTTTGAGCCGAGCCGTGCTGATACTTTTGTCATCGCTTCCTTATCGAAGTCCGACTTTATAGAATACAGCAGTGCCGCAAACGTCGAAGGACGTTTGCCAAAAGGCCTGCCGCCAGACTTTCGCGATCTAGCATTTGGAAAGGTTATAATAGACGGCGATGATCGAGTTGCAGTCGGGCTCGCGTTCAAAATCGCCGGCAGCAAGTACGACTACGCAGCGCTCGTGCATGTTCTTCAAGAGCACGCCGATTGCTCGTATTTCGCGGAGGTCTTGCTCGACGGGCTACTCCGTACGGTTAGCTCTGAGGGTGCTGTGACGGTCCGGTTGGCGCATCTGCCGGGTCAGCACTCAGTGAATCAGGTCGCGGCAGCTAGGGGCTTCACTCGATCAGCGGACGGGCAAACACATAACAAAATTGCGCTTGGTAGGCCGCTGACAGCGCACAACTGGGTCGGGGAAGTTAGTTCAATCAGGCGAAGGACGGGCTTGATCCTTCCCGAAGTCACGCCGAAGCGTGTGTCTGATGAAAGTGTGCTCAATGTAAAATCAGCCTCCGGGAAGGTTGGGCAAGTTCGAACGAAGTCGCTTGAAGACTACGTCGGCCCCTCCTTGTATTTGTGGCCGAGTCGGCCCGCTGTGATTGCTCCCATAAATCGAACGTACTCAGATGAACTGCTGGGGACCAGCATGCAGTCGAAGTTCGATTTCATTGGCAACAAGGACGCAGCGTTTTTTGCGACGCGTGCCTACATAAGTACCCCACGCGCCGCCAAGCTGATGAAACCGGATGGAGTGATTTTCTTCTACGAGTCGCTCAAGAATGGTGGTCGAGGCGCGGTCGTCGCAGTCGCGCGTGTGGTCGACTCGCTTGTGGTTAAGAAAGATCAGGTCGCGGGAGACGCGCGGCGACGGATTGTCGTAGAAGATGTCGAAGCTTTCTCAGCTACGCGCGACGTGCTTTTGACTAGGTTTGACAACCTGCTTGCCCTGCCGTCGATCGTATCATTCGCGCGGCTTAAGAGGCTCGAGGCTACCGGTGGAACGAATCTTGTGACGTCTGTGTCCATTACGAGCAGTCAGGCAGCCACAATCTTGAGCGACGGTTGGTCGGGCTCGGCTCATGGATGATGTCATCATATCGATCCACCCTCGGCACGCGTCAGCAATTCTAGCCAAACAGAAAAAGATAGAGCTTAGGCGCCGGGTGCTAAGGTTGAACGTCGGAGCGAGGCTTTGGATTTACGCTACGAAGCCGGTCGGTGCCATCATCGCAACTGCGCGCGTCGAAAAGGTTGTTCGCGGCGAACCCGACGTCATTTGGTCAGTGAGCGCCGAGACTAGCAATTTGTCGCGCGCCGAGTTTGATGCCTATTTTTTTGGAGCTTCGGAGGCTGTCGCAATTTTTTTGACTTCCGTTGTGTCCAAGAAGCCCATTGAGATGAAACGCCTAAGGGCGATGAGGCCAGGCTTTCATCCACCACAAATGGCAATGCGTCTAACTGCTGGCGAAGTATCGTTCTTAAACGCCGCGAACGGAGCTTGACGCCTCCTCCTCTCACTTCCCCCGACTCCCGAACGTCTGCGGCGTGCCGGGGCGGGCGAGGCGTTTGCCCTTCAGCTTGTGGGGGTGGGCTTCGACGTCGGATTTGGTGCGTCCTTCGAGACGGGCGCGAAGGCGCGCCCTCCTCAGGATGAGGAAGAAGGGAGCGCCTCTCAGGATGAGGAAGAAGGGACCCCTCCTCAGGATGAGGAAGAGGGGAGCGCGCCGGAGGATTTGGAAAGGGGTGGGCTCAGGCCGCCTTCACCAGTTTGAGCTCGACGCGCTGGCCGAGGGCGGAGGCGGCGCGGTTCAATGTGTAGAGGGTGACCGAGGCATTCGCGGGATCGAGCAGGCGGTCGACGGCGGCGCGGCTGGTCTTCATGCGCCTGGCCATTTCGGACTTTGTCACCTTGCGCTTGGCCATGAGCTGTTCGATCTGCCAGGCGAGCACCTTCTTCTGCGCGGCGGCGACGGCTTCCTCGTAGAGGTCTTCCTCCTTGAGGAAGGATTCTAGCGTCGAGCCGATATGGGGATTCTTCTTCATCCGCGTTCCACCAGTTTCTTTCGTGTCAGCGCCAGATCGAGATCGGCTTGCGGCGCTTTCTGCGTCTTCTTGATGAAGCCGTGGAGCAGGACCAGTCGTTCATCCACCGCGATGAACAGGAGGCGTGCGATCCGGTTCGGCAGCGTGCTTCGCAGCTCGAACAGTCCCTTTCCCATCGGGCGGCATAGCGGCATCCCCACAGGCCATCCAAACTCCAGCGCCTGAAGGTCGTCGCCGATGATCTTGCGGTCCCCGGCAGGCAGCGACTTCAGCCAATCCCGGACAGGTTCCTTGTCGCTGGCGCCTAAGAAGAAAGCGACTTCGATCCGTTTGAGCGGCTGCATCTATGTATCAAAATTGATGCAGTCCGACAAGTGGGTCACTTCCTGCGGCTGCCGAAGGTTTTGGGCGCGCCGGGGCGGGTGAGGCGTTTGCCCTTCAGCTTGTGGGGGCGGACTTCGAAGGAGGTGTCGGATTTGGCTCGGCCGGTTTTTTTCTCCGGCCCCCTTCCGGCGGGATCGCCCCCTCCGTCGGCTTCGCCGCCACCTCCCCCGGGATGGCCGGGTTGAACCCGGCCATAG
>JAXMDZ010000025.1:0-40321 GCA_046348585.1 Alphaproteobacteria bacterium
TCGCGCAGGCGCAGCGCGTCCAGCCCGACCTCGCCGATCGCCGCGATCGCCGCCGAGGCGATGGTGCGGATGCGGTCGGCGTGGTCGACTTGTTTTGGCATAATGGTGATTATGCAAAAACGCCCTGCGCCGTCAAGGCCGCGCCGCGCCGCGAACCCGGCCGCCCGTCAGGCCGCCGTCAGTTGAACCAGAAGGCGTAGGTCAGGATGTCGCCCGCGAACACGCGCTCGGCGTTGTCGAAGGCCGCGCTGCTGGCGACCGGGCCGTCCTCCAGGAACGGCAGCGCCGCATGCCCGGTGAGCCACAGCACCAGATCGAAGCTCTGCATCTCGTCGAGGACGCGCGGCAGGTTGAAGCCCTTGGCGAAGCGCCAGTGCCCGGCGAGCTTGGTGCCGTTCAGCACCGCCTCCGCCTCGGTCAGCGCCGCCAGCCAGGCGTCGAGCCGCTCGTCCGTCACCTCCATGCCGACCATCACGCCGCTCTTCTGACCCGGCGCCGGCAGCCATTCGCGGTCGTCGTCGGTCTCGGCCCGCGCCGCCGCCCAGGTCTTGCGGTTGAGGTCGATGACCGCAAGACCGCGCGCCGCCAGGCCCTTGAGCCGCGCCCGGTCGGCGACCGGCCAGTCGATCAGATGGATGAGCGCGATGACGTCGGCGAATTCGTCCGCGCGCATCCCGCTCAGCAGCGCGGGCGTCGCCAGCGCCGTTCCGTTGGGCAGCCCGGCGCGCGGGAAGATGAGGTGGAAGGTGAGGTCGAAGGTCTCGCGGAAATCGAAGGCGAGCCAGAAATCGGACACCGTGGCGAGCAGATTGGCGTAGCCACGCAGCCAATAGATATCGGCCGTATCGAAGGCGACGACGAAGGCCTCGTTCTGCGCCTTGAACTCGGCCGGCGCGCTGTCGCCGAAGGCGAGCGCGACGAGCTGCTCGTTCTCGTCCGCCGTGCCGTCGCCGTTCACGTCGATGCGGATGCGCCCGGTGGCGAGCGGCAGCTTCACCTCCCGCGCCCCCACCCGCGACAGCGTCGACTCCGCCAGATCGAGATCAGACGAGAGCGTCGTGAAGATCGCCCGCAGCTCCTCGTAGCTCAGCGGCTCGGGCGACGGGTTATAGGGTAGCGGCATCCTCAGCAGCGGCCCGAACGAGCGCCCGCCCGGCTCCAGCCCGTGCCGGTACATCCCTTGCGCGAAGCGCTCGATCGCTTCGGCGAATTGCAGCATGCCGAGGCCCGCGACCGCCTCCGCGTCGTCGGGGCTGGCGATCGCCATCGCCTGCAATTCGATCTCCCCGGCCTTCAGCGTCCCCGCATAGAGATGCTCGGCCGTCTTGTCGGCGGCCGGACCGGCGAGCGCGGCGGGGGCCGCCAGCAGGGCGGCGGCGAGGATTGCGGGGCGCAGCGGACGCAGCATCGAAGCCTCCTCGGACGGGACCGCCTCACATTACCGCGAAACCCCGCCGGCCGGCGTCCAAAAAGCGCGCAAACGTGACGGATGCCAATGACTGGCGGCCCGCCGCCGCCTAAACCGCCCCGCCCAACGCCTCCGGAACGCCCCATGGCCCGCGCCACGACGATTTTCGCCTTCGCCGCCCTTCTGACCGCCGCCGCCGCGGCGCAAACCCCGCCCGCCCAGCCGGTCGAGCCCGGCTTCGTCTATGGCGTCGCGACCGACGCGGCCGGCCAGCCGCTCGCCGGCATCCAGATCTTCATCGACGGGATCGGCGACAACAACGTCTTCGTGACGACCAAGGAGGACGGCTCCTACCGCGCCCGCGTCAGCTTCGGGGCCTATCGCGCCTACGCGACGATGGAGCGCGTCTGGGAAGGCCAGACCTTCAAGATCGACCTGAAGCCCGACGTCACCGACTCCTTCGACGCGGCGGACGGCGGCGTGCGCAATTTCACCTGGACGCTGACGGGCCGCAAACAGCCGCCCGACATGGGCGAGTACGGGGCCTTCATCTACGTCAATCTCGGCACCGACTTCACCTATATCGAGGACCAGGAGAACATCACCTACACGCTCACCCCGGTGGGCGCGCTGATCGACGGCTCGACCATCCCGCCGATCGTGCGCAAGGGCGGCGCGGAGCGCACGCCCGAATACGGCAAGATCCTCGACCTCCCGGTCGGCCGCTACGTCATCACCGGCGTCTATGCCCCGCCCGGCATGAAGCCGCAGACCCTGCGCTTCAAGGACGCCTGGACGCGCGGCGGCGACTTTGCCGAGAGCCTCGAATTCGTCATCCGCGCCGAGGGCAATTACTGCTCGGTCTGCGCCAGCCTCGACGTCGAATCGCTGAAAGCCCCCGAGCCGCTCTAGGCCTCAGGTCTGCGTCCAGAAATCGGCCGGCGTATTGGCGAAGCGGCGCGGCAGGTCGCGCCGGTTGGGGTCCGCGCCGGTCTCGGTCGACATCTGCGCCTTGGTGCCGACCTCGTTGGCGCGCGGCCCCTTGGGCGCGTCGAGCATCGCCTGGATCGCCGCTTCGGTCGGCCGCCCGCTCTCGCCCTTGGACGGAACGGTGACGACCGAGGCGTTCTTCGAAACGACCGCCGCCTTGTTCTGCCATTTCAGCATGAACTCGTAGCGCACGCGCCAGGCGAAGTGCCCGACATACTGGATCGGCCCGCCCGGCGGCTTCGCCGCGAACACCGTCCAGAAGCGGCGGTCCATGAAGACGTGGAAGAGATAGTTCTTCACATACGAGCAGACCTTGTTCTCAAGCCTCAGCGGCACCGCGAGGCCCGGATGGTCGCCCGACGCCGCCTCGATGCGCCCGCCCGGCTGCACATTGCCGCCCGGTTCGCGATACCAGGGCTCGGAGGCGGTGCTGGAGCCGCCGTCGAGCAGGATGGTCTGCGTCATCGCCGGCTTGATGAAATAGTCGAGGATGATCGCCCCTTCGCTCGGAATGCGCGAGGAATAGAACGCCTGGAACTGCGTCGCCTCGGCGATCTGCACGAAGCCGAATTCCCAGTCGGGCACCTCCTTGGCCGGAATGGACGACGGCGCGCTCGCCTTCCAGGTGATCGCGTCCTCGTTCCAGATGCGGCCGTTCCATCCCTTGGTGAGATGGCCGAAGAAGCGGTTCTTGGAATCGTCCACCGCCGATCCCGCCACCGCCCCCGTGCTGGTGACGGCGAACGAGACCTGTTTGGCGTCGAGCGATCCGGCCATGGTCAGGTGAACTGCGTGTTGGCCGCGTCGCCGTTGGGCAGCGGGCCTTTCAATTCGTGCAGCAGAACGTCGGCGTCGAGCGCGGCGATGGTCATCTTGCCGACGATGTTGTCGGCCTGGGTCTGGTAGCTGCGGTTGACGATGTTGCGCTTGCGCTTGTAGGCGAGCACCGCCGCGGCGGTCGACGGGCCGTAGAGCTGGCGCTCCAGCTCCGCCGAGGCGACCGACGCGCCGTCGGCGAGAAAGAGCGCGGTATGGATCTTGGCGACGTGCGGGCCTTGCGCGTTCGGCGTGACATGGGCCGGATCGCTGACGAGACAGGCCTCCAGCTTGGCGTCGCCGCGAAAGAGCTTCGACCTGAGTGTCATGACGCGATCGTCCGGTGAGGCGCGAGCGCCCGAAGCGCGGCCTTCTCGCCGTCAGTCTCGCATTCAGGCCGGACGGCGTCTCTGCGACAAAGGGTGCGCCTGTTCGACCGTCTCGCGCAGCCGCTCGTCCACGACATGGGTGTAGATCTGCGTGGTGGCGATGTCGGCGTGGCCGAGCATGGTCTGCAGGCTGCGCAGATCGGCCCCCCGGCTCAGCAGATGGGTGGCGAAGGCGTGGCGCAGCTTGTGCGGCGACAGCCGCCTGGGATCGACCCCGGCCTTCAGCGCCGCGTCCTTCAGGTCGAGCGCGAATTGCTGGCGCGTCAGATGCCCGGCGCGCGCGGGCGATGGAAACAGGAACCGCGACTCGATCGGCCGCCCGTTCGCCCCGCGCTTCAGCGTCAGCGGCCGCGCCTCCAGCCAGGCGTCGAGCGCGGCGCGCGCCTCGACGCTCATCGGCGCCATGCGTTCCTTCTCGCCCTTGCCGCGCACGAAGATCATCCGCCCGGTGCGCGGCGCGGCGCTCAGCGGCAGCGAGACGAGTTCGCTGACCCTGAGGCCCGAGCCGCAGGCGATCTCCATCAGCGCGCGGAAGCGCAGGCCCTTCGCGCTCGGATCGGCCGCCGCGCAGGCGAGCAGCTTCGCCACGTCGTCCTCGCCGACGATCCGGGGCAGCGTGCGGGCGCGCTTGGGCGCGTCCAGCATCGAGGACGGATCGTCGGCGCGCACGCCTTCGGCGAACAGGAATTTGCAGAACTGCTTGATCGCCGACAGCCGCCGCTGGGCGGTGGTGCGCGCCATCCCCGCCGCCTCCATCCGCGCCAGATAGGCGGTGAGGTCGTCGGCGCGGGCTTCGGCGAGGGCGCGCCCGCGAGGCTTCAGGAACGCGGCGAGATCGACGAGATCGCGGCGATAGGCGTCGAGCGTGTTCTTCGCCGCGCCGCGCGCCGCGCTCAGCATTTCCAGAAACGCTTCGAGATGATGGAGGCCCTGCAGGCCGGCCGGCGCCGGGGCGCGCGGACGGCCCATCAGCCGCCCCCGCCCGAACGCGGCCGCGCCAGCGCCGCTTCCAGCGCCATCTCGCTCGCCTCGGCGGTCAGGCCGACCCTGGCGAGCGCCGCCACCGCCTCGATCACCGAGGCGGGATGAGCTTCGGCCGGCCCGCCCGCGCCGAGCAGGATGAGGGCGCGCAGGATCGTCTCGCCCTTGCGGCCCGCCTGCGCCGCTTCGGCGAGTTCGGCGGTCTCGACGCCGCCGCCCGGCGCCCCGGCGATCTGCGGCGAGGACTGCAACAGGCTCTGCGCCTCGGGCGGAACGGCGTAACCCATCGCATCGAGCGCCCCGGCATAGATCAGCACGCGGGCCGCCAGCGCCGCATCGGCGGCGCTCGCCGCCGCGAGCCGCGCCAGTGCGCCCGACGCCGCCGCCGCGCGCGCCGGCGTGGGCAGCGCCACCGCGACGCGCAATTCGGTCTCGTCGCGCAGCATCCCCGGCAGCGCCCCTTCGGCGTTCAGCCAGTCGGCGGCGCGGTCGGCCCGCCCGGTCGCCAGCAGGATGCGGGTCAGCGTGTCGGCATAGGGCGCGAGCGCCGCCGAGGGCGGCTCCTCCCAGGCGGCGCGCGCCAGCAATGCGGCATAGAGCGGCGCGAGGCCGCGCGCTCCGGCATGGGCCATCGCCGCCTCGATCGCCTTGGCGCGCGGCTCCAGGCCCTCGGCGGCGATTGCCGCCTGCACCAGCAGCGCGCCGCCGCGCGCGCCCTCCTGCGCCGCCGCCTTGAACTCGGCGCTCTTGAACTTGACCGACCGGAACAGCTCCAGCAGCGCCGCGCCGTCCATCGCCCCGCGCGCAGCGGCGGCTTCGCCGGCCGCAAGCCGCAGATCGGCCGGCAGCGCCGCATCGGCGGCAAGCGCGGCGAGAACGCCGGGCGTCGCGCCTTCCAGCGCGGCCATGCCCGGTTCGGCCTTCGCCCGGCGGGCGAGCGCCAGCGTCACCGGCGTAAGGCCCTTCAGCGCCGCCGGATCGAGCGGCGCGCCTTCGGCGAGATGGGCGACGAGCGCGAAGAAGGCGGCGTCGCCCGCCCCTTTGACCCGCGCCAGATCGGCGGACAGCGCCGCCGCCGCGCCGTCGCCGGCGGCGATCTGGCAAAGCGCGCGCAGCGGCAGCGCCTGAACGTCGCCGGTCCCGGCCGCGTCGGCCGCGCCGCAGGCCTCGCTCTCGCGTCCGGCGAGCAGCAGCGCGGCGGCGCGGGCCTCGGGATCGCCCTGTTCCTTGCCGCCCGCCGCGTCGAGCAGGCTCACCAGATCGGCGGTGAGGCCCGCTTCGGCGAGCTTCGCCGTGCGGATGTCGAACAGCGTCGGGCCGTCCCTGTTGGGATCGGCCGGTTTCGCGCCGGTCAGCAGCACGCGTCGGGCAAGCGCGTTCATCGCCGGCGAGAGCGTGGCGACCGGCATCTCGTCCAGAAGATCGGCGACGGTCGGATAGTCCGAGCCGTCCCACAGCGCGCCGCCGAGGCCGCCATCGGCCTCGTCCAGCGTGCCGGTCTCGGAGGCGTCCACCGTGCCCAGTTCCTCGACCGTCACGGTCGAGGGCTGCATGTCGTGGTTCTGCTGTTCCAGCAATTGGCGGCGCGAGATGTCCGCGGGCAGTTCGCCCATCGGCAGCGAATTGGGCGTCTCCTCGGTGGCGGCGTCGAGGACGCCCGGCTGCACCGGCGTGTCGCCGCCGTCCGTGGGGTTGGGCAGATCGCCCGCCTGCCCGGCTTCGGGCTCCGCCGAGGGCAGGAAATCCTCCGAAGGGGTCGGGGTCGCCGGATTGCCGATGGTCCCCTCGGGGGGCAGCGGCACGGCGAGCGATCCTTCGCGCTTGGGCGGCTTGCGCTCCGGGGCGTCCTGCGAGGGGTCGCGCGGAATGCCGCTGCCGTCCTGCGCGGCGGCGAGACCGGCGAGGGCGAGCGCGGCGAGAAGCGCGGCGAGGCTATTTCGGGAGCTTGTCATCCGGAATCGTCTGCTCCACCTGGCGCTGCGGCGGTTCGGACGAATTGGCGAGGTAGACCAGCCCCGCGAACCCGGCAATCACCAGACCAAGCAGCAATACTGAGAAAACGGCGCTGCGCGACATGGGTTCGGCCCTGGTTGCGATTCGGTTGCTTCGCACGGATTGGCCCTTCGTCCCGCAGGGGTCAACCCTGACGTGGAAGTATTGACGTCCGATTGAGGCGGCTTTGCGATTGGGGACGGGTGCGCTAGGGACGGGGCGACATGGAACACGGACCCAGCGATCGCGGGCCAGAAACCGGCCCCGCCCTTGCCGAACGCACCATCGTGCTGGTCGGGCTGATGGGCGTGGGCAAGACCACGGTCGGGCGGCGTCTCGCCCATCTCCTGCACCTGCCCTTCGTCGATGCCGACCACGCCATCGAGGAGGCGGCGGGGTGTTCCGTTTCCGAAATCTTCGCGCGTTTCGGCGAACCGGCCTTCCGCGACGGCGAGCGGCGGGTGATCGCCCGCCTGCTGGAAGGCCCCCGCCATGTGCTGGCGACCGGCGGCGGGGCCTATATGGACCCGCGCACCCGCGCCGCGATCAAGGCGCGCGGCGTCTCGGTCTGGCTGCGCGCCGATCTCGATCTGCTGATGGAGCGGGTCGGGCGCAAGGGCCACCGCCCGCTGCTCCAGAACGGCGATCCGCGCGCCACGATGAAACGCCTGATCGCCGAGCGTTACCCGGTCTATGCCGAGGCCGACATCGTGGTCGACAGCCGCGACGGCCCGCACGACCGCGTCGTACGGGCGATCATTCATGCGCTGGAAGACGCCGGCGCGCTGCCGAAGGACCACAAGCCGTGACTGACATCGCCGCCATTCCGGTCAATCTCGGCGCGCGCTCCTATCAGGTGCTGGTCGGCCCCGGCCTCGTCGCCGAAGCGGGCGCGCATATCGCCCCGCTGCTGAAGCGGGCGCGCGTCGCCGTCGTCACCGACGCGACGGTCGCCGCGCTCCATCTCGAAACGCTGGGGCGCGCCCTCGCCGCCGCCGGCGTCGCCCACGAGGCGATCGTCCTCCCCCCCGGCGAGCAGACCAAGAGCTTCGCGGAGCTTGAGCATGTCTGCCGCGCCCTGCTTGCCGCCCGGCTGGAGCGCGGCGATCTGGTGATCGCGCTCGGCGGCGGCGTCATCGGCGATCTCGTCGGCCTCGCCTCGGGCCTGGTGCGGCGCGGCATGGGCTTCGTGCAGATCCCCACGACGCTGCTCGCCCAGGTCGACAGCAGCGTCGGGGGCAAGACCGCGATCAACGTGCCCGAGGGCAAGAACCTCGTCGGCCTCTTCCACCAGCCGCGCCTGGTGCTCGCCGACACCGCGATCCTTGCGACGCTGCCGCCGCGCGAATTGAAGGCGGGCTATGCCGAGATCGTCAAATACGGCCTCATCGCCGACGCCGCCTTCTTCGACTGGCTGGACGGCGACGGCGCAGGCCTGCTCAAGGGTGACGGCGCGGCCCTCGCCCGCGCGGTGGCGACGAGCGTCCGCGCCAAGGCGGGCGTCGTGGAGCGCGACGAGCACGAGACCGGCGAGCGGGCGCTGCTCAATCTCGGCCACACTTTCGGCCACGCGCTCGAAGCGGCGACCGGCTATTCGCAGCGCCTGCTGCACGGCGAGGGCGTCGCCATCGGCATGAAGCTCGCCTTCGACCTCTCGGCCGCCCTCGGCCTCTGCGACGGCCAGACGCCGCACCGCGTCGCCGGCCATCTCGCCCGCATGGGCCTGCCCTATCGCCTCGCCGACATCCCCGGCCCGCGCCCTTCGACGGACGAACTCCTGCACCACATGGCGCAGGACAAGAAAGTCGTCGGCGGCAAGGCGACCTTCATCCTCGCCCGCGCCATCGGCGACGCCTTCATCGCCAGGGACATCGACCCCTCATCCGTCCGCCGCCTCATCGACGCCGCGCCATAATCCAGGAACGACAGGGAAGGACCGCTCATGTCTCTCGACCTCTTTTCGCTCAAGGGCCGCATCGCGCTCGTCACCGGCGGCAGCCGCGGCATCGGCAGGATGATCGCCGCCGGCTTCCTGAAAGCCGGGGCCAAGGTCTACATCTCCTCGCGCAAGCAGGCCGCCTGCGACGCCACCGCCGCCGAACTCTCCGCCCTCGGCGAGATCGTCTCGCTGCCGATGGACGTCTCCACCGTCGCCGGCGCCAAGGCCCTCGCCGCCGCCATCTCCGCCCGCGAGACGAAGCTCGACATCCTCGTCAACAACGCCGGCGCCGCCTGGCTGGAGCCGATCGACGTCTTCCCCGAGAAGGGCTGGGACAAGGTCATGGACCTCAACCTCAAATCGCCCTTCTTCCTCACCCAGGCGCTGCTGCCATTGCTGCGCGCCGCCGCGAAGGACCATGTCGCCAAGGTCGTCAACATCGCCTCGATCGACGGCATTTCGGTCAACCCGCAGGAGACCTATTCCTACGCCGCCAGCAAGGCCGGCCTCATCCAGCTCACCCGCCGCATGGCGGTGCAGCTCGCGCCCGAGCAGATCGCGGTCAGCGCCATAGCGCCGGGGGCCTTCGCCTCGGAGATGAACACCGTCGCCCGCGACCAGGCCGAGGCGACGGCGAAGCGCATCCCGCTGCGCCGCATCGGTACGGACGAGGACATGGCGGGCGCCGCGATCTATCTCGCCAGCCGCGCGGGCGACTATGTGGTGGGCTCGACGCTGATCGTCGACGGCGGCGTCACCCACGCCCGCTGAGGGCTATTCCCCCGGCGCCTTCGCCCGGATGGCGAGCGCATGGACCGGCCCGGCCAGCTCGTCCTTCAGCACCTCGTGCACGAGGCGCTGGCGGGCGAGACGGCTCATCCCTGCGAAGGCGGCCGAAACGATGCTCACGTTGAAGTGAGTCTGGCCGCTCGCCTCCTCAGGCCCCCGCCCCTGCGTCTTGAGGTGGTGGGTCAGGTGGGCGTGCCCGGCATGGCGGGCGCTGTCGTTCTCCACCTCCAGCGCCAGCGGCGCGAGGGCGGCGGTCAGCTTGGCGCGGATCGTGTCTTCGACGGTCATGACCCCGCACCGAAGCCGCTTCGCGCCCCAAGTCAAGCACAACCGTTTCTTGTCTTGTTAAGGCCCGCTTCCCATAATTCACCATGAGATGTCCGACACCGGCGACGCCCCTCGAATGACGATCGATTTCCGCATCGGCAAGGACCGCGGACCCGCGCGGCCGAAGGTGCAGGTGTGCGAGCGGCCCGGCTGCGCCAGGCCCGGCACCCACCAGGCCCCGAAAAGCAAGGACAACACCCGCGAACGGGTTTGGCTCTGCCTCGACCATGTCCGGGCCCTCAACGAGAACTGGAACTATTTCGAGGGCATGTCCGAGGCCGAGGTCCAGCAGTTCCAGCGCGACGCGCAGACCGGCCACCGCCCCACCTGGAAGCTGAAGGACCGCTTCTCCGCCCCCTGGCAGATGCGCGCCGAGAAGGCCCGCTTCGCCGGCCGCACCCAGGACACCTACCAGGTCTTCGAGGACGGCCAGGCGACCACCACCCGCAACGACACCAAGGCCGGCCGGGTCAAGATCGTCGGCAAGCTCCAGATGGAGGCCCTGACCGTGATGGGGCTTACCGTCGAGGCATCCTTGAACGATGTGAAGCGGACCTATAAGGAACTGGTGAAACGCTACCATCCCGACGTCAATGGCGGGGACCGGTCGGCCGAGGAACGGCTTGCGCAGGTGATCCGCGCATACGGCGTGCTGAAGAAGTCGAACTTCAGCTAGGCCCGCCCGCCCCGGCAGGCCGACCCCCGGCGCGGCCGCCGGCGAAACGCTCCGAACAACATAACGCCGCAGGATTTCAGACCATGGCCGAGATGACCGAGGGCCTCAGCCCGGAGGCCGCGCCCGACATCACCGTCGACGCCAAGACCGTGTTCGGCATCGATACGAAGATGACGATCCCGGCCTTCTCGAAGGCCTCGTCCTACGTGCCCGACCTCGACGAGGCCTACCGCTTCGACCGCGAGACGACGCTGGCGATCCTCGCCGGCTTCGCCTTCAACCGCCGCGTCATGGTCCAGGGCTATCACGGCACCGGCAAGTCGACCCATATCGAGCAGGTCGCTGCGCGCCTCAACTGGCCCTGCATCCGCGTCAACCTCGACAGCCACATCAGCCGCATCGATCTGGTCGGCAAGGACGCCATCGTCCTGAAGGAAGGCAAGCAGGTCACCGAGTTCCGCGAAGGCATCCTGCCCTGGGCGCTCCAGCGTCCGGTGGCGCTGGTCTTCGACGAATACGACGCCGGCCGCCCGGACGTGATGTTCGTGATCCAGCGCGTGCTGGAAGTGGCGGGCAAGCTGACGCTGCTCGACCAGAACCGCGTGATCCGTCCGCACAGCCATTTCCGCCTGTTCTCGACGACCAACACGATCGGCCTCGGCGACACGACCGGCCTCTATCACGGCACGCAGCAGATCAATCAGGGCCAGATGGACCGCTGGTCGATCGTCACCACGCTGAACTATCTGCCGCACGACAAGGAGGTCGAGATCGTCCTCTCCAAGTCGAAGTCGTACCAGACGCCGGAAGGGCGCAAGAAGATCGCCGCCATGGTGCGGGTCGCCGACCTCTCGCGCTCGGCCTTCATCAACGGCGACATCTCCACCGTGATGAGCCCGCGCACGGTCATCACCTGGGCCGAGAACGCCGAGATCTTCGGCGATGTCGGCTTCGCCTTCCGCGTCACCTTCCTCAACAAGTGCGACGAGATGGAGCGTGCGACGGTGGCCGAGTTCTACCAGCGCTGCTTCGGCGAGGAGCTGCCCGAAAGCGCCGCGAAAGTGATGGTCGCCTAGGACCGGGGCCGGAGCGGCCGCATCCGCCTGCGGCCGGGTTCCACGATCGACAGATGGCCCGGCCAGTCCGGCTGCGCGCCGATCGTTTCGGCGAGCGCCGCCGCTTCGGCCGGCGTCGGCATCGGCACGCGCAGCAGAATGACGCCCGTGACGGCCAGATCGGGCTGCTGCGCGGCGATCTCGCCCAGATCCTTGTCGAAGGTGATGCAGACCCGCGTGTCGGTCCGCGCAAGCCGCAGCACCTCGGCATCGTCGATGCCCGGAGCTGTTTCGGCGACCCACAGGACGTCGTGTCCCAGCGATCGCAGCCGGGCGATCAGCGCCAACGGCACATTCTCGTCGGCGAGGAAACGCACCTCAGGCGGCGCTGGGATAGACGCGCTCCGACTTCACGATGTCGCGCGCATAGGCGATGCACGCGATGATGTCCTCTCGCGTGATATGGGGATAATTCTCCAGCACATCGGCTTCCGACCAGCCCTGCGCCAGCAGGTCGAGAATGAACTCCACCGATATGCGCGTGCCCGCGATGATCGGCTTGCCGGCCACAACCGCCGGGTCGAGAATGATGCGTTGGGCTGCCGCTTCCGTCATGGCGCTCTCCTTTCAGGGCTTCTAGCACGAATCCGCGCCCAAGTCCTGGCCTTCTGCCCCAACGGCACGCTGACAGCCGCCCCGGCGTCGGCTATGAAAATCCCATGAAAGCCGAGACCCAGATCGAACGGTTCAAGCGCGCGGTGGCGCAGACCACGCGCTCGATCGCCGCCGAGCCCGAGCTGACCGTCACCTACGGCACCGAGCCGCCGGCCCTGAAGGGCATCCGCGCCCGCCTGCCGGTCCCGGCTCGCGACATGCCCGCCGCCGACGTCGCGCTGGTGCGCGGCCAGGCCGACCAGTTCGGCCTGCGCCTCGCTTTCCACGACGAGAAGCTGCACGGCCAGTTCGCCCCGACCGGGCCGAACGCCCGCGCCATCTTCGACGCCGTCGAGGCGGCACGGGTGGACGCCATCGGGGCCAACGCGATGACCGGCGTCTCGGACAATCTCGCCGCGGTGCTCGAACAGAAATACGCCGCGAAGGGCTATGCCCGCATCAAGGACCGCGCCGACGCGCCGCTCGCCGACGCCGTCGCGCTGCTGGTGCGCGAGAAGGTGACGGGACGCCCGGCCCCCAAATCGGCCCAGCGCATCGTCGATCTGTGGCGGCCCTTCATCGAGGAGCGCGCCGCCGGCGACATCGCCCGCCTCGTCGATCAGGAACACGACCAGCAGCAGTTCTCCAGGATCGTGCGCACGGTGCTGCGCGATCTCGATCTCGGCGACGAGCTGGGCGAGAATCCGGACGACGAGTCGAACGAGGACACCGAGGACAGCAGCTCCGAGGAACAGCAGGAGCAGCAGCAGGACAGCGGCGAAAGCGAAGAGCCGCAAGGCGAATCCTCCGAGGAGGTCGAGTTCCAGGAAGGCCAGCCGCAGGACGACGACCAGCAGATGGTCGAGGTCGACGGCGAGGAGATGTCGGAGGACGAACAGGAAGCGCCCGACGACGGCACCCAGCCTCAGCGCCCCAACCAGAACCAGCCCGACCGCCCGAACGAACCGGCCTACAAGATCTACTCCACCGCCCATGACGAGGTGATCGGGGCCGACGATCTGTGCGACGCCGACGAGCTGACGCGGCTGCGGGCCTATCTCGACCAGCAGCTCTCGGCCATGCAGGGCGTCGTCACCCGCCTCGCCAACCGCCTCCAGCGGCGGCTGATGGCCAAGCAGCTGCGCACCTGGGAGTTCGACCTCGAGGAAGGGATGCTCGACGCCGCGCGGCTGACGCGCGTCATCATCGATCCTACCAATCCGCTCTCCTACAAGGTCGAGAAGGACACCAAGTTCCGCGACACCGTGGTGACGCTGCTGCTCGACAATTCGGGCTCGATGCGCGGCCGCCCGATCACCATCGCGGCGATGTGCGCCGACATCCTCGCCCGCACGCTGGAACGCTGCAACGTGAAGGTCGAGATTCTCGGCTTCACGACCAAGGCCTGGAAGGGCGGGCAGAGCCGCGAGAAGTGGATTCAGGACGGCAAGCCCGGCCAGCCCGGCCGCCTCAACGATCTGCGCCACATCCTCTACAAACCGGCCGACGCGCCGTGGCGGCGGGCGCGCCGCAATCTCGGGCTGATGATGCGCGAGGGCCTGCTGAAGGAAAACATCGACGGCGAGGCGCTGATCTGGGCGCATAACCGCCTGCTCGCCCGCAGCGAGCAGCGCCGCATCCTGATGGTCATCTCGGACGGCGCGCCGGTGGACGATTCGACGCTCTCCGTGAACGCCGGCAATTATCTCGAACGCCATCTGCGCGCCGTCATCGAGGATATCGAGACGCGCTCGCCGGTCGAACTCATCGCCATCGGCATCGGCCACGACGTGACGCGCTATTACCGCCGCGCCGTCACCATCGTCGACGCCGAACAGCTCGGCGGCGCGATGACCGAAAAGCTCGCCGAACTGTTCGAGGAGGAAGGCGCGCGCCGCAAGACGCCCGCCGCCGCCAACGACGCGGCCGCGCCGCGCGCGCCCACCCGTCCCGGCCTCGCCAAGACCAGCCTCGACGCCGTCCGGGCCGCCGCGCCATGACGCTCCGCCGCGCCGTCCTCGCCGCCTGCGCGCTCGCCGCCGCGGCCTGCGCGGGCGCGGCGCTGTCGCAGGACGCCATCGCGCCGGGCGGCGAGGCGGTCGCCTCCGTCACCGTGCCGGTCGATCTGCGCTCGGCCGACCCCGCCGACCGGCGGATCGGCCGCCTCGTCTATCGCGGCGGCATCTCGATCGTGCCGTCCGACGAACGCTTCGGCGGCCTCTCGGCCTTCCGCGTCAGCGCCGACGGCACGCATTTCGTGGCGGTCGAGGATGAAGGCGTCTGGGCGACCGGCACGCTCTCCTACGATGCGAACGGCGATCTCGCCGGAGCCGGCGATCTGCGCATCGCGCGGATGCTGGACGCCGGCGGCGCGCCGCTGGAGGGCAAATCCGAAGGCGACAGCGAGGGCCTCGCCTTCGCCGCGCCGCACGACATCGCGGGCGACGCCTTCGTCTCCTACGAGCGCGACCACCGCGTGCTGCGCTTCGCCTTCGACAAGGACGGCGTCTCGGCGAAAGGCGAACCGTTCGCCATGCCGGAAGCGATCAAGGGTCTGCGCGAGAACGAGGGGCTCGAAGTGCTGGCGACGCTCGCCGACGGGCGGCTGCTGGCGATCTCGGAATACGGGCCGCGCGACAACGACCAGGATTCGACCGGCTGGGTGGTCGATCCGGCGACCGGGGCGAGCCTCTCCTTCACGGTGAAGCGCAACCTGCCCTATGCGATGACCGACGCCGCGCTTCTGCCCGACGGCCGCGTGCTGACGCTGGAGCGGCGCTACAGCGAGATGACAGGGCCGGGGGCGGAACTGCGCCTTTTCGATCCGGCGGACTTCAAGGACGGCGCGACGGTCGACGGCGAACTGGTGGCGACGCTGTTCTCCGGCGTCACCGTGGACAACATGGAAGGCCTCTCGGTCCGCACCGCGGCCGACGGCAAGACGCTCGTCTATGTCGTCTCCGACGACAATTTCCAGCGCCCGCTCCAGCGCACGCTGGTGATGATGTTCGAACTGACGGAGTAAGTCCTCCCTTCCCCCGTCGGGGGAAGGTGCCCGAAGGGCGGAAGGGGGCTTTGGACATCCATCCCTACCCCTCCTCACCCCACCGATTCCCAAACCCTCCTCATCCTGAGGAGGCCGCAAAGCGGCCGTCTCGAAGGACGCACCGCCTCGCAAAACCGGCGGAGGGGGCCCGCAGCTAGGTCAGCGGCAGCGGCCGCAAACCGGACACCACGCCGTCCCGCTGGCGCTCGACCCAGAGCGCGACGATGACGCTGAGGCCCGCCGCGAAGAAGCACCAGACCGAGACCATCCATTCCTCATAGGCGTAGAAGGTCGCCGCCAGCGCCGCCGACAGCAGCACGCCGAACAGCCGCACCAGGCGGTCGCTGCTCAGCATCAGGCAGAGGCAGGTCGCGGCGGTGTAGAGCGTCATCGAGGGGATGAGCAGATTGGCGTCGCGGAAGGCGTTGTATTGCGGCAGGCCGTAATAGATGTGCCCCGCCCGCAGTTCGGCGATCTGGAACTGGGTGAGCAGGCCATAGAGCAGGGCCAGCGCGATCGTCGCCCCGGCCGCGCCGCACAGGGTGATGGCGCTGCGCCGCCAGCCGTCCGGCTCGATCAGCCAGACCGCGATCGGGGCCCAGACCGGCCACAGCACCTCGGCGAAGCCCAGATACCCGGCCGTGAAACAGGCCTGCGCCCCCTCGCCGCCCGACTGGAGCGCCAGCCAGAGCGCCCCTTCGGTCAGTTGCTGGAGGCCGAACAGCAGCGGCAGCGCCGCGAAGGGTCGCTGGCGCGGTTCGGGGACACGCCACACCGTCGCCAGACCGAGGCCGGTCAGGCCGATGCCGGCCGCGAAACTCGCCGTCGCCGAAAAACACATGATGCGCCGCCCCCCCAAGGGGGCCAGCATGGACGCTCGCCGCCCAAACAAAAAGGCCCCGTCGCGAGACGGGGCCTTTAATCTGACGGCGCCTGGACGGCGCCCGCGCCTCAGGCGGCGGCGGCGGCCGGGGCGGCCTTCTTCGCCTTGGCGAGGTCGCGCTTGATGCGCTTGGCCATCGGCGACAGGGCGGCGTCGCGGGCCTTGCCGAGGAACGCGTCGAGGCCGCCGACATGGTCCAGCGAGCGCAGCGCGTTGGCGCTGATCTTCAGCTTGAACGACTTGCCCAGCGCCTCGGACGGAACGCTCACCTCCACCAGGTTGGGCAGGTAGCGGCGCTTGGTCTTGTTGTTGGCGTGGCTGACATTGTTGCCGACCAGCACGGCCTTACCCGTCAATTCGCAGCGGCGCGCCATGGCGGAATCCTCGAAAAAGAACAGATCAATGACGAAAAGGCGGCCGCGGTTCCGCGCTGCCCCCGTCCCGAAGTCGCGCGGGTTTAGAGAAGCGCCCCCGCCATGTCAAGGTTTCAGGAATCGCCCCAGAAGCTGTGCGGCCGCCTGTGGCGGGGTCACGCGCCCGCTCTCGACATCCGCCTCAAGCCGTTGGGCCAGCACGGAAATCTCCCGATCCCCCGCCAAAGCCCCCACCAACCCCTCCCGCACATCGGTCCACATCCAGGCGCGGGCCTGGGCTTTGCGGAGGTCGGCGAGGCCCGATTCTCCCAAGAGCGCACGGAACTTCAGGATCGACGCCCAGATTTCGGCGACGCCGCGGTCCTCGATCGCCGAGGCGAGGAGGACCGGCACAGACCAGCCTTTGACCTTCGGCCGCATCAGATGCAGCGCCGCCTCCAGGTCGGCCGCCGAGCGCCGGGCGGCGGGCAGCAGGTCGCCGTCCGCCTTGTTGACGACCACCAGGTCGGCGAGCTCCATGATCCCGCGCTTGACGCCCTGAAGCTCGTCGCCGCCGCCGGGCGCATGGATCAGCACGAACATGTCGGTCATGTCGGCGACCGCCGTCTCCGACTGGCCGACGCCGACCGTCTCGACCAGCACGGTGTCGAATCCGGCCGCCTCGACCGCGAGGATCGTCTCGCGCGTCCGCCGGGCGACGCCGCCGAGTTCCCCGGCCGAGGGCGAGGGGCGGATGAAGGCGGCGGGGTTGCGCGACAGCCGCTCCATGCGCGTCTTGTCGCCGAGGATCGAGCCGCCGGAACGCCGCGAGGAGGGATCGACGGCCAGCACCGCGACCTTGCGGCCGAGCCCGGTCAGATAGGTGCCGAAGGCCTCGATCAGGGTCGACTTGCCCGCCCCCGGCGTGCCCGAGAGGCCGATCCGCACCGCCTTGCCGGTGGCCGGCAGGATCGCCGCGAGCAGCGCGTCGGCCGCGTCCCGATCGCCCGTCCGCGTCGACTCGATCAGCGTGATCGCCTTGGCGAGCGCCCGGCGGTCGCCGGCGAGCAGGCGTGTCGTGAGATCGTCGGTCGGCTGGGTCAACGAAGCGGCGTCCCGGAGCTTGCGCGGCGGATGACGGCGAATTCAGTGGCCGGACGCTCATCGCCCCGCCACATTCACCGCCTATTCAGCGGAAATCCTCTGTAAGAGGGTCAAGGTTTAGCGGCGCAGCGTTGCGCCCTCAACGACGAGGATGAAATCCCGCGATGAAAAAGGCGATTCTGGCGGTCTCCGCCGCAGCGCTGCTGACGGCCGCCCCATCCGCGCAGGAACCGGCCCCGGCCGCCGCGCCCGACTACGACATCCAGGTGACCTACGGCGTCTCGCTGCTCGGTCTCTCCGTCGGCTCGATGCAGCTCGACATCAAGTTCGCCAACGGCACCTACGAGGCGCACGCCTTTGTGCAGCCCGAAGGCCTCGCCTCGACCTTCACCTCCAACACCGTGAACGCGGTCGCCAACGGCACCGGGCGGCTGGGCGAGATGCAGCCCTTCTCGTCCTGGATCCAGCAGGTCTCCACCAAGCGCACGCAGACCGTCTCCATCCAGTACAAGGACGGCGAACCCGCGCAGGTCGAAGCCGTGCCGGTCTATGAGCAGAGGCCGGAGGAAAAGCCGACGCCGGAGCAGATCGCGGGCACCTACGATCCGCTGGGCGGCGTCGTGGCGATGATGCTGATGCCGGGCGCCGGTCCCGGCGATAAGGCCTGCGGCACGACCATCCCGATCTATGACGGCAAGCGCGCCTACGCCTTCGACATGTGGTCGGGCGGCGAGCAGCAGGTGACGCGCGGCGCAGGCGGCTATAACGGGCCGACGCTCTATTGCGTGGCAGGCTATCGCCGCATCGCGGGCTGGGACGCCGAGCATGTCCGCAAGGCCTCCGACACCAAGATCCACGTCAATTTCGCCCCCATCGGCAAGGGCGCGAACGGCGGCCCGGCGTTCTACCTGCCGGTGCGGATGTGGAGCGATGCCGAGGTCGGCGACGTCGTCGCCATCCCCAGCAAGGTGACCATCAACGGCAAGGACTGGGCGCAGTTCTTCGCCGACGGCGGCTGAGGCCTCAGCCCTCCATCGACAGAACGAGCTTGCCGACGGCCTGGCGGCCGGCGACGGCGGCGAGCGCCTCGGCCGCCTTCTCGAACGGCAGCACGGCCGACGCGACCGGCTTCAGGCGGCCTTCCGCATACCAGGCGAGCAGCTGGCGGACATTCGCCGCCGCCTTCGCAGGCTCGTGCAGATTGCCGAAGCGCGCGATATCGACGCCGACGAGGCTCGCGCCCTTCAGCAGCGCCAGATTGATCGGCAGGGCGGGAATCGTTCCGGCGGCGAAGCCGATCACCAGATGGCGTCCCTTCCAGGCGAGCGAGCGAAACGCCGTCTCGGTCGCCGCGCCGCCGACCGGATCGAAGACGACATCGATGCCCTTGCCGCCGGTCATGGCCTTCAGCGCCTCGCGCCAGGCCGGATCGGTGTAGTCGATCGCCTCGTCGGCTCCGGCGGCGAGCGCCGCCGCGCGCTTCTCAGCCGATGAGGCCGCGGCGATCACGCGCGCGCCGAGCAGCTTGCCGATCTGGATCGCGGCGATGCCGGTGCCGCCGCCCGCGCCCAGCACCAGCAGCGTTTCGCCCGCCGCGATCGCCGCCCGGTCGGCCAGCGCATGCAGCGCCGTCGCGTAGTTGGTGCGAAACCCCGCCGCCTCGACGAAGCTCATCGACGCCGGCATCGCCAGCACCGCTCCGGCGGGCGCGAGCGCATATTCCGCATAGGCGCCCGCGAAGCCGCCCGCCATCACCCGGTCGCCGGGCGCGATCCCGGTGACGCCCTCGCCCACGCTCTCGACGATTCCCGCATATTCGCCGCCCGGCACGAAGGGCAGCGCCTGCTTCACCTGGTACTTGCCCGCCGCCCCCAGCGCATCGACGAAGCCGACGCCCGCCGCCTTCACGGCGATCAGCACATGGCCCGGCTTCAATTGCGGCGCGGGCATCTCGCCGATGCGGATGGCCTCCAGCGGACCGAATTCGTCGACAATGGCGGCGCGCATGTTCTCTCCCGATTTTCCCCGATGGAGCCATGACTGTCCCCTCGGAAGTCAAGCCCGCGACACCATGCGGCCTTCGTTCGGCCATGCCGGGCTTTAGGATCGCGCCGGAGGAGACAAGGCCATGCGCGTCAAATGCGACTGCGAAACGCGGTGCACCGCCCTCGACCTCGCCCGCGACCCCAGCGGCTCCGCCACGATTTCGGCCTCGGTCGGCCTCGGCGGGGCGAACCGGGCGGACGACGTGCGCACCGTGCAGAGCCTGCTCAACGACGTGAAGATCGAGCGCGGCGGCCCGGCGCCGCCGCTCGCCGTGGACGGCATCGCCGGACCGCTCACCAACGGCGCCATCGGCAAGTTCCAGCGCAAGCAGCAGCTGCCGGTCGCCGACTCGCGTGTCGATCCGAACGGCCCCACGCTTCAGGCGCTCAACTCCGAACGCTCGAACAAGGCCGCCGATCCCGACCGCAAGACGCGTGAGGCCGCGCGCATCGCCAACGCCGTCGCCGCCATGGGCGACGCCAAGCTCGCCGTCGACCGGGCGATCGGCCTGGTCGACGCGGCGGTCAACTTCGTCATGCTCGGCAAGAGCCTGACGACCTCGTCCGAACCCTTCGACTTCGTCTCCAGGCACTTCAAGTTCGAGGGTCTCGGCCGCGACCGCACGCTCGCCGATCTCGGCTTCATCAAGACGACCTATCTGCGGATGCGCAGCGTGCTGCGCGGCCGTACCGGCATCACCGGCACGCTGATCTTCGGCGCGAACATGTTCGACGTCGATCCGAACCCCGGCACGTCGCCGCCCCAGGCCAAGGCCTACGTGCCGGGCGACGACGGCGACGGCGTCGTCAAGTCGCGCATCTACTGGACCGACGCCATCGACGGCCACCCGCGCGACCGCTTCACCTATCTGACGCTGCACGAACTCGGCCACTTCGTCGACGAGGACGATCCCTCGCTGGAGATCGTCGATCACGGCTACGCATTCTTCGGCACCGTGCTGAAGCTCAATCACAATCTGAGAATGCACAACGCCGACAACTACGCGATGATGGCCTTCGATCGCACCTTCGGCCGGGCGCGGCTGCTCGCGCTCTATCCGCTGCTGGCGGCGATGCCCGCTTAGGACTCCTCGCCGCCTTCGTCGTCGCCGGTCAGCTCCAGCGGCGGAGCGACGCCCTCGATGGTTTCCACCGTGCGCAACCGGCGGGTGACGGCGCGGGTGCGGCGTCCGGCCTCTTCCACCGTGTTCTGCGCCGTCTCCAGCTGCTTCTTCAGCTTGTCCCAGACCTGACCGTATTTTTCGAACTCGGTCTTGGCCTCGCCCAGCACGCGCCAGACCTCGCCGGAGCGCTTCTGGATGGCGAGCGTCCGGAAGCCCATCTGCAACGCATTGAGCAGCGCCGTCAGGGTCGTCGGCCCGGCGATGGTGACGCGGTGCTGGCCCTGGCAGCGCTGGGCGAGGCCGGGATGGCGCATCGCCTCGGCGAAGAGGCCCTCGGTCGGCAGATACATGACCGCGAAGTCGGTGGTGCGCGGCGGCTTGACGTACTTGGAGGCGATCTTGCGCGCCTCGGTCTCGATCACCCGGGCGAGATCGGCCTGCGCCGTGCGGATCGCCGCCGCGTCGCCGGCCTCGGTCGCCGCGATCAGACGCTCATAGTCTTCCTTGGGGAACTTGGCGTCGATGGGCAGCAGCACTTCGCCGCCGCTCTCCTGTCCCGGCAGACGAACGGCGAACTCAACCCGCTCGGACGTACCGGGGTCGATCGCCACGTTGGTGTCGAACTGATCGCGCGTCAGGACGTTCTCCAGCATCGCGCCGAGCTGCACTTCCGCCCAGCCGCCGCGATCCTTCACGTTCGCCAGCACCTTCTTCAGATCGCCGACGCCGAGCGCCAGGGTCTGCATCTCGCCGAGCCCGCGCTGGACGTTCTCCAGCCGCTCGCTGACCAGCGCGAAGGATTCGCCCAGCCGCTTCTCCAGCGTGCCCTGCAGCTTCTCCTCGACCGTCGCCCGCATCTGCTCCAGCTTGGCGTCGTTGGCGGCGCGCAGAGCTTCGAGCCGCTGCTCCACCGCCTCGCGCAGCGCCGTCTGGCGCTGGGCGTTGGCCTCGGTCAGCGCGGCGATCCGCGTCTCAACCGCCGCCATCGCCTCGCGCGTCGCGGCCTGGAAGGCGGTCATGTCGGTCTTCAGCCCCTCCCCGAAACTGGCGACCGCGCGGCCGACCTCGAAGCGCAGCTTTTCCGCCGACTCGCCCTGTTGCGCCGCGAAGCGGTCCATCCGCGTCTCGACCGCGCCGCGCGTGCCCTCAAGGCCTTCGGCGAGCCGCCCGCCGACCGCGCCGATCTGGTCGCGCACCTCGCCGCGCAGATGGACGCCGCGATGTTCGGCCTCCTCGCGCATCCGCGCCGTCTCGTCGCGGATCGTCCGCTCGGTGTGCTGCAATTCGTTGGCGAGGACCGCGACTTGGGCCCCGGTCGCGGCCGCCCCGGCGCTGCGCCGCCAGGCGAGCAGCGCGAACAGCGCGCCCAGCGCCGCCAGCCCGATGGCGACGCCGAGCAGGATGAGGATCAGCCCGTCCTGCGGCGGCGGGAGCGGCGCGGCGGCGGGCGGCGGCACGGGCTGGAGCGTCCCGGCCGCCGGCGCGGCGGCAGGCGGCGGATCGAGCGGCGGCCGCTCGGGCAGCGCGAAGGCCGGCGGCGGATCGGCCGTCACCACGGGCGGCGGCGGAGCGGCGCGCGCCATCAGAGGAAGCGCCCCCGCGCCCCGGCCGTCCGCCGCTCCCGATCGCCGATCACTGTCACGCCTTCCGCTTGCATATTCGTGTTCGCCCGCCCCCCGGCGGGGAGTCGTCGGCGCGCCCGGAACGGTATAGACTTCGTCCGTCGTGCGGGGGCCGACCGATTTGAGACCACAATAACGAGGAGTCCCGTGATGACCTATCCAAGATTGGCCGTCCTGGCTGCAAGCCTCGCCGCGATCCTTCCCGCCGCCGCCGGCGAGAAGGCCGACGCGCCGGAACTGTCGGGCTACACCCGCACCGGCGAAACTTCGAGCTGCCTGACGGTGCGCCGGATCGACAGCACCAAAATTCTGAACGACCACCAGATCCTGTTCGAGATGTCGGGCGGCGAGACCTGGCTGAACGAACCCTCCTGCGCCGGCCTCTCCAGCCATGTGGCGCTCGCCTACGAGGTCCATGCCGGCCAGATCTGCGACACGACCATCGTCACCCTGGTCGAACCCGCCGACGGCCTCAATTCGGTGCGCGGCTCGTGCGCGCTCTCGAAGTTCGAGAAGCTGGAACGCAAGGTCGCGGCCGCTCAATAGGCCCGCCGGAAGGGAGACCGACATGACACGCTGGATCGCGGCCGCTCTGGCGGCCGGACTTGGCCTCGCTCTGCCGGCGGCGTCCGCCGCCGACGGCGGGGCGGATACGCCGGCCGGCTACACCCGCACCGGGACGTTCGAAACCTGTATCCGGACGCCCGACATCAAGACCAGCCGCATCCTCAACGACCGCCAGATCCTGTTCGAGATGGCGGGCGGCGAGGCCTGGCTGAACGAGCCGAAGAACTGCCCCGCCCTCAGCAAGTCGCTGGCCCTCGCCTACGACGCGACGACCGGGCAATTGTGCACGACGACCATCGTCACGCTGATCGACCCCGGCTCCTCGGTCGAAAGCCGGGGGGCCTGCGGCCTGGAGAAGTTCGAGAAGCTGGAGAAGACGCCCACACCCTGAACGCAACCTCCGCGCTCTTGCGGCCCGCCGGGCCCCCGCTAAGCTCGCGGCGGGGGACTGTGCAATTCGGGGGCTTTGCATGACCGGCGTTCGCAACCGTCTGGCGGCGGCGGCCGCCTTTGCGCTCGGGGTTCTGTGGGGCGGCCCGGCGCTCGCCAAGCCGCCGGTCGAGGCCTTCGCCAATCTTCCCGCCATGCGCGACCCCGGCCTCTCGCCGGACGGCACGAAATTCGCCGCCATTCAGGACATGAACGGCCGGCCGGTGGTGGCGATCTACACGGTCGGCTCCAGCGCCCCTCCGGTCGCCCTCCCCTCCGACGATTGGGTGATCCGGGCGATCCAGTGGGTGTCGAACGACCGCATCGTGGTCATCGCCGGCAAGGGCGCCAAGGTGCCGGGCGGCAGCCGCCATCTGTGGACCGTCAACCGCGCCGTCGCCGCCTCGGCGGACGGGGCCACCGCCGTGCGGCTGCTCAACAATATCGACACGCTGCGCTTCAACTCGAGCGCCGCCTACGTCATCGACATCGCGCTGAACGATCCGGCCCATATCTACATGCCGCTCTACAGCGAGACGCGCGGCATCACGCTCAACATCTTCGAGGTCGACCTTGCGACCGGCGAAGGCCGCCGGATCGCGGCCGGCGGGCCGGACACCGTCAACTACGTGATGGACGGCCAGGGCCATGTCGTCGCCCGGGTCGACGTCAAACCCAATTCCGATGTCGAGCATCTGCTGGTGCGCGACGGCGAGGACTGGCGCGAGATCGCCGCCGTCACCTCGACCGTCGACAGCGGCCTCAACGTCGCGGGCCTGACGCTCGACGGCACGGGCCTGGTGCGGGCCGCGCCGTCGCAGGGCCGCTATATGCTGACCCGGATCGACATCGCCAGCGGCAAGGAGACGGTCCTGCTGTCCGATCCGCGCTACGACGTCGACGGCACGATCGAGGACCCGTGGACCGGCCGGATCGTCGGCGCGTACTATCAGGCCGAAGGCGGGCGGGAGGTCTATTTCGACCCCGAGCGGACCGCTTTCCAGGCGACGCTGGAGCGTTCGTTCCCCGGCCTGTCGGCCTATGAAGTCTCGGCCAGCGTCGACCGGACGCGCTTCATCGTCGCGCTCGAAGGCCCGCGCCATCCCACCAGCTATCTCTATATCGATCGCGTCGCCAAGGTGATGAACGAGGTGATGTCGTCCTATCCGGGCCTTGCGGAAGACGATCTCGGCGAGATGAAGCCCTACGACTACACGGCGCGCGACGGGCTCCTGATCCCCGCCTTCATCACGCTGCCGCCCGGCAAGACGCCGAAGAACCTGCCCGCCATCGTCATGCCGCATGGCGGCCCCGACGCCCGCGACGTGCTCGGCTTCGACTGGTGGGCGCAGTTCATGGCCAATCGCGGCTATGTCGTGCTGCAACCCAATTACCGCGGCTCCTCGGGCTATGGACGCGCCTTCACCGAGGCGGGCCTCCAGCAATGGGGCCTCAAGATGCAGGACGACATCACCGACGGCGTGATGAAGATGATCGCCGACGGCATCGCCGACCCGAAGCGCATCTGCATCGTCGGCGCTTCCTATGGCGGCTACGCGACGCTCGCCGGCGCGACGCTGACGCCCGATCTCTATGCCTGCGCGGTCAGCGTCGCCGGCGTCTCCGACCTGCCGGAGATGATCAAGTGGGAGCGCACGATCCACGGCCGCTCGTCCGACGTGGTCGAGTTCTGGATCTCGCGCATCGGCAGCCCGACCGACGACTCGGAGCGGCTGCGCGCCACCTCGCCCGCCCGCCAGGCGGCGCACGCCAGGTGCCCGATCCTGCTGATGCACGGCGAACTCGATACGACCGTGCCGATCCGCCAGAGCGAATTGATGGCCGACGCGCTGGAAGACGCCGGCAAGCCGGTCAGCTTCGTCAAGCTGGAAGGCGACGACCACTACCTCCAGCTCGGCAGCACCAGGCTTCAGATGCTCACCGCGCTCGAATCGTTCCTGGACGAGCACATCGGACACTAGACCCGGCGCACGGCCGGGCTGAGGGAGGCGTCGATCATGGCACGTTTGCACCGCGCGCTGGCCCTGGCGCTCGCCGCCGCGATCCCCCTGGGAAGCGCGGCGGCCAAGCCGCCGGTCGAGGCCTTCTCCAACCTCCCGGCGATCCGCAGCCCCGGCCTGTCGCCGGACGGCAAGAAATTCGCCGCCATCCAGGAAATGAACGGCCGGCCGGTGGTCGCCGTCTATACCATCGACTCGGATGCCCCGCCGCTCGCCATTCCCTCGAGCGAGTGGGTCATCTGGGGCTTCCAGTGGGTCAGCAACGAGAAGCTGGTGATCATGGCGTCCCAGAACAGCCGGACGCCCGACGAACGGGGACAATGGACCCTGCATCGCACCGTGGCGATCTCGGCCGACGGCTCGAACCCGGTGGCCCTGATGGGCAATGTCGAAGGGCTGGCGAACAATTCCAGTTCCGCCCATATCGCCGACATCGCGCTGAACGATCCCGACCACATCTACGTTCCGCTTTATGTCGAGGTTCAGGACCGGGGTTTCGCCCTCGACCTCTTCCAGGTCGACCTGACGACCGGCCGGGGCAAGCGCGTCGCCCATGGCGATTACGACACGCGCGACTGGATCATGGACGGCAAGGGCGGGGTCGTCGCGCGGATCGACGAGACCAAGCGGCCGCCGACCGAGCACCTCATGGTGCCGGACGGCGACGACTGGCGCGAGGTGGCGAAGGCAGATGTCATCGCCACCGGCGGCGTCAACATCGCCGGCCTGACGGATGACGGCGCGGGCGTCGTGCGCGGAACGCTGGTCGACGGACGTTTCGCGCTCACCCGGCTCGACCTCGCCACCGGCAAGGAAACCGTCCTCCTGTCCGATCCGCGCTATGACGTGGCCGGTCCCATCGTCGACGAATGGACCGGGCGGGTCATCGGCGGCGTCCTGTCGTCCGGCAGCTACTCGGCGAAATATTTCGATCCCCAGCACCAGCGCCGGCACAAGGCGCTGTTCAAGGCCTTTCCGAACCTTATCGTGTTCAGCATTTCCGCCGACCTCGCGCGCGACCGCGAGATCGTGGTGACCGAAGCGCCGCGCCAGCCGGCGAAATACTATCTGGTCGACCGCGCGACCAAGACGGCCAGCGAGGTCGGATCGTCCTATCCCGGGCTGACGGAGGCCGACCTCGGCGAGATGAAGCCCTACGACTACACGGCGCGCGACGGGCTCCTGATCCCCGCCTTCATCACGCTGCCGCCCGGCAAGACGCCCAAGAACCTGCCCGCCGTGGTCATGCCGCATGGCGGCCCCGATTCGTCCGACGGACTCGGCTTCGACTGGTGGGCGCAGTTCATGGCCAATCGCGGCTATGTCGTGCTGCAACCCAACTTCCGCGGTTCCTCGGGCTACGGCACGGCCTTCACCGAGGCCGGCCTCCAGCAATGGGGCCTCAAGATGCAGGACGACATCACCGACGGCGTCCAGAAGATGATCGCCGACGGCATCGTCGATCCCAAGCGCGTCTGCATCGTCGGCGCCTCCTATGGCGGCTATGCGGCGCTCGCCGGCGCGACGCTGACGCCCGATCTCTACGCCTGCGTGGTCAGCATCGCGGGGGTCTCCGACCTCCCCAAGATGATCAGCCACGAACGCCGCATGCACGGTTCGGATTCCGGCGTCGTCTCGTTCTGGATCTCGCGCATCGGCAGCCCGACCGACGATTCCGAACGCCTGCGCGCCACCTCGCCCGCCCGCCACGCCGACGCCGTCAAGGCGCCCGTCCTGCTGATGCACCCCGAGAACGACACGACGGTCCCCATCGCCCAGAGCGAGCTGATGGCCGAGGAGCTGGAGGACGCCGGCAAGTCCGTGCGCTTCGTCGAACTGGAAGGTGACGACCACTATCTCCAGCTCAGCGCCACCCGCTATCGTATGCTCACCGAACTGGAAGCCTTCCTGGCCGCCAATATCGGCAATTGAAGGGTCCGGCCGCGCGGCCGGCGCGTGGCATGGACATCGACGCCTATCTCGGCCGCATCGGCCTGACCGGCCGGCCCCCGCCGACGCTGGAAGGCCTCAGGGCCCTCCATCGCGCCCATCTGGCGGCGATCCCCTACGAGAATTTCGACGTCCAGCTGGGCCGTCCCGTGACGATCGCCGTCCCCGCGATCTACGACAAGATCGTCGGGCGGCGGCGCGGCGGCTGGTGCTACGAGATGAACGGCCTCTTCGGCTGGGCGCTCGGCGAGCTCGGCTTCAAGGTCACGCGCGCGACCGGCGCGGTGATGCGCGCCGCGGCGGGCGATGCGGTGATCGGCAACCATCTGGTGCTGCGCGTCGACCTGCCGGAAGGCGTCCATCTCGCCGATGTCGGCTTCGGCGACGGGCCGAACGAGCCCTTCGCGGTGCGTGAGGGGACCTTCGACAGCAACGGCTTTCCCTACGCCGTCGAGCGCACCGGCGACGGCTGGTGGCGGCTCGTCAATCATCCGGCGGGCGGCGCGGCCTCGTTCGACTTCGACCCGCATCCGGCGGACGAAACGCGCCTCGCGGCGAAATGCGACGAGCTGCAGACCGCCGAGACCTCGGTCTTCGTGCAGAACGCCGTCGCCTTCCGCCAGACGCCCGGCGCGATCGACGTGCTGCGCGGCCGCGTCGCGCTGCGCATCCGCCCGGACGGAACCGGCAAGCGGCTGATCGAGAACGCGGACGATCTCATCGCGACTCTGAAAGACGTCTTCGCCCTCGACCTGCCGGAAGCCGCAGGCCTCTGGGACAAGATCGCCGCCCGCCACGAACAGGTGATGGCCGAGCGCGAGGCGGCGAAGGCCGCCGCCTCCCCCGCCTAGGCGGCCTTCTTCTGCGCCCGGATCAGGCGCAGCACCTCGGCCGCCGCCTTCGGAATATTGGTGCCGGGCCCGAACACGGCGGAGGCCCCGGCCTTGTAGAGCGCCTCGTAGTCCTGCGCCGGAATGACGCCGCCGCAGACGATGAGGATGTCGTTCGCGCCGCGCTTCTTCAGCGCCTCGGCGAGAAGCGGCACCAGCGTCTTGTGGCCGGCCGCCAGCGAGGAGACGCCGATGACATGGACGTCGGCGTCGATCGCGTCCTGCGCGACCTCTTCGGGCGTCTGGAACAGCAGGCCGACGTCCACATCGAAGCCGATATCGGCGAACGCGGTGGCGATCACCTTGGCGCCGCGGTCGTGGCCGTCCTGGCCCATCTTGGCGACCAGCATGCGCGGCCGGCGGCCTTCCTCCTGCGCAAAGGCTTCGACGTCGCGCTGGATCTGCATATAGCCCTCGTCGCCCTCATAGGCGGCGCCATAGACGCCGGAGATGGTGCGGATATCGGCGCGGTGGCGGCCGAACGCGGCTTCCATGGCATCGGAGATTTCGCCGACCGTCGCGCGCGCGCGGGCCGCGTTCACCGCCAGCGCCAGCAGATTGGCCTCGCCCTTCGCGCCTTCGGTCAGCGCGTCGAGCGCCGCCTTGCAGGCCGCCGCGTCGCGCGAGGCCTTCACGGCCTTCAGCCGCGCGATCTGCGCCTCGCGCACCGCGTCGTTGTCGATGTCACGCACCTCGATCGGGTCTTCCTGCGTCAGGCGGAACTTGTTGACGCCGACGATGACCTCCTCGCCGCGATCGACCCGCGCCTGGCGGCGGGCGGCGGCCTCCTCGATGCGCAGCTTGGGCATGCCGGCCTCGACCGCCTTGGTCATGCCGCCCATGTCCTCGACTTCCTTGATGAGCGCCCGCGCCGCGTCGGCGATCGCGTGGGTCAGCGACTCCACATAATACGATCCGCCCAGCGGATCGACGACGCGGGTGACGCCGCTCTCGTTCTGGATGACGAGCTGCGTGTTGCGCGCGACCCGGGCCGAGGTTTCGGTCGGCAGCGCGATCGCCTCGTCGAAGGCGTTGGTGTGCAGCGACTGCGTGCCGCCCAGCACGGCGGCCAGCGCCTCCAGCGTGGTGCGGATCACGTTGTTCATCGGATCCTGCTCGGTCAGGCTGACGCCCGAAGTCTGGCAGTGCGTGCGCAGCATCAGGCTCTCGGCCTTCTTGGCGCCGAAGCCCTGCATGATCTCGCTCCAGATCGTGCGCGCGGCGCGCAGCTTCGCCACTTCCATGAAGAAGTTCATGCCGATGGCGAAGAAGAACGAAAGCCGTCCGGCGAAGGCGTCCACGTCCATGCCGCGCGCCATCGCCGCGCGCACGTATTCGGCGCCGTCGGCCAGCGTGAAGGCCAGCTCCTGCACCTGCGTCGCGCCGGCCTCCTGCATGTGATAGCCGGAGATCGAGATCGAGTTGAACTTCGGCATGTTCTTCGCCGTGTACTCGATGATGTCGGCGATGATCCGCATCGAGGGCGCGGGCGGATAAATATAGGTGTTCCGCACCATGAACTCTTTGAGGATGTCGTTCTGGATGGTGCCGGCCAGCTTGTCGGGCGAAACGCCCTGCTCTTCGGCCGCGACGATGTAGTTGGCGAGGATCGGAATGACCGCGCCGTTCATCGTCATCGAGACGCTCATCTTGTCGAGCGGAATGCCGTCGAACAGGATCTTCATGTCCTCGACGCTGTCGATGGCGACGCCCGCCTTGCCGACGTCGCCGGTCACGCGCGGATGATCGCTGTCGTAGCCGCGATGGGTGGCGAGATCGAAGGCGACCGAAACGCCCTGCTGACCTGCGGCGAGGTTCTTGCGGTAGAAGGCGTTGGATTCTTCCGCCGTCGAAAAACCCGCATACTGGCGTACCGTCCAAGGGCGGCCCGCATACATCGTGGCGCGCACGCCGCGCGTGAACGGCAGAAAGCCGGGCAGCGTATCGACGCCCTCCAGCGTCTCCAGATCGGCGGCCGTGTAGAGCGGCTTGATGTCGATGCCTTCCGGCGTCTTCCAGACGAGCGTGTCGGGCGAGGCCTTCAGCTCCTTCTCGGCCAGCTTCTTCCAGTCGTCGGTCGTCTTGCCGGTCATGGCGTCAGGCTCCCGGCGGATCATCCGCCGTCTCGAAATTGCAGCGCGGGCTGACTTAATCCCGCGGCACTGTAAGGGTCAAACGGCGGAAATTGCCGTAAGGGGAAGGCCGACCGCCCCGATCCTGCCCGAATTTCCGCTAGACTGCGCCGCCGCTGATCACGCTGCACATTTGGGGACTTCATGTTTCGTCGCACGTTCACGCTTGTCGCCACCGCGTCTGCATTGGCGCTTTCGGCCGCCGCCTATGAAGACCCCGTCGCCGACGAGATTCAGGGGCGGATGATGGAACAGCAGCAACAGCAGATGAACGACATGGTCGCCGCCCAGCAGGCCTGGGGCGCGGAAGAAGACGAGGACTACGCCTACGAGGAGGAGCCCTCCTACAGCGAGGCGGAATGGCTCGACTGGGCGGCGCAAGGCACGCGGGCCGAGGCGGATGAGCTGCAGCAGCGGGCGAACGACCCCGGATACCTCGCCTACCTCAGGGGCGAATGGCTGCACACGCCGCCCGAAAAGGCGATGCAGGAAGGCTGCTCGGTGATGTTCCTGCGCGGCGGCGTGGGCGCGCTTGTGCTCGCCACCGGCGGCCTGAAAGACCCGGCGGTCTTCGCCTTCTTCAGCATGGATGTGCCGCAGCCTGCGGCGCTCGTCGAAACGAGCGCAACGCTGTCGCAGACCGGCGACAAGCCGGCGACCGTGCGCGTCTTCAACGCCACGCTCCCCTGGTTGTCAGGCTTCGGCATCGTGTTCTTCGCAGTGCCCTCGGCTGAGGCGGCGCTCGGCGGCATGATCGAGACGCAGCGCTTCGGCGTCGCGATGGACGGCCGCGACGTCGCCGCCATCGAATGGAACGGCGGCATCGCCGCGCGCGACAATCTCAAGGCGTGTATCGCCGCACGCAAATGAGGCCATGCGTTAACGCCGCGCCGCGCCGGTCAGCAATCTTTGTGAACGGCGCAGGCCGGCGGGGCGCAGCGCGCACAACATCTCGTGCGTGAACGAACCGCGGATACAGCCCGATCAGCGATTCGGGCATGCTGCGTTCTGGCGCCGTTCCCGGGATTCACCATGTGCGCTGCAGCGGGCCTTAGGATCTCCTGCGGCCGGCGGATGTGAACGAAAATGGTTAATGTCGGCGCAACGATTTCGGCGTCCGCACATCGCTGGAAATGGCTGCTGGGCAGATGACGCAACGTGAGGCCTTAACGTCTCCGCCTCATCGCCTTCCGCGAGGCATGAAAGCCGCATGGCAGTCGAAGGACGCGACCACCACATATTGTGCGTGAACGAATCTCGAAAATTTACACGTCAGTGATTCGGACATGCTCCGTTCTGACACCGTTCCGTGTATGAACGGGACTTGCGTCGGCCGCGTTAACCCGCTTGCTTGGTCGCCGACGCGCGGATTCGTAAACACCTATGGTTAACAGGCCGGCAAGGTTCGGCACATCCCGGGCAGCATGACTCATTCATTCGAGACCACCGGAGCTGAGCGCGTGCTCGGCGTTCTGGGACCGACCAATACCGGCAAGACGCATTACGCGATCGAGCGCATGCTCGCCCACCGCACCGGCATGATCGGCCTGCCCCTGCGTCTGCTGGCGCGCGAGATCTACGACCGCGTCGTCGCCGCCAAGGGCGTCGACGCCGTCGCGCTGCTGACCGGCGAGGAGAAGATCGTTCCCAAATCGCCCGCCTATTGGGTGTGCACGGTGGAATCGATGCCGGCCGGCCTCGGGACGGAGTTCCTCGCGGTCGACGAAATCCAGATGTGCGCCGATCCGGAACGCGGCCATGTCTTCACCGACCGTCTGCTCCATGCGCGCGGCAGCCACGAAACGCTGTTCCTCGGCGCCGAGACGATGCGCGGGCTGATCCAGCGCCTGGTGCCGCACGCTCAGTTCATCGCCCGGCCGCGCCTGTCCGATCTCGCCTATACGGGCGCGAAGAAACTGACGCGCCTGCCGCGCCGCACCGCCGTCGTCGCCTTCAGCGCCAACGAGGTCTATGCGATCGCCGAACTGATCCGCCGCCAGCGCGGCGGCGCGGCGGTGGTGATGGGCGGCTTGTCGCCGCGCACGCGCAACGCCCAGGTCGCGCTCTACCAGTCGGGCGAGGTCGACTTCCTGGTCGCCACCGATGCGATCGGCATGGGCCTCAACATGGATGTCGATCATGTCGCCTTCGCCAGCCTGGAGAAGTTCGACGGCGAGACGACGCGGGCGCTGCGCGCCCAGGAACTGGCGCAGATCGCCGGACGCGCCGGGCGCTATCTGAACGACGGCACGTTCGGCGTCACCGGCGAGTGCCCGGAACTCGACCCCGCCCTCGTCGAGCAGATCGAGAACCATCGCTTCGATCCGGTGCGCGTCGCCCAGTGGCGCAACCCGGCGCTCGACTTCGCCTCGCTCGACCGGCTGCTGACGACGCTGGATGCGCTGCCGACGGTGAAGGGGCTTCAGCGCACCCGGCCCTCGACCGACCTTGTGGCGCTGCGCATCCTGAAAGAAACGCCCGAGGTCGCATCGCTGGCGACGACGCGCGAGGCGGTCTCGAAGGTCTGGGAGGTCTGCCAGATCCCCGACTTCCGCAAGATCACCATCGACGAGCACGCGCGCCTCGCCGCCCGGATTTTCGGGCACCTGATGTCGGACGCGGGCGTCATCGCCGAGGACTGGCTGCGGCCGCAGGTCGAAGGCCTCGACAACGCCGAGGGCGAGATCGACGCCATCCAGGCGCGCCTCGCCCATATCCGCACCTGGGCCTATGTCGCCAACCGTCCCGGCTGGCTCGCCGACGGCGCGGCCTGGCAGGCGCGGGCGCGCGAAATCGAGGACCGCCTCTCCGACGCGCTGCACGAGAAGCTGACCGAACGCTTCATCGACCGCCGCACCTCGGTGCTGATGAAGAAGCTGCGCGAGGACGAGGATTTCGCGGCGACGGTCGGCGAGGAGGGCGAGGTTCTGGTCGACGGCGAATATGTCGGCCGGCTCGAAGGCCTGCGCTTCGCCGCCGACCCGCGCGCCGCCGGGCTGCACGGCCGGGCGCTGAAGGCGGCGGCGTTCCGCGGCCTTCAGGGCGAACTCGCCCATCGCGCCTTCGAAATCGCCAATGCCGACGACAAGGCGTTCAGCCTCACCGAGCACGGCCGCGTCTGGTGGAACGGCGCGGTGGTCGCGCATCTGGAAGCCGGGCACAGCGCGCTCAAACCCCGGATCGCCTTGCAGGCCGACGAACAGATCACCCCGACCGCCTGGGTCCGCGCCGAATCCCGCGTGCGCGAATGGGCCGAGTCGCGCATCGCCCATGTGCTGAAGCCGCTTTTCGAATTGCAGGCGGCGGTCGAGGCGACGGGCGAGGCGGCGCTGCCCGCCGCCGCGCGCGGCTTCGCCTTCCGTTTGTCCGAGACGATGGGCGCGCTCGACCGCGAGACGGTGCGGGCCGAGGTGGAGCGCCTGCCGCCCGCCGACCGCGCCGCGCTGCGCAAGCTCGGCGTCAAGTTCGCCCGCTTCTCGGTCTTCACGCCGGCGCTGATCAAGCCGGAAGCGGCGCGGCTGATGGGCCTCCTCACCGCCGTCAAGGCGGGGGCGCAACCTCTGCCTCGCCTCCCCAATGCCGGCCTCACCTCGGTGCCGACCGATCCCGCCGTGCCTGTGCCGGTCTATGGCGCGGCCGGCTACCGCGTGCTCGGGCCGCGCGCCGTGCGGCTCGACATGCTCGAACGGCTGGGCGAGGCCATCGAGGCCAAGCGCGACGCCGAAAAGCGCCTGCCGCCCTTTGCGATCTCGCCCGACATGCTCTCGCTGCTCGGCTGCTCGGTCGAGGAAATGACCGGCGTCCTGCGGGCCCTCGGCTTCAAGGCCGAAGGCGCGAAGACGGAAACGGGGGCCGACATTCTTCTGTGGCGGCCGCGCCGCCGCCATGACGGCGAACGGCCGCAGCACAAGCGCCCGGACGGCGATCGCCCGCGCCGCGGCGAGGGACCGCGCCGTCCGCAGCCCGCGGCGTCCGAAACCGGGCCTGCCGAACCCGGGGCCGAGGCCTCCGCCCCGGCCGGGCGCGAGGCGAACCGGCATCCGCATCGCGGTCCCCGCCGCCCCGAAGGCGCAAAGGGCGGCGAGCGGCGCGGCGGCGAGCACCGGCCGCCCCGGCGTCCCGACGACAAGCCGCGCGAGGCGGCGGCCGAAGGCGGCGAGCGTCCCCGCGCCGACCAGCCGCGCGGCGACAAGCCCCGTCCCGAAAAGCCCCGTCACGACCGGCCGCAGCGCCCGCCCGAACAGCGTTTCGAGCGCAAGGAAAAGCCGGCCGATCCCAATTCGCCCTTCGCCATTCTGGCGAAGCTCAAGGGATGAGGCGGGGCGCGCTGAAATGCGGCTCGACAAATGGCTCTGGTGCGCCCGCTTCTACAAGACGCGCACGCTTGCCGCCGGCATCTGCGCCGAGGGCCGCATCCGCGTGAACGGCGCGGTCACCACCAAGGCGCATTATGACGTGAAGCCGGGCGACGTGCTCACCCTGCCGCAGGGCGGGCGGGTGCGCGTCGTCGAGGTCCTCGCCCATGCGGAGCGCCGGGGACCGGCGGCCGAGGCCGAGCGGCTCTACGCCGAGCGCGAAGGCTGACGGGGTTCGGACATGCTCGACAAGATCAAGGCGCTGCTTCTGCAATCCGGGCTGAAACAGGCCTCCCAGCCCTTCGCGGAACGCGACGTCGCGGCGGTGGCGCTGCTGCTCGAAGCGGCAAGCGCCGACGGCAATTATGGCGAGGCCGAGCACCTGACGCTCTGCGAACTCGTCGCCCGCAAGATGGCCCTCGCGCCCGACCGCGCGGCCGCGCTGCTGGACGCCGCCCGCGCCCGCCAGCACCAGGCGGTCGAACTCTTCCGCTTCACCGACGCCGTCAATCGCGCGATGGACGAGGGCGAACGCGCCGCGCTCGTTGAAATGCTGTGGGAGGTCGTCTATGCAGACGGCGTTCTCGACGCGTTCGAGGACCGATTGATCCGTTCCGTCGCCGCCCTGCTGCACGTGCCGGACCGCACCCGCGCCGAAGCGCGGCAGCGCGTCCTGGCCCGCAAGGCGGACGGCGAAAACTAGGGAGAGCGCGCGTCGCGCGCCGTGCCGCTGTAGATGACCTATGTCGTGGCCGACGCTTGCATCAAGTGCAAGTACATGGATTGCATCGAAGTCTGCCCCGTCGACTGCTTCTACGAAGGCGAAAACTTCCTCGTCATTCACCCCGACGAATGCATCGACTGCGGCGTCTGCGAGCCGGAATGTCCGGTGGAGGCGATCAAGCCGGACACCGAGCCGGGGCTGGAAGTCTGGCTGGAGCTGAATCGCAAATACGCCCAGACTTGGCCCAACATCACCGCCAAGGGCGAGCCCCCGGCGGATCGTGACGAATGGGCCAAGGTAAAGGACAAGCTGGCTGCCCATTTCAGCCCGAATCCGGGCAAGGGGAGCTGAGAGCCGGGCGTGGCCCGCGGCCCCGGCCGGGGCTGTCGTGTTTACCGGTTTCTTAACCGTGCGAACCAGCCCTGGGGGTCGGATTCCCCCGCCGCCACAGGCACTTGTCCGTGCTCGGAAGAGTTTTTAACTATTTAATCAAGGGCTTAACGATTTAGGCCCTTTCAATTCCCCGATTTTGTGCTATATTGGTGACAGATCACGTCACCTGCTGACCCAAAGGTTTCCCGGCTCGCTTATCGACCGGCGACGGCCCTGAGCCGTCGCACATCCCAGCGCCACAGATCGCCCGGATACGCGCACAGATTGTGCGCCGGATGTTTTGCGCGCTCTGGCGATAGGTGGGGGCCATCAGGCAGACACAGTTGTGCGGTATCGGGTCAAGCGTTCGGGGCCGGTGCCAATCGTTCAGCGCGGAGAGTTGAGATCGATGAGCAAAGCTAGCGCCGCCAAGAAGCCCCTCGCCAAGCCCGCCCCGAAATCCGCCGCCAAGCCCAAGACCGCCGCGCCCAAGGCTGCCGCCAAGCCCGCGCCCAAGCGCGCCGCCGCTCCGGTGAAGGCGCCGGTCGCCAAGGCGGCCGCGCCCAAGCCGCAGGCGGCGAAGCCCGCTGTGGCGGCCAAGCCCGTCGCGGTCGCGCCGAAGGTCGCGGTCAAGGCGCCCGAGCCCGCGCCGGTCGTGACGCGCCGCGCGGACTTCAAGGTCAACGATCACGTCGTCTATCCGGCGCACGGCGTCGGCCAGATCGTCCGCATCGAGGAGCAGGAAGTCGCCGGCCACAAGCTGGAGCTGTTCGTCATCACCTTCGAGAAGGACAAGATGACGCTGCGCGTTCCCACCCCGAAGGCGAAGGCCATCGGCATGCGCAAGCTGGCCGGCGCCGACACGGTGCTCAGCGCCATGCAGACGCTGCGCGGCCGCGCCCGCATCAAGCGCACCATGTGGTCGCGCCGCGCCCAGGAGTACGAGGCCAAGATCAACTCCGGCGACCTCATCTCGATCGCCGAAGTGGTCCGCGACCTGCATCGCGCCGGCGGCCAGCCGGAGCAGAGCTATTCCGAGCGCCAGCTTTACGAGGCCGCCCTCTCGCGCATGGTGCGCGAAGTCGCCGCCGTGGAGCGCATCGACGAGGACGCCGCGATGAAGCGCCTTGAGACGGCGCTGACCAAGACGGCGGCCGCGGCCGCCGCGGCGGTCGCCAGCGCGGCGGCCTGATCGCCGCCCGCGTCGCAACCCGATCGAACGAAGGCCCGGCTGCAACGCCGGGCCTTTCGTTTGAGCGGCGTCGTCAGTCGCGCCGCCGCCGCCCCGCGTCCGGCGAGCGCCGTGCGAAGGCCTCGATCACCGCCTTGGTGCGCAACAGGCCGAAGAAGTGCAGCATGCGGTTGATCGCCTCGAACGCCATCGAGGCGGCCTCGGATTCTTCGGTGCGCCCGGTCACGGCGGCGAGGAACTGCGAGACCTCGGTCTCGGCCAGCCGTTCGGCGGCCTCGACGTAAAATCCCAGTATGCCCGCGTCAAAGCCATGCGTCTCGTCGAAGCCCGCCCGCCGCATGTCACCCCAGATCGACACCAGTTCCGCATCGGTGCGCGACACCACCGCCGCGCCCGCCCGGCGGCGCAGGCGGATCGCCCCGATCCGGTGCAGCGCCGCGGCGTCACGCTCGGCCTGCGGGTTGCGCTTTCTGACCGACGACAGCGGCACCAGCGCATCGAAGCGGTCGAGCCGCGCGGCGACCAATTGCTCCAGATGCGGGAACGCTCCCGCCGCGACCGGCGCCGCCACCGGCCCTCCGGCCAGCATGGCGCGGATCTGCGGCAACGTCAGACCCTCTTCCTTCTGCAACCGCCTGACGAGGCGGATGCCCTCGACATGGGCCTCGGCGTAATCCGCGACGTTGCGGCCGCTGCGCACCGGTTCGGGGAGCAGCCCGCTGCGGAAATAGACCCTGATCGTCTCGCGATTGACCCCGGTCGCCTTCTCCAGATCCCGCATCTTCATGGCACGCCCCGGAACATGCGTTGACGATAGACGCATTTTTGCGTATTGCCTATACGCACAAGCGCCGCGCGGGAGACTTTGCCCGGCAAGATGGCGCGCGAGGAAACGCCCATGACCGACTTCAATGTACCGGCCGAACTGGTCGCCCCCGTCTTCAACCCTGCGAGCTTCGGCCAGCGCGGCCTGGTGCACGGCATCTTCACCCGGCTGCGCCGCGACTATCCGCTCTCGCGGGTCGAAGTGCCCGGCTACGATCCGCACTGGATCGTCACCAAGTGGGACGATCTGCGCGAGATCACGCGCCAGGACACGATCTTCCACGGCGGCGACCGATCCAAGACGCTGATCTCGCAGGCCGGCGAGGCGCTGGTGAAGCAATACACCGGCGGCCAGTCGAACATCTTCCGCTCGCTCGTCCAGCTCGACCCGCCCGAACACGGCGCCTATCGCGCCGTGCTCTCGCAAACCTTCATGCCGGAACAGGTCGCCAAGCTCGCGGGCGGGGTCGAAAAGACCGCCAAGACCTATGTCGACCGCATGGCCGCGATGGCCCCGGTCTGCGACTTCGCCACCGATGTCGCCTTCCGCTACCCCCTGAAGGTCATCCTCGACCTCATCGGCGTGCCGGAGGAAGACCACGAGAAGATGCTGCGCCTGACGCAGTGGCTCTTCACCTATGCCGACCCCGACCTCAAGCGGCCGGGCTCCGACCTTACCAATCCGGAAGAGATCACCAAGACCTGGAACATCGTCTTCAACGAGTTCCGCGACTACTACCTGCCCATCGTCGCCGACCGCCGCCGCTGCCCGCGCGGCGACATCGCCTCGCTGATCGCCAACGGCAAGGTGTTCGGCCACGACATGGAAGAGCGCGCGATGATCTCGTATTTCGCGATCGCCTCGACGGCAGGCCACGACACGACCTCGGCGACCACCGCAACCGGCATGTGGGTGCTGGCAGAACAGCCTCAGATCCTCGCCCGCCTCAAGGCCGACCCCGGCCTCATCCCGGGCTTCGTGGAGGAGACCATCCGCTGGACCTCGCCCGTCCAGCAATTCGTCCGCTCCGCCACCCAGGACTACGAGCTGAAGGGCCGCCGCATCGCCAAGGGCGATCTCATCTATCTCTCCTACATGTCCGCCAACCGCGACGAAGACGTGTTCGCCGATCCATTCACGTTCGATCCGGCGCGCTCGCCCAACCGCCATGTCGGCTTCGGCTATGGCGGTCACATCTGCCTCGGCCAGCACCTCGCGCGGCTGGAGATGAAAGCCTTCTGGAGCGAACTGATCCCGCGGCTTGAGCGCGTCGAGATGTCCGGCGAAGGCCGCATCGCCGAGTCGGAATTCGTCTCCGGCCCCAAATCGGTGCCGATCCGCTTCGCGATGCACTGACGGGGGCGGCGGTCAGCCGCCGCCGTCCAGCACCAGGCGCACCTTGTCGAGGATCACCGCATCGTCCTCGTGGAAATCGAACGCGCTGCGGAAGCGGCTGTCGCGATCGTAGAGCTGCACGCTCGCGGTGTGGTCCATCGTATAGCCGCCGCCCTCGATCGGCACCTTCGCCGCATAGATGTGATAGTCGCGCACCACCGCCGCGATCTCCTCCGGCGATCCCGTCAGCAGGACGATGCGCGGATCGAACAGCGAACCGAACGACTTCAGTTCCTCCGGCGTGTCGCGTTCCGGATCGACGCTGATGAAGATTGCCGTCACCTCGGCGGCCCGCGGCCCCAGCGCCTCCAGCACCCGCGTCATCGCCGCCAGCGTCGTCGGGCAGACATCGGGACAATGCGTGAAGCCGAAGAAGATCAGCGCCACCTTGCCCTTGAGGCGCGCGCTGTCGAAGCGCGCGCCGTTCGCGTCGGTTAGCACGAACGGCGCCGCCGGGGCCGAGGGCTGCAGGACGCTCGTTTGCGGCGGCGTCTGGCTGCGCAGCCAGGCGAGGCCGCCGATGGTCGCGGCGGCGGCCAACGTCACCGCCGCGAACAGTTTGATGCCGGGACTGACGCTCATGGTCAGTGCATGTCGTGATGATCGTGACCGCCTTCGTGGCCGGTCGAGGCGGCCGCCTGCACGGGCACGTCGAGCGCGATCTCGCCCGCCGTCTCGAACACGAAGGTCAGCGCGACATGGTCGCCCTCGGCGAGCGGCGCCTTCAGACCGATCAGCATGATGTGGCTGCCGCCGGGCTTCAGCTCCGCCAAACCGCCCGCCGGCACAGCGATGCCGTCGACCGGGCGCATCTGCATGACATCGCCCTCCATGATCACCTCGTGGAGTTCGATCGACGCGGCGGCGTCGCCCTTGACCGCGATCAGCCGGTCGTCCGCCGTCCCGGCATTGGCGAGCGTCGCATAGGCCGCGCCGTTGCCGCCCGCAGAAGCCCGCACCCAGGCATCGCTCACCGTGACCGTGGCGTCGGCGGCTTCGGCCAGCGCGCCGAACGCGAAGGCGGCGGCGAGAATCGTGATGAACCGTCTCATGACCTGAACTCCCTTTCAGTCTGCGTTTGCATATACCCCACCCGCGCCGGGCGAACCCATGCCGGCAGCGCGGATGGAAATCTCGAAGCTCATGTCCCGCGATGCCACCTCGCGCGGCGGCGCGGGAAACGGAGCGGCCGCACGGACCGCCGCAAGGCAGGCGCGATCGAACGCCGCCCGCCCGCTCGATCGCGCGACGGAAAGCTCGGCGAGCCCGCCGTCA
>JAXMDZ010000026.1:0-39121 GCA_046348585.1 Alphaproteobacteria bacterium
CGCGACGCCGGGCAGAACATCGCCATGGAAGCCTCGTGCTGCAAGCTGTTCGCCTCCGAGGCCGTCGGCCGCATCGCCGACCGCAACGTCCAGATCCACGGCGGCGCGGGCTATGTCGCCGACTATGCCGCCGAGCGCTTCTATCGCGACGTGCGCATCTTCCGCCTCTACGAAGGCACCAGCCAGATCCAGCAGACGGTCATCGCCAAGAGCCTGATCCGCGCCGCGGGGTAGGGGACGTCCGCCCGGCCACGAGCGAACCTACCGGAGCCACACCATGACCAAGACCATCCGCGTCGGCTGCGCCTCGGGCTTCTGGGGGGACAGCTACATCGCCGCGCCGCAGCTCATCGAGCGCGGGAACATCGACTATCTGGTGTTCGACTATCTGTCCGAGATCACCATGTCGATCATGGCCCGCGCCATGGCGAAGGACCCGAACGCCGGCTACGCGATCGACTTCGTGAGCGTGACGATGGCCTCCATCGCCCGCGACGTGGCGGCGAAGAAGATCAAGGTCATCGCCAATGCCGGGGGCGTCAATCCGCGCGCCTGCGCGGCGGCGCTGGAGGCGCTGCTGGCGAAGCTGGGCGTGGACCTGAAGGTCGCCTGGATCGAAGGCGACGATCTGATGCCGGGCCTCGACCGCTGGCGCGCGGCGGGGCTGACCGAGATGTTCACCGGCATGGCCTTGCCGGAAAAGCTCGTCAGCATGAACGCCTATCTCGGCGGCTTTCCTGTCGCGGCGGCGCTGGCGGCGGGGGCGGATATCGTCGTCACCGGGCGCTGCGTCGACAGCGCGGTGACGCTGGGCGCCTGCATCCACGAGTTCGGCTGGTCGCCGTCCGATTACGACCGGCTCGCCGGTGCCTCGCTCGCAGGCCACATCGTCGAGTGCGGCGCGCAGGCCTGCGGCGGTATCTTCACCGACTGGGAAAGCGTGCCCGGCTGGGACGATATCGGCTACGCCATCGCCGAGATCGCGCCGGACGGAAGTTTCGTCGCCACCAAGCCCGAAGGCACCGGCGGCCTCGTCACGCCCGGCACGGTCGGCGAGCAGATGCTCTACGAGATCGGCGACCCGCAGGCCTATATGCTGCCCGACGTCGTCTGCGACTTCTCCGGCGTTACGCTGACCCAGGCCGGCAAGGACCGCGTGTCGGTGAAGGGCGCGAAGGGCTATCCCGCGACCGCCACCTACAAGGTCTCGGCGACCTGGGAGGACGGCTGGCGCGTCACCTCGATGCTGGCGCTCGCCGGGATCGACGCGGCGAAGAAGGTCCGCCGCATCGGCGAGGCCGTGCTGAAGCGCATGGAGACGATCATGCGCCAGCGCAATTGGGGGCCGTTCACCGAAACCAGCATCGAGGTGCTGGGCGACGAGGACAGCTACGGCCCGCACAAGCGCGAGGTCGGCGCGCGCGAGGCGAGCCTCAAGCTCGCCGCCAAGCACCCGAGCCGCGCCCCGCTGGAGGTGATGATCCGCGAGCTGACGAGTTCGGGCACCTCATTCGCGCCGGGCATCACCGGCTATGGCGGGGCGCGGGCGAAGCCCTCGCCGGTGGTGCGCCATTTCGCGACGCTGGTCGCAAAGGCCGAAGTGCCGGTGACGCTGCATATCGGCGGCAAGGCCATGCCGGTGCCCATCGATTGCGGCGGCGGCTTCGAGCCCGCGATGATCGAGCGCCCGCGCACCGCGATGACCGCGACCGCCTCGTTCGACCATACCGTGCCGCTCATCCGCCTCGCCTGGGCGCGTTCGGGCGACAAGGGCGACAATTCCAATATCGGCGTGATGGCGCGCGATCCGGCCTTCCTGCCCTATATCCGCGCCGCGCTGACGCCGGAGAGCGTCGGGCGCTGGATGGCCCACAAGTTCAAGGGCGGCGCGGGCCGGGTGGAGCGCTTCGACCTGCCGGGCATTTCGGGCCTCAACTTCCTGCTGCACGAAGCGCTGGGCGGCGGCGGCATCGCCAGCCTCGCCAACGATCCGCAGGGCAAGGCCTATGCGCAGATGCTGCTGGAGTTCCCGGTCCCGGTTCCGGCCGACATCGCCGCCCGGGTCGCCTGACATAAGCGCGCCGCATTTGCCGGGTTAATCGCGCCCCCGTTTCTGGCCGGAGGAGTCATCGCCGTGATCGCAGGCGCCCGCCTCATTCTGTTGCAGGCTATCGTCAGCCTCGTCCTCGTTTCGGCGGGCTGCGCGCCGGTCGTGATCGGGGCGGGGCCGGGCGTCGCCGCGCCGCGCCTCGCGGCGGCCGAGGACGGCGAGGCGGTGTTCGTCGCCCGCGACGGACAGCATCTGGGCGTTTCGATGTGGACGGCCGAGCGGCCGCGCGCGGTGATCGTCGCCTTCCACGGCATGAACGACTATGCCGGCTTCATCCGCGGCCCGGCCGCGTGGTGGCGCGACAAGGGCGTCTCGACCTTCGCGCTCGACCAGCGCGGTTTCGGCCGCTCGCCCAATACCGGCCTGTGGGCGGGCGACGAGGCGCTGGTCGGCGACATGCGCGACTTCACCGAGGCGGTGCGCGCCCGCAATCCGGGCGTGCCGCTCTATCTGCTGGGCGAAAGCATGGGCGGGGCGGTGGTGCTGGCCGGCCTGTCGCGGCCCGACGCGCCGAAGGCCGACGGCGTCATCCTGGTCGCCCCGGCCGTCTGGGGCTGGTCGACGATGAATTTCTGGTACCGCTCGGCGCTCTGGATCGCCTCGCACACCGTGCCGTGGAAGAAGGTGACGGGCGGCGATCTCTCGATCCAGCCCTCCGACAATATCGAGGCGCTGCGCGACCTCGGCTCCGACCCGCTGGTCATCAAGCCGACCCGCACCGACGCGGTCTACGGCCTCGTCGGGCTGATGGACGACGCGCTGCTGAACGCGCCCAAGGTCGGCGCGCCGCTGCTCGTCCTCTACGGCCAGCGCGACGAGATCGTGCCGCGCTGGCCGATCCAGAAACTGGTCGAGAAATTGAAGACACCGCCGCGCATCGCGCTTTACCCGAACGGCTATCATCTGCTGATGCGCGATCTCAGCCGCGAAATCGTCTGGACCGACGTGCTCGCCTTCATCGGCGACCGCACCGCGCCGCTCCCCTCCGGCTACGAATTCGCCCGCCAGGCCTTCATCGAAGGCAAGGTGTGGAGCGACATGGCGCGGAAGACGGCGCAGCACGGCTCCGCGCCGGCGCGGAACTAGGGGGCGGCCTTACGACCCCGCCAGCACCACGCCGCCCATGATCGCGATATAATGGCAGACAGCGGCGGCGACGACGAAGCCGTGCCAGACCGCGTTCTGGAACTTCAGTGAGTCCCAGACGTGGAAGATCACGCCCACGCTGTAGAGCACGCCGCCCGCCGCCAGCGTCACCGAGGCGACCAGCGGCAATTGCGCGATCTGTCCGCCCATGATCGCCGCGCCGCCCCAGCCGAGCGCGAGGTAGAGCCAGATCATCGCCTTCTCGAAGCGGCCGGGCAGGAACAGCTTGATCCCCGCCGCGGCGAGCGCCACCGACCAGAGCAGAACCAGCGAGACGATACGCCAGCCCGGCGCGCCCTGGAGCGCGAAGGGCGTGCATGACCCGGCAATCATCACGAAGATCGCCGCGTGGTCGAACCGCCGCAGCCATGAATCGCGCTTGCCCGGACGGACGCCGTTGTAGAGCGCCGAGCAGGTCAGCATCATCAGCAGGCCGAAGACGTAGATCGAGCCGGTGACGATGGGCGTCGCGTTGCCCATCAGCGCCGCGACGACGATCAGGATCGCGCCGCCGATCACGGCGAAGGAAATGCCCACGGCGTGGACGATCAGGTCCGCCAGATGCTCGCCGCGCGATATGGGCCGGACTTTCATAAAATGAAGGGTGCGCCTCGCGGGCCGATCGGGCAAGTGAGCAATCGGTAATCTTGGGCGCCGGGCCTTGTCCATGCTAACTGGCTGAAATCATGACGTCCTTCGCGCCTGCCCTCGAAAACGCCTTCGTCCGCCTCGAACCCTTCGAGGAGCGCCACCGCGAGGGCCTGCGCACCGCCGCCGCCGACCCGGCGCTCTGGCGGTTCAACAGCCTCAACCAGAACAACGCGACGTTCGATCGCTATTTCGACCACTACCTCGCCGAGACGGCGGCAGGGCGCGAGTGCGCCTTCACGATTTTCGACCGGGCGAGCGGCGCGATCGCCGGCTCGTCGGCCTATCTCGCCATTTCCCCGGTGCACCGGAAGCTGGAAATCGGCTCTACCTGGTATGCCGCGCCGTTTCAGGGCGGGGCGGTCAATCCGGCGGCCAAGCGGCTGCTGATCGGCCATGCGCTCGACACGCTCGGCTGGAACCGCGTGGAGTTCAAACTCGACGCCCGCAATGCAAGGTCATGGGCAGCGATGAAGAAGCTCGGCGCGGTGGAGGAGGGCATCCATCGCGCCCACATGGTGCTGCCCGACGGGCATATCCGCGACAGCGTCTGGTTCTCGATCCTGCCGGCCGACTGGCCGGGCGTGCGCGACGGGCTGGACGCGCGACTCGCCGTTTTCGCGCGCGGATAGGGACCTCAGCCGGTTCAGGCCGGCGGGTCGGCCTCGGGGAAACGGCCGAACGGGAAGGGCGCTTCGTCGCGGGCCAGCGTCACATAGGCGACCATCTGCGCCATGTAGCGGCCGAGACGGCGGCCGAAGCGGCCAAGATCGCCGCTCGCCTCGTCGTCGAAGGCCCGCAGCACGAACTGCGCAATGCCCATGAACAGCACCGCCCAGAGGCTGAGCCACAGGAGGCCGACGAACAGCATGCTGAACAGCAGCCGCTTCCAGGGATAACCGGAATGGGTGTCGGCCTCGCCGTCAGGCGCGCGCCGGTCCAGGGGAATGTCTTGTCCGCTCATGCGCTCAAGATGGCCCCGGATGCCGCCGGCGACAATGTGCGCTGGCGCACAACGGCCCCGGATGTGAACGCTGAAAACGAGGAAAGGGCGGCCGAGCGGGCCGCAAATGGTGGGCGATGCTGGGATTGAACCAGCGACCCCTCCCGTGTGAAGGGAGTGCTCTCCCGCTGAGCTAATCGCCCCAAACCATTGCGAGGGGCGCGGTTTAGGCGTTCGCCCGCGCCGGTGTCAAGGCTGGGCGGGTAGCGTCGCGGCGATCCGCGCCAGCGCGGCGGGAAGTTCGTCATAGCCGTGGAGCAGCTCGTCGGCCCCGAAGGTCGCCGGATCGAAGGCCGAATAGCCGAAGGTGAAGATCACCAGCTTTACCCCGGCCGCCCTGGCGGTTTCGGCATCGACCTCGCTGTCGCCGATCATCACCGCCCGCTTCGCATCGCCCCCGGCGCGGCCGATCGTCTCCATCAGGTGACGCGGGTCCGGCTTGCGGACGGGCAGCGAGTCGGCCCCCAGGATCGCGCTGAAATGCGGGCTGAGGCCGAGCCGCTCCAGCAGGAGATGGGTCAGCGACTCGGGCTTGTTGGTGCAGACGCCGAGCGTATGGCCCTCGGCCCGCAGCCGCGCCAGCTCGTCGCGCGCCCCGGGGAAGGGCACGGAGCGGTCGGCGATGTGCGCGGCATAATGGGCGATGAAGGCGGCGACGTGGCCGTCCAGCGCCTCCGGGTCGGCGGGCGCGCCGGTCGTCTCGAAGCCGCGCTCGATCAGCTTGCGCGCCCCGCGCCCGACCATGTGCCGCACCTCGTGCAGCGGCACCTCGGGGCGGCCATGGGCGGCGAGCACGGCGTTCATCGCGCCGGCGAGATCGGGGGCGGTGTCGACCAGCGTGCCGTCGAGGTCGAAGATCAGGGTCATGGGCTGCATGACGCCCCTCTAGCCGCATTCGCGGATGCGCGAAACCTCCCCGTGGCGGGGCGGAGAATCGCATGTAAGACTGCGCCCATGACCCATCCCACCGCCGACGACCGCAAGCGCGCCGCCGCCCTCAAGGCGCTCGATTTCATCCAGCCGGGACAGATCGTCGGGCTGGGCACCGGCTCGACGGCCGCCCATTTCGTCCGCGCGCTGGGCGAGAAGGTCCGCGCCGGGCTGAAAATCACCGGGGTTCCCACCAGCGCCGCCGCCGAGGCGCTGGCGGTCGAGGCCTTCATCCCGCTCGCCGGGGTGGATGACGTGCCGCATATCGACATCACGATCGACGGCGCCGACGAGGCCGACCGCGCCTTCCGCCTCATCAAGGGCGGCGGCGCGGCGCATCTGCGCGAGAAGATCGTCGCCGCCGCCTCGCGCCGGATGATCGCCATCATGGACGACAGCAAGCTGGTCGAGGGCCTGGGCGCCTTTCCGCTGCCGGTCGAGATCGTGCCCTTCGCCCACCGCACCACAATGCGCCATATCGCGGCGGCGGCGGTGGCGGCGGGTTGCGGCGGCAATTTCATCCGCCTGCGCGGCGGCGACGCTCATCCGCTGATCACCGACAACGGCAATCTGGTCGCCGATCTCGACTGCCAGACGATCCCCGACGCCGAAACCCTCGCGGCGGCGCTGTCGGCGATTCCGGGCGTGGTCGAGCACGGCCTCTTCATCGGCCTCTGTTCCGGCCTCATCGTCGGCACGCAGAGCGGCGTCGAAATCATCGAGCCGCCGGCCCACGGCGGCTGACGGCGGCGCTGGCGAAGCGGGCGCGGGATCGCTACATCTCCGCCATGACCTCCTTCGACTACGACCTCTTCACCATCGGCGCAGGCTCCGGCGGCGTGCGCGCCACTCGCATCGCGGCCGGCTTCGGCGCGAAGGCGGCGGTGGCCGAGGAATACCGGGCGGGCGGCACCTGCGTCATCCGCGGCTGCGTGCCCAAGAAGCTGATGGTCTATGCCAGCCGCTACGGCTTCGACCGCGAGGACGCCGCCGGCTTCGGCTGGCGCATGGGCGAGGCGGCGCATGACTGGCCCTCGTTCATCCGCGCCAAGGATGCCGAGATCGCCCGCCTCGAAGGGCTCTACCGCAAGGGGCTTGAGGGCGCAGGCGCGGCGATCTTCGACGATCGCGCCGAACTCGTCGGCCCGCACGAGATCCGCCTCGTCAAGTCGGAGCGCATCGTCACCGCGAAGACCGTGCTGGTCGCGGTCGGGGCCGCGCCGCATCGCGCCTCGTGCCCCGGCAGCGATCTCGCCATCACTTCGAACGAGATTTTCCACCTGCCCGAACGGCCGGACCATATCGTCATCGTCGGCGCGGGCTATATCGCGCTGGAGTTCGCGGCGATCCTGCGCGGCCTCGGCTCGGCGGTGACGGTGGTCCACTACGCGCCGGAAATCCTGCGCGGCTTCGACCGCGAATGCGCCGCCCATCTGCACGCCGAGCTCGGCAAGCGCGGCATCGCCTTCGTCATGGACGCCAGCGTCGTCGGCATCCGCGAGGAGAACGGCCGGCGCGAGATCGGGCTTTCGACCGGCGCGGTGCTGGAAGCCGACCAGATCATGTTCGCGACCGGGCGCTGGCCGAACACCAGAGGCCTCGGCCTGGAAACGGCGGGCGTCGCCGTCAACGACAAGGGCGCGATCCTGGTCGACGCCTTCAGCCGCACCAACATGCCCCACATCTATGCCGTCGGCGACGTGACCGACCGCGCCAATCTGACCCCCATCGCGATCCGCGAGGGCCACGCCTTCGCCGAGACGGTCTTCAACGCGAACCCGACCGCCGTCCATCACGCCGACATCCCGACGGCGATCTTCACGACGCCCGAATACGCCTCGGTCGGCCTCACCGAGGAACAGGCGCGCCACGCCCACGCCGACGTCCACATCTACAAGGCGAAGTTCCGCCCGATGCGCGCGACGCTTTCCGGCCGCGACGAGCAGACGCTGATGAAGCTGATCGTCGACGGGGCCAGCGACCGCGTGCTCGGCCTGCACATGGTCGGGGCCGACGCCGGCGAGATCGTCCAGATGGCCGGCATCGCGGTCAGGATGAAGGCGACCAAGGCCGATTTCGACGCGACGATCGCCCTTCACCCCAGCGCCGCCGAGGAGTTCGTCCTCATGCGCACGCGCAGCGCCTGAGACGCACGCGCCCTCAGCCCAGCGCCGCGCCCGGCCGGAACGTCACCTCCAGGTGCGTCGGTCCGGCGATGAAGTTCGATTGCAGCCAGACCGGCGGGGCGGCGATGGCGAGATCGTCCATCCGCGACAGAACCTCGGTCAGCACCGCGTCGATCTCGATGCGCGCCAGATGCTGGCCGAGGCAGACATGCGGCCCGTTGCCGAACGCCATGTGCTCGTTGGGCGTGCGGCCGAGCATCAGCGCATGGGGATCGGCGAAATGCGAAGCGTCGCGGTTGGCGGCGCCGTAGAACATCACGACCTTCTGGCCCGCCTCGATCGCCTGGCCGCCCAGCACCGCGTCGCGGGTCGCGGTGCGGCGCATATAGACGACGGGCGAGGTGTAGCGCAGCAGCTCCTCGCGGGCGGCGGGCAGGCGGGCGGGCAGGTCCGCCTTCAGCCAGGCGAGCTGATCGGGATTGGCGATCAGCGAAATGAGGCCCGAGGCGAGCAGGTTGCGCGTCGTGTCGCCGCCCGCATCGACCAGCAGCAGGAAGAACAGCAGGAACTCCATGTCGGCGAGCTTGCGCCCCTCGACCTCGGCGTTGAGCAGCTTGGTCGCCAGATCGTCGGCCGGGCGCGCCCGCTTTTCGGCGATGATGCCCATGCCGTATTCGAACATCTTGAACACCGCCTGCGCGCCGGCCCCTTCGGCCTGGGCGGAGGGCGAGGTGTGGATGATTTCGGTCAGCTTGTAGAGCTCGCGCCCGTCCTCCAGCGGCAGGCCCATCAGCTCGGCGATGACATAGGACGGCATCTCGCCCGCGATCTCGGAGACGAAATCGCAGCGCCCTTTGGCGATCGCCTTGTCGACGATCTGGCGGGCGAGCCGCTGCATCCGCGGCACCCGCGCCATGGTCGGATCGGGCAGGAACTCCTCGCGGATCAGGCGGCGGAACGCGGTGTGCTGCGGCGGGTCCATCATCAGCATCATCTGGTAGTCGCCGAACGGCGGCGGCCCCGGCGGCGGATCGTCCAGCATGACGGTCGGCTGCGAGGAATAGGTCTGGAAGTCGCGGTCGACCTCGTAGACGGCGTCGTAGCCCGTCACCGCCCAGAAGCCCGGCCCGTTCGGCTCGGCGTGCCAATAGACGGGCGCGTTGGCGCGCAGCCAGTCGTATTGCGCGTGCGGATGCCCGGCCGCGAAACGGGCCGGGTCGATCAGGTCGATGTCCATGGCGTCCTCCGGACGGCCGGTCTGTCGCCGGCCTTGGTGGCTAATTCGGTTTCTTGGCGAGCAGCTCCTGGAGCTTCTTGTCCAGCGCCTCGTAGTCGGCCGCCTGGTCGAAGCGTTCGCCGTTGAGGTAGGTCGTCGGGGTGCCCTGAACCTTGAGCACGTCCACCGCCTCGGTCAGGATCTCGTTCATCCGGGCAAGCGCCTCCTTGTTCGCGAGGCAGGCTTCGGCCTGCTCGCGCGACAGCCCGGCGCGGCGCGCCAGTTCGATCAGCGCCTCCTTCGGGTCCGGCACGTCCGGCGAATGCCACATGTGCTGGTTGGTGAAGAGGACGTCCATGAAGGCGTAGAACTTGTCCTTGGGCAGGCAGCGGGCGATCAGCGAGCCGCCGGCCGCGATGTTGTTCAGCGGGAAGTCGCGCAGGACGTAATAGACCAGCCCCTTGTCGATGTAGTTCTCCTTGACCTTCGGGATGGTCTCCTTGGCCATGTGGGCGCAGTGGACGCAGCCCGACGAGGCGTATTCGACCATGCGGATCGGCGCGTTGGGATCGCCGAGGCCGATGTCGTCGGGCTTGGGGGCCAGCGCCTCGGCGATGGTCGCGGCCTTCTTGGCGCCGCTGCCCCCGAGGCCGCCGAGGCTGCCGCCGGTCAGGATGTAATAGGCGACGCCCAGCACCACGCCGAAAAGCGCCAGCAGCCCGCCAATCGTCAAAACCCGCTTGTTCACGCGCGACCTCATCTCAGATTCCGGCCCGCCTTATCGCATATTTCCGGCCGCCGTCGCCCCTGCCATCGCCAATTCGTGACCTTGGGGCAGGGGTGGCGGCCGCCGGCCCCCCTTCTTGGAAAGTTTGTGAAACCCTTGGCCTTACGGTATGAGCACCGGCCCGGAAAACGGATTGGACCATGACGACCTGGACCCCCGCCTCCTGGAGGACGAAGCCCGTCCAACAGGTGCCCGACTACCCTGACGCCGCGAAGCTGGCCGCCGTCGAGGCGCGCCTGAAGAGCTATCCGCCGCTGGTGTTTGCGGGCGAGGCGCGCAACCTGACGGCGGCGCTGGCCGAGGTGTCCGAGGGCAAGGCTTTCCTGCTCCAGGGCGGCGACTGCGCCGAGTCCTTCGCCGAATTCCATCCCGACAATATCCGCGACACGTTCCGCGTTCTGCTCCAGATGGCGGTGGTCCTGACCTTCGGCGGTTCGATGCCGGTGGTGAAGGTCGGCCGCATCGCCGGCCAGTTCGCCAAGCCCCGCTCGGCCCCGACCGAGACGGTGGACGGGGTCGAGCTGCCCTCCTATCGCGGCGACATCGTCAACGGCCCTGACTTCACGGCCGAGGCGCGCGTCCCCGATCCGGAGCGGCTGCAGCAGGCCTATCTGCAGTCGGCGGCGACGCTGAACCTGCTGCGGGCCTTCGCCCAGGGCGGCTATGCCGACCTGCACAACGTCCATCGCTGGAATCTCGGCTTCATCGCCGGCTCCCCGGCGGGCGAGAAATACCGCGCGCTGGCCGACCGCATCTCCGAAACGCTGGGCTTCATGGAAGCCTGCGGCATCACCCCGGACTCGACGCCGCAGCTGCGCACCACCGATTTCTACACCAGCCACGAGGCGCTGCTGCTCGGCTTCGAGCAGGCCATGACCCGCGTCGATTCGACCTCGGGCGAGTGGTACGACACCTCGGCGCACATGCTGTGGATCGGCGACCGCACGCGCCAGATCGACGGGGCGCATGTCGAGTTCTGCCGCGGCATCAAGAACCCGCTCGGCCTCAAATGCGGGCCGTCGCTGAAGCCGGACGACCTCTTGCGCCTCATCGACATCCTCAACCCGCAGAACCAGCCGGGCCGCCTGACGCTGATCGGCCGCTTCGGCGCGGACGCGGCGGGCGAGCACTGGCCGAAGCTGATCCGCGCCGTCGAGCGCGAGGGCCGCAAGGTCGTGTGGTCGTGCGACCCGATGCACGGCAACACGGTCAAGACCTCCAGCGGCTACAAGACGCGGCCCTTCGACCGCATCCTGAAGGAGGTGCAGACCTTCTTCGCCGCGCACCGGGCCGAGGGCACGCATCCCGGATCGGTGCATTTCGAGATGACCGGCCGCGACGTCACCGAATGCACCGGCGGCGCGGTGGCGATCACCGAGGCCGATCTCGCCAGCCGCTACGACACGGCCTGCGACCCGCGCCTCAACGCCAGCCAGGTTCTGGAACTCGGCTTCCTGATCGCCGAGAGCCTGAAGGACCGCGCCGGCGCCCCGCGCTTCCAGGCGGCGGAATAGCGCCGCCAGCCGTCCCGCTCGGCGGGTGGCAGGCTATTCGAGGAAGAACAGCGCCTCGACGCTGGTCCCCAGCGCCTGCGCCAGCTTGAGCGCGAGGACGGTGGAGGGGACGAAGACCCCGTTCTCCACCGTGTTGACGGTCTTGCGCGACACGCCGATCCGCTCGGCGAGTTGCGCCTGGGTCAAGCCGGCCGCCGTTCGCGCCTCGCGCAGCGTGGTCTTCAGCCTGGGGTCAGGCACCCTGTTCGCGCTCCTTGCCCGCGAAGGCGACCGCCGGCATCGCCACGCCGAACGCGAACAGCAGCCGCAGCGCCTCCTCCAGCGTCCAGTCCGTGAACCGGCTAAGCGCGTAGATGACGACGATCCCGCCCATCAGCATCCAGTAGCCCGCCCGATAGGCGAAGCGGCGATTGGCGGCGGTCAACTCGTCGTTGAGCGCCGCGCGCGTCTCGGGCGTGCGCCCGCTGAACAGAAAGGCGCCCGTCGCCAGCACGAAGATCAGCATCGCCGCCCACACGACGAACCCCGCCGCGTAGACAAAGTCTACCGTGCGCCAGACCTCGAACGGCGCGTCCAGGCGGGTGAAGAACGGGGCCTGAAGCGCCAGGAACGCAAGGCCGCAAGTCGCCAGCACGATGCGGCGGCGGCGGGACAGTCTGTCGATCGCGTCGGACATGAGGTTCTCCGTAACCTATAGGTGACATGCTACCTATAGGTTACAAGGAGTCAAGCCGGCTTCGCGTCCATCCGCTGCACCAGATCCTCGATGATCCGCGTCAGCCGCGCGATCTCCTGGTCGCGCAGCAGGTCCATCTTCTCGTGCAGCAGCTCGATCTCCAGCTCCGCCTTCACGTTGATGTCGTAGTCGTCCATCGCCCGCCGCCGGTCGATCTCCGACTGCCGGTTCTGGCTCATCATGATGAAGGGCGCGGCGTAGGCGGCCTGAAACGACAGCGCGAGATTGAGCAGGATGAAGGGGTAGGGGTCCCACGCCCCGATCCACCCCATGACGTTGAGCGCGATCCAGACGATCAGGATGGCGCTCTGGATGACGATGAAGCGCCACGAGCCCATCGTCGCGGCCACCAGGTCGGCGACCCGCTGGCCGACCGACAGTTCCGGCTCGGCCCGCCGCTCGCGCCGCGCGGCGCGCAGCCGCTTCAGTTCGGCCAGTTCCTCTTCGGTCAGATGAACCCTGTGCCGTACCTGCGTCATGCACGCGCCCCCTCAAGTGCGAACCAGCCGCCGCCCGAAATTCTCGCCCCGAAATAGCCCGGCGAAGGCCTCCGGCAGTCTCTCGAAGCCGTCGACGATATCCTCGCGATAGCTCAGCGAGCCGTCGCCGATCCATCCCGCCATCGCCGCCTGCGCCTCGCCGAAGCGTTTGCGGTAGTCGTACACCACCAGACCCTCCATCCGCAGCCGCCGGGTGATGAACGGCGTCACCCAGCGTATGCCGCGCGGGGCTTCGGCGTTGTATTCCGAGACCTGCCCGGAGACGACGATCCGCCCGCCCTGACGCAGATTGAGGATCGCCGCGTCGAGCTGTTCGCCGCCCACATTGTCGAAATAGATGTCGATGCCCTCGGGGGCCGCGCGCCGGATCGCCGCCGCGAGGTCGCCCTCCGCGCGGTAGTCGATGGCCGCGTCGGCCTTCAGGACCTCGCGCACATAGGCCGCCTTGGCCGCGCCCCCGGCGATGCCGATGACGGTGAGGCCGAGCTTCCTGCCGATCTGCACCGCCGTCGCGCCCACCGGCCCGGCCGCCGACGACACCAGCAGCGTCTCGCCCGCCTTGGGCCGCCCCAAATCGGTCAGGCCGAAATAGGCGGTGAGGCCGGGAATGCCGAGCACGCCGATCGAGGCGGTCGGCGAAATCGGTCCGGTGAAGATCGCCGGATCGAGCGCCTGCACGCCGCGCCCGTCGCTGATTACGTGCGTCGTCCAGCCGAAGCCACCCATGACGGTCGCGCCTTCGGGCAGCCGCGCGCAGCGGCTCTCCACGACATGGCCGACCCCGGCGCTCTCGATGGTTTCGCCGAGGCCGAGCGCGGCGGCGTAGGAATCGCCGCTGAGCCGCGAGCGCATGCCGGGATCGACGGAGACGTAATCGACCTCGATCAGCGCCTCGCCGGGCGCGAGCGGCGGCAGCGCCATCGGCTCCAGCCGGAAATCGCCGCCCTTCGGCAAGCCTTCCGGCCGCCGCGCCAGAACCCAACGCCGCGCTTCCATCCCTCGCTCCGTTCCGGATGTCGTACCGCCAGCCTAACAGCCTCCGGCGAAAAGTCCCATAATCGCCAAGGGGATGACGCGCATGAAATAAATCGTGGATTGCCGCCGCCGGGCTGCTTGCGCGATTTGCCGGCCATGCAAATCGTCTATGCTCCGCGCGCCATGACTCGCGCTTCCGATCCCTCCCGCCCCCTGCGCGCCGCCGTCGTCGGCGCCGGCGTCTTCGGCCGCTTCCACGCCGCCAAGTACAAGGCCCTGCCGGGCGTCGAACTGGTCGGCATCGTCGACCGCTCGGGCGAGGCGGCGATCGCCGCCGCCAAGGACCTCGGCTGCCAGCCTTTCGTCGATACCTATGCGCTGACCGGCGAGATCGATCTCGTCACCGTGGCGACCCCGGCGGTCGGCCATGCCGCCGCGGTCGTGCGGCTGCTTGAGGAAGGCGTTCACGCCTATGTCGAGAAGCCGATCGCCGCGAGCCTCGCCGAAGCCGACCGCATCGTCGCCGCGGCAGACGCCAATGGCTGCGTGCTCCAGGTCGGCCATCAGGAGCGTTTCGTCTTCGCCCATATGGGTCTGATGGCCCGCAAGACGCCGCCGCTGCGCATCGAGTGCCACCGCGCCGGACCGTGGAGCGGGCGGGGAACCGACGTGAACGTCGCCCTCGACCTGATGGTCCACGACATCGACCTGGTGCACCAGATCGCGGCGGGCGAGGCGGTCGTGACCGCCGCGACCACCCGCGCCCGGCCTGATTCCTACGGCGACGAAGTCTCGGCCGAACTCGCCATGGGCGGCGGCTGCCGCGTCTCGCTATTCGCCAGCCGCATCGCCGAGGCGCGCCGCCGCTTCATGCGGATCGAATATGCCGACGGCACGGTGCTGATCGACTTCATCGCCCGCACCATCGAGAACACGACGCCCGAACCGCTGACGACGATCTTCGGCGAGGCGGCGGGCGGCGTTGCGGCCGATCCGCTCGGCTATGCGGTCGGCGATTTCGTCCGCTGCGTGCGCGAGGGCGCCGAACCGCTGGTCACCGGCCGCGACGGCCGCCGGGCGCTGGCGACGACGCTCGCGATTCTGGACGCCGCCGACAGCCCGGCGACCCGCGACGAGGCGATGGCAGCATGAGCACCGATCCGATCCTCTTCTTCGACCTGAAGACCCCGGCGAAGCGCCTGCGCGCCGACATCGAGCGCCGCCTCGGCGCGATCCTCGACCACGGCCAGTATATCGGCGGCCCGGAAGTCGGCGAGCTGGAGCAGAAGCTCGCCGCCTTCACCGGCGCGCGCCACGCGCTCGCCGTCGCCAGCGGCACCGACGCGCTGGTGATCGCGCTGATGGGCGAGGCGATCGGCCCCGGCGACGCCGTGTTCCTGCCGGCCTTCACCTATAACGCGACGGCCAACGCCGTGCTGATGACCGGCGCGACGCCGGTCTTCGTCGATGTCGACCGCCAGACCTGCAATATCGATCCGACCCTGCTGGAAGCGGCGGTCGAGCGGGTCGTCGCCGAAGGCAGGCTGAAGCCGCGCCTCGTCATCGCGGTCGATCTCTACGGCCTGCCCGCCGACTACGCCGCCATCGGCCCCATCGCCCGCAAGCACGGCATGCTGGTCCTCTCCGATGCGGCGCAGGCGCTTGGCGGCGGCCAGGGCAACAAGCGCATCGGCGCGCTCTGCGAGATGACCGCGACCAGCTTCTATCCGTCCAAGACGCTCGGCGCCTATGGCGACGGCGGCGCGATGTTCACCGACGACGACGCCCGGCTCGACCGCTGGGCCTCGATCCGCTGGCACGGCACCGACGCGGCGAAGAAGGAATCCATCCGCGTCGGCCTCAACGGGCGGCTCGATTCCATGCAGTGCGCCGTCGTCCTCGCCAAGATGACGATCTTCGAGGCCGAGCTTGAGGACCGGGCGCGCCATGCCGCCCGCTACCGCGCCCGCCTCGGCGGCAAGGTCGCGATGCAGGAAGGCCGGAGCGAGGACCGCCACGCCTTCGGCCTCTTCACCGTCATGGTGGACGAGCGCGACCGCGTGATGGCGGCGCTCAAGGAGGAGGGCATCCCCTCCGCCGTCTATTACGCGAAGTCGCTGCACCGCCATGCCGCCTTCGCGGCCTACGCCCCGGCGGAGCCGCTCGCCAATTGCGACTGGCTGGCCGATCACGCGCTCAGCCTGCCGTTCCATCCCTACCTGACGGACGCCCAGATCGACGGCGTCTGCGACGCGCTGCTGCGGGCGCTATGACCGACCGGCTGACCATCGCGCTGGTGCAGGCCAACCCCAAGGTCGGCGACCTCGCCGGCAACATGGCGAAGGCCCGCGCCTGGCGCGCCAAGGCGGCCGAGGGCGGGGCCGATCTCGTCGTCTTCACCGAATTGTTCGCGGTCGGCTATCCGCCCGAGGATCTGGTGCTGAAGCCCGCGCTTCAGGCCGACGCCCGCGCCGCCGTCGAGGCGCTCGCGCGCGAGACCGCGACCGGCCCGGCCGTGCTCATCGGCACGCCCTGGGTGGAGGGCGGCCGGCTCTACAACGCCATGGCGCTGCTCGACGGCGGCGAGGTGAAGGCGGTCCGCTACAAGGTCGATCTGCCCAATTACGGCGTCTTCGACGAGAAGCGCGTCTTCGCGGCGGGCGAAATGCCCGGCCCCGTGACGCTGCGCGGCGTGCGCCTCGGCGTGCCGATCTGCGAGGACGTGTGGACGCCCGACGTGGTGGAATGCCTCGCCGAGACGGGGGCGGAGATCATCGTGGTCCCCAACGGCTCGCCGTTCGAGCGCACCAAGTTCGACCGCCGCATGGACCTCGCGGTCGCGCGGGTGGTCGAGTCGGGCCTGCCTTTCGTCTACGTCAATCAGGTTTGCGGCCAGGACGAACTCGTCTTCGACGGCGGCTCCTTCGTGCTGAACGCCGACCGGACGCTGGCGCTCCAGATGCCGACCTTCGTCGAGGGCATGGAGCTTTCCCACTGGACGCGCGGGCCGTCGGGCTGGGTCTGCGCGCCGGGCGCGAAGGCGGTGAACGAGGAAGGCCTCGCCGCCGTCTATCAGGCGATGATGCTGGGCCTGCGCGACTATGTGAACAAGAACCGCTTTCCGGGCGTTGTGCTGGGCCTTTCCGGCGGCATCGACTCGGCGCTCTCGGCCGCCGTCGCGGTGGATGCGCTGGGGGCGGAGCGGGTGCGCTGCGTGATGATGCCCTCGCGCTTCACCGGCGGGGAGAGCCTCGGCGACGCCGCCGAATGCGCCCGCCTGCTGGGCGTCCCCTACGAGGTCATCGCCATCGAGGAGACGGTCAAGGCCTTCGGCGCGGCGCTCGCCCCCGCCTTCGCCGGCCGCAAGCCCGATACGACCGAGGAGAATATCCAGTCGCGCGCCCGCGGCGTCATCCTGATGGCGATCTCCAACAAGTTCGGCCCGATGGTGCTGACCACCGGCAACAAGTCCGAGATGTCGGTCGGCTACGCCACGCTCTATGGCGACATGTGCGGCGGCTACAACGTCCTCAAGGACGTCTACAAGATGGAGGTGTTCGCGCTTTCGCGCTGGCGCAACCAGAACCATCCGCGCGGCGGCCTGGGTCCGCAGGGGCGGGTGATGCCGGAGAACGTCATCGTCAAGCCGCCGACCGCCGAATTGCGCGAGAACCAGAAGGACGAGGACTCGCTGCCGCCCTATCCGGCGCTCGACGACATGCTGGAATCGCTGGTCGAGAACGAGATGTCGTTCGAGGACGTGGTGGCGCGCGGCCACGATCCGGCGGTCGTCAAGCGGATCGAAAACCTGCTCTACATCGCCGAATACAAGCGGCGTCAGGCGCCGCCGGGCGTGAAGATCGGCAGCCGCAATTTCGGGCGCGACCGGCGCTACCCCATCACGAACGGCTATCGGGACGCGACGTGACCGTCACGGTCCGCTTCGCGCCGTCGCCGACGGGCAGGCTCCATGTCGGCAACGCCAGGGCGGCGGTCCTCAACTGGCTGTTCGCGCACCAGTCCGGCGGCCGCTTCGTCCTGCGTCTGGACGACACCGACCGCGAGCGCTCGACCGAGGAGTTCGCGCGCGGCATCGAGGCCGACCTCGCATGGCTCGGCCTCGCACACGATCTCTTCGCGCGGCAGTCGGACCGCTTCGCGCTCTACGCGGCGGCGGCCGAACGGCTGAAGCAGGCGGGCCGCCTCTACCCCGCCTACGAGACGCCGGAAGAGCTTGAGCGCCGCCGCGCCCGTCAGCGGGCGCGCGGCCTGCCGCCCGTCTACGACCGCGCCGCGCTGGCGCTGGGCGAGGCCGACCGGGCGCGGCTGGAAGCCGAGGGAAGGCGGCCGCACTGGCGCTTCCGGCTCGATCACCGCGTGGTGCGCTGGGTGGACGGCGTGCGCGGCGACGTCGCCATCGACACCGCGACCCTGTCGGACCCGGTGCTGATCCGCGCCGACGGACAGTTCCTCTACACGCTCCCCAGCGTCGTGGACGACATCGACCTCGGCGTCAGCCATGTGATCCGCGGCGAGGATCACGTCGTCAACACCGCGGCGCAGATCGAGATCTTCGAGGCGCTGGACGGCGGCGCGCCGGTTTTCGCGCATTTCCCGATGATCCTCGGCGCCGACGGCGAGCCGCTGTCGAAGCGGCTGGGTTCGCTGTCGCTCTCGGCGATGCGCGAGGACGGCGTCGACCCGATGGCGGTCAATTCGCTGCTCGCCAAGATCGGCACCTCCGATCCGGTGGAGGCGCGCCGCACGCTCGGCGAACTCGCCGCCGAGTTCGGCCTCGACAAGATCGGGCACGCCCCGGCGCGGCTCGACCCGGAAGACCTGAAGCGCCTGACCGTCCGGCTGCTGCACCTCAAACCCTATGAGGAGGTCGCGCCGCGCCTCGCCGCGCTGGGCGTCGGCGGCGGCGAGGCCTTCTGGCTCGCGGTGCGCGACAATCTGGCCGAGCTGGACGAGGCGGCCGATTGGTGGCGCGTGGTCGCAGGCCCCATCGAGCCGGCGCGGCCGGACGGCCCGGTCCCGGCCGCCGCCGCAAGCCTGCTCCCGGAGGGCGAGCCGGACGAGTCGGCCTGGCAGCCCTGGACCAAGGCGGTGTCGGCCGCGACCGGCCTCAAGGGCAAGGATCTCTACCTGCCGCTGCGCCTCGCCCTCACCGGGCGCGACCATGGGCCGGAGATGAAGAAGCTGCTGCCCTTCATCGGCCGCGCGCGGGCCCTTGCGCGCCTGCGGGGGGAAAGGGCATAGTAGGGCCATGTTCACGCGCCCCGCCCAATGTTGGTTTGAGCGAATTTGCCGCTGAGTCCCAGCGGCCGCGCGATCATTTTGCCTGAACACATCTGACGTTCGGACGGAACTCGCGGGGTCGCCACGCGTATCCGATCCTCTTTGTCCGAACAGAAGTCCGATGACGATCCAGCTCTACAACACCCTCACGCGCTCCAAGACGGCCTTCGCGCCGATCGACCCGTCGAACGTGCGGATGTATGTCTGCGGCCCGACCGTCTACGACTTCGCCCATATCGGCAACGCCCGCCCGGCCATCGTCTTCGACGTGCTGTTCCGCCTGCTGCGCCACACCTACGGCGCGGAGCACGTCACCTATGTCCGCAACATCACGGACGTGGACGACAAGATCAACGCCCGCGCCGCGCGCGACTTTCCGGACCTGCCGCTGAACGAGGCGATCCGCCGGGTCACCGAAACGACCAACGCGCAGTATCAGGCGGACGTGACCGATCTCGGCAACCTGCCGCCGACCGTGCAGCCGCGCGCCACCGAGACGATGGCGGAGATGATCGCGCTGACCGAAATGCTGATCGCCAAGGGCCACGCCTATGTCGCCGAGGGGCATGTGCTCTTCGACGTCGGCTCGATGCCGGACTACGGCAAGCTCTCGGGCCGCTCGGTGGACGACATGATCGCCGGCGCGCGCGTGGACGTCGCGCCCTACAAGCGCGACCCGATGGACTTCGTGCTGTGGAAGCCCTCCGACGCGGCGACGCCGGGCTGGGACAGCCCTTGGGGCCGCGGCCGTCCCGGCTGGCACATCGAATGCTCGGCGATGTCGTGGAAGCATCTGGGCGAGATCTTCGACATTCATGGCGGCGGCGTCGATCTGGTGTTCCCACACCACGAAAACGAGGTCGCCCAGTCGACCTGCGCGCACGGCACGCGGGTAATGGCCAATGTGTGGATGCACAACGGCTTCCTGCAGGTCGAAGGCGAGAAGATGTCGAAGTCGCTCGGCAATTTCTTCACCATCCGCGAGCTGCTCGACAAATATCGCGGCGAGAACCTGCGCCTTCAGATGCTGATGACGCATTATCGCCAGCCGCTGAACTGGACCGAGACCGGCACGCGCGAGGCGAGGGCGATCCTCAAATCCTGGTACGACGCGGTGGCGCGGATCGAGGACGAGCCGCTGGCCGAACCGCCGGCCGAACTCGTCGCGGCGCTGTCGGACGATCTCAACACGCCCGAAGCGATTGCCGAACTGCACCGCCTCAAGGGCCTCGCCGCCAAGTCGAAGGACGCGGCACGGGCGCTGCGGGCGGGCGGACGTCTCATCGGCCTCTTCGGTCAGAGCGCGGAAGCCTATCGCTCGTGGATGCCGGTGGGCGCGGCCCTCGACCGCGCCGAGGTCGAAGCGCTGGTGGCCCGGCGCTTCGACGCCCGGCAGGCGAAGGACTGGGCCGGGGCCGACCGGCTGCGCGACGAACTCGCCGATCTCGGCGTCGTGGTCGAGGACGGCCCCGGCGGTTCGACCTGGAGGGCGCTGTGAGCAGGACGCGGCTTTACCTCTTCGACACGACGCTGCGCGACGGCGCGCAGACGAGCGGCGTCGATTTCTCGGTCGAGGACAAGCGCCAGATCGCCCTCGCGCTCGACGACCTTGGCCTCGATTATGTCGAGGGCGGCTGGCCCGGCGCCAACCCCACCGACACCGCGTTCTTCGACGCCCCGCCCAGGCTGAAGCGCGCCGTCTTCACCGCCTTCGGGATGACCAAGCGGGCGGGGATCAGCGCCGCCAACGATCCGGCGCTCGCGCCCATCCTCGGCGCGAAGGCGGGGGCGGGCTGTCTCGTCGGCAAGTCGTGGGACTATCAGGTCGATGTCGCGCTCGGCATTCCGCGCGAGGAAAATCTCGCCTGCATCCGCGAGTCGATGGCGGCGGTGGCGGCGGCGGGCAAGGAAGCGATGCTCGACGCCGAGCACTTCTTCGACGGCTACAAGGCCAATCCCGGCTATGCGCTGGCCGCGCTGGAAGCCGCCTTCGACGGCGGCGCGCGCTGGGCGGTGCTGTGCGATACCAATGGCGGCACGCTGCCGTCCGAGGTCTATCGCATCGTCCGCGAGGTGACGCGCCGCTTCCCCGGCGGCCGGCTCGGCATCCACACCCACAACGACACCGAGAACGCGGTCGCCAACACGCTGGCGGCGATCGAGGCGGGCGTCTGCCAGGTGCAGGGCACGCTCAACGGCCTCGGCGAACGCTGCGGCAACGCCAACATCCTCTCGCTCATCGCCACGCTGGCGCTGAAGGAGCCCTATCGCTCGACGCTGGAAACCGGCATCGACGCCGCCGCGCTGAAGCGGCTGGTCGAGATCTCGCGGCTGCTCGACGAGATCCTCAACCGCGCGCCCAATCGCCATCAGCCCTATGTCGGCGCGTCGGCCTTCGCCCACAAAGGCGGCCTGCACGCCTCGGCCGTGCAGAAGGACCCGCGCACCTACGAGCACGTCCAGCCGGAGCTGGTCGGCAACACCCGCAAGATTCTCGTCTCGGATCAGGCCGGCCGCTCCAATGTGCTCAGCCGCCTCGACCAGATCGGCATCGCCTATGACGCCGCCGATGCCCGCGTCCGGCGGCTGCTCGACGAGGTGAAGGAACGCGAATTCCTCGGCTACGCCTACGAGGCCGCCGACGCCTCGTTCGAATTGCTGGCGCGCCGGGCGCTGGGCCAGGTGCCGGACTATTTCACGGTGCAGAGCTACCGCGTTCTGGTCGAGCGCCGCTTCAACGCGCGCGGCGAGCAGGTGACGGTTTCTGAAGCGACCGTGAAGACCGAAGTCCACGGCCGCGCCATCCATTCGGTTGGCGAGGGCAACGGCCCGGTCGACGCGCTGGACGATGCGCTGCGCAAGGATCTGGGCGACTATTCCAGGGCGCTCGAAGACCTCCGGCTGGTCGACTACAAGGTGCGTATCCTCACCTCCGGCACCGAGGCGGTGACGCGCGTCCTCATCGAGAGCGCCGACGGCGAGGGCCATCGCTGGTCGACGGTCGGCGTTTCGCCGAACATCGTGGACGCCTCGTTCGAGGCGCTGGCGGATTCGATCACCTACAAGCTGATGCGGGACGGCCATGGCCCCGCGTAGGAACTGGCGACGACAAGTGTGATCCGCGCCGCGCGCGCCCGGCTACGCCTGTCCCTTTCCGCTTCAGCACACCGGCCCTTCCGTGACCCAGCCCAAGGATCAGCCTACCGGCGTCATCGCCGCCGCCATCTCTTACGCCATTTGGGGCGTCGTCGTCGCATACTGGAAGGCGCTCGGCGGCGTCTCGGCCTGGGAGGTGCTGGCCCACCGCGTGCTGTGGTGCCTCGTCTTTCTTACGCCCATCGTCGTCGCCCTCGGCCGGGTCGCGGCGATCCGGCAGGCCCTGTCGTCGCGGCGCAGCCTGATGGCGCTCGCCGTCTCGGCGACGCTGATCGGCTTCAACTGGGGCATCTTCATCTGGGCGGTGCAGGAGGGGCGGATCATCGAGACCTCGCTCGGCTATTACATCAACCCGCTGCTCGCCATCGCGCTCGGCGTCGTGATGATGGGCGAACGGCTCAGCCGCTGGCGGATCGCCGCCTTCGTGCTGGCCGGGGCGGGCGTGGCGGTGCAGGCGGTGGCGCTCGGCGGCCTGCCCTGGGTCTCGATCGTGCTCGCCTCCTCGTTCGCGCTCTACGGCTATGTGCGCAAGGTCGTGGCGGTCGCGGCGCTCGACGGGCTTTTCGTCGAGACGCTGCTGATCGCCCCTCTCGCCGCCGCCTATGCCGTCCTGCTGACGGAGCAGGGGCGTCTCGCCTTCGGCCAGGGCAGCTCGCTCGAAACGCTGCTGCTGATCGGCGCGGGGCCGGTGACGGCGGTGCCGCTGTGGCTCTTTTCGGTCGGGGCGCGGGGCGTGCGGCTTTCGACCCTCGGCTTCCTGCAATACATCGCGCCGACGATCTCGCTGGCGATGGCGGTCTTCCTCTATCACGAGCCGTTCGGCCCTGTGCGGGCGCTCAGCTTCGCGCTGATCTGGGCGGCGCTGGCGGTGGTCTCGGCCGAGGCGCTGCGCCGGCCCGCGCCCGTCAGGGCCTGAGCGCGGCGAGCGCCGCCGCCGGGTCCGGCGCGATGCGATAGAGGTCCATCAGATTGGGCCGCGCGAAGCCGTTGGCGACGATGGTCCGCATCAGCGCGTCGAAGGTCGACCAGTAGTCGAGCGTGTCGACCAGCACGATCGGCTTGGCGTGGCGGTCGAGCTGCGACCAGGTCATCATCTCGATGGTTTCGTCCATCGTGCCGATGCCGCCGGGCAGCGAGACGAAGGCGTCGGCGAAATCGAACATCATCTGCTTGCGTTCGTGCATCGACTGCACGACGTGCATCTCGGTCACGTCGTCCTGCGGTGCTTCGACATAGCGCAGGAAAGTCGGGATCACCCCGATGACCTCGCCGCCCGCCCGCTTCGCGGCTCTTGCGACCGTGCCCATCAGCCCGATGCTGCCGCCGCCATAGACGAGGCGCAGCCCGGCTGCGGCGATCAGCCGCCCCATCTCGTCCGCCGCCGCGGCATAGGCGGGGTCCGCTCCGTCGGAGGCGGCGCAGAAGACGCAGATCGAGTTCATGGGCGGTCCTGAGGCAGCGGGAATCGATGGGCCGGGGTATATACGACCCGCGCCGCCTCGGTTAGCGTTGCGGCAAGGCGAACCCCTGACGAGAGGACACATGACGCGCGAACGCTTCAACTGGATCCTGACCGGACTGATCGTCGGCATCGCTATGGCGATGCTGGGCGTGACCAACGGCTTCGGCGCCGACCTGCCCGCCGGGCAGGCGCTGGTCGATCATCGCGTGGCCGCGCTGAAGAAGGCCGGCGGATCGATGCAGTTCTTCGCCCAGTATGACGGCTCGGACGCCGCCGCCGCGGTCGCCGCCGCCAAGGTGCTGGACGATACCGCCGCGGCGCTGCTGTCCTGGTTCCCCGAAGGCTCCGGCCCCGGCGGCGCGGGCGTCGAAAAGACCCGCGCGCTCCCCGTGATCTGGACCGACTTCGCCGACTTCGAGGCCAAGGCCAAGGCCTTCGACGATGCCGTCGGCCCGATGACCGCCGCCGCCGCGGCCAACGACGTCGCGGCCATCCAGGCCGCGCTGGCCGGGGTCGGCAAGTCCTGCAAGGCCTGCCACGAGACCTATCGCGGCCCCGAGGAAGACGAGTGATCGGGACGGCACAGCCGCAGAATTAGAGAGGCGAGGGGGCTGCGAACCGCGTTCGCAGCCCCTATCTTTCGGGCGATGAGTCCTCCGCCCCAAGCCGCCCCCGCCCCGAAATCCGCCGACCGCTTCCGCACGGTCAGAGCGCTCGGTCCCTATCTCTGGCCCGCCGGCCACCCGAACCTGAAACGGCGGGTGGTGCTGGCGATCGCCTTCCTGATTCTCGCCAAGGTCGTCACCATCGTCATCCCGTTCATGTACGCATGGACGATCGACGCCCTTCAGCCCGGCCCCGCCTATCAGGGCCTCTCGGTGGCGCTCGGCCTGATCCTCGCCTACGGCGTCGGGCGCATCATGATGCAGGCCTTCGCGCAGCTGCGCGACGCGGTCTTCGCCAAGGTCGCCTATCGCGCCGTGCGCGAGGTGGCGATCAAGACCTTCCGCCACATCCACGCGCTCAGCCTGCGCTTCCATCTGGAGAAGCGCACCGGCGGCCTCAACCGGGTGATCGAGCGCGGCACCAAGGGCATCGACACGCTGCTGTCGTTCTCGCTGTTCTCGATCTTCCCGACGATCCTTGAGCTGACGCTCGTCTCGATCATCCTCATCGTCAACTTCAACATCTGGTTCGCCGTCGTCACGGTCGTCACCATCGTCCTCTACGGCTGGTTCACGATCGCGGTGACGGAGCGGCGCATCTCGATCCGCCGCGAGATGAACGAGAGCGACACCGACGCCAACACCAAGGCGGTCGACAGCCTGCTCAACTACGAGACGGTCAAGTATTTCAACGCCGAGGAGCACGAGGCCCGGCGCTTCGGCGTCGCCATGGACGTCTTCGCCCGCGCCTCGGAACGCTCGCAGACCTCGCTCTCGTTCCTCAACACCGGACAGGCGCTGATCATGGCGGTCGGCGTCACCATCGTCATGGCGATGGCGGCGATCGGCATCGACAAGGGCGCGATGACGCTGGGCGACCTGGTGCTGGTCAACGGCTTCCTGGTCCAGCTCTATGTCCCGCTCAACCTGCTGGGCACGGTCTATCGCGAGATCAACCAGGCCGTCGTCGACATGGAGAAGATGTTCGACGTGCTGGGCGTTCCGGCCGAAGTGTCGGACAAGCCGGGCGCGCCGCCGCTGGCGGTGACCGGCGGCGAGATCGTCTTCGACAACGTGGTCTTCGCCTACGAGCCGGAGCGCACGATTCTCAAAGGGATCAGCTTCACGGTTCCGGCCGGCAAGACGGTCGCGGTGGTCGGCCCTTCGGGCGCCGGCAAATCGACGCTCTCGCGCATTCTCTACCGCTTCTACGACATCCAGTCGGGCCGCGTGACCATCGACGGACAGGATTTGCGCGACGTGACGCAGACCAGCGTCCGCGCCGCCATCGGCATCGTTCCGCAGGATACGGTGCTGTTCAACGACACCGTCGCCTACAATATCCGCTACGGCCGGGTGGACGCGACCGACGCCGAGGTCGAGGCGGCCGCCGGCCACGCCCAGATCGCCCCCTTCATCGCCAAGCTGCCGCTCGGCTATCGCGCCATGGTTGGCGAGCGCGGCCTGAAACTGTCGGGCGGCGAGAAGCAGCGCGTCGCCATCGCCCGCACGATCCTGAAGAACCCGCCCATCCTGCTGCTCGACGAGGCGACGAGCGCGCTCGACACCCACACCGAGCGCGAGATCCAGCAGGCGCTGAACGACATCTCGAAGAACCGCACCTCGCTGGTCATCGCCCATCGCCTTTCGACGGTGGTGGACGCCGATGAAATCCTCGTCCTGGTCGACGGGCAGATCGTCGAGCGCGGCCGCCACGAGGCGCTGCTAGCGCTGAACGGCGTCTATGCCGGCATGTGGAACCGCCAGCGCGAAGCCGCCGAGGCGCGCGACAAGCTGGTGGACGCTTTCGGCGCGGCCGATCCGCTGGCCGATCTCGGCAGCGCCGCGGCGGACTAGCGGCCCGCGCCGGTCAGGCGCGGGCCTCGCCGAGGAAGCTGAGGACGTCTGCGAATACCTCGGCGTCGTGACCGGCCCAGACATGGCCGCCCTCGGGCAGTTCCACCAGCCGCGCGCCGGGAACGGTCGCGGCGATGTGGCGGGCGGCCACCAGCGTTTCGAAGCGGTCGTCGGCGAGCGAGAGCGCCAGCGTCGGCGCGCGGATCGTCTCCAGCGCCATCGGGGCGGCGGCGGCGACCAGCCGCGCATCGATGCGGAACCCCTCGGTGCGGTCGCTGACCGGCAGGATGTGGGCGAGGATCGCCCGGACGCGGGCCTGTTCGTCGGGCGCGGCCTTCGCGACCAGCGCCGGATCGGTGGCGAGCAGCGTGCCGATCATCTTGTCCTCGGCGAGCTGAAGGCCGAGCCAGAACAGGAAATCGGATTGCAGGGCGTAGTCGATGATCGCCTGCGCGAACGGGCCGGGCGGCTGCGGCGGCGCCTGCGTGGGGGCCCAGGCGGCGGGCACCATGGCGATCAGCGCGCTGCACCGGTCGGGATGGCGGATGGCGAACTGGATCGCCGACAGCGCCCCGGCCGAACCGCCGATCACCGGCGCGCGGTCGATGCCGAGCCCATCCAGCAGATCGGCGAAGGCGTCGGCCTGATGCTCGGCGGAAGGATCGCCCGGCGCGGCGGAACGCAGATAGCCGAAGCGCGACGGGGCGATCACCCGGCGGCCCGCCGCGGCGATGCGGCGGGCGAAGTCGAGGCCCTGATCGAAGCCGCCGCCGGTGCCGTGGACCATCAGCACGGGCGGTCCGTCGCCCTCCGCCGCATATTCCAGCGCGCCGAAGCGGGTGGAGACCAGCGTGCTGCGGCCTGTCGTGCGGGCGCGGGCGGCGGCAAGGGCGGCGGCATAGCTGCGCCAGGTCGCGCCGCCCCCAGCGAGCGCGCCGAGGCCGGCCAGTCCGAGTGCCAGAACAGTGCGCCGTCTCATGCCCGCTTCCCCGCGCCGGGACCGCGAGCCTAGACCGGCGGCGGAGGCGGGGCCAGTTGGCCCGAAGGCCTCTTATTCCGCCGGCGAGGGGTGCCCCGTCTTCGCGCCGAAGACGCGGGTCTTCGCCCAGCGCAGCAGGCGGACGAGGCGGCCGTGCTCGCGCATGGCCTGCGGCAGCGCCAGCATGCAGGGCGTCACCATCAGCGTCAGCAGGCTGGCGAACAGCAGGCCCCATACGATGGCGGTCGCCATCGGCACCCAGGGCGCGGCGTCCGGCCCGCCGATATGGACCGCCTGCTTGGCGAAATCGACCTCGAAGGCGAGCATCATCGGCAGCAGGCCGGCGATCGCCGTCACCTTGGTCAGCAGCACGGGGCGGAAACGCTGCGCCGCCGTGCGGGTCGCGGCTTCATAGACATCCATCCCCTGACGGCGCAGATGCTGGAACGTGTCCACGAACACGATGTTGTTGTTCACGATGATGCCGGCGAGCGCCACCACCCCGGTCCCGCTCATGATGATCGAGAATTTCTGCCCCATGATCAGGATGCCCAGAAGCACGCCGACCGTGGAGAAGATCACGGCGCTCAGCACGATCGTCATGTGCCAGTAGGAATTGAACTGGAGCAGCATGATGGTGCCGATCAGCATCATCGTGCCGATCGCGGCGACCATCAGGAAGGCCATCGACTCCGCCTCCTGCTCGTCGGAGCCGCGGAACTTCACCTCGACGCGCGGATCGAGCCCGGCCCCGGCGACCCACTGGCGGATCTTGGCGACCTCGGCGGTCGGCAGCGCCCCGGGGGCGGCGTTCGCCAGCACGCGCAGCACGCGCTTGCCGTCGACCCGCACCACCTTGTTCACCTGCGGCTGCGGCGTGACGGTGATGAAATTGGTGATCGGCACCATGCCCTGATTGGTCGGCACCCTCAGCTCCGACAGCGCGCCGAGCGAACGCTGGTCGAGCGGGAAGCGGACGCGGATATCGACCTCACGGGTCGCGTCGTTGGGGCGGTATTCGCCGACCTTGACGCCGGTGGTGACGAGCTGGACGACTGCTCCGACATCGGTGACGGACGCGCCGTATTCGCCGGCCCGGGCGCGATCGACCTTCACGGCCCATTCGATGCCGGGCAGGGGACGCGAATCCTCGACGTCGACGAGGCCGGGCTGCGCGACCATGAAGGCGCGCAGCTTCAGGAGCGTGGCGTTCAGCGCCTCCGGCTCGTCGGAGCGCAGCTCCACGTCGATGTCCTTGCCCTGCACCGGTCCGTTGCGGACCTCGCGGACCTCGACCTTGAGGCCGGGCACGTCGCCGATGGCGGTCCGCAGGTCTTCGACGATCGCCTTGCCAGGCTTGCGCTGGGCGTAGGGCAGGAACTCGATATTGATGATGCCGATCGAATCTTCGGGCAGCTGCTGGAAGCCGCCGCCGGTGATGCCGGTGACGGTGTAGACGCCCTTGAGGCCCGGCACGGTGAGCACCCGTCGCTCGACCTCGACGGTCAGGTCGCGCTTCTCGGCCGCCGACAGATTGCCGCGCGCCGAAACCAGAACGTTGACGAATTCGGGATCGGAGTCGACGAAGAACTCCGCGCCGTTGTTGTTGCCGATGAAGATGAAATAGACGCCGAACAGCACGCCGATGGCGCCGAGGATGATCCGCCCCGGCTTGCGCACCCGGCGCGCGATGAAGCGGGCATAGGCGCCCGTGACGCCGGGGATCTCGCCGATATTGCCCTGTTCGGACGCGGCGACGGCCTTCAGCGCCTCCTCGCCGCCCGGCGGATGGCGGCCGAAGCGCCCGCCGATGACCGGCAGGAAGATCATGGCGACCAGCGTCGAGGCGGTCAGCACCGCGATCAGCGTGACTGGGAAGTAGCTCATGAACTTGCCGGCGATGCCGGGCCACAGCAGCATCGGCAGGAAGGCCGCGATGGTCGCCGCCGCCGACGAGACGACGGGCCAGAACATGCGCGTGCCGGCGATCAGGTAGGCTTCGCGCGGCGGCATGCCCTCGGCCATCTTCCGGTCGGCGAACTCGACCACGATGATCGCGCCGTCCACCAGCATGCCGACCGAGAGGATCAGCGAGAACATCACCATCGAGTTCAGCGTCATGCCGCTGAACCACAGGAAGGCGATGCCGAGGATGAACGAGGTCGGAATGGCGAAGCCGACGAGGAGGCCCGAGCGGATGCCGAGCGCCGCCACGACGACGATCATCACCAGCACGACGGCGAGCACCACGGCCTGGGTGAGGCTGTGGATGGTGCGCTCGACCCAGACGGACTGGTCCTGCGTATAGGTGACGGTGACGCCGGGCGGCCAGGACGGAAGATCCTTCTCGACCGTGGCCTTCGCGGCCTCAATCGTCTCCATCATGTTGGTGCCCGACCGCTTGACGACTTCGAGCGAGACCGAGGGCTTGCCGTTGAAGCGGGCGAAGCGGTCGGGATCGACGAAGGTGCGGCGGATGTCGGCGACGTCGCCCAGCGTCACGACGCGGCCTTCCGACTGCTTGATCGGCAGGCTGAGCACGTCGTCGCGGGTCTCGATAAGGCCCGGCACCTTGACCGCGAACCGGCCCTGTCCGGTGTCGAGCGAGCCGGCGGGCACGAGCTGGTTGTTGCGCGTGACGGCCTGGAAGAACTCGCCGAGCGATACGCCGTAGCTTTGCAGCTTGGCCGGATCGATGACGATCTCCAGCAGGTCGTCGCGGGTGCCCGAGACGTCGGCCGACAGCACGGTCGGCAGCGCCTCCAGCTTCTCCTCCAGCCGTTCGGCGAGCTTGAACAGCAGGCGGTCCGGGATCTCGCCCGAAAGGACGATGGTCAGCGACGGATTGAGCGCGGTCGAGGCCTCCTGGACGATCGGCTCGCGCGTGTCCTCGGGCAGATCGGCCTTGGCCATGTCCACCTTCTCGCGGACCTGGCGGATCGCCTTCTCGCTGTCGAAATTGACGTCGAACTCAAGGCCGATATTGGCGACGCCGAGCACCGTCGTGGCGGTGATCTTCTTCAGCCCCTCGATGGTGCGCAGCTGCGTCTCCATCGGGCGCACCAGCAGCCGCTCGGCGTCCTCCGGGCTGATGCCGGGGTGGATCACGGTGATGTTGACGAACGGGAACTGGATGTCCGGGTCCGCCTCGCGCGGGATCGAGGTGAAGGCGAGGAAACCGATCAGCAGCGTCGCCGCGATCATCGCATAGACGAGGCGGGAATTGGTGACGGCCCAGGCGACGATGCCGGTCATGGCGCAGCCCCCTAATTGGCGCTGGCGGCGGGAACGGCCGGACCGCTCTCGGCGGCCACCGTCTCGCCCTTCACGGCGTCCTCGGGCACCGCCGTCACCGTCTCGCCGTCGCGGACATATTCCTGGCCGACCGTGATGACGCTCGCCTCGTCGGGCAGGCCCGCCACCCACATGCCGTCGGCGCTGTCGCCGACCACCGTGACGGGCACGAAGCGCACGACGCCGTCCTGCACCAGCTTGACGCCGATGCGGCCCGCATCGTCGAGCGAAAGCACCGCGGGCGACAGGCGCATGGCGGGGACCGTGTCGGAGGCGATGCGGATGTCGGCGGTGACGCCGTCGCGGAGCGCGAAGTCCGGGTTGGGGACGGTCATCTCCAGGCGGAAGGTGCGGGTCGCCGGGTCGGCGGCGCTGGCGAGGAAGGTGACCTTGCCCTCGACCGTCTCGCCGGTGACGAGCCGCGCCGTGCCGGTCGTGCCGGCCGAGACGTTGGCGATCTGGCTCTCGGCGACGTTGCCGACCACCAGGAAGGGCTCGGCCCCGACGACATAGGCGCAGGGCGCGCCCGGCGTCATGTAGTCGCCGATTTCGACCGGCCGGTCGTCCACCACGCCGTCGAAGGGCGCACGCATCACGGTGTAGGAGAGCTGCTCCTCCATGACGCGGATATTGGCCTGCGCCGCCTCGAAGGCGGCGAGGGCGGCGGCGGTCTGGGTTTCGGAGCGGTGGCCCTTCTTCTCCAGCGCGACCGCCGCCTCGTATTCGAGCTGGGCCTGCTTGAGCTGGGCGCGGGCCTGATCGAGCTGGGCCTGGCGCGCCCCGACATCGAGTTCGCAGATCGGGTCGCCCGCCTTGACGCGCGCCCCCTTCGCGCCCGGCACGCCGGTGACCCGGCCCGACATCTCGGCCTTGATCTGGACCTTCAGCTCGGCCTCGGTGCGGCCGCGCAGGACGAGTTCGGCCCCGTGCGGCTCATTGCGCATCGCACGGACGCGGACGGTCGCCATGTGGCGCTCGGCCGTCTGCTCGCCGACGCCGGGTTCGGGGTTCTTGGGCGCGCCGTTGCCGCCGAAGACGGCGCCAAAGCCGACCCACAGCACCGCCACCAGCAGAATGCCGCCGGCCCAGAGATAGGAGGGATTGAGGGACTTCAGGACCTTCAGGGACATGGGCCTACTCCGCCGCCTGGGCGGCGAGGGGGGAGGGGGACGAAGCCGCATCCAGCGCCGCCGCTTCCAGGGCGGCGCGGTGGCGGCGCAGATAGGCGAGACCGGACTCGAGCATGGTCCGGGTGATTCCATTGACGAAGCGTCCGCCGGGGCTGGCCTCGCACAGCGCGGCTTCGTCCTCGGCGAAGGCGAGGCGGGCATGCCAGGCGGCGACCTGCTCGTCGATCATGCGCACGACCTGGGCGCGCGGCAGGCATTCGGCGAACAGCATCGCGAACAGGAAGGGGGCGCGGTATTTCTCCTCCGGCATCGGGCCGCACAGCGTGTGCAGGAAATAGGCCCGGCCCGCTTGGGTCAGCGCGTAGATCTTCTTGTCGCCCCGGCCCCTTCCGCCTTCGGTCCGCGCGGCGATCAGTCCCTCGTCGGCCAGCCGCGACAGGGCCGGATAGATCGAGCCGAACGAGGCGTCGATCATGCCCGCCGCCGCGCCGCGTTCGAGGTTCTTCTTGATGTCGTAGCCGCTGGCTTCCTGCCCCATCAGCGACGCCAGACAGAGCATCTTCACGTCAAGCATCGGTCGGCAGCCTTATTGCGATGCGATATATAGGGGCGAGATAGCACTCGCGGCAGAGAATACAAGTGACGGCTAAACAACGGCTTGCGGATTCACTGCCGGTTTGAAGGAGCGCCCTCCGGCCGGTCCCCGCGAGGCGCTGCGCCGGCGGTTTCCGGAGCGTCCGGACGCCCACCCCCAAGTGCCACGGCCGGACGGAATTTGCAAGTCATTCGCAAATAGCGCGGTCGAGCACCCGCACTGACGTGCCTGAGTCATCGTCAAAGCGACCATGAACAACCTATTGTAGATAAAAGAAAAAATATCGAACTTGAATCGCTTTCTCAATTGGTAAACGGAAGGTAAACAGGATTCACCTGCCCCCGATCGGGCCGTTTCCGGTTCCCGGGCGGGCGATGCAATAATGTCGCTGCGTCCCCTCATCGCGCTCTGTCATGTGATCGTCACGCAGTCGTCATGCGGGCGTTATCGCAGCGCACCAGAACCCCCCTCGCAGGAACGAGTCCGGCGATGCGGACCAAGGGGGTTTGATGACACTGCGACTGAAATATCTGGCGTGCACCGCGCTGACTGCGGCGGCGCTGATCGTGCCGGCGATGGCGGAAGAGACCGTCACCATGAAGCGCAGCGAGCTGGAGGCGATCATGAACCGCCTCGACCGCCTGGAAAAGCAGGTCGCCAAGGGCGCCCCGGCCGCCGGCGGCAACACTGCCGAACTGGAGCAGCGGGTCCAGGACCTCGAAATCAGCCAGGGCGCGAAGATCAACGCGCTCCAGCAGAAGGCGGACGCCGTCCAGCTGACCTTCGACAACAACCGCCCGGTGATCACCACCGGCGACGGCCGCTTCGAGCTGGCCTTCCGCGGCCGCTTCCACTTCGACGCCGGCACGTTCTCGCAGAACCCGGGCGTCGACGTTCCCTACGCGGTCGACTCGCAGAACGTCCGCGACCTCGGTTCGGGGTCCTACTTCCGCCGCGCCCAGTTCGGCGTGGAAGGCAAGTTCTTCCGCGATTTCGACTACGAAATGCGCTTCAACTTCGGCGGCTCGGAAGCCGAAGACGCCGGCTCGATCAACATCATGCGCGTCGCCTACAACCCGACGCCCGAGATCCGCGTCAATGTCGGCGCGATCCAGCCGACCTTCACGCTCGACGACTCGACCTCCTCGAACGACATCACGTTCCTTGAGCGCGCCGCGGTCGTGAACGCGCTGATCGGCGAGTTCGGCGGCTCGGACGCCCGCAAGGGCATCGAGGCGACCTACCTGAAGCAGGGCGAGAACATCGACTACATGTTCAACATCGCCTACACGACCTCGACGATCGGCGCCCGCAACGCCGCCGCCGACGACCGCGACCACCTGCTCGGCCGCATCGCCGCGCGCGTCTTCAAGAACGCCGACTGGGACGTGCACCTGGGCGCCAACGCCGCCACCATCCTCTCGATGGGCGGCGTCGACGGCACCAGCGCCCCGACGGCGGCGGCCCGGAACCTCAACTTCCGCGACCGTCCCGAACTGCGCGTCGCCGGCGAGCGTCTGGTCGCCACCGGCAACATCCCGGCCGAGAGCGCCTGGATGTGGGGTCTTGAAGCGGGCGTCCGCTACAAGAACTTCTACGCCTCGGGCGAGTACTTCCAGTGGGGCGTCGATCGCGACCGCCTCTGCACCGGCTGCAACGTCGCCGCGCCCGATCCGGAGTTCTCCGGCTACTACGTGATGGCGTCCTACATCCTGACCGGCGAAACCAAGCGCTACGAGACGCAGAACCGTTCGAACTCGCGCATGCAGTTCGGCGCTCCGCGTCCCAACAGCCCGTTCTCGTCGGGCGGCACCTGGGGCGCCTGGGAGATCGCGGCGCGCTACTCCGTGCTCGACCTCAACGACAACGTGAACCCGACCGGCCTCGCCGTGCTCGGCGCCCCGATCGCCAATCTCGGCGAAATCCGCGGCGGCAAGCAGTCGATCACCTCGGTCGCGCTCAACTGGTACCTCAACCGCAACATGCGCGTGATGTTCCAGTACCAGCACGGCGAGATCGACCGCATCTCGTCGACGGCGCTGAACAACACGACCAACCCCGGCGTTCCCTCGGCCGCCTATCCGAATATCGGCCAGGACTACGAGACCTTTGCGGTCCGCACGCAGTTCGCGTTCTGATTGCAAGCCGCATTGGCGAGGACGGAGGCCCCGGCGGAAACGCCGGGGCCTTTGTCGTTCAGGAGGCGGCCTCGGGGGCAGCCTCGGGCAGGGGCGGGGCGGCGAGCGTGAAGGTCGCGTTCGCCCGGGCGCACGGCACGCCGTCCGCCAGCACCAGCGCCGAGGCGACGCAGAGCGTGCGCCCGGTCTTCACGAAACCCGTCTCGAAGATCAGCCACTGGCCGGGCCGGGCGGGGCCGAGATAGTCGATCGAGAGGCTGGCGGTCAGCGGCCGCCGCCCGTCGCCGAGCCGTGCCGCGCAGCTCAGCCCCATCGCATTGTCGGCCAGCGCGGCGATCAGGCCGCCATGGACGAGGCCGCGCGCATTGGTATGGGCGGCCCGGACGCGCAGCCCCAGCACGAACGCCTCGTCCGTCACGCGCGCATAGAGCGGCTCCCACGGATCGGTGAGCGGACTGCGCCGCGTGAGGGGCTGAAATCCGGCCGGCACACCGTCCCCGGCGGTGGCCGGACCGGGGGAAATGTCCTCTGTCGCCATCGTCGCTCCCTCCCACTACTATGCCGACCGGTCTGGATAATATGATCTAGACCAGTCTATATAAGATGTGGCTCCGGCCTCAAGCCGGAAGGCCACAAGCCAGAAGGCCACAAGCCGGAAGGGACATCATGGCGGCGAAGGCGAAGCATCGGGACAAGATCGTTCGGACCGCCGCGCGGCTGTTCCGCCGCGAGGGCTATGCGGCCACCGGCACCAACGACATCGTGGCGGCGAGCGGCGCGCCCAAAGGCTCGCTCTATCACTACTTTCCGGCCGGCAAGGCGCAGATCGCCGCCGAAGCGGTCGCCTTCGCGGCGGAGAAGGTGACGCAGACGCTGCGCGATCTGGCGGGGCGGCCCGGCCATCCGGCCGACGCCGTGCGGGCCTATGGGGCGCTGCTGGCCGGCTGGATGGAGCGCTCAGGCTTCCGCGACGGCTGTCCGATCACCACGATCCTGCTGGAGCTGGCCCCCGCGGAGGCCGCCGTCACGGCGGCGGGGCAGGCGGCCTTCGACAGCTGGACGGCGATCTTCGCCGCCGCGCTGACCGCGTCCGGGGTCCGCCCTGGGCAGGCGCGCGCGCTCTCCGTCACCGCCATCGCCGCCTTCGAAGGCGCACTGATCCTCGCCCGCACGGCCGGAAGCGTCCGGCCGATCGAAGAGGTCACGGCCGAAATGGCCCGCCTGTTCGAACTGACCGCCGCGCCGCAGTTCGAGATGTTTCCATTGATGGACGCCGGCGGAGCCGGCCAGGCGTAAAAACGCGCCCGCGAACCGGGCTCACAAAGCCTTGCCCGATACGAACCCCCGGCGAGCCGCGTCGGCTCTCCCGCCCGGAGGAGCGCTCGCCGCCGGGCCTCTCTGCGCCGCGCCTTAGCCGAAGCGGCCGGTCACGTAGTCTTCGGTGCGCTTCAGCTTCGGGTTGGTGAAGATCGTGTCGGTCTCGCCGTATTCGATGATGCGGCCGAGATACATGAAGGCGGTGTTGTCGGAGCAGCGCGCCGCCTGCTGCATGTTGTGGGTCACGATCAGGATCGTGTAGGTGCCCTTCAGCTCGTCGATGAGATCTTCGATCTTCATCGTCGCGATGGGGTCGAGCGCCGAGCAGGGCTCGTCCATCAGCAGCACTTCGGGGTTGCCGGCGATGGCGCGCGCGATGCACAGGCGCTGCTGCTGGCCGCCCGAGAGGCCGAGCGCGCTCTGGTTGAGGCGGTCCTTCACCTCGTCCCACAGCGCCGCGCCCTTCAGCGCGCTCTCCACCGCCTCGGCGAGAACCTTCTTGTCGCTGACGCCGTCGACCTTCAGCGGATAGGTGACGTTCTCGGCGATCGACATCGGGAAGGGGTTGGGCTTCTGGAACACCATGCCCATGCGCTTGCGCAGCGCGATGACGTCGACCGCCGGGCCGAAGATCGGCATGCCGTCGAGCTTCACCTGGCCGGTGGTCGTCACGCCGTCCACCAGGTCGTTCATGCGGTTGAGCGAACGCAGCAGCGTGGACTTGCCGCAGCCCGACGGGCCGATCAGCGCCGTCACCATGCCCTTCTGGGCGGGCAGCGTGTTGTTCCACAGCGCCCGCGAGGAGCCGTACCAGAGGCTGAAATCCTCGATGGTCAGGTTGGCGCCGTTCGGGCCTTCCTTGATGTGGTAGCAGGTCGGCTCGTAGCCGTGTTCGTCCACCTGGGGGGCGGCATTCGGTTCGGCGGTTTCGGCGACGCTCATGGGGCTTGGCCTCTTGGGGTCAGAACTGGCTGCCGGCGAAGCGGCGCTTCAGGCGGTTGCGCACGGAAATGGCGGCCGCGTTGAGAACGAGGATGATGGCGATCAGCAGCAGCGTGGTCACATAGACCATCGGCCGCCCCGCCTCGGCGTTCCGCGACTGGAAGCCCACGTCGTAGATGTGGAAGCCCAGATGCATGAAGCTGCGGTCGAGATGGACGAACGGCCAGGTCAGATCGACCGGCAGTTCGGGCGCCAGCTTGACGACGCCGACCAGCATCAGCGGCGCGACCTCGCCGGCCCCGCGGGCCATCGCCAGGATCAGGCCGGTCATGATGCCGGGCAGGGCGCGCGGCAGCACGATCCAGCGGATGGTCTGCCACTTCGAGGCGCCGCAGGCGAGGCTGCCTTCGCGCATCGAGCGCGGCACGGCGGCCAGCGCCTCCTCGGTGGCGACGATCACCACCGGCACGGTCAGCAGGGCCAGCGTCAGCGCCGACCACAGCACGCCGCCGGTGCCGAAGGTCGGCGAGGGCAGGCGCTCGGGGAAGAAGATCTGGTCGATCGACCCGCCGAGCACGTAGCAGAAGAAGCCGAGGCCGAAGACGCCATAGACGATCGAGGGCACGCCCGCGAGGTTGTTGACGCAGATGCGCACGAACGAGACGAGGCGGCCCTGGCGGGCGTATTCTCGCAGATACAGCGCCGTCATCACGCCGAACGGCGCGACCAGCAGCGACAGCAGCACGGTCATCGCCAGCGTGCCGACGATGGCCGGCCAGACGCCGCCTTCGGTGTTGGCCTCGCGCGGCTCGGAGAAGATGAACTCGCCCCAGCGGCCGCCATAGACCGAGAGCTTGGCGAAGAAGCCCATGTCGTTGGGGCGGTAGAGGCGCACGATGGTGGAGAGCGGCTGGCTCTTGGTCTGGCCGCCGATGTCGGCCAGCGTCATCGCGTACTTGGCGTCCTCGGCTTCGAGCGCCTGAAGCTTGGCGCTGAGCTCGTCATAGCTGGCCTGGAGCGCCTTGGTCTGCTCGACGACCTCGGCCTGCTTGGCGACGGCGCGCTCGTCGCTCGCGCCGTAGTCGATCACCGCGGCCTTGGCTTCGAGCCGCAGCTCCTCGATCTCGGTGCTGACGCGGCCGATCTCCTCGCTCTTGAGGCGGCGGATCTCGGCGCGGCGGGCCTGGCCGTCGGAGACGGCGGCGAGCACCGCGTCGAGCGGCGGGTTCTCCGTGACCGTGCCGTTCAGCGAAAGCTGGGTGATGCGGCCGACGAACGGCCCCCATTCCTGGCGCTCGATGAAGGTGAGGTCGGCGGGATACTCGACGGACGCGACGTCATAGGCGTTGCGCCACTGGAAATCCTCGCCGTAGAGGTCGTAATTGCCGACCCGGTAGAGCGTGCGCTCCGCATATCCCAGATCGTCCTCGATCTGCTGGCGCGACTCGGGCGGCACGGCGGCGAGCTGGGCGTCGGCCGGCTTGAAGGATTCGGACCGGAACACTTCGCCGGCGATCACCTTGCCGTCCTTCGAGGTCACCACCGCGATCGGCTGCGGCCAGAAGGTGGTGAAGCCGAACCAGGCGATGAGGCCGAGAATGCCGACGATCATCAGCAGGCCGATGGCGAGCGAGCCGCCCATGGCGAAGACCATCGGCTCGCCGCGCGCGGCGAGGTCGGTGGCGTAGACGCGCTTGGCGCGGGTCTGCGTCGTGGTGTTCATCGGCGCGTCCTTGAGAGCGAAATCCGACATGGGTCTGGTCCCGGCCTAGAGCTGCGCCGCGCGCTTGCGGAAGCGCTGGCGGACCATTTCGGCGGCGGTGTTGATGACGAAGGTCAGCGCGAACAGCACCAGGCCGCAGAGGAACAGCGTGCGATAGAGCGTCGAGTCCTTCACCGCCTCGGGCAGTTCGACGTTGATGTTGGCCGAAAGGGCCCGCAGGCCGTTGAACAGGTTGAAGTCGGTGACCGGGGTGTTGCCCGTCGCCATCACCACGATCATCGTTTCGCCGACCGCGCGGCCGAGGCCGATCATGATCGCCGAGAAGATGCCCGATCCCGCGGTCGGCACGATGATCCAGCGCGCCGTCTGCCATTTCGAGGCGCCGCAGGCGAGCGAGCCGGCGCGCAGATGCTCAGGCACCGTGTTCATCGCGTCCTCGGCGATCGTGTAGACGATCGGGATCAGCGCGAACGAGATGGCGAAGGCGGCGATCAGCGTGTTGCGCTGGACATAGGTGTCGATGAAGCCGCCGCGCGCATCGACGCCGGCGCTGGTGAGCAGGCCCGCCAGCAGCCAGGACAGACCCATCGAGGCGACCAGCAGCAGCGCCCAGCGCACGAACTCCACCGCGCCCGCCGTCACGTCGCTCTGATGGCGCAGCCACACGCGATAGCCGGCGACCGCCTCGACCCCGGTCCAGCCGACGAAGACGGCGAGGGCCGAGAGCGGAATGAGCAGCAGGAAGAGGAATGGCTGGCCGGAGCCTTCGCCCGCCGTCCACAGCCTGAAATCGCCGCCGAAGAAGGCCGCCTCGAACATCGGGCCGGTCTGCACCGCGCCCCACACGCCCGCGAGCACGGCGAGGAAGAAG
>JAXMDZ010000027.1:0-32327 GCA_046348585.1 Alphaproteobacteria bacterium
TGCGCGCCGGGGCGTCCTATCCCCGCTATCCGGGGGTCTTCATGTCCTGGGACAATTCCGCGCGCCAGCCCGCCAAGGGAACCTGTTTCGACGGCGCGACGCCGGCGCGGTTTCAGGCCTATTGCGAGGAGAAGATGGCGGAGGCCAAGGCCTTCCACGCCGGCGCCGAGCGGATGCTGTTCGTCAACGCCTGGAACGAGTGGGCCGAGGGGGCCCATCTGGAGCCGGACATCGCCTACGGCCATCGCTGGCTGGAATCGCTAGAGCGCGCCTTCGCCGGAGCGAAGGCGCGCCCTGCATTGTCGAAGCGGAGCGGCGGGGCCTAGACCCCGCCGCCTGCCGATTACTGGCCGAAACGCTGCTTGATGGCGGCGTTGTTGCCGATCGCCGCAACCGTCACGTCGACCGCGCCGCCGACGTTCTCGACCGTCGCGCTGACCGAGGAGTACACCGCGCCGGCGTTCGCCTGGGTGTTGCCGACCCACGAGGTGGCCGCCGCCATGTCGATCGCCAGGTTGTTGGCGATCGCCACGTTGCTGAGGCCGAAGTCGCCGCCGACGCCGTTGGCGTAGACGTTCGAGATCGCATACGGGTCGGTCGTGTTGCAGCGCTGAACGTTGTCGATCGACGTGGCGTAGCTCTGCTCGTTGCTGATCGAGGCGTTGTTGCAGATGCCGGCGGTGGTCAGATCGACCGAGCCGGCGCCCTTGATGACCGCCTTCAGTTCGGCGCCGACGTTGGCGAGCTGGGTCTGCTGGGTCAGGATGCGCGTCGCGCCGTCGGTCTCGGCGGTGAAGTTGTTGCCGATGGCGACCGAGCTGGCGCGCAGATCGCCGCCGACCCACTTGGCGACGAGTTCGAGCTTCGCGAACACCGGCGCGAAATTGTACTGCCAGTTGTTCATCTTGTTCTCGAAGGCATAGGCCGACGAGCCCATCTGCACCGCGCCGGCGAGGGCGATCACGCCCATAACGAACTTGAACTTGCTCATCGGATTCTCCCGTTTGAAGCCTGTGGGGTTGGTTCCCTGAGGAGCTGTCCCCCTCGCGCCGAAAGGGAGCAACGGACGTGCCAGACGGGCGGGGCGAGGCGCGATTGCGGATTCCGCGGCTTGCGATGGTTAGCGCCGCGCGCGGCCTGCCCCGGCAGTGTCCCGCCGCCGCCGGTTAACGTAAATTCGTCGCAGAGCGGGACGGCCGGGTGCAGGACACGCGCGCGCCCAAGCCCAACGAGAAAGGGCGCCTCCGGGGGAGGCGCCCTTTCGTCCGTCTGCGGATGGATGGCGGCGTCAGTCTTCGCTGGAGCGGCGCAGGCCGACATCGGCGACCGGGTCGGAACCCGAATAGCCGGAATAGGGCTCGGCGCGCTTGGCCTCGACCTCGCGGCGCTCGGCGATCGCCTTGCGCACCGGGGCGGGGCGCTTGACGTCGTCTTCGCTGGCGAGCGGGTCCTTGCCGCCGCACACCGAAGGATCGACGCCGAGCTGGCGGCCGATCATTTCGAGCACGCCGCGCTCGATCACCGAGCGGATGGCGAGCTGGATCGGTTCGAGCGCGCGCTCGCCGACGCCGACGTCGATGATCGTGCCGTTCAGGAAGTCGAACACGCCGGCCGAGATCTCGCGGCCGATGATCTGCTTCTGGTAGGAGATGACGTCCACGACTTCGAGCGTCTGGGTGTTCACCAGGCGCAGGTCGATGGCGACGTTCATCACATAGGCCTGATAGCCGAGCTGGCCCTTGGCCCCTTCGGTCGCCGGATCGGAGGCGAAGGCGTCCGCGCCGACCGAGCGGATATTGTAGTTCAGCTCGGTGATGCCGCCGACGAGATAGTAGTCGGAACCGGGGAACTGGCCAGCCATGATGGCGCGGAAGCCGGGATCCGCCCCGCCTTCGCCGATCAGGCGGTTATTGGCGTATTTCAGCTCAAGCTCGGCGACCGAGGTGTCGAAGCGCTCGACCAGGCTGACGCCGGTCTTGGAGAGCGCCGACATCGCCATCAGGGCGGCGCCCTGGGTCACGCGGCGGCCGCCTTCGTATTCTTCCTTGCCGGTGTAGTCGGCGATCTGGCCGACCGCCACGCGCAGCGGACGGCCGCGCGAGACGGCATAGCCCGCCAGGCAGCGCAGGCCCGCCGAATAGGGGGTTTCGTTGGAGACGACCGGCGCGGTGCCGATCGGAACGGCGTAGCGGCCGTCCGCTCCGGCGATGGGGCTGACGCAGGCGCCGAGCATCAGCGCGCTTGCGATCACCGCAGCGACGGTCCTCGCCGCATGGCGGCGCGCCGTCGGCTTGTTGGCGATCTCAATCAAGTTTCAGCCCTCCGTTCAGGATAACCGTCTGATCGCCCGAATTGTCCTGGGTCGAGTTGACGATCACCGTGTTGTACTTGCCCGACACGACCACGTTCAGCAGATTGCCGACCGCCGTCGCATTGGTGCTCGCACCGGTGGTGCCGCGGCTGACGCCATAGTGAAGACCGCCCGATTCGCTGGAATACGTGTCGTCCACATAGGAACCGTTCACGATGACGCGGTTGCCGTTGGCGTCCCGCGTCGAGCCAGTCATCGGTTGGTTCTCCTCCCCCGGCGCCGTACCGTAGGGCCGCGCCATGACGTCGGCGCCGTCTCCGGACGAACGGCGCACAGTAAGCGCCGAAACCGGTGAAATAAGAGTGAGCGCCGCAGCGGCGGCCAGGAGGGTCGACAGGGCTTTGGTGCGGACGGACATTGGCCTCGGGCCTCGCAAACGGGGGTTTCGCGGCGATGGCTGCAACCGGTGTGCCATGGCGAGCGGGCGCTTGCGCGCGCCGCGCGCGGCAGGCGGGGCGCGGCGGACGATGGTGAACCGCGCGTTAGGATTTGCCGCCTGCGGGGGCGGCGGCGCGGCGCGGAAGCGTCCCGGACGGGGGAGGCATGGTTACCGCGTCCCGCCGCGGAACAATTTCGAGCGGTTCGCGCGAATTTTGTTTAGGTTGACGAAAGATTACCAACGGGTGTGGCGGCGGGGATGCCGAAGCTGGAATTCTTCTTCGATTGTTCGAGTCCGTGGACCTATCTCGCCTTCACGCGGGTCCACGACATCGCCGCGGCGGCCGGCGCGGAGATCGTCTGGCGACCGATCCTGGTCGGCGGCGTCTTCAATGCGGTCAATCCGGCCGTCTATGAGCGGCGCGCCAATCCCGACGCCCGCCAGCGGCGCTATTACGACAAGGACATGCAGGACTGGGCGCGGCTGTGCGGCGTCGCCATCACATGGCCGCCGAGCGTCTTTCCGGTGAATGCGGTCGCCGCCATGCGGGGGGCCTATGCGGCGCTGGATGCGGGCAGGCTGGTTCCCTATGCAACGGCGGTGTTCGAGGCCTATTGGGGACGCGACCGCGACATCTCGGACCGCGCGGTGCTGAAGGACTGCGCCGAGGCGGCGGGGATGGACGGCGCGGCCTTCGTCGCGGCGCTCGACGATCCGGCGCTCAAGGCGCGGCTGCGCGCGGCGACCGACGAGCTGGTCGCCCGGGGCGGCTTCGGTTCGCCCACCATGTTCATCGGGGACGACATGTATTTCGGCAATGACCGGCTGCCGCTTGTGGCGGCGGCGCTTTCGGGGGCGGCGCGATGAGGCGCGTTCCGCCGCCGGGCATCGGCGGGCCCGAGCCGTTCTTCCTGGTGCCGATCCAGGTGCCGGTCTTCGCGGGCGTGTTCGTCCTCATTCATGCGGTGCTTCAGATCGTGCCGCTCGCCTACAAGAGCTGGGCCTATGCGACGTTCGCGCTGGTGCCGGCGCGATTCCTGTCGGACGAGGGCGGGCAGGTGGCGCTGGCCGGGGCGACGCTGCTGACGCACGCCTTCCTGCATGTCGACTGGATGCATGTGCTGGTCAACGCCGCGCTGCTGATGGCGGCGGCGGGGCCGGTCAACCGCAATTGCGGCCCGGTCCGCATGATCGCCCTGTTCGCGCTCTGCGTCCTGGCGGGGGGGCTCGCCCATGTCGCGGTCTATTGGGGGACGCCCTTCGGGGCGATCGGGGCTTCGGCCGGGGCCGCCGGGCTGCTGGCCGCGGCGATCCGCTATCGCACCCGCCGCCTGTCGATGGGCGAGATCGCCGCGCCCCTGAGCCACGGTCCGGTGCTGGCCGTGACGGCGTTCTGGATCGGCATCAATCTGGCGCTGTTCCTGTGGGACACGCTGGGCGGCGGGGCGGTCAGCGGCTTTGCGACCGTCGCCCATATCGGCGGCTTTCTGGCCGGGCTTTTCCTGGCGCCGGTCTTCGTCCTGGGGGCGAGGCCGGGGCCCTGGACGCCCCGGATCGTCGAATCCTCCCGCCCGCCGGACTGATCGGCCGGGACCGGCCGCCCCTCCGGCTTGCTTGACTACGTCCGGCAACGGACGCACTACCCCACGTCGCCCTGGACCGATCGGTCTTCTTCAGGACTTCCTTATGGCCGCAGTCAGGCCTGCAATTCTGTGTGGTGGCATCGGTTCGCGGCTGTGGCCCTTGTCGAGCCCGCAAAGGCCCAAGCAATTCCACGCCCTCACCGGCGAAGGATCGCTGCTGCGCCAGACCATCGAGCGCGCCATGGCGATCGCCGGGGCGCGGCGGCCGATCGTCGTGACCGGGGCGGATTTCGAGGCGCTGGTGCGCGAGGAGGCCGTCGCGGCGGGCCAGCCGGATTCGGTCGTCGTGCTGGAGCCGGCGCGCCGCAACACGGCCGCTTCGGCGGCGCTGGCGGCGCTCGCGGCGCTGGAGGACGATCCGGACGCCATCGTGGTGCTGCTGCCCTCCGACCATCATGTCGGCGACGCCCCCGCCTTCACCCGGGCGATCGAGGCGGCCTGCGGGCTCGCGGCCGAGGGGCATATCGTCCTCCTCGGCATCGCGCCGGACGGTCCCAATACGGGCTTCGGCTATATCCGGCGCGGCGCGGCGCTGGGCGCGGGCTTCAAGGTCGCGGCCTTCGTGGAGAAGCCGGATCTGGAGAAGGCGAAGCGCCTGCTCGAAGCGGGCGACTGCTATTGGAACGCGGGCGTCTATGTCTTCCGCGCTTCGGCGTTTCTGGAGGAACTCGCCCTTCACGCGCCCGAGACCGACCGCGCCGTGCGCGCCGCCTGGCGGGCCGGGAGCGGGCCGATGAGCGCGCGGCGGGTCGATGAAGCGATCTGGCGGGGCGCGCCGGACATCTCGGTCGATCACGCGGTCGCCGAACGCACCGCGCGCGCCGCGCTGGTGCCGGCCTCGGCCGGATGGAACGACGTCGGCACTTGGGCGGCGCTGCTGGATATCGCGGCGGCGGACGGCGACGGCAACCGGCTGATCGGCGAGGCCCGCGCGCCGCATTCGCGCGGCTGCTATGTCCGCGCCGGGACGCGGCCGGTGGTGGTGATCGGCGGCGAAGACCTGATCGTCGTGGACTCGCCGGAGGGCGTGCTGGTGGTGCGCCGCGACCTCGCGCAGCAGGTGAAGGATTTCGCCGGTCCGGCGCAGGCGGGCGGGACGAACGCGGGCGGCGCATGACCGGACGCGAAAGCGCCGCCGTCGACCGGGTGCTGTCGTGGGTCCGCGACAGCGCGCTGCCGCTCTGGCACCTGAAGGGCTGGGATCATCGCCATGGCGGCTTCATCGAGCGCTTCGACGCCGATGGCGCGCCCGAGCGCGACGCGCCCCGCCGGATGCGGGTGCAGGCGCGGCAGGTCTATGTCTATGCCCATGCGGCGCTGCTCGGCTGGTACGAGCCGGCCGCGGTGCTGGCGCTCGACGGCTTCTCGTGGCTGATCGAGCAGTGCTGGGCGCGCGACGGGCGGCCGGGCTTCGTCCATCTGGTCGAGGCCGACGGGACGCTCGCTGACGGGCGGCGCGACGCCTACGATCAGGCGTTCGGCCTGCTGGCGCTCGCCTGGGCCTATCGCCTGCGGCCCGACGCGCAGGTGCGCGCGCTGATCGGCGCGGAACTCGACTATCTCGACGCCGCCTTCGCCGACCCCGTCCATGGCGGCTGGTTCGAGAGCGATCCGCCCGCGCTGCCGCGCCGCCAGAATCCGCAGATGCACGCTTTCGAGGCGATGCTCGCGCTCCATGAGGCGACCGGCGAGGCGATGTTCCTCGATCGCGCGCGGCGTTTCCTCGATCTGCTGGAGCGCCGCCTCTACGATCCGGCGACGGGCGCTGTGCACGAATATTTCGACGCGAGCTTCCGGACGCTGCCGAGCGTCGAGGGACGGATCGCCGAGCCGGGCCATCATTTCGAATGGACCTGGCTGCTGCACGCCTATGCGCGCCTTTGCGGCGAGGCGGTCCGTCCGCTCGCCGGTCCGATCTACGACTGGGCGGAGCGGCATGGCCTCGACGCCGGATCGTTCGTCATGGACGAGGTGCGCGACGACGGCGCGCCGCACGCGGCCTCGATCCGGCTGTGGCCGCATACCGAATATGTGAAGGCGAACGCCGTGCGTCACGAGGCGGGCGTCTGTCCGCGCGCCGCCGGAAACGTCGAGGCGATGTGGGCGCGGTTCCTGCCGCGCTTCACCGCGGTCGAGCCGCGCGGCGGCTGGGTCGATCGTTTCGACGCCGAAGGCCGGCTGACCGATGCGCGCCGCCTCGCCTCGTCGTTCTATCATGTCTTCGGCGCGGCGGCCGAGACGGCGCGGGTGCTGCGTCCCGCCTAGTCGATGTCGAGCGAGCGCGTACCGGAAAGATCGGCGAGCTTGCGCAGATAGTCGCCGTATTCGTTGCGCAGGTCCGCGGCGAGGGCGAGCAGCTTCTCGGTGTCGATATAGTTCATGCGCCAGGCGATCTCCTCAGGGCAGGCGATCTTGAAGCCCTGGCGGTTCTCGACCGTGCGCACGAACTCGGACGCTTCCAGCAGGCCGTTCACCGTGCCGGTGTCGAGCCAGGCCGTGCCGCGCGACAGGCGGAAGACCCGCAGCTTGCCGCGCCGCAGATAGGCCTCGTTCACCGAGGTGATCTCCAGCTCGCCGCGCGCCGAGGGCGTGACGTTGCGGGCGATGTCGATGACCTCGTTGTCGTAGAAATAGAGGCCCGTGACCGCCCAGTTGCTGCGCGGCCTCGCCGGCTTTTCCTCCAGCGAGATGGCGCGGCCGGTCGAGTCGAACTCGACCACCCCGAACGAGCGCGCGTCCACGACTTCGTAGGCGAAGACGGCGGCGCCGTCGGCGAGCCGGGCGGCGGCGGCGACCTCGTGCGTGAAGCGTGCGCCGTAGAAGACGTTGTCGCCGAGCGCCAGGGCGACGGTGTCGCGGCCGATGAAGGATTCGCCGATGGTGAAGGCCTGCGCGAGGCCCTTGGGTTCGGGCTGGGCGGCGTAGGAGAGGCTGAGGCCCCATTGCGAGCCGTCGCCGAGCAGCGCCTGATAGGACGGCAGCGAGGCGGGCGAGGAAATGACGAGGATCTCGCGGATGCCGCCGAACATCAGCGTCGTCAGCGGATGATAGACGAGCGGCTTGTCGTACACCGGCAGCAATTGCTTGGAGACGGCCCGGGTGATCGGGTAGAGCCGCGATCCGGTGCCGCCCGCCAGAATGATGCCTTTCATCGCGTCTCCTTGACTTATGACTCGTGCGGCGGGCCGATCAGGCGGGTGAGGCACCGCTCCACGGCATCCTGCCAATGCGGCAGTCGGAGACCAAAATCGGCCTCCAGCCGGGCGCAGTCCAGCACCGAATAGGCCGGGCGGCGGGCCGGCGTCGGGTAGTCGGCGGTCGTGATGGCTTTGAGGGCGGGCACTTTCAGCCCGCGCCGCGCCGCGCCCGCGAAGATCGCCGCCGCGAAGCCGTGCCAGGTGGTCTCGCCCGAGCCGGTGGCGTGGAAGAGGCCGCGCGGGGCGGCGGCCCCGTCCGCCGTCATGCGCTCGATCATGGCGATCAGCGCGGCCGCGAGATCCGCCGCGTAGGTGGGCGCGCCGCGCTGGTCGGCGACGACGCCGACTTCGTCGCGGGTTTCGGCGAGGCGCAGCATGGTGCGCAGGAAATTCGCGCCGCCGTGATGGAACACCCAGGCGGTGCGGACGATCGCCGCGTGCGGCATCGCCTCCAGCACCGCGACCTCGCCGGCGCGCTTGGAGCGGCCATAGGCCCCGAGCGGGGCGACCGGATCGTCCTCGCGATAGGGGCGCGACGCCTGCCCGTCGAAGACGTAGTCCGTCGAGACATGGATGAAGGGGAGGCCGAGGCGCGAAGCGGCGGCGGCGAGATGGCCGGCCCCGGCATTGACCGCCGTCGCCGCCGCCTCGTCGGTCTCGGCCTTGTCGACGGCGGTGTAGGCGGCGGCGTTGACGATCGCCTCGGGGCGCGCGGCGTCGATGGCGGCGGCGACGGTTCCGGGGCGGGCGAGATCGAGATCGGGGCGGCCGAGCGCGACGATCTCGTGCCCGGAGGTTTCGAGAAGCGCCTCGGCCAGTTGGCCCGAGCGGCCGGCGACCAGAATCCGCATTCGCCTTCAGACCTTTTCGAGGCCGAGCCGCGCGCCGTCATAGGTCTTGCGCAGCGGACGCCACCACGCGGGATTGTCGACATACCAGCGCACGGTGCGGGCGAGACCGGATTCGAAATTCTCCTGCGCGCGCCAGCCGAGTTCGTTCTCCAGCTTGCGCGCGTCGATGGCGTAGCGATGGTCGTGGCCGGGCCGGTCGGGCACCATGCGGATCAGCGCGCGGCGCGGCTGCGGCCCCGGGAACAGGCGGTCGAGTTCGTCGCAGATCGCCGAGACGACCTGAAGATTGGTGCGCTCGTTGCGGCCGCCGACATTGTAGGTCTCGCCCGGACGGCCGCGGAGCAGCACGGTTTCGAGGGCGCGGGCGTGGTCCTCGACAAAGAGCCAGTCGCGCACGTTCGAGCCGTCGCCATAGACCGGCAGGTGCAGGCCCTCCAGCGCGTTGAGGATGGTCAGCGGGATCAGCTTCTCGGGGAAGTGATAGGGGCCGTAGTTGTTGGAGCAGTTGGTGACGATCGCCGGAAGCCCGTAGGTGCGGTGCCAGGCGCGCACCAGATGATCGGAGGCCGCCTTGCTCGCCGAATAGGGCGAGGAGGGATCGTAGGGCGTCTTTTCGGTGAAGAGCCCGTCCACCCCCAGCGAGCCGAAGACCTCGTCGGTGGAGATGTGCAGGAAGCGGAAGGCGTCGCGCCGCGCGGCGGGCAGGGCCGACCAATAGGCGCGCGCCGCTTCCAGCATCACATGGGTGCCGACGATGTTGGTCGAGATGAAGGCGGCCGGGCCGGTGATCGAGCGGTCGACATGGGATTCGGCCGCAAGGTGCAACACGGCGTCGGGCTGGAACTCCGCGAAGGCCCGGCCGATCGCTTCGTGGTCGCGCACGTCGGCCTGAAGGAAGCGGTAGCCCGGACGGTTCTCCAGCGGTGCGAGCGAGGCGAGCGAGGCGGCATAGGTGAGGCAGTCGACGTTGAGCACGTCGTGGTCGCGCTCGCCCGCCAGCAGGCGGCAGACCGCCGAGCCGATGAACCCGGCCCCGCCCGTCACCATCACGCGCATGCGGCAGGCTCCGCGACGTCGAAATAGCGCGGCAGGTCGCTGAGCCGCGGGTGCCGCCGGTCCTTGTCGGAGAGGACGAGATCGCTCGCCGGGAACCGCCAGTCGATGCCGAGATCGGGGTCGTCGAAGGCGAGGCCCTTGTCGGCCGCCGGATCGTAGTAGGACGTGACCTTGTAGATGACCTCGGTCTCGGGAACCAAGGTGACGAAGCCGTGGGCCATGCCGGCCGGCACCCAGAGCTGACGCCAGTTCTCGGCGCTGAGTTCGACCGCGACATGCCGGCCGAAAGTGGGCGAGCCGTGCCTTATGTCGACCGCCACGTCCAGAACCGCGCCGCGGGCGGCCCGCACCAGCTTGCCCTGGGCCGAGGCCCCGGTCTGGAAATGCAGGCCTCGCAGGACGCCGGCCGGGCCGGAGAGCGAGTGATTGTCCTGCACGAAGGCGGCGTCGATTCCGGCGGCCTCGAAGGCGTCCTGGCGGAAGACTTCGGAGAAAAATCCCCTCCGGTCGCCATGCCGCACGGGTTCGAACACCAGAACGTCCGCGATCGCCGTCCTACTGAAGGGAATCATGCTGGCGGACGCCTCTCGGCCGGACCTGGATGCGAAGCGGCATTCTACAAAGGGTCCGCCGGCCGCCACAAGTCCGGGCGGGTGCGCGCGTTGCCCCCGGGCGGCCATCCGTATAGAGGTGGCCGCCTTCGGATGGCGAGCGGGCAAAGGCTGACTTCATGGCGCGGCGTGCGTTCATTACGGGAATAACCGGGCAGGACGGGGCCTATCTCGCCGCGCTGCTGCTCGGCAAAGGCTATGAGGTGACGGGCCTCGTGCGGCGCAGCAGCCACGCCCAGTTCGGCGATCACCGGCTGAAGCATCTGGGCATCGCCGGGGACGTCAAGCTGGTCGACGGCAACGTCACCGACCTTTCCAATCTGGTGCGCGTCATCGAGGACGAGGCCCCGGACGAGATCTACAATCTCGCCGCCCAGTCCTTCGTGCAGGCCTCGTGGTCGCAGCCGATCCTTACCGGCACCGTCACCGGACTCGGCGTCGTCAACGTGCTGGAGGCGGTGCGGATCGCGGCCCGCGGCGCGCGCTTCTATCAGGCCTCGTCGTCGGAGATGTACGGCCTCATCCAGGAGGAGCGGCAGAGCGAGAAGACGCCGTTCTATCCGCGCTCGCCCTATGCGGCGGCGAAGCTCTACGCGCACTGGATGACCGTGAACTACCGCGAGAGCTTCGCCATGCACGCCTCGTCCGGCATCCTCTTCAATCACGAATCGCCGCTGCGCGGGCTGGAGTTCGTCACCCGCAAGATCACCAACGGCGCGGCGCAAATCAAGCTGGGGCTCGCCGGGGAGCTGCGGCTCGGCAATCTGGCGGCGCGGCGCGACTGGGGCCATGCGCGCGACTATGTCCGCGCGATGCATCTGATGCTCCAGCAGGAGAAGCCCGACGACTACGTCATCGCCACCGGCCGGACGGCCAGCGTCGAGGACGTCTGCCGCATCGCTTTCGGCCATCTCGGCCTCGCGATGGAGGATCACGTCGTGGTGGACGCCAGGAATTTCCGGCCGGCCGAGGTGGACGTCCTGCTGGGCGACGCGAGCAAGGCCAAGCGCGTGCTCGGCTGGACGCCCGAGATCTCGCTGGAGGAGATGATCGTGGAGATGGTCGAGGCGGACCTGGCCTTCCTGCGGCGCTAGGACCTGAGCGGATGGCGAGGCGGCTTCTCATCACCGGCGCGAGCGGCTTCCTCGGGAGCCATCTGCTGCGCGCGCTGGCCGCGCAGGGGCGGCCCGGCGATGCGGTGCTGGCGGCCTCGCGCGGGGCGGCCGAGGGCGGCGGCGCGCGCCATCTCGACATCGACCTGACCGAGGAGGGCGCCTGCGGCCGCGTGCTGGCCGAGACGCAGCCGACCCATATCGTGCATCTGGCGGGCGCGGCCTCGGTCGGCGCGGCGGCGCAGGCGGTGGCCGAGACCTGGAAGGCCAATTTCCACATGACCTTCGCGCTGGCGGAGGCGGCCGCCGCGATGGCCGCGCCGCCGCGCTTCGTGCTCGCCAGTTCCGGCGAGGTCTATGGCGCGACCGCCCGCGAGGCGGCGCTGCTGAGCGAGGACATGCCGCTGCGCCCGGCCGGGGTCTATGCCCGCACCAAGGCGGCCGCCGAGATGGCGGTGGGCGATCTGATGGGCCGCAGCGGCGCGGCGATCCTCAGGCTTTTCAATTCGATCGGTCCCGGTCAGGACGAACGCTTCGTCGCCGGCGCGTTCGCGGCGCAGGTCGCCCGCATCGAGGCCGGGCTGGCGCCGCCGGTGCTGCGGGTCGGCAATCTGGATTCGGTGCGCGACTTCATCGACGCCGCCGACACCGCGGAGGCGATCCGCCGCGTGCTGGATACGCTGGACGGCGACGGGCCGGGCGTCGCCGTCTTCAACGTGTGTTCGGGCGAGGGACGCTCGATCGCCTCGCTGGTGGAGGACCTGAAGGCGCTCGCGGCGCGGCCCTTCGAGGTCGAGACCGATCCGGCGCGGGCGCGGCCGAGCGAGATTCCGCGCGCCGTCGGCGACAATGCGCGGCTGCGGGCGCGGACGGGATGGTCGCCCGCAACGCCATGGCGAGCGACGCTGCAACGCACGCTGGACGATTGGCGGGCGCGGCTGAAGCGATAGGATGAGGGTCGGCTTTCGGGGGACGGCGGACCACCAGGACACGGACGGGTCATGACGGCACCGAAGATCTTCGAACTGGCGGGCAAGCGCATCTTCGTCGCGGGGCATCGCGGCATGGTGGGCAGCGCGATCGTCCGCCATCTGGAGGCGGCGGGGCACGCGGTGCTGAGCGCGCCGCGCGCGGCGCTCGACCTCCGCCGGCAGGAGCGGGTCGAGCAATGGTTCGAGGCGCACCGGCCGGACGTGGTGGTGCTGGCGGCGGGCAAGGTCGGCGGGATCGGCGCGAACGCCAGCCAGCCGGTCGAGTTCCTGCTCGACAACCTGCTGATCGAGGCCAACGTCATCGGCGCGGCCCACAGGTCCGGCGTCCAAAAGCTGCTCTTTCTCGGCTCGTCCTGCATCTATCCGAAATTCGCCGACCAGCCGATCGCCGAGAGCGCCCTTCTGACCGGGCCGCTGGAGCCGACGAACCAATGGTATGCGATCGCCAAGATCGCGGGCCTGAAGCTGGCCGAGGCGTTCCGCGTGGAGCACGGCTGCGACTTCATCTCGGTGATGCCGACCAATCTCTACGGGCCGGGCGACAATTTCGAACCGGCCGCCGCGCATGTCCTGCCGGCTCTGCTGCGGCGCGCGCACGAAGCGGCGGAGGCGGGAGCGGAGCGGCTGGTCGTCTGGGGGTCGGGCGCGCCGCTGCGCGAGATGATGTATGTGGACGACCTCGCGGATGCCTGCGTCTTCCTGCTGGAGCGCTATTCCGGCGCGACGTTCCTCAATGCCGGCTCGGGCGAGGAATTCGCCATCGCCGATCTCGCCCGCAAGGCGGCGGCGGTCGCGGGCTTTGCGGGCGAGATCGTCTTCGATGCGTCGAAGCCCGACGGCACGCCGCGCAAGCGGCTGGATACCTCCGCCCTCGCGGCGCTTGGCTGGCGGCCGAAGACGCCGTTCGACGAGGGCCTCGCCCGGACCTACGCCTGGTTCAGGGCCAACCGGGCGACGCTGCGCGGCTGAACGCCGGGCCGGCGCTCTTGAACGCCGTGGCGGGCGCGGATAGGGTCCGCGCCCTTTCCCAGCAGGAGCGACGCGCCGTGTCCAAGACCAATTTCGCCAAGGATCAGCTGAAATCGCTGGTGGAGCGGATTGAGCGTCTGGAAGAGGAAAAGGCGGCGCTGTCGGCCGACATCAAGGAAGTCTACGCCGAGGCGAAGGGCCACGGCTTCGACGTGAAGATCCTGCGCAAGGTGGTGCGTATCCGCAAGATGGACGCGGCCGAGCGCTCGACCGAGGAAGAGATGCTCGACCTCTATCTAAGCGCGGTCGGCTCGGGCCGCTGACGGGGCTTCAGGGCAGGGCGGCGAGTTCGGCCACCGCGTAGCCGATCGGCGCGTCCGCCTCGATCCGCACCGGCACGGCGCGCCCGGCCGCGTCGCGCCAGAACCAGATCTCGGCCGACTCGGTATCGCCCGAGCTCGACAGCCAGCCATCGGGCGACTTGCCGCCGGTGCGCAGCGAGGTCACGCGGCATTTGAGCGCCGGCGCGGAGAGGCCGCCGATCTCCAGCGCCTCGACCGGACCGCGATCCTCGCCGGGGTCGAGGGTGAGGACATAGCTGCGCCGCCCGTCGAAGACCTTGATCGAGCCCTCGCAGCGTCCGGCGGCCGGGCCGCCGATCGCGAAGGCGAACATCGCCGACAAGGGGTCGAGCGCCGACTGGCGCGCCTCGTCCGGGATGGCGGTGCGCTCTTCTTCTTCGAGCGTCGGGGCGAGGGCGGCGACAATCGCCTCCGCGCCGGACCAGCGCACCTCGGCGTGGCGCGGATCGCCGTTGTAGAGATTGCGCGTCTCGAAGCGCGAGGGCGCGATGGCCCCGGCGCCGGTCAGCCCGGCGGTCGCGGCGTTGACGGTCAGGTCTTCCAGCATGCTCGCCGCGCCGAAGGTTTCGACATGGGCGTCGATGGCGTAGGCGTCGCGGCCGATCTGTACGACGATTTGCGCCTCGGCCATGTCGATGCCGCTGACCGAGAGGTCGTAGGCGAGAGCGACCCGTTCGATGGCGGCGTCCGGCGCCGCGGGCGTGCCCGCCAGCCAGGCGGCGAACGCCGCCAGACCCGCCGCGCCGGCGTTCATCGGTTGATCATCCTGTTGATGATCAGCCCGAGCGCCAGCGCCACCGACGAGAAGGAGAGGAGATAGGTCGCGTCCAGCGTTTCGGACCTGTAGTCGTCGAAGATGCCGAGCCGCAGCCACTCGGCGGCGTGAACGAACGGGTTGAAGGCGATGTAGCCGTGCAGCGGCTCGGGGATCGAGTCGGGCAGGAAGGCGATGCCGCCGGTCACCCACATCAGGATGCAGGACATCATGGTCGCCACCGCAAAGCCATGGTTGAGCTTGACGAACGGCGCGGCGAAGACGCCCATCGAAATGCCCAGGAACAGCGAAGCGCCGATCGCCTCGACGGCGAGAATCGGCCGGGCGATGTGGAAGCTGCCGTTGTTGATGCTGATCATCGCATACATGACGATCACCACGATCGCGCCCGTCAGGATTTCCAGGATGGCGCAGGCGATGATGAGATCGATCGGCTTCACCACCGGAAAATGGACGAGGTTCCAGTTGCCGGCGAGGCTCTGCGAGATCCAGCGCACCGGATAGTAGAAGAGGATGAAGGGCAGGGCGCCCGACACCGTCCAGACCAGAAGGTCGGTGCCGTAGGAGGCGTCGCGGCCGGTGATGAGATAGACGCCAAGAATGATCAGCAGATGGGTCAGCGGCCAGGCGACGGCGAGCGCATAGGACACCAGCGAACCGCCGAAGCGGGTGTGCATGTCGCGGATGACGAGCGCGCCGATGACCCGCGCCTGGGTGCGCAGCGCGCCGCCGATGCTGCGCGCGCCGGCCGAGACGCGGATGCTGGGCGGGGGATCGCTGCGTTCGGCTAACGACAAGGCCTGGCTCCCTTTCGCGAGACGACGCCCGGCGGACTAGACGCGCCCGATGCTCGTATAGGCGAATCCGTGGCGGCGGACCTCGGCCGGATCGTAAACGTTCCTGAGATCGACGACGACATTCGATTTCATCGCCGCCTTCAGCCGCGCGAAGTCGAGCGCCCGGAACTGGTCCCACTCGGTGAGGATGACGAGCGCGTCGGCCCCGTTGGCGGCGGCGTAGGCGTTCTCGGCAGTTTCGAGCCCGGGGAGAAGCTTGCGCGCCTCGTGCATGCCCTCGGGATCGAAGGCGCGCACCTTAGCACCGGCCGCCTGGAGCGCCGGCACGATATCGAGGCTGGGCGCGTCGCGCATGTCGTCGGTCTTGGGCTTGAAGGTGAGCCCGAGAATGGCGACCGTACGGCCCGCCGCGCCGCCCATCGCGGCGGCGATCTTGTCGGCCATCGACTTCTTGCGTTTCTCGTTGGCGGCGATGGTCTGTTCGATCAGCGTGACCGGCGCGCCGGCGTCTTGCGCCGTTTTCACCAGCGCCAGCGTGTCCTTCGGGAAGCACGAGCCTCCATAGCCGGGGCCGGCGTGCAGGAACTTCGCCGCGATGCGCTTGTCGAGGCCGATGCCGCGCGCGACGTGCTGCACGTCCGCGCCGACCTTCTCGCAGAGATCGGCGATCTGGTTGATGAAGGTGACCTTCATCGCGAGGAAAGCGTTGCCGGCGTATTTGGTGAGTTCCGAGGTGCGGCGGTCGGTGAAGACGATCGGCGTCTCGTTGAGGAAGAGCGGGCGGTAGATCTCGCGCATCACCGACTGGGCGCGGGCGTCGTGCGCGCCGACGACGACGCGGTCGGGGCGCTTGAAGTCGTCGATGGCCGCGCCCTCGCGCAGGAACTCCGGGTTCGAGACGACCGCGACATCGGCGTCCGGGCGCACCCGGCGGACGATCGCCTCGATCTCGTCGCCGGTGCCGACCGGCACGGTCGATTTGGTGACGATGACCGTGAAGCCCTCGATCTGCCGGGCGATCTCCTCGGCGGCGGCGAACACATAGGAAAGGTCGGCATGGCCGTCGCCGCGCCGCGAGGGCGTGCCGACGGCGATGAAGACCGCATCGGCCTCGCGCACCGCCGCCGCGCTTTCGGTTTCGAAGCTGAGGCGGCCTTCGCGCACATTGGCGGCGATCAGCGCATCGAGGCCGGGTTCGTAGATCGGCACTTCGCCGGCGCGCAGGCGCGCGATCTTGCTCTCGTCCCTGTCGATGCAGACGACCGTATGGCCGAAATCCGCAAAACAGGCGCCCGAAACCAGGCCCACATAACCGGTGCCGACCATCGCAATACGCATGGCCGCGATATAGCGCGCCGGAGGGAGCTAGGCCAGATGCCTCAGCCCTGCGCGGCGAGCGGCGGCGGTTCGCCGAGGCCCATCTCGCGCAGCTTGCGATAGAGCGTCGAGCGCCCGATGCCGAGCCGGCGCGCGACTTCCGTCATGTGGCCGTCATAAAGCTCGATGGCGAAGCGGATCAGGTCGTTCTCGATCTCTTCGAGCCGCCGCAGATGGCCGGTGCCGTCGATCGCCTTGATCTCCAGCCCGTTGGCGAGGACGACGGTGCCGCCGGCGGCCGGGGCGCTGGCGGCGAGCGGCTGGGCCGCAGCGGGCGCAGCGCCGGACGCCGGGGCGTCGGCGGCCGGTTGCGGCGGCGCGGCCCTGAGCGCGGGACGGATTTCGATGCCGAGCTGGGCGGCGACCTGGGGAAAGTCGGACTGCGAGAGGTGATCGGAATCGCTCAGCACGACGGCGCGGAAGACTGTGTTTTCGAGCTGGCGGATATTGCCCGGCCAGGAATAGGCGCCGAGCATCTCCAGCGCGGCGGGTTCGATGCCGACGACGCGCTTGTTCTCCTCGGCGGCGAAACGCTGGATGAAGAACTGGACGAGATCGGGCAGGTCCTCCATGCGCTCGCGCAGCGGCGGCAGCTGCACCGGGAAGACGTTGAGGCGGTAGAACAGGTCCTCGCGGAAGCGGCCTTCCTGCGCGAGCTGGGTCAGATTGCGGTTGGTCGCCGAGATCAGGCGGATATTGACCTTCACGGGACGCTTGGCGCCGACCGGATCGACCTCGCCCTCCTGGATGGCGCGCAGCAGCTTGACCTGCATGTCGAGGCGCAATTCGCCGATCTCGTCGAGGAAGAGCGTGCCGCCGTCGGCCTCCTGGAACTTGCCGATATGCTTCTCGTTGGCCCCGGTGAAGGCGCCCTTCTCGTGGCCGAAGAGGATCGACTCGATGAGGTTTTCCGGGATCGCGCCGCAATTGACGGCGACGAAGGGCTTGTTGGCGCGGTCTGAGGCCTGCTGGATGGCGCGGGCGAGGACTTCCTTGCCGACGCCCGATTCGCCCTCGATGAGGATCGGGATGTTCGACTGCGCGCCGCGCTCGCCGAGGCGGATCACCATGCGCATCGCCGCCGACCTGGCGATCATGTCGCCGAAGCCGAGCACGCCGGGGGTGCGCTTCTTGAGGCGCTGGACTTCGCCGGTCAGCGCCTTGACCTTCAGGGCGTTGCGGATGGACACCAGAATGCGCTCGGGGCTGGCCGGCTTCACCAGGAAGTCGTCCGCGCCCGCGCGCATCGCCGAAACCACGGTTTCGATGCCGCCCTGGGCGGTGAGCACGATGACCGGCAGTTCGGGCCGCGAGGGGCGCAGACGCTTGAGCGCCGAGATGCCGTCCTCGCCGGGCATGACCAGATCGAGCATGACGAGGCCGATATCGGGGCCGCGCGGCCCTTCCAGGGCGCGGAACATCTCGTCGGCGGAGGCGGCTTGCTGGGTCTGGTAGCCGTTGCGCTCGATCACCGCCTGCATCAGCCGGCGCTGGGTCGGGTCGTCATCGACAATGAGGATCGTATGCGTCATGGAACCCGTTCGCCGCCCACCACAGGTCCCGCCGGCGTTCGCCGCCGTGCGGAGCCTTGAAATGCACCAATTCGGGACGACTATGCCGGCCAAACTCCTAATTCCGGGTTTATCCTCGGGCCGGAGGGGGCTAAGGCCCTGAAACCAAACGCTCCCGCGCCCGACGCGGGGGAATGCTGCCCCCCTCATGGAGTTCAGATGTCCGCTGCCGCCCCCCTCCACGACGCCCCGCCAGCCTGGGATCTCGGCGATCTCTATGCCGGTCCCTCGGACCCGCGCATTCAGGCCGACCTCAAATCGGCGCTGGCGATGGCCAAGGCCTTTGCGGCGCTGAAGGGGAAGATCACCGGCCTCGATGCGGCGGGGCTCGCCGGGGCGATCGCCGATTATGAGGCGCTGGGCGAGATCAGCGGGCGGATCGGCTCGTATGCCGGGCTCGCCTTCGCGGCCCAGGCCTCCGATCCGGCGATCGCCAAATTCTATGGCGACGTGCAGGAGCGTCTGTCGGAGATCGGCACCGAGACGCTGTTCTTCGAGCTTGAGCTGTCGCAGATCCCGGACGAGGCGCTGGAGGCGGCCTTCGCCGCCGATGCGGGTCTTGCCCGCTACCGGCCCTGGCTGGAGACGGTGCGCGCCTTCCGGCCGCACCAGCTCGCCGAGGACATGGAGCGCCTGCTCTACGAGAAGGACCTGACGGGCTCGGGAGCCTGGGGGCGGCTGTTCGAGGAGACGGTGGCGGGCCTGCGCCACACCGTGCGCGGCGAGGAGATGACCGGGCCGCAGGCGCTGAACCTCTTGTCGAGCCCCGACGCGGCGCTGAGGCGCGATGCGGCTGCGGCCCTGTCGGCGACCTTCGGCGCGAACGTGCGGACCTTCGCCTTCATCCTCAACACGCTCGCCAAGGACAAGGAGATCGACGACCGCTGGCGCGCCTATCCCGAGGCGACCTCGTTCCGCCATCTGATGAACCAGGTGGAGCCCGAGGTGGTGGAAGCGCTGCGCCGTTCGGTGGTCGAGGCGTTCCCGCGCCTCTCGCACCGCTACTACGCGCTGAAGGCGCGCTGGCTGGGCGCGGCGAAGCTGAACGACTGGGACCGCAACGCGCCGCTGCCGCGCGCCGCCGATACGGCGATCGGCTGGAGCGAGGCGCGCCGGATCGTGCTCGGCGCCTATGGCGGCTTCGCGCCGCGCATGGCCGAGATCGCCGACCGCTTCTTTCAGAAGAACTGGATCGACGCCGAGCCGCGCCCCGGCAAGTCGGGCGGCGCGTTCAGCCACGGCACGGTGCCGAGCGTCCATCCCTATATCCTGATGAACTATCTGGGGAAGCCGCGCGACGTGATGACGCTGGCGCACGAATTGGGCCATGGCGTGCATCAGTCGCTGGCGGCGCAGCAGGGCCTGCTGCTCGCCGCGACGCCGCTGACGCTGGCCGAGACCGCCTCGGTGTTCGGCGAGATGTTGACTTTCCGCGCGCTGCTCGCCGCCGCGCCGACGCCGCGCGAGCGGGCGATCCTGCTCGCCGGCAAGGTCGAGGACATGCTGAACACCGTGGTCCGACAGATCGCGTTCTACGAATTCGAACTGCGCTTCCACGCCAAGCGCCGCCAGGGTGAAGTGACGGTGGAGGAGATCGGCGCGATCTGGCTGACGGTGCAGAAGGAAAGCCTCGGCCCGGCCTTCGACTTCTCGGACGGCTATTCGAACTGGTGGTGCTACATCCCGCATTTCGTGCGTTCGCCGTTCTACGTCTATGCCTATGCGTTCGGCGATTGCCTGGTGAACTCGCTCTATGCGCTCTACGAGGAGTCGCATCCCGATTTCGTCGCCAAGTATTTCGCCATGCTGGAGGCGGGCGGCTCGAAGCGGCACAAGGCGCTGCTGGCGCCGTTCGGGCTCGACGCCTCGGACCCGGCGTTCTGGTCGCGCGGCGTCGCCATGATTTCCGGGTTCATCGACGAACTGGAACGCGACGCGGCGCTGCTGGACGGCGGAGGCTGACCGGCGATGGCGGACGGCGAGAAGCCTCCGAAGAAGCTGAAGGACGCCAATACGCTGGGCGGGCGGATGCGGCGCTACGCCAGCACCACGGCGAGCCTCGGCGGCTTCGCGGCCAAGACCGCCGTCAACCGGATGCTCGGCCGCGAAATGGACAACGCCAAGGCGGCGCAGGAGCTGAAGAACGTGCTGGGCGGCCTCAAGGGGCCGGTGATGAAGGTGGCGCAATTGCTCGCCACGGTGCCCGATCTGCTGCCGCCCGAATTCTCGGAGGAACTGGCGACGCTCCAGTCGAGCGCCCCGCCGATGGGCTGGCCCTTCGTGCGCCGCCGCATGGCCGCCGAACTCGGCCCCGACTGGCCGTCGCGGTTCGAGAGCTTCGAGCAGGAGGCGGCGGCCGCCGCCTCGCTCGGCCAGGTGCATCGCGCGGTGACGAAGGACGGACGCCGCGTCGCCTGCAAGCTGCAATATCCCGATATGGCCTCGGCGGTCGAAGCCGATCTCGGTCAGCTCGACCTCGCTTTCGCGATCTATCGCCGGGCCGACCGGGCGATCGACGCCTCGGAGATGAAGGGCGAAATCGCCGCGCGGCTGCGCGAGGAACTCGACTACCGCCAGGAAGCGCGCCACCTCGCCCTCTACCGGATCATGCTGGCGGAGCGGCCGGAGATCGCGGTGCCGGAGGCGCTGCCCGAACTATCGACCGGCCGGCTGCTGACGATGAGCTGGCTGGACGGGCGGCCGCTGCTCGATTTCAAGCGCGATACGCTGGAGCGCCGCAACGCCGTCGCCGCCAACATGTTCGCCGCCTGGTGGCTGCCCTTCGTGCGCTACGGCGCGATCCACGGCGATCCGCATCTGGGCAATTACACGGTGCGCGACGATCTCGGCATCAATCTGCTGGACTATGGCTGCATCCGCACCTTCCGTCCGGGCTTCGTCGGCGGCGTGGTCGGGCTCTACCGGGCGCTGCTGACGGACGACCGGGCCGGGCAGGTCGCGGCCTACGAGAGCTGGGGCTTCCGCGATCTCTCGAACGATCTCATCGATACGCTGAACATCTGGGCGCGTTTCATCTATGCGCCGCTTCTGGACGACCGGGTGCGGACCATCGCCGACGGCGTCAGCCCGGCGCAGTACGGACGCAAGGAGGCGTTCACGGTGCACCAGCGGCTCAAGACCCTGGGTCCGGTGAAGCCGCCGCGCGAATTCGTCTTCATGGACCGCGCGGCGATCGGCCTCGGCGCGGTGTTCCTGCATCTGGGCGCGGAGCTGAACTTCTACGCCCTCTTCAACGAGGCGATGGGCGATTTCGCGCAGGATTCGCTCGCCCGCCGCCAGCGCGCGGCCTTCGCCGCGGCGGGCGTCGCGCTGCCGGACTAGGTCTGCCGCCTAGGCCGGCTGTCTCAGCATGCGGGCGGCGAGGAGGGGGCGGATTTCGGCGGGGATGCCGCTGCCGTCCTCGCCCTTCACGACGATGGTCGCCTCGTGGGTCGCAAGGCACACGCCGTTCTGGAAGGCGGAGGCGGCCATCGAGAACGAGGCGTTGCCGATATGGCTGACGCCGATGCCGATGCTGACCGGCGGGCCGTAATGTCCCTCGCGCAGATAGGAGATGGCGACCGAGGCGACCATCACCCGGTGGTGCTTCAGCGCCGGCAGGCGGTGGCCGCGATCGGTCAGCAGACCGTCGCTGTTGAAGGTGACGCGGGCCTCCTCGAAATAGCGGGCATAGGCGACGTTGTTGAGGTGGCGGTTGATGTCCATGTCGCCGAAGCGCGTGGTGATCTCGATGGTATAGGGGTAGAGCGCGGCGTCGAGGCGGGTGGGATCGGGCTTCATGGACGGGGCTCGTCAAGATTGATGGGACGGGCGGACCATGCCCCAATCGTCCGGCGACGAGGAAGACCTGTCATGACGGAAACCGCCCCGGAAAACCGCCTGAGCCGCAGCCCCGACTACTGGCGCTATTTCGCCGGCGAGGCGGCGAAGGGCGGCGATTGTCCGCTCTATGCCCATCTGGCCGAGGCGATCGCCGCCGACCCTGAGATGCAGGCGCTGACCGTGACGGCGCGCAGCGGCCAGCCGCCGGCCAATATGCTGTTCGCGGCGGTCCACTACATTCTGCTCGGCGGGGCCGAGCACGGGCTGCGGCGCTTCTACAGCCACCTGCTGAGGCCGGGCGAGACGGAGGCGGCGATCGGGCCGGAGACCTATGGCCTTTTCCGCGATTTCGTGGCGGCCCATCGCGCCGAAATCGACCCGCTGATCGCCGCGCGGGTGACCAACACCAACGAGGTGCGGCGCGCGTCCTATCTGAGGGCCGGATACGCCGAGATCGCGCGGGCGACGGGGCGGAAGCTGCACATCGTGGAGCTGGGGCCGAGCGCCGGGCTGAACCTCAACTGGGACCGCTACGCCTATCGCTATGTCCATGCCGGCGGGCGGGTGCTGGAGGGCGGGCCGCGCTCGCGCCTCACGATCGAAAGCGAATGGCGGGGCGAGGTGCCGCCGCCCGTGCCCGCCGAACCGCCCGCGGTCGCGGCGCGCATCGGGCTGGAGCTGAACCCGGTCGATCTCGCCTCGGCCGAGGACCGGCGCTGGCTGGTGGCGCTGCTCTGGCCGGGGCGGCCGGAGCGGATCGCCCGGATGGAGGCGGCGCTCGCCGTCGCCGCCGACCATCCGCCGCCCATCAGGGGCGGGGACGCGCTCGCCCATCTGCCGGAGGAGCTGGCGCGGGTGGCGACGGAGCACGCGGCGGTCGTCGCCCACTCGATGGTCACCTATCAGTGGACCGAGGCGATGTGGGCGCGGCTGGAGGAGATCCTGATCGCCGCCTCCGCCGCGCGGCCGGTCTGGCGTCTGTTCCAGGACGTGATCGAGAAAGCGCGCGATCCCTCGCGCTACACGCTGCGCCTGCGCGTCTACGAGCGGGGCGCGATGCGCGAGCGGGTGCTGGCCGAGGTTCACCATCACGGCGCCTGGATCGCCTGGGCGGGCTAGAGGCTTACGTCGCGGCGGCTTGCGGGCGGGCGTCTCAAGTGGGACGAAGGGAGAGAACATCCCACGAGACGCGCCGCCATGACCGACGATTTGCTGGAAGAGCGCCTGCCGGCCATTCCGGAAGGCTACCGCCAGATGAACTGGACCCAGGGCTTCGGCCGCCAGATCGGGCCGCTCTACGAGCGCAACGAGCCCGGCGGCGGCTATACGCGCGGCTTCCTCGTCTCCGAGCACCACACCAACGGCATGCGCAATTGCCATGGCGGGATGCTGATGTCGTTCGCCGACATGGCGTTCGGCCATGCGATCACCCAGAAGGCGCATCGCTACTGGGTGACGGTGCGGCTGCTGACCGACTTCCTCTCCTCGGCCTCGGTCGGGGAGTTCGTGGAAGGGACGGCGGAGGTGATGGGCGAGGAAGACGACCTCTACACCGTGCGCGGCCGCATCTGGACCGGCGAGCGCACGATCATGACCGGCACCGGCGTCTTCAAGGCGCTGGGCGAGCGGCCCCGGGCCGCGCAGGCCGCAGCCGCGGGCGGCGCGGCATGAGCGGCGAGATCAATCTGCGCCACGACGAGGGCGGCAAATCCGGTCCGCTGACCCCCTATGAGGGGCGCGAGCCGCCCGCGCCGCGCTGGTTCGATCACATGATCGCCGTCGCGCCCGAGCGGCTGACGGCGCAATGCGGCGACGTCAGCCTCAACGTGCTGCGCTGGGGCGACCGCTCGAAGCCCGGCCTCGTGCTGCTGCACGGCAACGGCGCCCATGCCTGGTGGTGGGCCTTCGTCGCGCCGTACCTGGCCGAGGACTACAACGTCGCGGCCTTCGACCTGTCGGGGATGGGCGACAGCTCCTGGCGCGACTCCTATGCCATGGCCTCGTTCGCCGACGAGCCGATCGCCGTGGCGGAGGCCTGCGGCATGTTCGAGCATGTCGAGCCGCCGGTCGTCGTCGGGCACAGTTTCGGCGGCTTCGTCACCATGATGTGCGGGGCCAAGCACGGGCGGCGTCTGGCGGGGACGATCCTGGTCGATTCGCCGGTCAATCCGCCCGGCCGGCCGGGCGGGCCGCCGCACCGCGAGATGCGGCCGCACCGGGTCTATCCGACGCTGACGGCGGCGCTCGCCCGGTTCCGCCTCGCGCCCGAGCAGAAATGCGAGAATCACTACCTGATCGACTATGTCGCCCGGCGCTCGTTGAAGGAGGTCGAGGGCGGCTGGACCTGGAAATTCGATCCGGCCATCTGGCAGCGCTTCGAATCGGGCGACATGGCCGCGAATCTGCGGGCGATTTCCTGCCGCGTCGCCATCCTGCGCGGCGACCGCTCGGTGCTGATGCCGCCGGAAATCGGCGACTACATGTTCGAATTGCTGCACCGCGCGGTGCCGGTGGTCGGCATCCCGCAGGCCCGCCACCACGTCATGCTGGACCAGCCGCTGGCCTTCGTGGCCGCCCTTCGGGCCCTGCTGGCCGACTGGAACCATTCCCGCCCCAACCGCCGGGTTCCACCCGCCGGTTGACGCTGCGCGCGTCTTGTCGGGGCGGGGGGCTTTGCTATAACCCAAGCCTCGCGCGGACGGGCCGCGCGTGCAGGGGGCAGACCATGGCCGACCACGGCGACTACGTTCCGGGCTCGATGGACATCGAGGAGCAGAAGGCCACGTTCGGCCTGTTCTGGTCGCTCACCAAATGGGGCAGCGTGGCGGTCGGCATCTTCATGGTCATCCTGGCGCTGACGCGCACCAACGCCATCGACTGCAAGAACGCCGAACAGGCGGCCGCCCACATCAACGCCTGCGGCAAGCTGCCCGCCTCCGGCGAAGCCGGCGAACACTGATGAAAATCGCGGTCCTTCGCGAACGGCGTCCGCACGAGAAGCGGGTCGCCGCCTCTCCCGAGACCGTCAAGAAATTGATCGCCCTGGGCGCCAGCGTCTCGATCGAGACGGGGGCGGGCGAGGGCTCGCGCATTCCCGACGCGCTGTTCGAGGCGGCCGGGGCGACGATCGCCGCCGATGCGGCCGCCGCCGTCGCCGGAGCCGATGCCGTGTTCTGCGTGCAGCGTCCCGAGGCCGCGGCGCTGAACGGCGCGAAGGCCGGGGCCGTGGTGATCGGCCTCTTCGCGCCCTATGCCGACAAGGAAGGCCTCGCCGCGCTCGCCGCGAACGGCCGCGCCGTGATGGCGATGGAGTTCGTGCCGCGCATCAGCCGCGCCCAGGCGATGGACGCGCTGTCCAGCCAGGCCAATCTCGCCGGCTACAAGGCGGTGATCGACGCGGCGGCCGAGTTCAGCCGCGCCATGCCGATGATGATGACGGCGGCCGGCACGGTCGCGCCCGCCCGCGTGATGGTGTTCGGGGCCGGCGTCGCCGGGCTTCAGGCGATCGCCACGGCGCGGCGTCTGGGAGCCATCGTGTCGGCGACCGATGTGCGTCCGGCCGCCAAGGAGCAGGTGGAATCGCTGGGCGCGACCTTCGTCGCGGTCATCGACGACGAGTTCAAGCAGGCCGAGACGGCCGCCGGCTACGCCAAGCCGATGAGCGCCGAGTATCAGGCCAAGCAGGCCGCGCTGATCGCCGAGACCATCAAGAAGCAGGACATCGCCATTTGCACGGCGCTGATCCCCGGCCGCAAGGCCCCGGTGCTGATCACCGAGGAGATGGTGGCGACCATGAAGCCGGGCTCGATCATCGTCGATCTGGCGGTCGAGCAGGGCGGCAATTGCCCGCTGTCGAAGCCGGGCGAAGTGATCGAGACGGGCGGCGTCACGCTGATGGGGCATCTCAACGTGCCCAGCCGCATCGCCCAGGATTCGTCCAACCTCTACGCCAAGAACCTTCTCAACCTCGTCACGCTGCTGGTCGACAAGGGCACGAAGGAGCTGAACGTGCCGTGGGACGACGAGATCGTGAAGGGCGCGCTGGTCGCCCGCGACGGCGCGGTCGTTCATCCGCAGCTTCAGGGATAGGACAGGCGGACATGGACCATCTCGTTTCCTTCTTCTCGCTGTTCGTGCTCGCCATCTTCGTGGGCTATTTCGTGGTGTGGAGCGTCACGCCCGCGCTGCATACGCCGTTGATGGCGGTGACCAACGCGATTTCCTCGGTGATCATCGTGGGCGCGCTGATCGCGCTCGCCGTGCCGGCGCTGGGCGCCGTGTCGTGGGTGTCGAAGATCTTCGGCTTCCTCGCGGTGATCCTCGCCTCGGTCAACATCTTCGGCGGCTTCCTGGTCACCCAGCGCATGCTCGCCATGTACAAGGCGAAGGCCAAACACTGAAGGAGGCGGTCATGGGCGGCATTCCGGCGCAGGATCTGGCGTTCTACGTGATCGTGGGGGCGGCGGCGCTGAGCCTGCTGCTCGCGCTGTTGAGCATGGGGCGCATGATGCGCGCCGCCGGCTTCATCGTGCTGGCGGTCGGCATCGCGCTGCTGGCGATGTGGATCCAGAACCAGGCGCAGATGCTGTTCCTGATCGCCGCCGGCGTCGCGGCCGGCATCGCTTTCCTGTTCATGGTGTCGGGGCGCGCGGTGACGCCGTCCGACGTGAAGGGCCTGAGCACTTCGGGCCTTTAAGTTTGCGAGGCCCGGGCGGGCCTTGAGGGGGATTTGACGATGAACGCCAACCTTGCGGCGCTGTTGTATCTTGCGGCCGGCGTTCTGTTCATCCTGGCGCTGCGCGGGCTCTCCAGCCCCGCGTCGAGCCGGCGCGGCAATCTCTACGGCATGCTCGGCATGGGCATCGCCGTCGGCACGACGCTGATCGCCGCGACCGCCGCCGCCGGGTGGTTCACCTGGTTCCTGATCGTGCTCGGCATCGCCATCGGCGGCGGGGCGGGCGCGTTCATCGCCCGGCGCATCGCCATGACGCAGATGCCGCAGCTCGTCGCCGCCTTCCACAGCCTCGTCGGCCTCGCCGCCGTCTTCGTGGCCGCCGGCGCGCTCTACAGCCCGGCCGCCTTCGGCATCGGGCCGAAGCTCGGCATGGTGCGCATCGAGAGCCTTCTGGAGATGTCGATCGGCGTCGCCATCGGCGCGATCACCTTCTCAGGTTCGGTCATCGCCTTCGCCAAGCTGGACGGGCGCATGTCGGGCGCGCCGATCATCCTGCCCTTCCGCCACCTCATCAATATCGGCCTGGCGATCGCCATCGGCCTGCTGATCTGGGCCTTCGCCTCGAACGGCGGCGCGAACGCGGGCTGGATCTTCTGGATCATCACGATCCTGTCGCTGTCGATCGGCGTGACGCTGATCATCCCCATCGGCGGCGCCGACATGCCGGTCGTCGTCTCGATGCTGAATTCGTATTCGGGCTGGGCCGCGGCGGCGCTGGGCTTCACGCTGCACAACGAGGCGCTGCTGATCACCGGCGCGCTGGTCGGCTCGTCGGGCGCGATCCTCAGCTACATCATGTGCAAGGGCATGAACCGCAGCTTCATCTCGGTGATCCTGGGCGGTTTCGGCGGCGAGACCGGGCCGGCGACCGGCGCGGTGGAAACCCGCCCCGTCAAGCAGGGCTCGGCCGACGACGCCGCCTTCATCATGAAGAACGCGGGTTCGGTCATCATCGTGCCCGGCTACGGCATGGCGGTCGCGCAGGCCCAGCACGCGGTGCGCGAGATGGCCGACAAGCTGAAAGCCGAGGGCGTCAAGGTCTCCTACGCCATCCACCCGGTGGCGGGGCGCATGCCCGGCCACATGAACGTGCTGCTCGCCGAGGCCAGCGTGCCCTATGACGAGGTCTTCGAACTGGAGGACATCAACAGCCAGTTCCCGCAGGCCGACGTCGCCTATGTCATCGGCGCCAACGACGTGACCAATCCGTCGGCCAAGACCGATCCCAAATCGCCGATCTTCGGCATGCCGATCCTCGACGTCGAGAAGGCCAAGACCGTGCTGTTCATCAAGCGCGGCATGGGTTCGGGCTATGCCGGCGTCGAGAACGAGCTGTTCTTCCGCGACAACACGATGATGCTGTTCGCCGACGCCAAGAAGATGACCGAAGAGATCGTCAAGGCGCTGGGCTGAGGCCGGCCGCCGCGCTGCGGCGCTTGGTCCCAAGAACGCGGAGGGCCGGGCCTGATAGGCTCCGGCCCTCAATTCGTTCGGGGAGGATGCAATGCGGTTGATGGCGATCGGTCTGGCGGCGGGGCTCATGCTGGGAGGCGTCGCGAGCGCCAACGTGGCGCCGCCGCCCGACCTGCCCAACAGGATGGCGGCCGAGGCGGTCGAAGCCTTCATGGAGAACTTCAACGCCGGAAGCGTCGAGGGTATCGAATCGGTGCTGGCGAACCGCACCGACTTCGTGTGGCCCGAGAACGGCGTGCTGCGCAACGAGGGCGAGACGGCGACGGTCGCCGACATCAAGGCGGCGCTGGAGGCCCAGCCGGGCCTCAGGCTGGAGACGACCGGGCTCAAGGTGATCCTGCTCGGCCCGGCGCAGGACGCGGCCGAAGTGGTCGCGCCGATCACCCTCTACGCCAAGAACGAGAAGGGCGAGGAGGTCGAGGTGCTGAAGGGCGTCATGACCTTCGCCGTGGCGGTGGACGCCGAGGACGGCGTCTGGCGGATCGCCAGCGGCCACACCAGCACGGTTCAGGCCGCCCAGTAGCGGCGTCCGGTCCGGCGGCGCCATGCCCTGACGCCGCCGGTTCAGCCCTCGATGAAGCCGCCGACCTGGCGGTTCCATAGCGCGGCATAGGCCCCGCCCTTCGCCAGAAGCTCGCCATGGCTGCCGTCCTCGACGATGCGGCCGTCCTCCAGCAGGATGATGCGGTCCATGCCGGCGATGGTCGACAGGCGGTGGGCGATGGCGATGACCGTGCGGCCCTCCATCAGCTCCAGCAGCGCCTGCTGGATGAGGTGCTCGCTCTCGCTGTCGAGCGATGAGGTCGCCTCGTCGAGCACCAGGATCTTCGCGTCCTTCACCAGCGCCCGGGCGATGGCGACGCGCTGACGCTCGCCGCCCGAGAGCTTGAGGCCCTGTTCGCCGACGATGGTGTCGTAGCCCTCGTCGCGCTGGACGATGAAGTCGTGGGCGAAGGCCTTGCGGGCGCTCTCCTCGACCGCGTTCTGGCTGGCCTTCTGGTCGGCGTAGCGGATGTTCTCGCGGATCGGGCGGTGGAAGACGCCCGGCATCTGCTGCACCTCGGCGATGGCGAGGTTGAGCGAATCCCAGGTGACGCGGGAGATGTCCTGCCCGTCGATCTCGACCGTGCCGTCCTGCGGCTCGAACTGGCGGCGCAGCAGCTTGATGAGCGTCGACTTGCCCGCCCCCGACTTGCCGACGAGGCCGACCTTCTGGCCCGGGCGGATGACGAGATCGAGGCCGCGGAACACCGGGTGGCCGTCGCCGTGCGCGAAGGTGATGCCGCGGAAGGCGATCTCGCCGCGCGTGACGGCGAGCGGCACGGCGTCCGGCGCATCGACGATCTCGTGCGGTTTGGTGACGAGGGCGAGGGCCTCGTCGAGCGTGCCGAGCTGCTCGAAGAAATCGAGCATGCGGAACGAGAGATCCTGCACCGAGCGGGCGATCATGTTGCCGAGGAAGAAGATCATCGTGAACGCGCCGAGCGTGATGCGGCCCTCGACGGTGTCGGAGACCGCCATCCAAATGAGCGCGAGCTGAAGCCCCAGCATGGCGGCGGCCATGAAGAGCTTCATCCAGATCAGGAACTGGCGCAGCCGCCGCGAGGCGTTCATCTCGTCGGCGAGGAAGCCCGACAGATAGCGCCGCTCGAACGAGGATTTGGCGAAGGCCCGCACCAGATCGACATTGGTGATGGCGTCGATCAGCCGCCCGGTGGAGGTCGAGACCTCCTCGGAGAAGGCGCGCGAGAGCTGGACCGAGCGGCGGGCGAGGCGCTGCACGGCCGCGAGGTAGAGCAGCGTCCAGCCGAGCAGCAGCCCGGCGTAGAAGGGCGACTGGAAGGCGAGCAGCGCCGTGCCGGAGATCAGCAGCACGACGATGCGGGTGATGTCGAAGGTGCACAGATAGAGCAGGCCGGTCGCCGCCTGCCCCGCCTGCTTGATCTTCTGCCCGAGCTTGCCGGCGAAGTTCTCCTGGAAATAGCGGGCCGAGTGGCCGAGCAGCCAGGCGAAGAGGTATTTCTGCGCGAGGCCGCGCAGGCGCGGGCTGAGCGAACGGTCGACCGCGTCGTGCAGGCGGTAGAGCACCGAGGGCGCGAACCAGAGGCCGCCCAGCGCCGCGAACCAGAAGAGGATGCCGTCATAGGCGTGCGGGGCCGGGGCGGCGGCCTCGCCGGTCACCGCGTTCACCAGCCGCCCGAGGGCGAAGGGGCCGAGCGATTCGAGCACCGTCGCGGCGGTGGCGATCAGGACCAGCTCCCCGGCCTTGGCCGCGAAATGGCGGCGGACCAGGAAGGCGATGAAGCCGAAGGGCGAAGAGGGCGGGCGGGCGCCCGCCTCGGCCTCGGCCAGCTGTTCGATCTCGTCCAGCGGCGGAAGGGCCTCCGCCGGCCCGGACGGCGCCGCGCGGTCGCGGCCGTTTCCAAGCGCGTTCATGGGTCTTACTCGTTTCGATTCGCCGGACGATGCTACGACGGGGCGCGGCGGCATCCAGCAGGGAGAAAGGCAACTCGGGGGCAGACAAACGAAAAGCCGCGGGGCGGACCCGCGGCTTGCGTCGGCGCAAGACTGAATCCGAAGCTTACTTCTTGGCGGCGGCCGGGAGCAGGCCTTCGCGCTGGAGGCGCTTGCGGGCGAGCTTGCGGGCGCGGCGGATCGACTCGGCCTTTTCGCGGGCCTTCTTCACGCTCGGCTTCTCATAATGGTTGCGCAGCTTCATCTCGCGGAACAGACCCTCGCGCTGCATCTTCTTCTTGAGCGCCTTCAGGGCCTGATCGACGTTGTTGTCGCGGACGATGATCTGCACGGATGACCTTCTTGGAAGCCAAGGATAGCGGGACGGACGGCTGGCAGCCGTTCCGGGAGGCGGCGAAATAGCAAAAGGCCGGGGGCATGTCCACCCCGGCGAACGGCCGGGGCGTTAATAAATCAAAGCCCCCGCCGCCACCGGCGCTAAGGGGCGCCGGCGGCACGAGGGCCTCAAAAACGCGCCTCGGGGGCGCTTTGCCTAGTGGGCGGTCTCGCAGCGGAGCCTTTCCAGCTCCTCCTTGATCCGCAGTTTCTGGCGCTTCATCGCGGAGATCTTCAGCTCGTCGTGGCCGGGGTGCGCCGTCTCCTCGGCGATCGTCTCCTCCAGTCTCCGGTGCTTCTCCGAGAGGTTCTGGATGTGCGATTCAAGTCCCATCGGAACTCGCCTCCTTTCCTGACTTCAGGATGGAGAAGCACACCACGGATTCACCGTTCTGTCACGGGCGAAGGGGGCGTCTGTCGGCGAATTCATGTGCTGCGGCGCGGCAATTCGCCGGCCATGCTTTCGGCCCCGTTAAACGGCACGCGGGGCAAGACAGGGTATGCCGCGCCCGCTATTGTTTCAGCCTGGGGCAGTTGCAGGGAATCGGGCATCGGCATGACGGCGTTCGAGCCGGACGAGAGCGAGGAAGACAAGGCGGTCCGCATGAAGCTGGGCCTCCTGCGCCAGGAGCACCGCGATCTCGACAGCGCCATCCAGGCGCTGTCCGACGCCTCCGCCCGCGACCAGCTTCTGCTGGCCCGGCTGAAGAAGAAGAAACTGGCCCTCAAGGACCAGATCCTGCAGCTGGAAAATCAGCTCATTCCCGACATCATCGCCTGACGCGGCGATGCGCCACGTCGCGCGGCCGGTCCGGCGGCGCTAAGGGCAAGGGGCGGGGGGCGGAATCCGAGAAACGGAGCCGTCCGAATGACATTGATGTGGAACGGCGACGTCCTGCCGAGCGTGACGACGGCGCAGATTCTCATGCGCCGCCACCGGCCGCAGACGCTGATCACCTCCGACGGGCATTTCGGTCCGAAGACGGGCAACGCGGTCTGGAAATTCCAGGACCATCACACGCTGCGCCGCGACCAGATCGTCGGTCCCATCACCTGGCACAAGCTGGAGGATGTCAGCCGCCTGCGCACGATCGACATGGTGGACGGCACCGATCCCTCGCTGGTCCAGATGGAGGCGGCCGATCTGCGCAAGGCGGGCTTCGATCCGATCGTGCTGTTCGGCATGTCGAACGGGCTGGAAGTCGCCATGAACGAGATCGCGGCGCGCGGCGGCAACGGCCAGACGATGCTGCTGCGCTTCCACGGCCACGGCAATAACGGGCTTCAGAACGTCACCGGCGGCGAGATCAACGGCGCGCCGCATCTGGCGGCGATCTCGCTGTCGAATTTCGGCCAGATCGAG
>JAXMDZ010000028.1:0-23232 GCA_046348585.1 Alphaproteobacteria bacterium
AGATCGAACGGCTGACGGCGAACTTCGCCGACGAGATGGACGGCGCGGCGCTCTATCGCGCGCTCGCCGAGGCGGAGAGCGATCCGGCCGCCAAATCGGTGTTCGAGCGCCTGGCGGCGGTGGAGGAAACCCACGCGCAGTTCTGGGCGAAGAAGATCGAGGCGCTGGGCGCGCGCCTGCCCGCGGTCAAGCCCGGCTTCCGCACGCGGGCTCTCGGCTTTCTCGCGCGCCGCTTCGGGCCGCGCTTCGTGCTGCCGACCATCCAGAACGCCGAGCGCCGCGACAGCGCCAAATATGACGGCCAGCCCGATGCCGTCGCCGCCGGTCTCGCGGCGACCGAGAAGGACCACGCGGGCGAACTCGCCGCGCTCCAGGCCGCGCCGCCGTCGAAGCCGAGCCGCAAGGGGCCGCTCTCCGGCGCGGCGATCGCCAAGCTGGAAGGGCGGCGGCACAATCTGGGCGGCAATGCGCTGCGCGCCGCCGTGCTGGGGGCGAATGATGGCCTCGTCTCGAATATGAGCCTCGTCATGGGCGTCGCCGGCGCGGCGCTCGACGAAAGCGCGATCCTGCTGACCGGCATTGCGGGCCTCATCGCCGGGGCCTGCTCGATGGCGCTCGGTGAATGGCAGTCCGTCACCTCCTCGCGCGAGCTCTACGAGAACGAGATCGCCAAGGAGGCCGAGGAGCTGGCGCAGAACCCGGAGGAGGAGCGCAAGGAGCTTTCGCTCATCTACCAGTCCAAGGGTCTGTCGGAGGCCGAGGCCGAAGGTCTGGCGACGCGGCTGATGGCCGACCATAAATCGGCGCTCGACACGCTCGCGCGCGAGGAGCTGGGCGTCGATCCGGACGAACTCGGCGGCTCGGCCTGGACGGCGGCGGGCACCTCGTTCGTGCTGTTCGCGGCCGGGGCGATCCTGCCGGTGCTGCCGTTCTTCTTCCTCGGCGAATGGGCGGCGGTCGCCGCCAGCCTCGCGGCGGGCAGCGCCGGCCTCTTCGTCATCGGCGTCGGCACCAGCCTCTTCACCGGGCGCGGCTGGCTGTTCTCGGGCGCGCGCCAGTTGCTGATCGGCCTCGCCGCCGCCGCCATCACCTACGGCGTCGGCGCGGCGGTCTCGGTGACGCTGGTCTAGTGGCGCTAGACGAGGCGCTTCTCGTAGGCGCGGCGCTCGTCCAGCCGCGCCGTCTCGGCGAAGCCGAGGCGCGACCAGAAGCGGGCGGCGCCGTCATTGCCGTCGTCCACCTCCAGCGCGACGCGGCGCGCCCCCGCCTCGCGCAGCCGCTCCGCCAGCGCGCCGAACAGATGCGCGCCCAGGCCCGCCCGGCGATAGCGCGGATCGACCACCAGAAGCTCCACGAAGCAGCCGTCGGCGGTCGGCGCGCCGAGCCGCAGATCGGCGAAGGCCCTCAGCACCCGCATCTCGTCGAACGCCCCCAGCCGCACCGAGGCCGCGAACGGCGTCTCGGCGGGCGGCGTGTGACGGCTGACCCCGGGGGCGTGGCGCAGCAGATCCTCCACCGCGCCCGCCTCGCCCTCCGCCACCGGCCTCACCTTGAACCGGCGCGGCTCGTGCGGGCTCGGCAGATCGAGCGTGAAGCGCAATCCGCCGGCCGCGTCCTGCATCATCGGCCCGTGGGTGCGTCCTTGAAGGGCAGATCCTTGTCGACACGGATGTCGCCCGGAAGCCCAAGCACGCGCTCGGCGATGATGTTACGCAGGATCTCGTCGGTGCCGCCCGCGATGCGCAGGCCCGGCGCCCACATATAGGCCTGCTGGAAGGCCGCCTCGAGCGGCGCCTCCGCCGCACCGATCAGCACGCCGGCCTGATCCTGCAGGTCCATGCCGTAGCCGGTCACGTCCTGCAGCTTCGGGGCCGACACGACCTTGCCGATCGAGGCCTCCGGCCCCGGCTGCTGACCGCGACTGAGCGCCGTCATCGTGCGATAGGTCGTGTATTTCAGGCCCTGGGTGCGGACATAGGTGTCGGCGATCTTCTCGCGCACCGAGGCGTTGCGGATGGCGGGGCCGTCCTCAAGCTCGGTGGCGCGGGCGAGTTCGAGCAGTTCCTTGTAGTCCGGCCCGTTGCCGCCGCCGCCGCCGCCGACCGCCAGACGCTCGTGCATCAGCGTGGTGAGCGCCACCTTCCAGCCGTCGCCGACCGCGCCGAGGCGCTGGCTGTCCTTCACCCGCAGGTCGGTGAAATAGACCTCGTTGAAGTTCGCGCCGCCGTTGATCTGCTTGATCGGCTTCACGACGACAGCCGGGTCCTTCATGTCGATGTAGAACATCGTCAGGCCCTTGTGCTTGGGCACGGACGGATCGGTGCGGGTCAGCAGGATGCCGAAGTCCGAGTAGTGCGCGCCGGAGGTCCAGACCTTCTGGCCGTTGATCACCCAGCCGTCGCCGTCGCGCTCGGCCCGCGTGCGCAGGCCCGCAACGTCGGAGCCGGCGGCCGGCTCGGAGAATAGCTGGCACCAGATCTCCTGACCGAGCAGCGCCGGCTTCACATAGCGCTTGAGATCCTCCGGCTTGCCGTAGGTCATCAGCGTCGGGATGCACATGCCAAGGCCGATGTCGAAGAAGCCGGTCGGCACGTCGAACTTGGCTTCTTCCTGATTGTAGATGACCTGCTGGATCGGCGTGCCGCCGCGGCCGCCGACTTCCTTCGGCCAGGTGATCTTGGCGTAGCCGGCGGCGGCGCGCTTGGCCTGCCATTCCTTGGCGCGCTTGAGCGCCTCGGCCTCGCTCCAGCGGGCGCGGTTGAATCCGGTCGCCTCGCCCTTGGGGCGAGCGTTGGCTTCCAGCCAGGCGCGCACTTCGGCGCGGAAGGCGGCTTCCTCGGGGGTGTCGTTGAAGTCCATATCCGTTTCTCCCAGTTCCGAGTGACCGTCAGGCCGCGTTCTTGCGTTCGAGCTGCTGCACCAGGCGCTCCTTCCAGGCGCGCGCCGGGCCGAGGCTGAGGCCGTCGGTGCGGGCGCGGCGGAAATAGAGCTGGCAGTCGAGTTCCCAGGTGAAGCCCATGCCGCCATGCGTCTGGATGTTCTCCTTCGACGCATAGTCGTAGGCCTGCGTCGCGGAGATGCGCGCGCCGGCCGCCGCCTCGGGCAGTTCGGCCGAACCGGTCGAGAGCGCCCAGGCGCCGTAATAGGCGTTCGAGCGGGCGATCTCGTTGTTGACGTACATGTCGGCGAGCTTGTGCTTGATCGCCTGGAACGAGGCGATCTGGCGGCCGAAGGCGTAGCGGTTGAGCGCATAGTCCTTGGCCATCTCGAGGCAGGCGCTCGCGCCGCCGACCTGTTCGAAGGCGACCAGCACCGCGGCGCGGTCCTGGATCTGGCGAGTCAGCGACCAGCCGTCGCCCGCGCCGCCCAGCGCCTCGGCCGGCGCGCCGGCGAAGACGATCTCGGCCTGGTCGCGGGTCGGGTCGATGGTGGTGACAGCCTTGCGGGTGACGCCCGGCCCCTTGAGATCGACGATCGCCAGCGTCAGCGAGCGCTCGCCGTCATCGGAGGTGCGCGCCAGTACGACCGCGAAGTCCGCCACGTTGCCGTCGGCGACCGGAACCTTTGTGCCGTCGAGCTTGCCGCCCTTCAGCGTCGTGCGCACGGTGCGCGGCGTCGCGGCGCCCGCGCCTTCGGCGATGGCGAAGGCGCCGATCGCCTCGCCCGAAGCGAGCTTGGGCAGGTATTTCGCCTTCTGCTCCGCCGAACCGGCGAGCAGGATCGCTTCGGTCGCCAGATAGACCGACGAGGCGAACGGGATCGGCGCGACGACGCGGCCGAGTTCCTCGGCGATCACGCACAGCTCCAGATAGCCGAGCCCGAGACCGCCGAACTCTTCCGGGATCACCGTCGCGGTCCAGCCCATTTCCGCGACGCCCTTCCAGAGCTCGCGGTCATAGGTGTCGCCGCCTTCGAGAATGCGCCGCACCGCCTTGGGCGTGCAGCGATCGCGCAGGAAGCGCTGCGCCTGTTCGCGCAGCTCCTTCTGGTCGTCGGAGAAATCAAAGTTCATGAACGGCGTCTCCCACAGGTTTTTGTTGCGAACTTGATTTATGGATTAGCGCAGCCTTGCGCCGCGCGCAAAGTGGCGCTCCGCCGCAACGGGGGCCGTAACGTCAAGCTATCTGCTCGCAGGTGCAGCGAAAATCGCCGTCACGGCGGAGACGGCTCGACCTGTCGACGCCGCCCGTCAACGCTTCATTAAGTACAGCGGCGGCCCTGCGGCCTTAACGCGACTTTAGGCGCGGTGCGTCAAAAGAGAGGGCAGAACGCAGAACGCGTGGTGGGCGGATTTCAGAGATGGCCAAGGCGCAGTACCACAAGAATCAAAGGGTCTTCGTGAAGACCGTCGGTACGTGGTCCATCGTGGAGCGCGTCCTGCCGCAATGGGCGAAGGGCCTCGATGAGCCCATCCGCATCTATTACGACGTCGGCCTCGGCCGCGACTTCGGCGCGGACGAGTTGCAGGCCGAGCAGACCGTCAACACCCAGTTCGACGACGGCGTCTCGAACTGGCGCATCATCCGCGCCCGCAACAAGTGGCAGTCGCCGGAAGATTCCTCGCACCACCCCCACCCCGGCACCTATCCGGTCGTCGTCACCGGCGAAACCGATTGGGGCGGCTGGCGCGTGCCCGGCGCCGAATACGATCTCAGCCCGCAGAAGATCGAGGCACAGGCCCGGCTCATCACCTACGGCCCCAAGCTCTACAGCTTCGCCACCGCGCTGCTGGAAGCGGCCAAGAACGAGGCCGAGCATCTGCCCGACTCGATCCTGGAGCTGGCGCGCGACGTCGCCAAGATCGTGAAGTCGATCGACGGCCAGCTCGAACCGGCGAGCTGAGCCTGCCGCCTTCGTGAATTCCATGAGGCAGGCCGCGCCGCTATAAGGCGCGGATGAAGACAGACACGCCCCAGCCCGTCCGCCTCGCCGACTATCGCGCGCCGGACTATCGCATCCTCAAGACCGACCTGACCTTCCGCCTCGATCCGGCATCGACGCGCGTGCGCGCGGCGCTCACCATCGAGGCGACGCACGCGGCGGCCGGTCCGCTTCAGCTCGACGGCGAGGAACTGACGCTGGTCTCGATCGAGATCGACGGCCGCGCGCTGGCGGAGGACGCCTACACGCTGAACGACAAGGGCCTGCTGATCAAGGCGCCGCCCGCCCGTTTCGTCCTGACGACCGAGACCGACATTTCGCCGGCGAAGAACTCGGCACTCTCGGGCCTCTATGTTTCGGAGGGCCTGCTCTGCACCCAGTGCGAGGCCGAAGGCTTCCGCCGCATCACCTGGTATCTCGACCGCCCCGACACGATGGCGCCGTTCGTGACGCGCATCGAGGCGGACAGGAGCGCCTATCCGGTGCTGCTGGCGAACGGCAATCTGATCGAGGCCGGCGATCTGCCTGGCGGACGCCATTTCGCCATCTGGCAGGACCCGTTCAAGAAGCCCGCCTATCTTTTCGCGCTGGTGGCCGGCGACCTCGGCCATATCGAGGACCGCTTCGTCACCATGTCGGGCCGCACGGTGACGCTGCTCGTCTATGTCGATCCCGGCAACGAACCGCGCGCCGCCTATGCGATGGATGCGCTCAAGCGCTCGATGAAGTGGGACGAGGAGGCCTATGGCCGCGAATACGATCTCGACATCTTCATGATCGTCGCGGTCAGCGCCTTCAATTTCGGCGCGATGGAGAACAAGGGCCTCAACATCTTCAACGACAAATACGTCCTCGCCGATCCGGAAACGGCGACGGACGTGGATTTCGAGCTGATCGAAGGCATCGTCGCGCACGAATACTTCCACAACTGGAGCGGCAATCGCGTGACCTGCCGCGACTGGTTCCAGCTCTGCCTGAAGGAAGGCTTCACGGTCCTGCGCGACCAGCAATTCTCCGAAGCGATGCGCTCGGCGGCGGTGCAGCGAATCGACGGGGTCAAGCAACTGCGGGCGCGGCAGTTCGCCGAGGACGCCGGTCCGCTCGCCCATCCGGTGCGGCCCGAGAGCTATATCGAGATCGACAATTTCTACACCGCGACCGTCTATGAAAAGGGCGCGGAAGTGGTGCGGATGCTGCACACGCTGCTGGGGCCGGAAGACTTCCGCAAAGCGACCGATCTCTATTTCGAGCGCCACGACGGCGAAGCGGCGACGGTCGAGGCCTTCGCGCGGGCGTTCGAGGAGTCGAGCGGCCTCGACCTCTCGCAGTTCCGCCTGTGGTGGTCGCAGTCGGGCACGCCGGCCGTCGAGGTCGAGACGGCCTACGATGCGGCCGCGCAGACTTTCGACATCACGCTGCGCCAGAGCTGTCCGCCGACGCCGGGCCAGCCGGTCAAGCAGCCCTTCGTAATTCCGGTGCGGCTCGGGCTCGTCGGCGCGGACGGCGGCGACCTGCCGCTCCAGCTCGATGGCGAGAACGCGCCGCAGGGCACGACGCGCGTGCTGACCCTCACCGAGCCGGAGCGGACGTTCCGCTTCGTGCAGGTCGCGGAGAAGCCCGTGCCTTCGATCGGCCGCGGCTTCTCCGCGCCGGTGAAGCTCAATGTTCCGCTGTCCCGCGCCGAGCGCGCCTTCCTGATGGGCCGCGACAGCGACCTCTTCAACCGCTGGGAAGCCGGCCAGCAATACGCCCAGAACCATCTGCTGGAGCTGGCCGCGGCGGCGGCGAAGGGCGCGGCGGCTTCGGTCGATCCCGGCCTTATCGACGCCTATGTGCGGGTGCTCGCCGATTCGGACCGCGATCCGGCCTTCGCGGCGCTGGCGCTGACCCTGCCGTCGGTCGCCGATCTCATTCAGGCGATGCCCGAAGGCCAGGCCGACGCCGAGGCCGCCCATGCGGCGCGCGCGGCGCTGATGCGCGAAATGGGACGGGCGCTGCGCCCGGCGCTCCTCTCGGCCTATCGCGCCTGCGCCGTCGAAGAGCCGTTCAGACCCGACGCCGCGCAATCGGGGCGGCGCGCGCTGCGCAACGCCGCGCTGCGCCTGTTGACGGCGGAGGGCGACGCCGAAGCCGCGGCGCTCGCCCATTCCCATTTCGCGGCCGCCACCAACATGACCGATCAGGTCGCCGCGCTCGCCGTGCTGGCGGGCATCGACCATCCGCTGCGGGCGGCGGCGCTCGCCGCCTTCGAGGCGCGCTGGAGCGGCAATCATCTGGTCATGGACAAATGGCTGTCGGTGCAGGCCGCTTCTCCGCTCGCCGGCACGCTCGGCGAGGTGAAACGGCTGACGGCGCACAAGGCGTTCAGCCTCGACAATCCCAACCGCTTCCGCGCGCTGGTCAGCGCCTTCGCGGCGAACAATCCGCTGCGCTTCCACGCGCCGGACGGCGAAGGCTATCGCTTCGTCGCCGACCAGGCGCTGGCGATGGACAAGGTCAACCCGCAGGTCGCGGCGCGGCTGTTCGGCGCATTCGAAAGCTGGCGGCGATTCTCGCCGCATCTCGCCGCGTCCATGCGGCGCGAGATCGAGCGCGTGGCGCAGCGCGAGGGCCTGTCGAAAAACCTCTTCGAGATCGCCACGCGCCAGCTCTAGGTGAATCCAAAAAGCCGCACTTCGCCGAAGTAAGAGTCCGTTAACGTTCCTTAAGCGATTCGCGCGTGACATGAGTGTTAACGCGCCAATAATCGACGATTAACGATTCGCACGCGCCGGATCGTTGGGGCGGGAACGGCGCGGCAGTAACGGACATCCATGGCGGCGGGGATCAAGGCGACGGATATTGAGCGCGACGAGATCGCCGTCGCTCCGCCGCGCACGCTCATGCCCGCCTGGCTGCGGGCCGATCCCAAGAGCGCGATGATCCTCGCCGGGCTCATCGTGCTGGCCATCGCCGCGGCGGTGCTGATGCAGCTGCGGCGCGATCATCAGATCGCGCTGAAGGCCGCCGAGCTTCGCCTCACCGACCTCGCCTGGAACGCCTCGTCGGCAGTGCGCGACGTGCTCGACGGCACCGAGCGGATCCTCAACCTCGCCGTCAGCGCGACCGCCGCCGACGTGCCGAACCCGGAAGCGGCGCTGGCGACGCTGACCCGGCTGGAGCCGATGATCGTCAACATCGTGCTGCTCGGGCCGGACGGGATGCTGCGGGCGAGCAAGGCCGGCAAGGCCGCCTATCCCCAGTTCTTCACCAACCGCGACTTCTACGAGGCGTTCGTGAAGGACGACGCCTCGATGAACCGGATGATCGGCCCCTTCGCCGACCCGCAGCTCGGGGCCTCGCCCATCGCCCTCTTCGTCCGCGTCGCCGCGCCCGACGGCGGTTTCGGCGGCATCGCCATCGCACTGATCGATCCCCAGGCGCTGGCCCGCCGGATCGGCTCCTATTCGCCCGACGTCTCGGTCGCGGTCGCCGACGCGCAGAACCGGGTCGTCTCGGGCATGCGCAACGGCGCGCCGCTGGAGATCGGCGAGCTGGGACAGACGCTCGCCTTCGCGCCGGTGGCGACCGTCGACGGTGCGCCCGGCGTCAAGTACATCCCGGCCGGCGACGGACAGGCGCTGGTCTCGACCGCCTTCGTGCAGGGCTACGGCGCGTCGATCGTCGTCTCGCAGCCGACCGCGACGCCGCTCTCGCCCTGGTTCGGCTCGATCTGGCTGTTCGGCATGCTGATCGCCGGGCCGATCGCCGTCGGCTCCATCCTCGCCGCCGCGCTGACCGGACAGGCCGGCGAGGCGAAGCGCGCCCGCTTCGCGCTCCGGCGCAGCGAGGAACGCTATGTCGCGGCGGTCAGCGGCGCGAGGGCCGGCGTCGCCGAGTTCAACCCGGCCGCCGAGACGGTCAACATCCTGCCCTCGCTCTCCGAATTGATGGGCCGCAGCGCCTCGCCCGGTCCGATGCCCTGGGACGACTTCCTCCGCCTGCTGCACCCCGACGACGCGCAGGCCTTCCGCGGCGCTATCGACGGCGCACGCCGCGCGCGGGCCCCGGCCAGCGCGGCGCTGCGTCTCGCCCATGGCGAGGGCCGCTGGACCTGGGTGCGTCTGGTGGTGCAGCCGGGCGCCGGCGCGACGCTGACCGGCGTCGCGGCCGACATCAACGACGAGCGCGAGTCCGAATACCGCCGCACCGCCGCCGAGGGCCGGCTGCGCGAGACCATCGAGAACGCCCCGCAGGGCGTCGTGCTGTGGGACCGCAATGCGCGGCTGGCGATCTCCAACCGCAAGTTCCGCGAGTTCATCGGCCTTTCGGACGAGATCGCCCAGCCCGGCGCGCCGCGCGCCGAGGTGATGGCGTCGCTGCTCCAGCAGGGCGAGGCGATGTCGCCGGCCGGCAATCCGGAGCACTGGCAGGTGCGCAAGCTGGGCGGCCTTCCCGACGGCTCCGACGAATTGCTGTTGGTCGACGGCCGCTGGCTGCACGCCTCTCACCGCACCACGTCCGATGGCGGTCAGCTCAGCGTGCTGACCGACGTGACGGCGATGAAGAACCAGGAGGCCGAACTCATTCGCCGCGAGGTCGAGTTGCGCGACGCGGTCGCCAGCCTCGAACGCACCCAAGGCATGCTGGAGCATCAGGCGGTCGAGCTGACCAAGCTGACCGGGCGGCTCGAAACCGAGAAGCAGCGCGCCGAGGAGGCCAACCGCGCCAAGACCGAGTTCCTCGCCAATATGAGCCACGAGCTGCGCACGCCGCTCAACGCGATCATCGGCTTCTCCGAGATCATGGGCGCGGAGCTGTTCGGCCCGCTCGGCCACCCGAAATACGTCGAATACGCCCGCGACGTGGTGGCGAGCGGCCAAGGCCTGCTGGAACTGATCAGCGACATCCTCGACATGTCGAAGATCGAATCCGGCGAGATCCGGCTGGAGGCCGAGCGGCTCGATCTCGTCGGCGCCGCCACCGAAGCGATCCGCATGATCCAGCCGCGCGCCGCCGAGAAGGGCGTGAAGCTGCTGACCGACATCGAGCCGGGCACGGCGGCGCTGGCCGATCCGCGCGCCGTCAAGCGCATCCTGCTCAATCTCCTGTCGAACGCCGTCAAGTTCACCGAGCGCAACGGCGCGGCCCGCGTCCGGGCGCGCGTGCAGGACGGCTTCGTGGTGGTGGCGGTCGAGGACACCGGCTGCGGCATCGACCCGGCCGACATCCCCAAGCTCGGCAAGCCGTTCGTCCAGCTGGAGCGGCCCGAGAACGCCAAGGCGCGCGGCACCGGCCTCGGCCTCGCGGTCGCCAAGGCGCTGGCCGACATGGGCGGCGGCGGTCTGGCGATCGAGAGCGCGCCGGGGCGCGGCACGATCGTGCGGTTCACCCTGCCGGTCGAACCGGCGACCGGCGGGCCGATATCGGCCGTCTGACGGGTTAACCAGTTTTCCAAGCTTTCGCCGAACGGCGCGCGGGCGCGGGTAGTCTCGCGCCACCGCCATGACTCGCCTGTTCGTCCTCGCCGCCGCGCTGATCGCCGGACTGCTCGCGCCGCCCGCCGCGTCGGCGAACGAGGAGCCGCGCACCGTCGTCGTGCTCGCCGATCGCGGCGCGGCCTCAACGCCGCTGCGCTATGCCGCCCCGGTGCTGGTCCATCTGGGACTGACGGTCGAGCCGCACGACGCGGCCCAGAAGCTGCCCGACCTTTCGGCGCGCGGCGATGTGCGCGGCGTCCTCATCTGGCTCGACGACGGGCGGGTCGGCGACGCGGCGGGCCTCACCCCCTGGGTCCGCGCGCTCGGCGAGCGCGGCGTGCCGGTCGCGCTGATGGGCCGCATGCCCGAGGCCGAGGATCGCTTCGGCCTCTTTCTCGCGCTCGGCCTCATCCAGGCCCCCGACGAGCGGGCCTATGGCTACGATCTGCGCATCGCCGAACGCGACGAGGCGATCGCCGGTTACGAGCGCCGCTTCGAGCCGCCCTTCCCGCCGCTCGACATCGTCCGCCCGATCGCCGCCGCCGAGGCGAAGCCTGTGCTGGTACTCCAGCGCCGCGACGACGCCGCCGACCGGACCATGCCGCTGGTCGTCACGGCGCATGGGGCCTACGCCGCGGACGGCTATGCGCTGTGGCGCTCGGCGGACGGCGCGCATATGCGCTGGCTGGTCGATCCGGTCGAATGGTTCCGCCGTGCCTTCAAGCTCGGCGTCCTGCCGACGCCCGACGCGACGACGCTGAACGCGCGGCGCATCTTCGCGCTCTCCGTTGCGCCCGCCGATCCGGCGCAGCGCGACGCGGCAGCCGCCCTCGCCGGCGATCTGGCGGCGGCGCGCAAGGAACGGCCCATCGATCTGCTGAACGCCGGCGCGCCCGCCGGACGCCCCACGATTCCTGCTGCGGCAAGCGTCTGCCGCGACCGCGTGCGCGCGCTCCTTCTGGGGAATGGCGGCTTTGTGGACGGCCTCGCCAAGCGCGAAGCACCGCACCGGCTTGAGGCCTATGCGCCCACCATCCTCGTCTGTGCGGCGGAGCGCGACGTCGCCCTGCGCGCCGCGACCGATCTCCTCAGCGATGCAGCGACCCGGCCGCTCGCCACGGCAGCGCTGTCGCTGGACGAGATCGCGGCGGGGGCCGCGTCGGTCAGGTTGGAGCCGGCCGGCACCGGGATCTGGCGCGTCCACGATCGCGGCGCGCTCAACACGCTGCGTTTCGACGACGCCGCCCATCTGCGCGTCGACTGGGAGCGCAGCGTCGGCGTGATCGGCGCGGGCCGCGTGAACGCCGCGCTCTATGTGGCGCTCGATCCCGAGGCGACGGAGGTCACCGTCGCCGTCACCAACCTGCCCTGGACGCCGCCTCCCTTTGCGACGCTGGTGGAATCGCGCTGGGCGGTGTCGGGGCTGGTGCGCGACATCGAGACGGCCGAAATGTCGCTTCAGGGCTACGGGCCGGGCGAGATGGTGTGGTCGGTCGAACCGCACTCCGACTGGGAACTGCGCTTCACGCCGAAGAACGGCCGCACGCTGCGCTACCGGGCCGAGGCCGGGGCCGACGGGCTGCTGGCGTTCTCGCTGCCGCCGCTCGCCGCCGACGGCGCGGCGCTGACCTTCGAGCGCCAGGACTATGCCGAGGTTGGACCATGAACCGGGCGTTGCGGCTCCTCACCGCCGTGCCGCTCATCCTGCTGGCGGCGGCGGTGCTGTTTCTGGGGCTTCAGCGGCCAACGCCCGCGCCCGCCTCGCCTCCCGGCGCGCCGTTCGATTTCGGCGAGGCGCTGGTCCAGTCGGGGCGGCTGGACGAGGCGGTCGCCTGGTACGGGGCGCTGGCGGCGCGGGACGATCCGGCGGCGTTGCGCCGTCTCGCCGCCGCCGCCGATCTTGCGGGCCGCACCGCCGAGCGGCGCGAGGCGCTCGCCCGCCTGGTGCGCGGCAAGGGCGCGACCTTCGCCGAACATGTCGACGCCGCCGCCCTGCTGGCGGCCTCGGGCGCGACGATGGAGGCGCTCGGCGTCCTCTACAATGCGGAACGCCGCTTCCCGGCGGCGGCGGATGAGCGGTTCCTGTCGTTCTACGCGGCGCTGGCGCTCGACTGCCGGCGGCCGGAGCTGGCGCTCCCGCTCGCCCGCCGCCTCGCCGCCGCCGCGTCCGGCGAAACCGCGCGGCGGCTGGAACGGATGCTCAGCGAGGCCGCCGGAAACCCCGGCTGAGCCTAGAGATACCAGTCGTGCTCGTGCGCCGGGATGGTGGCGTTGAAGCGCTTGTATTCCACCCGCTTCGCCTCGGCATAGACATCGACATAGACGCCGAGCGCGGCACGCAGGACCTTCGAGTTCTGCAATTCCTCCAGCGCCCACATGATCTCGAACGGCACGGTCGGATCGAGGAAGTCCGAAGCGTCGCCGTCATGCGGCGCGCCCGGATCGATCCGGTTCTCGATGCCGTGCTTCATGCCGATGAGGATCGCGGCGAGCACGAGATAGGGATTGGCGTCGGCGCCCGCGACGCGGTGCTCGATGCGGGTCGCCGCGTCCTCGCCCGCCGGGATGCGCAGGCCGGTCGAGCGGTTGTTGATGCCCCAGCGCCGGTTGACCGGGACGAAGAGATTGGGCGTGAAGCGGCGGAAGGCGTTGGCGTTGGGCGCGAAGATCGCCATCGCCTCGTGCATCGTGGCGGCGAGGCCGCCGACCGCATGGCGCAGCGTGTCCGAAAGGCCAGGCATTCCGGCGAAGACGTTGCGGCCGTCCTTCACCAGGCTGACATGGACATGCATCCCGCTTCCGGCGGTGCCGGAATAGGGCTTCGCCATGAAGGTCGCCTCCATGCCCTGCTCGCGCGCCACATGCTTGATCAGCGGACGCAGCAGGGCGGCATGGTCGGCGGCGGCCACCGGATCGGCGACATGGTGCAGATTGATCTCGAACTGGCCGGGCGCGTATTCGGCGACGGCGGTCGTCACCGGGATGTTCTGACGCGCCGCCTCCTCGGACACCGCCGTCAGGAACGCCTCGTAGCGGTCGAGATCGTTGATGCCGTAAACCGAGATCGCCCGCTCGCGGACGCCGGTGGTGGGGCAGATCGGCGGCTGCGGCGCGCCCATCGGGGTGCGCGCCGGATCGATCAGGAAGAACTCCAGTTCGACGGCGACGACCGGCGTCAGGCCGGTCTTTGAGAACTGCTCCAGCGCGCTGATCAGCACATTGCGCGGCTCGACCTGCAACGGGCCGCCGGCGGGGTCGGCCTGGGTCATCAGCACCTGCGCCCGGCGATAGGGCGGCTTGCCGACGGTCGTCAGCGTGCCCGGCACCGGCATCGCCGTGCTGTCGGGGTCGCCGTCCTCCGAACCGAGGCCGAGCGGATTGGTCATCTCGCCGCGGGCGTCGAGCATGAAAATGTCGCCCGGCATCTGCATGCCGGCGGTGAACAGCTTGCGGGCGTCGGAAATGGGGACGCGCTTGCCGCGCAGCGTTCCGTTGAGGTCGATGAAGACGCCGTCGACATAGGCGATGTCGGGGTGAGCGGCGAGAAAGCGGTCGAATTCGGCGGCTGGAGAAGCCTGGTCGTTATCCGGCATGATGCCCTTCTGATTGGGGAACCGGACCATAAGCCCCCCCATGCCGGGCGGCAACCGAGGCCGCGCCCTGCCCCGCTTCGATTGACGCCGCCCGGCGCTTGGGGTCTGTTTGGGCCGCCGGGCGCGGACGCTGGCTTCCGCTGCCGCTTTCCATGGAGGATTCATGTCGCCCATCCGATCGCTTCTTGTGGCCGGTTCGCTGTTCGTACTGGCCGCATCCGGGCTTCCTGCCGCCGCGCAGGAGGGCGAGGTGACGCTCTTCACCTTCGAGACGCTCGCCAACGAGGAATTGCTGGGCGAGTACGTGGAGAAATACGGCGTCAAGCCGCAGACCCAGATCTACGCCGACGAGGACGAAGCCTTCGCCAAGATGCGCGCCGGCTATGCGCCCGACGTGATGGGGCCGTGCTCCTACGAGTTCGGCCGCTGGCAGGAGGCGGGCCTGCTCCAGCCGATCGACGTGACCAAGCTGAAATACTGGCCGGTGATCGCGCCCGCGCTGAAGAAGATCCCCGGCGCCATGATCGACGACACCCACGCCTGGTTCGTGCCCCAGTACTGGGCGCAGACCTCGATCACCTACCGCAAGGACCTCGCCCCCGAATACGCGGCGAACGAAAGCTGGCAGATCCTCTTCGATCCCAAATACCAGGGCCGGATCGCCGCGCTGGAAGGCGTCGACGACACCGTCACGCTGGTCGCCAAGTCGATGGGCATCGACCCCTATGCGATGACCCCGGAACAGTGGACCCAGGTGCAGGAGAAGCTGCGCGAGCTGGTCGCCAACGCCCGCGTCATCACCACCGACCAGTCGACCATCGCCCAGGGCCTCGCCTCGGGCGAGCTGGTCGCCGCGATCACCTGGTCGGACAGCTGGGCGACGCTGAAGAATGACGGCGTCGATGTCGGCTTCATGAACCCGGCCGACACCGGCCGCTTCACCTATGTCTGCGGCTTCACGCTGCACAAGGACGCCAAGAACCTCGAAAAGGCCTACACGCTGATGGATTCCGGCCTGTCGCTCGCGGCCGCGCGCTATCTGGTGACCGGCTATTCGAACGGTTCGGCGAACGCCGACGCGATGAACCAGCTGACCGACGACGAACTGAACAACGCCGGCCTGCCGCGCGATGTGGAGAAGTTCCTCTCGACCGGCACATTCCAGGTCCGCCTCCCCAACAAGGAGGACATCATCAAGACCTGGAACGAGATCCGCTCGGGCCTCTGAGCGGTCATCGCGCGAAACAGCGCACGAAAACGAGAAGGCCCCGGAGCGCTCCGGGGCCTTTTTCGTGCGTGTCCGGTCCCGTCAGGGGCCGCCCGGCGGCGGCGGCGGGGGCGGTTCGGCGGGCGGCGGCGGCGGGGGCGGTTCTGCCGGCGGCGGCCCTGCGGGCGGCTCCTGCGGCGGTGCGCCCGGCCCACCGGGCTCGCCGGGGCCGAAATCGCCGCGCGCCCCACGCCGGTCGCGCATCGCCTTGCGGACCATCGCGCGCTCCTCGGGCGTCAGCACCGCGGCGATCTCGACGATGACCCCGGCCGTCGCCTCGGCCACGGCCGCGTCGGCCTCGCGCATGGCGCGCAGGGCGTCGGCGAGCTGGCCCGGCACGAACGGCTCGGCCTCCAGCGCCCGGCGCACCTCGCGGCGCGCCGTGCGGGCCTTCTCGAACAGCGGCCGGAAGGCGTCGGCATGGGCCTTGCGGATCGCCACGACCTTGTCGCGGGCCTGCGGCGGCAGCACGCGCTCGACCTGGCGCGGCATCCAGGGTCCCAGCGCCTCGGCGCCGAAGGTCTCGCGGAACTGATGGATGCGCCAGGCGCCGAACGCCAGAACGGTCACTAGCACCACGTTGAGAAACAGCGAGACATACAACGGCCAGCGGCGCGGCTTGCCCGGTGCGGGGGTCGGCGTGTCGGTCACAGCACATCCTCCTCGGCGATCGCCGCACTGCCGGTCAGCGGCGCTATGTCGTCCTCGCTCTCGGCGCCATCGGCGGTTTCGATGGCCTCGTCGAGGCCGAGCCGGTCGGCCGCCGCCGCCTGCACGCCGGTGCCCAAAGCCACGGCGGCGACGAGGCCGAGCGCCGGAGCCCAGGCGGGCGCGCCGCCGAACAGATCGGACCACAGGGCACGCAGGCGATCGCCGATCGCCGGTTGCGGCCGGGCGGCCAGGATGCGCGCGGCCAGCGCGGCATTCACGGCGGCGGCCGGCGCCTCGTCGAGCAAGCGGTCCAGCGCTTCGGCCTCGGCCAGCAGACGCGCCGCCGCGCCATCGCGCGCAGCCAGCATCTGCGCCGCGACGCGCTCCGCCTCCGGCCAGCGCAGCGGGTCGCCGCCATAGGCCGCGACCAGCGCCTCGAAACGATCCATCGTCATTCGTCCGGTCATCTTCCCCGTCTCCATCAGCCGCCCGCCGCCCTGACCGCCGGCGCCCCCGCGCCGGTCAGGTGACGGAGCTTCTCCTTCAGCGCGCGGCGGCCGCGCGACAGCAGTGATTCCAGCGCCTCGACGCTGATCTCCAGCGCCGCCGCCGCCTCGATATTGCCCAGCCCCTGGTAGTGGCAGAGCGCGATCGCGGCGCGCTGGCGTTCCGGAAGCGTCTTCAGGGCCGCCTCGACGGCCTGCGCCGTCTGGGTCTGCCCCATCGCCTGCTCCGGGTCGGGCGCGGTGTCCGGGCGTTCGTCCACCTCGTCCAGCGGCACGCCGCGTTTCTTGCGCAGCCGGTCGTAGCAGGCGTTGATCGCCACCCGGTGCAGCCATGTCTCGAACTTGGCCGCGCCGGGTTTCCAGCGCTTCGCCTGGGTCCAGACCTTCAGGAATACGTCCTGCGCCACGTCCTCGGCCTCGGCGGCATCGCCCAGCATCCGGCGGGCGAGCGCCGTCATGCGCGGCAGGTGCCGCGCGACGAGCCGCGAAGCGGCTTCTGCGTCGCCCCGCCCCGTCGCCTCGACGAGGCCGGCGTCCGGATCCTCCACCATGCGCCCTTCAACTCGCGGAAATGCCGCGCTGTCCCTTTCGCGTTCTCCGCCTATTCCAACGCCGGGACAAACCAATTCCGTCGCCGCGCCGGCCGCCGGCGGCCCGGGCGCGGCCCGGAACGAAAACGGGCCCCGGATCGCCCGGAGCCCGTCACGCATCGTTCGATGGAACCGCGAGGCTTCAAGCCTCGTGGATGATGCCGCGCTTGATCTCCTCGACGACCACGCGCTTCGGCTTGAAGGCGGCCTCAAGAACCGGCACCGCCAGTTCGGGCTGCGCGTCGCCGCACATGAAGACGTCGAAGGCCGCGAAGCCCTTTTCCGGCCAGGTGTGGCAGGAAATGTGGCTCTCGCTCAGCACCGCCACGCCCGAAATGCCGCCGTTCGGCTCGAACACATGGGTGTGGATGTGCAGCAGCGTCGCGCCGGCCGCCTTGATGGCGTCGAGGAAGGCCTGCTGGATGCGCTTCTCGTCGTCGAGGCCTTCGGCTTCCCAAAGGTCGATCGTGAGATGCTGCCCGGCGTATTTCACGCCGTTGCGGGTGATCCAGTAATCCTTGGGTGCATCTCCCTGTTCGGCAATATCTGCCGAAACAAGAACCGGGACGGTCCTCGCCGGGGTCTGTACGGAAACCGCCAGTGCCTCGTTGATCGCCGCCACCTTTTTTGCCAGTCGGGCCATGTCGCCCTCCCTAAAAAAGCAGCGTTATCGACAAGTGGAGCGATACGCACTCCGGTGATTCCTCGTGGGCGAACCCCGTTTGGAGAGGCGCGGATATATGGATCGGGGTCCCCCCGCGCAAGCGTTTTTTCGCGCAATGCCGCAAAAAGTCGAAGAATGTGCCGGCAAACATCCGTGACAGTTCTGTAGCGGTTCCAATTCCTAACGAATTCTGATTGCCGCGCCGCTTCGCCAGCCCCTATAAGCCGCCCGCATTCGCCCGACGGAGAGACGCCGATGGCCACGACCTTCACCGAGACGCTGCACGCCGGTTACGCCCAGACGATGACGCTGAAGGGCGAGATGCTGGTCGACGAGCAGTCGCCGTTCCAGAACGTCAAGTTCTTCGACACCGAGCGCAACGGCCGCGTCCTGGTGCTCGACGGCAACGTCCAGACGACGACGCGCGACCACGCCGCCTATTCGGAGATGCTGACCCATCTGCCGATCTTCGAGCACGGCAAGGTGAAGTCGGTGCTGATCGTCGGCGGCGGCGACCTCGCCATCGCCGCCGAGGCGCTCAAGCACAAGGGCGTCGCCCGGGTCGTGCTCGCCGAGATCGATCCGGTCGTCATCGAGCGTTCGCGCGAGCTGTTCGCCGACATCAACAAGAAGGCCTTCAAGGACAAGCGCATGGACATCCAGGTGGTCGACGCGTTCGACTACCTCGCGCGGCCCGAGACCAAGGGCGCCTTCGACCTCGTCATCGCCGACCGGCCCGATCCCATCGGCCCCGGCGCGATCCTCTTCGCCGACGATTTCTACAAGCGCATCCGCGCGGCGCTGCGTCCCGGAGGCTTCGCGGTCTTTCAGACCGGCGTGCCCTTCTACCAGCCGGAAGAACTGACCGACACGCTCAAGCAGCTCGGCCGCCTGTTCGCGGCGGCGGGAACCTATCTGACCGTGGTGCCGACCTATATCGGCGGCTTCATGGCGCTGACCTGGGTGTCGGCGGACGGCGCGGTGCTGGGCGACGCCCGCAAGGCCGGCAAGATCGCCAAGGCCTTCGCCGCCTCGGGCGTCAAGACCGACTACTACACCCCGGCCATCCACCAGGCCGCCTTCGCCCTGCCCGCCTGGATCGCCAAGCTGGTGCCGAAGAAGCGCAAGTAGTCAGCCCATCGCGCCGACGATCCGGCCGACTTCGGCCAGCACCGTCGCGTTCTCCTTCATCGTGCGGCCCTTGCGGTCGTAATAGGCGGCGACCATCAGCGGGGCGCGGCCGGGCGGCCAGACGATGGCGATGTCGTTGGTCGGGCCGTCCTCGCCGGTGCCCGTCTTGTGGCCGATGGCCCAGCCCGCCGGCAGCCCAGCGCGCAGCCGGTCCGGGCCGGTCTCGGTCGCCTTGAGCCAGCCGGTCAGCGTCTCGCGCGAGGCGGGCGTCAGCGCGCCGCCCAGCAGGATCGCCGCCATGGTCGCGGCCATCGCGGCGGGCGAGGTCGTGTCGCGCAGATCGCCCTCGGCGACCGCCTGATTGTTCATGGCGGGCTCGACCCGGTCGAGACGGGTGATCTCGTCGCCCAGCGTGCGCACGAAGGCGGTGACCGCGGGCGGCCCGCCGCAAGCGCCGAGCAGCAGGTTGGCGGCGGGATTGTCGCTGGTCGTGATCGTCGCCTGACAGAGTTCGCCCACCGTCATCGTCCCGCCGACCCGCTTCTCGGTGACCGGGGCGTGGGGCGTCAGGTCGGCGGCGGTCACGGCGATCGCGCGGTCGAGCCGCTCGGCGCCCTCGTCCACCTGCTTCAAGATCAGCGCGACCAGAGGCAGCTTGAAGGTCGAGCACATGGCGAAGCGCTCGTCGGCCCGCCACCCGGCGCGAGCCCCCGTGGCGGTATCGACGACGGCGACACCGAGCCGGCCGCCGGTGCGCGCTTCGAGGGCCGCGAACGCCGCCTCGATCGTCTCTGCCGGTTCCGTGGCGGCGAGGCCGATCCGGCCCATCAGGCACCCGCCCGCCGTGGCCGCCAGCAGGGCGGTCAAATGCCCGCGCCGGGTTTGTGTGAATCGCGCTGAGCGCCCGTCGTCATTAGTTTTGTTCATGATGTTGCCTGTGAAAATCTCAGCCGATCCGTTCCTGAGCCAATGTCCGCGATGCTTCCCGGCCGCGCAAACGATGATAGTTTGGTCATCGCCCCTAATTCCGCTCATGCATGTCCCGCCCGCTCCTGCCGCTCAACGCCCTGCGCGCCTTTGAGGCCTCGGCCCGGCACCGCTCATTCACCCGAGCGGCGCAGGAACTGTGCGTCACCCAGGCCGCGATCAGCCATCAGGTGAAGGCGCTGGAGGCGCGGCTGGGCGTCCGGCTGTTCCACCGCGCCCCGCGCGGGCTGATGCTCAGCGACGAGGGCGTCGCGCTGCTGCCCGCCCTCACCGAATCCTTCGACCGCATCGGACGCCTGCTCGACCGCTTCCGCGAGGGCCGCCTGCGCGAGGTGCTGACGGTCAGCGTGGTGGGCACCTTCGCGGTCGGCTGGCTGATGCCGCGCCTGGCGGCCTTCCGCGAAGCGCACCCCTATGCCGACCTGCGTCTGCTGACCAACAACAACAAGGCGGACCTCGCGGCCGAAGGGCTGGACGCGGCAATCCTGTTCGGCGAGGGCCGTTGGCCGGGGGTCGAGGCCGCGCGGCTGCTCGATGCCCCACAAGCGCCGCTCTGCGCGCCGGGGCTTGGCGCGCAGCTGCGCCATCCCGGCGACCTCGCCGGCCAGGTGCTGCTGCGGTCCTATCGTGTGCAGGACTGGCCGGCCTGGTTCGCCGCCGCCAGGCTTTCCGAGGAGATCGAGGCGCGCGGGCCGGTCTTCGATGCCTCGCTGACCATGATCCAGGCGGCCATCCAGGGTGAGGGCGTCGCGCTCGCGCCGCCTCTCATGTTCGCCCGCGACATCGCCGACGGACGGTTGGTGCAGCCCTTCGCTGCAACCGTATGCACCGGCGCCTATTGGTTCGTGACCCCGCGCGGCCGCCCACCCAGCCCTGCCGCGGTTGCCTTCCGCGACTGGCTGTTCGGCTGATCTGGCGGCGATTTGCCGCTTCGATCCGGGTTTTGGTTGCGGCGCAACGCTTTCTGCGAAAGACTTTGCGACAGCGGACCAGGGGGGCCATTTTGACGGCTGGAACGGCGGCGCGAGCGGGTAGTCAGTGGGCGGGCGCCTTCACGCGCTCGGAAAGCCTTCGGGGTTGGACGCTGCTCAGCCCGACCGTGATCGTCATGGTCGCCGGCCTCGCCGCGCCGCTCGCGATCATGCTGCTCTACAGTTTCTGGCGGCAGGACGGGCCGGTCGTCGACACGACGCTGACCACTTACAATTACGAATACGCACTCACCAGATACCAGCCGATCTTCATCCGCTCGCTGTGGATCTCGGGCCTCGTCACGCTGGCGACGGTGCTCCTCGCCTACCCCATCGCCTATTACGTCGCCTTCCATGTGAAGCGGTACAAGTTCGTCTGGCTGATCCTGCTGACCATTCCGTTCTGGACGAGCTATCTGCTGCGCGTCTTCGCCTGGCGCATCATTCTGGCGCGCGAAGGCGTCGTGAACGGCACGCTCCAGGGGATGGGGATCATCGACGAGCCGATCTCGTGGCTTCTGTTCTCGGACTTCGCGATCATCCTGACGCTGGCCCACGCCTGGGCGGCGTTCGCGATCCTGCCGATCTATGTGAGCCTGGAAAAGGTCGACCGGACCCTTCTGGAGGCCGCCGCCGATCTCGGCGACGGCTCGGCGCGCAGCTTCTGGCGTGTGACCTTCCCGCTCTCGCTGCCCGGCGTCATCTCGGCCATCACGCTCGTCTTCGTGCCGACCATCGGCGATTACGTCACCCCCGACCTCGTCGGAGGACCGCGCGGCGGCATGATCGCCAAGATGGTCTATAATGGCTTCAAGGCCAGCGACTGGCCGCTCGCGGCGGCGACGGCGATCCTCTCGATGGTCTTCGTCGCCTTCGTCGCCTTCTTCCTGATCCAGGCGATCCGCCTCAGCGTCAGGAGCGTCAAATGAGCCGCCCGCTGAAAAAGGTCGGCGAGCGTGGCGTCGGCATCACGATCTTCGCCTTCGGCTATCTCTTCTTCCTCTATGCGCCGATGCTCGTGCTGCCGCTCTTCTCGTTCGCGGATCAGACGATCTTCCGCTTCCCGATCGAGAACTTCTCGACCCGCTGGTACGAGGAAATCGCCCAGCGCCCCGAAATGCTGGGCGCGCTGTGGAACAGCCTTCAGGTCGGCATCGTCGCCTCGCTGGCGGCGACCCTGCTCGGCCTCCTCGCCGCCAAGGCGGTCACCCGCTACTCGATGCCCGGCAAGACGGTGGCGCTCGGCCTCATCTCGTTGCCGCTCTTCATCCCGGAAGTGCTGCTCGGCCTCGCGCTGCTGATCATCCTCAACATCGTCGGCATTCCTCTGTCGCTGATGACCATCGCGGCCGGGCACATCATGCTGTGCACGCCGTTCGCGATGGCGGTGCTCGTCGCGCGCATGGACGGCTTCGACAAAAACCTCGAAGAAGCCTCGCTCGATCTCGGCGAGAACGGCTGGATGACCTTCTGGCGCGTGACCTTCCCGCTGATCGCCCCGGCGATCGTCTCCAGCCTGCTGCTCACCTTCATCGTCTCGTTCGACGAATTCCTGCTCGCCTTCTTCCTGCAGGGCAACGAGATGACGCTGCCGCTCTATATCTGGGGCCAGCTCCGCTTCCCCTCCAATTTCCCGCCGGTTCTGGCGCTCGGCACCTGCATCCTGGTTGCGTCCTGCGCTCTCGTCGTGTTCGCAGAATGGCTGCGGCAGGTCGGCGCGCCGGGCGACAAGCCGCAGGTCGGCGCATGAGGCAGACACGATGACCACGCCCGATTTCATTCACGTCGATCACGTCACCAAACGGTTCGGATCGTTCCGCGCGGTGGACGACGCCGATTTCGGCATCAAGCAGGGCGAGTTCTTCTCGCTGCTGGGCCCCTCCGGCTGCGGCAAGACCACCTTGCTGCGCATGATCGCGGGCTTCGAGTTCCCGACCGAGGGCGAGATCTATATCGACGGACAACCCGTCACCGGCGTTCCGGCCAACAAGCGGCCGACGAACATGGTGTTCCAGTCCTACGCGATCTTTCCGCACCTCAACGTGTACGACAACATCGCCTATGGCCTGCGCAAGCTGCGCCTGTCGAAGGCCGAGCTCGACAAGCGCGTGCAGGACGCGCTCGCCATGATCAAGCTGTCGGGCTTCGAGGACCGCAAGTCCGACCAGATGTCGGGTGGCCAGCGCCAGCGCATCGCGCTCGCCCGCGCGCTCGTCAACCGCCCGAAAGTGCTTCTGCTCGACGAGCCGCTCGGCGCGCTCGACAAGAAGCTGCGCGAGCAGATGCAGTTCGAGCTGCGCCAGCTCCAGAAGACGGTCGGCATCACCTTCATCTTCGTCACCCACGACCAGGAGGAGGCGCTTTCGCTCTCCGACCGGATCGCGGTAATGCAGAAGGGCCAGGTGCTCCAGATCGCCTCGCCGCGCGAACTGTACGAATCGCCCAATTGCCGCGAGGTCGCCGACTTCATCGGCACGATGAACTTCCTCCACGGCTCGGTGAAGGCGATCGACGGCAAGACCGCCGTGGTCG
>JAXMDZ010000029.1:0-22384 GCA_046348585.1 Alphaproteobacteria bacterium
CCCCGCCGCGACGCCCGCTGCCACCCCGGCCGCGCCCACCGAGGTGAAGACCCTCGCCTGCGAAGGCCCGTTCGCGGCCGATTCCTCGGAAGCCAAGCTGAAGGAAGCCTTCGGCGACGCCAACGTCGTCTTCAAGGTCGTGCCCGGCCCCGAAGGCACCGAACTGAACGCCACCGTCGTCTTCGGCGACGACCCGGCGCGGATGCTCACCGTCTACTGGATGGACGAGGAAAAGCGTCAGGGCATCGCCTCGATCGACGTCCAGGCCGATTGGGGCGCCGACCCGGAAGGCTACGATCCCTGGAAGCGCGAGATCCTCTGGCAGAGCGCCGAGGGCATCCGCGTCGGCTCGTCCATCGAGGAGGTGGAGAAGGCGAACGGCAAGCCGTTCCTGCTCTCCGGCTTCGACTGGGACTATGGCGGCTACGCCAATAGCTGGGAGGGCGGCGCGCTGGAGCCCAAGGCCGGCGGCTGCATCCTGTCGGTGCGCTTCTCCCCCTCCGCCGCCGAATCGCCCCAGAGCGTCTCCGGCGACGTGTCGCTGAAGTCGGACGCCGCCGACGTGCGCGCCGCCAAGCCGCGCGTGACGCAGTTCTCGATCGGCTATCCGCCGCCGGAATAGGGCGCGCCGCGCTCCATTCGTTAACGGATTCCTAGGTGCGGGCGGGGGAAACTGGGCCGTTTCCCCCGTCCGGTCCTCCGCCTTTTCATGAATCTGCCTCGCATCGCGGCGCTGGTCTTCGGCTTCGGCGCCGCCATCGCGGCGGTCGCCGTGATGGCGCTGCGCTATGTCGAGGGCGGCGAGGCGACCGGCGATCCGGTGCTGGTCGCCGCGCTCGTCGCCTCCGCGCTCGGCGCGCTGGCGGTGACCATCCTCGACGCGCGCCATCGCGGCCGCCTGCTCGACGAACAGAACGCCGGCCTCAAGCGCGTCGCCGAGGTGCAGAAGCGCACCGTCGACCGGCTCCAGATCATCAATGCGGAGCTGAAGGAGAACGAGCAGCGCTACAAGGGCCTCGTCGACGCGCAGGGCGACGCGATCCTGCGCAAATGGCCGGACGGGCGTCTCACCTTCGTCAACGACGCCTTCTGCGCGGTCTTCGGCGTCGCCCGCGAGGACGCGATCGGCCGCATCTTCAAGCCGTCCTTCCATCCCGACGACCCGCCGCCGCTGCTCCACGGCTACAGCGACGGCGGCGACCGCCCGCGCGCCCGCTACGACCAGCGCCTGCGCACCGCCAAAGGCTGGCGCTGGTACGCCTGGGAGGACTACCCGATCCGCGGCGAGAACGGCCAGCTCACCGAGATCCAGTCGGTCGGCCGCGACATCACCGAGCGCAAGGAAGTCGAGCGCGCGGTGCGCGCCGCCCGCGACCGTGCCGAGCAGATGAGCAAGGCGAAGTCGCTCTTCCTGGCGACCATGAGCCACGAGATCCGCACGCCCATGAACGGCGTCATCGGCATGGCGGGATTGCTGCTGGAGACGTCCCTCACCCCCGACCAGCGCGCCTACGCCCTCGCCGTCAAGCAGTCGGGCGAGGCGCTGGTCGAACTCATCAACGACATTCTCGATTTCTCCAAGGTCGAAGCCGGCGGGCTGGAGCTGGCGCGCGAGCCGTTCGGCCTGCGCGCCTCGGTCGACCAGGTGACCGAACTGCTCGCCACCCGCGCCCAGCAGAAGGGCATCGAAATCGCCGCCTGCGTCGACGCCGACGTGCCGGAGGACATGCTGGGCGACGCGCAGCGCCTGCGCCAGATTCTGCTCAACCTCGCCGGCAACGCGATCAAGTTCACCGAGACGGGCGGCGTCACGCTGCGCGTCGCCCGCGCCGCGCCGGACCAGGACCCCAAGGCGCGCGGCAGGCTGCGGCTGCGCTTCGAAGTCGAGGACACCGGCATCGGCATCCCCGAAGAGGCGCGCCAGCGCATCTTCGGCCATTTCGAACAGGCCGATTCCACCCATAGCCGCAAGTTCGGCGGCACCGGGCTCGGTCTCGCCATCTCCAAGAAGATCGTCGAGGCGATGGGCGGCGAGATCGGCGTGGAGAGCGCGCTCGGCGGCGGCAGCGTCTTCTGGTTCACCGCGGCGCTGGTCCCCAACCGCCTCGTCGAGGCCGCCCCGCCGCCCGATCTTTCCGGGCGGCGCATCGCGGTGGTCAGCGGCTCGCCCATCCTGCGCGAGCCGCTGGTCGCCAGGTTGCGCCAGAGCGGCGCGAAAGTGCAGGGCTTCGCCAGCGCCGCCGAAGCGGCGGTAGCCCTGGTCGCGGCGCGCACCGACATCGTGCTGACCGACATCGCGCTGCCCGACGGCGACGCCGAAACCTGCCTGCCCCAGCTGACGTCCTGGCTGCCGCCCGGCGCGGCGGTGATCGCCCTCCTGCCGCCCGCCCAGCGCGGCCGCATCCCGGCCCTGAAGGCGGCCGGGGCGACCGGCTATCATGTGACGCCGGTGCGCCATTACGGCCTCGAACGCCGTCTCGCGGCGCTGCTGGCGGGGGCCGATCCCGAGGACGGCAAGGCGGCCGATCAACCCGCCCCCGCGCCGCTTCCGGCGCGCGACGAAGCCCGCGCGGGCGTCCACATCCTCGTCGCCGAGGACAACGAGATCAACACGCTGCTGACCGTCTCGCTGATCAAGCGCATGGGCCACAGCGTCGATTCGGTCCGCGACGGCGCCGAAGCGCTGGCGGCGCTCGAATTGCGATCCGACTACGACCTCATCCTGATGGACGTCCACATGCCCGGCGTCGACGGCATCGAGGCGACGCGGCGCATCCGCGAAGGCGAGGCGAAGCTTCCGCCCGCCGCGCGCGCCCGCCTGCCGATCATCGCGCTCACCGCGTCCGTGATGGACGAGGACCGTCAGAACTGCCTCGCCGCCGGCATGGACGACTTCCTCACCAAGCCGCTCGATCCCAACGCTTTGACCGCCGCCATCGCCCGCTGGACCAAGCCGCGCATCCGCGCCGCGTGACGGGTCGGGCGCGGCGTGGTTACGTCGCGGCTTGCGAATCGCGAGGGCGGACATGGGTGCGGCGGCCGGACACGACAGCGCAGCGCGGCGCAGCTGGGCAGAGGCCGCGCTGGCCTATACGCGCCCGCGCGTCCTCACCATGTTCGTGCTGGGCTTCTCGTCGGGCCTGCCGTTTCTGCTGATCTTCTCCACGCTCTCGGCCTGGCTGACCGAGGCGGGGGTCAGCCTGGCGACCATCGGTTTCGCCTCCTATGTCGGCCTCGCCTACACGATCAAGTTCGCCTGGGCGCCGCTCGTCGACCGCCTGCCCTTGCCGCTGATCGGACCGCTGCTCGGCCGCCGCCGCGCCTGGATGCTGCTCGCCCAGATCGTCGTCGCGGGCGCGATCTTCGCCATGTCGCGGATCGATCCGGCGACCGACCTCGCCGGCATGGTGATCGCGGCGATCGTCGTCGCCTTCGCCAGCGCCACCCAGGACACCGCCATCGACGCCTGGCGCATCGAGGCCGCCGCCGGCAAGGACGAGCAGGCGACGATGGCCGCCGCGACCCAGCTCGGCTACCGCATCGCGCTCATCGCGGCGGGCGCGGGGGCGCTCTACATCGCCGACTACGCCTCGTGGTCGGCCTCCTACGCCGCGATGGCGGCGCTGATGGTCGTCGGCGTGGCGGGCACGCTCCTGGCCTATCGCCCCCCAGAGCCGGCGCCGGAGGAAGGCGCGGCCGCCGCGCTCGCCCCCCGCCAGGATCTCCTGCGCTGGCTCTACGACGCCGCTGTCGCCCCGTTCGTCGATTTCTTCGCCCGCAAGGGTTGGGTCGCGCTTTTGATTCTCGCCGCCATCGGCTTCTACCGCCTGCCGGATTTCGTCATGGGGGTGATGGCCAATCCGTTCTATCTCGACCTCGGCTTCACCAAGTCCGAGATCGCCTCGGTCTCAAAGCTGTTCGGCATCTGGATGACCATCGCCGGGGCGCTGATCGGCGGTGCGGTCGCGGTGCGCCTCGGCATGATGCGGATGCTGCTGATCGGGGCGGTGATGGTGAGCGTCACCAATCTCGCCTATGCGTGGCTGGCGACCGTCGGCCCGCATGTCTGGGCGCTGACCGTGACGGTGAGCCTGGAAAACCTCGCCGGCGGCTTCGGCGGCACCGCCCTCATCGCCTATATGTCGAGCCTCACCTCGACCGCCTTCACGGCGACGCAATATGCGCTCTTTTCCTCGTTTTTCGCGCTGCCCGGCAAGATCATAGGCGGCCTTTCCGGGGTGATGGTGGAGAGCTTCGGCGGCTTCTACTGGTTCTTCATCCTGACCGCCGCGATGGGGGTGCCGGCGGTCGCTCTGGTCTGGCTGCTGATGCGCCTCGGCGAGCCGGGACCGCAGGCCGATGGGGGCGCCGGGCGTGTTTGAACCGGCCCGGCCTTTCGACTAGCATTCCGCCTTCGGAAACGTCACGACAAGCGGATGACCGCGACCAGCGCAAGCGGCGAAATCATGGAAGCTCCGGGGGGCAGCGAGGAAGTGCTCGCCCGTTCCGGCGGCCTGGAGGCGCGCCTCGCCCGCTCGGACGCGGAGATCGAGGCCGCGCAGCGCCTGCGCTTCGAGGTCTTCTACCGCGAGATGAAGGCCCAGCCGACGCCCGAAATGGCGGCCTCCGGCCGCGACTTCGACCGCTACGACGATTTCTGCGACCATCTTCTGGTGTTCGACCACGACGCCGGGGGCGCGGTCGTCGGCTGCTATCGTCTGCTGCGGCGCGAGGTCGCCGCCCGCCATGGCGGCTTCTACAGCGCCGCCGAATACGATCTGGCCGCCCTGCTCGCCAACTCGCCGCCCGGCGCCAGGTTTCTTGAGCTGGGACGCAGCTGCGTCGCCCGCGAATACCGCTCCAGCCAGGTGATGCAGTTCATGTGGCGCGGCCTGCTCGCCTATCTCATCCGCAACGACATCGAGCTGATGTTCGGCTGCGCCTCGCTACCCGGCACCGATCCGCAGTCGATGAAGGTGGAGCTCGCCTATCTCCACCACTTCCATGCCGTGCCGCCGGATCTGCCGCAGGTCAGGGCGCTGCCCGGCCGCTACATCGACATGAACCTGATGCCGAAGGAAGCGATCGACCCGCTTCAGGCGCTGCACGAACTGCCGCCGCTGGTGAAGGGCTATATCCGGGCCGGAGCCTATATTGGCGACGGCGCGGTGATCGACGATCAGTTCAACACGACCGACGTCTTCATCTATTTCCCGACCTCGCGGCTCGACAAGCGGCTGCGGGCCTTCCTGACCAAGCGGATGAAATCCTAGCCCGCGGCGATCAGGGCATCGACCACGGCGAAATCCGCCGCCACGTCGCCGCCCGCATCGCGCCGGCGCGTGCCGGGGGGCAGGGCGCGGTCGATACGGATCGCCGCCATGCCCGCCGCCTGCGCCGCGCTCACCTCGCCCGGCGCATCGCTGAGGAACAGGATGTCGCCGGGGCCGAGCCCGATCGCCCTGGCGATGACGGCGTAGGAGGCGGCCTCCAGCTTCGGCCCGGTGCGGGTGTCGAAATAGGCGTCGAACAAGGGCGTCAGGTCGCCGTCCGCGGTGTGGCGGTAGAGCAGGATCTGCGCCTCGACCGAGCCGGACGAATAGACGTCGAGCCTCACCCCGCGCGCCTTCCAGGCCCGCATCGCCGCCACCGCGTCGGGATAGACCGGCGAGCGGATCGCCCCGGACTCGTAACCCTCGCGCCAGATCTTGCCCTGCAAGGTCTTCAGCGGCGTCGCCTTGCGGTCGGCGGCGATCCAGCCGAGCAGCACGGCGATCGCCTCCTCGCTCGTCAGCGCCCGGCCCTCCAGCGCCGCCGTCTCGGCGAGCGCCCCGGCGACCTCCGGCTCGCTTTCGTTTGCGCGCACGAAGGCGGCGAGCCGTTCGGCCGCGAACGGGAACAGCGTCTCGGCGACGAAGCTGATCGGCGCCGTGGTGCCCTCGATGTCGAGGAGGATGGCTTTCGGGGTCACGCCGCCTCGGTCAGCGGATTGACGAAGGCGGGAAAGCGGGTGGCGATGGCGTCGCCGGTGAAGGTCGCGACCCAGCCGTCGGGCGTGGTGAACATGCGGATGGCGCAGAACAGCGGCCGGTCGCCCGCGTCGAACCAGTGCGTCGTGTCCTTCGGCACCGAGATCAGATCGCCCGCCTCGCAGATCACGCAATAGACCTTGCCGCCGACGCGCAGATAGAACGCGCCCTGACCTTCGACGAAGAAGCGCACCTCGTCGTCCGCGTGGACGTGCTCGGCGAGGAACTTGGCGCGCATCGCGGCGCGGTCGGGATGGTCGGGGTTCATCCGCACCACGTCGACGGACTGATAGCCGTGCGCGGCGCGCAGCCGTTCGACGTCGGCCTTGTAGGCCTCCAGCACCTCGGCCTGACCCGCCCCCGGGGCCAGCGGCGCCGAAGCCGTCCAGCGTTCGAAGGTGACGCCGATCGTGGCGAGTTCGGCGGCGATGCGGGCGTGGTCGGCGGTCGCCAGCAGGATCTCGCCCGGCGCGGCGTCGGGGGTGACGGTCAGATGGCTCATGCGCGGCGCTCCTCTTCCAGGACCAGGTCCAGCAGATGTGCGTAGGCTTCCAGATGCTTGCGGGCCTCGAAGGCGTCGCGCCCCCAGGCATAGATGCCGTGGCCGGCGATCAGATAGCCGAAACAGGGCCGCTTCCAGCCCTTCATCGCTTCGGAGACCCTTAAGCCGAGGCGCTTGGTGTCCTGATCGTTGGCGAAGACCGGCAATTCGATCGCGCCTTCGTGCGTCGTGACCCCGGTCACCGCCTTCTGCATCTCCCAGCCCTCGAAGACGATGCGCCCCGCCGCCAGATGGCGGCGCGACAGCACGACGGCGGACAGGGGGTGAGCATGGGCGATCGCCCCGATGGCGGGATCGTCGCGGTAGAGCTGAAGATGCAGCGGTCCTTCGGCCGACAGGCGCGGCTGCACCGGCCCGTCGAGATTGGCGGCGATGTCGGCGACGATGACGCCGCTCTCGTCCACTTCGCCCTTCTGGCCGCCGCTCGCGGTGATCGCGGCGCGGGCGAGGTCGATGCGGGCGGAGAAATTGCCGGCCGTGCCCGGCACCCAGCCATAACGTCCGGCCAGCCGCGCCAGCGCGATCGTCGCCTGGATGGCCTGGGGTTCGGTCAGCGCGGGAAAGGCGGGTGCGGTCATGGGCCCGCTTATAGGGCGCGGCGCGGTCCGCAGGAAAGGGTGCGGGCGGTCTCGCCGGCGTCCGGCCTGTGCGACGGGGGAGAAGATGGTGGAGCCAGGCGGAATCGAACCGCCGACCTCTTGAATGCCATTCAAGCGCTCTCCCAACTGAGCTATGGCCCCACACTGGCGGCCGGGTTTGGGGGCCCGGCGCGAAGGGGCGGAGGTTTAGTCTCCGTCCCTCAAGACTGCAAGATGCTTTCGCACCCCGCAGCCGGATTTCGTCAGAGGTCGTCCTTGCCGGCGTCCGGATCGTCGACGATGTCGCTGAGGTCGTCTTCGGCGTCCTCGTCGTCCTCGATCAGCGTGTCGTCGTCCTCGTCCTCGCCGTCGATGTCTTCCTCGTCGAACTCTTCGAGGTCGGGGTCGACTTCCTCGGTCGTGCCGCGGCGCTTCTTGGGACCCTTCGCGACTTCCTCGCCGTCTTCCAGCTCGTCGTCGGTGGTGTCGCCGGTCAGCTCGCTCTCGACTTCCTCGCCGGCCTCGATTTCCTCGGCTTCCTCGGCGACGTCCTCGATCTCGTCCTCTTCGGCCTCTTCTTCCTCGGCCTCTTCGTCCTCGACCTCGTCTTCCTCGACGTCAGGCGCGCGCGCGACCTCCTTGGCCTTCTCGACGGCGCGCGGTTTGCGCGGCTTCAGAAGAACCTCGGGCTCGAAGACGTGCTCGCACTTCGGGCAGACATTGGGCTTCTTGTTCAGATCATAGAAGCGCGCGCCGCAAGACGGGCATTGACGCTTCGTGCCGAGCTTGGGATCAGCCACGTATCCTCAGTCCTGAAAAGTTCAAGGCGGCGCGGCGGCGCGCCGGCGAAGGCCCCGCGAAGGGCCGGGACCATTGCCACGCGCGCGCGCCCCTGTCAAAAGGGAAAACCGCCCTTACCGCCAATAGTCAAGGCCGCCATGACGACTGCTCACGCCGCCGCTCCCTTGCGCGCGCGCGCCTCGCGATCCCTCAACGGCCGCGTCGGCGTGCCGGGCGACAAGTCGATCTCGCACCGGGCCCTGATTCTGGGCGCGATGGCGACCGGCGAGACCGCGATCACGGGGCTGCTGGAGGGCGAAGACGTGCTGCGCACCGCCGAGGCGATGGCGGCGCTGGGGGCGGGCGTTACGCGCGAAGGCGAGGGCGCCTGGCGGGTTTCGGGGGTCGGCACCGGCGGCCTCGCCGAGCCGGACAAGGTGCTCGACCACGGCAATTCCGGCACCGGCGTCCGCCTCGTGATGGGGGCGGTGGCGACCACGCCGATCGCCTGCACCTTCACCGGCGACGCCTCGCTCTGCCGCCGTCCGATGGGCCGCGTGCTGGAGCCGCTGTCGCGTTTCGGAACCGAATCCATGGGCCGAACGGGCGGCCGCCTGCCGCTCACCCTGCGCGGCGCGGCGAACCCGATGCCGGTCGTCTATGCCAGCCCCGTCGCCTCGGCGCAGGTCAAGTCGGCGATCCTGCTGGCCGGCCTCAACGCCCCCGGCCGCACCACGGTGATCGAGCGCGAGCCGACCCGCGACCACACCGAACGCATGCTCCGGGCCTTCGGGGCCGAGGTCGTCGCCGAGCCGCACGAGGACGGCACCGCCGTCACCGTGACCGGCGAGGCGGAGCTGAAGGCGACCGCCATCGCCGTGCCGGGCGATCCCTCGTCCGCCGCCTTTCCGCTCGCCGCCGCGCTGCTCGTGCCGGACAGCGACGTGACGGTCGAGGGCGTGCTGCTCAACCCGACCCGGGCCGGCCTCTACCAGACGCTGCGCGACATGGGCGCGGCGCTCGACATCCTCGACGCCCGCGATGCCGGCGGAGAGCCGGTCGCGGCGCTCAGGGCTCGGTTTTCCGCCCTGAAAGGCGTCGAGGTGCCGCCAGAGCGGGCGCCCTCGATGATCGACGAATACCCCATCCTGGCGGTTCTGGCGGCCTTCGCCGAAGGCCGCACGGTGATGCGCGGCCTCAAGGAATTGCGCGTCAAGGAAAGCGACCGCCTCGCCGCCATGGCGCGCGGCCTTTCGGCCTGCGGCGTCCAGGTCACCGAATTGGAGGACGGCCTCATCATCGAAGGCCGCGGCCCCGGCTCGATGCCGGGCGGGGCGACCATCGCCACCGAGATGGACCACCGTATCGCCATGTCGTTCCTGGTCGCCGGCCTCGCCGCGAAGGCTCCGGTCACGGTCGACGACAGCGCCTTCATCGCCACCTCGTTCCCGGGCTTCGGCGATCTGATGGCCCGCCTGGGGGGCAGCCTCGACAAGGTGAACCGGTGACGGCGGCGCCGGCCGCCCCCGTCGTCGCCATCGACGGCACCGCGGCCTCGGGCAAGGGCACCATCGCCCGCGCGCTCGCGCGCAAGTTGCATTTCGACCATCTCGACACCGGCGCGCTCTATCGCGCGGTCGCCGCGCTCGTCCTCAGGGCCGGCGGCGACCCGGCCTCGCGAGCCGACGCGCTCGAGGCCTGCAAGGCTTTTCGTCCGGGCATCGTTCCGGATGCGGAACTGCGCAGCGCGGCGGTCGGCGAGGCCGCCAGCCAGGTCGCCGTGTTGCCCGAGGTGCGGGCGGCGCTGCGCGACTACCAGATCTCTTTCGCCGCCCAGCCGCCCGGCGGCCGCGGCGCGGTCATCGACGGCCGCGACATCGGCACCGTCATCTGCCCGGCCGCCGCGGCCAAGATCTTCGTGACCGCCGGCCTTGAGGAACGGGCGCGGCGGCGCTGGCGCGAAATCCACGCCCGCGACCCCGCCAAGAGCTACGAGGCGGTGCTGGAGGAACTCACCGTGCGCGACGCCCGCGATTCCGGCCGGGCCGCCGCCCCGATGAAGCCCGCCCCGGACGCCGTCTTGCTGGACACCACCGATTTGAGTATAGACGCCGCCGTCGCGGCGGCCCTCGAGGCGGTGCGCGGCAAACTCGAAGCCTGAAGCTTTGACCTTTGGATTTCGACACGCGCCGGGCGGCAAGGCCCGGGGCGCGTTCGCCGTTCAGGGGCCGGGGCGAGACCGCTGGATACAACCGGCCGGCCAGTAACGCTAGAAGAACTGGAGAACTACAACCGCATGGCTCGTACCGCCAAGGCCGGCCGCCGCGCCGCCACCATCACCGCCGACGAATCGCTGTCTTTCGCGCCCAGCCGCGACGATTTCGCCGCGATGCTCGAACAGAGCTTCAATGAAAACGCCGCCGCCGAAGGCAATGTCGTGCGCGGCCACGTCGTCGCCGTCGAGAACGACTTCGTCATCGTCGACGTCGGCCTGAAGACCGAAGGCCGCATTCCGCTCAAGGAATTCGCGATGCCGGGCGCCCCCACCGACATCAAGGTCGGCGACACCGTCGAGGTCTTCCTCGACCGCATCGAGAACGCCCATGGCGAAGCCGTGCTGAGCCGCGAGAAGGCCCGCCGCGAGGAAAGCTGGATCAAGCTGGAAGCCGCCGCCAACGCCAACCAGCGCGTCACCGGCGTCATCTTCGGCCGCGTCAAGGGCGGCTTCACCGTCGACCTCGACGGCGCCACGGCCTTCCTGCCGGGCAGCCAGGTCGACGTCCGCCCGATCCGCGACGTCGGCCCGCTGATGAACCAGCCGCAGCCGTTCCAGATCCTCAAGATGGACCGCAAGCGCGGCAACATCGTCGTTTCGCGCCGCGCCGTGCTTGAAGAAGCCCGCGCCGAGCAGCGCAGCGAGATCGTGTCCAACCTCAAGGAAGGCATGGTCATCGACGGCGTCGTCAAGAACATCACCGACTACGGCGCGTTCGTGGATCTGGGCGGCGTCGACGGCCTGCTCCATGTCACCGACATGGCGTGGCGCCGCGTGAACCACCCCAGCGAGATCCTGAAGATCGGCGAGACCGTGAAGGTCCAGATCGTCAAGATCAACCAGGACACCCAGCGCATCAGCCTCGGCATGAAGCAGCTGGAAGCCGATCCCTGGGACGGCGCGGTGGCGAAGTACCCGATCGGCGCGAACTTCAAGGGCCGCGTCACCAACATCACCGACTACGGCGCCTTCGTGGAGCTGGAGCCGGGCGTGGAAGGTCTCGTCCACGTTTCGGAAATGTCGTGGGTGAAGAAGAACGTCCACCCCGGCAAGATCGTCTCCACCTCGCAGGAAGTCGAAGTGAAGGTGCTTGAGGTCGACACCTCCAAGCGCCGCATCAGCCTCGGCCTCAAGCAGACCCAGGCCAATCCCTGGTCGGCCTTCCTCGACGCTCACCCGATCGGTTCGGAAGTCGAAGGCGATGTGAAGAACATCACCGAGTTCGGCCTGTTCATCGGCCTCGACGGCGACATCGACGGCATGGTCCACCTCTCCGACCTCGACTGGAAGGTGCCCGGCGAGCAGGCGATCCAGAACTACAAGAAGGGCGACCACGTGCGCGCCCAGGTGCTGGACGTCGACGTCGAGAAGGAGCGCATCAGCCTCGGCGTGAAGCAGCTCGGCGGCGACCCGATCGCCTCGGTCGGCGGCATCAAGAAGAACGACACCGTGACCGTCGAGGTCACGGCCGTGAACGACGGCGGCATCGAGGTCGCGGTCGGCGAGATGACGGCGTTCATCCGCCGCGCCGACCTCAGCCGCGACCGCGCCGAGCAGCGCCCCGAGCGCTTCGCGGTGGGCGACAAGGTCGATGCGAAGGTCACCGCCTTCGACAAGGCCAAGCGCCAGATCTCGCTCTCCATCAAGGCGCGCGAGATTTCGGACGAGAAGGAAGCCGTCGCGCAGTACGGCTCGTCGGACTCGGGCGCCTCGCTCGGCGACATCCTGGGCGCCGCGCTCTCCAAGGCGCAGAAGCGTTCGGCCGGCGACGAGGACGAGGAATAGGAACGGGCGAGGGCCTTCGACGGCTCTCCCGATCCTGAAATCGAAGACGGCGCGGAGGAAACTCCGCGCCGTCTGCTTTTTGGGGCTTGCGCCTCAGTTCTGCGGCGCGGCGCGCGGGTCGGGCGAGGGCACGGAAATGCCCATGGCGCGCAGCTCCATCCGCGCCCCGCGCACCTCGTCGAAGCGCACGACGCCGGTCGCCATCACGCGGCGGAACCACATCTCCGCCTCCGCCTTGTGGCCGGCGAACAATTCGGCCATTCCGGCGTAGAAATAGCCCTCGCACTCGTTCTCGCGCGGCTTGTGGATGCCGGTCGTCTTCGAGATCTCGACCATCTCCTCGATGCCGACGCGGCCGAGGAAGAGGGCGGGGAAGACGCCCGGATTGCGGCTCGCATCCAGCGTCTCGGCCTGGCGCGCGAGTTCGGCCTCGGCGTCCGGATCGCCCGCCCGGCGCATGGCGAGATAAAGGAACGCCGCCTTCAGCCCCTCGGGCTTGGGGGCGAGCGCGATCTTGAAGTCCTCGGCCGCCTCGGCGAAGCGGCCGGTGAAGTATTTCACATAGGCGCGGCCGCTATAGGCCTTGGCGTCGTCGCCTTTCAGCGCGATGGCGCGGTCGAAATCGGCCTCCGCCTGGGCCCAGCGCTCCAGCACATGGGCGGTCGCGCCGCGCAGGCGATAGGCTTCCTGGTCCTCGGGCGCGTCGGCGATCAGCGCGTCGAAATCGTCATAGGCCCCGGCGAAATCGCCCTCCAGGAACCGCGTCCGGCCCCGCGCCCTCAGCGCGAAGGCCGGGGCGAGGCCCAGCGTCGTCGCCTTGTCGAAATCGTGCAGCGCCGCGTCCAGCGCCCCGGCCTCCTCATGCGCGAGGCCGCGATAGTAATAGGCGTCGGCATAGGCCGGATCGAGGCCGATCGCAGCGTCCGTGTCGGCCACCGCCGCTACGGTATCGGCGTCGCGCAGATGTCCGGCGGCGCGGATGACGAGGCCCTGCTTGCGCTCGCCGCCGTCGGCGATGCACTGGTCGGCCGCCGCGACGATCTCGGGCCCGCTCGCATCGGTCGCCAGCAGCAGGCCCGCGCCGTAGCAGGGATTGACGTAAACCGGCCCGGCGCAGGCGCTGAGCGCGAGGCTGGCGAAGGCGGCAAGCGGCAGGCTGTGGCGCATGGGGCGGACACCGAAGAGCGATCGGCCGGTCTTTCGCATTCGCCGGGCTCGTCACGCAAGTGGCAAAAAGCCGTGCCCCCCAACGACTTAACCGCACGCACCCTTGACGGCGGTCGCGCCCCTTGGCAGCTTGCCCTCCCGTGGACGCGAGTCCGCGGCCGGGGGAACCGGGGCCAAAAGGGGGTGGTCCGGGCCATGATCAAATCCGAACTGGTGGCCCGCATCGCCGAGGCCTACCCGCATTTGATGCACAAGGACGCCGAACGCATCGTCTCGACGGTGTTCGACGAGATCGCCCGGGCGCTGGCCGGCGGCGACCGGGTCGAGCTGCGCGGCTTCGGCGCGTTTTCGGTCAAATCGCGGCCCGCCCGCACCGGCCGCAACCCCCGCACCGGCGAGTCGGTGGCGGTGGAGGAAAAGCGCGTGCCCTATTTCAAGACGGGCAAGGAACTGCGCGAGAAGCTGAACGACGAACCCTCCGGGGGCGGCTGACATGCGCCCGCTGGGCGCGCTCGCCTTCGCCCTGCTCGCCGGCCTCGCCGCCTGGTTCGCGGTCGCCAACCGCACCCCCGTCACGATCAGTTTCGACGCCCTGAGGCCGGGTTCGCCCGTCTCCTCGATCGAGCTGCCGCTCTTCGCGGTGCTGCTGGCCGGCGTCCTCGCCGGGCTGCTGATCGGCGGCGTCTATATGTGGGCGCGCACTCGCGGCGTTCACCATGCCCTGGCGGAAGAACGCCGCCGCGCCGAGCGGCTGCAGAAGCTACTGGCCGACGAAACCCTCGGCCGCAACGCCCCCGCGCCCGCTAACCGCCAGCTTTCTCGAATTTCAGATTGAAGCCCCCGGCCGGCTTTCCGGCCGCCGCCAGCAGGCCGGGCGCCGCCTTCATGACCTTGGCGAACAGCCGCTCCAGGTTCATGTCGGCCTCGTCGAGGCCCGGAATCTCGGCGCTCGTCGCCCGGTGCTTCTGGCTCGCCCGGTCGAAGGCGACGGCGACGCGGTACTCCGTCATCGATTCGGTTCCTTAAATCGCCCATCTCATGTAAGTCCGCGGGCCATGACGACGACCCCGAACCCTGTCTATGTGGCGCTCGACACGCCGGACGTAAAGACGGCGCTGGCGCTGGCCGGCGCGGTCCGCCCCCATGTGGGCGGCCTCAAGGTGGGCCTGGAGTTCGTCTCGGCCAACGGTCCCGAAGGGGTGCGGGCCGTGGCGGCGCTCGGCCTGCCGGTCTTCCTCGACGTCAAGCTGCACGACATTCCCAACACCGTCGCGGGCGCGGTGCGCGCCCTTTCGGGCCTCGGCGTCTCGATTATCAACGTCCACGCCTCGGGCGGCACGGCGATGATGCGCGCCGCCAAGGAAGCGGCGGGCAGCGGCGTGAAGATCATCGCCGTCACCATCCTCACCTCGCTCGACGACGCGGACATGGAGATCATCGGCTATTCGGAAGGGGCCTCGATGCAGGCCCTGCGCCTCGCCCGCCTCGCCCAGATCTCGGGCCTCGATGGCGTCGTCTGCGCCGCCACCGACCTGGCCGCGATCCGCGCCGCCTGCGGCCCCGACTTCCTCACCATCGTGCCCGGCAGCCGCCCGGCCGGTTCCGACGTCCAGGATCAGAAGCGATTCATGACGCCCTCGGCCGCTCGCACCGCCGGGGCCGACATCCTCATCCTCGGACGCCCGGTCACCGCCGCCGCCGATCCCGCCGCCGCCGCCCGCGCCGTCGCCGCCGAGCTCGGATTCGCGTGAGACCGATCGTCAAGATCTGCGGGCTGAAGGACATGGCCGCGCTCGCCGCGGCGGCCGGGGCGGGGGCGACCCATGCCGGCTTCAATTTCTTCCCGCGCAGCCCGCGCTATCTCGATCTTGCCGCCGCCGCGCGCCTCGCGGCCGCAGCGCCGCCCGCGCTGGTCCGCGTCGCGCTGCTGGTCGATCCGTCGGACGCCGAGGTCGCGGCCGCCGTCGCCGCGCTGAAGGCCGGGGCGCTCCAGCTCCACGGCTCGGAAACGCCCGCCCGCGTCGCCGCGCTGAAGACGCTGACCGGCCTTCCGGTCATCAAGGCGCTGCCGGTCGCCGCCCGCGCCGATGTCGAAGCGGCCGAAGCCTACGCCGCCGCCGACCACATCCTCTTCGACGCCAAACCGCCGCCCGGCGGGCTCCTGCCCGGCGGCAACGGCGCGACCTTCGACTGGTCGCTGCTGTCGGGGGTCCGCCTGCCGCGCCCCTGGATTCTCTCCGGCGGGCTCGATCCCGCCAATGTCGCCGCCGCGATCCGCGCCACAGGCGCGCCCGGCGTCGACGTCTCGTCCGGGGTCGAAACCGCCCCCGGCGTCAAATCGCCCGAACGCATCGCCGCCTTCGTCGCGGCGGCTTTGTCCGCCTACGGATCATTGACTGCGGAGTCCGTCCCATGAACGCCCCCGTGCCCAATTCCTATCGCCAGGGGCCCGACGCGCGCGGCCATTTCGGCCCCTATGGCGGACGCTACGTCGCCGAAACGCTGATGCCGCTGATCCTCGATCTGGAAGCCGCCTATGGCGCGGCGCGGCAGGACAAGTCCTTCCAGGACGAGATGGCCTATTTCCTCGAATATTACGTCGGCCGTCCCAGCCCGCTCTATTTCGCCGAACGGCTGACCGAACACCTCGGCGGCGCGAAGATCTACTTCAAGCGCGACGAGCTGAACCACACTGGCGCGCACAAGATCAACAATTGCCTCGGCCAGGTGCTGCTCGCCCGCCGCATGGGCAAGACGCGCATCATCGCCGAGACGGGCGCGGGCCAGCACGGCGTCGCCACCGCCACCATCGCCGCCCGCTTCGGCCTGCCCTGCGTCGTCTATATGGGCGCGGTGGACATGGAGCGGCAGAAGCCCAACGTCTTCCGCATGAAGCTGCTGGGGGCGGAGGTCATCCCCGTCACCTCCGGCGCCCATACGCTCAAAGACGCGATGAACGAGGCGATGCGCGACTGGGTCGCCAATGTCCACGACACGTTCTACTGCATCGGCACGGTGGCTGGTCCCCATCCCTATCCGGCGATGGTCCGCGACTTCCAGTCGGTGATCGGCGTCGAGACGCGCGAACAGCTGGCGAAGGCCGAAGGGGCGGGCCGCCTGCCCGATCTTCTGGTCGCGGCGATCGGCGGCGGCTCGAACGCGATGGGCCTCTTCCATCCGTTCCTCGACGATCCTGCTGTCGCCATGCACGGCGTCGAGGCGGCGGGCCACGGCGTCGATACCGACCAGCACGCCGCCTCGCTCACCAAGGGCACGCCCGGCATCCTGCACGGCAACAAGACCTATCTGCTTCAGGACGAGGACGGGCAGATCATCGAGGCGCATTCGATCTCGGCCGGGCTCGACTATCCGGGCGTCGGGCCGGAACACGCCTGGCTGCACGATCTGAAGCGCGTCTCCTATGTCAGCGCGACGGACACGCAGGCGCTGGAGGCGTTCAAGCTCTGCGCGCGGCTGGAAGGCATCCTCCCGGCGCTGGAACCCGCCCACGCGCTCGCCCATGTCATCCGCACCGCGCCGCAGATGGAGAAGGACAAGATCATCGTGATGAACATGTGCGGCCGGGGCGACAAGGACATCTTCACCGTCGCCGATGCGCTGAAGGTGACGCTGTGAGCCGCATCGCCGCCCGCTTCGCCGCCCTCAGGGCCGAAAACCGCGCCGCCTTCATTCCGTTCGTCACGGCGGGCGATCCTTCGCTCGAAGTCAGCCGCGAGATCCTGCTCGGCCTCACCGCCGCCGGGGCCGACCTCATCGAGCTCGGCATGCCCTTCACCGACCCGATGGCCGATGGCCCGGCGGTGCAGGCGGCGGGCCTGCGCGCGCTGAAGGCGGGCGCCACGATGAAGACGACGCTCGCGCTGGTGCGCGACTTCCGCGCCACCGACGAGGCGACGCCCATCGTGCTGATGGGCTACTGCAATCCGGTCGCCGCCTACGGCATCGCGGCTTTCGCGCGCGACGCCGCCGCCGCCGGGGTCGACGGCGTCATCCTCGTCGATCTGCCGCCCGAGGAGGCGGACGAGTTCGCGCCCGCCCTCAACGCCGCCGGCATCGACGTCATCCGCCTCTCGACGCCGACCACCACCGATGCGCGCCTGCCCGCCGTGCTGCGCGGCGCGGGCGGCTTCCTCTATTACGTCTCGATCACCGGCGTCACCGGCACCAAGGAGTTCGACCTGGACGAGGTCGAGCGCGAGGTGAAGCGCATCAAGGCGCAGACCGCGCTGCCCGTCGGGGTCGGCTTCGGCATCCGCACCGCCGAACGCGCCGCCGCCATCGCCCGCTTCGCCGACGCTGCGGTCGTCGGCTCGGCCATCGTCGCGCGCATCGCCGATTTCATGCCGCCGGACGGCAAGAAGGTGAAACCCGGCTGCGCCAGGGATGTGCTAGGCTTCGTCGCCGGCATCGGCGCCGGGGTCCGCGCCGCGCGCCGCTAAGGGAAGACGCACATGAACTGGATCACCAATTTCGTCCGTCCCCGGATCAAGTCGATGCTCGGCGTCAAGGAGACGCCCGACAATCTGTGGACCAAATGCCCGAGCTGCGGCGAGATGCTGTTCCAGCGCGATCTGGAAGCGGCGCAATATGTCTGCTCGCATTGCGACTTCCACATGAAGACCGGGCCGCGCCAGCGTTTCGCCCATCTGTTCGACGGCGGCGCGTTCGAGGAGCTGCCCTTCATTCCGGTCGCCGCCGATCCGCTGAAGTTCCGCGACGAGAAGCGCTACACCGACCGCATCAAGGAAGCCCGCACCAAGACCGGCCAGCAGGATGCGGTGATCGCCGCCAGGGGCCTCGTCGGCGGCATCCCGGCGACCATAGTCTGCCAGAACTTCGCCTTCATGGGCGGCTCGCTCGGCATGGCGGCGGGCGAGGCCTTCATCGCGGGCGCGGAACGCGCCGTCGCCGACAAGACGCCGCTGATCCTCGTCGTCGCCTCGGGCGGCGCGCGCATGCAGGAAGGCATCCTCTCGCTGATGCAGATGCCGCGCGCCACCGTCGCGGTTCAGATGCTGCGCGACGCGCGCCTGCCTTATGTCGTCGTGCTGACCGACCCCACGACCGGCGGCGTCATGGCCTCCTACGCCATGCTGGGCGACGTCCACATCGCCGAACCCGGCGCCGTCATCGGCTTCTCGGGCCGCCGCGTCATCGAGAACACGATCCGCGAGAAGCTGCCCGACAGCTTCCAGAAGGCCGAATACCTGCTCGAACACGGCATGGTCGACATGGTCGTCCACCGCCACCGGTTGAAGGAAACGGTGGCGCGGCTCATCGCGCTGATGACCGGCGCGCCGGCGATGCCCGCCGCCGCCGCGCCCGCGCCCGAACCTCAGCCGGAGGGCGAGGCGCAAGCGGCGCAATGAGCGCGCCCGCCAGCGACGCGATCCTCGAACGGCTGATGCGCCTTCACCCGAAGGCGATCGACCTCTCGCTCGACCGGATGCGCGCGCTGCTGGAACGGCTCGGCCATCCCGAACGCCGCCTGCCGCCGGTCTTCCACGTCGCGGGCACCAACGGCAAAGGCTCGACCTGCGCGACGCTGCGGGCGATCCTCGAAGCCTCGGGCCTCAAGGTCCATGTCTATACCTCGCCGCACCTGGTGCGCTTCCACGAACGCATCCGCCTCGCCGGCACGTTGATCAGCGAGGACGCGCTGCAGATCCTGCTCGACGAATGCGAGCGCGCGGCGGCGGGCATGCAGATCACCTTCTTCGAAATCACCACCGCCGCCGCCTTTCTCGCCTTCGCGCGCGTGCCCGCCGACGCGCTGGTGCTGGAGGTCGGGCTCGGCGGCATCCTCGATGCGACCAATGTCGTCGACGCGCCGCTCGTCTCCATCGTCACGCCCGTCGGCCTCGACCATCAGCATTTCCTCGGCGACACGATCGAGGCGATCGCCGCCGAAAAGGCCGGCATCGTGAAGCCGGGCCGCCCCGTCGTCGCCGGGCCGCAGGAGCCGGCGGCCCTTGCGGTCATCGAGGCGGCGGCGATCCGCGCCGGCGCGCCGCTCATCGCCTGGGGCCGCGATTTTTCGGCGCACGAGGAACACGGCCGCGTCGTCTTTCAGGATCTTCAGGGCGTGCTCGACCTGCCGCCGCCCCGTCTCGCCGGCGTGCACCAGATCGCCAACGCCGCGACCGCCATCGCCGCCCTGCGCGCCCAGGACCGCTTCGACATTTCCGACCTCGCCATCGAAACGGGCCTCGCCAACGTCTCGTGGCCGGCGCGGATGCAGCGCCTCACCTACGGCCCGCTGGTCGAGGACGCGCCCGAAGGGGCCGAGATCTGGCTCGACGGCGGGCACAATCCGCACGCCGCCGCCGCCATCGCCGAAACCCTCGCCGATCTTGAGGAAAAGCGCCCGCGCCCGCTCTACATGATCGCCGGCATGCTGAACACGAAGGACCCGGCGGGCTTCTTCGTCCATTTCCGCGGTCTCGCCCGCCACGTCTCGACCGTCGGCATTCCGGGCGAGCCGAACGCGCTGGGGGCGGGCGTTCTCTACGACGCCGCCCGCGCCGCCGGGCTGAAGGCCGACCCCGCCGAGGACATCGGCGACGCGCTCGACCAGATCACCGCCCGCGTCTCGCTCGACGACGACGAGACGCCGCCGCGCATCCTCATCTGCGGCTCGCTCTATCTGGCCGGCCGCATCCTCGCGCAGAACGGCTGAGGCGCGACCGCAGCCATGGACATGCAAAAGGCCCCTCGCGGGGCCTTTCGTATCGCGGCGATGGACGCGCGCTCAGCTCGACGCGACGGTCGCCTCGATCCATTCCTTGATCTTGCTCTTGGGCAGCGCACCGACGCGGGTCGCCGCGACCTGGCCCTTGTGGAAGATCATCAGCGTCGGAATGCCCTTCACGCCGTACTGCACGGGCGTCGCCGGGTTCTCGTCGATGTTCAGCTTGGCGATCTTCACCTTGCCGCCCATCTCGCTCGCGATCTCCTCCAGCGAGGGCGCGATCTGGCGGCAGGGGCCGCACCATTCGGCCCAGAAATCCACCAGCACCGGCTCGTCCGACTTCAGCACGTCGGCCGAAAAGCTCTGGTCGGTGATCTTGGTCAGGCCCATGGCGGATGTCTCCGATGGGACGCCGCAGCGTCCGGACAAGCAGGTATGGAGGAAAGGTAGGAACGGGCCGCAGGGGCGTCAAGGCGAACCATTTCGCCCAGCCTTTAGGCTCCCTTAAGCCTCGGCCAGATGGGCGAGCGCGGCGTCGAGCAGCGAATCGGGCAGATCCATCAGATGCGGCGTCTCGGTCCACAGCAGGGCGCAGCGCACGCTGCGTCCGGGAAACGCCGCCTGCATCGCGGCGCGGTAGAGCGCCATCTGCTTCACATAGGCGTCCGGCACGCCGCCCGCCTCCTGCGGCGGATTGCGGTTGGTCTTGTAGTCGACGATGAGGACGCCGCTTTTCGTCACCGCCAGACGGTCGATCTGGCCTGAGATGAAGCCGCTCTCGCCCAGCGCCCGCACGCGGCCCGCGATCGCCGCCTCGGCCCGGCTGCCGGGGGCGAAGGCGGCGGCGAAGCGCGGATCGTCCAGAATGGCGAGCGTCTTCTCCGCGATTTCGGCGCGCCCGGCCTCGCTCATCGTCCCGGCGCGGGCGGCGAGGAAGCGCGAAGCCGCCGCCGGACGCGCCGCCGGCGCGAGATCTGGCAGGCTCTGCAGCAGGCGATGGATCAGCCGCCCGCGCGCCACCCCGGCGGCGACCGCCGCATCGTCGAAGGCGATCTCCGGCGTCAGCCGCGACGGCCGCACCAGCCCGACCGGCTCCTCGCGCCGCGCGGGCGTGCCCGTCCAGCCGGGCAGGGGCGCTGCCGCCGCCGCCTCGGGCGCGGCCGCGACCTCCGGTCCCGGCCTGCCGAAGCGCCGGCCCGGCCCGAACGGCGTCTCGATCGTCTCGACGCCCGCCAGCCGTCCGAACCCCGCCTCGACCGCCTGATACCAGGTCGTCGCCTCCTTCGCCGTCGCCCTGCCCGGCTTCACGCCGCAGACGATCAGCCGGTCGCGCGGCCGCGTCAGCGCGACATAGAGCAGCCGCTTGTGCTCGGCATGTTCGGCCGCCGACCACGCCGCCTTGGCGATCTCGCCTTCGGGCGAGCCGGACGGCTTCCACACCAGCGCGCCGTCCAGCGGCAACAGGTCGGGCATGTGCGAATGATGCGGCAGCGACATCGTATCGGGCAGGATGACGACCGGAGCCTCCAGCCCCTTCGCCCCGTGCGCGGTCAACACGCGCACCGCGCCGCCCGCCGCGTCGGGATCGCGCTTCACCTCGCCGCCGGTCGCCTCCAGCTCGTGCAGGAAGCTCTCCAGCGACGGCGCGCCCTGATCCTCGAACGAGGCCGCCGCCGCCAGGAATTCGTCGATCGCGTCCTCGGCCTCCTCGCCGAGCCGCGCCAGGATCGCCCGCCGCCCGCCGCCGGCCAGCAGCCGCGCATAGAAGTCGAACGGCGAATCGCGCCCCAGGCGATTGATCGCGGCGGTCAGCCGCTCCAGCACGGCGGCGGCCCGCGCCGCATCGACGATCGCCGCGCCCGGCGCCGCCGCCTCGCCGAGCCGCGCCCACAGCGTCCCGGCGCGGCCATGGGCGAGGCGGAACAATTCGTCTTCCGAGATGTCGAAGAACGGACTGCGCAGCAGCGCCGCGAGATTGAGATCGTCCTGCGGCAGCAGCGCGGCGCGGCCATAGGCGATGAGATCCTTGACCGCGATATGGTCGAGCAGCGCCAGCTTGTCCGCGCCCGCCACCGGCACGCCCGCCTGCTTCAGCTTGCGGATGATCGCCTTCTGCATCGCCCCGCGGCTGCGCACCAGGATCAGCACGTCTCCCGGCTGCAAGGGGCGCGGCCCGTCCTTGCCTTCCACGCTCTCGCGCCCGATCCACCCGGCGATCGTCTCGGCGAGCTTGCCCGCCAGACGCGCCGCCGGATTGTCGGGCGGCGGCGCATCGACCGGGCGCGTCCAGGCGTCGTCCGCCTCGCCGCCCTCGGCCTCGGCCAGCGGCCACAGATCGACCGCCCCGGCCGCCGCCGCGCGATGCGCCACATGGTCGGCCCAGGCGATTTCCGAAACCGCGCGGCGCAGCGCCTCGTCGCCGGCGAACACGGCATCGACCAGCGCCAGCACGGCGGGCGCGGACCGGCGCGAGGTGTTGAGCGTCGGCGTCTCGAA
>JAXMDZ010000030.1:0-22315 GCA_046348585.1 Alphaproteobacteria bacterium
TTCGACCACACCGAGATCTTCGTCCTCGACGAGGCCGACCAGATGCTCGACATGGGCTTCATCCGCGACATCCGCAAGCTGGTCGCGGGTCTGCCGCGCAAGCGCCAGAGCCTGTTCTTCTCGGCCACCATGCCGGACGAGATCGGCAAGCTGGCGGGCGAATTGCTGACCGATCCGGTGCGCGTCGCGGTGACGCCGGTCGCCACGACCGTCGAACTGATCCGCCAGCGCGTCGAGTTCATGAACCCGGCCGAAAAGAACGCCGCCCTCGCCGAGGCGCTGCGCAGCCCGGAGATGACCCGCAGCCTCGTCTTCACTCGCACCAAGCACGGCGCTGACAAGGTGGTGCGCTATCTGGAGCAGCAGGGCATCCCGGCCGCCGCGATCCACGGCAACAAGAGCCAGTCGAACCGCGAACGCGCCCTCGCCTCGTTCAAGAAGGGCGAGATCAAGGTGCTGGTCGCCACCGACATCGCGGCGCGCGGCATCGACATCGACGCGGTGAGCCACGTCGTGAACTATCACCTGCCCAACATTCCCGAATCCTACGTCCATCGCATCGGCCGCACCGCGCGCGCCGGGGCGTCGGGCGTCGCCATCTCGTTCTGCGACAACGAGGAGCGGGCCTTCCTGCGCGACATCGAGCGGCTGATCCGCATCAAGATCGACGCCGCCGACCGCCGCGGGCAGATCGTCGCCAACTCGGCGAATCTCGTCGCGCCGGAAAGCGTCACGCTGAAGCCGCACGAGCTGCGCCGGCAGCAGCCGCGCGGCGGCCAGCGTCCCGCCCAGGGCAAGCCGGGCGGCGGGCGTCCGCAGCACGCCAAGTCCGGCAAGCCGGGCGGCCACCACGGCCACGCCAAGCCCGCCCAGGGTCACGGCAAGCCGCACGGCCAGCGCGCCGACGACCGCCGCGGCGGCAAACCGCATCGCGGTCAGAGCGGCCAGGGTCATGGCGGCGCGGGCCGCTCGCACATGCCGACCGAGCCCTACCGCCCCACCGGTCACGCCAATGGCGACATCGGCGCGATGGCGATGATGCGGCCGGTGCGCCTGCCCGAGTGAGGCCGGCGGGCGATCGGCCTTAAGGGATCAGCAGAACCCGGCCGACCGCCTTGCGGCTTTCGATATAGGCGTGAGCGGCCGCCGCTTCGCTGAGCGGATAGGTCGAGTCGATCAGCACCGTCAGCCGTCCGGCGGCGACCGCGCCGATGAGGCGCTGGATGTTGTCGTGCACGCGGTCGGTCGCGATCTCGGCGCCCAGGAAGACGCCGGTCAGCGAGCGATTGCCGGGCATCAGCGAGCTGACGTCGACCTTCTGCGGTTCGCGTCCGGCATTGCCGACCAGCGAGATGCGGCCGCGATAGGCGAGCGAGGCGAGCGAGGACGGCAGCGTCGCGCCGCCGACCGGATCGACCACCAGATTGACGCCCTTGTTGTCCGTCAGGCGCATGATCTCCTGCGGCACGTCGGCACGGGCATAGTCGATGCCGTGGTCGAGGCCGAGCGGCTTCAGCTTCGCCAGCCGCGCCTCGCTGGAGGCCGTCGCGATCACCGTCGCGCCGGCCTGTTTGGCGAGCTGGATCGCGGCGATACCGACCGCGCTGGCGCCGGCCTGGACCAGCACCGTCTCGCCGGCTTTCAGGCGGCCGAACTCGAAGAGGCATTCATGTGCCGTGCCGAACGGAACCGGGATGGCCGCGGCGATCTTGATGTCCATGCCGTCCGGCACCGGCCAGGCGGTGCGCGCCGCGACGACGCGCAGTTCGGCGTGGCTGCCGAAGGCGTTGACGGTGACAACCCGCTGGCCGGGCTTGAGGTCGCCGACCTCACTGCCGACTTCGAGAATCGTGCCCGCCGCCTGATAGCCGACGATGTGCGGCCGGCTCGCCATCGCGCCGCCGCCGCGATTGAGCGTGTCGCCGCCCTCGATGGAGACGGCCTCGACGCGGATGAGGACGCCCTGCGGAAAGAGCTGCGGGTCGGGCACGTCCTCGTATTTGAGGACGTCCGGGGCTCCGGTCTCATAATAGACGGCGGCCTTCATGCGGCTTCTCCCTTGTTGCGCGCAGCCTCTCAGATCAGCTTGGTCTCGGCGAGCCGCCTGCGCGCATCGGCCGCGATCTCGGCCGGCGCCGCGCCCGCCGAGCGCATCTGACGGCGCGCGGCGGCGATGTCGTCGAGCGCCGGACCCCAGGCGACGGGGAACGCTTCTTCGAGCCGTTCGCGCACGATCGCGGCGAGCGCCGGACTGCCGCCGCCGGTGCCGGCCGCGATCACCAGCGCGCCGCGCGTCACCACCGCAGGGGTGTGGAAGTCGCACAGCGGCAGATCGTCCTCGACATTGACGAGCGCCTTGGCGGCGCGGGCGCGGGCCGAGAGGTCGGCGGCGACGCCGGGGTCGATATCGGCGATCCACAGAAGATCGAGCGCGGCGAGGTCGCCCGCATCCGGCAGGCGGGGCATGAGCGCGTCGCGCGCGGCGGCGATCAGCTCGTCGCCGGGCTCGTCGGAAAAGAGTTCCGGCGCGGCGCCCAGACGGCGGAACCATTCCAGCCGGCGCACCGCGAGCGCGCCGCGCCCGGCCAGTCCGATCCGCAGCCGCGCGGCATCCAGCATGATCGGGATCATGGCTCAGGCGCTCCGTGCCGCATCGCCCTCGTCCGCCGTCGCCGCATGGTCCGCCGCGGCGCGGGCGAAGGCTTCGCCGATGAGAAGCAGGGCCGGGCCGTCGCCGGCGTGCCCGGCGAGCGCCTCCAGCGATCCGAGCGCGCCGCCCGCGACTGCGCCGCCGCGCGAGGCGCCCTCGACGAGGACGGCGGGACGCCGCGCCGGAACGCCGCGCGCGAGAAGCGCGTCGCGGATGCGCGCCGCTTCCGCCTTGCCCATATAGACGACGACGGTGTCGGCCGCCGCGGCGGCGTCCGCCCAGGACTCGTCCGGCGTTGCGCCGCGTGCGAGCGCAGGCGTGACGAAGGCGACCGAGCGCGACAGGCGGCGATGGGTGAGCGACTGCGCGATCTCGGCGGCCGCCGCGAAGCCCGCGCTGATGCCGGGCACGATTTCGAAAGCGATACCGGCGGCGCGCAGCGCGTCGATTTCCTCCTGGGCGCGCCCGAACAGCATCGGATCGCCGCCCTTGAGACGCACGACCACCGCGTGCTGGCGCGCCGCGCGCACCAGAAGGCGGTTGATGACCGCCTGATCGGTGGAGGGGCGGCCTGCCCGTTTGCCGACCGCCAGCTTGCGGGCGCGGGGCGCAAGGGCGAGTACCTCGTCCGTCACCAACGCATCGTGCAGCACGAGATCCGATTCGGCGAGAAGGCGCGCCGCCTTCAGCGTCAGCAGATCGGCCGATCCCGGCCCCGCGCCGACGAGATAGACGGTTCCGGCCATCACGCCGCCTCGCGGATCATGCCGGCCGCCGCCGTCTGGTTGGAGACCGGGTCGATCAGCACGAAGGCGCCGGTCGCCGGCCGCGCGCCGTAGAGATCGCCGAGAATGGCGTCGCGGGTCTTGATGCGGACCGAGGCGATGTCGTTGAGCTTCAGCCCGCTCGCCTCGGCGACTTCGGCGAGTTCGGTCATCTCGCGCACGAAGACGATGGAGTCGATCAGCGCCTGGGTGGTGCGGGTCGCCTGGCGGAGCAGGTAGCGCCGCCCTTTTTCCCAGGGCGTCTCGTCGAGCCAGCACAGATCCGCCGTGACCGCCTTGACCGCCTGCGCGTCCGGCGAGGTCAGCGTGTCGCCGCGCCCGAGATCGAGATCGCGGTCGAGGACGAGGCTGACCGACTGGCCTTCGGCCGCGTCGGCGCGGCTTCCGTCATAGGTGCGGATCGCCTCGACGATCGCCGTCTGGCCGGAGGGCATGGCGACGACCTCGTCGCCCGGCCGCACGACGCCGGATTCGACCCGGCCCGCATAGGCCCGCGCTCCGTTCGCCATGCGCAGCACGCGCTGCACCGGCAGGCGGAACGCCGGGCTGACGCCGCGCGCCGCGTCGATCGTTTCGAGGATTTCCAGAAGCGGCGGCCCCTCATACCAGGGCGTATGCGGCGAGCGGATCGCCACGTTGTCGCCATGGCGCGCGGCGAGCGGCACATAGATCGGATCGGCGATCCCGAGCGTCCGGGCGACACGCTCGAAATTCTCGCGGATCTCCTCGAACACCGCCCGCGACCAGCCGGTCAGGTCCATCTTGTTGACGGCGACGATGACCTTGAGGCCCATGAGCGCGGCGATGGTCGCATGACGGCGCGTCTGCGCCTTCAGGCCCTTGCCGGCGAGACGGCTGGCGTCGATCAGGATGATCGCCACTTCCGCGTTGCTGGCCGCCGTCACCATGTTGCGCGTGTATTGCTCATGGCCCGGCGCGTCGGCGATGACGAACGACCGGCGCGGCGTCGCGAAATAGCGATAGGCGACGTCGATGGTGATGCCTTGTTCGCGTTCCGATTCCAGCCCGTCGGTGACGAGGGCGAGGTCGATGTCGCCGTCCTGGAGCGCCGACTGGGCGCCGCGCGCCGTGGTGAGCGCCGCCACCTGATCGCGCAGCAGACCCTTTGAGTCGAACAGCAGCCGGCCGATCAGGGTCGACTTGCCGTCATCGACGCTGCCCGCCGTGATGAAGCGCAAGACGCCCGGTTCGCCGTCGAACGCGGAGGAAGAATGGGCGCGCATCAGAAATACCCCTCGCGCTTGCGGCGCTCCATCGCGGCCTCGTTGGCGCGGTCGTCCATGCGGGTCGCGCCGCGCTCGCTGAGATCGGAGAGTTCGGTTTCGATCAGGATCTCCTCGACCGTCTCGGCGGTGCTTTCCACCGGGCAGGTGCCGGTGATGTCGCCGACCGTGCGGAAGCGCACCGAGACGCGCTCGACCGTTTCGCCGACCCGCGGCGGGGTCAGCGCCGTCGCCGGCACGAGCAGCCCGTCGCGCCGCACCACGTCGCGCGGATGGGCGAAGTAGATGGAGGGCAGCGCGATGCCTTCGCGGCCGATATAGGTCCACACGTCCCGCTCGGTCCAGTTCGACAGCGGGAAGACGCGCATATGCTCGCCCGCATTGATGCGCGCGTTGTAGAGGTTCCACAGTTCGGGGCGCTGGGCCTTCGGGTTCCAGGCGCCGAACTCGTCGCGGTGCGAGAAGATGCGTTCCTTGGCGCGCGCCTTTTCCTCGTCGCGGCGGGCCCCGCCGATCAGGGCGTCGAACCGGAACTCCTCGACCGCTTCGAGCAGCGTGACCGATTGCGCCGCGTTGCGGGAGGCTTCCACCTTGGCGAGCTTCACCGTGCCGCGGACGATCGAATCCTCGACCTGGCGGACGATCAGCCGCTCGCCGTGACGGCGCGCTTCGGCGTCGCGGAACTCCAGAACCTCGGGGAAATTGTGCCCGGTATCGACGTGCAGCAGGGGAAAAGGCAGCTTCTCCGGCCAGAACGCCTTGCGCGCCAGATGAAGAACGGTGGCCGAATCCTTGCCGCCCGAGAAGAGCAACGCGAGGCGCGTGCGCTCGCCCGCCGCCTCGCGGATGATGTGGATCGCTTCCGATTCCAGCCGGTCGAGATGGCTGAGACGGGGACTGGACTTGATGAGGGCGCTCATGCCGCGCTTTCCAACGACTGGGCGGATGGCTGCTCGTGCAGTCCGCATTCCTTCTTGTCCGCCTGCTCCCACCACCAGCGTCCTGCGCGCGGGTCCTCGCCGGGGCGGATGGCGCGCGTGCATGGCTCGCAGCCGATCGAGGGATAGCCGCGCGCGTGCAGCGGATTGAGCGGCACATCGAAGCGGGCGGCGTAGGCGAGCACGTCCTCCCAGCGCCAGTCGGCGAGCGGATTGAACTTCGCGATGCCGCGCGCCGTGTCGATTTCTTCCTCGGGCAGAGCGCCGCGCGTCACTGCCTGGTCGCGGCGCTGGCCGGTGAGCCAGGCGCTGCGCCCGGTGAGCGCGCGGTTGAGCGGCTCCACCTTGCGGATGAAGCAGCAGGCCTTGCGCAGCTCCAGGCTCTCGTAGAAGGCGTGCGCGCCGTGGGCGGTGACATGGGCTTCGACCTCGGCCGCGATGGGGCGCATGACCTCGATCTCGATGCCGTAGCGCGTCTTGGTCTCGCCGATCATGCCGCGCGTCTCGGCGTGGAGGCGGCCGGTGTCGAGCGTGAAGATGCGGATCGGCAGGCCGGTGCGGGCGATGAGATCGGTCAGCACCATGTCCTCGGCGGAGAGGCTGCTGGCGAAGGCCGCGTCTGGATGGGCGGCGGCGATGCGGGCGAGCAGTTTGCGCGTGCGCACGATCTTCGCCTCGCGCGCCGCCGCCATGCGGTCGGCGAGCGCCGGGGTGCGGCTGTCCGAGGCGTCCTGATAGGCGATGCTGAAATCCTCGAAGGCCCGCGCCGCCGCCTCGGCGTCGCGGCCGGGCGCGAGGGCGAAGGCGTCGAAGCCGGCCCGGGCGAGATAGAAGAGCTGGTCGCGCAGCACCTCGCCGACGGCGCGCAGTTCGCCCGTCCAGCCATAGCGGCGGCGCAGCAGCGCGCCGATCGAATAGCCGCGCCCGTCGGTGAATTTCGGGAAATCGACGGCGATGAGCGCGAGTCCGGCAAGATGGTCCTTGAGGATCGCGGGGTCTTCGGCCGGACCGAGCCAGACGCCGGTGCGGCCGGCACGCGCGCGCGAGGTATCGCCATGAGCGATCCAGTCGGCGGCGGGGACGATGACGTCGCCCTCGGGAAGCGGCGCGCCGGGCTCGCGCACCAGCGTGAAGCCGTCTTCGGCGACGGCGGCGCGGCGTTCGGCGAAGCGGATGAGCGCGGTCATGCCGCCACCTGCTTTTCGGGGTAGGCCGCCGCCTTGAAGGGCGCGACGCCGATGCGTTCGGCGGTGTCGATGAAGCGCTCGCCGGGAGTGCGGTGGGCGAGATAGACGCCGACGAGGCGCTCGACCATGCCCGGCACCTCCTCGAACTTGATCGAGCGGCCGAGGATCGTGCCGAGGGCGATCTTGCTGTCCGAACGGCCGCCGACGAGGATCTGGTACCATTCCTCGCCGTTCTTATCGACGCCGAGCACGCCGATATGGCCGACATGGTGGTGGCCGCAGGAATTGATGCAGCCGGAAATCTTGATCGCCAGTTCGCCGATTTCTTCCTGACGCTCCTGGCCGAAGCGTTCCTGGATCGCGGTCGCGATGGGAATGGCGCGGGCATTGGCGAGGGCGCAGAAATCGCCGCCGGGGCAGGCGATGATGTCGGTCGCGAGGCCGACATTGGGTTCGGCGAGACCCGCTTCCTCGGCCGCCTGCCAGAGCGCGAAGAGATCCTTGCGCGCCACATCGGACAGGATGAGGTTCTGGTGGTGCGAAACCCGGAGTTCGCCGAGCGAGAAGCGGTCGGCGAGATCGGCCGCCGCGTCCATCTCGTCCGCCGTGGCGTCGCCGGGCGCGGGGCCGGTGCGCTTGAGGCTGAGCGTGACGGCGGCGTAACCGGGGCGCTTGTGCGCGACGACATTGCGCCGCAGCCAGGCGTCGAAACGCTTGTGCGCCAGACGCAGCGCCGAAACGTCGGCATAGGCCTCGTCGTCGGCGAGATAGGCCGGCGGCGCGAAGCAGGCGGCGATGCGGGCGAATTCGGCGTCGGTGATCTGCGCGATGCCGCCCTTGAGATGCGCCCACTCCGCCTCGACATCGGCGGCGAAGCGTTCCGGCCCGATCGCTTCGATCAGAATCTTGATGCGGGCCTTGTAGAGATTGTCGCGGCGGCCCCAGCGGTTATAGGCGCGCAGTACCGCCTCGGTGTAGGTGAGCATCTCGCGCCAGGGCAGGCCGCGCTTGATGACGGGGGCGATGCGCGGCGTGCGGCCCTGGCCGCCGCCGGCCGCGACATCCATCACCACCTCGCCCGCCGCGTCGTGGCGCAGTTCGAAGGCGAGATCGTGGACGCCGGTCGCCGCGCGGTCGTCGGCGGCCCCGTTGAAGGCGACCTTGAACTTGCGCGGCAGGTAGGCGAACTCAGGATTGAAGGTCGACCACTGGCGCATCAGCTCGCAATAGGGGCGCGGGTCGATGCGCTCGTCGGCGGCGACGCCCGCCAGATGGTCGGTCGTCGTGTTGCGGATGCAATTGCCGCTGGTCTGGATGGCGTGCATCTCGACGGTCGCCAGGAGGGCGAGGATGTCAGGCGCCGCGGCGAGGTCGATCCAGTTGTACTGGATGTTCTGGCGCGTGGTGAAATGGCCGTAGCCGCGGTCGTAGTCGCGGGCGATGCGGGCGAGGATGCGCAGCTGCGCCGCCGTCAGCATGCCGTAGGGGATCGCCACGCGCAGCATCGGGGCGTGGCGCTGGACGTAGAGGCCGTTCTGGAGCCGGAGCGGCTTGAACTCGTCCTCGCTGAGCTGGCCGGCGAGGAAGCGCCGGGTCTGGTCGCGGAACTGATCGACCCGTTCCTCGACGATCAGCTTATCGACGGCATCGTAACGATACATGGGCCACGCACTGAAAAAGACGATGGGACCAGCGCGGGCGAAGAGGCCCGGCTTGCCGAATTCGATCCAGGCTGAAATAACCCCTCGCGCCCGCGCGGACCACTTGTATGCCGCTTAAGCCACACTTAAGCGATGCGGCGTGGCGGCGGGGGCTCTTCCCATGGCACCGGCCGCCAGAGCCGCCCATGTGCGTCACTTCCCGGCCGATCCCGGCCCCGGACCAGGACTTATCCGATGAGTTCCAGCGACAGCGCCGAGACGACCGCCGCCAAGGCCGGCGGGCCGACCACCGAGACCGTGCTGGAGGTCAGGCACTGGACGGACCGGCTGTTCTCGTTCCGGATCACCCGTCCGACCTCGTTCCGCTTCCGTTCGGGCGAGTTCGTGATGATCGGCCTCGTCATCGGCGGCAAGCCGCTGCTCAGGGCCTATTCCATCGCCAGCCCGGCCTGGGACGAGGCGCTGGACTTCTACTCCATCAAGGTCGAGGGCGGGCCGCTGACCTCGCACCTGCTGAAGATCCAGCCGGGCGACACCGTGCTGCTGGGGCGCAAGCCGACGGGCACGCTGGTGCTGGATGCGCTGACCCCCGGCAAGCGGCTCTATCTCTTCTCCACCGGCACCGGCATCGCGCCCTTCGCCTCGCTGATCCGCGACCCGGACACTTACGAGCGCTACGAGGAAGTGATCCTCACCCATACCTGCCGCCAGACGGCGGAGCTGGCCTATGGCGAGCATCTGGTGGCGGCGACGCGCGAGGACCCGCTGGTCGGCGAGATGACGGCGGGCAAGCTGCGCCACTACACCAGCGTCACCCAGGAGAACGGGCCGCGCATGGGGCGCATCACGTCGCTGATGGAGAGCGGCCAGCTCTTCGCCGATCTCGGCGTGCCGCCGCTCGATCCGGCCTCGGACAGGGCGATGATCTGCGGCTCGATGGCGATGATCAACGACACCAAGGCGCTGCTGGAGAAGGCGGGCCTCAAGGAAGGCTCGAACGCCCAGCCGGCCGAATTCGTGATCGAGCGCGCCTTCGTCGGCTAGGGCCGGGGATCAAATCCCCGCGCCGATGTCGGCGTCGCCCTGGCCGGCTTCCTCGCGGATCCAGTCCATGAAGGCCTTGAGGCCGGGCGAGAGCGAGCGGCCGCGCCGCCACACCAGCCAATAGGCGAAATTGATCGGCGTCTCGGCGTTCTCGAAGGGGGTGACGAGGCGGCCGGCGGCGATGTCGGCGGCGGCGAGCTGGCCCTTGGCGAGGGCGATGCCCTTGCCGGCGATCGCCGCCTCGACCACCAGGCTCGACTGGTTGAAGCGCAACCCCTTGCGGGCGTGCTCGACATCGAGGCCGCGGGCCATCAGCCACATCGGCCAGGTCGGGCACGAGGGGTCGCGGTCGGGGCTGTCGTCGTGCAGCAGGGCGAAGCGGGCGATGTCGGCGGGGTTCCTCAGCGCGCCGTCGCCCTCGATCAGCGCGGGCGAGCAGATCGGCACCACGGATTCGGTGAGCAGCATCTGGGCCTGCGAGTCGGCATAGCCGCCCGCCCCGTAGCGGATGGCGAGATCGACATCGGCGACCGCGAAATCGACGAGGCCCATATCGGCCGAGACCCAGACCTCGATGTCGGGGTGCAGGGCCTTGAAGCGCTCCAGCCTTGGGACCAGCCATTTGATGGCGAAGGAGGGGGCGACCGAGACCGAGACGCGCTGGCCGCGCAGCGGCAGGCGCATGATGCGGGCGGCGTCGCCCAGACTCGCCATCGCGGCGGCGACATGGACGAGCGCCGCCGTGCCGGCGTCGGTCAGCTCCACCCGGCGGCCGAGGCGGCGGAAGAGCGGCTGGCCGGCGAACTCCTCCATCTGCTGGATGTGCTGGCTGACGGCGGCGGGGCTGACCCCCAGCTCGTCGGCGGCGCGGGCGAAACTGAGATGCCGCCCGGCGGCCTCGAAGGCCCGCAGCGCGTGGAACGGCGGCAGGCGGAGGGTCGTGTCGGTGTCGTCGTTGGCGGCCATGGCCCCCCTCTAGCCCATGCGGTGTGCCGTGCCTATATTGGGTGCGTCGTCAACCAACGGAAGGAGGTGATCCAGTGTCTCATTGCAAGAAGCCGCGTCTGCCGGCCATGGGTCTCTGGTCTGTCGCCTCCGGCACGGACCGCCGCGCCTGATCTGAAGGCGCCGAAGGGTCCAGACCGGATTCGCGGATTCGCAAGGAAAGGGCCGTCCCGTGAGGGGCGGCCCTTTCTGTTTGCGCCGGCCTGTTTGCGCCGGCCTGTTTGCGGGGGGCCGCCGCGCGCCGAGACGCGCAATTTTGTGAGCCGGTCGCGGCATAAAGCATCTTCGTTCCTCACTCTCCCCGGGGGAGGGGGGGTAGGACGCGCGCCCGGCCCCTGCCTGCGCCGGTATCCGCCACCGATGCTTCACCCATGCGCCCGAACCTCCCCGCCCCAGCCGCAAAGGTGCGATCACAGGTTATAGGAATATATACCGCTCCGCCAAGGCCTGCAAGCCCAGCGTGTCTTGCCGGACGGGGTTGCGCGGGGCTAGCGTCGCGCCATGGGGGAAACCAAGAAGACTGCTTCGCTGGCGAGCGTCGTTTCGGCCTTTGGCGCCAGCGCCAAGGCGAAGCTGTCCGGGCCCGCGATCAGCGGCGCGCCAGAGGACCAGTTGCGCGCGCCGCTCGAAACGCTGATCCGCGACCTGGCGGAACTCGGCGGGCGGGCCAAGGGCGCGGTCGAACTGATCGGCGAAACGAGCCTCGCCGACATCAAGACCCGCCCCGACTACGCGGTGACCGTCCACAAGGCGCTGGTCGGATTCATCGAGGTCAAAGCGCCGGGCAAGGGCGCGGACCCGACCAGGTTCAAGAAGGACACGCATGACGCCCTTCAATGGGCGAAACTGAAAGCGCTGCCGAACCTCATCTATACCGACGGCAACAGTTTCAGCCTGTGGCAGGACGGCAGACTCGCCGGGAGCGTCGTCCATCTCGACGGCGATGTGGAGACCTCCGGCGCAAATCTTTCCGCACCGCCGGGACTGACGGCGCTGATCGAGAACTTCCTGAGCTGGGACCCGATTCCGCCCAAGGACCCCAGGAAGCTGGCCGAGATCAGCGCCCGGCTGTGCCGTCTGCTGCGCGACGAAGTCGTCGAGCAGATGAAGCTGAAGCATGAGGGCCTGACAAAACTCGCCGCAGACTGGCGCAAGCTACTGTTCCCGCAGGCGGACGACACTCAATTCGCCGATGGCTATGCCCAGGCTGTGACCTTCGGTCTTCTGGTCGCCAAGGCGCGCGGCATTTCTCTGGCTAACGGCATCGACCATGCGGCCGTCGATCTGAAGAAGACCAACTCACTGATCGGCACCGCGCTCAGCCTGATGACAGACGACGACGCCAATCAGAAGGCGTTGCGCACCTCGCTACGGACCCTGACTCGCGTCCTCGACAAGGTCGACTGGTCGAAGATCAGCAAGAACGACCCGGATGCGTGGCTGTATTTCTATGAGAACTTCCTCGCCGTCTACGACAATCAACTGCGCAAGAAGACCGGCTCGTACTACACGCCGCCGGAAGTCGTTGCGGCGATGGTACGGCTGGTGGACGATGCCCTGCGCGGACAACTGTTCAAGCGGACAACGGGCCTTGCATCAAACGATGTAACGATCGCCGACCCGGCTGTCGGCACTGGGACGTTTCTTCTGGGCGTCTTACGGAAAATCGCCGACCGCGTCGCGGCAGACCAAGGCGCGGGCGCGGTGAGAGCCGCAATCGAGGCGGCGGCCAAGCGACTAATCGGGTTCGAGTTGCAGTTCGGACCGTTCGCCGTGGCACAATTGCGACTGATCGCCGAGATGCAAGCGCTGATGCAGACGCCGACCGATACCGCACCAGAGGTACCCGAACTCAAGCTGTTCATCACTGACACGCTGGGCAACCCCTTCATCGAAGACGAGGTGCTCGTCCAAGCCGGTGCCGTTGCGAAATCGCGCCGCGACGCTAACGCTATCAAGAAGGGGCAGCCGATCACCGTCGTCATCGGCAATCCGCCCTACAAGGAAAAGGCCAAAGGCAAGGGCGGCTGGATCGAGAGCGGGACGAGCGGCCGGCAGGCCCCGATGGACCGGTGGACGCCACCCAAGAACTGGCATGTCGGAGCGCACGCCAAGCATCTGAAGAATCTCTATGTCTATTTCTGGCGCTGGGCGACATGGAAGGTCTTTGGGACTGGTCTCACGGCGTCCACAAAGGTGGGAGGCGGCGACGACCCCGATCAAGAAGGCATCGTCTGTTTCATTACAGTCGCAGGCTTCCTTAATGGACCAGGCTTCCAGAAGATGCGCGATGACTTGCGGCGGACCTGTTCGGACATCTGGGTGATCGACTGTTCGCCCGAGGGTCACCAACCCGAAACCGCAACCCGGATATTCCAAGGCGTGAAACAGCCCGTCTGCATTGTGCTGGCGGCACGCCAGAAATCGAAGAGTGCCGAGACACCTGCTCGGCTCAGATACCGCGCGCTACCGCGAGGATCGCGCCAAGGAAAGTTCGCGGAGCTCGCTAGGATCAGCCTTGACGATAGCGGATGGGAGAATGGCCCGTCCGGGTGGCGCGCTCCCTTCCTCCCAGCGCCGCGCGGGGCTTGGGCGACATTTCCCGCACTTGAAGCGCTGTTTTCCTACAACGGATCCGGCGTGATGGCAGGACGCACTTGGGTCATTTCTGCAGATGGCGAGACGCTGTCGCGCCGTTGGGAAAGGCTGCAGGCGGTGACTGACAGCGCAGAGAAGGAAAGGCTATTTCATCCGCAATTGCGCAAAGGGGGGCTTGCAGGCAGGCACGCAAACAAGGTCGTCAAAAAGAACCTTGGCGCGATCCAGACTCGGCCGGTGAGTGTTGCCAAGGACCCCGGAGGTTGCCCCGACGCCGTTCACTATGCCTTTCGATCATTTGATCGCCAGTGGGTCGTTGGCGACGCGCGCTTGCTGAATGATCCCCGACCAGAACTGTGGGCTGCATACTCGCGGGCCCAATTGTATCTAACCGCGCCTTCGGATCGCTCGCCCACAAATGGCCCGGCTCTTACGATCACATCGCTGATCCCCGACCTGCATCACTACAATGGGCGCGGCGGTCGCGTTTTCCCGCTCTGGCGCGACGCCGCCGCGACCGCGCCGAACGTCCGTCCGGCGCTGCTCGATTTCCTGACCGATACCCTGGGGATCGCCGTCACCGCCGAAGACATGATGGCCTATATCGCCGGGCTGCTCGCCCATCCCGCCTTCACCGCGCGCTTCAAGGCCGATCTGGTGCAGCCGGGCCTGCGCGTGCCGCTGACCGCCGATGCGGCGCTGTTCGGCGAAGCCGTGGCGCTGGGCCGCGAGGTCGTCTGGCTGCACACCTATGGCGAGCGTTTCGCCGATGCCGGCGCGGGCCGTCCATCCGGCCCGCCGCGCCTGTCCAAGTCCGCCGCGCCGCACATCCCGGCCGCAGGGGCGATCCCGTCAGCGCCCGAGCCCTTGCCGGAGACGATGGAATACGACCCCGCGACCCGGCGGCTGCACATCGGCAAGGGGTTCGTGGAGAACGTGACGCTCGAGATGTGGGCTTATGAGGTGTCCGGCAAACAGGTGCTGAGGCAGTGGTTCAGCTATCGCAAGCGCGACCGCAGCAAGCCGCCGATGGGCGACAAGCGCCCGCCCTCGCCGCTGGAGGAGATCAAGCCCGAGGGCTGGCTGGCCGAGTACACGACCGACCTGATCGACATTCTGCACGTCCTGGGCCGTGTGATCGCGCTGGAGCCACGTCAGGCCGATCTGCTGACCCGCGTGTGCGCCGGACCGTTGTTCGGCCTGGAGGACTTGCAGGGCATTGTCGGCACGGACGCAGCCACGCAAAATCCGCCGGACGATTCGCCCGAGGCCGAATGAGCCGCCAGACCCAGCCAGACCTTTTCGCCGACGCGCCCGCCGCCGCGCCCGCCGGGCCGGACATCGCGCGGGTGCGCGGGCGGCTGGACAAGATCCTGTCCGAGGCGCGGGCGGCCGACGTCCTGCCGTGGGACGGGGCGACGCTGCGGCTCTACCGCACGATCTTCCCCCAGATGGTGCGCTGGCTGCCCGCCGACGAGGCGGCGGCGCTGCGCGCGGCGTTCGACGGCGAACTGGCGCGGCTGGCGGCCGGCTGAACGCGCGCCGATTTCGATCCGTCTGCGGCGCGTCTTGCCCAAGGCCCCTTCCGCACGCAGGAGATGCGAACACGCTCTCGCGTGCTTCGCCGGGCACCTTCCCCCAACGGGGGAAGGGAAGTAGCGCGGTCAGAACACTTCGTGGAAGAGGGCGATCATCGAGGCCCAGGCGCGGTGGTCGGCGGCGGCGTTATAGGCGATGCCGGGCATGGCGAGGCGGTCGGCGGCGGGGTTGGTGAAGCTGTGCTGCACGCCGCCATAGAGGTGAAGCTGCCAGTCGGCTTTGGCCGCCGTCATTTCCGCGACGAAGGCGTCGCGCTGGGCCGCGGGGACGATGGGATCGTCCGCCCCGATCAGCGCCAGCACCTTCGCCTTGATCGCGCCGGGGGCGGCCGGGGCCGCCGTGCCGAGGCCGGAGTGGAAGCCGACCGCCGCCTTCAGATCGAGCCCGGCGCGGGCCATGTGCAGCGCCATCGTGCCGCCGAAGCAATAGCCGATGGCGGCGACGCGGGTGGCGTCGGCCTCGGGCTGCGCCAGCAAGATGTCGAGCCCCGCCTGCCCCAGCGCGACGATGCGATCAGGCGCAGCCGACAATTCGCCGATGCGGGCCATCATCTGCGCCCGGTCGGGCAGCCACTGGCCGCCGCCGTTATAGTCGAGCGCGAAGGCGATGAAGCCGAGTTCGGCGAGCCGCGCGGCGACGGCGCGGGCGTGATCGTCGAGGCCGGGGCCTTCATGGGCGATGAGGATCGCCGGGCGCTTGCCGACGCCCTTGCCGACGCTGAGCGTGCCGATCATCTGCCGCCCGTCGGCGGCGTAGGGGATGTGGGTCGTCTGCATGGGCGTCTCCCGTTCTTCTGCCGCGCCACGATAGGCCGGCGCGGGGCGCGCGCAAGCGCGCCGGGCGATGCGCCCTTATTCGATGCGCGTGAGGCGCGGGTCATCGGCCAGGAACATGGCGGCGATGATCGCGCCGGTTTCAGGCCGGTCGACGTCAATTCCCTTCGCAGCCGCTTTCTTCCGCCGCCCAGCCGCCCATTTCGCAGCCGAGTCGAGCGAGCGTTGCGTTTTCTTTCCGACGGTGGAATTCACCTTGAGTATCGACTGCTGTCTGGCGTCACGTCTTGGCGACGTGAACTTGACCAGCGCCCCCTGAAGTTCCGTCGTGCAGCCATAGACCGGCTGGTCGCCGTTCACCGCCGCCCATGACGGCGCGATATGCCCCGGCAGGGCCGAGAAGCAGGCCGCGAAGACGACATAGGCGGCGTTTCCGGCGTGCAGGGCCTGAAGATGGCCGATGAGGTCGGGGATCTTGATCTTCGAACCCTGATTGTCGGTGAGCTTCAGATAGTCCTCGCCCGGGTGCTTTTTGTGACGTGGGCCATAGAAGTCGCCGCCATGGGCGAAGACGACGAGGATGTCGCCCGGTTCGACGGCCTTGCCGCCCCGTTCCTCCGCGAAGAAGACCGAACAGGCATCGACATCGATGCCGCTGATCTTCTGCGGCACGAAGCACTGGGCGAGCTGGGCGGAATCCTCGCGCAGATCGGAGCGCCTGCCCTTGTCGGGCGGATTCTTCGCCACCCTCGGGAACGGGACATAGACGTGGAGCGTCGCCATCGGGCACCTCCGCCGCGCGGCGCGCCCGGGGCGGGCGGCCTTGACGCGCCGAGGCGATCACGGTCCGCCGCCGCCCTCAAGGCGCGCGGCGTCGCTGCGCCGATCGGTCGCCCCCAAGTGCGGGCGTTTGCCGGGCGGGCGTTTGCCGGGCGGGCGATCCGTGCCATGACGCTTGCCAACAAGAACCGCCGCAGGGAGCGAGGCCATGACCGATCCGATGTTCGACCTTACCGGGAAGATCGCGCTGATCACCGGCGGCAGCCGGGGACTCGGCTTGCAGATGGTGCGGGCCTTCGCGGCGCGCGGCGCGGATGTCGTCATCGCCAGCCGCAAGCTGGACGCCTGCGAGGCGGCGGCCGCCGAGGTGCAGGCGATGGGGCGCAGGGCCATGGCGGTTTCCGTTAACATGTCGCGCTGGGAGGACGCCGAGCGGCTGGTCGAGACCGTCTATGCCGCGTGGGGCCGCGTCGACATTCTGGTCAACAATGCCGGGATGGGACCGCGCGTCGCCAGCCACGACTATGCCGAGGCGCTGTTCGACAAGGTGATGGACCTCAACTTCAAGGGGCCGTTCCGGCTGGGCGCGCTGGTCGCCAAGCGCATGTTCGACGGCGCGGGCGGCACGATCGTCAACGTGTCGTCGTCGGGCGCGCTCTATCCCCTGCCCGAAGTCGTGCCCTATTCCGGCGCGAAGGCGGCGCTGAATGCGATGACCGTTTCCTTCGCCCGCGAATACGCGCCCAAGGTGCGCGTCAACACGATCTCGCCGGGGCCGTTCCTGACCGACATCGCCAAGGCCTGGACGCCGGAAGCGCGCGAGAAGGCCACCAACGCGCTGGGCCGGCCGGGGCGGCCCGAGGAGATCGTCACCGCCGCGCTGTTCCTGGCGAGCCCGGCGTCGAGCTTCACGACCGGGGCGATCATCCGCGTGGACGGGGGTTCGTGAGGCGGGGCCGAAGGGGCTGGATGGCCGGGTCGAGCCCGGCCATGAGGACGGATGAGGCCGGCGAGCTTCGCGTCGTCAGGCCTCCATCTCCTCGCGCAGCATTTCCAGTTCCAGCCAGCGGTGTTCGGCGGCGTCGCGTTCGGCGCGGGCGGCGTCGAGGCGGGCGCTCGCCTCGGTGAAGCCCTTGGGGTCGCGGGCGTAGAAGGCCCCGTCGGCGAGCTTGTCCTCCAGCGCCGCGATTTCGGCGGCGAGCCCCTCGATGCGCCCGGGCAGGGTTTCGAGCGCGTGCTTGTCCTTGAAGGAGAGCTTGCGCGCCGGGGCGCGCGGGGCGGCCTCCGCCTTCGGCGCCTTGGCCGGGGCGGCTTGCCTGGCGGCCGTCTTGGCGGTCACGCCCGCGCCGCGCTGGGCGACCATGTCGCCGTAGCCGCCGGCGTACTCGACGAAGCGGCCCTCGCCTTCCGCCATGACGATGGAGGTGGCGACGCGATCGAGGAAGTCGCGGTCGTGGCTGACCAGCAGCACGGTGCCGGGATAGTCGGTCAGCACTTCCTGGAGCACGTCGAGGGTTTCGAGGTCGAGATCGTTGGTCGGTTCGTCGAGCACCAGAAGATTGCTCGGCCGCGCGAAGGCCCGCGCCAGCAGCAGCCGTCCGCGCTCGCCGCCCGAAAGCGCGCGCACCTTCTGGCGCATCTGTTCGGGGGCGAAGAGGAATTCCTTCAGATAGCCGACCACATGGCGGGTGACGCCGCCGACGCTGAGCGTGTCGCTGCCGCCGCCGGTCAGCGTGTCGGCGACCGAGAGATCGGGGTCGAGCGCGGCGCGCTGCTGGTCGAGCCAGGCGAGCTCGACATTGGCCCCGAGCGTCACCGTGCCGGCGTCGGGTTCGAGCCGCCCGGTCAGCAATTTCAGCAGCGTCGTCTTGCCCGCGCCGTTCGGGCCGACCACGCCGACCCGGTCGCCGCGCAGGATGCGGGTGGAGAAATCGTGCACGATGGCCGCCTCGCCATAGGACTTGGAGACCGACTTCGCCTCGATCACCCGGGTGCCGGAGGTCGCGCCCTCCGTCGCCGCCATCACCGCCGCGCCCGCCGCCTTGCGCTGCTCGCGCCGCGCCGTGCGCAGCGCATTGAGGCCGGCGAGGCGGCCCTGGTTGCGCTTGCGCCGCGCGGTGACGCCGTAGCGCAGCCAGTCCTCCTCGCGGGCGATCTGGCGGTCGAGCTTGTGGCGTTCGAGTTCCTCCTGCGCCAGCACCTCGTCGCGCCAGGCCTCGAAACCGGCAAAGCCGCGCTCCATGCGCCGCGTGCGGCCGCGATCGAGCCAGACGACGGCGCGCGAGAGCCGCTCCAGGAAGCGGCGGTCGTGGCTGATGAGGACGAGCGCCGAGGACATCGACTGAAGCTCGCGCTCCAGCCATTCGATGGCCGGCAGGTCGAGATGGTTGGTCGGCTCGTCGAGCAGCAGAATGTCCGGGCTGGGGGCGAGCGTGCGGGCGAGCGCCGCGCGGCGGGCCTCGCCGCCCGACAGATGCGCCGGGTGCTCGGCCCCGGTGAGGCCCAGCTCGTTCAGCAGATAGAGCGCGCGGTGCGGATCGTCGCCCTCGGCGAGGCCCGCCTCGACATAGGCGAGCGCCGTCTCGAAGCCGGAAAGGTCGGGCTCCTGCGGCAGGTAGCGGATGGTGGCGGCCGGGTCGGCGAAGCGCTCGCCGCTGTCGGCCTCGGCCAGACCGGCGGCGATCTTCAGCAGCGTCGACTTGCCCGAGCCGTTGCGCCCGACTAGCGCCAGGCGCTCGCCCGCGCCGACGACGAACTCCGCCCCGTCGAGCAGGGGGGCGCCGCCGAAGGTGAGGCGGATGTCGCGGAGCTGAAGCAGGGGCGCGGCCATGAGGCGCGCCTTATGCGCGATCCGGCGCCCTCACAGCAAGACGTCTCCTAGAAGTCCCAGACCACCTGAAACGATTGCTTGTAGGCAGGCGTGACGGCCAGTTCGATCCGCGTCACCCTGGTCGCGCCGGCCGGGAAGGCCTGATGCGAACTGGCGCCGTCCATGCTCGTGCTGACCGAACCATCGTCGAAGGTGATGCGCACCGACTTGACGGTCTGATCGAGATACTTCCAGCGGCAGCCGGGCATCCTGAAGAAGTCGTCTTCGTTTCCCGCGCCGCTGAACCAGAATATCGCGAATTCGCCGCGCTCGGCCTTCCAGCGCGGCGCGATGTCGAAGGTGTACGATCCTTCGGCGCCGCCGCCGCAGGTCGCGGTGAACGGGCCGACCGTCCGCCAGTCGAGCTGGCCCTTCCCGCCATCGCGCGTGGGCGCTTTGGCCCCGGGCGGCTCGCCGACCAGGATTTCCGCGGTCAACGGAACGCCGAGGCGCTTCGATACGAAGCGATATGCATATCTGCCGGGCTTGTCGTGGCCCGCGAAGCTGACGACGCCGCCTTCCGGCCTGGTGGACTGCGAGCGCCCTGCGTCGAAGACGACGAAACCGCCCCTCAACAGACAGGCCGGGCCGCTATAGGCGATTTCGATGCGTTCGTTGACGCCGAACGCCGTCTTGGCCGGTTTGAGCTCGACCGATGGCCGATCGAATGCCGATGCCTCGACGAAATCGTCAAGCGCCGCCGAGGCCTCGGCGACATAGGCGCCGATCGCCTTTTCGAACCATGGGATCGCCGTGCCTTCGCTGGGCCTGCCGTCGGGCCCGGCGCGGAAGCTGGCCACCGGAATGTCGAGCGGCGGCGCCCGCATCCCGACATCCGGGCATGAGGCCGCGCAGGATTCGAGCGCCGCGAGCGCCGCGTCGAAACGCTCCATCGCCTGGAGCAGCGCTTCGTTGCGGTCGGCCGCCTTGATGTGCTCGAAATTCGCATTCATGTAGGCCTTCTCCTCGGCCTCCATCACCGCCGTGATCTCGTCGAGCTCTTCCTGCAGCTTGCCGATCTGATAGTCGGAAATCATGGTGAGCGGTGTCAGCAGCGCCTGGGCGAGGCTGAACTTGAGCGACGTCGTCGCCTCGGCGGCTTTGCCGGCAAGTTCGGCGGCGCGTTTCTGCGCCTCGGCGGCGAGCGCGGCGCGGCCCCTCATGGCGACTTCGATCGCCTCGGCGGACGCGCCTTCGATCGGCTTGTGCAGGAAATTGGCCGCCGCGCGCGCCTCATCGAGCGCCTCGGCGGCGAGAGCGCGGGCTTTGCGCAATTCGCGGACGCTTACCGCACTGCCGACGCCGTCGCTGATCATGCCCATGGCGTTGGTCAGCGTGCCGACGCTGCCGGGAAGATCGAGACCGGCGGCCGCCGCCTCGCCCTCCACGACCTGTTGCTGGCGCTTGAACACGTCGACGCCGTCCACCATGGCGATCGCGCCGTCGAGGACGCCCAGCATGTCGGCGATGTCCTTCAGCGCCGAGGCCGGTTCGTCGAAGCGGAACATGAGCTGCGGCGCGCGTTCGACGAGCAGTTTACCGAGCGAAGCGATGTCGATCGCGTCCTGGGCGAGCTTGCTCATGTCGGTGAAGAAGGTCGCCACCATGCGCAGGCGATCCAGATTGTCGCGGCGCCTGGCGTTCCTGTTGAGGCCGGCATTGACGTCGGCGACGTGGCGCATCGTGTCTTCGCGCAGGAGCGCCATCCAGTAGCCGAGCGTCCTGACGTCGCCCTCCAGCCGGCGGGGCGAGCCGTCCGGCTTGTCGGCGGTCTCGCCATAGAGCGACAGCCACTCGGTCGGGCCGAGCAGCGCCTTGATCGCCGCGAGCGAGGTCCTGAGGTCGGCGAATTTCGCGCAATCCACATTGGGACAATCGCCGGCGGCGCAGTTCTGCGCCTTGCTCTCCAGCTCGTCGGCGAGCCGCAGCAGCGGCATGAAGGCCGGATCGGTCGCGGGGATGCCGGGCGCTCGATCTTGCGCCGAGACGGTCCCGGCGAACACGGCCAAGAGGAGCGCCAGGACGGCGCCAGGACGCGTAAAACGATGCAGTAACCGTCCCATCGGCCGACTGCGCCTCCTGCTCGCGATGGCGCAGGCGACGACAGGCCGGGCGTCGAGTCAATGCGGTCGATTGCGCTCAGGCTTCGAGCGCCGCCTCGGTCTTCGCCTTCACTTCGTCGAGCGTGACGCCGGGGGCGAGTTCGACCAGCTTGAGGCCGCCGCCCGGCTTCACGTCCATCACGCAGAGATCGGTGATGATGCGGTTGACGACGCCGACCCCGGTGAGCGGCAGCGTGCAGCGCCTCAGCACCTTGGACTCGCCCGCCTTGTTGGCGTGCTCCATCACCACGACGACGCGGCGGACGCCGGCGACGAGATCCATCGCCCCGCCCATTCCCTTCACCATCTTGCCGGGGATCATCCAGTTGGCGATGTCGCCCTGCTCGTCCACCTCCATCGCGCCGAGGATGGAGAGGTCGATATGGCCGCCGCGGATCATCGCGAAGCTGTCGGACGAGGAGAAATACGAGGTGACGGGCAGTTCGGTGATGGTCTGCTTGCCGGCGTTGATGAGGTCGGGATCGACCTCGTCGTCATGGGGGAACGGCCCCATGCCGAGCATGCCGTTCTCCGACTGGAGCGTCACGTCCATGCCGGCGGGAATGTGGTTGGCCACCAGCGTCGGGATGCCGATGCCGAGATTGACGTAGAAGCCGTCCTTGAGCTCCAGGGCGGCGCGGGCGGCGAGCTGATCGCGGGTCCAGGGCATGGGTCAGGCCTCCCGCGCGCGCGTGGTGCGCTGTTCGATGCGTTTCTGGAATTTGCCCGCGACGAGGCGGTGCACATAGATGCCCGGCGTGTGGATGAAGTCAGGGTCGAGCGCGCCGGCGGGGACGATCTCCTCCACCTCGGCGACCGTCACCTTGCCGGCGGTCGCCATCATCGGGTTGAAGTTCCGCGCCGTCTTGCGGAAGACGAGATTGCCCGCCTCGTCGGCCTTCCACGCCTTGACGATGGAAAGGTCGGCCTTCAGCGCCGTCTCCATCACGTAGCGGCGGCCGCCGAATTCGCGCACTTCCTTGCCCTCGGCGACCAGCGTGCCGACGCCGGTGGCGGTGAAGAAGGCGGGGATGCCCGCCCCGCCCGCCCGGATGCGCTCGGCGAGCGTGCCCTGCGGGT
>JAXMDZ010000031.1:0-20538 GCA_046348585.1 Alphaproteobacteria bacterium
GCCCTCGATGACGTGATTGTTGGTGACGATGACGCCGCCGGCGTCGATCACGAAGCCCGAGCCGAGCGAGGTCACCTGGCTCGCCTGCTGCTCTTCGTAATAGTCCTTGAACATCTCCTCATAGGGAGAGCCGGGCGGGAATTGCGGCACCTCGTCGAGGTCCGGCCGGTCGATCTTCTGGCTGGTCGAGATGTTGACCACGGCCGGGGAAAGCCGCGCCGCCAGATCGGCGAAACTATCGGGCGCTGAGCGCGCGAGCGCAGGCGGCGGCGCGGCCGCGAATGCCAGCGCCGCAGAAAGACAGGCCGCCGAGAAGATGCGAAGAGAGGCCAAGATGCTAACTCCTGCCGAAAGACGCCGTTCGCCCGGCGCGACACTGCCCGACCCCAGCACCGGATCGTGATCACATTGCGGCGAAGCCGCGCACCGGGCTGCGGACGGCAGGCGAGCCTAGGCCCGCCTGCCTTGCGCGTTCGTTACTGCGGCGCGCCGCCGCTTGCCCCGCCGCGGAAATAGCGGAAGAAGGCGCTGTCCGGCGACAGGACCATGGTCGTGTCCTCGCCGCCCATCGAGGCCGCATAGGCCTGCATCGAGCGGTAGAACTCGAAGAAGCTAGGATCCTTCGAGAAGGCCTCGGCGAAGATGCGGTTGCGTTCGCCCTCGCCTTCGCCGCGCATGATGTCGGCGGCCTTCTGCGCTTCGGCGAGGATGATGGTCACCTGCTTGTCGGCCTCGGCCCTGATCTCCTGGGCCGCCTGAGCGCCCTTGGCGCGGATGTCGGTGGCCTCGCGCTGACGGTCGGTGCGCATGCGGCTGAAGATGGCGTTGCTGTTGGCCTCGGGCAGGTCGGCGCGGCGGATGCGCACGTCGACGATCTCGATGCCCAGCGTCTTCGCCTCTTCGTTTGTCTCGTCGCGGATGATCCGCATCAGTTCGGCCCGCTGACCCGACAGCACCGCCTGGAAGGTGCGGCCCGCCAGGATCACGCGGATGTTCGAATTGAGGATGGCGCTCAGCCGCTGCTCGGCCTGACTGACATTGTTGACCGTCTGATAGAATTTCAGCGGATCGACGATGCGGTAGCGGGCGAAGGCGTCGACCACCAGGCGCTTCTGGTCGATAGAGGTGACTTCCTCCGACGGCGCATCCAGCGCGAGGACGCGCTTCTCGAAATAGATGACGTTCTGCAGCAGCGGAATCTTGACGTTGAGACCGGGCTCGGTGACCACGCGCTGCGGCTGGCCGAGCTGGACGACCAGCGCCTGCTCGGTCTGATCGACGGTGAAGAACACGAAGTTCCACACCAGCAGCAGACCGCCGAAGAGCGCGCCGAGGGCGATGAGGGTCGTGCGCATGTCAGCGGCCTCCGAACGGCGAGGTCGAGCCGTCGGCTTCCGGCGCCGCTTCGGCCGGGGCGGCCGGCTTGGCCTTCAGCTGATCGAGCGGCAGATAGGGCACGACGCCCGCCCCCGCGCCATCCACGATGATCTTGTTGGTCCGGCCGAACACCTTTTCCATCGTCTCCAGATAGATGCGCTCGCGCGTCACGTCGGGCGCCAGCTTGTACTGCTCATAGACGGACAGGAACCGCTGCGCCTCGCCCTGGGCCTGCGCCACGGTCTGCGACTTGTAGGCCTCGGCGTCCTGTTTGATCTGCGCCGCGCGGCCCTGAGCGTCCGGCACCTTCTTGTTGCGATACGCTTCGGCCTCGTTGCGCGAACGCTCGGCATCGGCGCGCGCCGCCTGCACGTCGCGGAAGGCCTCGATCACTTCCTGCGGCGGATCGACCCGCTGCAACTGAACGCGCTGGACGGTGACGCCCGCCTTGTAGGCGTCGAGCGTCGCCTGCATCAGCTGCTGGACCTCGCGCTGAATCTTGTCGCGGTCCTCGGTGAGGATGCGCTGCTGGTTGCTGCGGCCGACGACCTCGCGCATCGCCGACTCGGCGACCGCCTTGATGGTCGCGTCCACGTCCTCGACGTTGAACAGATATTCCGGCGCGTCGCGGATCACCCAGAAGACCGTGAAATCGATATCGACGATGTTCTCGTCGCCGGTCAGCATCAGGCTCTCTTCCAGCACGTCGGTCGGGCGGCTGCCGTCGTTGCGGATGCCGACATTGATCTGGTTCTCGCGCGTGACCTTGGGTGTCTCGACGCTCTCGATCGGCCAGGGCAGGTGATAGCCGATACCCGGCCCGGTCTGGCGGCTATAGGCCCCGAACGTCTTGACGATGCCCTGCTCGTCCGGCTCGACGGTGTAGATGCCGGTCGCCAGCCAGGCGAGCGCGATCAGCAGGGCGATCAGCGCCAGGCCGCGCGAGCCGATCGGACCGCCCGGCAGGACCTGCTTCACACGTTCCTGGCCCCGGCGGATCAGATCTTCCAGATTGGGCGGCCGGTCGCCGCCGCCCCCGTTGCCACCGCGATTGCCGCCACCCTGCCCCCACGGACCGCGGCCGCCGTCCTTGCCGCCGCCGCCCCATGGGCCGCCCGAGTTATTCTGCCAAGGCATGCAACCGTTTCCTCCACCTGAGCCGTCATGTAAGCGTCGGACGGCCGGGAACAAGAGCGTCGGGCTATATCGGACGCCGGACCCCCGAAATCAAGCTGAACGGACCGGGACGTGATATTCAGGCGCGCCATGACACAGCCCACGAGAGACCAGATCGCCGCCGCCCTCAACCGCGTGCGCGACCCGAAATCCGGGCGCGGCGTGATGGATGCGGGCCTGGTTCAGGGCCTCGTGGTGCGCGAGGGCCGGGTCGGCTTCATGATCGAGGTCGCCGCCGACATGGCCCCCCTCTACGAGGCCGTGCGGGCGGCCTGCGAGAAGGCGGCCCGGTCGGTACGCGGGGTCGAGGCGGTGACCGCCGTCCTCACCGCCGAGGCCGGACCGCGAAAAGAGCCCGTGCCGCACCGTGGATCCCATGCGCAGCCGCTGCCGGGCGTCGGCGCCATCGTCGCCGTCGCCAGCGGTAAAGGCGGCGTCGGCAAATCCACCGTCGCCGTCAACCTCGCCCTCGCCCTCGCCCGCCTCGGCAAGCGGGTCGGGCTGATGGATGCCGACATCTATGGTCCCTCTGTGCCGCACCTTCTGGGTCTCAGCGGGCGGCCGCATTCGGCGGACGGCAAGATGCTGGAGCCGATGGAGCGCTATGGCCTGAAGGCCATGTCGATCGGCCTGCTGATCGACCGCGATGCGCCGGCCGTCTGGCGCGGGCCGGTGGCGACCGGCGCGCTGCACCAGCTGCTGACCCAGGTCAGCTGGGGCGAACTCGATGTGCTGGTGATCGACATGCCGCCCGGCACCGGCGACATCCATCTCAGCCTCGCGCAGCGCGTCGCGCTGACCGGCGCGGTCGTCGTCTCGACGCCGCAGGACATCGCCCTGCTCGACGCCCGCAAGGGCATCGCCATGTTCCGCAAGCTCGAAGTGCCGGTGCTCGGCGTCGTCGAAAACATGAGCCTCTATGTCTGCCCGAATTGCGGACATGAGGCGCATCTGTTCGGTCATGGGGGGGCGCGCAAGGCGGCGGCGGAGCTGGGGACCGAGTTCCTCGGCGAAATTCCGCTGCACCTGTCGATCCGCGAGGGATCGGATGACGGCGCCCCGGTCGTCGCCGCCCATCCGGACGGCGCGGAGGCGCGCGCCTTCATCGCCGTCGCCGAGCGCGTCGCCGCCCAGCTCGATGCGGGCGTCGCCTCCAGGCCGCCGCCGCGCATCGTGATGGCCTAGACGGCCGTCAGGCGGCCGTGCGGCTTTCCTTGGGCAGCAGCTCGCCGGGGCTGCGATAGCCGGGCAGCGCCTCGATCCGCTTGATCCAGGCCTGGAGATGGGTGAGGCCGTCCAGCGACAGACCCGCTTCGCCCGCATAGATGGCGAAGCCGAAGAGGTCGATGTCGGCGAAGGTCGGCTGCGCGCCGTCGCAAATCCACTCCCGGCCCTTCAGGAAGAAGTCGAGCGCCTTCAGCCCGGCTTCGCCTTCGCTGCGATAATGGTCGACGACTTCGGGGGGATATTTGACGAAGCCGAACTTGGCGGCGCGCGAGCGGTAGATGCCCTTCGCCAGCCGGTCCCAGCCCCACAGCACCCATTCGCGCGCCGCGCGCCGCTCGGCCGGGCTGCCGCCGTAGAACTTGCCGGTCAGCAGCGCGATCTCTTCGAGAATGGCCGAGGACTGCGCCATCTGCGTTCCGGCCTCGCGGTCGATCAGCGTGGGCACGACGCCGAAGCGGTTGCGTTCCAGATAGGCGGGCGATTTGTGGGCGCCCGTCATCAGATCGACATGGACATAGTCGAACGCCTCGCCGCAGAGCGAGAGCAGCAGGCCGACCTTGTAGGCGGGCCCCGAAAGAAAGATTCCGTGAAGTTCGAATCTTGCGGTCATGGGTCTCACGCGTTGAAGTTCAGTCTCAGGCCCGCCTGCGCCCACGGCATCGAGATGAGCTTTCCGCGTCCCGACAGCGTGATGTAGGCGGTTTTCATGGCCTTGCCGCCGAAGGCGATGTTGGTGACCAGCGGGTCGGCGAACTGGGCGAGCGAGGTGAAGCGGATCTTGCCCTTCGGCGTGAAGGTCGTGATGCCGGGGTTGAGGATCGTCGCCACGCACACGTCGCCGTTCGCCTGCACCGCGAGGCTGTCGAAATAGGCGTGCGTCGGCTGCGCCCCGACGAAGACGCCGCCCGGAACGAGGCCGGCGCCCTTGGCGAGCTTGCCCGGCTTGGCGATCGCCGCGCCGAACAGGCGGCCCGACAGCGTCTCGGCGTAATAGACCGTCTTCTCGTCGGGCGAGAGGCCGACGCCGTTCGGGGCCATGATGCTGGCGATCTCGGTCGAGATGTGGCTGCCGTCGATCCTGGCGTAGTGCAGCGAGCCCCACTGGCGGAAATCGTGCGTCGACTTGGCGTGGTCGGTGAACCAGAAGCCGCCCTGGCGGTCGAACACGATGTCGTTGGGGCCGCGCAGCGCGACGCCGCCGGAATGGGTGTAGAGCACCTCGACCTTGCCGGTCGAAAGATCGACGCGCTCGATGCGGCCGCCGGAATAGTCCTTGGCCTGGTGGCCGGGGATCATCACCCCGCGCACCTTGTGATACTCGAAGCCGCCATTGTTGCAGACATAGAGCGCGCCGTCGGGGCCAATGGCCGCGCCGTTGGGGCCGCCCCCCGGCTTGGCGATGGTCTGCTTGCGGCCGTTCGGCAGCACCCGGGTGATCGCCCCGGCGGCGATCTCGACGACGATGACCGAGCCGTCGTCCATGACGACAGGGCCTTCGGGGAATTTCAGTCCGGTGGCGACTTCGGTGATGGCCATGAGCGTTTCCTGGATTTCTTGTGGGTCGCGGGCGAATGCGGCGGCGGCACGTTAGCCGCCTTGGCGCGCGACGCAACGGGCGAGATCAAGTAGCGCGCTCAAGCATCCGAAATGTGAAGCCGGGGGTCGCGCCCGGGAGCGCCGGGAAGGTCTGCGCGAAGCTCTCGGTCCACACGCTGCGGTCGAAGGGCGGCATGAAGGCGTCGCCCTCCGGCTCCAGATCGACGTCGGTCAGATAGAGCCGCCCGGCCATCGGCAGCGCGGCGGCGTAGAGTTCGGCGCCGCCGATCACCACGATCTCGGGGGCCGGGATGTCGCCGCGGGCGGCGTGCTCGATCGCCGCCTCCAGCCCCCAGGTCACCAGCAGACGGTGGCCTTCCGACTGGTTCTTGGAGAAGGCGGCCTCGTCGAAGCGGGGCTCCCAGCTGCGGTTGCGGGTGACGACGATGTTGGTGCGGCCGGGCAGCGGGGCCTTGGGCAGGCTCTCCCAGGTCTTGCGCCCCATCACCACGGTCTTGCCCATCGTGTGCTTGCGGAACCAGCGCATGTCTTCCGGGATGCGCCAGGGCAGCCGCCCCTCGCGGCCGATGACGCCGTTGCGGGCGGCGGCGACCATCAGCGAGACCAGCGGGCCGCTCATCGCTCGTCCGCCAGCGCCGCGATGGCCGGGCCGCGCAGGCGGTAATTGGTCCAGCCCTCATACGGCCCGGCCCCCATGGCGCGGTAGAAGCCGATCGCCTTCTCGTTCCAGTCGAGCACCGACCAGTCGATGCGGTCCGCCCCTTCGGCGGCGGCGACGCGCGCCAGATGCACGAAGAAGGAGCGGCCGATGCCGAAGCCGCGAAAGGCGGGGCGGACGAAGATGTCTTCGAGGAACAGGCCGGGCGCGGCGCGGAAGGTGGTGTAGGTGCGGTACCAGACGCAGATCCCCGCCGCCTCGCCGCCCCAATAGCCCAGATCCGCCGCCACCCGCGCGGCGGAGCCAATGAAGTCGCGGGCGACGATCGCCTCGGTCAGGCGGAAGAATTCGGGCGTGTCGAGCTTTTCGAAGACCGCCAGCTCGTGCAGCAGCTGGAGGACGAGGGCCGCATCGCCCTCCTCCGCCCGGCGGATCGTCAGGACCGTCACACTGCGACCGGCGCGGCGATGTGGGGATGGGCCTCGTAGCCTTCGAGGCGGAAATCCTCGTAGGCGAAGGCGAAGATGTCCTTGATCGCCGGATTGATGCGCATGACCGGCAGCGCCTTGGGGGCGCGCGAGAGCTGAAGCGCCGCCTGCTCCAGATGGTTGGAGTAGAGATGCGCGTCGCCGAGCGTGTGGATGAACTCGCCGGGCTTGAGGCCCGTCACCTGCGCCAGCATCAGCGTGAGCAGCGCATAGGAGGCGATGTTGAACGGCACGCCGAGGAAGATGTCGGCGGAACGCTGGTAGAGCTGGCAGGAGAGCCGCCCCTCGGCGACGTAGAACTGGAAGAGGCAGTGGCAGGGCGGCAGCGCCATGCGGTCGACGTCGGCCGGGTTCCAGGCGGTGACCAGCAGGCGGCGCGAGTCCGGCGTGCGGCGGATCATCTCCACCAGCGCCGCGATCTGGTCGATGGTCTCGCCGTTGCGGGCCGGCCAGGAGCGCCATTGATGGCCGTAGACCGGGCCGAGATCGCCGCGCTCGTCGGCCCACTCGTCCCAGATGCGCACGCCGTTCTGCCTGAGATAGGCGATATTGGTCTCGCCCTTCAGGAACCACAGAAGCTCGTGGATCACGGACTTCATGTGGACCTTCTTAGTGGTGACCAGCGGAAAGCCCTCCGTCAGGTCGAAGCGCATCTGATGGCCGAACACCGACAGCGTGCCGGTGCCGGTGCGATCGGTCTTCTTCACGCCGGTCTTGAGGACCAGCTCCATCAGGTCGAGATATTGGCGCATCGCCAGTCCTCTGCCGCCCCGTCCTTCGCCGCCCGTTCCTGCCGGTCGCGGTCCGCCGCCAGTGTGCCTGATTCGCGGCGATACCCGGACCGGTTTCCTGTGGATGACTTCGCCCCGGAGCGAAACAAAATGCCGGAGGCGCGTAACAAAGCATCTTCGTTCCTCGCCGGGGAGCGGGAGGGGGGGGCCTGCCCGGCCGGCTTTGCCCGGAAACGCTCTCCGGAAGCCACCCAATATAGGAACATATTCAGCAGCCGCCAGAAGGCATGGCGTCGCGGTCCGGCGGGGTCGGGCCGGATGCCGGCCCCGGAACGGCCGGAAACCGGCCCTCCGGCGAAGGGGGATGATTTTCCTGAGGCGACCCCCTATATTCATCGGTGCCGGCTTGCCCGGCTATGGCGATAAACGCGCGTGTAATAAGCGGCTCGGACCCGGGGGCGGTACCCGGCGCCTCCACCAAGTGAACCTCAAGGGGTTCAGTTGATGGGGGCGAAATAGGATCGACGGACGTGTAAAGACGTAGCTTTTGCCCGGTATGATATCCGCCGTTATCGGGTCGTCGCATAGGTGCCAACGACAATGAAATGGCCCTCGCTGCCTAACAGGTAAGCGCAGCCCGGTGGGGAGCTGGGCAACAGAATCCCCACCACCTTATCCGCCCCCGCGGGGCGCGAATTCCTTCCAGGCGGTCCCGAAGTCTGGATTTCCCGAATTCAGGCGATCCCGAATTCAGGCGATCCCGAAGTCAGGCGATCCCGAAGTCAGGCGATCTCGAAGACCGTGTAGCGGATGCCGCCTGCGATGCGCCGTCCGCAGCCGATCGCCACGATGGCGTTCAGCCAGTGATAGCGCGGGTCCGCCGTCTCGAAGAGCGGCGCGATGCGGGCGTAGTAGCCGGACTTGTCCATCGCCGCCGCAGCCTGCGGATCGGCGAAAGCCGCCGCCGAGGCGGGCGGGACCGCCATGCGCCCGCCATGCGTCACATAGATCGTAGCCCCGTCATGGGTGCGCCAGACGGTGCGCGCGTCGAAAGTGGAGATCGCCGTGCCGTCGGCGATGCGGCCCGCCTCAGCCCAATTGCCGCCGCCCGGCAGGACCTCGCCGCTGAGGCGCGCACCCTTCACCGTTCCGCCGGAAATGTAGCCGATGCGCCGCGTGCCCCAGGGCGTGTCGCCGACCGGGATCATCGCCCCGTCCATGCGGAACTCGACCGTGCAGAGAAGTCTGTGCGGCAGCGCCTGCCAGTCGGCCTCGTCGGTCATGGTCCCCGCCCCTTGGATGCGGACGCGAGGCTGCACCGGCGAGCCGGGACGGGCAACAGGTTAGAGAGCTAACCATCCGCGGCGGGCGAAGGCCCGGAAACGAAATGGCCGCCTTGCGGCGGCCAGATCGAACTCAAAGGGACCGACAGTCCGTAGCCGGGCGCGAACGCCCGGCCATGGAGCTATCAGACGGCGCGCTTGGCGCCCGAGCGATAGACGACCAGCGCCGCCACCGCGGCCAGGAGGCCGCCGACGACGAGGGTCGACGAGTCGTTCGCCGTACGAGCGAAGATGTCGGCGTGGGCCGGCACCGTGAGAGCGAGAAGGCTCAGACCTGCAACAATCGACTTCATGGTTTTACCTCGACCAAAAACCTGCGAGGCCTTTTCCTTAACTCATTTTTAACCAGGCTCCAAAGCCAAAATGGTTAACGGAGTCAGATATTTGACCCAGATCACGCCGGTAACATTGGTTAACGGTTGCGGTTCCGGAACAATGCACCCTTCTGCCGCAACCTGTGCTTCAGCCGGGCTGCCGCCGGCGCAACCAGAGCGATGCGATCCCGCCCAGCGCGCAGACGATGCCGCCGCAGGTGAGGGTGAGCGGCACGCCGATCTGCGCCGCCACAGCCCCGGCGGCGAGCGAGCCGAACGGCATCATCCCCAGGAACGACATCGTGTAATAGGCCATCACCCGCCCGCGCATCCGGTCGTCGACCGCCATCTGCACGCTGATATTGGTCGCGCTGCCCTGGAGCATCAGGCAGAAGGCGGTCGGCAGGATCAGCGCCATGGCGAGCGGGAAACTGCGCGCGAAGCTGAAGGCGACGAGGAAGATGCCGAAGCCGATGGCGGCGACCGAGGGCGCCTTGGCGAGCAGGTCCGGCCGCAGCCGCCCCATCGCCAGCGCCCCGCAGAGCGCCCCCGCCCCAACCGTCGTCATCAGCAGGCCGTAGCCATCGGCGTCCGCGCCCAGCACCTCGCGCGCGAAGACCGGCATCATGGTCAGATACGGCCCGCCCGCGAAGCTGGAGACCGCCAGCGCCAGCAGCGCCGTGCGAATCTCGCGGTGGGCGATCAAATAGCGGAAGCCCTCGGCGATGTCCTTCAGCGGATGCTGCATCTCCGAGGGCCGCACGAAGGGCATGACCCGCATCAGGAAAAGGCTGGTCAGCACCGCGAGATAGCTGAAGGCGTTGATCGCGAAGCACCAGGATTCGCCGACCATGGCGATGGTGACGCCGGCGACCGCCGGGCCGACCACGCGCGCCATGTTGAACATGATCGAGTTGAGCGCGATGGCGCTTTGCAGATCGGCGCGGCCGACCATTTCCACGGTGAACGACTGGCGCGTCGGCACGTCGACCGCGTTGAGCAGGCCGAAGGCCAGCGCCAGGCAGGCGACGTGCCAGAGTTCCACCAGGCCGGTGAAGGAGAGGATCGCCAGCGTCGCCGCCTGAACCAGGAAGGCGGCCTGGGTCAGCATGATCAGCCGCCGGCGGTCGACCCGGTCTGCGACCGTGCCGCCCAGCACCGAGAAGAAGAAGACCGGGCCTTGTTGCAGGAAGCCGATGAGGCCGAGGGCCAGCGGCGAGCCGGTCAGCTTGTAGACCAGCCAGGCCTGGCCGATTGTCTGCATCCACGAGCCCATCAGCGACAGCAACTGTCCCGCGAAGAACAGCCGGTAGTTCCGGTGCCGGAAGACGTCGGTGAGGGGGGGCCGCCGGGCCGGCGGTGGCGGAGACTCGGTCATCGTGGGCGGAACCGATAAACCCCGCGGCGCGGACTTACGCAACGGTTCACGCCCCGCCGCTGGACAGCCGCCGCCCGAAACCCCATGTCAGCGCGTCGATCCATCGCCCTGGGGGGTACGCCCATGAGTTCCGTTCTCGATCCGCTGTTCAAGCCGTTCTCGCTGAAGACGTTGAGCGTTCCCAACCGCTTCGTCATGGCCCCCATGACGCGCGGCAAGTCGCCCGGACAGGTGCCGACCGCCGAGGTCGCCGCCTATTACCGCCGCCGCGTCGAGGGCGGCGTCGGCCTGATCGTCACCGAGGGCACGGTCATCGACCACCCCGCCTCGGACGCCGATGCCGGGGTGCCGCGCTTCTACGGCGCGGACGCGCTGGCCGGATGGGCGGGCGTGGTGAAGGAGGTGAAGGCGGCCGGCGGCCACATCGTGCCGCAGATCTGGCATGTCGGCACCGCCCGCCGTCAGGCGGCGGCGCGCCATCCCGACGCGCTCTCCATCGGCCCCTCCGGCCTCTCGCGGCCGGGCAAGCAGGTGAACCAGCCGCTGGGCGAGAGCGAGATCGCCGATCTCATCGCCGCTTATGCGAGCGCCGCCGCCGACGCCAAGCGGCTCGGCTTCGACGGGGTCGAGCTGCACGGCGCGCACGGCTATCTGATCGACCAGTTCTTCTGGGAGGCGACCAACCAGCGCACCGACGCCTTCGGCGGCAGCCTGATCGCCCGCACGAGGTTCGGCGCGGACGTGGTGCGCGCGGTCCGCGCCGCGGTCGGTCCCGACTTCCCGCTGATCCTGCGCTGGTCGCAGTGGAAGCAGCAGGACTACGCCGCCAAGCTGGCGGCGACGCCCGAGCTGCTGGAGGAGTTCCTCGCCCCGCTGACCGACGCCGGGGTCGATATCTATCACTGTTCGCAGCGCCGCTTCTGGGAGGCCGAGTTCGAGGGGTCGGACATGAACCTCGCGGGCTGGGTGAAGAAGATCAGCGGCAAGCCGACCATCACGGTCGGCTCGGTCGGCCTCAGCACCGACTTCATCACCTCGTTCGCGGCGGCCGATCAGGTCGGCGCGACGGGCAAGGACCTCGCGGGCCTGGCGGCGCGTTTCGAGCGCGGCGAGTTCGACCTGGTGGCGGTCGGCCGCGCGCTGATCGCCAATCCGGACTGGGTGAACCGCGTCCGGGCGGGCGACATCGACGGCCTCAAGGGCTACGACCCCGCTTCGCTGGCGACGCTTTACTGACGGCGCGCGGCCGCGCCGGGGCGATCGTGACGGTGATCCGTTCGCGCGTCCCCGGCCGGCGCTCGACCAGCAGCCGGGCGACCTGGCTGTCGTCGTGGAAGAGCCAGCCCTTGATGCCGTCGAGGATGGCCTTCGCCAGATTGTCGAGGTCCATCCAGGGCGGCTCGCCGATGTGTTCGACCATGATCTCGACCGTGCGGTCGCCCCAGGCCGGGCGCGCGCCGCGCCATTCCTTGCGGAAGAACTCGTAGAGCAGCGGCTTATAGTATTTGGCCTGCGTGGTGATGCCGTCCACGGCGACGGTGACGACGCCCTCCGCCTCGCGGGCGCGCACCTTGCCGGAGACGGTCCAGACCGCTTCGCCCTCGCGCCGCGCCGCCAATCAGAGCCGTCCCGCCATCAGCGCCTCGGCCGCCGCCTGATAGGCGGGCAGCACGATCGGATCGGTCGCGGTGTTGGCGGCGATGCGGTGCGAGCCGAGCCGCGCCACGACCATTTCGGCCGTGGGGTCGATGAAGATGTTCTGCCCGTAGATGCCGCGCGCCATGTAGGCGCCGTGGGGGTTGTTCGAAACCCACCACATGTTCCGGTAGGACCAGCCGGGCAGCGTGACGTAGCCCGCGCTGTGGAACGCCTCGGGCGAGCCGTTGAAGCGGATGTCGTCGATCACCGCCTTGGGCACGATCTCGGCCCCGTTCCAGCGCCCGTCGCAGCGCATCATCTCGCCCATCCGCGCGATGTCGCGCAGCGTCGCGTTGAGGCCGCCGCCGCCCATCTCGGCGCCCGACTCGTCGATGGTGAAATAGGCGTCCTCCTCCGTGCCGATGCGGCTCCAGATGCGCTCCGAGACGAGCGCCGCGAGCGGCTTGCCGGCGACGCGCTTGACGATCCAGCCGAGCACTTCGGTGTTGACCGTCTTGTAGGCGAAGCCCTCGCCGTGCGGCCCCTCCTTCACCAGATCGCGCAGGAAGGCGTCGATCGAGCGGGGGCCGCGATAGCCCTCGGGCTTGGGCATCGCGCCGGCGGCCCGGCCATAGTCCCAGACCTCGGCGGCGGGGTCGGCGTAGTTCTCGCTGTAGCGTACGCCGATGCGCATATCCATGACGTCGCGGACCCGCGCGTCGTCATAGGCGGTGCCCGCCATCTCGGGCAGGTAGCGCGTCACCGGGGCGGTCTCGTCGAGCGCCCCCTCGTGAACCAGCCACTGCGCCAGCAGGCCGACGAACGACTTGGTGACCGACATCAGGATATGCGGCTGCTCCGGCCGGCAGACGCCGAAATAGCGCTCGTAGACGATGCGGCCCCGGTGCAGCACCAGAAGGCCATCGGTGTGGATCGCCGCGAAGCCGGCGGCCCAGTCCGTCTCCTCGCCCGCCATGGTGCGGAATTTGAGGCCGTCGAGCGCCGCCTCGCGTTCGGCGCGCGGCAGAGCGTGCGGCGCGGGGGCGCGGCGCACCGTGCGGGTCGGCGCCATCTCGCGGTAGTGGTTCAGCGTCCAGCGGAGCCTGGGGAACTGCGAGGCCGCCGGGTCGGCGAAGCGGATCAGCCGGTCGGGCGCGGGCGGGAAGCCCTGCATCCAGCGCCCCGGATCGTCCGGATGATCGTTCGCGTCGGCCATGATCGTCTCCCCCCGATGTCGTTGTGCGGCATGTTGGCCGCCCCGGCGGCGCTCCGCAACGCTTCGTCTCATTGCCTGCGAAGCGCGCCGGGCATAGATTGCCGCCATGGCCAAGGACTGGATGAATTACGAGCAGCTCGCGCAGAACGCCCTGCGCGGCGTGGTGCGCATGGCGCTGGAGCGGGTCTCCCAGCAAGGCCTGCCGGGCGACCACCATTTCTACATCACCTTCGAGACGCAGCACCCCGGCGTGAAGATGTCGGACTGGCTGAAGGAGCGTTACCCGGAGGAGATGACGATCGTCGTCCAGCACCAGTATTGGGGCCTCGCGGTCCGGCCGGACTCCTTCGACATCACGCTGAGCTTCCAGAAGGTCGGCGAGCCGCTGACCGTGCCGTTCGAGGCGGTGAAGGCGTTCTTCGATCCGAGCGTGCAGTTCATGCTCCAGTTCAAGCCCGCCGCAGCCCAGCCGGGCGCGGTCCGCAAGCCGGCCGAGCAGCCCGCCGCCCAGCCCGCCCGGCTGGAGACCAAGCCCGAGGCTCCGGCGGAGGGCGGCGACAAGCCCGCCCCGACCGGCGGCGAGGTCGTGAGCCTCGACAAGTTCCGCAAGAAATAGGCGGCCCATGCGCGCCCTCGCTCTCCTGGCGGCGTCGGCGCTGATGTGGGCGGGAGCGGCGGCGGCCGATGAGCCCCTGCCCGCGCCGGAGCCCTTCGCGCTCGCCTATACCCGCGACGAGGCGCGCGCCGTCTCCAAGCACATCGAGGCCGAGACCGGCGGGACCATCGAGGCGGTCAACGCGGCGGGCGACGTCTTCCGGCTGAAGATCGAACCCGACACGCTCTATGCCGACGCGACGATCACCTTGACGCCGCTGGACGGGGCCACCGGCATCGACGGAGCGACGCGGACGCTCGCCGTCGCCATGGAGCCGGCGGGAACCGAGTTCACCTCGCCCGCCGCGCTGACCGTCACGCCCAAGGAGGCGCTGGCCGGCGACATCTGGTGGTTCGAAAGCCCGCCCGGCGCCGACGGCGGCAAGGCCCGCCCCGCCCTGCCGCTGAAAGGGCAGTCCGGCATGACGGTCTGGCATTTCAGCACCGGCGCGGTCGCCGCCGGCGGGCCGGAGCTTTCGGGCGCGGTCGCCGCCCGCGCGCCCGGCGAGGTCTCGTCGTCGTCCGCCGGCGTCAGCCAGGACTGGCTCGACTGGCGGCGCGCCCAGACCGAACAGGATTACCAGTCCGGCCGCATCGACGCGGTGAAGCACGACACCGAAATCGGCATCATCAACGACCTGAAGGAGCGGCTCGCCGCCGAGGCGGCGGAGGCCGCCGCGCGGGACATCCAGCGCAAGCTCGACGAGGGCGTCGCCGAGTCGGAGGATTTGGCGGGCGTCGCCGAGACCATCGCCGAACGGGGCGATCCCGCCGATCTCGACCGCCTGACCGACCTCATGCGCGATATCCTCGCCGCCGAGCGCCAGGCGCAGCTTCTGGGCAAGACCACCGGCATCGGCGGACGGACCGAGGAGATCATGCGGCGCTACGCCGATGGCTTCGCGGACCGCTGCGCCCACCAGCGCGACATGGGGCGGCAGACGGCGAAATTCGTGCTCGACCTGGAACGCACGATGCAGATGACCGGCCTCAGCTCGGACGACTCGACCGGCGGCGTCGCCGGCTGCCTCAACCGCGAATGGTCGGCCGGCGGCCAGCCCTCGCAGTCGCCCTATGGGCGGGTGGTCATCACGCTGAAAAAATCCTCCTGCGCGATGGGCGTCTGGGGCAGCTACACCTATGAGGTGACCGGCGCGATCACCGGCTCGTTCACGTTCGAGGCGATGCCGCCCAAGGACGGCTTCGTCACCTTCACGCCCTTCACGCTGCGGGCGAAGCTGGCCCCGGAATGGGCGAGCGAGACCTACACTTGCACGCAGTCCGGCGAACTCTCCATCGGCGAGCCGCCCGGCGCGTTCTTCAAGGCGACCGTCACGGGTTCCGGCGAGTGCCTGAAGGAAGACGACATGGGCAGCGTCGATATCGTGGATACCGACGCGCTGCCGCTGCGCCCCGGCCCGCTCTGCGACGCGCGCGCCGCCGCGCCCTGAAGGCCCTAGAGCCGTCCGATGAGGTGGGCGGCGAGCAGATTGCGGTGCGTTTCGTTGGTGCCGGAATAGATGCTGGCGGCGCGGGCGTTGAGATATTTGCGCGCCGCCGCCGGGAACGCCTCGGCCCCCGCCGCGTCCAGCGCCAGTTCCGCGACGCGCTGGTGCAGTTCGGTCGCCACCGTCTTCAGCAGCGACGAGGCCGCCTCGTCCGCCGCCTGCGGGCCGCCGAGCAGGCGCAGCTCCAGCGCCTCCAGCGCCGTCAGCTCGATCTCCAGCGCCGCGCGGCGCGCCAGCAGCGCGGCGTCGGCGCAGTCCGCCATCGCCCGCTTCGCCGCCGCCATCGCGCGGCGCACGAGGCCTGAGGTCGTGTTGCTCTGGCGGGCGAAGCGCATCAGCAGCTTGGCGACCGCCCAGCCTTCGTTCTCCGCGCCGACGCGTTGCGCGACAGGAACGCGGGCCTCCTCGAAGATCACTTCGTTGAACTCGTGATCGCCCGAGAGCGAAAAGATCGGCCGCACCGCGATGCCGGGCGTCGCCATGTCGATCAGCAGGAAGGTGATGCCGTCCTGCTTCTTCTCGCCCTTCGCGGTGCGCACCAGCGCGAACATGCGGTTGGCGTCGTGCGCGCCGGTGGTCCAGATCTTCGCGCCGTTCAGCACATAGGCCTCGCCCTCGCGCACCGCCCGCAATTGCAGCGCCGCGAGGTCCGACCCCGCCCCCGTTTCCGAAAAGCCCTGGCACCAGAAATCCGTGCCCGCGAGAATCGCCGGCAGATAGCGCGCCTTCTGCTCCGCGCTGCCCATGGCGATGAGCAGCGGGCCGATCGTGCGGATGCCGCCCGCGAACAGGATCGGCGCGTCGGCGAGCGCGCATTCGTGTTCGAAGATGAGGCGCTGGCGGGCGGTCCAGCCCGCCCCGCCATGGGCCGCCGGCCAGACCGGCGCGACCCAGCCGCGGGCATGGAGCTTGCCGTGCCATTCGCGCGCCGCGTCGATCTCGGAATAGGTGCCCCACGTCGCCCGGCCCGCCGCGCGCAAAGCGGGCGTCAGGGCCGAGTCCAGAAACGCCCGCACCTCGGCCCGAAAGGCGGCCTCATCCGCCCGGACGGCCATATCCATCGCCGGTCCCATCCAATTGCTTGACGCGCGAGGCTCCGCCCCGGCCGGGGCCGCCGCCTTGATCCATCGCAATCGGCCGGCCAAGGCCCGGCCGGGCGATGACAAGCGCCCCGCCCTGCCGTAAGCACGACCCGCGCCAGATTCCCTGCCGAGGCCCCATGACCAAGACCCGCACCGAAACCGACACGTTCGGCCCCATCGAAGTCGACGCCAGCAAATACTGGGGCGCCCAGTCGCAGCGTTCGATCGGCAATTTCAAGATCGGCTGGGAGAAGCAGCCCAAACCCGTCATCCGCGCCCTCGGCATCATCAAGCGCGCCGCCGCCGAAACCAATGCGGCGCTGGGGCGGCTCGACAAGAAGCTCGCCAAGACCATCGTCGCCGCCGCCCAGGAGGTGATCGACGGCAAGCTGGACGAGCATTTCCCGCTGGTCGTCTGGCAGACCGGTTCGGGCACCCAGTCGAACATGAACGCCAACGAGGTGATCTCGAACCGCGCCATCGAGATGCTGGGCGGGACGATGGGATCAAAGAAGCCGGTCCACCCGAACGACCACGTCAATATGAGCCAGTCGTCCAACGACACCTATCCGACGGCGATGCATATCGCCGCCGCCGAGCAGGTGACGCACGATCTGCTGCCCGCGCTGCGCCATCTCCACAAGGCGCTGGCCGCCAAGGCGAAGGCCTGGAAGAAGATCATCAAGATCGGCCGCACCCACACCCAGGACGCGACGCCGCTGACCCTCGGCCAGGAATTCTCCGGCTACGCCCAGCAGCTCGCCAACGGCATCCGGCGCATCGAGATGACGCTGCCGATGCTGATGGAGCTGGCGCAGGGCGGCACGGCGGTCGGCACCGGCCTCAACGCGCCCGTCGGCTTCGCCGAAGGGGTCGCCGAGCGGATCGCCAAGATCACCGGGTTGAAGTTCACCACCGCCCCCAACAAGTTCGAGGCGCTCGCCGCCCACGACGCGATGGTCTTCACCCACGGGGCGATCAACACGGTCGCCGCGTCGCTGTTCAAGATCGCCAACGACATCCGCTTTCTGGGGTCGGGGCCGCGCTCGGGCCTCGGCGAACTCAGCCTGCCGGAGAACGAGCCCGGCTCCTCGATCATGCCGGGCAAGGTGAATCCGACCCAGTGCGAGGCGCTGACCATGGTCTGCGCGCAGGTCATGGGGAACCAGACGACGATGACCGTCGCCGGGGCGAGCGGCCATTTCGAGCTCAACGTCTTCAACCCGGTGATGGCCTATAATTTCCTCCAGTCGGTGCGTCTGATGGCCGACGCGGCGGTCAGCTTCACCGATCACTGCGTGGCGGGGATCGAGCCGCGCCTCGACAACATCAAGCGCGGCCTCGACAACTCGCTGATGCTGGTGACGGCGCTGAACGGCAAGCTCGGCTACGACGCCTGCGCCAAGATCGCCAAGACCGCGCACAAGAACGGCACCACGCTGCGCCAGGAAGCGGTCGGCGGCGGCTATCTGTCCGACAAGGAGTTCGACGAGGCGGTCGATCCTTCGAAGATGATCGGCCCCGGCTGAGACGCGGCCTTTCGTCCGCGTGACGCCCGCGCGCCGCGCCGCTACGTTTCCGCTGCGGCTTGCGATGCGGCGGACGGATCATGGCGGGCGACGAACACCACGCGGCGGGCGACCGGATCGCCGAGTTCGGCGGCCATCGCGCCGAGACGCTGTTTCGCGGCTATCGCAGCCTCGTGCGGCACGAGGGCGTCATCGCCACCGCGCACGGGCCGCTGGACGTCGCCCGCGACGTTTACGAGATCGGCGCGGTCGCGGCGATCGTCGCCTATGACCCCGAACGCGATCTGGTGGTGCTTCACCGCCAGTTCCGCTTTCCGGTCTATCTCGCGGGCCTGCCCGCCCTCATCGTCGAACTGCCCGCCGGGCTGATCGAGCCGGGCGAGACGCCCGAGCAGGCGGCGCGCCGCGAGACGGTCGAGGAACTGGGGATCGAGCCCACCGACATCGTGCCCGCCTTCACCTGGCTGCCCTCGCCCGGCTCGCTCGGCGAGCGCGCGCATCTCTTCGCCGCCCGGGTCGATGCCGGGGCCGCGCCGCGCACCGCCGGCAAGCGCGCCGAGGCCGAGTTCACCGAGCCCTTCGCCGTCTCGCCCGACGCCGTGCTGGCGGCGATCGACGAGGACCGGCTCTCTCACGGCTTCACGATCATCGCCATGTTGTGGTTTGCTCGCCACCGCGCGCGCTTGAGGCGGCGCTGGGGGTTCGATCCATGAGCCGTGAAGTCAAACGCTCGCTGACCATCGCCGGGCACCGCACCTCGATCTCGCTGGAGCCGGTGTTCTGGGAGACGCTGAAGGAGATCGCCCGCGCCGAGAAGCGCTCGCTCGCCGCGCTGGTCGCCGAGATCGACGCCGGACGCGCGCCCGGCGAAGGCTCGCTGTCGAGCGCCATCCGCGTCTATGTCGTCGGCCGCCTGAGGGGGCTGCTGCGCCAAACGGTTTGACGCGGGCGCGCCAATCTGTTCTTGTATTGTTCCAACCCGGAACCGGCCATGACCCTCACCCTCATCCATTCGCCCCAGTCGCGCTCGACCGGCATCATCTGGCTGCTGGAGGAGCTGGGCGCGGCCTACGACATCCGCCGCGTCACCATCCGCCGGGCCGGCAGCGAGGAGGGGCTGGACCCCGCCAATCCGCATCCGCACGGCAAGGTGCCTGCCCTGCTGCATGACGGCGCGCTGATCCACGAGCGGGCGGCGATCGTGCTCTATCTGACCGACCTCTTCCCCGAGGCGGGGCTGGGGCCGCGGATCGGCGATGCGAAGCGCGGGCCGTATCTGACCTGGCTCGCGTATTATGCGGGCGTGATGGAGCCGTCCTTCGTCTCGCGCTTTCTCAATACCGAGGTGCCGCGCGGCACCGCCGGGTGGGTGAAGGTGGACGAGGCGGTCGCTCACCTTGAGAACACGCTGAAGGACCGGCCCTATCTGCTGGGCGACGATTTCAGCGGCGCGGACATATTGTTCGGCGGCACCTTCGCCATGTTCGGTCAGAGCCCGATCATGCCGCAATCGGCGGCGATCGCCGACTATGCGAAGCGCTGCGTCGTGCGGCCGGCCTTCGCGCGCGCCGGGGCGAAGGACAATGGCTGAGATCGTCAATCTGAAATCGGTCCGCAAGGCCAAGGCCCGCACCGAGAAGGAGCGCACCGCCGAGGCCAACCGCGCCAAGTTCGGCCGCACCAAGGCCGAGCGGCAGGCGGCCGAGGCCGAACGCGCCAAGGCCGACCGCGACCTCGCGGGCAAGAAGCTGGACGAGTGAGGGCCAGCGCATGTCGGCAATGGACTGACCGAGACGATCCCCTCCTCATGGCCGGGCCTGACCCGGCCATCCAGTCTCGCGCCCACCGGCGGGCTGGATGGCCGCCTCAAGGGCGGCCATGAGGAAGGAACTGCGGTCCGGCGCGAGCGGATGCCGCTTCAGGCCCGGCGCTCCAGCCGCATCGGCAGGCCGCCTCTGGGGCGCAGCGTGATGGTGGCGAGCGGCATCACCGTGAAGCCCGGCCGCACCGTCAGGCGGTAGCGTTGCAGGATGACGGCGAGCAGCAGCATCGCCTCCTGCAACGCGAAGGCCATGCCGATGCAGATGCGCGGCCCCGCCCCGAACGGGATGAAGGCGAAGCGGTGGATCGCCTCGCGCCGCTCCGGGGCGAAGCGTTCGGGATCGAACAGCTCGGGCTCGTCCCATAGCGTGCGGTGGCGGTGGAGAATCCAGGGCGAGACGATGATCTGCGTGCCCGGCTTCACCGGCGCGCCGCCCAGCTCGTCCGCGCCCGCCGCCTCGCGGCCGAGGAAGGGCGCGGGCGGATAGAGCCGCATCGCCTCGTCCAGCACCTGACGCAGATAGACGAGGCCGTCGATGTCGGCGGCGGTCGGCGTCCGCCCGCCCAGCACGCGCTCAAGCTCCTCGCTCACCCGCGCCTCCGCCCACGGGAAGGCGGAGAGCAGATAGAGCGTCCAGCAGAGCGCGTTCGCCGTCGTCTCGTGGCCCGCCCCGATGAAGGTGATGGCGTTGTCGATCACCTGCTGCTCGTCCATCGGGCGGCCGTCCTCGGGATCGCGCGCCGTCAGCAGCATGGTGAGCAGATCGTCGGGCGCGGCCGCCGGGTCGCGGGCCATCAGCGCCCGGCGCTCGGCGACGATGCGTCCGACCTCGCCCTGAAA
>JAXMDZ010000032.1:0-18601 GCA_046348585.1 Alphaproteobacteria bacterium
CGGGTTCGGGATTATTGCGGGGCCTGAAATACGGCATCGCCATGGCCGAAGTCCACACGCGCCGTCGGGGCAAGCGCCGGAATCGGGGGTTTCCCAAGGGTAACGGCGCGAAACAATTCGTCAGTTCTTTACACCGCCCCGCCTAGGCTATCCGCGCCCGTTACAGACGGAACGACCGCTTGACCCAGACCAGACCCCTCGCCGTCATCGTGCTGGCCGCCGGCCAGGGCACGCGCATGAAGTCGCCGCTGCCCAAGGTGCTGCATCCGGTGGGCGGGCGGCCGATCCTCGGCGCGATCCTGGAGGCGGCCTCGGCGCTGGCCCCCGAGCGGACGATCGTGGTGGTCGGGCCGCGCCAGGGCGAGGTCGCCGCCTTCGCCGCCGCCAAGGGCGCGATCCCGGCGCTGCAGGACCCGCCGCACGGCACCGGCCATGCCGCGCAATGCGCGCTGCCGGCGCTGGACGGCTTTAAGGGCGACGTGCTGATCCTTTACGGCGACACGCCGCTGCTGACGGCCGCGACGCTGGAGCGCCTGGTCGCCGCCAAGGGCGCGGCGGCGCTGGCGCTGCTCGGGTTCACGCCGGACGATCCCGGCCCTTATGGGCGGCTGATCCTCGACGCCGATGGGGGGCTTTCGAAGATCGTCGAGGCGAAGGACGCGAGCCCCGAGGAACGCGCCGTGCGGCTCTGCAACGCCGGGGGCTTCGTGCTGGATGCGGAGCTGCTGCGCGAATTGCTGGGCGAACTCACCGCCGACAACGCGCAGGGCGAATACTACCTCACCGACATCGTGACCGGGGCGCGGCGGCGGGGCCTGAGGGCCGTCGCCTATGACGCGCCGGCCGACGACGTGATGGGCGTCAACAGCCAGGCCGAACGGGCCGCCGCCGAGGCCGTGTTCCAGGCGCGCGCCCGCGCCGCCCATATGGCGGCGGGCGTGATGCTGGCCGATCCGGCGACGGTCTATTTCAGCGCCGACACGGCGATCGGTCCCGGCACGGCGATCGGCGAGAACGTGGTGATCGGGCCGGGCGTTTCGATCGCCGCGGGCGTCACCATCAAGCCGTTCTGCCATCTGGAGGGCGTCTCCATCGCCTCGGGCGCGACGGTCGGGCCGTTCGCGCGGCTGCGGCCGGGCAGCGTCATCGGCGAGGACGTGCATATCGGCAATTTCGTGGAGACCAAGGCGGCGACGCTGGAGAAGGGCGCGAAGGCCAATCACCTGACCTATCTGGGCGATGTCAGCGTCGGGGCGGGGGCCAATATCGGGGCGGGGACGATCACCTGCAATTACGACGGCTTCTTCAAATACCGCACCGAGATCGGCGCGGGGGCGTTCGTCGGATCGAACACGGCGCTGGTCGCGCCGGTCAGCATCGGAGCGCGCGCCAATATCGGCGCGGGCTCGACCATCACCAAGGACGTCGCGGCGGATGCGCTGGCGCTGGCGCGCGGCGCGCAGACCGAAAAGCCCGGCTGGGCGGCGCGGTTCCGCGCCCTGATGGGCGCGCGCAAGGCCGCGACGGCGAAGAAGGATTGATCCCATGTGCGGCATCGTCGGCATCATCGGCCATGAGGAAGCGGCGCCGCTGATCGTGGAGGCGCTGAAGCGGCTGGAATATCGCGGCTACGATTCGGCCGGCGTCGCGACGTTGCACGACGGGCGCATCGACCGCCGCCGCGCCCCCGGCAAGCTGCGCAATCTGAGCGCCGTGCTGGCGCGCGAGCCGCTGCCGGGGATCATCGGCATCGGTCATACGCGCTGGGCGACGCACGGCGCGGCGACCGAGAATAACGCCCATCCGCACGCCAGCGACAGCGTCGCGGTCGTCCATAACGGCATCATCGAGAACTTCCGCGAGCTGCGCGAGGAACTGACCGCCAAGGGCCATGTCTTCGTGACCGAGACCGACACCGAGGTGACGGTTCATCTGGTGACGGACAATCTGCGCGCCGGGATGGACCCGGTCGCGGCGGCGCAGGCGGCGGTCAAGCGCTTCGAGGGCGCGTTCGCGCTGGTCATCATGTTCCGCGGCGACGAGGACCTGCTGATCGGGGCGCGGCGCGGCAGTCCGCTGGCGGTCGGCCACGGCGACGGCGAGATGTATTTCGGGTCGGACGCCTTCGCGCTCGCGCCGTTCACCAATCGCGTGACCTATCTGGAGGAAGGCGATCTCGCCGTGCTGCGGCGGTCCGGGGCGACGATCTACGACAGCGCCGACCGGATCGTGACGCGGCCCGTCGCCATCACCCAGGCCGGGGCGGCGCTGGTCGACAAGGGCAATCACCGCCACTTCATGGCGAAGGAAATCTACGAGCAGCCCGAGGTGCTGGGGCACACGCTCGTCGCCTATGTCAACGCGGTGAGCGAGAGCGTGGCGCTGCCCGGCGCGCCGATCGACTGGAAGTCCGTGTCGCGGCTGACGATGGTCGCCTGCGGCACCTCCTCGATCGCCACCAATATCGCGCAATACTGGTTCGAGCAGCTGGCGCGGCTGCCGTCCGGCACCGACATCGCCTCGGAGTTCCGCTACCGCGAGGCGGTGCTGACGAAGGGCGGGCTGTCGCTGTTCGTCTCGCAGTCTGGCGAGACCGCCGACACGCTGGCGGCGCTGAAGCACGCCCGCGCCGAGGGCCAGACCATCGCCTCGGTCGTCAACGTCGCCGAAAGCTCGATGGCCCGCGAGAGCGATGCGGTGTTCCCGACCCATGCCGGGCCGGAGATCGGCGTCGCCTCGACCAAGGCCTTTACCTGTCAGCTCGGCGTGCTCGCCAGCCTCGCCATCGCCGCCGGGCGCGATCGCGGCGCGCTGTCGCGCGAGGCCGAGGCGCGGCTGACCCGCCGCCTGCTGGAGGTCCCGCGCCTCATCGGCGAGGCGCTGAAGCAGGAGGCGGTGATCGCCGCCATCGCGCAGGAGATCGCGAAAGCCCGCGACGTGCTGTTCATGGGCCGGGGCCTCGCCTATCCGGTGGCGATGGAGGGCGCGCTGAAGCTGAAGGAGATCAGCTATATCCACGCCGAGGGCTATGCGGCGGGCGAGCTGAAGCACGGGCCGATCGCGCTGATCGACGAGAACGTGCCGGTCGTCGTCATCGCGCCGCACGACGCGCTGTTCGAGAAGACGGTTTCGAACATGCAGGAGGTGATGGCGCGCGGCGGCAAGGTGGTGCTGATCTCGGATCGCAAGGGCCACGAGGCGGCGGGCGACAAGGTGTGGATGCGCATCGAGGTGCCGCCCTGCGATCCGGTGTTCGCGCCGCTCGTCTGCGCGGTGCCTGTGCAGCTGCTCGCCTATTACACCGCGCTCGCCAAGGGCACCGATGTCGATCAGCCGCGCAACCTCGCCAAGTCGGTGACGGTGGAATAGGCGGCGATGCTGGTCCGGCGCGGCGGCCTGTGCGAGGGTCGGCGGCGATGACGATCCGATCCGTTCCCGAGGCCGCCGCCGGCGATCCTTCGCTCGCCGGGCTGAACTGTCTGGTGCTGGGCGGGGCCGGGTTTCTGGGGCTGCATCTCTGCCGCGCGCTCGCCGCCGCCGGGGCGAAAACCGCCGCTTTCGGCCGTCAGGCCGCGGCGCCCACGGGCCTCACCTCCGATGTGCGCTGGATCGGCGGGGCGTTCGAGGATGCCGGGACGCTCGCCCACGCGCTCGCCGGGCAGGACGTCGTGTTCCACCTGATCGGGCCGCGCGCCCCGGCGGAGTCGAACCGCGATCCGGCCGCCGACGCGCGGGCGAGCATCCTGCCGGCGCTCGGCCTGCTGGAGGCGGCGCGGGATGCCGGGGTGGGGCGGATCGTCTTCGCTTCGTCGGGCGGCACGGTCTATGCGCCCGATGCGCCGGCCCCCATCCGCGAGGACGCGCCGACCGAGCCGATCACCGCCTATGGCGTCGCCAAGCTGGCGATCGAAAAATACCTGGCGCTCTATCGCCGCCTGCATGGGCTGGATTTCGTGGCGCTGCGCATCGCCAACGCCTATGGCCCCGGCCAGATGCCGGGCGCGCCGCAGGGCGTCGTCGCGGCGCTGCTCGACCGGGCGATCCGCGGCCTGCCGGGCGAGATATGGGGCGACGGTTCGGTGGTGCGCGACTTCGTGCATGTCGAGGACGTGGCGCGGGCCTTCGTCCGCGCGGCGGTCTATCGCGGCCCGGCCCGGGTGATGAACGTGGGCAGCGGAACCGGGCGTTCGATCCGCGCGGTCGCCGAGGATGCGGCGCGGATCGCCGGCGGCGATCCGGCGGCGATCGTCCATCGCCCGGCGCGGCCGGCCGACATGCCGGTCAACGTGCTGGACAGCGCCCTGCTGCGCCGCGAGACGGGATGGGCGCCGCGTATCGGATGGGACGAAGGGCTGGCGGCGACGGCGGCGTGGTTGAGGTCGCTGCCGCGCTGAGACGCGCGGCCGGGCTCAGGCCCGCTTCAGGCCGGCGAGCGCGCTCTGGTGCGAGGTCTGGGCGGTCAGGAACTTGATCGCCACGCCGCCCGGAATGTGGCGCACGACGCGGCCGCGCATCCGGCCGATCGAGATGTCGGCCCCGACGACGAGCTTGTGCTCGACGGCGAGCGCCGCCCCGGAGAGCGAGAGATCGAGCACGCGGCAGGCGGCTTCCTTGCCGTCCGGCATCACGCAGCGGCTGTCCTGGTCGATCTCGACGCGCTCGTGGGCGCGCAGATCCTCAGGATGCAGTCGGTGCCGGTTGGCGTGGATCATCAGCCGCTCGGCGAGCTTGTCGCGGCGGTTCTGGGTCGCGCTGAGGCGGACGGCGAAGCCGTAGTCGTGGTGACGCGCGACCGTGCCTTCGGAGCGGCCGATCTCGTCGATATAGAGCACGATGCGCGAGCCGACCGGCGGGCGTGTTTCGGCGGTGACCGAGATGCCGCCGACCGACATGTCGAACAGCAGGCCGCGATGTTCGGAGCTGTCGTCGGCCATGAAGCGGACCGGCAGGCTGATCGCCACGCGGCGGTGGCGGCGCTCGTCGGCGATGCGGCCCAGCAGGAAATTCTCCAGCCGGGACGTCTCGGTCTCCGCAATGAGCTGCTCTGCCGCTGCCACGCACATTCTCCCGCTGGCGGCCCAAACTAATTAAGACAGGTAAACAATTTGTAGCGTGCGGCGTCCGATCGGCGGTCAGCGCCGGAAGGCCCAGAGAAACCGCGCAAAACGGGCCGGGCGCGGCGGCCGGCGGCGGGCCATGGCGGCCCGCACGGCGGCCGCGAAGGGCAGGGCCGTCAGGTCTTCTTCCTCGTTGCGGTCGTGATAGGCGAAAAACGTCTCGTCGCGCGGCTGGGACGGGTGGCAGACGCCGCGCGCCTGTTTCGCCGCATAGTCCTCGCGCGACTGGACGACATAGTGATGCAGGCGCAGCCGCCGCGGCACGATGGGTTCGGGCAGAAGGCTCTTGCCGTCCATCGAAAGCCCGTCCTCGCGCACGATGCGGTTGCGGGCCGAGACGAAGATGTGCGGCGAGGAGGTGAAGTCGGCCAGACGATCGGTCCGCATCAGGCACTTGATGTGGCGGTTCACGCCGAAATCGAGCGGGGCGCGGCGGGTGTAGTTCTCCATCACCAGCCCGTGCGGCCGCGGCCCGTGGCCGGCGCTGCCGAAGAGGGTCCACGGCACCGCGAGGCCGTCCTCGTTTTCGAAATCGGCGAGGATGGCGGGCAGGCTCTCGCCCTGCAGCGGGATGAGGAACTCGTCGGCGTCGATGAAGCCCATCCAGCCGAAGCGGCGGCCGAAACGGCGATGGGCGTCGCGATAGGCGGGCATCTGGCCGAAGGTCATCGGCCAGTCGATCAGCGTCACGCGGCGCGGGTCGGGGAAGGCGCGGATCTCGTCGCGCGTCGCGTCGGTCGAGCGGTTGTCGTAGACGATGAAATGATCGACGCCGATGGCGGCGTGATGCGCCAGCCATTCGAAGATCGCGTGGGCCTCGTTCTTGACGATGACCACGAGCGCGATGCGGCGGCGGGCCGTCATCGACGCGCCGTCCGCATCAGCGCGCCGTTCACGTCCTGACCGTGAGGTCCAGCCCGGCCTCGTGCAGCAGCGTCTTCAGCGCGGGGGCGATGTCGGGCCGCGACAGGCCGAGCGCCAGATTGGCGGCGAGGAAGCCCGCCTTGCTGCCGCAGTCGAAGCGGCGGCCGGAAATCGGCACCGCGTGGAAGGGCTGCGCGCCGATCAGGCGGGCCATCGCGTCGGTGAGCTGGATCTCGTTGCCGGCGCCGGGCTTCTGGTCCTCCAGCTTGGCGAAGATCTCCGGCTGAAGGACGTAGCGGCCGACCAGCATCATCGTGGAGGGCGCCTCGGCGGGCTTGGGCTTTTCGACCAGGCCTTTGACCTCGGTCATGCCGTGTTTCGTCTCGCCGGGATCGACGATGCCGTAGGAGCCGGTCGCCTCGCGCGGGATGTCGAGCACCGAAACGAGATTGCCGCTGGTCCGCCCGTGCGCGGCGACCAGTTCTTCGGTCGCGCCGGGCGAGCCGAAGATGAGTTCGTCGGGCAGAAGGACGGCGAACGGCTCGTCGCCGACAATGCGCCGCGCGCACCAGACGGCGTGGCCGAGGCCGAGCGGGCGCTGCTGGCGCACGAAGACCGCATCGCCCGCGCCCGGCCGGATCGCGGCCAGCGCCTCAAGCTCGGCGGTCTTGCCACGGCGGGTCAGCGTGTCCTCCAGCTCGTAGGACACGTCGAAATGGTTTTCGATCGCCTCCTTGCCGCGGCCGGTGACGAAGATGAAGGTGTCGATGCCCGCCGCCCGCGCCTCGTCCACCGCATACTGGATGAGCGGCCGGTCGACGATCGGCAGCATCTCCTTCTCGATCGTCTTGGTGGCGGGAAGAATGCGCGTGCCGAGCCCCGCGACGGGGAAGACGGCCTTGCGGATGGGCTTCATGGGATTGGGATTCCGCTTGTCGATCCGAGCGATATGCGGGAAGCGGCCCGCTTCGTCAAATCGCGCCGCGCCGTGCGCGGCACGCAGGCGATTCGCGCGCCGCGCGCAAGGGGCGCGCGGGGCGTTTGACGCTTGCGGCACGGTCCGGGCTTGATGCATGGTCGCGCACGCGCAGCCGCTTTTCGCGCCATTGTTTCGTGTATCGCAATAGGACGCATCGAGGGGATTGAATGGGGACTAGCGGGGGGCCATCGGGCCGCCGGGCCGACGTCGTCGATGCGCAGCTTGTGACCGACGCCTACACCATTCTGCTGGGGCGTCCGCCCGAGAACGCCGAGGCGATTTCGCTGTGGCAGGGCGCGACCTCGTCGCGGCGCGATCTGGTGCGCAAATTCCTCGCTTCCGACGAGTTCCTGGGCGCCAGCGCCGATCTGCTGCCGAATTTCGGCGGCCAGGCAGACAAGCCGTCGGCGCCGCCGATCGCCAGCGCCCCGCCGATGCGGGTCGAGTGGGATGTCGCTGGCCCCAAGGCGGAACAGCTGCTCGGCATGGTGGCGGCGACCTGGTCGCAGCTCGGCGAGACCAAGCCGCACTGGTCGGTACTGTCGGACGCCGATTTCCTGCCCGAGCAGATCGAGGCCAACCGCGCCGATTTCTACGCCTCCGGCGCCGCCGATGTGGCGCTGATCGAAGGCGTGCTGCGCCGCCACGGCAGGGCGCTGGCGGATTTTCCGGTCTGCATGGAGTTCGGCGTCGGCGTCGGACGCGTGACGCGCCATCTGGCCGGGAAGGTCCAGCGCCTGCTCGGCTGCGACATCTCGCCGAGCCATCTGGCGCTGGCCCGCGAGGCGCTGGACGAAGCGCGCGCCGCCAATGCCGAGCTGGTGCAAGCGACGGTCGGCAACGCCTTCGGCATGGAGACGCCGTTCGATTTCTGGTTCAGCCGGATCGTGCTGCAGCACAATCCGCCGCCGGTCATCGCAATGATCCTGCGGCAGACCTTCGCCCGGCTGAAGCCCGGCGGCTTGGCGCTGTTCCAGGTGCCGACCTATGCGGTCGGCTACGCCTTCCAGGTCGACCGCTACCTCGACGATCCCGGCGCGTCGCAGGGCATCGAGATGCATTGCCTGCCGCAGCAGGCGGTGTTCCAGATCGCCGCGGAAGCGGGTTGCGTGCCGCTGGAGATCCGGGAAGACAACGATACCGGTCATCCCAGCGTCTTTGTCTCCAATACGTTCCTGTTCGGGAAGCGCTAGGTCCATGACCGCCCGGCGGCGCTGGAAAGGCCGGAGGTAGGACCCCGATGCACGATACGGCACTCGAGATCGGCAGGCTGTTCTTCGAGAATTACTGGCGGCCCGGTTTCCGGCGGATCGTCGATCTCGGCGCCTACGACGTCAACGGGTCGCTGAGGAACGTCGCCCCCCGGGGCGCGGCCTATGTCGGGCTCGATCTGGAGGCGGGGCCGGGCGTCGACATCGTGCTGCCGCCCGAAGCGCCGATCCCGCTGCCCGAGGGCGATTGCGACATGACGGTCTCCAGTTCGGCGCTGGAGCATGACGGGTTCTTCTGGAACACGTTCATGGAGCTGGTGCGGATCACCAAACCGGGCGGCTATATCTACATCAACGCGCCGTCGAACGGGTATTTCCATCGCTACCCGCACGACAACTGGCGGTTCTACGCCGACGCCTCTCGGGCGCTGGAGCGCTGGGCGGCGCGGTGCGGTTCGCCGGTGAAGCTGGTCGAGTCGTTCATCGCCGAGCGCATGGGCGACGTGTGGAACGACTTCGTGGCGGTCTTCTGGAAGGGCGAGGACGAGCCGGTTCCGCCGAAGGCCTATCTCTGCGACCTCGTGCCCTGCACCAATGTCTGGCGTCTGGGCGAGGACGGGTTGCAGCGGCTGCGCGAGCGCACCGAGGACATGGAGTTGATCGCCCAGGCGGCGCAGCCCGTTCCGGCCTCGGACAGCCAGCCGCACGATCTGCCCGCGCTCGCCGAGTTCGCACAGGCGGTGGAGCTGGCGGCGGGGGCGAAGCCGAAGCGCGCGGCGGCGGACGGGCAGACGCTGCAACTCGGGCTCGATCGTCTTCTGGCCGATGCGGCCGAGCGGCGGGTGTTTCAGGAGCAGATGGCCCGGCGTCTCGCGAAGGCCGATGCGGACAACATCGCGCTGATGGCGGCGACGGACCGGGCGGCGCATCTGGAGAGCGAACGCGACCGCCTTCAGGAAGCCTGCACGGCGCTGAGAGAGCGAATCGTCGGGCTCGAAGCCGCCTGCAACGTCGCGCAGGCCGCGCAGCGGCAAGCGGTCAGGGATCGCGCCCAGATGGAGGGCGAACTGGACGGCTTGCGGAACGAGCGCACGGCTCTGGCGCTGGAAGGGGGCCGCCTTCAGGACGACATCGCCAGGCTGACGCGGGAAATGGAGCGGCTGGAAGCCGAGTCCGGCACGCTGAGGGATACCTGTGCCGGCCTGGAGGCCGAGAACGCAAGGCTGCTTCAGCGCAACGCGGACTGGGCGCACCACATCGAGCAGGAGCGCCAGCGCCAGTCGGTCATGATCGAGGACCTGAGCAGCGCCATCCAGGCGCACAACAAGGCGGTCGCCTTGCAGCGCGAGGTTTCGATCCGCAATGCGGAACTTGAACGCCGTCTTGTCGCATGGGCGGACGAGAACAAGACCCTGCGGGCGGCCATCGCGCAGATCCATCACGACGAGGCGACCGCCCGCACCCACGCCGGCAATCTGGAGCGGCAGCTCGCGCGGCTGATGGCGAGCACGTCGTGGCGGCTGACCGCGCCGCTGAGATTTGCGAGGCGTCTGCTGGGCGGCGGGAGCCCGGCCGCGGAGCGGACGCCGCAATGACCAAGGCGGGTCCCGCACGGGCGGCCAGCGGACCGCCGAAGGACCGCCGGCGCCGCACCGGCGAGCCGCCAGGCTTCGGCTTTCCGATCTTCGTGCTTTCGTTCGACCGGCTCGGCTATCTGGAGCGCGTGCTGGCTTCGCTGATGAGGCAGCGGGGCGTCGGTCTTCAGGACTGCGAGATATTCCTGATTCAGGACGGCGCGATCGACGAGGCGACGGGGCGGGCCTATTGCGATCCGGCGATGGTCGCGCGTAACGAGCGCGCCTTCCGCGCCGCCTTCCCCAAGGGGCATGTGCTGACGTCGCCCTTCAATCTCGGCACGGCGGCGAATTTCGCGCGGGCCGAGGAGATCGCGTTCGGCGTTCTGGAGGCGGAGGCGGCGGTGTTCCTTGAGGACGACCTCGTGCTCGGCCCCGACTATCTGCGCGTGATGTCGCAGCTGATCGGCTTCGCGCTGGACGATCCGCGCATCGGCTATGTCGCCGCCTATGGCGACCACACGGTGTCGGCGAAGTGGCAGGCCGACCATTTGTCGCGCCTGCAGTTCCTCGGGCACCACTGGGCCTTCGCCATGACGCGTCACCAATGGCTGCTGCAGAAGCCCTATGTGGACGAGTATCTGGCGATCCAGTGCGGCCTGAACTACCGCAGGCGCAACCACGACGAGATCATCGCCCTGTTCACCGGCTGGGGCTTCGGCACCCCGGGCACGTCGCAGGACATCGCCAAGGCTCATGCCGCCAGGCTGACATGCAGCGCGCGGATCAACACGGTCGCCTGCTTCGGAAACTACATCGGGATGATCGGACAGAACTTCAACGAGGCGAAGTTTCAGGAGATGGGCTTCGGATCGACCGTCATCGCCCCGGCGGCCGATTTCCGCGCCGAGAAGCCGACCGACTCGTTCATCGACTCCGTCATCAACTACATGCAGTTCGCGGGCAAGCAGGATGTCGTTCCGCTGAAGGTCGGAACCAGGGAGGACGTCAGGCAGCGCGTCAGAAGATCGGGCGACGAACTCGCCCGGCGCGTCAGGCTTCATCTCGAAAAGAGGACGGGCCTCGAGATCCTGGGTCTTCTCGACCATGGAGCGGCCCGATACCCCAAAGTGCTCGACAGATACGGCCACCCGATCTTCGCCAAGGAGATGACGCGGGCGTTGGCCTATGCGCGGCGCTGGCGGGAGGCGGAGTTGTGGGCCCAGCGGCTGGAGGCTCTGTTGGGCCGGGCCGATCCCTGCGCCAGCGTGCTGCTCGCCCGCGGCTACGCCGCCGCCGGCATGGCGGACAAGGCGGGCGAGCGGTGGCGACGCGTGCTGGCCGCCACGCCCGACAGCGTCGAGGCGATCGAGTGGCTGAAGGAAAACCCCGGCGCTATTTGACGAAATCCGCAATGATCGAGATCGGCGCGCCGCCGGCCCGCATGTCGCGCGGCGGGGCACGGGTGACCGGCATCTCGTCGTCGGGCAGGGGATCGGCGACGTAGGCGGTGCGGGTGGCGAAGTAATGGTAGAAGACGATGCGGGCGCAGTGCCTGATCTGCGAGCGCAGGATCAGCGCCTGCACCTTGTCGTAGGTCGGGAACCAGATATGGCTTCCGCCGCCGGGCGCGAATCCGGCCTCCCGCCGCCCCGTCGCCGGGTTGTAGCGCACCGAGCCGCCCATCATCACATCCGCGATGACCTCGCCGTTCTCGTCGAACACCGAGCGCGCGACAAGCAGCGGCGAGCGGTAGTCCGGCACGCTGAGGCGAAAGACGCCGCCCGGCGCGAGGGCGCGGTAGATGTCGTCGAGGATCGCGGGCAGGCGCTCGTATTGCAGATGCTCGAAGACGTCCTGCGCCTGGATGCGCGCGACGCTGCAATCGGCGACCGGCAGCGGATCGTAGAGATCGTGCGCGACATCCTTCGGATAGAGCGGGTCGAGCGCCAGGCCGACGAAATCGCCCGCCGCGAATTGCCGTTCGTCGGGCAGGAGATTGCCGAAATAGAGATTGCGTCCGGCGAGCGCGGCGGCGACGCCGTCCGGGGCGTCGGGGTCGGGTGGGCCCAAGGCTTGTCTCTCCACAGGCGAGGGGACGGACGGGAATGGTGGAGCATGGTCCAGCCGCCCGCAATGGGCGGCCGCGGCGGCGCGCGGATTGACCGTCGCCCTTCCATCGGCGATGACTTGAGGGGCCGGTAGCGCGGCCGCCCTTGCCGGACTTCTCGAACTCCCACCCCCTTGCAGCATGCGGATCAGTCCGTTCGTCCTGGATGAGCTGGCCGTCGGCCCGGCCCTGTCGACCCTGTGCGATCAGCGGCCCGACCTGCTGGACCGCGTGCTGGTTCCGGATCGTCTGATGACGCGCACCGATTTCCTGGTGCGCGACGCCATCGAGCCGGGCGCTGCGATGTGGGGGCATCTCTTCGACGACCCGCAGTTCCGCTCCTATGGCGTGGGGCGGCGGGTCGCGGCGAATCTGCCCTTCGCGCATGTGATCGGAACCGACGGGCTGGTCTATTTCGACGGGCGGATCGTCGCCGAGTCGATCGCCCACCTGACGGAGTGGGAAATCGGATCGGCGGTCAGACGCTACCAGCAGGCGGTCTCGGTGACGTTGAAGGTGCCGCTCGCGGTGCGCGGGCTGCTGGCCGGGCGCTACTTCATGGGATTCTCGGGTTCGTGGCGCAACTATGCGCACTGGGTGATGGAATCGCTGCCGCGCCTGTGCATATACGCCCGCGACCACCGCCCGCACGGGAGTGTCCTCGTCCTGCCGCGGATGCACCGCCACGGGTTTCAGTGGCAGTACATCAGGGCGCTCGGGATCGGCGAATCAGACGTCTTCGAAATCGACGATTTTCAGGTCTATGCCTTCCAGAACCTGACGGTTCTGCCCGCGCTCGACCTGTTCAGCGTGTCCGAACTGGTGCGCGAAGCGGGTCTTCAGGTCCGCGCCGCCCTTGGACACGAAAGGGCCGAACCGGCGACCAGCGTCTATATCCGCCGGGGCGTGCATGCGGTGCGGCGGGCGACGAATTTCGAGGAGATGATCCCGGTCCTCGACGCCTTCGGCTACCACGCCTACGAGTTCGAATACATGACCGTCGCACATCAGGTCGAGGTCATGGCGGCGGCGCGCTGCGTGGTGGCCGAGCACGGCGCGGGCGTTGTGAACATCGTCTTCTGCGGCGACGGCGCGCGCGTGCTGGAGCTGTTCTCGCCCTCGACGGTGCAGCCGGCGCACTGGTCGCTCGCCTCGATCAGCCACCTGCGCTACGGCTTCCAGATCGGCAGGCCGGTCTCGGACCGGCGCGACTGGAACGAGAACTACCTGGTCGACTGCGAACTGCTACGGCGCAATCTCGATGCGCTGGCGCGGAACTGACGGACCGATCCGGGCAGCTTGCGCGCCCGGATCGGCGGCCAGCCGTCAGACGGCCTTCAGGAAGATATAGCGCTGGAGGCCGTCGCTCACGGAGCGATCCATCGCCTCGATGGTCCATCCCTGGAGATTTTTCCTCAGCCAGTCGAGCGTCAGCGAAGTATCTCCGTAGTCCTCGCGGGAGAAGTGCGGCAGGAACGCGAAACCGCGTGTCGTGTGGTCGTTGAGCATGCGCTCAACATCGTCCGGCCGGCTCGCCAGATCCGCATGGGCCGCGGCCGGCCAGTACTCGACCGGCCTGATCGTGATCGCAAGAACGCCGCCCGGAACCATGACGCTGCGAATGGCGCCAAGACAGGCCAAGGTCGAGCGCTCGCTCAGGTGGGTGAAGATCGAGAAGGCGAAGGCGAACTCGATCTCGGGGCGGAGCGGCAGGGATTGCGGAACCTCCTCGCTCTTGAACACGATGTCTGCGAAGCCGGCCTGGCGGCTGTGCTCCAGCGACATTTCCCAGGCATCGACGCCGACGATGTCGTCGGTGAAGAAGGAAAACAGGCGCAGGAAGCGTCCGTATCCGCATCCGAAATCGAGGATCTTCCGGTTCCTCAACGTCGTGCCGGTGATGGACGTGAAATTGTCCGCGCAGGACCGCACGAAGTTCGAGCTTTGCAGGAGCAGGGCGTGGCCGTGATTGCCGGTCCAGGATTTCGTCACTTCGTCGGACGCCATGGCCGGGAGAACGGACGACAATCTGGGATAGGCCGGCATGGGCATCCTCCACAGCACGGACCCGAAATCGTCGAGCCCGAGCGCGCGAAGGGCGCGATAGGCCGCCGGGCGCGAAGAAATCGACGGGTCCGCCTCCATCTCGCGCAGATGATCTTCGACAAACCGGCAAAGATAGATGTCGCTCGCCATCAAGACTGTCCTGGAATGGAGGCTGTTCGGTTCACGGGTGGACGATACCACAACATCCGGCCCGGCGAGTCCCGGGCCGGCGGCGATCGTGTTCCCGCGGCAGTCGCGCACAAGTTCCGGCGCGCCGGACCGGTCGCAAAGGTTGCAATCCTCTTAACCATGTGATGCGGTTCACAAAGATGGATCAGATGGTGCGATGGCGGGACGTCCCCCGCAGGTCTGGACGGGCTGAATGACTTCGAGCGATCGACAGCGGGCGGCGTTTCTTCCCCCGATCCAGACGCTTCGATCGGCTCTCCATCTCTCGGACGGCGAGATCGACGGGCCGCGCTATGCGCTCGTACCGCGCCGGATGCTGCGGTTCCTGCTCAGCCTGCTCGCCGAACGCATCGAGTTCGACGCCCGCGCCTATCAGGCGGCCAACCCCGACATTCTCGACGGATTCGGGTATGACGAGGCCGCGGCGCGCAATCACTTCCTGACCCAGGGCTATTTCGAGGGCCGGACGGGATGGGGGCCGCCTTTCGACGCCGAATGGTATGCGGCGGCCTATCCCGACGTGGCCGAGCAGCTGGGCGCAGATCCGCGCGCGCTGCTGGAGCACTATGTGACGCAGGGCATCAAGGAAGGCCGGGCCCCGAACGAGGCCTGCGCCGCAGAGGCGGCGCGCTGGGCGGCGGCGCTGCAGACCTCCTGATCCCGTTTCGCTGGACGGGAATCGCCACGCGCCGTATCGATGGACATCGATTCTGCATCTTCCTGCGAGGTCGCGTCTCGTGAGCGCCGTGCCCCTGACTTTCGTCGGCCATCCCTTCGCCAGCACGGGCGTCGGCGAGCAGATCAGGTCGCATGTCAGGGCCGCCGCGGCGATCCATCTGGAGCCGATGCTGTACGACATGTTCGGCTATTCGGCCCGGACCGATCGCGATCACATCGATCTGGCGCGGCGCTTCGAGACGCCGGCGCTGCCCGGCGGCATCCGCGTCTTCCACATCAACGGCGACGAGGTGGACGCCGTCGAGCGCAAGCTGGCGGAACGCGGGGCGAGCCTCGGCGACGGCTATAACGTCGTGGTGCCGGCCTGGGAGCTTCCCGTCTATCCCGCGCACTGGGCCCGCGCGCTCGGCAAGTTCGACGAGGTCTGGGCGCTGTCGCATTTCATCGCCGACTCGCTGAAGGCGGCGGGCCTTCCCAGCGTCTATATCGGACAGTCCGTCGAGCACGAGCCGCGGGCCTTGCTGCCGCGCCGGCATTTCGGGCTGCGCGAGAGCGCCTTCGTGTTTCTGCACTTCTTCGATACGACCTCGTATGCGACCCGGAAGAACCCGCAGGCGGTGCTGGACCTCTATCGGCGGCTCCGCGTGGCCCATCCGATGGCCGATATCCAGCTGGCCCTGAAGGTGAAGACGGCCGATACGGCCGCGCCCGACTGGAAGACGGCGATGGGCGGCGCGGGGCATGACGTGGTGCTGTTCGACAGCGTCTTCTCGGCCTATCAGACGCAGAGCCTGATCGCGGCCTGCGACTGCTTCGTCTCGCTGCACCGGTCGGAAGGCTTCGGGCGCGGCCTGGGCGAAGCGATGTCGATGGGCCGCATCGCGCTGGGGACGAACTGGTCGGGCAATACAGACTTCATGACGGCGGAGAACTCGATCCTGGTCGATGTGGCGATGATTCCGGTCGGCAAGGGCGAATATCCCGAGGGCGAGGGCCAGAGCTGGGCCGATCCCGACATCGATCACGCCTTCCGTCAGGTCGATGGGTTGTGGGACGATGCGGCGCGACGCGAAAGATTGAGCGCCAATGCGCGGACCGCGGCGCTCGTGCGGGCGGGTCACAAGGCGGTCGGCAAGCGGATTCTCGACCGGGCCAACGCGATCGCGGCGAAGATCAATGCGGCCTGACGCGCCCCGGCGGACTTGCGGCGCGCGCACGGCCTGAGGAAAGGACATCGGCTTGGCGACACCTGCTGGCGCGGTCAGGAGATTGAGGATCATCGCGGCGCGGGTGATCGGCCGCGGGCGTGCGAACGCCGCGCGGGGCGCCGATGCGTTCGACGCCTTCATGTCCTCGGCCCTCTTCGACCGGTCGATCGCCGAAGCCAAGGCCCATGCGGCGGGCGTTCCTTATGCGAAGCTGAAGGCCTGGTACTGGTCGATGCCGCCGAGGTTGCGGCCGTCCTTCTCGCATCTGTTCGACCCGGCCTATTACGCGGCGCGCTATCCCGACATCGCGGCGGCCGGGGTCGACGGGCAGATGCACTTCTTCCAGCACGGTTTCCACGAGGCGCGCTCGCCCCATCCGCTGATCGACGGGAGCTATCTGGCGCAGTTGCGGCCCGATCTGTTCAATCCGCGCGCCGACGTGGCGGCGCTGCTGCAGGTCGCGTCGAACGACACGATCCCGACCAGCCCCTATATCGATCTCGACCACTACCGCGCCCAGTCGGAGCGGGCGAGGGCGGGCGGCGGCGTCTTCTTCGACATCGTCGTGCATGACGGCGCCGTCCGCCACTCGATCAATCCGCTGATCGATCTGGCCGCCTATCGCAGCCGCTATCCGGACGTGCCGCAAGGCTCGTACCAGTCGCTCGTCCACTTCATCACGACCGGCGATCCGCAGGCCCGGCGGGCGAGCCTTCTGTTCGATTCCGAATGGTACGCCAACGCCTATCCGGAAATCGGCGCTGCGGGATTCGCGCCGCTCTATCACTATCTGCGCTTCGGCCGCCGCGAGGGCAGGCCGACGAGGCGCATCGAAGGCGCGCCGTCCGGGCGGGCCGCGGACGCGCCGGTCGCGGCCGGAGGTCCGGCCCCCGGCGAAAACATCGAGGCGACGCTCGGCCAGTACGCCGACCTCACGAGCGCCCTGCGCCATGTGCGCAGCGAGAAGGCGCGCGCGGTCGAGGAGCGCGATTGCCGGGTGGCGGCGTTCGAGGGCGATCTGCCGTTCGACCAGCTCTCGTTCCAGACCTCGCAGACGCCGCAGCTGACGATCGTCGTCCCCGTCTATGACGGCCTGCGCGAGACCTTCGAGTGCCTGTGGTCGGTGATGAAGGCGCCCCCGTCCGCGCCGTATGAACTCATCCTCGCCGACGATGCCTCGCCCGACGAGGCGGTGCGGGCCTTCGGGACGGTGGCTGGTCTCAGATATCTGCGCCAGCCGTCCAATCTCGGCTTTCTGCGCAACTGCAACGACGTCTTCCGGCAGGCGAAGGGCGAGTTCGTCCTGCTGCTGAACAGCGATACCCAGGTCCTGCCCGGCGCCCTCGATGCGTTGCAGGCCGAGATCGGCCGCGACGCGCGCATCGGCGCGGTCGGCCCGATGATCGTCTATCCCAGCGGCCGCGTGCAGGAAGCCGGCTGCGTCATCCACGCGGACGGCTCGACCGAAATGGTCGGCCTCGGGCTGGACCAGTCGGAGCCGGCGCTGAACCGCTCGCGCGAGGTGGACTATTGCTCCGGCGCGGCGCTGCTGGTGCGCCGCGCGGCGGTCGAGGGCGATCTCTTCGACGAGATCTACGTCCCGGCCTATTGCGAGGACGTCGATCTCTGCCTGCGGATCGCCGCGGCGGGGTTCCAGGTCCGCTACTGTCACGAAGCGAAGATCATCCATCATCTCAGCCTGTCGACCAAGCCGGAGAACGAGCGGCGGCGGGTCCAGCTCGCCTATTCGAACCAGCAGAAGATGCTGGAGAAATGGGCCGATGACTTTTCGCGGCGAAACGAGATCCGGGTCTTCGCCTTCTACCTGCCGCAGTTCCATCCGATCCCGGAGAACGACCTGTGGTGGGGCAAGGGCTTCACCGAGTGGCGCAACGTCGCCAAGGCGACGCCGAAATACCAGGGCCACTACCAGCCTCATGTGCCGGCGGATCTGGGCTTCTACGATCTGCGCCTGCCGGAGATCATGGGGCAGCAATACGCGCTCGCCCGGCGCTACGGCATCGAGGGGTTCTGCGTCTATCACTACGATTTCGGCGGACGGCGGGTCCTGTCCGCGCCGATCGAGGCGCTGCTGCAGCGGCCGGACATTCAGTTCCCGTTCTTCCTGTGCTGGGCCAACGAGAACTGGACCAAGCACTGGGACGGCGGCGACCGCGAAATGCTGCTGGAGCAGGATTACGGGCCGCAGAGCGCCGCCCGCCTGGCGGCCGACGCGGTGCGCATGGCCAAAGACCCGCGCTATGTGCGGGTGAACGGCAGGCCGATGCTGCTGGTCTATCGGCCCTTCCTGATCCCCGATCCCGCCGCCTTCGCCGCCGAGATCCGCGCGGCCTTCGCCGAGGCCGGATTCGACGGCGTGCATCTGGTCTATGTGGAAAGCATGGAGGCGATCGACCGCAACGCGACGCCGGCCGATATCGGCTTCGACGCCTGCGTCGAGTTTCCGCCCCAGGGCGTCGGCGTTCCCAACGCCAATCCGACGCCCGCCCAGCCGGGGTGGCAGGGCCTCAGATACGACTACTATGAGACGGTCAGGAACGCCGCGGTGCGCGCCGGGGCGTCCTATCCCCGCTATCCGGGGGTCTTCATGTCCTGGGACAATTC
>JAXMDZ010000033.1:0-18179 GCA_046348585.1 Alphaproteobacteria bacterium
TCTTGAGCACCCGCACCAGATCGCGGGTCACGCGCTGCGGCAGCACGACGGGAATCTTGGTGCCGATGCGCACGAACTCGACATGCTTGATGCGGCGCAGGCGGCCGAGCAGATAGTCGAGCTTGTCGTCGCCGATCGACAGCGGGTCGCCGCCCGACAGCAGCACGTCGCGGATCTCGGTGTGCGCCTCGATATATTCGAGCGCCTTCTCCCACTCGTGGGTGGAGAAATGATACTCGCCGCCCGCATTGCCGACCATGCGCGAGCGCGTGCAATAGCGGCAATAGGTGGCGCAGAAGCCGGTGGTGAGGAAGAGGACGCGGTCGGGATAGCGGTGGACGAGGCCCGGCACCGCCATGTCGTGATCTTCGCCGAGCGGGTCGTCCTCCTCGCCGGCCGTGCGCAGGAACTCGTCGCCGACCATGATGTGGGTGCGGCGCAGCGGCTCCATCGGATCGTCGAGGCCCATGCGCGAGGCATAGAAGGGCGTGATGCCGACCGGGAGCGAGCCGGTGTGACGGGAGGCGGCGGCGCGCTCGTCGTCGGACAGCGTGAAGATGCGCTCAAGCTCCGCCAGCGTGCGGATGCGGTGGCGCGACTGCCAGCGCCAGTCGTTCCAGTCCTCGGGCGTCGCGTCCGAATAGAAGCGGCGCATGAAGTCGCGCGCCTCGGCCCCGATGGGGAAGCGGTTGGGGCGCTTGAGCGGGGTCGGCGAGGCGGTCGAGATGAGGGCCGGCATCGGACCCAGAAGCGCCGCGCTGCCGCGCTGCGCCTTCTTGAGGCTGCCGACCGAGGCGCTCTCGGCGCTCTTGGTGAGGCCAGCGGCGCTCTCGGTGAGGGATGTGCGATCCTGCTTGCGCCTGGAGGCGTCGAAGATCGTATGAGCCGTCATGTGCGACCAGCGTCGTTTCCAGTCGTCCCGTGTGCGACGCCGTTCGACGTCTTGATCCCCTCACACGAATCCGAAGCGATTCGACACTACGCGAAGTTTTCCAGTCGTCAACAAAATGACGCGAAACCAACCCCTTGGACTGGAGCAGTTCAAGTCGATGGGTTCGCCCGCCGTTCAGTCGACTTTGAAGCCCGCAAGGTCGATCAGACGAAAGGTCCGCTGGCGGTCCTTGCCGATGGTGACGGAGACGATTTCGCTCTCGTGCGCCGAGGCGAAGCGGCCGGTCACGTCGCTCGAATCCTCGCGCCGCGTAACGAAAAGCACGCGATCGGGCGCGCCCGCATAGGGCTTCGTCATCTGGTAGTGGTCGCTCGGATGGCCGGGCTCGGGCGTCCACATCAGGATCGGAACGCCGGTGCGGCGCGTGTAGTAGAGCAGCGAGGCCATGTCCTCGCGGTCCTCGGCGAGCACCGCCTCGAAGCCGCCTTCGCGCGCCGCGCGGGCGATGGCGGGGCCCTGAGTGTTCCATCCGCGCAACAGCTTGAAGGCATTCGTCTGGCCGATGGCCTCGACGAAGCGCGGCGAGAGCGCCGCCGCAGTGAGCGCGCCGCCCGCGAGGAGGGCGATCGCGAACGAGGCGGCGAGCCATTTTCGGTTCGCGTTCTCGACCAGCCAGCGGGTCGCCACCAGCGCGAGGCCGGCATAGGCGGGGGCGGCCCAGTTGGCGTTGGCCTTGGAGAGGAAGGCGATGGCGAGGCCGACGGCGAGCACCGGGGCGCTGATCGCCAGCAGCACGGCGTCGTCATCGGTGGCGCGGGGCCAGGTCTTCGCCCTGAGGCCAAGGGCGAGACCGGCGACGATGACCCCCATCAGGACGGGTCCGAAGACGCCGAACTGCGCGCCGGCGAACTCGGCGAGGCGGGCCGGGTGGAAGAGGTCGCCGTTGAGGCCGGCATTGTAGGCGGTGTGGGAGACGGTCGCGAAGCCGTGCTGGAGGTTCCAGACGATGTTGGGGGCGATCATCGCCAGCGTGCCGCCGAGGATCAGCAGGCCGTTGAGGCCGAGCACATGGCCGCGCGCCCGGCGGTCGATCAGCGCGGCGAGGGCGAGGCCGAGCAGGAAATAGCCGCCCGCGTATTTCGACATCATGGCGAGGCCGACCGCGAGGCCGAGGGCGAGGGCGATGAGGCGCGACTCGGCCGGGGGGCGTCGCAGCAGGGCGGCGAGGGCGAGGAGCGCCGCCGACCAGAAGGCGAGCAGCGGCACGTCGGTGGTGATGAGGGCGGCGGAGAAGGAGACGCCGGGCAGGGTGGCGAAGACGAGGCAGGACCAGAACGCGACGCGCGCGCCATAGAGGAGGCGGCCCGCCTCGAAGATCAGCAGCGCCGAGACGGCATAGAGCAGCGGCGAGGCGGCGCGGATGCAGCCCTCGCCGTCGCCGCAGACCGAGGTCATGCCGGCGATGATCCAGGCGATCATCGGCGGCTTGGAGAAATAGCCGAAGGCGGGTTCGAGCGACCACGACCAGTATTGCGCCTCGTCCGGGCCGAGATTGAGGCCGGTGGCGAAGACGACATAGAGGCGCAGCAGCGTCAGCGCGGTGATCGCGGCGACGGCGGCGAGCCAGAGCCGGCGCTCGTCGGCGGCGCTCATGGCGCGGACCGGGGAGCGGGGGCGCGGAAGATGGCGATCTCGACCCGCTGGCCGCGCGAATAGTTGAAGCCCGAGACGGTCGCCACCTGCGCCGCGCCGAGGCCGGCGGCGGCCTTGTCGAAGGTCTCGCGGTGGCGGCCCTCGACGATGGCGTAGCCGCCGGGATGGGCGGCGAGGAAGGCGGCGGCCTCGGCCCCGTCGCCGACGAGCTCGATGTCGGTGGCGGTGAGGAAGACGAGGCTCGGCTCCTGATAGCCGGCGGCGGCGATGGGCGTGCCCGGCGTCCAGCCCGCCGTGCGGACCGCCGCCGCGAGGCGCGGGCTGACGTTGAGATCCTCCGCTCCGCCCAGCGTGCGCTCGAAGAGGCCGCCATAGACGAGGGCGGCGAGGATCGCGGCGGCCGGCAGGAAGAGACGCCAGGTCTCGCTGACGACGACGACGCCGAAGACGGCGGCGGCGGCGAGGACGCCGAGCGCGAGCGCGATGTCGATGAAGGCGATGCCGCCGCCATATTCGTGCGGGGCGACCAGCATCAGCGCGGCGAGGGCGGCGGCCATCAGCCCCCACCAGACGAGATTGCCGATCCGCGCGGCGCGGGGCGTCGCGTCCGGTTCGCCCGCGAAGCGGGCCGCGACATAGGCCCCGATGGCGAGGGCGAGGGCCGGATAGGCCGGCAGGACATAGTGCGGCAGCTTGGTCGGCAGGATCTCGAAGACGATCCAGGTGGGGACCGCCCAGGCGATGAGGAACATCGCCCACGGCGCCTTGCGCATCTGCACCGCGCGCCAGCCGGCGGGGAGGAGCAGGATCGAGGCCGGGAAGAGGGTGAGGGTCACCAGCAGAAGGTAGTAGCCGGGGAAGCCGCCATGGCGTTCCTGGCCCGCGACCGCCTTGGAGAGCATGTCGCCGACCACCGCGTCGTACCAGAACGACCAGCCGGTCTGGATCGTGATGGCGACCGCCCAGGGCAGGACGATGAGCAAGGCGAGCGGCAGCCAGAGCGCGGGCCGGGTGCGCCGCAACCAGGAGATGCCGCCGCCCTGCGCCCAGAGCGCCAGCACCGCGAGGCCGCCGACCATCAGGCCGACCGGGCCCTTGACGAGGGCGCTGACCCCGAGGCCGCCGCCGATCAGCAGCGCGTCGGAGAGGCGGCCGGGCGCGCCGGGATGGCCAAGCTGGCGCATATAGGCGCGGGCGAGGCCGGCCATCATCGCGGTTATCGCCGCGCACATCACGGCATCGGTCTTGGCGATATGGCCCTCGGCGACCAGCAGCATCGAGAGCGCGAGGATCGCAGCGCCGATGGCCGCCGTGCGGCGGTCCAGAAGCGCCGCGCCCGCCAGATAGGTGAAGACGATTGCGAGCAGCGCGCCCAGCGCCGAGGGGATGCGGTAGGCCCAGATGGGCGCGGCCTCCGGCCCGCCCAGCGCCGCGGCGCTCGCCGCCTGCATCCAGTAGATGCCGACCGGCTTCTTGTTGCGGGCGGTGTCCTGGAAGCGGATTTCGACCGGATCGCCGGTCTGCAGCATCTGCTTGGTCGCCTGGGCGAAGCGCGATTCGTCGCGGTCGAGCGGCGGCAGGGTGAAGAAGCCGGGCGTCAAAAAGACGAGGGCATAGACGAGAAGCAGCAGGACGCCGGTCGGACGGGAAGACATGCGTGTCGTTTCGCTCCGGCCCTGGCCGTTCGGTTCAAGTCGCCGGGCGGTTTGCGCGCCGCCCGTCCCGCCGCCTATAAGGCGCGGCGGCCGGTCATCGGCCGCTGTATAGTATAGGCAGCATGACCAGCGAAAGCGCGCCCCGGGCCCCCGAACTCTCGGTCGTGGTCCCGGTCAAGGACGAGGCGGAGAACGTCCGTCCGCTGATCGACGAGATCACCGCCGCCCTGCGCGGGCGGGTGGCCTTCGAGATCGTCTATGTCGACGACGGCAGCGGCGATGCGACCCCCGCCGTCCTCGCCACGGCGCGCGCCGAGGTGCCGGAGCTGCGCGTGCTGCGCCACGAGAAGAACGCCGGGCAGAGCGCCGGGGTGCGCAGCGGCGTCAAGGCGGCCCGCGCCCCGCTGGTCGTCACGCTGGACGGCGACGGGCAGAACGACCCGGCCGACATTCCCAAGCTGCTCGACGCCTATCGCGCCGCCGCGCCGGGCGAGCGGGTGCGTCTGGTCGGCGGCCAGCGGGTCAAGCGGCAGGACACGGCGGCCAAACGCTGGGCCTCGCGCTTCGCCAACGGGCTGCGCTCGCGGCTGCTGAACGACGACACCCGCGACACCGGCTGCGGGCTGAAGCTGTTCGACCGGCAGGCCTTTCTGGACCTGCCCTATTTCGATCATCTGCACCGCTATCTGCCGGCGCTGATGAAGCGCGACGGCTGGGCGATCCGCATGGTCGATGTCGGTCACCGGGCGCGCACCAGGGGCGCGTCGAAATACGGCGTGCTGGACCGCGCGCTGGTTTCGATCCGCGACCTGATGGGGGTGATGTGGCTGATGGCCCGCCGCCGCCTGCCGGGCGAGGTGAAGGAACTCTAGGCATGCGGGCCGTCGCCGGCGCCCTCGTGCGGGTAGAACTTCTGGATCGCCTTGGGCAGCAGCCAAGAGACGAAGATGAGGCCGAAACCCCAGGCGGCCATCAGCGCATAGTTGGAAAGGTCGGAGCCGCTTTCGGCGATCGAGCGCCCGCTCGCCCCCAGATTGGCGTAGACGACCGAGGTCGGGACCATGCCGAGCGCCGATCCCAGCAGATAGCCGCGGGTCGACATGCGCGAGAGGCCGAAGACGTAGTTCACCAGGCTGTGCGGCAACACCGGGATCAGGCGGACGATGAAGACCAGCCGCCAGCCCTGCGCCTCGGCCTTGTCGAGCCAGGGGCCGATGGCCGGGGCCTCGCGCAGCCGCACCGAGTCGGCGTTGACGAAGCGCACCAGCACGAAGCCGGTGAAAGAGGAGAGCGTGCCGCCGATCAGCGAGAGCACGCTGCCCCAGACCGGGCCGAAGAGGACGCCCGCCGCCAGCCCCATGATGAGGCGCGGGACGAAGACGAGGCCCGCCGCCATGTGGACGACGAGAAACTCCAGCGCCGTCGCCCACCACGACTGGTTCTGCGCCCAGGCGACGACCGAGGCCGCGTCGATCGCGTTGCGATAGACGAGGACGGCGACGAATCCGGCGATGACCGCTGCCACGATGGCGGCGCGCAGGACGCGGTTCTTCTTCGGCGACGATGCGAATTCGGACATGGGAGGCCGCCTCATAGCATCGCGGCCGCCCGCCCGTCGATCTGGGGATCGGGGATCAGGGGGATCAGGCCGGGGCGGGCGCACCCGTCCGGTAGAGGCGGTCCTTGAGGGCGAGGGCAGCGCCCACCAGCGCGACCATCACCGGCACCTCGACCAAGGGGCCGATGACCGCGGCGAAGGCGGGCTCGGACGCCAGGCCGTAGGCGGCGATGGCGACCGCGATCGCCAGCTCGAAATTGTTGGAGGCGGCGGTGAAGGCGAGCGAGACGGTGCGCGGATAGCCGGCCCCGCTCCAGCGTCCCATGGCGAAGCTGACCGCGAACATGACGATGAAATAGACGACGAGCGGCAGCGCGACGCGCAGCGCATCGAGCGGCAGGGCGACGACGTCGCCGCCCTTGAGCGCGAACATGGCGAGGATGGTGAAGAGCAGCGCCGCGAGGGTGAGCGGGGCGATGGCCGGGACGAATTTCGTGTCGTACCAGGCGGCGCCGAGGGCCGGTCGCAGCACGGCGCGGCTGAGCCAGCCGGCCGCGAAGGGCACGCCCAGATAGAGCGCGACCGCGCCGGCGACGGTCCAGAAGCGGACCTGGATGACGCTGCCCTCCAGCCCGAACAGCGGCGGCAGCAGCGCGAGGAAGATCCAGGCATAGAGGCTGAAGAAGAGAATCTGGAAGACCGCGTTGAAGGCGACGAGCGCCGCCGCGTATTCGCCGTCGCCGCGCGCCAGCTGGTTCCAGACGATGACCATGGCGATGCAGCGGGCGAGGCCGATGAGGATGACGCCGGTCATGTAGCCCGGCTGATCGTGCAGGAAGAGTGCGGCCAGCGCGAACATCAGCACCGGGCCGATCAGCCAGTTCTGCACCAGCGAAAGGGCGAGCACCCGGCGGTCGGCGAAGACGCGGGGCAGCTCCTCGTATTTCACGCGGGCGAGCGGGGGATACATCATCACGATGAGGCCCGCCGCGATGGGCAGATTGGTGCCGCCGACGCTGAGGCCCTCGATCGCCGCCGGCAGGCCCGGCACCGCCGCCCCCAAGGCGATCCCCGCCGCCATCGCGGCGAAGATCCAGAGCGTCAGATAGCGGTCGAGGAAGGAGAGACGCGCCGGACCCGGCATGGTTCAGGCCCCGGCCGTCGCTTCGAGGCCGGTCCTGCCGATTTCGGCGAGCTTGTTCTTCAGCGACAGCCGGCCGAGCGAGGCGATCGGCAGCGAGGCGAACAGCTCGACCCGCCGCTTGAGCACGCGGAAGGCCTCGCGGAAGGCGCGCATGCGTTCGGCTTCGGTGCCGGTCGCGGCGGCGGGGTCGGCGACCCCCCAATGGGCGCTCATCGGCTGGCCCGGCCAGACCGGACAGACTTCGGCGGCGGCCGCGTCGCAGACCGTGAAGACGAAATCCATCTGCGGCGCGCCGGGGGCGGCGAACTCCTCCCAGTTCTTGGAGCGCAGGCCCTCGGTCGGCAGCTTCATCTCCTCGAGCAGCTTGAGGGTGAGCGGGTTGACCGCGCCCGCCGGGTGGCTGCCGGCCGAGAAGCCCTTGAGCTTGCCCATGCCGAAGCGGTCGGCGATCGCCTCGCCGAGAATGCTGCGCGCCGAATTGCCGGTGCACAGGAAAAGCACGTTGTAGGGCTTCATCGGGACGGTCCTTCGGCTCAGCCGCAGCAGGCGGCGGCGCGGGGCGCGGGGGCCGCCTCGACCTTCGGGGCGCAGCAGGCGGAGGCCGTGGCGGGCGTCTCGATCTCCGCGAAGTCGGGGCCGCGGCCATAGGTGGTGATCTGGCCGTGGGTGAGGAAGCTCTCCCACTTCACGCCCTGCGGGTCGGCGGCCCAGGTCTTGTCGGACTGCGCGTAGCAGCACTGGGCATTGGCCTCGGGCATGACCGCTTCCTCGGCCGCCTTGAGGCGGGCGGTGATGTCGGCCAGTTCCTCGGCGCTCTCCACCTGGATGCCCAGATGGTCGACGCCGCCCGCCCGGCCGCGCGACGAGATCGCGAAATTCACGCGCGGATCGTCGAGCATCCACTTGGCGTAGTCGGCATGGCGGATCGCCGGATCGGCGCCGAACAGGGCGGCGTAGAAACCGATCGAACGGTCCAGATCGTCAACGGCGACGTGAACGTGCAGGCGCTTCATGGGGGACTCCTTCGGCGGTGGGGGCGCAGACGGACGGCGCGCAGGCCGATCCGGCGCAGCAGTTTTCGGTGAGATAGCCGACAAGGGCGTTCATCGCGGCGTAGTCGGCCGCGTAGTGCAGCGACCGTCCGGTGCGGCGGACGCTGACGAGGCCCGCGTTCTTCAACTGGGCCAGATGGAAGGAGAGCGTCGGCGCGGGGATGCCGAGACGCTCCGACAGGAGGCTCGGCATCGCGCCTTCCGGCCCGGCCTCGACCAGCGCGCGGAAAGCAGCGAGCCGGGCTTCGTGGGCGAGGGCGGCGAGGCCGCGGATGGCGTGTTCCGATTCCATGTTTCCACAATTATGGAAGTATGGAAGCGATGTCAAGAGGCCCGGCGGGAAAGTGCGGCCGCTACATGCGCCCGGCCCCGCGCGGTGTATAAGGAGGCCGATCCGGCGCGACGGCGCGCCGCCTCGGGAGGTCGCGATGCTGATTCAGGTGTTTCCGCTGCTGGCGCTCAGCGTCATCGTCTACAACATCCTCGTGCTGGTGGCGGGCGATTCCAGCCTGGTCGACGCCGGCATGACCGGCTTCCTCAACAAGGGCATCGAGATCGGCCTGTTCTCGGGCGGCGCCTGGAAGTTCACCATCGGCGACCTCTTCATCGTGGTCTCGCTGGTCCTGCTCTTCGTCGAGATCCTGAAATCCACCGTCACCACGGCCAACTCGATCGCCAACCACGCGCTCAGCCTTCTGGTCGGCGTCGTCGCGCTGATCGAGTTCCTGATGTTCAAGGGCTTCGGCACCTCGCCCTTCTTCATCATCATCTGCATGACCGTGATCGACGTGATCGCCGGGTTCTCGATCACCATCGTCGCGTCGAAGCGCGATCTGGGCGTCGCGCCGCCGATGGTCGGCTGACGGGGCGGCGCGCCGCGCCGTCCGCTCAGAATATGAAGTAGATGAAGACCGCGACGATCACGTAGTCGACGACGCGCGGCACCGTGAGGCGCAGGCGGCGCGGGCGCGCCGCCTCGGCGCGCGCCGACGCGGCGACCGTCAGCGCAATCGCCGCGACCGAGGCCTCGCCCGATCCGTTGGTGTCGCCCGCCATGACGGTTCCCCAGGACGAGGAACCGTCCCGCGATGGGACGGCGGGCCTCGTCTTGGCCGTTCAAAGCAAGGCGCGCGCCCTTAGGAGCGCCAGCGCAGGGTCGTTTCGCCGACGGGGTTAACGAAGGCGCGGCCCTCGGCCTGGGCGGAGATCCATTCCTTCTTGATGCGGAAGTACCACATCGCCGGCACGTCGGCGTCGCGGATCAGCATCAGGCGCGGGTCGTGCTTGAGGCCCTCGCGCTGCAGCGTCACGACGCGGCGGTCCTGGCCGAGGAAGATGCGCGCGATGGGTTGCAGCAGCGGCCGCAGCAATCCGGCCCAGCCGATGTTCCAGAAGAAGACCTGCGTCACTTCCGTCTCGGTCTCGGTGAGCGGCGTGCAGGAGGTGAAGCCGAAGACGCGCTTCCTGCCGGCGTCGATCTTCTCGTAGCGCAGGCTCGGCAGTTCGAAAGCGATCTCGGTGACCGGGCGGCCGCCGATCAGCTTGTAGAGGCCGGCGTTCTTCGAGGGCGGGTGGGCGAGCATCGTGAAGCCGCGCCGCGAGGGGCCGTATTTCTTCGCCTTCTCGTGAATCGTGCCGGGCGTGCGCCACCACCAGACGTTATGGACGAACGGCCCGTGCGCCGGGTCCATCAGGCCGACCACGGCGTGGTCGATGGGGCAGGGGAAGAGCTGGCGCTCGACGAGGCCGGGGCGCTGGTCCGCTTCGAGCGGCAGTTCGGGCGGACCTTCGGACGGCTCGATCGCCTGGCGCTCGGGCGCGGGCATCCAGATCCAGATGAGGCCGTTGCGCTCGGCGAGGTGGTAGCGGCGGACCTTGATCTTCGAGGCGTCGATGTCCTGGCCCGCCACCAGCGAGGGGATCAGCTTGCAGCCGCCGTCCGGTCCGAAGCGCCAGCCGTGATAGGGGCACTCGACCGTGTCGTCCGCCATGCGCCCCGCCGACAGCGGCACGCCGCGATGCGGGCAGAGGTCGCGCAGCGCGAAGGCCTCGCCCGCCCTGGTGCGGCCGAAGACGACCGGCTCGCCCAGCAGCGTCTTGTGCAGCACTTTGCCGGGTTTCAGCTCGCGCGAGAGCAGGGCGAAATACCACAGCTCGCGGGCGAAGAGCGGCGCGGCGCTGACGGTGGCGGCGGTGACGCCGGCGGCGGCGGTCGGGGAGAGGTCCATGGAGGGCTGTGCTAGCGAATGCGCACGGCGCTGGAAAGGGGGCTGAAAGCGGCTAGTCTTGTTCCCATGAGCATGCCGATCCCGCCCGAAGCCTTCACCCAGCTGCGCTACGCGCTCAGCGATCACGTCGCCACCGTGACCATCGACCGGCCGCAGGTGCGCAACGCCCTCGACCGGCGCGCCTATGACGAGCTGGAAAGCGCCTTCCGCCACATCCACGCCGACCCGGAGGTCCGTGTCGCGGTCGTCACCGGCACCGATCCCGCCTTCTGTTCCGGCGAGGACGTGAAGGCGATGATGACCGGGGCGCAGAAGGAGGCGAGCGTCGCGCGCCTCACCTCGGGCAAGGCTGGAACGACGCCCGCCGCCGCCGCGGTGCTCGACTGCGCCAAGCCGGTGATCGCCGCGATCAACGGCGTCGCGGTCGGCTGGGGCTGCGAGCTGGCGCTGTTCGCCGATATCCGCATCGCTTCCGAGCAGGCGCGGCTCGGCGAGATTTTCATCAAGCGCGGCCTCATCACCGATGTCGGCGGCCTGTCGCGCCTGCCCGCGCTGGTGGGGCCGGAGAAGGCCGCCGAATTGCTGTTCACCGGCGACATCGTGGATGCGGCGGAGGCGCTCAGGATCGGCCTCGTCTCGCGCGTCGTCGCGCATGGCGAGCTGATGGCGGCGGCCGGCGGCCTCGCGGCCCGGATCGCCGCCAATCCGCCGCTCGCGGTCGCGGCGATGAAGGAGGGCCTGAGGCGCGGGACGGGCTATGCCCACGCCGAACTCGGGGCCTGGGTCAGCGCGACGCTCGGCCGCCTCTTCCAGACCGATGACCACCGCGAGGGGGTCGCCTCGTTCCTGGAGAAGCGCCCGCCCGTCTTCAGGGGGCGCTGATGGCCCTCTTCTTCGATCAGGCCTGGTTCGACGCGCGGCTGGCGGAGCGCCATCTGCGCCGGGAGGACGTCGGCACGATGCTGGACCTCGACGCCGAGGCGGTGGCGGAGATCTGGAAGGACCAGCGCGAGCTGAAAGCCGGGGACGTCGCCCTGCTCGCCGCCCTTCTCAACCTGCCCGCCGCCGAGATCGCCAGCCGGGCCGGGATTTCGACACCGGTGCCCAAGACCGATCACAATGCGGCGCTGGAGCGCCGCCTTGCGGCCATCGAGGCGAAACTCGACGAGATTCTGAAGAAGCTCGGCTAGGCGCGGACCGAAAAGATCGGCGCATTGTCCTCGAGCGGCACATAGGCCGGGCGGGCGGCGGACGGGGCGGCGGCGTAGCTCTGCGCCATCAACAGCGTCAGGCAGGCGGCGTCGCCGCGCGCCTGCGGCGGCAAAGTCGGGGCGATCCGGGCGGCCGGCAACTCGACGATCATGATCGCGCGCGCCGACGCAGGCGCGAACCAGGGCGCCGGGCGCAGGGCCGAGTGTACCGATTTGGGACCGCTGATCCTCATGACAAGCAGCGGAGCAAGGGATGGGCCGGGCGGTAGGGTGAACGGAAATTAAGCATCTTTTTCAGAGGCTTGCGCGCGGATCGCGGCGCGGCTTCGTGGTTTCTCAACGCTTTGCAGGCATGGTTCGCCGACGCGGCGGAGCCGATGCGGAGCAGGTGGGACGTGCACGGAAACAGGGCGCTCGAGACGGTCGAGGATCTGCGCAGGGCGGTGACGCCGCACTGGGCGGCGCTGGCGCTGATGGGCTCGTCCTCGTGCGCCTATGACTGGATCGCCGGCGACGACACCATCGAGTGGCTGGGCAATCCGGTCGAGCTGTTCGACCTCGACGCCGCCGAAATCCCGGCCTCGCGCGCCGCGATCGTCGCGCTGATGCGTCCCGGCGCCCGGCTGCCGCTCGACAAGATGGTCTATGCCGACGCCTCGGGCCGCGAGACCTTCTCGGGCCGCTATGCGCTGCGCACCAAGACCGGCGGCTATGTCGCCATCGAGGATCGCGGCATCGTGCTGCGCGGCGCGGACGGGCGCATCGAGCGCGTCGTCGGCACGCTATCGACCACCCAGTTCGGCCCCGACGCCCAGGGCGAACGCACCGGCCATCTCGACCGCGGCCAGATGCGCGACGCCATCGACGCGGCGATCGACTGGGCGGTGAGCGCCGGCCTCGAAGCCGCGCTGCTGATGGTCTCCATCGATGCGCTGGGCACGATCAACGATTCCTACGGCCTCGACGTCGCCGACGAGGTGATCGCCGCGACGACGCGCCGCCTCGCCGCCGCGCTCGGCCCCGAGGGCGGCGCGCTCGGCCGGGTCGGCGGCAACAAGGTCGCCATCCTGCTGCTCGACTGCGAGCGCGACCAGATCCGCACCCAGGCGGCGCGGCTGCGCGAGGCGGTGCAGGAAAGCATGATCCCGACCGGCGGCGGCCCGATCGCCGCCACCGTCTCGATGGGCGCGCTGCCGCTGCCGAGCGGCGCGACGACTTCGGAAATCGCCCTGATGCGGGCCGAGGACGCGCTGTCGCTCGCCAAGCGTTCGGGCCGCTCCAGCCTCGCCATCTACGACGCCTCGCCCGAACGCGAGGCGGCCCGCCGCCGCAAGGCCGACACCGGCGCCCAGATCGTCGCGGCGCTGAAGACCGACCGCTTCCGCCTCGCCTATCAGCCCATCGTCTGCGCCCGCACCGGGCGCACCGAATCCTACGAGGCGCTGATCCGCATGCTGCGCGAGGACGGCTCGCTGGTGCCGGCCGGCGACTTCATTCCGGCGGCCGAGGAACTGGGCCTGGTGCGCGATCTCGACCGCCGCGTGCTGGAACTCGCCTCGGTGGCGCTGCGCCGCGCCCCGGCGCTGAAGCTGGGCGTCAACGTCTCGGGCATGAATGTCGGCGACGAGATGTGGATGCACACCTTCAACGCATATCTCGCCGGCGACCGCTCGCTGACCTCGCGCCTCACCATCGAGGTGACGGAGACCGCGGCGCTGCACGACATCGACGACGGCATCCGCTTCGTCCAGCAACTGCGCGCCGCGGGCTGCCGCGTCGCCATCGACGATTTCGGCGCGGGCTACACCTCGTTCCGCAATCTCCAGACGCTCGACCTCAACTGCGTCAAGATCGACGGCTCGTTCGTCAAGGGCATCGCGGCGCGGCCCGACAACCAGGCCTTTGTCCGCACGCTGGTCTCGCTCGCCAAGACCTTCAACCTTGAGGTCGTCGCCGAATGGGTCGGCACCAAGGAAGAGGCGACGCTGCTGCGGGCGCTGGGCGCGGACAAGTTCCAGGGCTGGCTCTACGGCGCGGCCGACATGACCCCGCCCTGGGATCGCCGCGCGAGCTGAGGCGCGGCCGGGGTTTTTCTTCCGCATTTCTCTTTGTGCGCGGTGGGTCGGGCCGTGCGTCCTTCGAGACGGCCGCTTTGCGGCCTCCTCAGGATGAGGAGGGTTTGAGCTTTTTCGCAGCCGTTTGCGGCCTCCTCAGGATGAGGACCGTTTGGGGTGGGCGAAGGTGCGTCCTTCGAGACGGCCGCTGTGCGGCCTCCTCAGGATGAGGAGGGGCAGGGAATCTTCGGGGGCCAGGACGGTTCGGGGGCGACGCGGACCGGGGAGAGACTCAAACGCTGCGTCAGGGCATTGCCGGCCAGTGGGGGCGGTGGGCGGCGACCATGTCGCGCAGCGCGGCCGGGGCCAGCACCTCGACGCGGTCGCCCCACATATAGAGATGCCAGGCCATTTCGAGATGGCCGGAGGCGGTGAAGCGCACGGTCAGCGATCCGTCCGGCTCGCTGGTCAGCACCTGGTCGGGGTGGAAGACGAAATCGCGGGCCGTGTCGGCGGCCTCCGGCGTGAAGCGCCAGACGACCTCGCCGTATTCCTCAGGACTCTGGAAGGCCCCGAACGAGCGGCGCGCGAAGGCGGCGAGATCGAAGCTCTCGTCGCGCGCGAAGCCCTCGTCGGTGAGGCGCGCGGCGGCGATGCGGTCGACGGCGCGCAGCGAGGGCGCGTCGTGCGGCCGGTTGACCGAGCGCACCACCAGATAGCGGCGGATGCCGGCGAGCAGGCCATAGGGCATGACGCGCGACACGGTCGGCGGCCCGCGGCGCGGACGGTATTCGATCTCGACGATGCGGCAGGCCTTGATCGCCTCCGACAGCGTCTCGGCGATGCCCTGCGTCGCCTTGGGACGCGGGCCGGGGCGGGCGACGAAGCCCTGCGCGTCGAGCAGCGCCTCGTGGTCGGTCTCAAGACGGCGCGCCCGGTCGCGCGGCACCAGCGCCAGGATCTTGTCCTTGAGCCGGGTCAGCGCCGCCGCCTCGACGCTCTGTCCGCCCTGGCCGAGCGCCGCCACCGCGACGTCGAGCGCCGCCAGTTCCTCCGGCGTCAGCGTCATCAGGTCGCGCAGCGCCGCCGTCGCCAGCACCCAGCGCTTGCGGCCCTCGGGGTCGGTGCGGGTGCGGGTGTCGGGGAACACCTCCTCCATCCGGTGCAGCATGCGCTGCGCCGTGCGGTGCGAGCCGCCGAAGCGCGCCGTCACGTCGTCGAGCGTGATGCCGCCCCGCCGCGAGGCGCAGAGCGTCGCCAGCTCGATCATTTCGGCGGCCTTGGCGAACGACATGGGGGGCGATGTTGCTGGACCGGGGCGGACCGTGCCATTTTGCCCGCCATGACGCACGCCGCAATCCTCGCCGCCGCCTTCGCCGTCCTGACGGCCGGGACGGCCTCCGCCGCTTCCGCCGAACCCAAGCCCGCGCCGACGCCCGCCCCCGCCCCCGCGGAGAGCGGCTGGCGCGAGGAAACCGCGATGGCCGGGGTCCAGTATGTCGGGCGCGTGCCGGAGAGCGGCGAATTGCTGGTCGAGGGCTGGCGCAACGACGGCGGCATGTATGTGAGCGACGAGCTCAAATCGTTCGCCTACTATACGAGCGCCGAGCGCCTGGCGATCGCCACCGAGACCTTCCGCCACCGCGAGCCGGACGGCGTCGCGGCCTGGACGATCCACAGCTTCATGAGCTTTCCGGGCGACCGCGAGAAGATGGGCCTCGCCTATTCGTGCGGTCTCGGCGCGGATTTCGAAGCCCATGTGTCGGAGACCGAACTGGTGATCGGCGTCGTCGATTTCGCCAAGGTGCCGCACGACAAGGAACTCTATGCCGAAGGCATCGTCGCCGCCGCCAAGGTGAGCCTTTCGACGGGGACGATCGAGCCGATCGGCACCGAGGGCGTCTACTGCATCCAGATGCTGGGCGATTGACCGTGCGCAATTTCCGGCCGTTCGCCGTCCTGCCGCTCGCCGCGCTGCTGCTCGCCGCCTGCGCAACGCCCTATGACGTCACCAAGACCTCCAGGCACGACAACCAGCCGACCAAGCGCTTCACCCATTGCAACCGCTTCGGCTGCGGCTCGATGTACGGCATGGTGTTCAGCGACGCCGAATGGGCCGAGATCGGCGCGTTCTTCGCGGGCACCACCGACGCCGCCGACGAACGCCGCCGCATCGCCGCGGCGATCACGCGCTTCGAGCAGATCGCCGGGCCGAAGGACGGCACCGACAAGGATGTCGGCGGTTCGGGCCTCATCGATCCCGGCGCCGGCCAACTCGACTGTTATGCCGAGGCGGCTAACACGACGGTCGCGCTGCAGATGATGCAGGCGTCGGGGTTCCTGAAATTCCACACCGTCGGCGAGGCGCGGATGCGCGGCCTGCCCTATGGCACGCTCGGCATCGAGCACGCGACGGCGACCATCGTGGAGACCGCGACCGGCGAACGCTTCGCGGTCGACACCTGGTTCTTCGACAATGGCGGGCCGACCTTCGTCGTCGATTTCGAGGAATGGCGCGGCGGCTGGTCGCCCGAGGGCGGCGCGAGCATCTAGGGCGTTTCAAGCCGTGGATGGTCCGCCTGCGCGGATTTTGACAGGGGTCTTCGGACGGTGCGCCGGTCTGGATGGCCGCCTCAAGGGCGGCCATGAGGGTTGGGGGGACGCCGTGGATGGTCCGTCGGCGCGGACCATGACAGCGGGCGGAAGCGGGCCGGTCAGTCGGCGGCCGCTTCCTTGAGCGCCTTGCCGATGGCGGCGCGGACGGCGGGGCTGTCCCATTCGGCCTCGCCTTCGTGGCGGGCGATCTCGACGCCGTCGGCCCCGATCAGCACGGTGGTCGGCAGTCCGGCGATGCGGAAGCCGCGCATCAGCGCCTTGGCCGGGTCGGTATAGGGTTCGAGCGCGCCGGCCCCGACCTCTTTCAGGAAGTCCGGGATCGGGCGGCCGCCCTCGCGGTCGAGGCTGACGGCGATGACCAGCGGGTCGTCCGGGCCGGAGGCGGCGGCGAGCCGGGCGAGCGAGGGCAGCTCGTTGACGCAGGGCGCGCACCAGGTCGCCCAGAAATTGACCAGCAGCGGGCGGCCCTTGAAATCGGCGAAGCGGATCTCCGCCCCCTTGCCGTCACGGAAGGCGTCGCGCGGCACTTCGCGCGCCTCGTCCGAGCGGGCGAAGAGCGGCTTGCCGTCAGCTGCCAGGGCGGGCGCGGGAGATTCAGATTGTCCGCCGCCGTCCTCCATGGTGAATACCAGGAGCGCGACGCAGAGACCGAGCAGAACCCCTGCCAGCGCGGCTATTTTCCAGGGCATGGGAGCCTCGCGGCCGTGAGCGCGAACGATATGTGGGGCGGCCGTTTCGCCGCCGGTCCGGATGAAGTGATGGCGGCGATCAACGTCTCCATCGGATTCGATCGCCGTCTGGCCAAACAGGACATCGAAGGCTCGCTCGCCCATGTACGCATGCTGGAAGCGACAGGCCTGATTTCGGCCGAAGATTCAAGCGCCATCCAGGGGGGGCTGAACGCGGTCGCGGCCGAGATCCGCGAGGGCCGCTTCCCGTTCCGCGAGGCCTATGAGGACATCCACATGAACGTGGAGGCCCGCCTCGCCGAACTGATCGGCCCGGCGGCCGGGCGGCTGCACACCGCGCGCTCGCGCAACGATCAGGTGGCGACCGATTTCCGCCTGTGGGTGCGCGACGCCATCGACGCCATCCACGGCCAGGTGGGCGAGCTGATGGCGGCGCTCGCCGACAAGGCGCTCGCCCATGCCGGGGCGGTGATGCCGGGCTTCACCCATATGCAGAGCGCCCAGCCGGTGACCTTCGGCCATCACTGCCTCGCCTTCGTCGAGATGTTCGAGCGCGACCGCGGCCGCCTCGCCGACGCGCGGGCGCGGCTGAACGAAAGCCCGCTGGGCGCGGCGGCGCTCGCCGGGACCTCGTTCCCCATCGACCGGGCGATGACCGCCGCGGCGCTCGGCTTCGCGCGGCCGATGCGCAATTCGCTCGACGCCGTTTCCTCGCGCGACTTCGCCATGGAGTTCCTCGCCGCCGGGTCGATCCTCGCGGTCCACATGTCGCGCCTCGCCGAGGAGATCGTCGTCTGGTCGACCGCGCAGTTCGGCTTCGTGCGCCTGTCGGACCGCTTCTCGACCGGTTCCTCGATCATGCCGCAGAAGCGCAACCCCGACGCCGCCGAACTGGTGCGCGGCAAGACCGGGCGGGTGATCGGCGCGATGATCGGCCTGATGACCGTGATGAAGGCGCTGCCGCTCGCCTATGCCAAGGACATGCAGGAGGACAAGGAAGCGGTGTTCGCCGCCGCCGACACGCTGAGCCTCTGCCTCGCGGCGCTGACCGGCATGGTCGCCGACATGAGCGTCGATGCCGGGCGGATGAAGGCGGCGGCCTCGGCCGGGTTCGCCACCGCCACCGATCTCGCCGACTGGCTGGTCGTGCATCTGAAGATGCCGTTCCGCGAGGCCCATCACGTGACCGGGCGGCTGGTGAAGGCGGCCGAGCAGAAGGGCGTGGATCTCTCCGCCCTCAGCCTCGCCGAGATGCAGAAGGTGGAGCCGCGCATCGGGGCCGGGGTCTTCGACGTGCTGAGCGTGGAGGCATCGGTCGCCAGCCGCGCCAGCCTCGGCGGCACCTCGCCCGACAATGTCAGACGGGAGGCGCAGTCATGGCGCGACAAGCTCGGCTTGCAGTGATCCTGGCGCTGGGTGCGGCGCTG
>JAXMDZ010000034.1:0-17149 GCA_046348585.1 Alphaproteobacteria bacterium
ACCGGTCGACTTGAACGCCGCAGCGGCTTCCGCCACCACAGCCTGGGCTTCCGGCGTCAGGTCCGACTTGTCGAAGTTGAAGAAGACGATGAACGTCTTGGCGGCGACCGGCGGCGGGGGCGGCGGGGGCGGCGGGGGAGCTTCCGCTTCGATGAAGTGGAAGCGGACGCCGACCAGCGCGGTGTGCGCCTTGTAGTCGTAGCCGGCGTCGACGTAGAACGTGCCTTCGAAGGCGTTGTTCGCTTCGAAGTAGTTGTAGCCGGCGAAGATGCCGACGTCGTCGCTCACCATCGCTTCCAGCTCGGCCAGGCCCTGGAACGCGAACACCCAATCGCGATCATCCAGGAACGGCGCGGCATCGAAGCCGATGCGGGCGGTGCCGACGCCGCCGCCGAGCGACAGCGAGTAGCCGGGCCCGAGGTCGATGTCATAGAGCATGTTGCCCATGAGCGAGAACGACGTGGCCGTGCCGGTGCCGCGGCCGAACAGGTCGAAATCGTTGCTGCGATAGGCGACTTCGAACTCGAACTTCAGGCCGTTGTCGAGCTTGTAGCCGGCCGTGCCGCCCGCATAGTAGCCGGTGTCGAAGTCGAGGTCCCTCACTTCGGTGTCGACGCCCTTCAGCCAGTTACCGCCGGCGCCGAGGTCGAGATAGAAGCCGGCGGGCGTGTCGGCCGCGGCAGCGCCGGTCAGCGCGAGCGCGGCGGCGGCGGCCAGCAGCATGGTCTTGAACGTCATCGAGGTCTCTCCAAAATCAGCCATTCGGATGCGCCGTGCGGGCGCGGTTCCGTCCGATGGAGTCCCCCCATCGTCAGCAAGGGCGGGTATCACGCGCGTCCCGCCCTGACCATCGACCGGCGGGCGGCCGAGAGCCCGGTTGGCGACCTGTTGCCGGATAGACACGGCGAATGGGCTCGGCGGGCGCGACCGGAGGAAGTGATTGAATTGCCTCGACTCTTGGCGCCCCCACAGGCGGCGGACGAGGCAACGCGGCGGGACCTTGCGGCCCAGGGGCGTCATTGCGCCGCAGCATGAGGACGCCTGCCGGATGTTAGGCGGCCGGCCTCATCTGACCAATGCCGGGCGGAACAGCCGGCCGCGCTCCGTCACCAGGACGATCGCCAGACCGGCCGTCCCGCAGAGCGCGAAGCCCAGGGTCAGCGGCACGACCGAGCCGTCGAAGTTCTGGCCGATCGCGAAGCCGATCAGCGCGCCCGAGATGGTCGTGACGAACCCCTGCACCGACGAGGCCGTGCCCGCCACATGGCCGAGCGGCTCCATCGCCATCGCGCCGAAATTGGAGCCGACGAGACCGAAGCAGAACATCATGCAGGACTGCAGGGCGATGAAGCTGACGATCGTCTCATGCCCGGTCCAGGCGATGAGGGCATGCAGCGAGGCGAAGGCGATGTAGCCGATGAGCGCGCTGTGCGAGACGAGCCGCGTGCCGAGCCGTTCGACGATGCGCGAGTTGAGATAGCTCGACAGCCCCATGAAGACCGCGATCAGCGCGAACAGCGCCGGAAACAGCGCTTCCTCGTCGAAGACGTCGACGAAGACCTGCTGGGCCGAGGTGATGAAGCCGAAGAGCCCGCCGATCGCCACGGCCTGCGCCAGCATGTAGCCGACCGCGATGCGCCGGGTCAGCGTGATGCGGATGGCGGCCAGGATGCTGGCGACCGAAACCGGGCGGCGGTCTTCCGGATGCAGCGTCTCGGGCAGCCGCAGCGCCGCCCACAGCGCGACCGAGCCGCCGAAAATGGCGAAGACGCCAAAGATCCACGGCCATGGCAGCACGAGCAGAATCGCCTGGCCGATCGAGGGCGCGAGGATGGGAACGGTGAGAAAGACGATGAAGGTCAGCGACATCACCCGCGCCATGCGCCGGCCGGCATAGCAGTCGCGCACGATCGAGACCGAGAGCACGCGGGTCGCCGCGGAGCCGACGCCCTGCATCGCCCGCGCGGTGAGCAGCATCGCGAAGCTGGAGGCGAAGGCGGCGGCGATGCTGAAGACGACGAAGAGGCCGAGTCCGGCGAGCAGCACGGGCTTGCGGCCGTAGCGGTCCGACAAGGGGCCATAGGCGAGCTGCGAGACGCCGAAGCCGAGCAGATAGGCTGTCACCACCCATTGCCGCTCGTTGTCGGTCGCAACGCCCAGCGCATGACCGATCGCCGGCAGCGCGGGCAGCATCGCGTCGATCGAGAGCGCATTTACCGCCATCAACAGGGCGATCAGGGCGACGAACTCGCGAAACCCCATGCCCCTGTGGGGGAGAGGGTCATCTGGCGGCGGAGACATGGGAGACGAACACAGATCGAAATGGCGCAACGTCCCACATGGCATCGCGGGAGGCGGTTTCCAACCGGGGACACGCACATTGATCCGCAAATCGCGCCCGGCAGCCGGACAAGCGACCGGCCGGAGGGGCGGTGTCGCCCGGCGGACTGGCGCACCCGACAGGATTCGAACCTGTGACCTCTGCCTTCGGAGGGCAGCGCTCTATCCAGCTGAGCTACGGGTGCCTTGCGCGGCGAAGCCATAGACGAAACGAGGCTTGCGATCAAACGCGGCGCGACGCATGGTCCGGCCGAGACGAGCAGGCCGCCATGACACAGACCGCCCCCACGCCCTCCCCGACCGCCTTCCCCCCGCCGGAGACCATCCACGTCGCCGATCACCGTGTAGCCTGCGACGGCGGCGGCGGCACGCTGGGCCATCCGCGCGTATTCCTGGAGCTGGGCGAAGCCGGCCAGGCGACGTGCCCCTATTGCGACCGGCTGTTCGTTCTGGACGGCGAGCGCCATTGAGCGGGACGGCGCGATGAGCGGCGCCCCGTCCAAGGCCGGCGCGCCCTTCGGCAAGGGCGATCACCTCTATCTCGTCGACGCATCCGGCTACATCTTCCGCGCCTATCACGCCCTGCCGCCGCTGACGCGCGCCTCCGACGGACTGCCGGTGGGCGCAGTCGCGGGCTACTGCAACATGCTGCACAAACTGCTGCGCGAATTGCGCGGCGGCGACCGGCCGACCCACCTTGCGGCGATCTTCGACATGGCCGAGGTGACGTTCCGCAACGAAATCTACCCCGAATACAAGGCCCACCGCCCGCCGCCGCCGGAGGATCTGGTGCCCCAATTCGCGCTGATCCGCGACGCGACGCGGGCCTTCAACGTCGATGTGGTGGAGCTGGCGGGCTACGAGGCCGACGACCTGATCGCCGCCTATGCCTGCCGGGCGCGCGAAATGGGCGGGCGCGTCACCATCGTCTCGTCCGACAAGGACCTGATGCAGCTCGTCGACGATCAGGTGATCGAACTCTACGACGCCATGAAGTCGAAGCGCATCGGCCCCGCCGAGGTGATGGAGAAGTTCGGCGTCACGCCGGACAAGGTGGTCGATGTGCAGGCGCTGGCGGGCGATTCGGTCGACAACGTGCCAGGCGTTCCCGGTATCGGCGTGAAGACGGCGGCGGAGCTGATCACCGCGTTCGGCGATCTCGAAACGCTGCTGGCGCGGGCCGCCGAGATCAAGCAGCCCAAGCGGCGCGAGAACCTGATCGCCAACGCCGAGAAGGCGCGCATCTCGAAGCGGCTGGTGACGCTCGATCGCGCCGCGCCGGTGCCGACGACGCTGGACGATCTGAGGGTCGAGGCGATCGACGCGGCCAAGCTGATCGGATTCCTCAAGGGCATGGAATTCAACAGCCTGACGCGCCGCGTCGCGGCTGAGTTCGAGATCACCGACACCGGTTCGATCGAGGCGGCTGCGATCGCCGTTCCGGCGTCTGCCCCGGCCGAAGGCGGAGACGCCGCGGCAGCAGCGCCGGCGGCGGCCAACGGGATCGAGGCCTGGACGCCCGCCGCGCCGGCCGGACGCGCCGAAGCCGAAGCGCGCCTGAAGACGCCGATCGACCGCACCGCCTATCGCGCACTGACCGATGTGGCGTCGCTGGAAGCCTATGTGGCGCGCGCTTTCGAGGCCGGGACCGTCGCCTTCGACACCGAGACGACCGGTCTCGATCCGATGCGCGACGAGCTGGTGGGCGTGTCGCTGGCGCTGGCGCCGGGCGATGCGGTCTATGTGCCGCTGCGCCACGGGCGGATCGCGCGCGATCTGATGTCGTCGGGCGAAGCCCCGGCGCAGATCGAGCCCGCGGCGGCGCTCGCGATCCTCAAGCCGCTGCTGGAGGACCCGGGCGTCCTGAAGATCGTGCAGAACGGCAAGTTCGACATCTCCGTGATGGCGGAAGCCGGCGTCGCGGTCGCGCCGGTCGACGACACGATGCTGATGTCCTACGCGCTTGATGCCGGGCTGCACGGGCACGGCATGGACGAACTCTCAAGCCGTCACATCGGTCACGAGCCGATCTCGTTCAAGGAGATCGCGGGGTCCGGCAAGAACATGCTGACCTTCGACCGCATCGAGATCGGCCGCGCGACGCAGTACGCCGCCGAGGACGCCGACGTGACGCTGCGCCTTCACGGCCTGCTGAAGCCGCGCCTCGCCGCCGAGGGGATGACGAGCGTCTACGAGACGCTGGAGCGGCCGCTGATCAGCGTGCTGGCCGGCATGGAGCGGGCCGGGATCCTGGTCGACCGCGAGACGCTGTCGCGTCTGTCGGGGCGGTTCGCGCAGAAAATGGGGGCGCTGGAGGAGGAGATCCATGGCCTCGCCGGGGAGCGCTTCAACCTCGGCAGTCCCAAGCAGCTGGGCGACATCCTGTTCGGGCGGATGGGCCTGCCGGGCGGACGCAAGACGGCGACCGGCGCGTGGTCGACCGACGCCGACGTGCTGGAGGAGCTGGCGGCGCAGGGTCACGACCTTCCCCGCCGCCTGCTCGACTGGCGGCAGCTGCAGAAGCTGCGCGGCACCTATACCGACGCCCTGCCCGGCTACATCAACGCCCGCACCGGCCGCGTACATACCAGCTTCGCGCTGGCCTCGACCTCGACCGGCCGGCTGTCGTCGAGCGAGCCCAATCTGCAGAACATCCCGATCCGCACCGAGGAAGGCCGCTCGATCCGCACCGCCTTCGTCGCGCCGCCGGGCCATGTGCTGATCAGCGCCGACTACAGCCAGATCGAACTGCGCCTGCTCGCCCATGTCGCCGACATCGCGCCGCTGAAGAAGGCGTTCCGCGACGGGCTGGACATCCACGCGATGACCGCTTCGGAGATGTTCGGCGTGCCGGTCGAAGGCATGCCGGGCGAAGTGCGGCGGCGCGCCAAGGCGATCAATTTCGGCATCATCTACGGCATCTCGGCCTTCGGGCTCGCCAACCAGCTGGGCATCGAGCGCGGCGAGGCGGACGCCTACATCAAGACCTATTTCGAGCGCTTCCCCGGCATCCGCGCCTATATGGAGCGCACCAAGGCCGAGGCGCGCGAGACGGGCTACGTCACCACGATCTTCGGACGCAAGGCGCATTTCCCCAACATCAAGTCGACCAATCCGGCGCAGCGCGGCTTCAACGAGCGCGCGGCGATCAACGCGCCGCTTCAAGGCTCTGCCGCCGACATCATCCGGCGGGCGATGATCCGGCTGCCGGGCGCGCTGGCGGAGGCGGGGCTGTCGGCGCGGATGCTGCTGCAGGTGCACGACGAGCTGGTGTTCGAGGCCCCGGAGGCGGAGGCCGAGGCGACCGCGCGCCTCGCCAGGCGGATCATGGAGGAAGCGGCGCTGCCGGCGATCCAGATGAGCGTGCCGCTGACCGTCGAGGCGAAGGCCGGGCGCAACTGGGACGAGGCGCACTGAGCCTTAAGCGGCGCGGGCCTGTTTCTGGATCAGGTCGAGCAGGAACTGCGCGCAGGCGCCGGCAGGCACGCTGCCCGAGCCGATCGCCGTCTTGAGCGCCTGGGCCGCCGCCGCGCCGCGGGCCGGATCGCGCAGCATGGCGGTGAGGCGCGGCGCGTCGAGCGTGCGGCGGGCGATCGTGTCGATCAGCGTCGCGCCTTCCTGGCGGCAGGCTTCGGGCAGACCCGCCTTCAGCAAACGCTTCTGCAGGTCGGCGGCGCGGGCGAGGCGGGCGAGCGGCGGGGCGGTGGGGTCGGAGAGCGTCGTCTCGAAGGCGGCCGAGGTGAGGATGGGCTTCAGGAAGTCCCAGATGCGCCGCTTGTTCTCGGCCCCGATGATGTTCTCCTCCAGCGCCAGCAGGCGCTGGGCCTGCTCGGCCGGGGTGAGCGCGGGCTTCAGATATTCCTCGATGGCGCTCGTCTGGACGAGGTGGCGCGAGCGCAGCGTGACGGCGGCGACGATGTCGTCGTGCGGCACGAGGCGGGGCGGCCCCATGACGAGGCGCGAGGTGATGGCGCGCAGATGCAGCATCTCGACGTCGACGGTCGCGCCGAGCCGCTTGTGGGTCTTCAGCTCGCTCACCACCCGGCGGCCGATCGCGGTGCGGGCGTCGAGGAGGCGGTCGGCGCCGAACATGGCGGCGAGGCGGGAGAGGCTGTTCTCGGCCGCCCCGGCGGGGACGCGGGCGAGGTAGAGGTCGCTCATGGCGATGAGGGCGCTGCCGAGATCGGCGGCCTGGCCCAGAAGCTGGTGCAGCGCCGCCGCGCCGCCGAGAATTTCCCCCACGGTGGCGTCGGCGAGGCGGCCGAGCATGGTGTGGGCCGGGCCTTCGGCGGGCAGTTCGGCGAGGATGGCGAGCGTGCGGTCGAGCTTGTCGTCCCAGCCGGTGGCGGCTCCGAGGAACTTGGCGAAGGCCATGCCGACCGGGAGCGCGCCATCGGGCTTCGGGGCGCGCGCGACGGCGTAGGCGACGAGTTCGGCGGCGGTCGCGGGCGCGGGAATGCGGCCGGTGCGTTCCTCGCGGTAGACGCGCTGGATGGCGCGGTCGGCGAGGTCGTTGATGGCGCGGATCAGCGGCACGACGCCGTCGCCGGTGTCGCCCGCCTGGGCGAGCGCGACCTTCTGGACGGCGTGCTGGAAGAGCGTGCCGGTCGCTTCCAGCTTCTCCAGCGCGGCGGCGCTGTGGATCAGCTCGGTCGGCGTCATCTTCCAGCGGGCGAGCGTGTCGCCGAAGAGCCGGGCGAGCGAATGGCGGGCGTGCGCCGAATAGAGATCGTCGGGCGTCAGGCAGGGCAGCGTCGGCGGGCCTTCCTTGACGGGCTTGGCGGCCTTGGCCTTGACGGTGCCGTCCTCGAAGATGGTGACGCCGGCGAAGTCGCCGGTCGCGTCGTCATAGGTTTCCTTGACGACCTTGACGCCGGTGACGCGGCCGGACGCCAGTTCGGCCTTGGCGGTTTCGATGGCGCCGTCGCGGTTTTCCTGCGCGTCGATCAGGCTCCAGCCCGGCGACGCGCCGCGGCGCACGAAGATTTCGAAATGAATCTGCTTCGACATGCCCAGGCCGCCGGCGTCCCCCACGGACAATCGGCCCACGATGCGCCGGGTGAGGTTAACCGGAGGTTGCGTCGGGGCGCGCGATGCCTGCGATCACCTTGCCGGGATTGAGGATGCCGTGCGGATCGAGCATCGCCTTCAGCCGCCGCATCAGGTCCATCTCGACCGGCGATTTGACGCCCGCCAGCAGCCCCGCCTTGGCGACGCCGATGCCGTGTTCGGCCGAGATCGAGCCGCCGAAGCGGGCGACGACGGCATGGACCGCCTCGTTCATCGCCGCCCAGCCGTCGAGGAAGCGGGCGGTGTCGGCCCCCCTGGGCTGGGTGATGTTGAAATGGATGTTGCCGTCGCCGAGATGGCCGAATGGCACCGGGCGGCAGCCCGGCACGAGCGCGGTCGCGGCGGCGCTGGCGGCTTCGATGAAGTGAGGCACGACGGCGACGGGGACGGCGACGTCGTGCTGATCGAGCCGCCCTCGCCTTTCTGCGCCCCCGACATCGAGTCGCGCAGATGCCAGAAGGCGCGGGCCTGGGCCTGCGAGGCGGCGAGCGCGGCGTCGGCGAGCGCGCCGCTATCGAGCGCCGCGGCGAGCGCCGCTTCGACCCCGGCGGCGAAGCCCGCCTCGGCCTGGGCGGCGATTTCGATGAGCAGATACCAGGGCGAGGGCGCGGCCAGCGGATCGCGCGTGCCCGGCACATGGGCGAGGACGAAATCGAGGCCGATGCGCGGCATCAGCTCGAACGAGGTGACGGTTCCCGGCGCGGCGCCGCGCAGCAGCGCGAGGGCCTTGAGCGCGGCCTCGGGCGAGGGCGTGGCGGCGAAGACCGTGGCGCGGCGCGCAGGCGGGGAAAGAGCTTCAGCGCCGCCGCGGTGACGATGCCGAGCGTGCCTTCGGAGCCCATGAAGAGGTGCCGCAAGTCGTAGCCGGTATTGTCCTTGCGCAGGGTCCTCAGGCCGTTCCAGACCGTGCCGTCGGCGAGCACGACTTCGAGGCCCAGCACCAGGTCGCGGGCCGTGCCGTAGGCGAGGACGGCAGTGCCGCCCGCATTGGTCGCAAGATTGCCGCCGATGGTCGCCGTGCCTTCGGCGGCCAGCGACAGCGGGAAGAAGGCCCGCCTCGTCCGCCGCCTGCTGCACGGCGGCGAGGGTGACGCCGGCCTCGGCGATCATCGAGAAGCCGGGGCGTCGAGGGCGCGGATGCGGTTCATCCGGGCGAGCGAGACGACGATCTGGTCGCCGCTCATGTCGGGGATCTGGCCGCCGACGAGGCCGGTATTGCCGCCCTGGGGCACGAGCGCGGTGCGGGTTTCGGCGGCGAGGCGGACGATGGCGGCGACCTCGCCCGTATCCGCCAGGCGCAGCACCAGCGCGGCGCGGCCGGTCCAGCGATCGCGCCATTCGGCGACATAGGGCGCGACATCGGCCTCGGCCGTGAGGGCCTGGCCGGGGCCGACAAGAGCGGCGAAACGGGCGACGAGAGCGGGGGCGAGGTCACGGCGCGCTCATCGTGCGACACGATATGTCGCGGCCGCGACACAAAGCATCTTCGTTCCGCACCCGGGGGGCGGGGAGGGGGTGCGCGCGAGACGGCAAGGCGCGGATGGCGACCGCCCCGCCCGTCATCCCAGCGTCCAGACCCGAACCCATGACCTCATCCTCCGGTCCGGATGACTAGCAGCAATTAGGACTATATTCAAGGACGGTGGGCGCGCAGGGGGCGCGGCGCTAGGCGGCGCGGCGATAGGGCTCGATGCCTTCGAGGGCGGGGCCGAGTTCGCGCGCCGAGCGGTCGAGGTCGTATTTCGATTGCATGTTCATGAACCATTGCGGATCGACGCCGAAGAAGCGGCCGAGCCGCAGCGCGATGCGCGCGGTGATGCCCTGGCGGCCATGGCAGATTTCGTTGATCCGGCTGCGCGGCATGCCGATCGCCTTCGCCAGCGCATAGACCGAGACCCCCATGGGATCGAGAAACTCGTCCTTCAGGACGGTTCCCGGGTGCGGGAGGGGAATGGTGCGGGACATGGCCTTCTTCTCAATGATAGTCGACGAATTCGGCGTCATAGGCGTGACCGTCGCGCCAGCGGAAGCAGATGCGCCATTGCCGGTTGACGCGGATCGAATACTGCCCGGCCCGGTCGCCCTTCAGACGTTTCAGTTCGTTGCCCGGCGGAACGCGCAAATCCTCGACGCGAGTCACGGTATCGAGCTGGAAGAGCTTGACCACCGCCCGCGCCGCCACGTCCTCCGCAAGCCGCCTGGGGGTGACGCCGCGCGCCAGATCGGCGGTGCGCTTGTCCTTGAAGCTCTTGATCACGTCGCCAACGCTTCCGACCGTTCAAAGCGTACAAATTACTTGTACGTTTGTCAAGGCAAGCGGCGCGCGTGCGGCTCGGCGCTTCACGCCCAAGGCCCCCTTCCGCCCTTCGGGCACCTTCCCCCGTGAATGACGGGGGAGGAAAGGGAGCGACAGCCTACTCGGCGGCGAGCTTGAGGCCGGGGGCGGCGGCGCGGACTTCGTCGGTGACGTGGCTTTCGAACTTCTTGAAGTTCTCGCGGAACATCGAGACGAGGCGGGCGGCCTGCGCGTCGTAGGCGGCGGTGTCGGCCCAGGTCTCGCGCGGGTTCAGGATCTTCGGATCGACGCCGGTGACCGCCACCGGCACCTCAAAGCCGAAATTGGGATCGGTGCGGAACTCGGCCTTCGCCAGCGAGCCGTCGAGCGCCGCGTTGAGCAGCGCGCGGGTCGCCTTGATCGGCATGCGGCTGCCCGCCCCGAAGGCCCCGCCGGTCCAGCCGGTGTTGACCAGCCAGCAATCGGTCTTGTGCTCGGCGATCAGGTCTTTGAGCAGATTGCCGTATTCGGACGGGTGGCGCGGCATGAAGGGCGCGCCGAAGCAGGTCGAGAAGGTCGGCTGCGGCTCCTTGCCGAGGCCCTTTTCGGTGCCCGCGACCTTGGCCGTGAAGCCCGACAGGAAGTGATACATCGCCTGGTCGGGCGTCAGCCTGGCGATCGGCGGCAGCACGCCGAAGGCGTCGGCGGTCAGCATGATGACGTTCTTCGGGTGGCCGGCGCGGCCGGTCGCCGAAGCGTTCGGGATGAAGTCGATGGGATAGGCGCCGCGCGAATTCTCGGCGAGCGAGGCGTCGTCGAGGTCGAGCTCGCGCGTCGCCTCGTCCATCACGACGTTCTCCAGCACCGTGCCGAACCGCCTGGTGGTGGCGTAGATCTCGGGCTCGGCCTCGGGGCTGAGGCGGATCATCTTGGCGTAGCAGCCGCCTTCGAAATTGAAGACGCCCGTCTCGGACCAGCCATGCTCGTCGTCGCCGATCAGCGTGCGCGAGGCGTCGGCCGAGAGCGTCGTCTTGCCGGTGCCCGAGAGGCCGAAGAAGATCGCCGCCGCGCCGTCGGTCCCGACATTGGCCGAGCAGTGCATCGGCATCACGCGCTTCTGCGGCAGCAGGAAGTTGAGGATCGTGAAGACCGACTTCTTCATCTCGCCGGCATAGGAGGTGCCGCCGATGAGGATCAGCTTCTTGGAGAAATTGACGCCGATGACCGTGCCGCCAGCGGTGCCGTGGCGGGCCGGATCGGCGCGGAAGCCGGGGAAGTCGACGATGGTGAACTCCGGCGCGAAATCGGCGAGCTCGGCGAGTTCGGGGCGGATCAGCAGATGGCGGATGAAGAGCGAGTGCCAGGCGAACTCGGTCACCACGCGGACCTTCACGCGGTGGCGCAGATCGGCGCCGCCGAACAGATCCTGGACGAACAGCTCCTTGTTCTGGGCGTAGGCGAGGAAGGCTTCCTCAAGCGCGTCGAACTGCGCCGGGGCCATCGCCTTGTTGTTGTCCCACCAGATCTGCTTCTCGGTCAGCTCGTCGCGCACCGTGAACTTGTCGCCCGCCGAGCGGCCGGTGTGCTCGCCGGTCTTGACCACGAAGGCGCCGTCCTTCGACAGCTGGCCCTCGCCGCGCGCCACCGCGGTTTCGATCAGCGCCGCCGGACCCCAGTTCCAATGCGCCGCCGCGAGGTTGCGGAAGCCCTGGGCCGAAAGGCCGACGGCGGGGATCTTCGGGCCGGTCTGCTTCACGTCTGGTCTCCTGGCGCACGCCTGTGCCGACGCGCCTTGCGCGCGGCGGACTTGTCTTTTGCGGTTCGGGCGGTCGTTGTCCGTCGTCCGATCGCGCCCGTCCCTGCGGGTCTCTCGATTGCGATCACTTATACGCGACTGCCGCCTCCTGCTCCCCAGAAGGCAGCCCCAATTTACGCGATCGGGCCCGGCGGATGCAATCATGTCGCAGGGGCGTTCCACAGGGGCGGTTAAGGCCGCCGCCTGACGCAGCGGCAGTTCTGGCGCGGAAAACGGGCCTTCGCCAAGCCGGGCGGCCGGTGCTAGGGAGGCCGCGTGAACGCCCTCGCCGTCCCGATCCGCATCGCCGTCCCGGCCCGGCCGCCCGCATGAGCGGCCCCGCCGACCCGCCCGCCCCGCCGGGGCGCGCCGCCGCGCTGGCCGAGGCCGGGCGGATGCTGCGGCTCGCCGGGCCGGTGATGGCGGCGCGGGCCGGTCTCGTCGTCATGCTGACCGTCGATACGCTGATGACCGGCCGGGCGGCGGGGCGCGAGGTCGCCTATCTCGGCCTCGGCCTGTCGCCGCTGATGGCCTTCATGCTGGCCTCGGTCGGCCTGCTCCAGGGCGCGATGGTGCTGGTCGCCCAGGCCAACGGGGCGCGCGACTATGCCCGCTGCGGCGCGATCTGGCGGGTGGCGCTGATCCATGCCGCCGTGCTGGGCGCGGTCTTCATGGCGATCCCGTTCGCGGCCGAGCCGCTGTTCCTGGCGATCGGCCACAGTCCCGATCTGGCGCGCGGGGCGGCCGGGGTGACGTTCCAGTTCGCCTGGGGGATGCCGGGCCTGCTGCTCTACATCGCCTGCGGCTATTTCATGGAAGGGATCGGCCGTCCGCGCGCCGGGATGGCGATCATGCTGGCCGCCAATGTGCTGAACGTCCTCGCCGACGGGATCGTCGTGCTGGGCTGGTGGGGCCTCGTCGAGCCGATGGGCGCAGCGGGCGCGATGATGACCACCAGCGCCATACGCTGGGGCATCTTCGCCGCCATGCTGACCGTCGTGCTGAGCCAGCGCGATCGCGCCAAATACGGCATCGGTCGGGGCGCGCCGCGCGAGACGGGGATCGTCAAGGGGATCTGGCGGATCGGCCTGCCGGTGGCGGCGACCGGCGGCATCGAGAACGGCGCCTATGCGACGCTCGCCCAGATGGCGGGGCTCTTGGGCGCGGCCTCGCTCGCCGCCCATCAGGTGACGATCAATCTCCTCACCCTCGCCTATATGGCCGCCAACGGCATGGCGGCGGCGACCAGCGTGCGGGTCGGTTTCGCGGTCGGGCGGCGCGACCGGGCGGGGATGAGTCTCAGCGGCTGGACCGGGATCGCGCTCGGCACCTTGCTGATGACCGCGATCGCCGCGGTCTTCGTCGCCTTCCCGGCGGCGATCGGCGACATCTTCCTGCACACCGACGCGGCTTCGCTCGCCATCGCGGCGGGGACCATCGTCGCGGCGGGTATCTTCATGCCGGTCGCCGGCGCGATGTCGGTCGCCATGGGGGCGCTGCGCGGGGCGGGCGACATGGGCACCGCGATGGCCGCCTACGCCCTCGGCTTCCTGATCGTCGGCGTGCCCGCCGCCTGGGCCTTCGCCTTCCCGCTCGGCCACGGCGCGGCGGGGCTGATCTTCGGGCTGATGACCGGGGTCGGGGCGGCGCTGATCGTGCTGGTCGCGCGCTTCCGGGTCATTGCCCGGCGCGAGGTGCGGCGGCTATGAGACGTTCCGACAGGTTGCGCCGCACGGCGGCGTCGATCACTCTAGCCCGATTCAAGCCGAGAGCCCCTTAAGCGCCCATGCCCACGATCGCCCTCGTCGACGACGACAAGAACATCCTGACCTCGGTCTCCATGGCGCTGGAGCAGGAGGGCTATCACGTGCGCACCTATACCGACGGGGCGGCGGCGCTGGCGGCGTTCTCGTCCACCCCGCCCGATCTCGCCGTCCTCGACATCAAGATGCCGCGCATGGACGGCATGGAAGTGCTGCGCCGGCTGCGCCAGAAGAGCGAATTGCCGGTGATCTTCCTGACCTCGAAGGACGAGGAGATCGACGAGCTGATGGCGCTGAACGCCGGGGCCGACGACTACATCAAGAAACCGTTCTCGCAGCGCCTGCTGCTGGAGCGCGTGCGCGCCGTGCTGCGCCGCGCCGAGGCGCGGGCGGGCGGCGCGAACGGGGCGGCGGCCGGCGATCCGGCGCAGGCCGCCTTCAGCCGCGGCAAGCTGTCGATGGACCCGCAGCGCCACGCCACCAGCTGGGCCGGAAAGCCGGTCACGCTGACCGTCACCGAATTCCTGATCCTCCAGGCGCTCGCCCAGCGGCCCGGCTTCGTCAAGAGCCGCGACCATCTGATGGACGCCGCCTATGACGACCAGGTCTATGTCGACGACCGCACCATCGACAGCCACATCAAGCGGCTGCGCAAGAAGTTCAAGGCGGTCGACGACGAGTTCGATTCGATCGAGACGCTCTACGGCGTCGGCTACCGCTTCAAGGAAGCCTGACGGCGCGGAGGCGCGGAACGGGACGGGCCGTTGGGCGCCGGGAACAGCCAGACACGGATCGCGGGCGCGCCACGGCGGCGGCGGCGCGGCCTCACGCGCCTGATCATCGCGCTGAACCTCATCGCGCTGCTGGTGCTGATCTCGGGCACGTTCTGGCTGAACCTGCGCCGCGTCGGCATGATCGACGAGCGCATCCTGTCGCTGAAGACGCAGGGCGCGATCATCGCCGCGGCGCTCGCCGAAAGCGCCACCACCGGCCCGGAGGCGATGGGCGTCGACGATGCGCTGGCGGTGCCGTTGCTGCGCCGCCTCGTCGCCCAGACCGACGCGCGGGTGCGCCTGTTCGACCGCAAGGGCCTGCTCCAGCTCGACAGCCGCATCATCGTGCCTTCCAACGAGGTGGTGACCAATCGCCTGCCGCCGCCCGATTCCTTCTTCGCCTCCGAATGGATGAGCGGCGTCTATGAGTGGCTGGCGCGCTGGGCGCCGGGGCAGGATTATCCGCCCTATCAGGAATTGCAGGGGGCCGACGGCACCTTCTACGGCGAGGTCGCCGAGGCGTTGCAGGCGAAGGCGTCGAGCGCGGTCAGGGTCAATTCGACCGGCGATCTCATCCTTTCGGTCGCGGTGCCGGTGCAGCGCTATCAGCTGGTGCTGGGCGTGCTGCACCTCACCAACGAGGGCGGCGACATCGGCGCGATCCTCAGGCAGGAGCGGCTCGCCATCCTGCAATTGTCGCTGATCGCCATCGCCGTGATGTTCGCCACCTCGATCCTGATGGCGCGCAATATCGCGCGGCCGATCCGGGCGCTGGCCGACGCCGCCGACGAGGCCCGCCAGCGGGTGAAGGGCCGGGCCTCGATTCCCGATTTCAGCCGCCGCGGCGACGAGATCGGCGATCTGTCGGGCTCGCTGCAGGAGATGACCGAGGCGCTCTACGACCGGATCGACGCGATCGAGCAGTTCGCCGCCGACGTGGCGCACGAGATCAAGAACCCGCTGACCAGCCTGAAGAGCGCGGTCGAGACCATGCGCCGCGCGACGCCCGAGCAGCAGAAGAGGCTGATGGCGGTAATCGAGGACGACGTGGCGCGGGTCAACCGTCTGGTCAGCGACATCTCGGACGCCTCGCGCCTCGACGCCGAACTGGCGCGCGAGAAGGCCGAGCCGGTGGACCTCGTGCGTCTCGCCCGCGACGTGGCGGCGATCTGTCAGAAGGAGACGGGGCCGCGCATCGCGGTGAGCGCCGACCTCGGGACCGAGCGCAGCGGCCTCGTGGTCACCGGCCTCGCCGGGCCGCTCGGCCAGGTGCTGCGCAATCTCATCGACAACGCGCTCTCCTTCTCGCCGCCGGAGGGCACGGTGCGGGTGACGCTGGCCCGCGAGGGCCGCACCGCCGTGCTGACCGTCGCCGACGACGGGCCGGGCATTCCGCCCGAGCATCTGGAGGACGTCTTCCGGCGCTTCTACACCTCGCGGCCCGAGGAGCATTTCGGTCAGAACTCGGGCCTCGGTCTTTCGATTTCGCAGCAGATCGTCCATATCCACCGGGGCACGATCCAGGCCGCCAACGCGCCCGGCCCGACGCCCGGCGGCCATGGCGGCGCGGTCTTCACCGTGCGCCTGCCGCTCGCCTGAGGAGGGGCGCATGAACCCGGCCGATCCCCATGCCCGCATCCACGCGACGCTGGTCGCCCTGCCGCGCGAGGACGGCAGCGAGGCCGGCGTGCTGCTGCTCGGCGAGCCGGGGGCCGGCAAGTCGGACATTGCGCTCCGCCTCATCGACAATGACGGGATGCTGGTCGCCGACGATCAGGTCGAGCTGGCGCTCGCCGACGGCGCGCTGTGGGGGTCGGCCCCGGCGCGCATCGCCGGGCTGATCGAGGCGCGCGGCATCGGCCTTGTCCGCCTGCCCTATCTGGAGCGCGTCCGCATCGCCCTCGCCATCCGGCTGATCCCCGGCGGGGCGGTGGAGCGGATGCCGCCGCGCATGTGGTTCCAGCCGCCGCCCGCCTTCCGGGCGCAGGGCGCGGCGCTGCGCATTCCGGCCTATACGCTGGACCCGCGCGAGGCCGGCACGCCCGCCAAGATCGCCGCCGCCGCGTTCGGCCGGGTCGAGACGTGAGCGCCGCCGCGCCATCCGGTCGGCCGTCCGCGCCGGGGGCGGCGCGAAGAGGCTTGGGGGCGGCCCCGGTTCCTGCTAGAAGGCCCGCCTTCGGCAGGGCCTTGGGCCCGCGCAACCCAGTCTTGAGATGATCGGTCTCGTTCTCGTTACCCATGGCGGCCTCGCCGCCGAACTCATCGCCGCCATGGAGCATGTCGTGGGTCCGCAGACCCATGTGAAGGGCATCTGCATCGGCCCCGACGACGACATGGACGCGCGCCGCAAGGAGATCCTGGAGGCCGCCAAGGCGGTCAATCTGGGCGACGGCGTGATTCTGCTGACCGACATGTTCGGAGGCACGCCCTCCAACCTCGCCATCTCGGTCATGGACAAGGCGAAGGGCGAGGTGATCGCCGGCGTGAACCTGCCCATGCTGATCAAGCTGGCGAGCTGCCGGGTGACGGGAAAGCTCGCCGAGGTCGCGGCCAAGGCGCAGGAAGCGGGCCGCAAATACATCATCGTGGCGAGCCAAGAGCTCGCGGGCAGCCCCTGAGCCGATGACCAAGCTGGCGCAGGAGATGCTGATCGTCAATCAGCGCGGCCTGCACGCCCGCGCCTCGGCCAAGTTCGTCAAGCTCGCCTCCTCGTTCCAGAGCGCGATCCGCGTGACGCGCGGCGACGACACCGTGAACGGCACCTCGATCATGAGCCTGCTGACGCTGGGCGCGGCGCCGGGTTCGACCATTCTGGTGGAAGCCGAAGGCCCCGACGCGCGCGAGGCGCTGGAGGCGATCAACAAGATGATCTGCGCCAAGTTCGACGAGGAATAGGCGCGGCCGGTTCGCGCTCGCGCGCGGCCGCCCTTCACCCGATCATGCGGAGCGGCGGCCGCTGTGGCGCTGGATGGCCGGGTCAGGCCCGGCCATGAGGACAGGATCGTACCGAGCCGGACGTGCGTATCGCAGTTGTCATGCTTGGCCCCTTCACGTTTGTGACGGCGGCCAGGGCTGACAGGCCTGCGGCGAGGCTTTATCCTTCGCGCGCATGGAGAACAAAGACGATATCGTC
>JAXMDZ010000035.1:0-13299 GCA_046348585.1 Alphaproteobacteria bacterium
CAGATCGTCGGTCCCATCACCTGGCACAAGCTGGAGGATGTCAGCCGCCTGCGCACCATCGACATGGTGGACGGCACCGATCCCTCGCTGGTCCAGATGGAGGCGGCCGATCTGCGCAAGGCGGGCTTCGATCCGATCGTGCTGTTCGGCATGTCGAACGGGCTGGAAGTCGCCATGAACGAGATCGCGGCGCGCGGCGGCAACGGCCAGACGATGCTGCTGCGCTTCCACGGGCACGGCAATAACGGGCTTCAGAACGTCACCGGCGGCGAGATCAACGGCGCGCCGCATCTGGCGGCGATCTCGCTGTCGAATTTCGGCCAGATCGAGCACCTGCTGGTCCGCATCAAGCGGATCTTCGCCGAGTTCGGCGCGGTGCAATTGCTGGGCTGCGACGTCGGCGGCGGCAAGGGGACCGCGCTGGTGGAGCGGCTCGCCCAGACCTGGGGCGTGCCGGTGACGGCCGGCATTCACACCCAGTTCGGCGGCGGCCGGGCGACGTTCCGCTTCGAGGGGGCGACGGTCAGCAAGTTCCCCGGCGGCGCGACGCTCAAAGGCTGGTCGTCCGCCATGGAACAGCGGCACGGCATGCAGTCGGAGAACAGCTAGAGATCTAGCGCCGGGCGGCGCGGGCGAGCACCTTGCGCTCGTACATCGCGCGATCGGCGCGGGCCATCGCCTCGGCCGGATTCTCGCCGGGGCGGAACTCGTAGGCCCCGGTGGTGAAGGCGAGCTGGATCGCCTTGCCGTTCCAGACCAGCGGGCAGGCCTTGATGATCTGGCCCATCAGGTCGGCCTTGGCGTCGGCCTCGGCCTGGTTGGCCTTGGCCAGAATGATGCCGAACTCGTCGCCGCCGAGGCGTCCGAGCATGTCGGATTCGCGGATGTGGCCCTTGAGGACGTCGCAGACCTGATGCAGCGCGGCGTCGCCGGCGGCATGGCCGTGCTGGTCGTTGATCTCCTTGAAATTGTCGAGGTCGAGATAGACGAGGCTGGCGGGCAGCCGGTAGCGCTCGACGAAGGAGAGGATGCGCGACATCTCGCGCACGAAGGCGCGGCGGTTGAGGCAGGGCACGAGGACGTCCTGATCGGCGTCGGTCTCGAGCTGCGTCATGCGCTTGCGCTGGTTCTGAAGCTCCTGGCGCAGATGGTCGACCTCACCCATCAGCTTCATGATGGCGTCGCGGACGCGCGGCGTGAACTCGTGCGCGGGAATGCCGAGGACGCTCTGGGCGTCGGCGACCGGGCGCGGCCCGCCGGGGGCCGGAGCGGCCGGGCGCGCGGCTGCCGGGCGGGCCGGCGTGGAGCCGAGGATGCCACCGGCCTGCGTAGGTCCTGCAACGCGCATGTGTGTGAGACGTCTCCCGATGAGAGGGCCAGTCTGCCGCGGGAACCGGAACCAAACCGTTAATTCGTCTCCGCCGGAACTGGCACGGCGGTTGCGCGTGCCGGGCGTCCGCCATATACCGCGCGTTTCCTCAACGAGGACCGTCTCCATGGCCGCCGCGCCCAAGCGTTCCCCGCGCCGTTCCAGACTGCCCGCGCCGCCGCTGGTCGGCGTCATCATGGGCAGCCAGTCCGACTGGTCGATCATGCGCCATGCCGCCGAGACGCTGACCGCGCTCGGCGTGCCGCACGAGACGCGCATCGTCTCCGCCCATCGCACGCCCGAGCGCATGTACGCCTATGCCGACAGCGCGCAGGAGCGCGGCCTCAAGGTCATCATCGCCTGCGCCGGCGGCGCGGCCCATCTGCCCGGCATGACGGCGGCGCTGACGCCGGTCCCGGTGCTGGGCGTGCCGGCCTCGGCGACCGGCCTGCAGGGCTTCGACAGCCTGCTCTCCATCGTGCAGATGCCGGCCGGCATTCCGGTCGGCACGCTGGCGATCGGGCGCGCCGGCGCGGTCAACGCCGCGCTGCTGGCGGCGGCGATCCTCGGCACGTCCGATGCGAAGCTGATGAAGCGGCTGGAGGAGCACCGCAAGCGCCAGACCGCCGCCGTGGCGCTGGAGCCGAAGGACGACGCCGCCGGTCATGGCGGGTGAGCCGATGACCATGCTGCCGCCCGGATCGACCATCGGCATCCTGGGCGGCGGTCAGCTGGGGCGCATGATGGCGCTGGCCGCGGCTCCGCTCGGCCTTCACGTCCATATCTACGCCCCCGAAGACGAAAGCGTGGCGGGCGAAGTCGCGGCCCGGCACACGCGGGGCGGCTATGACGACGAAGCCGCGCTCGCCGCCTTCGCGGCCTCGGTCGATGCGATCACCTACGAGTTCGAGAACGTGCCGGCGGCCTGCGCGGCGCTGCTGGCGGGTCTCAAGCCCGTGCGGCCGGGCGCGAAGGCGCTGGAGGTCGCGCAGGACCGCGTGAGCGAAAAGGACTTCGTGCGGGCGCTCGGGATCGGCACCGCGCCCTACGCCGCCGCCGCGACCGCCGACGAGGCGCGCGCCGCCTTCGCCGCGCTGGGCGGCAAGGCGGCGATCGTGAAGACGCGGCGGCTCGGCTATGACGGCAAGGGGCAGGCGCGCGTCGCCAGCGCCGATGAGGCCGCCGCCGCCGTGACCGGCTTCGCCGCGCCCTGCATCCTGGAGGGCCTCGTCGCCTTCCGGCAGGAGATTTCGGTGGTCGCGGCGCGCGGCGCGGACGGGCGCATCGAGGCCTACGATCCGGTCGAGAACCGCCACCGCGAGGGCATCCTGCGCGAGACGCTGGCCCCGGCCCGGCTGGGCGCCGGGGCGGGCGCGGAGGCCTGGCGGATCGCCGGGGCGATCCTGGAGGCGCTGGACTATGTGGGCGTCATCGGCGTCGAGATGTTCGTGGCCGCGAACGGCGCGCTGCTGGTCAACGAGATGGCCCCGCGCGTCCACAATTCAGGGCACTGGACGATGGACGCCTGCGCGGTCGGCCAGTTCGAGCAGCATATCCGCGCGGTCGCCGGCTGGCCGTTGAAGCCCGCCGTGCGTTTCGCCGATTGCATCATGGAGAACCTGATCGGCGACGACGCGGCGCGCTGGGCCGCCATCGCCGCCGAGCCCAATGCGGCGCTCCATCTCTATGGCAAGAGCGAGGCGCGGCCGGGACGCAAGATGGGGCACGTCAACCGGCTCTTCCCGATGGGCGGGAGGCCCTGAGATGTATCGTCCGCCGCATTTCCGGCCCGGCGACGAGGCCGCCGCCTTCGAGGCGATCGACGCCTGGCCGCTGGCCCTGCTGGTGACCGGGGGGCTGGAGGCGACCCATGTGCCGCTGCTGCGCGTCGAGGGCGCGCTGGTCGGGCACATCGCCAGGCCCAATGCGCACTGGCAGCAGGCGGAGGACGGCGCCCCGGCGCTCGCCGCGTTCCTGGGGCCGTCGGCCTATGTCTCGCCCGGCTTCTACGCCACCAAGGCCGAGCACGGTCGGGTGGTGCCGACCTGGAACTATGTCGCGGTGCATGTGCGCGGCCGCGTGACCTGGCTGCACGGGGCGGACGCCAAGCGCCGGATCGTCCGTGCGCTGACGGATCGCTTCGAGGCGGGCGAGGCGAAGCCCTGGTCGATCGACGACGCGCCGTCCGACTATATCGAGGCGATGCTGGGCGGCATCGTCGGCCTCAGCCTGTCCATCGAGAGCGTCGAGGCGCAGTTCAAGCTGAGCCAGAACCGCACCGAGGACGACCGCTCGGGCGTGGAGCTAGGGCTCGCGGCGCGCGAGGATTCCGGCAGCCGGGCGATCGCCCGCCTGATGCGCCGTCACTTCCCCTTCGAGGGATAGCGCAGCGATCCCAGAATCCGGAACGGATCGGGCAGCTTCGCGGCGAAGTCCCTGATCCCGGCCTTCGCCTTTTCGATGCCCATGACGTTCTCGATGCGGCGGTCGAGGAAGGCCCAGGTGTCGGCGGCGTCCTCGCTCTCGTCGGCGAACCAGTAGAGCAGAGTCGCGGCGATGACGCCGGACAGCAGCAGCCGCTTGGAATAGTAGTTGAAGTCGGTCGAGGCGTCGCCGATGCCGCGCCAGATCGCGTCGGCGGTGCGGAACTGAAGCTCGGCTCCGAGCGGCGCATTGAAGGGCAGCGCCAGGAAGGCGGCGGCGCGGCGGGCGGCGATCTTGTGCGCCGCCATCTTCTCGATGCGCAGCCGCGCGCCCTTGGTCACGCGCGCGCGGATCTTGAGCGCCGAGAGACCGGCGGCCTCCAGCTCGGCCCGCGTCTCGTCGTCGAGCTTTTCGCTCCAGGCGCGCAACAGGTCTTTCGGTCCGCCCGGAAAGGCGAGCGCGGCGGTTTCCGGCGCGATCTTCAGCTGGCGCGCCGCTTCCTCGATGGCCTTCGGCGTGAAGCCGTCGAAGGCGGCGTTCTCGATGGCGGCGTCGAGCAGGGCGGCGCGCGCCTTCTCGATCGAAGCGTCGGACTTCGCGGTCATGGCGCACCGTCCCGGTTCAGATGGTGGCGGGCTTCGCTCTCGAAGATCAGGCGGGTGAGGTCGTCCATGCGCTGGGGATACAGCATCCCGTCGAGATGGTCGAACTCGTGCTGCACGACGCGGGCGTGGAAGCCGCGCGCGACGCGGGTGAGGCGGTCGCCGTCGAGGGTGAGGCCGGTGTAGCGGATATGGGCCGGGCGCGAGACGAGGCCGCGCAGGCCCGGCACCGAGAGGCAGCCCTCCCAGCCGGCCTCGCGCAGATCGGACAGAACCTCGATTTGCGGGTTGGCGAGGATGGTCAGCGGCGCGGTGTGGTCGAAACGCTCGTCCTCGGCGAGCCCCGGATCGGCGCGCTCGCCGGGGGCCTGGAAGACGACGAGGCGCAGCGGGACATGGACCTGGGGCGCGGCGAGGCCGGCGCCGTTGGCGTCGATCATGGTCTCGATCATGTCCTCGGCGAGCTTGCGGATCTCGGGCGCGGTCGGGTCGGCGACCGGATCGGCGCGGCGGGCGAGGACGGGGTGGCCCATACGGGCGATCTTGAGGATGGTCATGGCGGCTTCGGATGGCGGGCGGGCAGAATACCGCCGGACGGGCGGGATGCGACACCCCTTCGCGGGCCTCGCGTTTGCGCGTCCGGCGTTCGGGGATAGGTTGAGGTCATCGCAATCCGGCGTCACGGCAAGAAACAGGCGAGGAAATCCATGTCACAGGCGATCAAGGCGGCACCCGATCAGGGCGACGAGGTGCTCTACGAGGTCTCCGAGCATATCGCGACGATCACGCTCAACCGCCCGGCGCGGATGAACACGATCTCGCGCACCATGCTGGACCAGCTGACGACGCTGCTGCTGAAGGCCGAGGCCGACCGCACTGTCCGCTGCGTGATCCTGACCGCCACCGGCCGGGCCTTCTGCGCCGGGCTCGACCTTTCCGAGGCGACCGGCGGCGGCCAGGGCAAGGACGGCATCACCACCGGCGCGGGGCAGGCGGTGACGCTGAACCTCCGCCACACGCCGCCGACCGTGCTCTACAACATGGAGACGCCGACGATCTGCGCGCTCAACGGTTCGGCCGCCGGCTACGGCATGGACACCGCGCTCGGCTGCGACATCCGCGTGATGGCCGAAGGCGCGAAGATGGCCGCCGCCTTCACCAAGCGCGGCATCGTGCCGGAAAGCGGCGGCACCTGGTTCCTGCCGCGCCTCCTCGGCTGGGCGAAAGCGGCCGAACTCATCTTCACCGGGCGCACGCTCAAGGCCGCCGAGTGCCTGTCGCTCGGCCTCGCCAATCACGTCGTGCCGGACGCCGAACTGCCGGCAGCGGCGCGGGCGCTGGCCCGCGAGATCGCCTCGAACGCGCCGCTCGCCGTTCAGGCGGCCAAGCGCATGATGCGCATCGGCATGGACGAGACCTTCGGCGATCACGTCCATCATGTGTTCCTGCAATTGCTGCCGCTGCTGAAAACCGCCGATGCGCGCGAGGGCATGGTCGCCTTCATGGAGAAGCGCGAGCCCAAGTTCGAAGGACGCTGAATGCGCCCAGCCGGACGCACCGCCGCCATCGTGGGCGGCGGACCGGCGGGGTTGATCGCCGCCGAACATCTGAGCGCGGCCGGGGTGCGCGTGACGGTCTATGACCGGATGCCCTCGCTCGCCCGCAAATTGCTGATCGCCGGGCGCGGCGGGCTGAACCTCACCCATGCCGAGCCGTTCGAGGCCTTCGTGGCCCGCTACGGCGCGGCGCGCGACTGGCTGCGGCCGATGCTGGAGGCGCATCCGCCGGCGGCGCTCGTCGCCTGGGCCGAGGGCCTGGGGCAGGCGATGTACACCGGCTCGTCGGGGCGGATGTTCCCCAGGGCGATGAAGGCCTCGCCCTTGCTGCGCGCCTGGCTGGCGCGGCTGGCGGCGCGGGGCGTCACGCTGAAGACGCGGCACGAATGGCGGGGCTGGGACGGCGACGGCGCGCTGGTCTTCGCCACGCCCGAAGGCGAAGTGCGCGTGTGCGCCGATGCGACGCTGCTGGCGCTCGGCGGCGCGAGCTGGCCGAAGCTCGGATCGGACGGCGCCTGGACGCCGCTGCTGGCGGCGCGGGGCGTGCTGCTCGCCCCCTTGCGGCCCTCGAACATGGGCATCGACATCGCCTGGAGCCAGCCGATGCAGGCGCTGGCGGGGACGCCGCTGAAGAATGCGAAGCTGTCGGCTTGCGGCTTCGAGGCGCGGGGCGAGGCGGTGCTGACCGCCTATGGGCTGGAAGGCGGCGCGGTCTATCCGCTCTCGGCGGCGATCCGCGACGCCGTGGCGGCGGAGGGCAGCGCGGCGCTGACGATCGATCTGCGCCCCGACATGGAGACGGGCCATCTGGCGCGGCGGCTGGAGGGGCGCGTCGGCGCGTCGGTCGCGACGCGGTTGAGCCGGGCGGGCTTCTCGAAGCTGGAGGCCGCGCTGCTGCGCGAGGGCGCGGGACGCGCGCTGCCGCAGGAGGCGGAGCGGCTGGCGGCGGCGGCGAAGGCGGTGCGCCTTGCCGTCCACGGCGTCGAGGGGCTGACGCGGGCGATCTCATCGGCGGGCGGGGTTTCGCGTCACGCGTTCGACGAGCGGCTGATGCTGACCGCGCTGCCCGGCGTCTTCGCGGCGGGCGAGATGCTCGACTGGGAAGCCCCGACCGGGGGCTATCTGTTGCAGGCCTGCTTCGCCACCGGGATCGGGGCGGCGGAAGGGATGCAGGCCTATCTGGGCGCGCGGCCGCGCCGGGGCGCTATTTCGGCGTGACCTTCAGGACCTTGCCGTCGTCCTCGTCGGTCAGCAGATAGACCGCGCCGTCGGGGCCGATGCGGATGTCGCGGATGCGCTGGCCCAGTTCGGCGAAGAGCCGGGTTTCGCCCGTCACCTTGCCTGTGGCGTCGAGGTCGAGGCGGGCGACCTGTTTCGCCGCGAGGCCGCCGGCGAGGAGATCGCCGTCCCAGGCGGGGAAGAGCGCGCCGCGATAGACCGCGAGCCCTGAGGGCGCGAAGCGTTCGGGCTTCCAGACCGCGATCGGCTGCGTCGTGCCTTCGAGTTCCGTGTACGGAGAAATCACCGAGCCGGAATAGTCGACCGAGTAGGTGGCGATCGGCCAGCCGTAATTGGCGCCCTTGACGATGACGTTGACCTCGTCGCCCGAGAGCGCGCCGTGCTCGGTCTGATAGACCGTGCCAGTCGCCGGATCGACCGCGAGGCCCTGCTGGTTGCGGTGGCCGTAGCTCCAGATCTCGGGCCTGGCGCCGCTCTCGGCGGCGAAGGGGTTGTCGGCCGGCGCGTGGCCGCTCGTGTCGAGGCGCATGATCTTGCCGAGACCGCTCGTCTTGTCCTGCGCCTGCTCGCGGTACTGGAAGCCGTCGCCGGTGCCGAGCAGAAGCGTGCCGTCGGGCAGGAAGGCGAGACGGCCGCTGAAATGCGCGTCGGTGTCCTTGTCGGGGGCGTTGCGGAAGATGACCGACACGTCGTGCAGCGCCGCGCCGTCGAAGCGGCCGCGGGCGATGGCGGTGTGGTTGGCGTTCTCGTCGCCCTCGGCGAACGAGATATAGACGAGGCCGTTGGCGGCGAAGGCGGGATCGAGCGCGATGTCGAGATAGCCGCCCTGGCCCTGCTTGAACGCTTCGGGCAGGCCGCCGACCGGCGTTTGGGAAAGCTTGCCGTCGCGGATCAGGCGCAGGCCGCCATTGCGCTCGGTCACCAGCATCGCGCCGTCCGGCAGGAAGGCGAGCGACCAGGGATGGTCGAGGCCGGCGGCGATCTCGCTCACCTGATAGGGCGTCGGATCGGCGGCCGGGTTCTCCGGCAGGACCGGCGAGGCGGCGGCGGCTGCGGCGAGGGCGGCGGCCGGGAGCGGCAGGGCGGCGAGGCGGAAGGTCATTCCTGGTCTCCGGTCGGGCGCGGGGCGGTTTGCCTTTGCCGCATTATGTGGGACAGCTTGCGGGGGAACGCAAAGGGGCAGGGCATGATCCGGATCCTTCTCGCCTGGATCGCCGCGGTGATCGTCGGGGTCGTCGCGGGCGGCGCGGTGCTGGCCTGGTTCGACCAGCAGAGCTTTCTGGCGGCGGCCGGACCGGCGGCGACGCTGCCGCTCGGCGAGCGGCTGGCGTGGCTGGGACGCACGCTCTACGGCCTCGTGGTCCTCAACGGGACGGGGCTCGGCTTCGGCCTCTATCCGGTGCTCGTCGCGGTGGCGCTGGTGATCGGGCTCGGCGTCGCCGCGCTGGTGCAGCGCCTCGCCCCGTCGCTGCGGTTCTGGTGGTATGCCGGCGCGGGGGCGGTGGCGCTGGTCGCCATCTTCATCGGGTTGAAGCTGGCGCTCGGCATGATGGTGGTGCCCGGCGCGCGCACGCTGCCGGGCCTCGCGGCGCAGGGCATCGCCGGGTTCCTGGCGGGCGCGACCTTCGCGCTCATGTCGAAACGGCCGCCGAAGCGGCGCGGCTTCTAGATCCCGATCGGGTGCGCGCGGTCGCGCAGCTTGAATTTCTGCACCTTGCCGGTCGAGGTCTTGGGCAGCTCGCCGAAGACGATCTTCTTGGGCGCTTTGTAGTGGGCGATCTCGCCGCGCACGAAGGCGATGAGGTCGGCCTCGCTCGCCGCCGCGCCCGGCTTCAGGTTGACGAAGGCGATGGCGATCTCGCCCCATTTCTCGTCCGGGCGGCCGACGACGGCGGCCTCGAACACCGCCGGATGGCGGTAGAGCACGTCCTCGACCTCGATCGAGGAGATGTTCTCGCCGCCCGAGATGATGATGTCCTTGGAACGGTCCTTCAGGCGGATATAGCCGTCTTCGTCCCAGACGCCGAGATCGCCGGAATGGAACCAGCCGTCCTTGAAGGCGGCCTCGGTGGCGGCGGGGTTCTTCAGATAGCCCTTCATGATGACGTTGCCGCGGAAGAAGACCTCGCCCATCGTCTGGCCGTCCTTCGGCACGGGGACCATCGTCTCGGGGTCCATGACGGCGAGGTTTTCGAGCACCGCGTAGCGCACGCCCTGGCGCGCCTTCATCGTCGCCCGTTCGGCGGGGGGCAGCGCGTCCCAGTCGTCGTTCCAGGCGTTGATGACCGAGGGGCCGTAGGTCTCGGTGAGGCCGTAGAGATGGGTGACGTGGAAGCCCGAGGCCTCCATCTTCTGCAGCACGGCGGCGGGCGGCGGCGCGGCGGCGGTGTAGAACTCGATGGTCCGCCCGCCGGTCCGGCGCATGTCGTCGGGCGCGTTGATGAGCATGTTCATCACCACCGGCGCGCCGCACATGTGGGTGACGCCTTGGCCGGCGATGGCGTCGTAGATGCGCGCCGCCTCGGTCTTGCGCAGGCAGACATGGGTGCCCGCGACCGCCGAGATCGTCCAGGTGAAGCACCAGCCGTTGCAGTGGAACATCGGCAGCGTCCACAGATAGACCGGATGCTGGCCCATCGCGGCGGTGACGGCGTTGCCCATCGAGAGCAGATACGCGCCGCGATGATGGAAGACGACGCCCTTGGGGTTGCCGGTCGTGCCCGAGGTGTAGTTGAGGGCGATGGCGTTCCATTCGTCGGCGACGCGCTCGCCCTCATAGGCGGGATCGCCCGGCGCGATGAAATCCTCGTAGTCGATCTCGCCGACCGGCTCGCCACCCGCGTGCTCGGGATCGAAGACGCCGACGACCAGCGGCTTCGAGGCGCTGAGCGCCACCGCCGCCTTCGCCAGCGCGCCGAATTCGTGGTCTGCGATCAGGATCTTCGCCTCGCCGTGGTCGAGGATGAAGGCGATCTCCTGGGCCGAGAGGCGGTAATTGATGGCGTTGACCACCGCCCCGGTCATCGGCACGCCGTAGTGGCATTCGAGCTGGGCCGGGATATTGGGCAGCAGCGTCGCCACGGTCTCTCCGAGGCCGATGCCGCGTCCCTTCAGCACCGAGGCGAGGCGGCGGCAGCGGGCGCGGAATTCGCCGTAAGTGAAGCGGCGGGCGCCGTGGACGACGGCGAGCCGGTCCGGAAAGGTGTCGGCGGCGCGTTCGAGGAAGGAGAGCGGGGTGAGGGCCTGGTAGTTGGCCTCGCATTTCGGCAGGTCGAGATCGTAGGGATTGCGCGGCGACGACACGGCTCCATCCACCCTTCGGCAAATTGTGATTTCCTGTCAGGTTGTCACGAGGCCCCGCCTGCCTCAAGGCTCCGGCCTTGAAATCGGCCAAATTGAAGGCCATTCCCTCAACCCCTGTGCGCCCGCGCGAGGCGCTTCGTTTGCGAGAGTGACGATGGCCGTGTCGATGCCGAGCCGCGCCGCCGCCCTGATGGCGCTGGGTCTTGTCCTGACGCCCCTGCCGGCGATGGCGCAGGCCTACGATCCCTACAATCTGGAAGAGCGGCTGCAGCGCATCGAGGAGCAGCTGCGCGATCTCGAGGACCAGGTGACGCAGGGCGGCGGCGGCTCCGACGCGGGCGGCGCGGGCCCCTCGGTGCAGCGCCTCAACGACCTTGAGGAATCGATCCGCACCCTGACCGGACAGGTCGAACAGCTCGGACACGACGTGCGCACCGTGCAGGAGAAGCTGGATCGGCTGGAGACGGAGACGAACTTCCGTCTCAACCAGCTGGAAGGCAACCCGAACGGCCCCACCACCGGCCCCGCCCCCGAACCCGCCACCGCCGGCGAGGCCGGCCCGGGGACGGGCGGGCCGGAGGATGGCGGGTCCGTAAGCGGCGGCTCCGAGGCGGGCGGCGCGGGCGGGCCGAAGCCGCCGGGCACGATCGGCGACATTCCCGCGCCGGAGGCCGGATCGAGCGCCGAAGAGACCTACAACGCCGCGATGGATTTCCTGACGCGCGCCGAATACGACGACGCGCTGCGGCTGTTCCGCGAGGTGGTGGAAAACTATCCCGACACCGACTACGCCGCGCAGGCGCAGTACTGGATCGCCGACATCCACTATGTCCGCAAGGACTACGAGAAGGCGGCGCTCGCCTTCGCCGACGTGCTGAAGAAATATCCGCAGGCCGGACGCGGGCCGGAGGCGATGCTCAAGCTCGGCCTCTCGCTGATCAATCTCGACAAGAAGCCCGAGGGCTGCAAGACGCTGGGTGCGATCAAGCAGAAATACCCCAAGGCGAGCGACGCCATTCTGAGCCGCGCCGAGCGCGAGGCGAAGAAGGCCGGGTGCAATTGAGATGAGGCGGGGCGCGGCCCGCCCGGCGGCGTGACCGCGCCGGTCGATCCGCAGGCCGCGTTCGATGCGGCGCTGGCGGCGCTGGCCCCGCCGGGGCCGTTCGCGCTGGCCGTGTCGGGCGGACCCGATTCGACGGCGCTGATGCGGCTCGCCGCGCCGCTCGGCCCCATCGTCTTCACCGTCGATCATGGCTTGCGCGCCGGTTCGGCGGCGGAGGCCGAAGCAGTCGGCGTCTGGGCGCGCGCCCTTGGCCTGAAGCACGAGGTGCTGCGCTGGACCGGCGACAAGCCGGGCGCCGGGGTGCAGCACGCGGCGCGGACGGCGCGCTATCGCCTGCTCGCCGAGGCGGCGGTGCGGGCTGGGATCGCCACGCTGATGACTGGGCATACGCTCGACGATCAGGCCGAAACCGTCGCCATGCGGCAGGCGCGGGGCAGCGGCGCGCTGGGCCTTGCCGGAATGCCCTCGCAGAGCCTGCTGCCGGGCGGCGGCGTCCGGCTGGTCCGGCCGCTGATCGCCGTGCCGAAAGCGGCGCTGGTCGCGCTGCTGGAGCGGCTCGGCCAGCCCTTCTTCCGCGATCCCTCCAACGAAGACCGTCGATTCGACCGGGCGCGGCTGAGGGCGGAGGGCGGCGCGGCCCCGGATGTCGCGGCGCTGGTCGCGGCGCAGAGCGGCCGTCTGGCGCTGGAACGGGCGGCGCTCGGCTTCCTTGAAGGCGCGGCCGTGCTGCACGGAGAGGCGGTGCTTGCGCCGCGTGCCGGGCTGGCGGCGCTGTCCGAGCCGGTGCGCGACGTGGTGCTGGGGGCGCTGCTGCGGCGGGCCGGGGGGCGGGACTATCCGGGCACCGCGGCGGAGCGGGGGCGGCTTGCGGCGGCGATCTGTGCCGGGGAGGCGTTCGCCGGGCGGACGCTCGCCGGCGCCGTCATCCGCCGGGCGCGGCGGGCGGAGAGTGCGGCGGGCGCGGAAACCCTTGCCTTCGGCCCCGAAACGACCGGCTCCTTCCGGGCCTCCGGCTGGTTTCTGCCGTTCGCCCAATACCCCCAGATCCGCGCCGATGGCGTGACGCTAACCCAAACAGGAAGTTTGCCGGCGTGACGCCGGTGCGACTGGTATGTGGGGGGCTTCAGCCCTATCTTTTCTGTCGGAAGGCCGAATGTCGGCGAGGGGGCGGCGCGTAATCAGCCGTTCAGGCAATTGGGCGCAGACTGGCCTCAGGCCGGATGTGCAAACGGTGTGCGGTGCGGGTTCCGTGACCCGTGTCAGTTCGTTTAGGCGGATCGAAACGTGAATAATTTCAAGAACCTCTTCCTCTGGCTCGTGCTCGCGCTGGTTCTGGTGGTGCTGTTCAACCTGTTCCAGACGACCTCGCGTCAGGCGACCGGGGCCGAAATCTCCTATTCCGAGTTCCGCCGCGAGGTCGATTCCGGCTCGATCACCGAGGTCACCATCCAGGGCGACCGCGTGACCGGCCACCGGGCGAACGGCGAGCCGTTCCAGACCACGATCCCCTACGACCCCGACATGGTGAAGTCGCTTCTCGCCAAGGGCGTGAACACGACCGCCAAGCCGATGGACGACGGCAGCCCGAGCCTCATCGGCATCATCGTCAACTGGTTCCCGATGCTGCTGCTGATCGGTGTGTGGATTTTCTTCATGCGCCAGATGCAGGGCGCGGGCGGCAAGGCGATGGGCTTCGGCAAGTCGAAGGCGAAGCTGCTGACCGAGAAGCACGGCCGCGTCACC
>JAXMDZ010000036.1:0-13219 GCA_046348585.1 Alphaproteobacteria bacterium
ACACGCCGATCGTGTCGCCGCGCGAGAGCATCTCGTAGGTCCTGCGGTCGCCGAACTCCATCTCCTCGCCGGTGCGCACGGTAAGGCCGCGCGCGGCGAGCAGCTTCTCGGTCTCGGCGATGACGGTAAGCGTCTTGAGGCCGAGGAAGTCGAACTTCACGAGGCCGACCGTTTCGGCGTCCTTGTAGTCGAACTGGCTGGCGGGCAGGTCCGCCTTCTGGTCATGATAGAGCGGCACCAGTTCGGGGAGCGGGCGGTCGCCGATGACGATGCCGGCGGCGTGGGTGGAGGCGTTGCGGTAGAGGCCCTCCAGCTTCTGCGCCACCTCGAACAGGCGCGCGACGCCCTCGTCGCCCCGGATGAGGTCGCGCAGCTTGGGATCGGCGTTCACCGCCTCGCGCAGCGTGATCTGCTTGCCCGGCTGGTTCGGCACCATCTTGCAGATGCGATCGACGAAATTGTAGCCCATCTGCAGCACGCGGCCGACATCGCGCAGGCAGGCGCGCGCCGCCAGCGTGCCGAAGGTGATGATCTGGGCGACGCGGTCCTGGCCGTATTTGCCCTGGACGTAGCGGATGACCTCGCCGCGCCGCTCCTGGCAGAAGTCGATGTCGAAATCGGGCATCGAGATGCGTTCCGGGTTCAGGAAGCGCTCGAACACCAGATTGAAGCGCAGCGGATCGAGCGAGGTGATGTCGAGCGACCAAGCGACGATGGAGGTCGCGCCCGAACCGCGCACGCCGACCGGAATCCCTTGAGCCCGTGTCCACTTCATGAAGTCGGAAACGATCAGGAAGTAGCCCTCGAACCCCATGCGGATGATGACGTCCAGCTCGTAGTCGAGACGCTTGAAATACTCCTCGCGCGGCTTGAACAGCGGATAGGTCTCCAGCCGCTTCGTCAGGCCCTCGTGCGCGAGGCGGCGCAGTTCGTCGGCCGCCGACTGGCCCGCGGGCAGCGGATAGGCGGGCAGGATGGGCTTGCGCTTCTCCGGCCGGTAGGCGCAGCGCCGGGCGATCTCCACCGTGTTTTCCACCGCTTCCGGCAGGTCGGCGAAGAGCGCCCGCATCTCGTCCGGCGACTTCATCCGGTGCTCGGGCGTAACGCGCGGGCGGTCGTCCTCGTTCACATAACGCCCCGCCGCGATGCACAGCAGTGCGTCGTGCGGCTCGTACATGTCGGGGCCGCCGAAGAAGCACTCGTTGGTGGCGACCAGCGGCAGGCCCTGGTCGTAGGCGATGTCGGTGAGCGCCGGTTCGACCGCCGCCTCGTCCGGCGTGCCGTGGCGCTGCACTTCCACATAGAAGCGCGCCGGGAAGGCGGCCGCCAGCCGCGCCGCGAGCGCCGCCGCTTCGTCTTTCCGGCCTTCGGCGATCAGCCGGTCGAGGGGACCGCGCGGCCCGCCGGAAAGGAGGATCAGACCTTCCGCATGGGCCTCCAGCACGGCGAGCGGGACATGGGGCGTGTCCGGCGCGGCGATGTCGAGATACGCCTTGCTGGAGAGCCGCGAGAGGTTGAGCCAGCCCGCCTCGTTCTGGGCCAGCAGCGCGATCTGGGGGCGCTCCGCCGCCGCGCCGGGACGGTTGCGGTCCTTCTCGCGGCCAAGTTCGACGCTGAGGGTCAGCCCCATGATCGGCTGCACGCCCTTGCCCGCCACCGTGTCGGCGATTTCGACCGCGCCGAAAAGGTTGTTGGTGTCGGTGACCGCGACGGCCGGCATGGCGTTCTTGGCGCACAGCTCGGCCAGCTCCTTCACCCGGATCGCGCCTTCGAGCAGCGAATAGGCGGAGTGGACGCGCAGATGAACGAAAGGCTGCATGGGGGACTCAAGTGACGGCCCGGCATCATGCCCCGTCCGGCGCGCCGGTGGAACGCGCCTCGCACCGCCATCCACAGGCTTTGCGATGGCCCCGCGCCTCAGACCGTCAGCTTGCCGCCGTCGACCAGCTTGCCCTCGTGCAGCAGCAGCGTCCGGTCGGTGTAGTTGATCAGCTTGTGGTTGTGGGTGGCGATCAGCGCCGCGAGGCCCTCGGCCCGCACGATGCCGAGCAGCACGTCGAACACCTTTTCCGCCGTCCGGGGGTCGAGATTGCCGGTCGGCTCGTCGGCCAGCAGCAGTTTCGGCTTGTTGGCGAGGGCGCGGGCGATCGCCACGCGCTGCTGCTCGCCGCCCGACAATTGCGCCGGGCGGTGGTCGGCGCGCGGCGTCAGGCCGACGAGATCGAGCAGCCGCAGCCCCTCGGCTCGCGCGGCGGCATGGCTCGCGCCCGCGATGCGCTGGGGCATCATGACGTTTTCGAGCGCCGAGAACTCCGGCAGCAGATGATGAAACTGATAGACGAAGCCGAGCGTCGTGCGGCGGATCGAGGTACGCTCGGCGTCCGACAGACTGGCGGCCGAGCGCCCCTCGATCAGCACTTCGCCCGAGGTCGGCGGCTCCAGCAGCCCGGCAATGTGGAGCAGCGACGACTTGCCCGCGCCCGACGGGCCGATCAGCGTGACGATTTCGCCCCGGCGAACGGTCGCGTTCGCGCCCTTGAAGACCTCCAGCACGCCGTTCGCCTGCGGGAAGCTGCGGACCAGATTGCGGATTTCGAGAACCGGCGGGGCCGCGTCACTCATAGCGGAGCGCCTCCACCGGATCGAGCCGCGCGGCGCGCCATGCCGGATAGAGCGTCGCCAGCAGCGACAGGCCGAGCGCCAGCGAGCCGATCAGCACCACGTCCTCGGTGTGCACCTCGGCCGGCAGGCGGCTGAGGAAATAGATCAGCGGATCGAAAAGCTGCACGCCGAGTAGGCCGGAAATGCCCTGGCGGATGTTTTCGATATTGGCGGCGAACAGGAGGCCGAGCCCCACCCCGGCCAGCGTCCCGACGACTCCGATCGAGGCCCCGGCGATGAGGAAGACGCGCATCACCGCGCCCCGGGTCGCGCCCATGGTGCGCAGGATGGCGATGTCGCGGCCCTTGTCCTTCACCAGCATGATCATGCCGGAAATGATGTTGAGCGAGGCGACCAGGATGATGAGCGTGAGGATGAGGAACATCACCGTCCGCTCGACCTGGATCGCGTTGAAGAACGAGGCGTTGGTTTCCTGCCAGGTCGAAATGCGCGCGCCGGGCGGGGCGGCGGCGCGCAGTCCGGCGACGTAATCGCGGATGATGTCGGGGCGCTCGACCATCACCTCGATCTGGGTGGCGAGGCCTTCCTTGCGGAAATAGAGCTGTGCCTGATCCATCGGCATAAAGATGATGAGCTGGTCGTATTCCGACATGCCGATCGTGAAGGTGCCGACGATGTCATAGGTCTTGCGCCGGGTCGTCGGGCCGACCGCCGTCACCGGCCCGTCCGCGCCGATCAGGGTCAGCTTCGCGCCGGGCACGAGGCGACCGTCGCTGAGGCGCAGGCCCATCTGGTCGGCGAGCCGCGAGCCGATGATGATCGCGTGGCCGCCCTCGAAAGCGTCGAGCGAGCCGGGCGTCAGCGTGTTCGAGACGACGGTGAGGGTCGCCAGGTCCGCCTTCGTGATGCCGCGCACCAGCGCGCCGGTGGTGGTCGCGCCTTCGGGGCCGCGCACCATCACCTGCCCGTCCACCAGCGGCGCGGCGCGCACGACGCCCGGCACCGCGCGGATCGCCGCCGCAGCCGCGTCATAGTCCGGGATGCCGTCGAAGGTCTGCACGACCGCGTGGCCGTTTAGGCCGAGGATCTTGGAAAGCAGCTCGGTGCGGAAGCCGTTCATCACCGACATCACGATGATGAGCGTGGCGACCCCCAGCATGATGCCGAGGAAGGAGATGACCGAGATGACGGAAACCGTCCGCTCGCGCTTGCGCGCGCGTAGATAGCGCCCCGCCAGCACCCATTCGAAAGCCGCGAAGGGGCGCGTCGCCATCAAGCGGCCGGCAGCGCGGCGAAGCGGGCGATCGCCGCTTCGACCGACAGCGTTTCGCGCGCGCCGCTGCGGCGGTTCTTGACCTCAACCTCGCCGTTCGCGAGGCCCTTGGGGCCGACGATGACCTGCCAGGGCAGGCCGATCAGGTCCATCGCGGCGAATTTCGCGCCGACCCGCTCGTCGCTGTCGTCGTAGAGCACGTCGCGCCCGGCCGCGCCCAGCTCGCGGTAGATCTTCGCGCAGGCCTCGTCGGTCGCCGCGTCGCCGGGCTTGAGGTTGACCAGCGCGAGGTCGAAGGGCGCGACGCTGTCCGGCCAGACGATGCCGTTCTCGTCGTGGCTCGCCTCGATGATCGCCGCGACCAGACGCGAGACGCCGATGCCGTAGGAGCCCATCTCGACCAGCACGTCGTTGCCGTCCGGACCGGCGACCTTGGCGCCCAGGGGTTTGGAGTACTTGGTGCCGAAATAGAAGATGTGGCCGACCTCGATACCGCGCGCGGTGACGCGCTTGTCCTCGGGCAGCGCCTCGAAGGCGGCGGCGTCGTGCATTTCCTCGGTCGCGGCGTAGAGCGAGGTGCGCTGGGCGACGACCGCTTCGGTGTCGCCCTCGTAGTCGAAATCCGCGCCGGGGACGGGCATCTCGATCAGGTCGCGGTGGCAGAAGACCTGGCTTTCGCCGGTCTCGGCGAGGATGATGAACTCGTGGCTGAGATCGCCGCCGATCGGACCGGTATCGGCGCGCATCGGCACCGATTTCAGGCCCATCCGCGCGAAGGTGCGCAGATAGGCGATGAACATGCGGCGATAGGCGCGGCGGGCCGCGTCGGCGTCGATGTCGAACGAATAGGCGTCCTTCATCAGGAACTCGCGGCCGCGCATGACGCCGAAGCGGGGGCGGATCTCGTCGCGGAACTTCCACTGGATGTGATAGAGGTTCAGCGGCAGCGCCCGGTACGATTTCACCGTGTCGCGGAAGATGGTGGTGATCATCTCCTCATTGGTCGGGCCGTAGAGCATCTCGCGGTCGTGGCGATCGACGATGCGCAGCATCTCCGGCCCGTAGGCGTCGTAGCGGCCGCTCTCGCGCCACAGATCGGCCGACTGGATGGTCGGCATCAGCACCTCGACGGCCCCGGCGCGGTTCTGCTCCTCGCGCACGATGCCCTCGATCTTCGCCAGCACCCGCTTGCCCAGCGGCAGCCAGGCATAGATGCCGGCCGATTGCTGGCGGATCAGGCCGGCGCGCAGCATCAGCCGGTGCGAAACGATCTGCGCCTCGGCAGGCGTTTCCTTCATCAGCGGCATATAGAAGCGCGACAGGCGCATGAAACTCGTCTCCGGCGACTCGTAGGGCGGCCAAGCGGCTGCGGGCGGGTCTTTTATGTCAGGCGGTCCGTGCTGACAAATCAGGGTTTCCGGCGTCCCGGCGGCGCGTCGGGGGCGGCGGCGAGGATGGCGTCGAAATCGGGCGCGGCCGCCGCCCGCCCGGCGGCGGGGCCGAGTTCGTCGAGCGTGGGGTTGGCGGGAATCCCCGAGGCCGGCTCCAGCCCCCGCAGGGGCGCTTCGGCCTCGTACCAGCGGGCCTTCACGCCGTCGTCGTCGCAGCGCGACAGCTCCCGCCCCCGCGCGCCCCAGCGGCGCTCCGGGCAGTGATAGGGGTCGAAGGAGAGATCGGCGAGGCGCGACAGCGCGGCGCGGAAGGTGACCCTGACGGGATCGCCGTCGCTGTTCGTGTAACGCAGCGTGCAGGCGCGAGCGGTGGCGTCGAACAGGCGGCGCAGGTCGCGCCGGAGCGACTTGCCGGTGTAGCGCACCGCCCCGTCCCCGGCCGCGTAGAGCGCGATGAGACGCTGAAGCCCGGCGGCAACCCGGTGGGCGTGGTTGCGCAGGCGGCGGTCGCGGCCGGGGGTGGAGAGCGCGAACCACAGGGCTTGTTCGGCAGGCGTCACGCCCTCCAGCCGGCCGGGGCGCGGGCGGCGATAGACGCCCTGCCCGTCCGCCTGCGCGACCGCCAGCGCCCGGTAGCGCAGGTCGTCGCAGAGCCCGGAAAAGCCGAGGCGGGCTTCGTCCAGGATGTCATAGACGAGCGGCCCGTCCGCGAGGCGGCGGCGCGTGAACTCGACATAGTCGGCATTGCGCCCGCCTTCGGAGAAGTCGGCGGCGCGCCAGTCGGCCGCCGGAACCGGGCCGAAATACTGCTCCATCGAGAACGCGGCGATCTGGTCGTTGGCGGCGTAGGCAAGGCGGCCGTCCGCCATGGCGACCGGACGCCAGGCGTGGAAGCCCGCGCCGGTGGCCGGATCGCCGCGCTGGAACTGGCCGCCGAAAACGCCCCGGGTGACCGACATGTCCGGGTGGGCGTCGAGGAAGTGGATGCGGCCGGCCTCGTCGATGCGCGAGACGATCACCACATGGCCGTCGCCGTTATAGATTGCCGAGCCGGGCAGCAGCGCCTCGCGGGCGATGGCGGGCGAGAAGAAGTCCTGCGCGAGCGGGCGCTCGATGCGCGGGTCGATGCGGAAGGTGGCGGTCGAAACCGCGTCGCGGATGACGCGAAACACGGTGCGGATGTCGGCCCGGACGCCGCGCCCCGTCACCTCCCAGCGGGCGAGCGCCCGGTTGCCGGCCCGGGTGTAGCGCAGATCGCCCTCGCCCTGAGGATCGCGTGCCTCCAGCGCGGTCACGAAGCCAAACGGCAGGCCGCGCTTCCAGGCGTAATAGGCCCGCAGCATGTAGACGAGGTCGGCGCAGTCGGCGCTGAAGGCGAGATCCGGCGGGTCGCCCGCCCGCAGCGGATTGGTCGGGCCGCGCAGGCAGGCATCCACCGTCGTGCAGTCGGACGCGGCGATCGCCCCGATGAAGGCGGCATAGCCGCGTTCGTCCTCGGCGCTCCAGCGCGCCTTGACCTCGGCCGGCCAGAGATAGGCGGCGTCCGCCCGGGCCGCCCCGACGCCGAGCAGCAGACCCAGGAACGCCGCCAGCAGCCTCATTCGCAGTCCGGGCCGGCGGACAGCGCCACCGCCGGATCGTTCGCGTCTTCGGGGCCGAGCACCAGCACCCCGAGGGTCGCATCGAGGAACCACTCGCTGCCGGTCGGGATCAGCCGGCGGATCTGGATGACCAGCGGCGGCAGGTCCGGGCGGCCGTTCAGGTCCGGCGCTTCGATGGAGGGGTCGGGAGCCAGCTCCGCCGGCAGGCAGGGCGAGGCGGCGCGGATGGTTTCGGCCGCCGCGGGCTGTGCCGAGGCCAGAATCGCAAGGTAGAAGACGAGGATGCGGGACATGGCGCAGCATAAGCCCGCAAATCGGGCGGTTCGATGGTCGCCTTGAACGAAAAAACCAATGTTGCACCGCACCATGAACAATAATTTCGTTTACACGGGCAAACGCAACGTCTAATTGATTAGCACCAAAAGGGGCCGGCGCTTCGCGCGGCTGCGTTTAGGGAGGAGATCACCCCCGCCATTCCAATGAGCGGGGGACAATAAGTCCGAAACGGAGCAAGCGAGGCTGCGGCCTCGCTTTTCTTTTTTTGGGGCCTGCCCCGCCGCATTCAGAAGATCGAGGGGATGTCGTCGAAGGTCAGGCCCGAGTGCTCGACCAGCGTGAAGAGAATGCCCCAGACGACGCCCGCGATGGCGGCGGCCCAAAGGCCCTTCACGAAGAGATTGCCCCTGACCGGCGCGCCGGGGTCGCCGTCGAGCACCCTGCCCTCCTCGGCGGGCGAGCGGACGCCGACCGGCAGCAGCGCCTGGAACGCCAGCCACCAGGCGATGACGAAAACGACGACCGAACCGCCGACATTCATGCGCGCTTGCCTTCCAGCATCAGGATCTCGACCTTGACCATCGGCCGCTTGCCCCAGGCGGCCTGAGCCGCGCGGCGGACGGCGCGGCGCAGTCGCTCGGCCGATTCCTCGTCGTCGCCGAGCCGCACGCCGCCCGCTTCCTTTTCAGCCGCCTCGCGCAGCGCGCCGACGACGGGTTCGGGAATGCCTTCCGTGATGAGCGAGAGCGGCGCGGCGAGGCGGCCCTTGGGGCCGATGATGGCGGTGAGCGCCGCGAAGCCCGCGAAAGCGAGGCCACGCCGGGCGCGCGCCACGCAGTCGCCCGCCAGCACCGGCACCGTGCCGTCGAGATGCAGGCGTCCCGACGGCGCTTCGTCCACGATGCAGGGCGTGCCGGGGGCGAGCTTCAGCACCGAGCCGTTGGGCGCGACGATGGCGTGCGGCACCTGAAGGCTTTCGGCGAAGCGCCGGTGCTCCATCAGGTGACGCAGTTCGCCGTGCACCGGGATGGCGATGGCGGGGCGGACCCAGCGATACATGTCGGCCAGTTCGTCGCGGCAGGGATGGCCGGAGACGTGGACTTGGTGGTCCTGGTCGGTGACGATCTCGATGCCGCGCGCGGCGAGCGCGTTCTGGAGCGCGCCGACCCGCTTCTCGTTGCCGGGAATGACGCGCGAGGAAAAGATCACCACGTCGCCCGGATCGAGCGGCGCGGTGCGGTGTTCGCCGGTCGCGATGCGCGCGAGGGCCGAACCAAACTCGCCCTGGCTGCCGGTGCAGAGATAGACGATATCGTCCGCCGGAATGAGCGCCGCCTGCTCCTCGGGCACGAATTCCGGCGCGGATTTGAGGTAGCCGGTCGCCCGCGCCGCCGCCACCATGCGGCGCATGGAGCGCCCCACCAGCGCGACGGAGCGCCCCGCGTCGCGGGCCGCGAGCGCCACGGTTTCGAGCCTGGCGACGTTCGAGGCGAAGGCGGTGACCGCGATGCGGCGGCCGGTATAGGACTTGATGAGCCGGGAGAGCGTGGTGCGCACGTCCGCCTCTGACCCTGCGCGGCCGGGCACGAAGACGTTGGTGGAATCGCAGGTCATCGCCAGCACGCCCTCGTCGCCGAGGCGGCGCAGCGCCTCTTCGTCGGTCGTCTCGCCGAGCAGCGGGTCGGGGTCGATCTTCCAGTCGCCGGTATTGAGGATCGTGCCGAGCGGCGTGCGGATGGCGACGGCGTTTGGTTCCGGGATCGAGTGGGTGAGCGTGATCAGCTCGATCTGGAAAGGCGTCAGGTCGATCGTGCCGCCGAGTTCAACGATCGTCACGCGGGCGTCCACGTCCGCTTCCTCAAGCTTCGCCCGCACCAGCGCCGCCGTGAAGGGCGTCGCGTAGATCGGGCAGCGCAGTTGCGGCCACAGATGGGCGACCGCGCCATCATGGTCTCCGTGCGCGTGGGTGAGGATGATGCCGAGCAGATCGCGGCAGCGCTCTGCGATGAAGCGGATGTCGGGCATGATGACATCGACGCCCGGCGCGTCGGATTCGTCGCCGAAGGTGATGCCGAGATCGACGATGATCCACTTGCGCCGTTCGGCCAGGCCGAAGCCGTAGAGATTGAGGTTCATCCCGATCTCGCCCGAGCCGCCCAGCGGCAGAAAGACGAGTTCGGTTTCGTTGGCCGGCTTCATGCCGGGTCGGCCGGATCGACCAGCGGCGGGCCGCTGTTGTGGTGGTTGCGCGCCCAGATGTAGCGCAGGCCCCGGATCGTCAGATCGCCGTCGATCTCGTCGATCGCCGTCGTGGAATGGCGGAAGAGATTGGCGAGGCCGCCGGTGCCGATGACCTTCATCCTGGTGCCGAGTTCGGCCTGGATGCGGGCGACGAAGGCCCTCGATCATCGCGATATAGCCCCAGAACACGCCCGACTGCATGGCCGGGATGGTGTCGCGTCCGACGACGCTCTGCGGCCGCTCGATGGCGATGCGGGGAAGCTGGGCCGCCGCCTGATGCAGCGCCTCCATCGAGAGGTTCACGCCCGGCGCGATGATGCCGCCTTCATAGGCGCCGTCCGCGCCCACGATGTCGAAAGTCGTCGCCGTGCCGAAATCGATGAGGATGAGATTGCCGCCGTAATCGGCATGGGCGGCGACGGCGTTGACCAGGCGGTCGGCGCCGACGGCCCGCGGCCGGTCGGTGCGGATCTCGATGCCGAGATCGACATTGTCCTCGCCCACCACCAGCGGCTCGCGCTTGAGGTATTTGCGGCAGAGGCGCTGAAGATTGAAGAGGGCCTGCGGCACCACGGTCGCGATGATCGCGCCGTCGATGTCGGAGGCCTTGAGGCCCTGAAGCTCCATGAGCTGGGCGAGCCACACATAGTACTCGTCGGCCGTGCGGCCTTCTCCGGTCGAGGCGCGGAACTGCGCCAGCGTGCGGTCGCCATCGGTGATGGCGAAGACGATGTTGGTGTTGCCGGCGTCGATCGCGAGGAGCATGGGCGTCCCTACAGCATTTCCGGCGGCGTGCGCGGGGCTTGGACGGGATCGCCGGGCGGTCATGCCGCGACCGGAAGACATCGCCGGCGGCGACGATCCGGATGCCGCCGGACGGCAGGCGGGCGATGAGCGCCGGTGTCGGTGAGGCCCTCGAAGCGGGCGGTGAAGGTTTCGTCCGGCAACTGCACGCGCACGTCGCGGCCGATCCCGTGGGCGCGGGCGAGCCAGGCCTCGCGCGTGGGGCCGAAGCCCGCCCCTGCCAGTCCTCGAAGCGGCGCTTCCAGCGTTGGCGAGGACGCCGAGCGCGATGTCGCGATCGGGCGCGAGGCCGGCCAGCGCGGACCGAGGCGGTCGGATAGGGCGTGTCTCGTCCGGACTGGCGGCGAGGTTGACGCCGAAGCCGACCAGGCCAGTCGAGCGTGCCGTCGGCCCGCCCGGCCGAATCCGGCAGGACGCCGGCCGCCTTGCGCCCGTCGAGCAGCGGGTCGTTCGGCCATTTCAGCGTGCAATGGCCGGGGGCGCAGCGGTCGAGCAGATGGCGACCGCGAGCGCCGCGACGAAGGAGATCTGCGGCGCATCGGCGATGGCGATGGCGGGCCGCATCAGCACGGTCGCCATGAGGTTGCCCTCCGGGCGACGACCAGCCGCGGCCGCGCCGCCCGTGGCCGGCGGTCTGGCGGCGGGCGACGATCCACACCGGGCCGCGTTCGCCCGCCTGAGCGCGGCGGCGCGCCTCGGACTGCGTGGAGTCGATCTCGTCGAAGACTTCGAGGTCGAAGTCCGCCGGCCAGGGTTCCGGCGTACTTCACCAGCGCCGCCGCCGCCGTCGCGGCCCAGCCGACCAGAATGCCGGGGACGATCACCATGGCGAGGCTGAAGGCCATCGAGCCGCCGAGGACCGCGCGCAATTGCAGGCCCATCGCGGGCTCGAACGGTTTGCCCGGCTCGCCGTTGATCATCAGCATCACGAGGCGGACATAGTAGAACGCGCCGACCACGCTGGTCAGGATGCCGATGACGGCGAGCGGCCAGAGGCCCTGCTCCACCGCCGCGCCGAAGACGTAGAACTTGCCGAAGAAGCCCGGCAGCGGCGGCAGGCCGACATAGGAAAAGAGCAGCACGATCCAGCACAGCGCCAGAAGCGGCCGGGTCGCCATGAGGCCGGAAAGATCCTCGATCCGTTCGGCCTGTCCGTCGGCGCGGCGCATGGCGAGGATGCAGACGAAGACGCCCGCCGTCATCACCACATAGATCGCCATGAAGACCAGCACGGCGGCGATGCCCTGCTCCGTGCCCGCCGCGACGCCAACCAGCGCATAGCCGATATTGCCGATGGAGCTGTAGGCCATCAGGCGCTTGATGTTGGTCTGGCCGATCGCCGCGAATGCGCCCAGCGCCATCGAGGCGATGGAGATGAAGGTGACGATCTGACGCCAGTCGGCGATCGCGCCCGGCAAGGCGTCGAAGAGGACGCGCAGCATCAGGGCGATCGCGGCGGCCTTGGGCGCGCCGGCGAAGAAGGCGGTGACCGGGGTCGGCGCGCCCTCGTAGACGTCGGGCGTCCACATGTGGAACGGCACGGCCGAAATCTTGAAGGCGAGGCCCGCCATGACGAAGACGATGCCGATGACGACGCCGAGATTGCGACCGCCCTCGACCGCCGTCTGGATGCCGTCGAAGGCGACGGTGCCCGAGAAGCCGTAGATCAGGCTGGAGCCATAGAGCAGCAGGCAGGACGAGAGCGCGCCCAGCACGAAGTATTTGAGGCCGGCTTCGGTCGCCTTCACCGAGTCGCGGTTGAAGGCGGCGAGCACATAGAGCGACAGCGACTGGAGTTCGAGGCCGACATAGAGCGACATCAGACCGCCGGCCGAAATCATCATCAGCATGCCGAGGGTCGCGAAGACCATCAGCGGCGCGAACTCGAAGCGGGCGATCTTCTCGCGGTCGAAGAAGCGGGTGGAAAGCAGGATCGAGAGAGACGCGCCGAGCAGCACCAGCAGCTTGGCGAAGCGGGTGAAATCGTTGATCACCAGCGCCTTCGAGAAGGCGGTCGCCTCCACGCCCATCGGCTGACGCCAGATGAGGAAGGCGGCGGCGGCGAACAGCACGACGGCCAGCATGTTGACGAGGCCCGGGCGGTTCTGCGCCGCGAAAGCGCCGAACATCAGAACGACCATGCCGCCGGCCGCCAGGATCAGCTCCGGCAGCGCGAGCATCAGATCGGCGTGAAGCGTTTCCATCAGTGCTGTCCTTCCGCCGGCGCGTGTTCGCCGCCGTGCTCGCCATCGTGCCCGGCCTCGCCTTCCGGCGCGGCGACAGGTTCCGACACCGCCACGGGGGCCTTGGGCGCGGCGACGCCCATGTCGTCGATGAGGTGCTGAACGGCCGGCCCGGTGACGTGGAGCACGCCGCCCGGCTGAACGCCGAACCACACGGTCGCGGCGATCAGCGGCGCGATGGTCAGGATCTCGCGCAGGTTGAGATCCTGAATGGTCGCCAGCTCCGGCTTCACCAGCGCGCCGAAGACGACGCGGCGGTAGAGATAGAGCGCATAGGCCGCCGACAGGATGACGCCGGTCGCCGCGCCGATCGCTACCCAGGTGTTCGCCTGGAAGGCGCCGGCCATGGTCAGGAACTCGCCGACGAAGCCCGAGGTTCCCGGCAGGCCGACATTCGCCATCGTGAAGACGAGGAAGGCGAAGGCGTAGATCGGCATGCGGTTGACGAGGCCGCCATAGGCCGCGATCTCGCGCGTGTGCATCCGGTCGTAGATGACGCCGACCGCAAGGAACAGCGCGGCCGAGACGAAGCCGTGGCTGATCATCTGGAAGATCGCGCCGTCGACGCCCTGACGGTTCAGCGTGAAGATGCCCATGGTCACGAAGCCCATATGGGCGACCGACGAATAGGCGATGAGCTTCTTGATGTCCTCCTGCGCCAGGGCGACCAGCGAGGTGTAGACGATCGCCACCACCGAGAGCGCGAAGACGAGCGGTGCGAACTCGACCGAGGCGAGCGGGAACATCGGCAGCGAGAAGCGCAGGAAA
>JAXMDZ010000037.1:0-12829 GCA_046348585.1 Alphaproteobacteria bacterium
ACTTGGCGGCCGGATCGCTCTCCGCCTCGGCGAGCGCGCGATAGAGCGCCGCGCCGTCCATCTCGTCGGCGAAATTCGCCGTCAGCCGTTCGATCTCGCCGTTCGCCATGGTCCGCCGTTCAGGGTTTGAAATAGGGCCGGTCGCCCTTGATGGTGACGCGCTCCATGACGCGCGGCAGGGGGAAATAGTCCGAAGCCGCATAGTGCTGGCAAGCGCGATTGTCCCAGAAGGCGAGGCTGCCGGGACGCCAGCGGAAGCGGCATTGGAATTCGGGGATGGCGGCGCGGGCGTAGAGTTCGGCCAGCACCCAGTCGCTCTGTTTCTTCGAGAGGCCGACGATCGCGTCGGTGAAGCCGGTGTTGACGTAGATGCCGCGCCTTCCGGTTTCCGGGTGGGTGCGGATCACCGGATGCTCCTGCACCGGGTATCTGGCGTGCAATTCCGCAGTGTCCTTGCCGAGCCGCTTGGCGAAGACCCGGGCGATGTCGTGGCGGGCGACGAGGCCTTCGGCGAAGGTCTTGAAGGCCGGTTCCAGCGAGTCGTAGGCGGCATACATGTCGGCGAACAGCGTGTCGCCGCCGACCTCCGGCAATTCGATGGCCCGCAGTATGGAGCCGAGCGAGGGCTCGGCCCGCCAGGTGACGTCGGAGTGCCAGTTGTTCTCGCTGCCCCGGCTTTTCGGACCGTGGGCGATGCGCAGCACTTCGGGATCCTCCTGATCCTTCGGCGTCGCCGGGTGGATCTCCAGTTCGCCGAAGCGGCGGGCGAAGGCGATGTGCTGGGCGCGGGTGATGTCCTGGTCGCGGAAGAAGACGACCTTCCATTCGAGCAGGGCGCGGCGGACCTCGGCGATCGCCGCGTCGCTGGTGTCGCGGGCGATGTCGAAACCGGCGAGTTCCGCGCCGATGGTGGGCGAAAGCGGCTGCACCGTGAAATGGCGATAGGCCGGGGCGGCGACGGCGAGGTTCATGGGGCGCTTCCCTTGTCTCTTCTTATGACGAGAGAGTGCGCCGGGTCCGCCGGGGCCGCAACCGGAGGGTTGCGCCGCCCGCGCGGCGCGCCCGAGGGCCGCCGGCGAAACATCGTTTCGAGGCCGCGACACAAAGCATCTTCGTTCCGCATCGGGCAGGAGAGGGGGGAGGGGGGCGGAATACGGCTCACGCGCGGGCACGGGGGTTCCTCGTGGCGCGCCGCCGCACCGCGCGGCAGCGTTCAACCGCCACATATAGGAATAAATGCCGTATCGTTCAAGGCGGGCAGGCGGAAGCGCAGTCTTGGCGTCAGTCGTGGCGCAGCAAGACGTCGGCGACGGTCGCCGCGGTCTGGTTCGGGACTGTGAAGGGAAAGTGAAGTTGCCAGTGAGCGCAGATAGAGTAACAATCCTGGCAGGCAATGGGGGAACACATGAAGTTAAGGGCTTATTACATCGAATTCTCCAAGACCAAGAAGGCGACAATTAGGATAGTTGTCGACGGCAATCGCATTGACATTCCTGTCACTGCGAGCCTCAAAGCGCATTGGACGGACCAATTTTATCGCAAGACGCCGACGCCCGGATTCGAGAAGCGAATGAAGACGCTTAAGTCGTTGATGGTTGCTGCCTACAAGGCAGGCAGGGACTCAACTTCGAGCTAGGGCGCTTTCAGTGCCCGGCCCGGCGCGGCTCAGCCGTGCAGCGCGTTCGCGACGGTCTGGAGCACGATCTTCGCGGCGGCGAGCATGTCGGTTTCGCTCATCGGCACGCCCGCCGGTTGCGGCGCGCCGGCGGCGATCGCTTCGGCCTGCATCGGGATCGTGTAGGGCAGGTGGATGAAGCCGGTCGGCGCGTCGGGCCGGGCGATGCGGCAGCGATAGAAGACGAGGTTGCACATATAGTCGCCCGCGCTGTCGCTCCAGTCATGGGCGAGCCCTTCGGCGGCCAGCGCCGCCGCGATGGCGGCGAGCGGCAGGCCGCTCGCCCGCGTCGCGGGGCCGAGCGGGTCGATCCACGGCGTCGCGGCGAAGCCGCCCGCCGCGTCCGGCCGGGCAGTCGTCTGCATGTTGAGCGCGGTGCGTTCGAGCGTCACGCCGGTCGCCCTGGCGCTGAGGCCGAACTGGACGATGGCGGCGGGCTTCAGGCCCTCGACCAGCGGCATCAGCGCCGCCTCGCAGACGTCGTAGGTGGTGGGCAGCGTGCGCAGCGCGAGGCGCGCGCCTTCAGGCGTCCAGCCTTCCTCGCCGAGACGGTTCATCAGCCAGGCGGTGGGATTGAGCGGCACGGAGGGGAAGGGCTCGAACCCGGTCGTGAGGATCAGCGGGGCGAGGATCGGGGGCGCGTTCATCCGCGATAATCCAGCCAGTCGCCCGCCGCGCTCAGCACCTGACGCCCCGCCGCGCCTTCGCGCAGATAGGCCGGGGTGAGCGGGGCTTTCGAGACGCCGCCCGGAATGTCGAGCACATAGGTCGGCAGCGCGAGGCCGCTGACCCGCGCGTGCAGGGCGCGCATCAGCGCCTGGCCCTCGGCGATCGTCGTGCGGAAATGCGAGGTGCCGGGCGCGAGATCGGCATGGTGCAGGTAGTAGGGCTTGACGCCCAGTTCGACGAAACCGCGCATCAGCGCGGCGAGCGTGTCGGCGTCGTCGTTGACGCCTTTCAGCAGCACGCTCTGGCTGACCAGCGTGAGGCCCGCCTTGCGCAGACGGGCGATGGCGAGGGCGGCGCTTTCGGTCAGCTCGCGCGGGTGGTTGGCGTGGATCGCCACCCAGCCGGCGGCGCGCCGGGGCGCGATGGCGGCCGCGAATGCGGCGCTCACCCGCCCCGGATCGACCGCCGGCACGCGGGTATGCCAGCGCAGCACGCGGATATGGGGGATCGCCTCCAGCCGCGCGACGATCTCCGCCGCGCGGCGGGCGGAGAGCATGAAGGGATCGCCGCCGGTCAGGATGACCTCGCGGATTTCTTCGTGCGCGGCGAGATAGGCGAGCGCCGCCTCCAGCGCCTCGCCCGCCAGCGGCGGGGCCTGGCCGGGGCCGACCATCTCGCGGCGGAAGCAGAAGCGGCAATAGACCGGGCAGGCGTGGATGACTTTCAGCAGCGCCCGGTCGGCATAGCGGTGGACGAGGCCGGGGACGGGCGTGTGCGCGCCGTCGCCGATGGGATCGGCGCTTTCTTCGGGCCGCACGGCGAGTTCGTCCGTGGACGGAACGAACTGGCGGGCGATGGGGTCGGCCGGGTCGGCGCGGTCGATCAGCCGCGCCATGTCGGGCGTCACCGCGATGGCGTAGCGGCGCGCGACTTCGGCCAGCGCCGGACCGGCCGGCGCGAGGCCCGCTTCGGCGAGGGCGAGCGGATCGCGCAGGGTCAGAGCGGCGGCGTCCATAGCACCTGCTCGATCCGCGTGGCGCCGCTCGCCAGCATCACCAGGCGGTCGAAGCCGAGTGCGACGCCGCTGGCGGGCGGCATGAGGGCGAGGGCGGCGAGGAAATCCTCGTCCACCGGATAGCGTTCGCCGTAGAGCCGTTCCTTCTCGTCCATCGCCGCCTCATAGCGCAGGCGCTGCTCGGCCGCATCGGTCAATTCGCCGAAGCCGTTGGCGAGTTCGACGCCGCAGGCATAAAGCTCGAAGCGCTCGGCGACGCGCGGCTCGTGCGGGGCGCGGCGGGCGAGGGCGGCTTCGGGCGCGGGATATTCGCACAGGATCGTGAGCCGCGTGGGGTCGAGGGCCGGCTCGACCCGCTCGGCCATCACCCGCGTGAAGATGTCGGACCAGGAATCGCCGCCGGCCAGCGCCACGCCCGCCTTCGCCGCGGCGGCCGCGAAGCCGTCGCGGTCGGTCTCGCCATGGCCGCCGACCGTCGCCAGAAGGTCGATCCCGGCGAAGGCGCGGAAGGCCTCGGCGAGCGTCAGGCGGACCGGATCGCGCGCCGTTTCGGCCTCGTGGCCGCGCCAGGTAAGGCGCGGGGCGGCGGCGCGAACGAGGGCGAGCGTGTCGGCGATGACGGCCTCGTAGGGCGCGTCCGCCCGATACCATTCCAGCATGGTGAACTCGGCGGCGTGGAGCGGCCCGGTCTCGCGGTTGCGGAAGGCGTGGGCCAGCTCGAAGATCCGCGTTTCCCCGGCGGCGAGCAGTTTTTTGGCGGAAAACTCGGGCGATGTCGGCAGGTAGCGCGTCGCCCGGCCGCCTCCGGCGGAGACGAGCTCGGTGGCGAAACCGTGCAGATGGGGCTCGGCGCAGGGCGAGATCTGAAGCAGCGCGGTTTCGACCTCGGTGAAGCCTTCGGCCTCGAACCAGGCGCGCAGCGCCGCCCGGATGCGCACCCGGGCGGCGAGGAACGGGCGGCGGTCGGCGTGGCGGTCCGGCCGCCACCACGGCGCTTGGCTTGCGCCCCCCGACCCTGTATCACGCGCCCAGTTTTTCGCCATTCTCGGCTCGGTTTCCGCGCAGCATCGGCGCGCGAGGAGGATTTCGTGGTCAAGGTCATCGCAAGCAACGTCCGCAAAGGCAACGTCCTGGAGCTGGACGACGGCAAGCTCTATGTCGTGCTTCTGGCGGAGAGCTTCTTCCCCGGCAAGGGCACCCCGACCACCCAGATCGACATGCGCCGCATCTCGGACGGCGTGAAGACGGTCCAGCGCTACAAGACCACCGACCAGGTCGAGAAGGCGCAGATCGACCATCTCGACTTCACCTATCTCTACGACGACGGCGACAGCTACGTCTTCATGAACCAGGAGAACTACGAGCAGCTCCATGTCCCCAAGGACGTGGTCGGCGAGCAGGCCGTCTATCTCCAGGAAAACATGAAGTGCGAGATCGCCATCTTCAACGATCAGGCGATCACCGTGGAGCTGCCGCAGCGCGTGGTGCTGGAGATCGTCGAGACCGAGCCGGTGACCAAGGGCCAGACGGCGACCAGCTCTTACAAGCCCGCGCTGCTGTCGAACGGCGTGAAGAGCGCCGTGCCGCCGCATGTCTCGGCCGGCACCCGCATCGTCGTCAACACGGCGGACGGCAGCTACGTCGAGCGCGCCAGGGACTAGCGCGCGGCGGACCGGGGCCGCTTGCGCCGCATCCCGTCGCGCAGGCGCCGGGCGAGCGGCGAGCGGCGCAGCGCCGCCTTGGCCCGCCCGGCCGCGACGCTCGGCCAGGCGCGCCAGGTCAGCGGCAGCGCCATGTCGGCGAGCGGCTCCCAGCCGATATTGAAGTTTTCCTTGTAGCCGTAGTCGCCGATCGAGAAGTCGATGCGGCGGATACCGCGTTCGTGCAGCGCCATCATCATGCGCTCGATGACGAGGCGGCCGGGCGAGCAATTGGTCCACGCGCCGCCCGCATGGGCGATGCGCACCAGCGTCACCGCGCGCCCGTCCGAGATGCCGAGCAGCGCGCCGACCGTCTCGCCCCTGCAGGTGAGCGCGCCCAGCTCGACGCCGCCCGCTGCCAGCCCCTCGGCGACGAGGCGGCGATACATCGCGGCGAAGGGCGGCTGGTCGAGCGTGAAGGGCGCGCCGAGATCGCGCATGCGCGCGCCCTGAAGGCGGTCGATGTCGCCCAGGATGCGCAGGCCCTCGGCCGGATCGGCGATCATGTCGAAGCGCGCGCCCTCGGCGCGGGTGAAGACCCGCCAGACGCGCTCCTGCTCCTTGCGGAACTTGGTGGCGCGGCTGCGCGAATAGTCCTCGAAGACGCCGGGCAGGTGCAGCGGGTGGGCGCTGAGGATCGAGGGCCGCCAGGGCGCGACGGAAAGCAGCGGGTTGGCGCGTCCGCCGACGGCGAGCGGCATCTTCTCGAAGGCGAGGAGATCGACCGGCGGGAGCGCGGCGAGGATCGCCTGCCAGAGCGGCTGGAACGAGGTCTCGTCCGGCGGGCAGGCGGGGCCGAGGATCGGCGCGTTGTTGTCGGCGACGCTGCCGTCGGCGAAGCCGATGACGCGCAAGGCCCCGCGCGACTGGAGGACCAGCGGCAGCAGCAGCGCGGGGACGCCGTCGCTCTTGCGCACCGCCTCGACGATCAGCGGTTGAATGCCGGGCTCGGCCCCCAGCGTCTCATACCAGGCGTCGAGGAAGAGCGAGGTCTGGAAGGGCGTCGCGCGGCCGCCGCGGGCGAGCGCGGTCCAGACCGGAGCGATTTCGCGCCAGTTCTTGAGGCAGCGGACCTGGTAGGCCGAACTCACGCGCCCGCCGGGGCGAGGTCGAGCACGCGGCCGCGGCGCGCCGGGTCGAGGCGGAAATCGACCGGGCGGCGGGCGGCGCGCTGGCGCTCGACCCAGGACGAGCGGCGCAATGCCGCCTGGAGCGCGGCCTTCGCCCAGTAGGACGGACCGGAGATCGCGCGGCCGCGCGGCGCGAGGCCGAAGCGGTGGCGCAGCAGGCCGTTGGCGACGTTCACCCGGTGGCCGCGGGCGATCTTGCGGCTCCAGTGCTCGGAGGTCAGCGAGACGTTGAGCACGCCGAGATTTTCCACCCGGTGCGGCGCGTTGAGCGGCCAGTGCGCCATGTCGCCGGGTTCGAGGTCGATGGTGGTCGCGTAGGCGTCGAACCAGTCCTCGTAGGGCATGTCGACCTCGACGCCGAACAGCGCGATGTCCTCCAGCGTCTGCGGCGTCAGGAAGGGGGCGCGGTCGGGGTAGATGTGGATGCGCTTGGCCCCGTGGATCTGCCAGAGCGCCTGACCCGGCAGGTCGGCGTGGTAATAGACTTGCGCCTCGGGCGAGGAGATGAGGATGCCCATCGAGGTGTTGAACATCGCCTCGCCCGGCGCGCCCGCGGCGATCGCGTCATAGGCGGCGCGGAGGAGGTCGCCGTAGCGGCCGTCGATCTCCTCGACGCGACGCAGATTGAGCCACATCCGCCCGCCGGCGATCCAGTCGATCACGTCCGCGCCCTTGAGGCCGCCGAGATCGCCTTCGCGCCAGAAGCGCCGCTCGTGGCGCGCGCCCATGTGGATCAGGCTGTAGTGGCGGCGCGGATAGGCGTCGATCAGGTCGGCGAGGGCCGCCATCGAGAGCAGCGGCGACAGGTGCAGGCGGTGGCGCAGCTTGACCGGCGCATGGCCCCAGACCTCGGCCAGATGCGCCGGCCAGGTCTCGAAAACGCCGTCTGCGGCAAGGGTTGCGGTCGTCATCGCCTGCGGTCCCGGCTTCCGTCGACGACCTCGATGCCGGCCGCCCAGTTCAGCGTATGCAGTCCCGTTCCGGGCCATCCGGGTTCCCCGGCGGTCAGAACGGTCTCGATTTTCTGCGCGAACCCGGCATCGTCGAGCTGCGTCACCCGGCAGAGTGCAAGCCCCGCGCCATAATAGGCGGCGCAATCCTGGGCCGGCCGCCAGAGCGCGCCGTCGCGGCGGAAGAAGGCCCCCGCCGGGCGCGCCGCCAGCGCGTCCTGGAAGACCGGATTGCGGGCATGGGGCTGCCACGGCCCCTCCAGCCGGTCGGACGACCAGATATGCAGCGCGTCCCAGCTCGACGTTTCGGCCGCCCCGACCGTGCCGAACATCCACAGCCGCCCGTCATGCTCGGCGATGGTCGCATCGCCCACCGCGATGCCGTCGAGCAGCGTCGCGTGGCGCACCCAGCGATGGGGGAAGCTCTCGGCCCGGTAGAGCTCGACCGTTCCGGCGGCGGCGCTTTCGGGGATCATCCAGATCGCGCCGTCGCGGGCGAAGACGAACGGGTAGGAGAGGTGGACGCGGTGCTCCAGCACCGGCACGGGCGCGCCCACCGGACCGTCCGGACCGATCTCGACCGCCGAGATGATCGCCCGGCCGGTGGCGTAGGGCAGTTCCTCGACGAAAAGCCAGGTCCGCCCCTCATGCGCGAACACGAAGGGATCGGCGTAGAAGCGCTTGCCGTCGTCGGGGAGGATGCGCCAGCCGCCCGCCGGCATGGCGAGCGTGTCCTGCACCCGGCCGCTTTCCGCCCGCCGCCAGCCGACATGCCAGTGCGGGGCGCGCCTTGTCAGCGCCAGCAGCACGCGGTTGAGCGCATAGCGCAGCGCCCCCAGCGTCTGTCCCATCGCCCAGATCGAGGAGGGCGTCAGCGCCAGCGCCCGCTCGCCGCTCGTCGTGCGCCCGATGGCGACCGCATCAACCGCCTGGGCGAGCAGCGAGACCAGCCGCGCCCCCAGATTGTCGAGCGAACGGCCGATCCGGTGCGGCGCGTCGAGGCCGGGATGCATCATCGCGGGCGTGTGCGGCGCCTTGCTGTCGCGCACGCCGATCAGCGGCATCCGGCCCGCCATCAGCGCGGCGACCGCCGCCTCCTCGATGAGCGCGTTGTCGTAGACCGGGGCGAGGCGGCGCGTCGTCTCGCCGTCCCACGCGCCGCCGGTGAGGTCGATCTCCAGATCGGCCCGCAGGCCGTCGCCGGCGGCCCGCACATCCTCCCACGGACAGCCCGAGGCCCCGGCGCGCTTCGCGCCGGTGAGGCTCTCCAGCTTCAGCAGCAGGCCGATCGCCACCGGCGGGCGCGGGCCGCCCGGACGCAGCACGACCGCGACGCGGTGGCCGCGCCGGCGCAGCGCGTCGGCCAGCGCGCGGTGCCACAGCCGGGCCCGGGCCGGATCGATCGCCAGCCTGATGTCGAGCGTCTTCCCCGCCAAACCGCGCAATTCCCAAGGTCGGAACCGCAGCGCGGAGGCGGCGGCGCGAACAGAAATTTCAGAGTTGTGTCCTAGTCTCGCCCTCCCACAGTAACCGCCGCGCTTTGCGAAATGCCTAACAAGAAGCTCCTGTTCTACACGCACGGCCTCGTCGGCGGCGGCGCGGAGCGCGTGTGGGCGCTGGTTGCGGCGGGGTTGCATGCACGCGGCTGGGACGTGACCTTCGGGGTCGATTTCGCCGCGCCCGAGAACGAGCATCTCCTGCCCCCCGGCATGAAGCGCGTGACCTTCGGCAAGGGCCATGGCCGCGCCGTGCGGGCGATCGCCGCCTTCCTGAAGGCCGAACGGCCGCGCGCCGCCTTCGCCGCGGTCGGGGCCTCGAACCTCAAGCTGCTGCTCGCCAAGACGCTTGCGCGCTGGCCCGGCGCGGCGATCCTGTCGGCGCATGGACGCTATGACGCCGAGCCGCGCTTCCTCGGCCGCTTCACCTATGCCTCGACGATCTTCACCAGCCGCCTCGCGGCGCGCACCGTGGTCGTCTCGGACGATCTGCGGCGCTATCTCATCGCCCGCTTCCGCGCCCGCGCCGACCGCGTGGTGACGATCCCCAACGCCATCCACCTGCCGCCCGCCGCCGGGACGCCGGACAAGGCGGCGTTGGCCGCGCGTCCCGATGTCGTGCTGGCGGTCGGACGGCTGGTGCCGGAGAAGGATTTTCCGACGCTGCTGAAGGCGGTCGCCGCCTCGGCCCGCGCGCCGCGCCTCGTCGTGCTCGGCGACGGGCCGGAGCGGGCCGCGCTCGAAGCCCTCGCCGCGACGCTCGGCATCGCGGAACGGGTGTCGTTTCGCGGCTATCTCAACGCCCCCTGGCCGGTCTTCGCCGAGGCGAAAATGCTGGCCCTTTCCTCGCGCACCGAGGCCTTCGGCAATGTGCTGGTCGAGGCGCTGGGGCACGGCCTGCCGGTCGTCGCCACGCGCTGCGGCGGGCCGGAAGAAGTGCTGCGCGGCGGCGAGGACGGCCGTCTCGTGCCGGTGGGCGATGTCGCCGCGCTCGCCGCCGCCATCGACGCGACGCTCGCCGATCCGGGCGATCCGGCGGTCCACCGGGCGCGCGCCGAGACCTTCTCCATCGACCGCGCGCTCGACCGCTTCGAGGCGCTGATCGCCGAGGCCGCGCCGGCATGAGCGCGCGCCCAACCCGCGACATCATGGGCGTCGCCGTCACCGCCGCGACGGCGGCGGAGGCGTTCGCGCTGCTGGACGAGCGGCGGGCGGCGGGAACGCCTACCCGGCTCGCCTTCCTCAACGCCCACACCTCGAACCTCGCCGCCGCCGATCCGTCCTTCCGCGCGACGCTCGCGGACTTCGTGGTGCTCAACGACGGCGTCGGCGTCGATATCGCCTCGCGCTGGCTGCACGGCGCGCGCTTTCCCGAAAACCTCAACGGCACCGATTTCGTGCCCGCCTATCTGAAGGCGGCGCGGCCCGCCCGGCTGTTCCTGCTGGGGGCCTCGCCCGGCATCGCCGAAGCCGCCGCGCAGAAGCTCCTCGCCGCCGCGCCGCAGCACACGCTGGCCGGCATCCGCCACGGCTATTTCCCTCCCGAGGCGGAGGCCGCCATCGTCGCCGGCATCGCCGCCGCCCGCCCCGATGTCCTGCTGGTGGCGCTCGGCAATCCGGCGCAGGAGATGTTCATCGCCCGCCATTTCGAGGGGCTCGGCTGCGATCTGGCGATCGGGGTGGGGGCGCTGTTCGACTTTCTGGCCGGGCGGGTGCGCCGCGCCCCCGGCTGGGTGCGCCGCCTGAGGGCCGAATGGGTCTGGCGTCTGGGGCTGGAGCCGGGGCGGCTGTGGCGGCGCTATCTCTTGGGAAATTCTCAATTTCTCTGGCGTTTACTGTGGAGCCGCCGGCGGCGGGCCGCGGCGCGCTGACGCTCTGGCACGCGGCCTGCTTCGCCGCCGTCGAAGGGCGAAGACCTGTCTCCAATCGGGACGGCAGGACGGCGTGCGACGCCTGACGAGGACCGGAAGACCATGCAGTCCGCGGCGATGACACAATACGGACCCCCGCGCGCGCTCCGCCGCGCGGCGGTCAGGCCGTCGCCGCCGCCCGTGCTGTTCGAGCCCGAGCGCCGCGACGAGGACGGCGTCGATCTGGGCGGCGTCATCGACATTCTGCGCCGCCGCTGGCTGACCGTGCTGCTGCCCGCCGCGATCGCGCTGGGGCTGGCGCTCGCCTATGTCCTGCTGACCCCCAAGCTCTACACCGCCTCGACGCTGCTGCTGCTCGATCCGCGCGACCAGCGCGTGCTCCAGACCGAGGTGCTGCCCGCCGGGGCCGGGTCCGACGCCGCGCTGGTGGAGAGCCAGGTGCGGGTCATCACCTCCGACGCCGTGCTGTCGCGGGTGGTCGAGGCGCTGGGCCTCGCCGACGTGCCGGAGTTCGGCGGCGCCGACGCCGACCGCGCATTGCGCACCGCCGCCGCGCTCGATCTGCTCGGCCGCCGGGTCGCGGCGAGCCGCGCCGAGCACACCTATGTGCTGGACCTGCGCGCCACCTCGCGCGATCCGGCGCTGGCGCGCTCGATCGCCGACGCGCTGACCGCCGCCTTCATCGCCGACCAGAACGAGGCCGCCCGCGACGCCACCCGCCGCGCCAACGAGGCGTTGACCGCGCGCCTCGCCGATCTGCGCGAGGAACTGCGCAAGGCCGACGACAAGGTGCAGGCCTATCGCGCCGAGAAGGGGCTTTCGGGCCGCGACGGCTCCGCCGTCACCGAACAGCAGCTCGCCGAACTCAACCAGCGCCTGGTCGCGGCGCGCGCCGAACTCGCCGCCGCGCAGGCCCGCTACGACCAGGTGGCCCGCGCCGGCGCCGACGCGACGCCCGAAGCCCTCGGCTCGCAGGTCATCGCCGCGCTGCGCACCCAGCTCGCCGACATCGCGCGCCGCGAGGCCGATCTCGTCGCCACGCTGGGCGACAACCATCCCGCCGTCGTGCGCGTGCGCGCCGAACGGGCGAGCGTCGAGGCGCAGATCGGCGCGGAGGTCGCGCGCATCCGCGAGTCCGCCCGCGCCGAACTGGAGCGCGCGCAAGGCGAGGTCGCCGGGCTTCAGACCGAACTCGACCGCCTGACCGGGCGCGACAACGCCGACGCGGCGGCGCTGGTGGAGCTGCGCGAATTGCAGCGCGAGGCCGACGCGATCCGCACGGTCTATGAATCGGTGCTGGCGCGCGCCAAGGAAACCTCCGAGCAGGAGCGGCTGGAACTGTCGTCGGCGCGGGTGATCGCCCCGGCCGCGACCCCGGTCGCCGCCTCGTTCCCGCCGCGCCTCTTCATCCTCGCCATCGCGCTCGCCCTCGGGCTCGGCGGCGGCGCGGCGCTGGCGCTGCTGCGCGAGCGGATGGACGACCGTATCCACGCGGCCGGCGAACTGCGCCGCGCCGGGCTTGAAGTGTTCGCCACCGTGCCGCCCTTCGGCACGGCGCAGCGCGGCCCGGACGGTGGCTTCGAATACGCGATCCGCCTGCTGCGCGCCGAGTTGCGCGACTCGCCCGAACGCCAGGCCGAACGCTCGGCGCTGTTCGTCGGATCGCACAAGGCGGACGGCGCGGCCTCGGTCGCGCTCAACCTCGCGCTCGCAGCCGTCGCCAACGGCGAACGGGTGCTGCTGATCGACGCCGACGCGGTGCATCGCACGCTCTCCACGCTGGTCGCGCCCGGCGCGCAGATCGGTCTGATGGAAGTGCTCGCCGGTCATGCCTCGCTGAAGGACGCGCTGGTCGGCGACGCGCCGGGCGGCTTCCAGGCGCTGCCCATGGCGGCGCGCGCCGGGGCCTGGCGCGGCCGTCCCTCGCGCGAGGCCTTCGAGCGGCTGATCGCGCTCGCCCGCCAGGGCTTCGACTATGTGATGATCGTCGGCGCGCCGCTCGCCGACGAGCCGGACGCCCGCGCCATCGCCGAGGCGGTCGATCAGGTGGCGCTGGTGCTGCGCACCGGCGAGACCCGCCGCGCCGGCATCGCCTCCGCCTTGCGCGCGCTGCGCATTCGCGGCGAAAAGACCTGCGGCATCGTCCTGACCATGGCCGGGACGGCGGCCTAGCGAAAGGCGGGCGCCGCGATGCGCGCGGACGATCTGAGCGATACCGGGTGGGTGAGGGGGCGCGCCGCGCGCCGCGGCGCCTCCATGGCCGCCGCCTCGCTGCTCGCCTGGGCGACGCTCGCCGCGCTCTTTCTCGTCTCCAATCTGATGC
>JAXMDZ010000038.1:0-12242 GCA_046348585.1 Alphaproteobacteria bacterium
GGAATACGGGATGCTCCCGCGCTCCACCCACGAGCGCATGCGGCGCGAGGCCTCGCAGGGCAAGCAGAGCGGCCGCACGCAGGAGATTCAACGGCTTATCGGCCGCTCGTTGCGCGCCGTCACCAATCTCACCGGTTTCGGCGAGCGCCAGATCCAGGTCGATTGCGACGTCATCCAGGCCGATGGCGGCACCCGCACGGCGGCGATCACCGGGGCCTATGTGGCGCTCCACCAGTGCTTCGCGCGGATGCAGAAGATCGGCGCGATCAAGCAGATCCCCCTGACCGGCCATCTCGCGGCGATCTCCTGCGGCATCTACAACGGCGTCGCGGTGCTCGACCTCGACTACGAGGAGGATTCGCGGGCCGAAACCGACGCCAATTTCGTGCTGACCGGCGCGGGCGGCATCGTCGAGATCCAGGGCACGGCCGAAAAGGAGCCCTTCAGCGAGGAAATGTTCCTCAAGCTGATGGGCCTCGCCCGCAAGGGCGTCGCCGAACTCGTCGCCGCGCAGAAGGCGGCGCTCGGCCTCGCATGAGCGGCCATCGCCGCTTTCCGGGCGGGCGGCTCGTCGTCGCCACGCACAATCCCGGCAAGCTGCGCGAGCTGAAGGCGCTGTTTCATCCCTATACGGACGATCTCGTCTCGGCCGGCGATCTCGGCCTCCCCGAACCGGAAGAAACCGGCCTCACCTTCGCCGCCAACGCCGAACTGAAGGCGCGGGCGGCGGCGCTTTCGAGCGGGGTCTGCGCCCTTGCCGACGATTCCGGCCTTTGCGTCGAGGCGCTGGACGGCCGGCCCGGCATCTACTCGGCGCGCTGGGCGGGCGAGGGCAAGGATTTCGGCGTGGCGATGGAACGCATCCGGCGCGAGCTGGCGGACAAGGGACTCGAAACGTCGCCCGCGCATTTCGTCTGCGCCCTCTCCCTCGCCTTCCCGGACGGGCATTGCGAAACCTTCGAGGGCCGCTTCGACGGCCATGTCGTCTTCCCGCCGCGCGGCACACGGGGCTTCGGCTACGATCCGATCCTGCTGCCGAACGGCGGCGCGCAGACCTTCGGCGAGATGGACCCGGACGAAAAGCACCGCATCAGCCACCGCGCCAAAGCGTTCGCGCAGCTCCTCGCGGCCTCGTTCGGTGGCTGAAGCCGCGCCCGAAGGCGGCTTCGCGCTCTATGCGCACTGGCCGTTCTGCGCCGCCAAGTGTCCCTATTGCGACTTCAACTCCCATGTCCGCCCCGGCGGCGTCGATGCGCTGGACTATGCCGGCGCGCTGGTCCGCGAGATGGAGACGCTGGCGGCGCGGCTCGATGCGCGGCCGACGCTCGCCTCGATCTTCTTCGGCGGCGGCACGCCCTCGCTGATGCCGGGCGCGGCGGTCGGGCGCGTCATCGACGCGGCGGCGAAGCTCTTTGCCTTCGCCCCCGACATCGAGATCACGCTGGAGGCCAACCCGACCAGCGCCGATGCCGGCCGCTTCGCCGATTATCGCGCCGCCGGCGTCAACCGCGTCTCGGTCGGGCTTCAGGCGCTGAACGACGCCGACCTCAAGGCGCTCGGACGCTGGCACAGCGCGGCGGAAGCCCGCGCCGCCTTCGCGCTCGCCCGCGCGACGTTTCCGCGCGCCTCGTTCGATCTCATCTATGCGCGGCCGGGGCAGAGCGCGGCGGCCTGGGAGGCGGAGCTGACCGAGGCGCTCGCCTTCGCCGCCGATCATCTCTCGCTCTACCAGCTCACCATCGAGGAAGGCACGAAGTTCGCCCTCCTGCACGCCGCCGGCGAACTCGTCGTGCCCGAGGCCGAGGAAGCCGCGCGCCTCTATGAGATCACGCAGGCCCTGACCGAGGCCCACGGCCTGCCCGCCTACGAGATTTCCAACCACGCACGTCCGGGATCGCAGTCGCGGCACAATCTCGTCTATTGGCGTTATGGCGCGTTTCTGGGCGTCGGCCCCGGCGCCCATGGCCGCATCCTGAGCGGCGGCCGCCTGCTGGCGACGGCGACGGAAAAGAACCCCGAAAGCTGGCGCGCTTCGGTGGCGGCGCGCGGCGAGGGTCTCGTCGCCGCCGATCCGGTCGCCGCCGCCGAACAGGCGGAGGAATATCTGGTGATGGCGCTGCGCCTCGCCGAAGGCCTCGACGCCGCCCGCTACGAACGCCTTGGCGGCCGTGCGCTCGACGCCGCCCGGCTCGCCGCGCTGGAGGCCGAAGGCCTCATCGCCCGGACGGGAACCCGCATCGCCGCGACGCCGCGCGGCCGCCTCGTCCTCAACGCCCTCGCCGCCGAACTCGCCCGCTAACGCGCGCGGCCCTTACGATCCCGGCTCCTGGAAGCTGCGCGGCGCCCCGCGCACCACCGAAAAGCCCGTCCCCGTCACCTCGATGATCGCCAGGCCCCGCTGGATCGTACCGTTCGGCAGGAAGCGGAAAATGCCGTCCACGCCCGCGAAGCCGTTGGGATCGGCGATCGCCTCCTTGGTGAAGCGCTGGCCCGGCAGATTGTCGGACAGCGTCGCCGCCAGCGACACCGCGTCATAGCCGAGGCTGGCGACGCGCGGCGGGCGATAGCCGAAAATGCCCTCGAAGCGCGCCCCGAAGCTCTGGCGCGTCGAAGGCTCGGGCGCCGCGAAGACGCCGCGCGCGAGCGCCCCTTCGGCGCCGTTCGCAGCCTCGTCCCAGAGGCCCGTGCCGAGCAGGATGTGATCGGGCAGCACCGCGCGCTTCTGCGGCGGGGGCGGCGGGGGCGGGGCGACGCCGGCCGCGATCTGCTCGTCGGTCAGCGGCGCGGGCGCGGCCGGGGGCGGCGGGCCATAGGCGATGAGGCGCGCGATGCCGCGCAGGCCGCCGCCGCCGCCGGGAACGAAGATCGCGTCGAAATCCTTGCCGTCGAGCGCCATCACCGAGGAATACCCGGCCTCGCTGGCCGAGTAGGCCGCATTGGCGACGACCTGGCCGCCGGTCGCCGTCACGTCGCGGGCGAAGGCGCTGGAGGCGCGCCGGCCATAGGCGTCGCCCGGCGACATCACCGCGAAGAGGCCCATGCCGCGCCCAGCCGCGTAATTGACGATCGTCCGGATCTCCTCCTCCGGCGGGAAGGAGAGCGTATAGACGCCGCCGCCCGCCACCGAGGTGTCGGACGAGAAGGTGATGACCGGCACGCCCGCCGCCGCCGCGACGCCCCGCACCGAGGCGACCTCGTCGGCGAAGACCGGGCCGAGGATGATCTCCGCGCCCTCGTCGATCGCCGACTGGGCGGCGTTGGCCGCGCCCCGCCCGGTGTCCTTGACGATCAGCGTGATGTCGCCGCGCCCGGTGTCGAACAGCGCCATCTCGGCCGCGTCGGCCAGCGGCTTGCCCAGATCCTTGCCGCGCCCGCTCTGCGGCACCAGCACGGCGATGCGCACCGGCCCCATGCCGACGCCGCCCGGCCGGCGCGGCGCGCCGGTGGCGACCGGCCCGCCCGGCCCGATCGGGTTGACGTCGGGGCGCGGCGCGCGCCCGCCTTCGCCGGGGGTCAGCACCGTGCCCTCGCCCGGTCCCTCGCCCGGCATCTGGCAGGCCGACAGCAGCGACGCGCCCACGACGATCAGCGCCGCCGAACAGATCGCTTTCAGGCGGCGGCCAAGACCGCTACCACTCCAGGGCGAAGAAGGAAGCGACGGTGCGAGAGCCATTCGATGTCCTCGTCGGGTGAACCGGTGCGCCGAAGCGCATTGGCGGCGGAAGCTAAAGGCGGCCCGGCCGGGAGTAAACCACCGGCGGCGGACGAGGGCGACGCGCCCGCCGCGATGGCAGCCCTGCAAAGCGGCCTTTATGTGACGGCGACGCCCATCGGCAACGCCGGCGACCTCACGCTGCGGGCCCGCGACGTGCTGACGCGCGCCGCCGTCGTGGTGGCGGAGGACACGCGCGTCACCGCCAAGCTCTTCGCGCTGCACGGCATCGGCACCAAGCTCGTCTCCTACCGGGCCGAGAACGCCGCCCGCGCCACCCCGGCGATCCTCGCTCGCCTCGCGCGCGGCGAGGCGGTGGCGCTGGTGACCGACGCCGGCACGCCGCATGTGTCCGACCCCGGCGCGGAGCTGGTCGCCGCCGCCGCCGCCGCCGGCCACAAGGTCTTCGCGGTGCCCGGGGCCTCGGCGCTGACCGCGGCGCTCTCGATCTCGGGGATCGCGGCGAAGCGCACGCTCTTCGCGGGCTTCCTGCCGCCGGCCGAAGGCGCACGCCGCGCCGAACTCGCCGGGCTGAAATCCGTCGACGCCGCGCTCGTCTTCTTCGAGGCCCCGCACCGCATCGAGGAAACCCTCGCCGACATGGCCCATGTGCTGGGCGAGCGCCAGGCGGTGCTCTGCCGCGAACTTACCAAGCGCCACGAGGAGGCGCGGCGCGGCACGCTCGCCGACCTCGCCTCGGCCGCCGCCGCCGAGCCGGATTTGAGGCGCGGCGAGATCGTCCTCGTCGTCGCCCCGCCCGCCGCCGCCGATCCGCTGGCCGGCGCGCAAGACCTCGACGCGGCGCTGCGCCGCGCCCTCGCCACCATGCGGGTGAAGGACGCGGCCGACGCGGTCGCGGGCGCGCTCGGCCTGCCGCGCCGCGCCGTCTATGCCCGCGCCCTGGAGCTGAAAGCCGATGCCTAGCAACGCCAAGCTCGCCGCCGCCGACCGCGGCCGCACCGCCGAACGCCGCGCCGTCTGGCTGCTGCGGCTGAAACTCTACCGCGTGCTGGCGGTCAATTTCCGCCCGGCCCGCACCTCCGGCCTCGGCGAGGTCGACATCATCGCCCGCAAGGGCCGCACCCTCGTCTTCGTCGAGGTCAAGGCCCGCGCCACCGAGGATGCGGGTATCGGGGCCATCGCCCCGGCGCAGCAGCAGCGCATCGCCCGCACGGCGGAACATTTCCTCAAGCGCCGCCCGCGCTATGCCGGCTCGGCCCTGCGCTTCGACGCCATGGTGGCGGAGCCGGGGCGTTTCTGGCCGCGCCATGTGATCGACGCCTTCCGCCCTTGAGCCCCTCAAGGCGGCGCTTGAATTGCCCCGCGCCGCGACCGATGGTGCGCGCCGAACCCGCCCCACCCAAGGACGCTCCATGACGCTTTCCGTCGCGATCCAGATGGACCCGATCCACGCGATCGACATCGGCGGCGATTCCACCTTCGCGCTGGCGCTCGAAGCGCAGAACCGCGGCCACACGCTCTTCTATTACGAGCCGAAGAACCTCTCCTACCGCGACGGGCGGGTGTTCGCGCGCGGCCATTACCTCTCGGTGCGGCACGAGAAGGGCAACCACTACTCGTTCAAGCCCGAAGCGGTGGTCGAACTCTCCGACATGGACGTGGTGCTGCTGCGCCAGGACCCGCCCTACGACATGGCCTATCTGACGACGACCTATGTGCTTCAGCGCATTCACCCCAAAACGCTCGTCGTCAACGATCCGGTGCATGTGCGCGACGCGCCCGAAAAGCTCTTCCCGATCCTCTGGCCGGATCTCATTCCGCCCACCCTCGTCACCAACGACCGCGCCGCGATCCGCGCCTTCCGGGCCGAACATGGCGACGTCATCGTCAAGCCGCTCTACGGCAATGGCGGGGCGGGGGTGTTCCGCATCCGCGCCGGCGACGAAAATCTCGGCTCGCTGCTCGAAACCTTCGAAAAGCTCTCGCGCGAGCCGCTGATCGTCCAGAAATACCTGCCCGAGGTGCGCAAGGGCGACAAGCGCATCATCCTGGTGGACGGCGTTCCGGCCGGGGCGATCAACCGCGTCCCTGCCGAAGGCGAGGCGCGCTCCAACATGCATGTCGGCGGCCGCCCTGAGGCGACCGAACTGACGGCGCGCGAGAAGGACATCTGCGCCGCCATCGGGCCGGAGCTGAAAGCGCGCGGCCTCATCTTCGTCGGCATCGACGTGATCGGCGACTACCTGACCGAGATCAACGTCACCTCGCCGACCGGCATCTGGGAGATCCGCCGCTTCGGCGGCCCCGACATCGCGGCGCTCGTCTGGGACGCGATCGAGGCCAGGCGGAAGGCCGCCTGATGCACCCGCACGCGGCGACGGCGGCGGTCTTTGCGGCGAACTGGCAATGCCTCGCCCATGTCTCGCAATTCGCGCAGGCGGGCGATTACGTCGCCGAGACGGTCGCCGGGCGGCCGCTGATCGCCGTGCTGGGCGAGGACGGAACCATCCGCGCCTTCCGCAACGCCTGCCGCCATCGCCTCAGCCCCTTCGTCGGCGACGGCGCGGGCTCGTGCGGACGCGAACTCGTCTGCCCCTATCACGGCTGGCGCTATGCGCTCGACGGACGGCTGAAGGCGGCGACCCGCTTCGGCCCGGCCGACGGCTTCGACGCCGGCGCGCTCGGCCTCGCGGCGCTCGCCGTGCGGCTGTGGCGCGGCTGGGTGTTCGTGGGGCCGGCCGAAGGCGCGCCCGATTTCGACGCCTGGATCGCCCCGGTCGCGCGCCGCGCCGCCGCCGTGCCGATGGAATCCTGGCGCTTCGCCGGCCGCCGCACGCACGAGGTCGCCTGCCGCTGGAGCGTCTATGTCGAGAATTATCTTGAGGGCTATCACGTCCCGGCCGTCCATCCCGCGCTCGACGCCGAAATCGTCTCCGACGACTACCGCGTGACGCTGGAGGACCGCGTGGCGATCCATCACGCGCCGCTCCGGCCCGAACGCGCCGCCGATGCGGTCTATGACGGGCTGTGGGCCTGGGCCTGGCCCAATCTCGGCGTCAACGTCTATCGCGACGGCATGATGATGGAACGCATCTGGCCGCTCGGCGAAACCCGCACCCGGCTCGACTATCTCTATGTCTTCGCCGAACCGGACGCCGACCACGCCGCGACCTTCGCGATGTCCGATGTCGTCACCGCCGAGGACAAGGCGATCTGCGAGGCGGTGGAACGCAACATGGCGGCGGGCGATCTCGCCATGGGGCCGCTCTCGCCGCGCCACGAAGGCGCGGTGCGGCTGTTCCGCGACCTTCTCGCCGCCGCGCCACGGTGAGCGGCCTGATCGACCAGCTCGTCGCCTTCATCGGCGCGCACCAGGATCTCGCCGGGCCGCTGCTGGGCGCGGTGTCGCTGTTCCTGTGCCTCGGCATCGTCGGCATTCTCCTGCCCGCGCCGCCGCTGATGATCGCGGTCGGCGGGCTGATCGCCACCGGCGCGCTGCCGCTCTGGCCGATGCTCGCCTTTGCGTCCGGCGGCGCGGCGCTCGGGTTCCTGGCGACCTACGCCGTCGGGCGCTGGGTGGGGCCGGGGGTGGTGCATCGCTGGCCGCTCAGGAACTACCGCACGGCGGTCGCCCGCTCGCGCCTGCTGTTCCGCCGCTACGCCTCGCTCGCGGTCTTCTTCTGCCGCTTCTTCGGGCCGCTGCGCTGCACGGTGCCGCTGCTCGCCGGCATCACCGGCATGAACCAGCACCGCTTTCACATCGCCAACATCGCCTCGGCGCTGGTCTGGGCCCCGGCGCTGATGGCCCCGGGCTGGATCGCGGCGCGCGGCCTTGCCGAACTGGAAACGCTGGGCGAGGCGCACTGGCTGTCGGTGACGGCGGCGGGCCTCGCCTTCGCCGGCCTCGTCGTGGCGCTCGGCTTCAAGCTTCAGCGCGACCGCCTCGAACGCCAGCGCCGCCATTTGCGCCGCGCCGCCCGCCGCGCCGCCGCCCGCGCGCCCGAAACGCCCTGAACGCCGCCCCGGCGCGCGCGCCCTTTTGTCATGGTCCGCGCAGGCGGACCATCCACGGCGTCCCGCCCACACCCCCGCCAGCCCTCATGGCCGCCCTTGAGGCGGCCATCCAGCCCGGCGGCAACCGCAGGCCCCCCACGCCAAACATGGGACCACCGTCGCTATCGCATACATTGAATGGGCTAGTGGTCGATGGCTATGAATCTGGCCAGCGGGCCGGCGCTATCGGGCGAACTTGGTCCTGAACTAGCTCGCGCCTGCTTCGCCAAAACTGATTAGGTGCGCAAACGATTCGATGATGCGCTCAATCTCGTCGACAAGCGTCTTGAGCGTTGGAACGATGTCCTGTCCGGAGAGCACAGTATCGGCAGAAAACAAGAAGCGCTCGTGCCTGACAAGCACTTCGCACTGACCGGCCAGTGGGTTGTCGATGTCGTAGTTTGCGGAAACGAGAACCTCGGAGCTTAGCTGCGCTTCGATGACCATCGTGTGCTTATCTCGAATGTCCAGATCGTGGACGGCCCGCAATGCCACGTTCCCGCCGGTGTATGGTTTGTAGGTTCGCACAAGGTCGCATGCGGCGGCCCCGGCCTTTTTGAACCGACGTTCGATCATCCGTTCGATCTCATCAGCTGACTCGGCAAATGGGAAATATACGTTCTTGTCAGTTCCGCTATGGTGGCGAGCCAGTTCGGAAGCCATTAGGTCTAGTGCGGTTCGCATATTGTGGATCGCATCACCGATGATCGCCCCAGGTTCATCGCCAATGGACGGCCACTCGAACTGAATCTTGGGCTCTTGGCCGTCTTGGAAAATTTGAGACTTGCATGGCCTCAGTTCCGTATAGGGAGCGAGGAAATTCTCAAGTTCAGTGATGAACTTGCGGGCGCGCTTGATCTTCGTTCGTGATGCAGAGAAGACAGGTTCTGTCACCGCTAGGGCACCCAAGACGGAAGATCGCGCGGAGATGGATACGATCCCAAGCGGATGCTTGAGGCGCCATCGCAGCAGTACGAATCAAAACCGAAGGATAGACCTAAGAAGCGGACCTCGCGCGCCAACGCCGAAAAGCGCGCGATCTACTTGTCTGATCGCGGCTTCGCCAATCCGCCGATAGGTGAGGCGCTTCCCACTGATCTGCGACTGGGCGCGTTCGGCGCGCTTGATGGCGCAGACCTCTCGGAAGTCGGGCCGCCGCCCAAAATAGGACCATAGTCTTTACATAGGGGCATAAAGTCCTATATTCGTCCCCGCCGCACCGACGCGGCTGAGACAGGAAGGACGCCATGCCGAAAACCGTTCACCCGCCGCCGAGGCTCGCCGAACTCACCGCCGAATTCTTCGGCGGCCGCGTGCCCGAACGCTTCACCGCCGACACGGTGCGCGAGGCGCTCGCCCGCCAGATCGCCCAGTGCCACGCCATGATCAGCCTCGAATTCGAGGAATGCCTGGCCCCGCCCGACGACCTCTACGAAACCTACGACGTCGTGCTCTGCGCGCGCGAAAGCGCCTATGAGCGCGTCGATCGCCTCGCCGGCACCATCGCGGCCCTCACGGCCGCGCTCCTCCCCAGGGCCGACGACGACGTGAAGCGCCACGCCCTGAAGATCGAGGTCGAACGCCGCGTCCCGCCCGCCTTGGACGCGCCCGCTGCCGCCCTCGCGGACCTCGCCCCCACCCCCTCCCCCCGGAGGGGGAAGTGAGGAACGAAGATGCTTCGTGTCGTGACGGCGCAACAAAATGTCCGCGCTATCCGACCGGGCGCGGCCGGGGCGGCCAGCCCGGCAACCGCAACGCGCTGAAGCATGGCCGCTTCGGCGCGCCCGCGCTCGCCCGCCGCCACGTCTGCGCCGCGCTCCGCCGCCGCGCCCGCATCGGCCTCGCCTTGCTCGCCGCGCTGGAGGCCGCGCCCCCCGGCTGACGCGGCGCGGCGTCGCGGCCCCTTGCGCCGCCCGCCGCCGCCCGGCGATCATCGCCGCGCATGACCGTCACGCGCGTTTCCACCGTCGCCTTCGAAGGCATTGAGGCGCGCGAGGTCGACGTCCAGGTCCAGATCACCGGCGGCGGCAACCGCATGATGATCGTCGGCCTGCCCGACAAGGCGGTCGCCGAAAGCCAGGAACGGGTGAAGTCGGCGCTGCACGCCATCGGCCTCGCGCTGCCGCCCAAGCGCATCGTCGTCAATCTCGCCCCGGCGGACCTGCCCAAGGAAGGCAGCCATTACGACCTGCCCATCGCCATGGGCCTGCTCGCCGCGATGGGCGTGCTGCCGCTGGACGAAATGGCCCGCACCGTGGCGCTCGGCGAACTGGCGCTCGACGGCCAGGTGACGGCGGTCGCGGGCGTCCTGCCCGCCGCGCTCGCCGCCGCCACCGCCGGCAAGGCGCTCGTCTGCCCCGCCGCCTGCGGGGCCGAGGCCGCCTGGATCGGCGAGGTCGAAATCGTCGCCGCGCCCAGCCTCATCGCGCTGGTCAATCACTACAAGGGCGTCGCCGTGCTGCGCCCGCCGGAGCCCAAGCTCGCCGAGGACGATGGCAAGCTGCCGGACCTGCGCGACGTGCGCGGCCAGGAAACCGCCAAGCGGGCGCTCGAGATCACCGCGGCGGGCGGCCACAACCTTCTGATGATCGGTCCGCCGGGCAGCGGCAAGTCGATGCTGGCGGCGCGCCTGCCGGGCCTGCTGCCGCCGCTCGACGCCCGCGAGGCGCTGGAGATCTCGATGATCCAGAGCCTGGCGGGCGAGCTGAAGGACGGCGCGATCGGCCGCCGCCGTCCGTTCCGCGCGCCCCATCATTCGGCCTCGATGGCGGCGCTGACCGGCGGCGGCCTCAAGGTGCGCCCGGGCGAGGTCAGCCTCGCGCATCTCGGCGTGCTCTTCCTCGACGAACTCCCCGAATTCGACCGCCGCGTCCTCGACTCGCTCCGCCAGCCGCTGGAGACCGGCTCGACCCTGGTCGCCCGCGCCAACGCCCATATCCGCTACCCGAGCCGCGTCCAGCTCGTCGCCGCCATGAACCCCTGCCGCTGCGGCTATCTGGGCGACCCGGCCATGGCCTGCAACAAGGCCCCGCGCTGCGGCGCCGACTACCAGTCGCGCATCTCCGGCCCGCTCTACGACCGCATCGACCTCCACGTCGACGTCCCCGCCGTCAGCGCCGCCGACCTCAGCTTGCCTGCGCCCCGCGAAGGCTCCGCCGAGATCGCCGCCCGCGTCGCCGCCGCAAGGGCCCGCCAGAGCGCGCGCTATGCCGCGTCCGGCATCCGCACCAACGCCGAGGCCGAGGGCGAGGTGCTGACCGGGGGCGCGCGCCTCGACCCCGACGCCGGCGCGCTGCTCGCCGAGGCGGCCGAGAAGATGCGCCTCTCCGCCCGCGGCTACACCAGGGCGCTGCGCGTCGCCCGCACCATCGCCGACCTCGCCGGCAGCCCCGCCACCGCCCGCCCCCACATCGCCGAAGCCCTCAGCTACCGCCGCCTGAACCTGAATTGAGGAAGTCGCCATGGCCGGAGAAACCAAGCCGCTGCGCTTCGCCGTGCTGATCGACGCCGACAACGCCTCGCCGCAGATCGCGGCCGGCCTCTTTGAGGAGATCGCCGAACTGGGCGAGGCGACGGTCAGGCGCATCTACGGCGATTTCTCCAGCGCGCGCCTCAACGGCTGGTCGGCGATCCTTGCCCGCCATGCGATCCTTGCGCACCAGCAATTCGCCAATACCACCGGCAAGAACGCCTCCGATATCGCGCTGGTGATCGACGCGATGGACCTGCTGCACAGCGGCCGCGTCGATGGCTTCTGCCTGGTGTCCTCGGACAGTGACTTCACGCGCCTCGCCTCGCGCATCCGCGAGGAAGGGCTGGAAGTCTACGGCTTCGGCGAGAAGAAGACGCCGGAGAGCTTCCGTCAGGCCTGCAAGCGATTCATCTACACCGAGAACCTGATGGGCGGGGCGGCGGCAGGCACGGCCGCGCCTGAGGCCGCGCCCGCCCGCACCCGCGAACCGGCGGCGAAATCCGTGCCGATGCTCAGCCACGCGGTCGGCCGGTTGAACGGCGACGACGGCTGGGTCGGCCTCAACGCGCTGGGGCAGATGCTGCGCAATCTCGCGCCCGACTACGATCCGCGCAATTACGGCTGCCGCAGCCTGCTCGCGCTTCTCCAGAAAACAGGGGCATTCGAGCTGAGACAGTCGGACAGCAGGGCCTGGTTCGTTCGCATCCCGCCGAAAAAGCCGGCGGCGAAGGCAAAGGCCTGAACCTCTCCTGAACGCCGAGCGCCGCGCGCCGCGCCGTTTGGCCGCTTTGACGCCGCGCCCCTGCCGCGCGAGAAGGCCGGGTGCAATCAAGGGAACTCCGATGCGCCGTTCGATGCTCGCTCTCCTTGCGGCCCCGGCCGCGCTCCTCGCGCTCCTGCCGGCCGTCGCCGCCGAATCGACCGCCCCCGCCGCCACCCCGGCCGCGCCCGCCGAGGTGAAGACCCTCGCCTGCGAAGGCCCGTTCGCGGCCGATTCCTCGGAAGCCAAGCTGAAGGAAGCCTTCGGCGACGCCACCGTCGTCT
>JAXMDZ010000039.1:0-11590 GCA_046348585.1 Alphaproteobacteria bacterium
GCCTTGTGCACTTCGGACGAAAGATAGTTCAGCATCTCCTGAAGCCGGGCGCGCTCCAGCGTGCCTGGCTTCGGCGCGAGGCCGCTCTCGGGCTTCTGGTCGGCGAGATACTGGGTGATCGCCGGACCTTCGGTGAGAACCTCGCCGCCGCCCAGATCCAGCGCCGGGACGGCCCCCTTCGGGTTGACGGCCAGATAGTCGGAGCCGTCCGCCGTCGTCTTGGCCTTCATGTCGACCTTGTCGAGATCGAAGGCGAATCCGGCCTCGCGCAGGACGATGTGCGGCGCGAGCGAGCAGGCGCCGGGGTAGTAAAAGAGTTTCATGCGTTCTCCTCTGGCCGGGCGCATGAGGCGGCGTCGGTCGCCTGCTCCCGCCCCGGCGTCTGAGGACATGGGATGCCCGGCGCGGACTTCAAGCCGCTGCGGCAGGGCGCCTCAGTGGCCGACGAGGATCTGGCTGAGGAACTGCTTGGTGCGCTCGTGCTTCGGGTTCTCGAAGAACTCGGCGGGCGGCGCTTCCTCGACGATGCGGCCATAGTCCATGAAGACCACGCGGTCGGCGACCTTGCGGGCGAAGCCCATCTCGTGGGTGACGACGAGCATGGTCATCCCCTCATCCGCCAGCTCGACCATGACTTCGAGCACCTCGCCAATCATTTCCGGGTCGAGGGCCGAGGTCGGCTCGTCGAACAGCATGATCTTGGGGTCCATGGCGAGCGCCCGGGCGATGGCCACGCGCTGCTGCTGGCCGCCGGAGAGCTGGCCGGGATATTTCTTCGCCTGCTCGACGATGCGCACGCGCTCCAGCAGTTCCAGCGCCGTCTTTTCGGCCTCGGCCTTCGGGCGCTTGCGCACCCAGATCTGCGCCAGCGTGCAGTTCTCCAGCACGGTGAGATGCGGGAACAGGTTGAACTGCTGGAACACCATGCCGACTTCGCGCCGCACTTCGTCGATGGCGCGCAGATTGCTGGTCAGCTCGTGGCCCTCGACCAGAATGCGGCCCGACTGGTGCTCCTCAAGGTGGTTGATGCAGCGGATGAGCGTCGATTTGCCCGATCCCGAGGGCCCGCAGATCACGATGCGCTCGCCCTTCGCCACTTTCAGCGTGGCGTCCTTCAGCACGTGAAAGCGGCCATACCACTTGTTCACGCGCTCCATCTCGATGGCCCAGGTCTCGCTCATGCCTTGCCGGTCCCGACTTTGCCGCCGCCCACGGTGCGTTCCAGATAGGCGCTGTAGCGCGACATGCCGAAGCAGAACGCGAAATAGACGAGCGCCGCGAAGAGATAGCCGGTGAACGCCGTGTTCGGCGTCGACCAGGCGGGGTCCGAATTGCCGGACTTGATGACCTGAAGGAAGTCGAAGAAGCCCATGATCGAGATGAGCGAGGTGTCCTTGAAGAGGCTGATGCAGGACGAGACGATGGAGGGGAGCGAGATCTTCAGCGCCTGCGGCATGGTGATGAGCGCCGTCGTCCGCCAGTAGCCGAGGCCAAGCGCCGCCGCCGCCTCGCGCTGGCCCTTGGGGATCGCCGCGAGGCCGCCGCGCACGACTTCGGCCATATAGGCCGAACTGAACAGCGAGATGGCGACCAGCGCGCGCAGCAGCTTGTCCGGGTTCCAGCCCGAGGGCAGGAAGAGCGGCATCAGGTTCGAGGCCATGAAGAGGATCATGATCAGCGGCACGCCGCGCACGAACTCGATGAAGCCGATCGACAGCCAGCGGATGACCGGCAGGTCGGATTGGCGTCCGAGCGCCAGAAGGATGCCGAGCGGCATCGAGACGACGATGCCGGTGAGCGAAATCAGCAGCGTCAGCAGCAGACCGCCCCACTTGCTCGACGGCACGATGGGCAGACCGAACATGCCGCCCGACAGCAGCACATAGACGAGCAGCGGGAAGGCGAAGACCATCGCGAGGCCGACCCAGAGCTTGCCCGGCAGGCGCGGGATCATCAGCCAGGCGATGCCGGCGGCCCCCACCAGATAGACGATATCGACGCGCCAGCGTTCCACCGCATCGTAGAAGCCGTAGATCATCTGTCCGCTGCGGTCGGCGATGTAGGGCCAGCACGCGCCCTTGCCCGCGCCGAGACACGCCTCGCGCGCGTCGCCGCTCCACACCGCGCTGAAGATCGCCCAGTCGAGGATCGGCGGCACCGCCACCACGATGAAGGCGATGGACAGGAGGGTGAGCAGGATGCTCGCCCACGACGAGAAGAGATTTTCGCGCAGCCATTCCGCCGCCATCGCCGACCAGGGGCGGTCGGGCGGCTCGCGCTGCTTGAGGGTCGCGTCGCTCATCTCAACGCTCCCTCAATTGCGTGCGGCGGTTGTAGAGGTTCATCGCCAGCGAGGTGAGCAGGCTGAGCGTCAGATAGATCGCCGCCGTGAGGCCGAGAATCTCGATCTCGCGCCCGGCCTGCGCCAGCGCCGTCCCGGCGAAGACCGCCACGAGATCGGGATAGGCGATGGCTGTGGCGAGCGAGGAATTCTTGGTGAGGTTGAGATACTGGCTGGTCAGCGGCGGCACGATGATCCGCATCGCCTGCGGGATGACGACGAGCCGCAGCCTCTGCCCGCGCGAGAGGCCGAGCGCCGAGGCGGCCTCCGACTGGCCCTTCGAGACGCCCTCGATGCCGGAGCGGACGATCTCGGCGATATAGGTGGCGGTGTAGATGGTGAGGGCCAGCACCAGCGCGACCAGTTCGGGCTGGATGGCGAGGCCGCCGCGGAAATTGAAGCCCTTGAGCTCGGGGAACTCCAGCGAAACCGGCATTCCGGCGGCGAAGAAGGCGAGCAGCGGAAGGCCCACGACGGCCGCCGCGCCCAGCAGCAGATCGGGCGGGCGCTTGCCGGTCGCCTGCTGGCGTGCGCGCGCCCAGCGGCTGAACAGGACGGCGGCCAGGATGCCGGCGGCAAGGCCCAGCGGAATGGTCCAGGCGCCCTCGCCCCAATGGAGCTTGGGCACATAGAGGCCGCGATTGGAGAGGAAGACGCTGCCGCCCACCGAAATCGCCTGCTTGGCGGGCGGCAGGGTCGGCAGCAGAGCGAGGTAGAAGAAGAGAATCCACAACAGCAGGGGGACGTTGCGGACGAACTCCACATAGGCGGCCGCGAGGCGCGAGACGATCCAGTTCGGCGACAGCCGCGCGATGCCGACCACGAAGCCGAGCAGCGTCGCCAGCACGATGCCCAGCCCCGCAACCAGCAGCGTGTTGAGAAGCCCGACGACGAGCACGCCCCAATAGGAGCTTTCGCGCGAATAGGCGGTCAGCTTGAAGCTGATCTCGAAGCCGGACGTGTTGTCCATGAAGCCGTAGCCGAAGCTGCGCAATTCGCTCCAGGCATTGGCGGCGAACCAGCCGAGCACGCCGACGACGGCCGCGAGGACCGCGGCCTGGAGCAGCAGACCGCGCCAGCGTCCGTGCTCCCAAGGCCAGGGACGCGGCGGGCGGTCCGGCGGCAATACGCCCGCCGTATCGTCCGTGGCGCTCACGCGAAGTGTTTCCCCATCCCCTGCCCCGCGCCGGTCAGCGGATCGGCGGCGCGTATTGCAGGCCGCCCTGGGTCCAGAGCGCGTTCTTGCCGCGCGGGATACCGAGCGGCGAGCCGGAGCCGACATTGCGCTCGAAGATCTCGCCGTAATTGCCGACCTTGCGGATGATGCGCACCGCCCAGTCGTTGGTCAGGCCGATCTGGGTGCCGAAATCGCCTTCCGCCCCCAGCAGGCGGCGGATTTCGGGATTGGCGCTTTGAAGCTGTTCGTCGATGTTCTGCGAGCTGACGCCCAGTTCCTCGGCGTTGACCATGGCGTAGAAGGTCCAGCGCACGAGGTCCTCCCATTCGTCGTCGCCCTGGCGCACGGCCGGCCCGAGCGGTTCCTTGGAGATGATCTCCGGCAGGATGACGTGGGCGCTGGCGTCGGCGAGTTCGAGCCGCGCCGCGAAGAGGCCCGACTGGTCGGTCGTGTAGGTGTCGCAGCGGCCGCTGTCATAGGCCGAGAGCGCCTCGGATTCCTTTTCGAAGGCGAGGATCTGATACTGCATGCCGTGCGCGCCGAAATAGTCGGCGACGTTGAGTTCGGTGGTGGTGCCGGTCTGGGTGCAGACGGTCGCGCCGCCGAGGCCGTCGACGCTGGTCACGCCGCTGTCGGCCTTCACGATGAAGCCCTGGCCGTCATAGTAGGTGACTCCGGTGAACTCCATGCCGAGCCCGGCGTCGCGCTGCATGGTGATGGTGGTGTTGCGCGAGAGCAGGTCGAACTCGCCCTTGGTCAGCGCCGTGAAACGCTCCTTGGCGGTGGTCGAGGTGTAGCGGACCGCGTTCGGGTCGTCGAAGATCGCCGCCGCCACGGCGCGGCAGACATCGACGTCGATGCCGCTCCAATTGCCCTGGGCGTCGGGGTTCGAGAAGCCCGCGAGGCCGTCGCTGACCCCGCATTTCAGATAGCCGCGCGCCTTGACCTCGGCGAGGGTCTTGCTGGCGGCCTCGGCGGCCGGAGCCGCCAGGAGCGCCGCCGTGGCGGCAGCGAGCGTCAATGCCGTGTGAGCGTGTTTCATGTCCGCGTCCTGTCCAGATTGCCCGGCCCCGGTCAGCGAGGAATACCCCCTGACATGCCGCGCTGCACACCCTTATGCTCACCGAAACGACGCGCGGCGCAAGAGGCAGCGGACAGGACCCCATGAAGGACACGACCCGCCTCATCCACGCAGGCCGCCACCCCGAAAGCCATATCGGCGCGGTCAACGTGCCGGTCTTTCGCGCCTCGACCATCCTGCACCCGACGATGGCGGACCTGGAAGGCGCGACGCTGCCCTATGGCTATGGCCGCCGGGGGACGCCCACGACGCGGGGGCTTGAGGAGCTGGTGAGCGCGCTGGAGGGCGCTACGCGCACGGTGCTGACGCCTTCCGGGCTTTCGGCCTGCACGGCGGCGCTGATGGCGGTGCTGGGCGCGGGCGACCATCTGCTGATGGTGGATACGGTCTATGCGCCGACGCGGGCATTTTGTCGCGGGGCGCTCGCGCGCTTCGGCGTGGAGACCACCTACTACCCGGCGACCGCGACCGTCGCCGAGCTGGAGGCGCTGATGCGCCCCAACACGAAGGCGCTCTATCTGGAATCGCCGGGGTCGGGGACCTTCGAGGTGCAGGACGTCCCTGCCCTCGCCGCCGCCGCGAAGGCGCGCGGGATCGCCGTGCTGATGGACAATACCTGGGCGACGCCGCTCTTCTGCAAGCCGCTGGCGCTGGGCGCCGATATCTCGATCACCGCCGCCACCAAGTATTTCGTCGGCCATGCCGACGTGCTGATCGGCACGGTCGCGGCGAACGAGGCCTACGCCAAGCGCGTGCTGGCCTTCCATGGCGCGATGGGCCTCAACGTCTCGGGCGACGACGCCTATCTGACCCAGCGCGGGATGCGCACGATGGACGTGCGGCTCGCCCGTCATCAGGCGACGGCGCTGACGCTGGCGCGCTGGCTGGCGGCGCGGCCGGAGGTGGAGCGCGTGCTCTATCCGGCGCTGGAGAGCGATCCGGGGCACGCGCTGTGGAAGCGCGACTTCGCCGGCGCGTCGGGGCTGTTCGGCGTCGAACTGAAGCCCGCCGCCAAAACCGCCGTGGCGGCGATGCTCGACGGCTACGAGCTGTTCGGGATGGGCTGGTCGTGGGGCGGCTTCGAGAGCCTTTGCGTGCCCACCAAGATCGAGCGCATGGACGGCGGCTATCGTCCCGCCGGGCCGCTGCTGCGCTATCACGCCGGGCTTGAGGACGCGGACGATCTGATCGCCGACCTCGCCGCCGGTTTCGAGCGATTCAACGCAAATTTGTGAGCCCTTGATGCCTTACGAAAAGACGCTGGAGGATCTGGCGGCGCGCCGTGCCGCCGCGCTGGCGATGGGATCGCCCAAGCGCCTCGCCGAGCGGCGCGAGGCCGGCATTCTCAACGCCCGCGAGCGGCTGGCTCTGCTGTTCGATCCGGGCAGCTTCGAGGAGGCGGGCCTGCTCGCCCAGTCGGTGCGGCCGGAGATGGCCGGACGCACGCCGGCCGACGGCGTCGTTTCGGGCTTCGGGCGGATCGAGGGGCGGCTGGCGGGCGCGAACGCCGCCGACTTCACCACCTACGGGTCGTCGTCGGCCGAGACGCACGGCAAGAAGCAGGGCTTCGTGCGCGCCGCCTGCGAGAAGAACGGTCTGCCGCTCATCTATCTCAACGAGTGCGCGGGCGGGCGCATTCCCGACATCATGGGCGCGGCCGGAATAGGCCGGGCGGGCGAAACGGCGCGCTACACCCGCCGCCGGTCCTCGCCTGCGCTCGCCGCGGTGCTCGGCCTCACCTATGGCGGCGGCGCTTTCGCCTGCATCAATTCCGATCTCGTCGTCATGCGCAAAGGCGCGGTGCTGGCGGTCTCCAGCCAGATGACCACTTCGGTCGCCATCGGCGAGGAGGCGGACCCGCAGGACCTCGGCGGCTGGCGGCTGCATAGCGAGACGACCGGCTTCGTCGATGCGGTGGTCGATACCGACGCCGAAGCGATCGCCTGGATCAAGCGCGCGCTTTCCTATCTGCCGGATCACGCCAATGCCGTGACGCCGGTGCAGGCGGACTATGCCGACGGCAACGCGGCGGCGCTGCTCGATCTGGTGCCCGAGACGCGGGCCAAGACCTACGACATCCGCAAGGCGATCGCCGCCATCGCCGACGCAGGCTCGGTGCTGGCGATCAAGGACCGCTTCGCCAAGGCCGCCGTCACCGCGTTCGCCCGCATCAAGGGCCGGGCCGTCGGCATCGTCGCCACCAATCCGATGTTCAAGGGCGGCGCGCTCGACCCCGATTCCTGCGACAAGATCGCCAGCTTCATCGTGCTCTGCGACAGCTTCAACCTGCCGCTCGTCTTCCTCGCCGACACGCCGGGCTTCCTCGTCGGGTTGGAGAGCGAGCGGCGGCGGTTGCCGGGGAAGATCATGAATTTCATGGCGGCGCTGGAGCTTGCGAGCGTTCCCAAGATCGCGCTGGTGCTGCGCAAGAGCTTCGGGCAGGCCTATCTGAATATGGGCGCGGGCCGTTCCGACACGACCGCCGCCTGGGCGGGGGCCGAAATCAGCTTCATGGACCCGGCCGTCGCGGTGAACATCGTCTATGCGGTCAAGCGCGAGGACGATCCGGCGCGCTTCGAGGAACTGGCCAAGGAGGTCGCCAAGGGCACTTCGGCCTACGACCTCGCCGCGCCCTTTATGGCCCATGCGGTGATCGATCCGCGCGAGACGCGTGACTACCTTGCCCGCCAGCTCGACATTTTCGGCCGCCGCCTCACCGGCGGGGTCGGCGCACACCGCCTGGCCGACTGGCCGCCCGCTTTCTGAGACAACCCATAACGGAGGAACGCCCGATGAAACGCACCACCATAGCCAGCGAGATCACCGGCAAGGTCTGGAAGATAGAGGCCGCCATAGGCGCGATGCTGGCCGAGGACGACCCGATCGTCATCCTGGAGAGCATGAAGATGGAGATCCCGGTCTCCGCCCCCATCGATTGCACGGTGGTGGAGATCCTGGTCGCCGAGGGCGACACGGTGGCCGAGGGTCAGGCGGTCGCGGTGGTCGAGGGCTGAGGCCCTACCACTCGCGGCGGGCCATCGCGTTCCAGGGGATCGAGGCGAGCGCCAGGGCGACGACCAGCCCGGCGCCGAGACCGATGGCGACGCCATCGACGGTGTCGAGCCCCTTGGCGACCTGCGCCAGCCAGCCGCCGAACGAGACCCCGGAGACCGAGCCGAAGAGAAGCCACGCTTTCATGACGTTAACCTAGCGCAAACCGGGCCGTCAGGCGATGCCGGTTTCGAACAATTCCTTCAGATACGGCGAGAGGAACTTGCCCTCCGGGTCGGCGCGGCGGCGGGCAGCCTGAAAATCCGCCCATTTCGGGTAGATCGCCGCGAAATCGGCGGCTTTGAGCCGGTGCTGCTTGCCCCAGTGCGGGCGGCCGCCGAACGACCGGCAGATCTCCTCCGCCGCCCCGAACAGCCGCCACTGGTCCATCTTGGGGTCCTGATGAACCGAGAGCGTGACGCTCTCGCGGCCATGGAACGGGCTGATCCAGATGTCGTCGGCCTTCACGAATCGGAACTCGATGGGGAACGCGGTCGGGATGCGCTCGGCCCGGATTCGGGCGACCAGCGCCCGGGTCGCCGCCGCCGCCGACTCGCGCGGCACGGCGTATTCCATCTCGTTGAAGCGGGTCGTGCGGGCCGAGGGGAAAGTCTCCCAACTCCAGCGCACCCGGCCGGGCTTGGCCTCGCCCGCCGCCATCTGGCGGGTCAGGAAGCGGTGGAACCAGGAGCTGGAGCCGGGGAACCAGCGGACCATCCGGCAGATCTGCTGGAAGGCCTTTTCCTCGGCCGAAACCCGCTCGCCCCGCGCCTTCATGCCGGCGATGTCGAGCGCCCGTTCGGGCCGGACGCCCTCGGCGATGTCGAGCGACTTGGCGACCACGCGGTCCGCATAGGGAAACCAGAAAAACTCGAAATGACGGTGCTTTACCGCGTATTCGTCAAGCCGGTTGAGGGTGTCCTCAGCGTCAGCCGCCCAGCTCGCCTCGTTCAGCGCATAGGCCGCCTTGAGCTTCAGGCGGAAGCGGGTGACGACGCCCAGCGATCCGATAGATAGACGTGCTGCTTCAAATAGTTCCGGATCGTTCTTCGCGTCGACTGTGAGGATGTCTCCCGCCCCGGTCACCAGCGTCACGCCGCAGACCATGGTCGAGAGCGAGCCGAGGTCGATGCCGGTGCCGTGGGTGCCGGTGCCGATCGCCCCGGCGATGGTCTGGCGGTCCACGTCGCCCTGATTGGCGAGCGCGAGGCCGTGGGCGTGGAGCAGCGGCCCGACCATATAGACCGGCGTTCCGGCCCAGAGTTCGGCCTCGCCCGTTTCCGGCGAAGCGGAGATCAGACCGGCCATGTGATCGAGGCTGACGATCACCCCGTCGCTGGCGCAGAGCGGCGTGAAGGAGTGGCCGGACCCGGCCGGGCGGATCGGGCCGCCCTTGTGAGCGCGGATCAGCGCCGCCAGTTCCGCCTCGTCGCGGGGGCGCCAGATGGCGGAGGGCCGCGCCGTGACGGCCCCGGACCAGTTCGACCAGACGGGATTCGCTGTGTTCATGGGTGGGACGCTACCCCACCCGGCGCACCGATCAATCCTCGATGGGCTTGAAGTCCGCCGCGCGGCGCTCGGCCTCCGCGACATCCCCCGCCGGCAGCGCGGCGCGCAGGCGCTCGCGGGCGTCGGGCGCGGTCTGGTCGACCTGGCCCTGATCGTCCAGCTGGATGGAGGCGAAGCCCTGTTCGGCCGCCAGCGTGTAGAACTTCAGCGCCTCGACCGGATCGGCGGCGATCCCCTCGCCGGTTTCGAGCATGGTGGCGATGTTGTACTGGCCCTGGACGTGGCCGCGCTCGGCGGCCTTCAGATACCAGCCCGCCGCCGCCGCGATGTCGGCCGGAACGCCGGTGCCGTATTCGTAGAGACTGCCCATCTCGAACTGGGCGCGCGGTTCGTTCGCCTCGGCCGCCTGGCGAATCCACTTCACCGCCTCGGCGAGGTCGCGCTTCACGACATTGGGCTTGCCGTCGAGATATTCGACGCCGAGCCGGTAGGCCGCCCAGCGGTCGCCCTGTTCGGCGGCGGCGCGCCAGGTGGCGAGCGCCTCAGGGTAGAGGCCGCGCTTGAAAAGATCGTCGCCTGAGGGAGCCGTAGTCTCGGTGGCGGCCGCGACCGCCGCCATCGGGGCCTCGGCCTTGCGGGCGCTCAAATCCCGGGCATCCGGCGCCGCGGGCCGGTCTTCCGAGATGCCGCCGACCAGACCTTCGTCCGCCGCCTTGCTGAAGGCGGTTTCGGCGCGGGTGATGCCGCTCGGCCTGGGCGCGAAGGCGTTGCGTTCGGCGATGATCCGGTCGATGTCGGCGCGCTGCATCTGCGGCGGCGGCGCGGCGGCGACCTGCTGCTCGCGGGCGGCCCCCGGCTCGGGCACGTTGGAGAAAAACAGGAACCCGCCCGCACCCGCCAGAAGGGCAGCCACGGCGACGCCGGCGATCAGCAGCGGGCGGGAGGGATCGTTCATAAGAGCGGACATGCCGAACCGTGATTTGAGTCACACTGAACTTGGCCGACGACTATGGCAAGACGGCGGCGCGGACGCGGCGGAGCGAGGGTGTAACCATGATGGGCAAGGTCGTTTCGGTCAGCCTCAGTCCGGCCCATAGCATGAGCAAACCGCGTGTCGATGCGGTTAATCTGGTGGCCGGCCTCGGCATCGAAGGCGACGCCCATGCCGGGGCGACGGTGAAGCACCGCTCGCGCGTGGCGCGCGATCCCTCGCAGCCCAATCTGCGTCAGGTGCATCTCATCCATGGCGAACTCCACGACGAACTGCGCGCCGCCGGGTTCGGCATCGAACCGGGTGCGATGGGCGAAAACGTGACGACGCGGGGGATCGAGCTGCTCGCCCTGCCCGCCGGGACGCTGTTGCGGCTGGGGCCGGAGGCCGTGGTGCGGGTGACGGGGCTGCGCAATCCGTGCGCCCAGCTCGACGGGCTTCAGCCGGGCCTCATGCAAGCGGTGCTGGGACGCGCGCCGGACGGCGGGCTGATCCGCAAGGCGGGCATCATGGGGATCGTGCTGGCCGGAGGGACGGTGCGCCCCGGCGACGCCGTCGCCGTCACCCTGCCGGACGGCCCGCACCGGGCGCTGGAGCCGGTCTAGAACGCTGGCGACCCCGGCGTGCTTCGAGAAGCGCGCCGAAATCAAGGACGTGGCGACGTCCAACCGCTACCGCCTCTCCGTTGAAGCAAAAGGGCTTTCGGGTGGCAATGGCAAACCCAAAGCCTCGCCGCCTGATCCCGAAAAGGCGAACGCCGCCGCGACGGGAATCGCGAACGGCGCTCAAGAGGTTGTCCACGGCAGGACGAGTGGAAATTACCGGAATCGGCCCCGCCCGGCAAGGCTGGAAACCCTCTTGTCGCGGGCTCATCGCCTGTCGATCGAACTCCAAATCAGCGGCGAAGCGCCCGAAGAGCTGGTTCATCTGATCGACGTCCTGGACGCAATCGACGCGCCGCTTGCTGAATTGGAGTGCGATGGCGAAGGCGACGGGAATTGCGATGACGAAGGCGACGGAACGGACGGCGAGCGCGATGACGAAGACGGGCATTGCTGGGGCGCCATTGTCTTAGACCAACGCAATGTGTGTCGGCACATTGGGGGGCGCAGCCGATGAACGCCCTCGCCCCTCACGTCCGGCCGAAGGTGGCGCGCCTGGTCGCCATGTTGGCGACCGATCACGACGCCGAGGCGCTGGCGGCCGTCCGGGCCTTGCACCGCGTGCTCGACGCCAACGGCCACGACCTCAACGACTTGGCCGCCGCCATCGAAGGCTCCCAGACCGCGCAGGATCGCCCGGGACGCCCGGAACCGCACGCCGAGGCTATGTTGAAGGCGCTGCTCGCATCGGCCGTCCTGACGCCCTGGGAGCGCGGCTATTGCAGCGACCTGGCGCGCCTCATCTATCGCGGCGCCCGCCTGTCGCCGGCGCAGCTCG
>JAXMDZ010000040.1:0-10655 GCA_046348585.1 Alphaproteobacteria bacterium
ACCGGCTGGTCGGCGCCAAGGTCACGATCGTCACCCACAAGGTGCAGACGACGCGCATGCGGGTGCGCGGGGTGATGATCGAGGGCGCGGCGCAGATCGTGCTGGTCGATACGCCCGGCATCTTCGCGCCCAAGCGGCGGCTCGACCGCGCCATGGTCGGCGCGGCCTGGGCGGGGGCGGAGGACGCCGACGCGATCCTGCTGGTCGTCGATGCCGCCGATCTCGACGCCAAGCCGAACGGGTTGGGGGCGCAGGACACGGCGCGGATCGTAGAGGGCCTGAAGGGCCAGAACCGCAAGGCGGCGCTGGTGCTCAATAAGGTCGATGCGCTGAAGCGCGAGAAGCTGCTGGACCTCGCCACGCGGCTGAACGCGGCGTTCCCGTTCGAGGAGACGTTCATGATCTCGGCCCTCAAGGGCGGCGGCGTCGACCGGCTGCGGGCCTGGCTGGCGGGCAAGGCCGAGCCGGGGCCGTGGTTCTTCCCCGAGGACCAGACGGCGGACCTTTCGAGCCGGATGATGGCGGCGGAGATCACGCGCGAGCAACTCTATCTGAGGTTGCATGAGGAGTTGCCCTACTCGGCGCATGTCACGACTGAGGGCTGGGAGGAGCGCAAGGACGGGTCGGTCAGGATCGAGCAGGTGATCCTGGTGGAGCGCGACGGCCAGAAGCCCATCGTCATCGGCAAGGGCGGGGCGACGCTGAAGGCCATCGGCGCGGCGGCCCGCAAGCAGATCTCGGACATCCTGGGCCAGCCGGTTCACCTGTTCTTGACGGTCAAGGTGAAGAGCAGCTGGGCCGAGGAACGGGGGGTCTATGACGAGATCGGAATCGACTTCGATAGTTAAATAAATGAGATAATTACGTCATATTTCTCATCCGATAGGTGAAGTTCCGTGGACTGGCAGGACGAGGGATTTGTGCTCTCGGTCGCGCGGTTCGGCGAAACCGACGCGATCGTCGATGTGCTGACTCGCGCGCACGGCCGCCATGGCGGGCTGGTCAAAGGCGGTCTCTCCAAGACCCGCCGGGCCGCCCTGCAGCCCGGCAACCGCATCGCGGTCTCCTGGCAGGCGCGTCTGTCTGACCATCTGGGGCGCTATGAGGCCGAGCCGCTGAGGGCCTATGCGAGCCTGGCGCTGGACTCGGGCGCGGCGCTGGCCGGACTGTCGGCCGCCTGCGCGCTGGCCACCGCCTGCCTGCCGGATCGGGAGATCCACCCGGCCATCCACGAGGGCTTCGGCGTGCTGATGGAGGCCCTGACAGGCGGCGACGCGGCGCTCGGCGCGGCGATCTTCGTGAAATGGGAGGTCGGGCTGTTGCAGGATCTGGGGTTCGGGCTCGATCTGGGGCGCTGCGCGCTGACCGGATCGGCGGACGATCTCGCCTTCGTCTCGCCACGCACCGGGCGGGCGGTCACACGCGGCGCGGCGGCCCCCTATGCCGGGCGGCTGCTGACCTTGCCGTCCTTCCTGCTCGGCAGCCAGGCGGGCAGCCCCACGCTCGCCGACCTGGCGGACGGGTTTCGGCTGACCCGTCATTTCCTGATGCAATCAGTACTTGAGCCACATAGTAGGACTATGCCGCAGGCGAGGGATTATTACGCGGATTTAATGACGCGCTGAGCGGTCAATTACCGGAGTCAGGATGCCCGGCGGCTGTTATTGTCGGCGCATGAAGACATATCGATTCGACGCCCTTACCAGCCTTGACGACCTGACCCTGCACGACGAACCCATGCCGGCGCCGCAGCGCGGCGAGGTGGTGGTGCGGGTCCATGCCGTAGCACTCAACTACCGCGATCTTTCGGTTGTGCTCGGGAACTATGTCCACGCCGCCATGACCGGTCTCGTGCCGTGCAGCGACGCGGCCGGGGAGATCGCGGCGGTCGGCGAGGGCGTGACCGCCTGGAAGCCCGGCGACCGGGTGATCAGCATCTTCCATCCGCGCTGGTTCGGCGGCCGGCCGCATCGCGCGCTGGGGCACGAGACCTATGGCAGCGCGCAGGACGGCTGGCTCTGCGAATACAAGGTGTGCTCGCAGGAGGCGGTCGTCGCGCTGCCCGCGGGGATTTCCTACGCCGCCGGCTGCACGCTGCCCTGCGCCGCGACGACGGCTTGGAATGCGCTGTCCGGCGCGCCGCCGGTCCGCGCCGGGCAGACGGTACTGACGCTCGGCACCGGCGGGGTTTCGATCTTCGCCGTGCAGCTCGCCAAGCTGCTGGGCGCGACGGTGATCGCCACGACGTCGAGCGCGCGCAAGGGCGAGATTCTGAAAAGCCTCGGGGCCGATCATGTGGTGAACTACGGCGAGATCGCCGACTGGGGCGTCCATGTGAAGAAGGCGCTGACCGGCGGCATGGGCGTCGATTGCGTGGTCGAGGTCGGCGGGCCGGGCACCGTCAACCAGTCGCTCCATGCCGTGCGCTGGGGCGGCGAGGTGGTGCTGATCGGCTTCCTGACCAGCGACAATCCGGGGATCGACTATTTCCACCTGAAGGGCAGCGGCGCGACCGTGCGGGCGATCGGCGTCGGCGATCGCGCGACCTTGCAGGATCTGGTGCGGGCGGTGGAGGGCGGCCGTTTGCAGCCGGTGGTCGACAAGACCTTCGACTTCGCGGACGCCAGGGCTGCCTTCGCGCATCTGCAGGCGGCGAAGCATGTCGGCAAGGTCGTCATCGCGGTCGGCGGATAACCCGCGCCGCTGGACGGATCGGGCGGGGGGCGGCTATCCGCAATACGTCCTGCCCTCCGATTGATTCTCATGGCCCGTACCGCAGCTCCGCCGCCGCCGCCCGAAGACGAAATTCGCGACGAGCCGCTCGCTCGCGCGCTGGGCGAGCGCTATTTGTCCTATGCGCTCTCGACGATCACCGCGCGGGCGCTGCCCGACGTGCGCGACGGGTTGAAGCCCGTTCACCGGCGCATCCTGTTCGCCATGTCGCGGCTCGGCCTCAATCCGGCGGCGCCGTTCAAGAAGAGCGCGACCGTGGTCGGCGAGGTGATCGGCAAGTATCACCCGCATGGCGACCAGTCGATCTACGACGCCATGGTGCGCCTCGCGCAGGATTTCGCCGCGCGCTATCCCATCGTCGACGGGCAGGGCAATTTCGGCTCGATCGACGGCGATAACGCCGCCGCCTACCGCTACACCGAAAGCCGCCTCACCGCCGTCGCGACCGCCATGGTCGAGGGGCTCGACGAGGATGCCTGCGACTTCCGGCCGACCTACAACCAAGAGGGCGAGGAACCCGTCGTCCTGCCCGCCGCCTTCCCCAATCTGCTGGCGAACGGCGCGGCCGGCATCGCGGTCGGCATGGCGACCTCGATCCCGCCGCACAATGCGGGCGAGTTGTGCGATGCGCTGATCCACCTGATCAAGACGCCGGCGGCCCGCGACGACACGCTGCTCAATTTCATCAAGGGGCCGGACTTTCCGACCGGCGGGGTCATCGTCGAAACCCGCGAGGCGATGGCGGACGCCTATCGCACCGGGCGGGGCGGATTCCGCACCCGTGCGCGCTGGCGCAAGGAAGAGGGCTCGCGCGGCTCCTACATCATCGTCATCGACCAGATCCCCTATCAGGTCCAGAAGTCCAAGGTGATCGAGCGGGTCGCCAGCCTGCTCCAGGACAAGAAGCTGCCGCTGCTGGAGGACATCCGCGACGAGTCGGCGGAAGACATCCGCATCGTGCTGGAGCCGAAGAGCCGCACGGTCGATCCGGAATTGCTGATGGAGCAGCTCTTCCGCCAGACCGAGCTGGAGAGCCGCTTCCCGCTCAACCTCAACGTGATCGACGCCGACGGCGCGCCGCGGGTGATGAGCCTGAAGGAGGCCTTGCAGGCCTTCCTCGACCATCGCCGCGCGGTGCTCCAGCGCCGCTCGCGGCACCGGCTGGAGCAGATCGCCCGGCGCACCGAGATCCTGGAAGGCTATCTCGCCGCCTATCTCAATCTCGACCGGGTGATCCGCATCATCCGCGAGGAGGACGAGCCTAAGCCCAAGCTGATCGCCGCCTTCAAGCTGACCGAGGTTCAGGCCGAGGCCATTCTCAACATGCGCCTGCGTTCGCTGCGCAAGCTGGAGGAGATGGAGATCCGCGGCGAGCACAAGACGCTGAAGGACGAAGCCACCGCGTTGAAGAAGCTGCTCGGCTCGGACGATCTGCAATGGCAGCGGATCGGCGATGAGATCGGCGAGATCAAGGCGAAGTTCGGCCAGAAGACCAAGCTGGGCGCGCGGCGCACGCAGTTCGCGGACGCGCCCGCGCTGGACGAGATGCCGGAAGAGCATTTCATCGAGCGCGAGCCGATCACCGTCATCTGTTCAGACAAATTGTGGATCCGCGCGATGAAGGGGCATGTGGAGCGCGGCACGGAGCTGAAGTTCAAGGAAGGCGACAAGGGCCGCTTCTTCATTCACGCCGAGACGACCGACAAGCTGATCGCCTTCGCCACCAACGGGCGGTTCTACACGCTGGCCGGCGACAAGCTGCCAGGCGGGCGCGGCATGGGCGAGCCGATCCGCCTGCTGATCGATCTGGAGAACGACGCCGACATCGTTGCACTGTTCGTCCACAGGCCGGGGCGGACGCTGCTGGTCGCCTCCAGCAGCGGCCACGGTTTCCAGGTGGCCGAGGACGAGGTCGTCGCCATGACACGCAAGGGCAAGGGCGTGATGAACGTCGAGGCCGGGCACGAGGCCGTCGTGGTGACGCCGGCCGAGGGCGACTCGATCGCCGTGTCGGGCGAGAACCGCAAGGTCGTGGTGTTCCCGCTGTCCGAAGTGCCGGCGCTGGCGCGCGGGCGCGGCGTGACGCTTCAGAAATACCGCGACGGGCGGCTGGTCGATGCGCGCACCTTCACGCTGAAAGAGGGCCTGAAGGATTCCAACGGCCGCCTGTGGACCGACAAGGAGCTGGCCGACTGGCGCGGCGCGCGGGCGAATGCCGGACGCCTCGCGCCCAAGGGGTTCCCGAAGAACAACCGCTTCCGGCCGATCGGGGACTTCTAGGGCGCGGTTTCGAATTCGGCGCTGGCGTCCTGGCCCCAGAACTGGACGACGAGCGTGTAGGTGACGCCCGGCTTGTAGCGGGAGGTGTCGAGCGGGACGATCTCGCGGCGTTCGACGGTCGCCGCGCCGTCGATGGTGGCGGCGTCGGTTTCGGGCGTGCAGGCATCGCCCTTCGACTGCACGAAGGTCTCGCCTGGCGCCTGCACCACCCAGCGCACCACCCGGCAGGGGTCCGCGGCCCGCAGCGCGATGGCGTCGCCCGTGCGATTTTCGAGCGTCAGCGTGGCCACGAGATCGGTGCGCGGGCCCGGCCCCAGCGCCACCGGGCCGTCGATCCTGATCGTCAGGCGCAGCGGCGGGCCGCCAAGATCGCCGAGCTGGCCCTTGGAGGCATAGTAGGCCGCCAGCAGCACCGCCAGCGGCAGCAGGATGGCGGCGAGAAGGCGGCCGGGGGAGCGTTTGATCTGCGGTTCCATGGGGCCCCTTATGCGGCGGATGCCGGTCGGCCGCGTCCGGTCGCGACGATCAGGACGACCAGCGCCGCGAGCAGAATGGCCGACGAGCCGACGGTGCCGAAATCGAGGCCGCCTGCCGCCTGGGGCTTGGTGAGGAGGTCGCCGAGCATCGCGCCGAACGGCCGGGTCAGCACGAAGGCGATCCAGAACAGCAGGACGGCGGACGCGCGCGTCAGATAGTGCGCCGCGACCACGGCCGCCAGGAGACCCGAAATCAGCAGCGCGCCGCCCGCGAAGCCGAGGCCGGAATCGTCGGCGAGAAAATCGCCGAGCGCCGTTCCCAGCGTGTTGGAGAACAGGATGGCGGTCCAGTAGAGCACCTCCGTCCGCCGCGTGCGGATGTCGGCCATCGACATCGGTTCGCCGCTGATCCGCCAGACCGCGAGCACGGCGCACAGGATCGCGACGAGGATGCCCGACCCGGCCGCGTAGCCGAGGTCGAGCGTCCGATCCATGTAGTCGGACATGGTCGTGCCGGCCGTGCTGGTGGTCAGGATGACGGTCCAGTAGAGCAGCGGATGAAAGCGGTTCGAGGCGAGCTGCGCAGTCAGGCTGACGGCGAAGAGCGAAATCAGGATGATCGAACTCAGGCCGTAGCCCACATTGAGCGTCATCGACAGCAGGTCGCCGGCGGTCTCGCCCAGCGTCGTCGCGCAGATCTTCATGATCCAGAACGCCAGGGTGACTTGGGGAAGCTTGCCCATCGGCAGGGGAGCGGCGGCGCCCGGAAAGCCGCGGGGGTCAGACTGCATCGTTCACCGCGGCTTGTACGAGGTCCAGCCTTCCGGCCCGTGGCCTTCGAGCGGTTGAAAGCGGGCCTTGTAGGCCATCTTGCGGCAGTCCGCGACCAGATATCCCAGATAGACATGCGGCAGGCGGCCGGCCCGCGCCCGCTCGACATGGTGCAGCACCATGTAGCTGCCGAGGCTGCGCTTCTCGAGCTCGGGGTCGAAGAAGCTGTAGACCATCGACAGACCGTCGCTCATCACGTCGGTCAGCGCGCAGGCGACGAGGCAGCCCTTGCCGCCCGGCCGTTCGGGCGGCAGGCGGTATTCGACGATCTGGGTGTCGATGGTCGTGTCCTCGATCATCGCCACGAAATCGAGGACGCTCATCCCCGACATGCCGCCGCCCCGGTGGCGGTTGTCGAGATAGGTCCGCAGCAGGTGGAACTGCTCCTCGGTGCCGATGGGATCGACCGCCTCGGCGGTGAGGTCGGCATTGTCCTGCGCGATGCGGCGGAAGCTGCGCGAGCGCTCGAAGGCGTCGACCAGGATGCGCACCGAAACGCAGGCCGAGCAGCCGTCGCAGGCCGGGCGGTAGGCGATGGTCTGGCTGCGGCGGAAGCCGACGCGGGCGAGGCTTTCGTGGATCTGGCGCGAGAGCGGCCCGGCGAGTTTCGTAAAGACCTTCCGCTCCAGCCGCCCCGGCAGATACGGGCAGGGCGTCGGCTGGGTCAGATAGAACTGCGGAAACCGTGTGCCGAGCTGTTCGGTCAACGCCTGATCCTGAACCGGGGTGCGCGCGTGGGCTTCAGCATGGCACCGCCAGCGGCGGGCGCAAGGGCGTCAGGGTTGCGTGCCGGCCGGCAAGGGCGGGGCCTCGCGCATGAGGACGATCGTCATGCGCCGGTTGGCGGAGGCGTAAGGGTCCTCGGGGAGCAGCGGCTCGGAGCCCGCCTTGCCCGACACCTGATAGATGCGGTCCGCCGGAACGCCGTTGTCCATCAGGATCTTGCGCGTGGCGTTGGCGCGGTCGGCCGACAATTCCCAGTTGGAATAGCCGTTCGCGCCCTCGAACTGTCCGTTGTCGGTATGGCCGGAAATCGAGACCCGGTTCGGCAGCTTGAGCACGATCTTGGAGACTTCGACCAGCAGGCGCTTGACGCGCTCGGTCGGCTCGGCCGAGCCGGGGGCGAACATCGGGCGGCCTTCCTGGTCGATGAGCTGGAGGCGCAGACCTTCCGGCGTGATGTCGATGAGGATCTGCTTCGACAGCTCGGCGAGGTCGGGCATGTCCTGCATCGCCTGGCGCAGCGACATTTCCGCGGACTCGAACTCGCGCTGTTCGGCGGAGGATTGCTGGGCGTCCTCGATGTCCTGCGCCGAGGGGCGGATTTCGTCGGAGGGCGGGGCCTCGGTGGGCGGGGCGTCCTCGTCCTTGGACTTCCGGGAGTCGGGCGCCATGCGCACGACGACGGCGACCGCGCCGCCGCTCTTGCCGCCGTCCTCGCCGAAGCTGGTGCCGTCGAGGATGCCGCCCGAGCCGCTGGTCGAGCGGCTGACCGAGGCGGGGGCAAAATAATCGGCGATGCCGCGTTTCTGCTCCGGGCTGGTCGTATTGATCAGCCACATCAGCAGGAAGAAGGCCATCATCGCGGTCACGAAGTCCGCATAGGCGACTTTCCAGGCGCCGCCATGGTGTCCATGGCCGCCGCTCTTCTTGATCTTCTTGATGACGATTGAATCGTCAGCCATGAGATGGAACGGGCCCCGGCGCGCGCAAAGCGCCGCCGGCCGGACGGCGCCTCTCGCACCATGGCGGCGGCTGTCTTAAGAAGCGGTGAAGAGAGATTAACGAGGGCGGGCATGACGGACGAAACGCGGCGGCTGCGCAATGCTCTGGGCTGCTTCACGACCGGCGTCTGCGTGGTGACGGCGGCGACCGAGCGCGGCCCGGTCGGCCTCACCATCAACTCGTTCGCCTCGGTCTCGCTGGAGCCGCCGCTGGTGCTGTGGAGCCTCGACCGCGCGTCGGATCGTGCCGATGTCTTCCAGAGCGTGGAGCGTTTCGCGATCAACGTCCTGTCGGAGGACATGCGCGAGTTGTCGTCGAAGCTCGCCAGGAAGGGCGCATACGGCGTTCCGGAAGAGGCGCTCGACAGGCAAGCCGGCGACGTGCCGGTGCTGGACGGGACGCTCGCCCGTTTCGTCTGCACCGTCGAGGCGCGCCATGACGGCGGCGATCATGTGATCGTGCTGGGCCGCGTCGTGTCCTTCGCCTATGCCGAGCGGGGCCATCCGCTGATCTATTACCGCGGGCACTACCGCGCGCTGGCCGAGGTCTGACGCCGATGGCGAAGATCGCGTTTCTGGGGCTGGGCGTGATGGGGTTCCCGATGGCCGGGCACCTCGCGGCGGCGGGGCACGAGGTGACGGTCTATAACCGCAGCCCGGCCCGCCCGGCGGCGTGGCTGGCGGCCCACAAGGGGCGGAGCGCGCCGACACCGGCCAAGGCCGCCGAGGGGGCGGAGATCGTCTTCGCCTGCGTCGGACGCGACGACGATGTGCGCGCGGTCGCGACCGGACCGGACGGGGCCTTCGGCGCGATGGCGAAGGGCGCGCTCTTCGTCGATCACACGACGACTTCGGCGACGCTCGCCCGCGAGCTGGACGCGGCGGCGCGGGCGCGGGGGCTCGGCTTCGTCGATGCGCCGGTCAGCGGCGGTCAGGCGGGGGCGGAGAAGGGCCAGCTCACCATCATGTGCGGCGGCGCGGAGGCGGACTATGCGGCCGCCGCGGCGGTCTTCGCCTGTTACGCCAAGATGGCGCGGCTGCTCGGACCCTCGGGCGCGGGGCAGCTCGCCAAGATGACCAACCAGATCTGCATCGCCGGTCTCGTGCAGGCGCTGGCCGAGGGCCTGGCCTTCGCGCAGGCGGCGGGGCTCGACGGCAAGGCGGTGGTGGACGTGATCTCGAAGGGCGCGGCGCAGTCCTGGCAGATGGAGAACCGCCACGTCACGATGCTGGACGGCGCGTTCGATTTCGGTTTCGCGGTGGAATGGATGCGCAAGGATCTCGGCATCGCGCTGGACGAAGCGCGCCGCAACGGCGCGCAATTGCCGGTGACGGCGCTGGTCGACCAGTTCTATGCGGAAGTCGAGAAGATGGGCGGGCGGCGCTGGGACACGTCCAGCCTCATCGCGCGCCTGAAGGCATGAGCCGGCTGGACGAGGGACGGGCGCGGCTGCTCGCCGCCGCGCGGCGCGCCGCCACCGAGACGGCGGCCTCGCGCGTTTCGCTGCGCGACATCGCCAAGGCGGCCGGCCTGTCGCCCGCCGCCTGCTATCGCTATTTCCCCTCGCGCGAGCGGCTGGCCGACGCGCTGGCGGTCGAGGTCTGCGCCGAGATCGTGGCGGCGGCCTCGGCCGCGGCCGCCGAGGAGAGCGGGCCGGGCGACCGGCTGGCGGCGGCGGCCGAAGCCTATCTCGGCTACGCGGTTTCCAATCGCGGCGCGTTCGATCTCGCCTTCGAGCGCGGCGAGGGCGACTGGGTGGCGGCCGACCGCAGCGGCGCGTCGATGGCCCTCGCCAATCTCTTCGGCGATCTCGCCGGGCAGCCGGGTTTCGGCGCGTCGCTGTGGGGCGCGGTCCACGGGGTGGTGGACCTGCTGATCAAAGGGGTGATCGACGTCGGCCAGCGCGAACTGGGCACGAGCGTCATCCCCTCGCGCGGCGGCACGCTGCTGCGCGGGCTTGTCGACAGCCTGCGGGTCTAGCCGGGGCTATTTCTTCAGCTGGTCGCGGATCTCGCGCAGGAGCAGGATGTCCTCCGGGGTCGGCGGCGCTTCGGCCGGCGTCTCGGGCGTCTTGGGCATCATGCGGTTCGCCGCCTTGACCAGCAGGAACACCGCGAAGGCGACGATCAGGAAGCGGACCGCCGCGTTGGTGAACATGCCGTAGTTGAGCGTCGCCACGCCGGCCTTCTGGGCCTCGGCGAGGACCGGGTAGAGCGTTTCGCGGCCGCTCAGCTGGATGAAGAGGTTGGAGAAATCCACGCCGCCCAGGATCACGCCGATCGGCGGCATGATCACGTCGTTCACCAGCGAGGTGACGATGGCGGTGAAGGCGGTGCCCATGATGATGCCGACCGCGAGGTCGAGCACGTTGCCGCGCAGGATGAAGGCGCGAAATTCCTTGAACATGGAGGCTCCTTCTGGGTCGCTTGCCGGAGTGCAACCTTCGCGCGCAAATCAGCGATTGGCAAGCAGCCGGGCGATGTCGCGGGCGAAGTAGGTCAGCACGCCGTCCGCGCCCGCCCGTTTGAACGCGGTGAGGCTTTCCAGGATCGTGCGGTCGCGGTCGAGCCAGCCTTTGTCGATGGCCCCGCGCAGCATCGCGTACTCGCC
>JAXMDZ010000041.1:0-8826 GCA_046348585.1 Alphaproteobacteria bacterium
CGAAGGCAGCGGCGTTCTGGAGCAGCTCGTCTTCGGCCCGCACGCGCCTTCGGGCTTCAAGGACCTGCTGGACGTCGCGCCGTGAGCGTCAGCGACCAGGTTCTGGCGGACCGTATCGCCGCCTATCTCAAAGCCACTCAAGGACGCGAGGCGGCCGTCGTCGGGCTTCAGCGCATCCATGGCGGAGCCTCGCGCGAAACCTATCGCGTGCGCATCGTCGAGGGCGGGGCGGAGCGCGGCTTCATCCTGCGCCGCGACCCGACCTCGGCGCTGATCGAGACCGAACGCACGGTCGAATTCGCGGCCTATCGCGCCTTCCACGGCACGCCCGTGCCGGTGCCCGAAGCGCTCGCGCTGGAGCAGGACGAATCCTGGCTGGAGCGCCCCTTCTTCATGATGGAGGAGATCGAGAACGCGACCGCCGCCAGCGTGCTGCTGGCCGAACCCTACGGCCCGCACGCCGCCAAGATCGGCGCGCAGTTCTTCGGTTCGCTCGGCGAGATCGCCAAGGCCGATCCGAAGGCGCTCGGGCTCGACTGGGAGGCCCCGGCCGCCGATGCTTGCTGGTCCGCCGAACTCGCCAAATGGGAGAAAGTGATCGACGAGGACGAGCGCGAGCCGCAGCCGATCGCCCGCGCGGCGATCCGCTGGCTGCGGCGCAACCCGCCGCCGCCGGCCCAGAAGGTGGGCGTCGTGCACGGCGATTATCGCACCGGCAATTTCCTCTTCCGCGAGGACGGCACGATCGCGGCCATTCTCGACTGGGAGATGGCCCATCTCGGCGATCCGCTGGAGGATCTGGGCTGGGCGCTCGATCCGCTGTGGGCGCACCACAATCCGGCGCGGCCGGGCGGCATGTGCTCGCGCGCCGAGGCGATCGCCCATTGGGAGCGCACGAGCGGCCTCAAGGCCGATCCCGCGGCGCTCAAATGGTGGGAGATGTTCGCCAGCCTCAAGGGGCTCGGCATCTGGATTTCGGCCGCCGCCGAAGTGCAGGACGGCAAGAACACCGATCCGGTCAACGCCTTCTCGGGCTGGTATTGCCTCTCGTTCCACAATCAGGTCATCGCCGACCGGCTGGCGGAGGACGCAGCATGATCCCCGAAGCGGACGCCCTTCTCAATCTCGCGGCCGGCAAGCTGCTGATGGAGATCGCCCCCAACATCGCCCCCGGCTACGGCCAGGGTTCGGCCTCGACGGTGGCGATCGTGATGATCCTCGCCGCGCAGGAATACGGCCGGGCCGCCGACGTGCGGGCCTGGGAGAACGCGCGCCTGCGCGAAATCCTGGCGCGCGGCGGCGTCGCGGTCGACGTCGCGCCCGGCGGTCTCGCCATCGCGGCGCTGAACGCGGAGAACGCCGCGCTGACCCGCGCCCTCATCGCCTTGCAGGAAAAGGCCGAAGGGCCGGGCGGCGACAAGGCGCTGGAGCGCGAGATCGCGGCCTTCCTGAAGGAATCGGCCGCCCGCCGCCGCCTCCATCTGCCCGCCATGTAGCCGGGGGCGCGGCGCACATCATGCGGTTTCCGGCGGCACGATTTGCGCTCGCCCAGAGCGCGCTCGCGCTGCTGGGAGGCGTCTATCTGCCGTTCTTCCCGCTCTGGCTCCAGCACAACGGCATCTCGCCGCAGCAGACCTCGATGATCCTCGGGGTCGGGATGCTCACCCGCGTCTTCGTCTCGCCGGTCGTCGGGCTGATCGCCGACGCGCTGAACGACCGCCGCATGGTGGCGCTCGTCATCGCCTCGATCAGCCTGGCGCTGTTCGGGTCGCTGGCGCTGTTCGGCGAGGGCAACGGCTTCTGGCCGATCTTCGCCCTCACCGTCACGGCGGCGACGTTCCACTCCTCGCTCGGTCCGATCATCGAGACGCAGACGGCGCGCGGCGCCGACGATTACGGTTTTCACTATTCGCGGGTGCGCGCCATCGGCTCGTTCGCCTTCGTGGTCGGCAATTACGCAGGGGGCGTCGCGGTCGGCCTGGTCGGCGTGCAGTGGGTGGCGGCGATGGTCGCCTCGACCGTCCTCGCCCAGATCGTCTGCTTCCTGCCGCTGCCAAAGCTCCGCCGCGAGGCCGCCCATGTCGCGGGGATCGGCCGGGCGCTGAGGCTGACGCTGGCCCAGGCGGGGCAACTCATCCGTCACCGGACGTTTCTGGTCTTCGTCGCGGCGACCAGCGCGGCGCAGTCGGCGCACGGCGTCTATTACGCGATGGGCACGCTCAATTTCGAGCGCCTCGGCTACACGACCGGCTATATCGGCTTCCTCTGGGGCCTCGGCGTCTTCGTCGAGGTGCTGCTGTTCCTTGTCGCGCCGTGGCTGACGCGCGGCGTCCGGGCGACGACGCTGATCGCCCTCGGCACTGCCGCCGGGGCGGCGCGCTGGACCGGCATGGCGTTCGAAGCCGATCCGGTCACGGCGGCGCTGCTGCAGGTGCTGCACGCCGGATCGTTCGGCCTCGTCCATCTGGGCACGATGCAGTTCCTCGGGCGCGCCGTGCCGCTGACCCTCGCGGCGACCGCCCAGTCGCTGTTCGCGGTCGCCGCCTACGGCCTCGCCACCGGCGCGGTCACCTTCCTCGCCGGGCCGCTGTTCGGGGCGATCGGCGGCTACGCCTATCTTCTCCCCGCCGGACTGTCCTTGCTGGCGCTGGGCCTCACGCTCATGCTCGCCCGGGTCTGGAACGGGAGCACGCTTTTCGCAACGGAGACGACGCCATGAAATGCATCCAGCTCGAAGGGGCCGCCGGCCTCGACAATCTGAAGCTCGTCGAGCGCGACGTGCCGAAACCTGGGCCGGGGCAGGTTCTCATCCGCATGAAGGCGGCGTCGCTCAACTACCGCGACCTCGTCAACGTCACGATGGGGCTCTACCGGCTGCCCTTCATTCCGCTGTCCGACGGCTGCGGCGTGGTGGAGGAGACGGGCGAAGGCGTCACGCGCGTGAAGGCGGGCGACCGCGTCGCGCCGTCGTTCTTCCAGGGCTGGCTTTCGGGGCGGCCGGAGGCGCGGGCGCTCGGCACCTCGCTCGGCGGCCCGATCGACGGCTGCCTCACCGAGTATATGTGCCTTTCCGAAGAAGGCGTTTCGAGGGCGCCGGACTTCCTCACCGACGAGCAGGTCGCGACGCTGCCCTGCGCCGGCCTCACCGCCTGGCGCGGCCTCATGGAAGGCGGCCTCAAGGCGGGCGAGACGGTGGTGGTGCAGGGCACCGGCGGCGTTTCGATCTTCGCGCTCCAGTTCGCCAAGGCGGCGGGCGCGACGGTCATCGCCACCTCGTCGTCCGACGAGAAGCTGGAGCGCGCGCGGGCGCTGGGGGCCGATCACCTCATCAACTACAAGACGACGCCGGAATGGGCGAAGGAAGTCCGCCGCATCACCGGCGGCCTCGGCGCGGACCATATCGTCGAGGTCGGCGGCGCGGGCACCTTCGTGCAGTCGCTTCAGGCGGCGCGCATCGACGGCCACATCTCGGTCATCGGCGTCGTCGGCGGCTTCACGCAGGACATCCCCATCGCCGCGATCTTCGGCGGCAATCTCAACATCAGGGGCATCAGCGTCGGCAGCCGCGCGATGTTCGAGGACATGTGCCGCGCCATCGACGCCAACCGCATCGCGCCGGTGGTCGATCGCACGCTGCCCTTCGCCGAAGCCCGCGCCGGCTTCGAGCTGATGAAGGGGCAGGGCCATTTCGGCAAGATCGCGCTGAAGATCGCCTAGCGATCCATCCGGCGATAGCGGTAGGGCGGGGGCGGGGCATCGGCTTCCGCTTCGCCGATCGCCCGCATCGCCGCGTGGCGGGGCGACAGGGCGCAAGCCGGATCGGTCGCCTCCGCCGCGCCCGCCAGCGCCATCGCCTGACAGCGGCAGCCGCCCCAGTCGATCTCGGCATTGGCGCAGCCGCGGCAGGGTTCGCGCATCCACTCCGTGCCGCGGAAGCGGTTGAAGGCCTCGCTGCCGGTCCAAATCTCGGCGAGCGGCGTGTCGCGCACGTTGAGGAACGCCATCCCCGGCAGGCCGGCGGCGGCGTGGCAGGGCATCGCCGCGCCGTCGGGCGCGACCACGATCACCTCGCGGCCCCAGCCGCCCATGCAGGCCTTGGGCGCGTCGGCGTAATAGTCGGGGATCACGAAATCGAGCACCAGACGGCCTTTCAGCCGTTCCCGCGCCGCGGCGACCAGCGCGATCGTCTCGTCCAGTTGGGCCCGCGTCGGCAGCAGCGCGGCGCGGTTGGCGAGCGCCCAGCCGTAATACTGGATGTGGGCCATCTCGATCCGCCCGCAATCCATCTCCAGCGCCAGGTCGATGAAGCGCGCCGCGTTGTGGACGTTCGCCCGGTGGAGCGGCGCGTTGAGCGTCAGCGCGAGGCCGAGCGCCCGCGTCCAGGCCGCGACCGCGCGCTTGCGCTCGTAGCCCGCATAGCCGCCGATGCGGTCGGAGCTTTGCGCGTCCACGTCCTGAAGCGAGAGCTGCACATGGTCGAGGCCCGCCGCCGCCAGCCGCTTCAGCCGCTCCTCGGTCAGCCCGATGCCCGAGGTGATGAGGTTGGTGTAGAGCCCGGCCTCGCGCGCCGCCGCGACCAGCGCCTCAAGATCGCGCCGCGAGGCGGGCTCGCCGCCCGAGAGGTGGAGTTGCAGCACGCCGAGATCGGCCGCCTCGCGGAACACCCGCGCCCAGGTCGCGGTGTCCAGTTCGCGCTCCGCCTGCACCAGCTCCAGCGGGTTGGAGCAATAGGGGCAGGCGAGGGGACAGCGATGCGTCAGTTCGGCGAGAAGGCCGGTCGGCGGCGCGGGCGTCATGGCCGCACATAGCCCCGCGCCGCGAGATCGGCGACGAGCGCCGCGGCATCGGCCTCGATCTCGGCGGGATCGGCGTCGTAGTCGGCGGCGAGCCGCGCGGCGATCTCCGCGAGGCTGCGCCGTCCGTCCACCAGCGCAAGGATCGCCGCCGCCGTCTCGTCCAGCGCGACGATGCGCTCGGGCGCCAGCAGCACCTCGCGCGCCCGCACCCTGTCGTGGTGCAGGCGCACGCCCGGCGCGAGGCTGGGCGCGCTCATCCCTGCGGAACGAAGGCGCCGGGCGGCACGAGGCCGGGCGCGACATAGGCGAAATGCAGCGCGTCGAGCATCGACCACAGCACGCCGCACTTGAACTTCAGCGCGTCGATGACGGCCTTTTGTTCGGCCGGGGTGCGGGCGTTCTCGATGCAATAGGCGAGCGCGAAGGCCGAGTCCTGCGGCGCTTCGGTGAGGCGCGGCCGGAAATAGGCGAGCGCCTCCTGGTCGATGAAATCGTAGCCGGCGAGCATGCCTTCGACGCGCTCGGCGATGATGGTCGGCGAGAACAATTCGGTCAGCGACGAGGCGACGGCTTCCAGAAGGCTGCGGGTCGAGACGAAGCGGACATAGGATTGCGCCGCGAACAGCGAGGCGGGCAGGATGCCGGCCATCGAGGTCACATAGTCGCGCTCGAAGCCGAGCGCATCGGTCAGCTTCAGCCAGCGGGCGATGCCGCCGATGCGGTTCTCGTCGCCGTCATGGTCGGCGAGGCGCGAGCGCCAGGCACGGCGCAGCGCCGGATCGGGGCAACGGGCGATCAGCGCCGCGTCCTTGATCGGGATATGCGCCTGATAGACGTAGCGGTTAAGCGCCCAGGCCTGCACCTGTCCCTTGTTCAGCTTGCCTGTATGCAGCAGGCGGTGGAACGGATGCTTGTCGTGGTAGCGCTCGGCCCCCACGGCGCGCAGGGCCGCCTCGAAGGCGGCGGGCGACATCATTGCGGTCACAGCGAAATCTCCATCCCGTCCTCGGCGATCGCCCAGCCTTCGGCCGCCAGCGCCGCCCGTTCGGCGCTGTCATAGCGCAGGGCGGGATTGGTGTTGTTGATGTGGATGAAGAATTTCCGCCCCGCGCGGATTTGGCCGAAGGCCTCGACCGCGCCGCCGGGGCCGGTCATCGGCATGTGGCCCATGCGCCGGCCGGTCTTGGTCCCTTCGCCGGACCGGATCATCTCGTCGTCGGTAAAGAGCGTGCCGTCGAAAAAGACCGCGTCCGCGCCCTCGCAGGCATCGGCGAGGGCCTCCGTCATGCGGGCGCAGCCGGGGGCGAAGACGGCGCGCTTGCCCGCGCTTTCCAGCACGAAGCCGGCGCAGTCGCCGGGCTCCCCCCGCGTCGGGTCGGGCCGCGTCCGCTCCAGGTAAAGCGGCGCCTTGCCGGGCAGGTCGATGGCGGTGGCCTTGAGGCCCGGCAGCGGCTCGAACGGGACGTCCGGGGTCAGCGCCGTGCGCGTCACCACCTCGGACAGCGCCTCGAAGATCGGATTCATCGCCAGCGCCGCCAGCGTCGGCTGCGTGCCGTAGATCGTGAACGCCTGCCGCTCGCGCAGGCACAGAAGACCCGTCACCTGGTCGATCTCCGCCCCCGTCAGCAGCACCGCCTCGATGGGGGTGGAGCGGGGCGGCAGGCGCGGGTGAAGCTGGGGATTGGCGATGATCTGCTGTCTGAGATCGGGTGCGGCGTTGAGGATCGCCCACGAGAAGCCGTCGAGGCTGACGGCCAGCGAACACTGGCTCCGAAACGGAACGAGCGGGTCGCGCCCGAAGGCGGCCCGCCCGTTCTCATTTGGCGCATTCCACTGCGGGAGGCCTCCGCCGGCTCCGGACCCGAGTACCAGGAGCCTCATGAAGGATGCCTGCTCGCTCCGTCAGGACTTGAGGGTGCAGGAGACGTAGCAGTTGATCTCCATGGCCGCGCTGCTCTCGACCGCCTTGGGCTTCGCCCAGCTCTTCTTCTGCATGGGAGTCCACTCCTCTGTTTCCGTCGCCCAAAACCATACGCCCGATCGGCGATTATTCAAGCGGATTCACCCCCAGAGGGCGCGCGCGGGCGGCTGCATCAGGCTGCCTTCGAAGGCGATCCCGCCCTCGCGGTCGGCTTTCAGCAGCAGCGGCCCGTCGAGATCGACATAGGCCGCCGCCCCCGCCAGCAGCGCCGCCGGGGCCATGGCGAGCGAGGTCGAGACCATGCAGCCGACCATGATCTTCAGGCCCGCCGCCTCGGCCGCGCGCACCGAGGCCAGCGCCTCGGTGAAGCCGCCCGCCTTGTCGAGCTTCACGTTCACTGCGCCGTAGCGCCCGGCGAGGGCGGGAATGTCGGCGGCGATGTGAAAGCTCTCGTCGGCGCAGAGCAGGATCGGGCTGTCCCAGCCCTTGAGCCGGTGGTCCTCCAGCGCCGGGATCGGCTGCTCGACCAGTTCGAGGCCGAGCCGCGCAAGCTCCGGCGCGATCGCCGCCAGCTGATCGAAGCTCCAGCCCTCGTTCGGGTCGGCGATCAGCCGCGCCCCCGGCGCGCCGGCCCGCACCGCCGCGACGCAGGCGACCGGATCGTCGGGTCCGAGCTTCAGCTTCAGCAGCGGACGGTGGCGCGCCTCGGCGGCCGCCGCGCCCATCGCGGCGGGCGTTCCGAGGCTGATCGTATAGGCGGTGATGGCGGCGGCCGGCGGCGTCAGCCCGGCGAGACGCCAGACCGGCGTATCGCTCGCCTTGGCCTCCAGATCCCAGAGCGCGCAATCGACCGCGTTGCGGGCCGCGCCCGCGGGCAGCAGGCGGGCGAGATCGGTCCGTCCGGCCCCGGCCTCGATCGCCGCCGCGACGCCCTCGATCGCCGCCTCGACGCTGCCGATCGTCTCGCCGTAGCGGCCATAGGGAACGCACTCGCCGCGCCCGGCATGGCCGTTCCCGGCGATCTCGCAGACCACCACTTCGGCCGCCGTCTTCACCCCGCGCGAGATCGCGAAGGGCCGCTCCAGCGGCCAGCTTTCGCGGCGCACGCTCAGGCGGCGGGCGCTCACGGCGTCTCGGCCTGGGGCAGGTTCAGCACCGGCCCCTTGCGCGGCGCGAACTCGGCGGCCCGGCGTTCGGCCTCGTCGATGTCGGTCTGGTCGAGCCGGGCCGAGAGATCGAAGCGGCGGCGCTCGGCCTCCGGCACGCCCTGCGCGGCGGCGAGGATCGACCATTTGAGCGCCTCGATCTCGTCCTTTTCGACGCCGCGCCCGGTGAGGAAGCGCTGCGCCATGCGATCCTGCGCCCGCGCATGGCCGCGCTCGGCGGCTTCGGCGAACCAGAACAGCGACAATTCCTCGCTCGCGGTCATGCCCGCGCCGTCGCGATAGACCTTGCCCAGATTGTACTGCGCCTTGGCGAAGCCCTTGATGCTGGCGCTGAGGAAGAGTTCGGCGGCCCGCCGCTCGTCCTTCTCGACCCCGACGCCCTCCTGGTAGAGCTTGCCGAGCGTGTATTCCGAATTGGGATAGCCCGCGTCCGCGCCGATCTTCAGATAGCGCAGCGCCGCGCCGTAGTCGGGATCGGCCGGCACGCCGTCGACTTTCGGCTCGCCCGCCAGGATCGCCAGCGCCAGATTGTGGGCGGCCCGCACATGGAGCTGGCTCGCCGCCCGTCGCCACCAGTCCATCGCCGACTTCATGTCGCGGTCGACGCCGAGGCCGTTGGCGTACATCACGCCCAGGTTGAACTGCGCCGAAACGTCGCCGCCATTGGCCAGCGGCAGCCACATGGCGATCGCCTCCTCGTAGCGGCCGCTGAGAAAGGCGTCGTAGGCGTCGGCGGCGCTGCCCGCCTCGACCGGCGCTTCGTCGGGCTCTGCGGCGGCGAAGGCCGGCCCGGCGAGCGCCAGGGCGATGACAAGGGCGGCGAGGACTTTCATGGTGCGGACACGAACCTAGATATGCGGCCGATTCGTGTCGATGGTCCCGCCGACGTGACCGCCGCAGGGTTGACGCTGCCGGAGGCAAACTGTCTTTTGCGGATCAGATG